>NZ_BSRC01000001.1:2245000-2616647 GCF_054771735.1 Sphingobium sp. TomMM35A
GCGCGCTGGTTCAGTCGGAGACGCTCGATTCGCATAAGCTGCGCCAGGCATTTGGCATCATGCTGCTGCTGAACGGCGGCCTTGCCCTAGCACAACTGATGATCGCGCCGTGGGCAGCCGATTATTACGACCAACCCATGGTGGCGGACCTGCTGCGGGTGCAGGCGCTGCTTTACCTGTCGACTCCCTTCATCTCCATACCTGAAGCGCTCATGGGGCGGGCGCTGGATTTCAAGCGGCCTGCGCTGGTCAACCTGATAGCGGCAGCGGCATCAGCCGCTGTAGCCCTGACAGGTGCGCTGTCAGGATGGGGCGTGTGGACGCTGGTATTTGCGCCCATGGCGGGCTTTTGGGTCAAGGCGGTGGGCTATATCATCGCTACAGGCTTCCGGCCGATTCCCAGCTTTGATTTTCGGGGTACGGGCGCGATGGTCGCCTATGGCGCGTCGCTGCTCGGCGGCCAGCTTTTCTGGATCATCCAGAGCCAGGCGGATATCTTCATCGGCGGTCGCGCGCTCAATCCGCATCAGCTTGGTCTTTATGCCGAAGCCCTCTTTCTGACGCAGATCTTCGTGTCCAAATTCATCCCCCCGCTGAACGACGTCGCCTTTCCCGCCTATGCGCGGATGCAAAAGGATCCGGCGCGAATCGCATGGTCATTCTGCAAGGCCGTGCGGCTGCTGCTGCTCATTTCCTGCCCTGTATATCTCGGCATGGCGGTTACTGCCGAGCCGTTGGTGGAAACCCTTTTCGGCGCGAAGTGGCTTGAGATGGCGCCCTTTGTGTCGGTCCTGGCGCTCGCCATGCCGTTCATGACGCTGCAGGTCATGTTCGCCCCGGTAAGCAATGCCCTCGGGCGTCCTGGGACTACGGCGCGAATCGCCGCCGTGGGGGCTGTGTTGATGCCGATCGCATTCCTGCTGGGCATTCGATTCGGCGCGATCGGCTTGGCCTGGGCCTGGCTTGGGGCCTTCCCGTTGCTAACCGCGGTCACTGCGCGCCTAGCCGGGGGAGCGATGGGATTGCGGCTGATGGACCTGATTCGCGCTGCGGCTCCGGGCCTTGGCTGTTCCATTATGATGGCGGGGATAGTGCTGATTGTCGATTCGCTACTGCCCGCACTGCCGGCACTGGTGCGGCTTTGCGTCCTAGTGCCTTCAGGCGCCCTCGCCTTCCTTGCCGCGCTGATGCTTTGCGCGCGCGGTACGTTGATGGAACTCGTCAGCCTGGTGGTGAGGCGGACAGCACCGCAGCCCGCCCCCGCCTGACTTACGCCGACTGTATGTAATCGCGCAGTGCTGCTGCTTCCGATTCGATGCTGTCGATCCGGAATTTGACGAGGTCGCCAATCGACACGAGACCTGTCAGCCTACCATCGACAACAACAGGAAGGTGGCGGACCCGCTTCTTCGTCATGAGTGACAGGCAATGGATCACCGGAGTCTTGTCATCGGTGGTTATGGGAGGGGCGGTCATCACCTCCCCCACCCTGCGTTCCAGCACCGACGCGCCATCTCGCGCAATTTGATGGACGAGGTCGCGTTCGGAGAAAATCCCGAGCACCTGACCATCATCGACAACAGGCACGCAGCCGATCCGCCGTTCGGACAAGAGCTGGACTACCGATAGCACGCTGTCCTCCGGTCGGACCTGGGTGACCTCATGGCCTTTGCCCTGCAGAATCGCGGTGATCGTCATGCCCCGTCTCCTTGCGTTCAGACATTATGCGTCCGTCCCTTGATGATCCCACTTTCGTTCCCCAAAGAAAAGGGATGAGAGATAAACAGGGCCTGGATGATCCAAGGATCGCAGCGACCGCCTGGGGGCGGTTTCGGCGCATCATGCTTTGGATGGCGCTTGGCGGAGCTTTGTGCGTTGGCGTGGCACTGGGCTGCCTTCGCCTATGGGCTGGCCCGATGCCCTTGCACATGGTCCTGGCCACCGTCATCGGCGTCTGGTTGACCTTCATGCTGGGGACCGGCCTGATCTCCTTGGTATTCCTTTCGAGTGGAACGGGCCATGATGATCAGGTCATGGACCCGCTGAAGGACGAGGTATCCATCGATGACTGAAAAGAGGGGCGAACTGGTTCTGCGGGTGGTGCCCGGCATTACCGAGATCAACAGCAACGGACATATTTTCGGCGGATGGATCTTAAGCCAGATGGATATCGCCGGAGGGATCGTGGCGGGCCGATTGGCTGAAGGCGCAGTGGCGACGGTGGCTATCGACGGCATGAAGTTCATCTCGCCGATGCTGCTTGGTGATATCGTGACGGTCTATGCGCATGAAGAACGCCGCGGTCGAACGTCCCTCGGCATTCGCGTAGATGTGGTGGCGACACGCGGGACGGATCAGCGGCAGATCGACCTGACGAGCGGTATCTTCACCTTCGTCGCGCTTGACGATCAACATCGGCCACGCGTGTTGCCCGCGCGCTGAATTGCCGCAGCCGAAAAGAAAAAGGGAGCGGCGCGTACGCCACTCCCTTCAAATCCGATCTCGCCGTTATCCGAAGCGAGACGCTAGATCATTCCGCCGCTTCCGCAGCCGGACGCGCGCGGCGCGTACGCTTGCGCGGCGCTTCCTCGGCAGCGGGCTCGCTGTCATTGTCGGCACGGGCGATCGAAGGCGGCAGGACGGAAAGGTCGAGCCCTTCGCTGCCTTCAGACTTCGCCACATCCGCCTTCCGGGGACGGCCGCGACGGGCGCGGGGCGCTTCCGCTGCTGCCGCAGCTTCCGTTTCAGCCTGAGGTTCAGGCGCACGCTCTGCGACCGGTGCCGGAGCTTCCGGGGCTTCTTCGTCCTGCCGCTCGGCCACTTCATAGGCTGGGCGCTCGCGGCGCGGGCGGTCGCGGCGGTTACGGTTGTCGCGATTATCCTGCTGGTCACGCTGCTGATCGCGGCGGCGATCGCCTTCATAGCCACGCTCGAACTGCTGCTGCGGTTCGCTACGATTGTCGTCGCCCGCGAAATCCGGGGCGTCGAAATCATCGCCTTCATAATCGCCATTGTCTTCCGGACGGCGGAAGCGCTGCTGCTGCTCCTCCTGCCGGGCGCGATTGTCGGCCAGCACGCGGAAATAATGGTCCGCGAACTGCAGATAATATTCCGCATTCACACGGTCGCCCGCCATCTGGGCGTCGCGAGCCATATTCTTGTACTTTTCGAGAAGCTGGACCGCGTTACCGCGTGCGCGGCTATCAATCCGGTTGCCGCTATCGCCGCCGCCCCGGTTGCCGCCACCCGGACGTCCGTTATTGTTCCGGCCGCGATTACGGCGACCGGCCTGCCTGTTGTTGATCAAGAGCTGGTCCTTGCGTTCACTTTGCCATCATTCACTGAAAACATCGTTCAGTCGCATCCTAAAACACCGCCTGCTCATCAGGCCGGGTAGGGCTCCGCCGGACAGGGGCTGTGCGACAACCCTTGCCCTTACGCTGCCAGAGGCGCCTGCGCAGCAGCGCCATCGTGACTTTGAAGGAGCGGGAAAACGGCCTTTTCTCAGCTAAGCCCCACAGGGCAGATCCTCAGGATAATGCCGTCCCTGCTCTCCATGTAGTGTCTTTGCGGAGATAAACCAAGCAATTTTCACTTGAGCCGAAGCGATTCCGGTGAGTTTGGCGGGCGAACCCATGGGTGGTCGTCCGCAGCCGTCAACGCGGCGCGAGATAGCGCGGTAAAACCAGCATATTTCCCATCTTGAAGCAACTCCGGCGCGCCCTCGCCTTTTAGGATTGCGAGGGGCGAGTGGCGATCAGGCAGCGGTCGTGCCCTGCCATGTCCTTGCGGACCGCCACTACAAGTCCCTCCGCGCGAAGCAGCGCGGACACGCTTTCCCTCTGGTCATGGCCGATCTCGATGGCGGCCACGCCGCGGTCCGTGAGAAGCCCGGCGATCATGGGCGCGATACGCCGATAGTCGTCCAGACCATCTGCTCCCGCAAACAGAGCGCTTGCGGGTTCGTGCAGCACGTCGCCGGTCAATTCCTCTTCGCTCGCAATATAGGGCGGGTTGGCCAGGATGAGGTCAAAGGGTCCGGTCATCCCCTCCGCCCAATCCCTCAACCGAAAAGACGCCCGCCTGGCAAGCCCGAGACGTTCGGCATTATCTTGCGCCACCGCAAGCGCTTTAGAGGAAAGATCTACTCCAATCCCGCTCGCTCGCGGCCATTGATCCAACGCCGCGAGCAGCAGCGCGCCTGATCCGGTGCCCAGGTCCAGTATCCGTTCCGGCGAACGATCCTTGAAATGCTCGATCGCCGCCTCGATCAACGTTTCGGTATCGGGGCGAGGGATCAGCACATCGGGCGTGACCCGCAGGCTGATCGTCCAGAAATCCCGAACGCCGGTGATATAGGCGATGGGTTCACCGCCAAGCCGCCGGTCGAGAAGAGCGGCGAAGCCATGGGGCACGGACAGGTCCTGCTGACGAAGCAGCAACGCGTTCCGGCTCAGGCCCAGCGCGTGCGCGAGCAGCAGTTCGGCATCAAGGCGCGGCGTGCCGCTGACCTTGTCGAGACACGCAGCCGCATCGCGGAGCGCTTGGGCGATGCTCACCCGATGCCATCCAGCTGGGCAAGGCGTGCGGCTTCATCCTCGGCAATCAGCGCATCGATGATTTCGGCCAGGCCTGCGCCTTCCAGGATTTCCGGCAGGCGATGCAGGGTCAGGTTGATGCGGTGATCCGTCACGCGCCCTTGCGGGAAATTATAGGTGCGGATGCGTTCGGACCGGTCGCCTGATCCGACCATCGCCTTGCGCGCGCCTGCCTGCTCGCTCTGTGTCCGCTCGCGTTCCGCTTCGTAAAGACGAGCGCGCAGCACCTGCATGGCCTTTGCCTTGTTCTTGTGCTGCGATCGTTCGTCCTGCTGCGTCACGACGATGCCGCTGGGCAAGTGCGTGATCCGCACGGCACTGTCGGTCGTATTCACATGCTGCCCGCCAGCGCCCGATGCGCGGTAGATGTCGATCTTGAGGTCGCTGTCGGCGATCTGCACATCGACCTCCTCGGGTTCCGGCAGGACAGCGACGGTCGCGGCGGAGGTATGGATGCGCCCGCCGCTTTCGGTCACGGGCACACGCTGCACCCGATGGACGCCGCTCTCGAACTTGAGCTTGGCGAACACGCCTGCGCCCGTGATGCTGGCAACCACTTCCTTGAAGCCGCCCACTTCGGCAGCGTTGGCGGAGATCATCTCCATCTTCCAGCCTTGGGCGTCGGCATAGCGCTGATACATGCGGAACAGGTCGCCCGCGAACAGCGCAGCCTCATCTCCACCGGTTCCGGCACGGATTTCCAGCATCGCCGGGCGCGCATCGGCTGCATCGCGCGGCAGCAGTTGCAGGGCCAGCGCACGCTCGGCGCCCGGCAGCTGGCTCTTGATCAGCTGCATTTCCTCCTGCGCCATCTCGCGCATCGCGGCGTCTGCGTCGGCGCCATCGCCACCCGCCATATATTCGAGCGCCTGAAGTTCCTGCCGAAGCCGCCGCACTTCATGCGCGGCGCGCGCGACCGGCTCGATCTCCGCATATTCCTTCGACAACCGCACGAACTCCTCGGGCGCGAGGTCGGCACGCGTCATCGACGCCTGCACCTCGTCCCGGCGCGCCTCGATCTGCGCGATGCGTTCGGCGGAAATATGCATCAAAGAGCCGTCAGCTTCTCGACCAGTCCGGCCAACGGCACGGCTTGCTGTTCCCCGGACCGCAGATCGCGCAGACCCGCTTCTCCACGAGTCAGTTCATCCTCGCCGATGATGACAGCCCAGGAGGCGCCCGAAGCATTGGCGCGTTGCATCCGCTTCTTCATATTCCCCCGAAAACCCATGTCGCACATAATCCCGGCGCGGCGAAGATCAGCGACAAGGCCCGTCGCCCTTGCTTCCGCCGCCTCGCCCAGCGGGATCATGACCACTGTGGGCGCGGAAGGTTCCGGCGCATCCACCAGCATGGCGAGCCGCTCAATGCCCGCAGCCCAGCCAACGGCGGGCGTCGCCGGGCCGCCGAGGTTCTCGATCAACCCGTCATAGCGTCCGCCGCCAAGCACGGTGCCCTGTGCGCCCAGCCGGTCGGTGATGAACTCGAACGCGGTGTGGCGGTAATAATCAAGGCCGCGCACCAGCCGGGCGTTGCGCTGCCAAGCGACGCCCGCCGCGTCCAAGCCCGCCGTCACCTTATCGAAGAAAGCACGGGCCTCGTCCGTCAAATAGGCATCGATCTCGGGTGCGCTGTCCGCCACAGGCCGATCGCGCGGGTCCTTGCTGTCGAGGATGCGAAGCGGGTTGCGGCTCAGCCGGTCGAGACTTTCTTCCGAAAGCTGATCGCGATGCGCTTCGAAATGGGCGACTAGCGCGGTGCGCCAGGCGTCACGGCTTTGCGCGTCACCCAGCGTGTTGAGGTTCAGCGTGACGCCCTCGGAAACGCCAAGCTCGCGCAGCAACTGGTCGGCGAAGACCAGCAGCTCGATATCCGCCCCTGCTTCGCCAGCGCCGATGATTTCGGCGTCAAGCTGGTGGAACTGGCGAAAGCGGCCTTTTTGCGGACGCTCGTAACGGAACAGTGGGCCATGGGTTGCCACTTTGAGCGGCGCATATTGCTGCCAGCCTTCGGTGACATAGGCCCGCGCGATCCCCGCGGTGAATTCGGGACGAAGCGTGATGCTGTCCCCGCCCCGATCCTCGAAGGTGTACATCTCTTTCGAAACGACATCGGTGCTTTCGCCAAGCGAACGGGCGAATACGGCGGTGGCTTCAAACACCGGGACTTCGACCCGGTGAAAGCCATAGAGCCTGCGGACGCGATCAAAGGTCGCGATCACATGGGCAAAGCGTTCCTGGAACGCGTCAGCGGTGCCCCCCAGCATGTCCTGCGTGCCGCGCACCGCATTGGGTGTCTTTGGGCGCGGATTTTCGATTTTCGCCATGGGGATGCGCCTTTAGCGGCAAAGAAGGCTCAAGGAAACGCGCTTTTTTGTCACATAATGTCGCCGCTCTTCTTCCGGGTGGACGCGGTCATCTTGGTTCGTCATGCTGATTTCATAAGGCATTCCTGCCGCGTCTTTTTTCGGAGACAGACATGATCCGCAGCCTCGCTGCCGCCCTCTTGCTTTCCACCGCCATCATCAGCCCGCTTGTTGCCCAGGATGCCGTAAGGTCAAAGCCTGCCGCACTGCCAGTGAACGACGCCGCTCCGGCGCCCCGCGACGTACCTTACCCCGGCGGTACGATCCGGCTGGAAGTCGATGCGACCGACACAACCCAGAGAATCTTTCGGGTAAAGGAGCATATTCCCGTCGCGACGAGCGGCCCTATGACGCTACTTGTGCCCGAATGGCTGCCGGGCAATCATGCGCCGCGCGGGCAGATCGAGAAGATCAGCGGGCTGACTTTCACCGCCGATGGCAAACCGGTCACCTGGAAACGCGATCCGCTCAACGTCTACGCCTTCATCATCGACGTGCCGCAGGGCACGCGCGAAGTCACAGCATCTTTCCAATTCCTGTCGGCTACCCAGCCCAATCAGGGCCGGGTCGTGGTGACGCCCAAGATGCTGAACATCCAATGGGAGTCGGTCTCGCTCTACCCCGCAGGCTATTATACGCGGCAGATTCCGATTCAGGCGACAGTGACCTATCCCGACGGTTGGCAGGCGGCCACCGCCTTGCGTGGACAGAAGACCGGATCGACCGTCACCTATGAGACGATCGACTATGAGGCGCTGCAGGATTCGCCGGTCTTCGCCGGGCGCTATTTCAAGCCGGTGGACTTGGGCCACAACGTCACCCTCAACATCGTCGCCGACGAGGCGGATGAGCTGGAGGCGAAGCCTGACCAGATCGCCAAGCACAAGAAGCTGGTCGATGAAGCAGGGGCGCTGTTTGGCGCCTATCATTTCGACCATTATGATTTCCTGTTCGCGATCACCGACGAAATGGGCGGCATCGGCCTTGAGCATCACCGTTCATCGGAGAATCAGGTGGAACCGGGCTATTTCAGGAAGTGGAGCGACAGCGACGCACTGCTGGATCGCAACCTTCTGCCTCATGAATTCGTCCATAGCTGGGACGGCAAGTTCCGTCGCCCGGACCTTTTGTGGACGCCCGACTTCAACGTGCCGATGCAGGATAATCTGCTGTGGGTTTATGAAGGGCAGACGCAGTTCTGGGGCTATGTGCTGGGCGCGCGGTCTGGCCTGTTCACTAAGCAGGAAACGCTCGACGCCTATGCCCATATCGCGGCCAAGCTCGACACCACGCGCGGCCGTGAGTGGCGGGCGATGGAGGATACGACCCACGACCCGATCATTTCGGCTCGCCGTCCCAAGGGCTGGACCAGCTGGCAGCGGTCGGAGGACTATTATAATGAAGGATTGATGATCTGGCTGGAGGCCGACGCGATCATCCGCCGCCAAACGCGCGGTGCAAAGGGGCTGGACGATTTTGCAAAGGCATTCTTCGGCATCAATCCGGGCGATTGGGGCCAGGTTGTCTATAATCGCGATGATGTCATCCGGACGCTGAACGGCGTCGCGCCCTATGATTGGGCAGGCTTCTTCACCCGACATGTCGACAGTACGACGCGGGAAACGCCCAAGGGCGGCTTCACCATGGGCGGCTACAAGCTCGTCTATGGCGACACGCCCAACGCCTTCACCAAGGCGGCGGAAAGCGCAGGCAAGAATGTCGATCAAAGCTTTGGCGTCGGCATGATCGTCAAGAGTGACGGCGAGATCAGCAACGTCGTCTGGGACAGCGCCGCCTTCAAGGCCGGTCTGGTCACTGGCGCAAAGATCGTCGCGATCAATGGCGATGAATATTCGGGCGAGGTCTTCAAGGCTGCGCTCAAGGCCGCCCAGCCGATGCAGATCATCGTCAAACAGGATAAATACTACCGCACTTTGACGCTCGCTTATTCCGGCGGCCTGCGCTATCCGCGCCTCGAAAAGACAGGAGAGGGTGACGGCAGCCTCGACCGGCTGCTCAAACCAAGGACATAATCACCCGCAACGCCAACGTGCATCAAAAGGCTTTGAAGTCCATGAATATCGAACTGATCCCGGTCGGCGACGATCCGCCCAACAGCCTGAACGTCATCATCGAGGTGCCGACTGGCGGCGAGCCCGTGAAATATGAGTTCGACAAGGCATCGGGCGCGCTGTTCGTCGATCGCATCCTGCATACGCCGATGCGCTATCCGGCCAATTATGGTTTCGTGCCGCACACCCTTTCGCCCGATGGCGATCCTCTGGACGCGCTGGTAATCTCGCGCTCGCCCTTCATCCCGGGCAGCGTCGTGCGTGCACGCCCGATCGCCGTTCTCAATCTGGAAGATGAAGCGGGCGGCGATGAGAAGCTCGTCTGTGTGCCTGACGACAAGACATTCCCTTATTATTCCAAGGTTGGTGAAAAGGACGACCTGCCCGGCATCGTCATGGAGCAGATCGAACATTTCTTCACCCACTATAAGGATCTGGAAAAGCAGAAGTGGGTGCGCATCGGCACATGGGGCGGCGCTGAAGACGCTCGCCAGATCACGCTGGAAGCGATCGAGCGTTACAAGGCTGACAAGAAGGCGGCATAAAGCTGCGCAGTGAGTTAGGAGCCGCGCAGGATATGTCCTGCGCGGCTCTTTTTCATCAAGGCTGTTGCGTCCCCAATCCGTCCTGCCAGCGACAGCTGGCATCTCAGTAGATGGCGCGCAAGTTGGCCTGAGATGCCAGCTTCCGCTGGGAAGATGCTTAAATCGGGGCCTGCCCCCGATCCCACCTCAAATCAGCCGATCCGCCTCCAGCGCCGCCGCCAGCGAATCACGCCCACGCGGCAGACGCGCATGGAGGCGCGCATCCGCCTCCGCCAGCCGCTCGACGCCCAAGGTCAGCTGCTCCTCCGGCAAGGTGAAGGGCAGGCGCAGGAACCGCTCAAAAGCGCCGCTCACTCCAAAGCGGGGCCCGGGCGCAACTCGCACGCCATGGCTTTCCGCGATCGCGGCCAAGGCAGTCGCTTCCGCGCGGGGCAGTTCCGCCCAGAGCGACAGGCCGCCCGCTGGCGATTCGACGCGCCAGTGCGGCAGATGCTTCTCGATCTCCGCGATAAGATGGTCCCGCCGCGCCCGGAGAACCTCCGTGCGCGGCCCCAGCCCTTCCTCGCTGTCGATCAGTTGCGCGGCGGCAAGTTGCTCCACTACCGGGCTTGCCATGTCCATGGTCGTGCGCAGCCGTCCAAGCGCGGCGATCGTCTGCGGATCGGCCCGAATCCAGCCGACCCGCAAGCCGCCCCAATAGATCTTGCTCGCTGATCCCATCGAGATAACCTGCCGCCCCGAAGGATCATGGATCGCGACTGGCGGCGGCGCGGGGAAATCGAGCCCCATCGCCACCATGGTCTCGTCAATGATCAGCGGCGTATGCGTCCGCGCGGCCGCAGCGACCAGGGCGCGCCGGGTCGCCGGATCCATGCTGCGACCGGTCGGATTGTGGAAATCGGCGATGATATAGGCGAAGCGCGGGCTTGTCTGGCGAAACGCCGCCTCCATGGCGTCAATGTCCCAGCCTTGGACGGGGAGTCCGACCGGCACAGGCACGACATGGGAGCGCTGCAAGGCCTGGATCACATTATGATAGGTCGGATGGTCGATCACCACCCGGTCGCCCGGTCCCGTCAGCCATTGCATCAGCAGTGCAAAGCCCTGCTGCGCACCATTGGTAACGATGATCTGGTCGGGACTGGTAGGACATCCACGCCGCTCGAACTGTGCCGCAATCGCACGGCGCAGCGGCGGCAGGCCAAGCGGGTCATAGCCAAGTTCACCGAGGAAAGCAGGTAGCGCCTCCACGGCAGCCTTACAGGCGCGCCCCACGCCAGCGGCTGCGGGCAAAGCGGCATGGGTCCAATTGAGGATATTGCCATGCGATGACATATCCAGTTCAGGCGGCTCTGCCTCCATCCGCCCCGTCGGCAGCCGAGTAACGCTGCCCGACCCCTGCCGGCTTTCGAGATACCCTTCGTCCCGCAGCCGATCGAAGGCGGCAGCGATAGTCGTACGGCTGAGGCCGAGCGCAGCGGCCAGCTCCCGCTCACCCGGCAAGCGTACATTCAAGCCGACGCGCCCATCCAATACCAGCATGCGTAGCGCCTGCGCCAGTTGGCGATAGGCTGGTTCGGCGCTTTCCTCCACACGCCAGGCGCCAAGCAAGCGGAGCAGAGAGGGCGGACGGAGGGCAGAGGTGGCCATGGCCAATGGTTATCCAAACGGGATCTACAAAGTCCACTTATGGAAAAATGGACGTTTTGTAAAAGGCCATTTGGCGCCACATGTTGATCGAGACCCTTGTCCCCTGACCGGCCAGCCAGAACCCGCTGGCCGGTTCTTTTTCCATTTCAGTACGCAACGAACCGGATCGAAGCGCTCGAGACCCAGCCGCTAAGGCATGGCCCTTCATAAGGCTGCCTGCGCTCGACCGGTTCAGACAGGCCGCAATCATTGGGAGCGGGCATCAACACGACCACGCCCAGCCATTTCTGATCGAGACTGCGGGTACAAACATGAACGCGCCCGCCCTCTGCCAGCCGTCCGACTACCTGCGCATCGGCAAAGGGGGCCGCGCGGATCGCAAGACCTCTCGCGCCCACGCGAGCCGCCTGCCCCATCGCGCCGCATGCATCAAGGCGAGGCCCGTCTTCTCCGATCGTCACCGGACGGATGATCTTTGCCTCCAGCCGCGTTTCCGGCATGGCGTCGCGCGGCGCACCGGCGATGGAACTGTTGGGCAGCTCCTCCAGGACGTCGCTGCTGTCGGAGCAGGCGCCAAGCATCAGAAACAAGGGAAAGATGGCGCGCATGCCACCCTGATAGACCGCCCCACCCTCAAGCGGAAGCAGGCATGTTTCGCTTTAGTTTCGGCGGGCCTTTCCCTATATGCTCGGGCATGAGCGAGGAAAGTCTAAGCAGCCCCAACAGCAACGCCTATGGCGCCGACAGCATCAAGGTCCTCAAGGGCCTCGACGCGGTACGCAAGCGGCCCGGCATGTATATCGGCGATACCGATGACGGGTCGGGCCTGCACCATATGGTGTTCGAGGTCAGCGACAATGCAATCGACGAAGCGCTGGCCGGGCATTGCGACCGTATCCTGATCACGCTTAATCCCGATGGATCGGTCAGCGTCGAGGATAATGGCCGCGGCATACCTACCGACATCCACAAGGAAGAAGGCGTGTCGGCGGCAGAGGTCATCATGACCCAGCTGCACGCTGGCGGTAAGTTCGAGAACACCTCGGACGACAATGCCTACAAGGTTTCGGGCGGCCTGCATGGCGTGGGCGTCAGCGTCGTGAATGCGCTCAGCGAATATCTCGACCTCAACATCTGGAGGGACGGCAAGGAGCATTATATGCGCTTTGCCTATGGCGATGCCGTGGCGCCGCTTAAAATTGTCGGCGATGCGCCGGAAGGCAAGAAGGGCACTCGCGTCACCTTCCTCCCTTCGACCGAGAAGGTTCCGGGTGACGGCGGCACGTTCAAGAACCATACCGAGTTCGATTTCGACAAGCTGGAGCATCGTTACCGCGAGCTCGCTTTCCTGAACTCCGGCGTGCGCCTGTTCCTGATCGACGCGCGGCATGAGGAAAAGAAGGAAGTCGAGCTGTTCTATGAGGGCGGCATCGCGGCTTTCGTGAAGTGGCTCGACCGGAACAAGCAGCCGCTGATGCCCGATCCCATCGCGATCGCGGGGAGCCGCGATGATGTGACGATCGACGTCGCGCTGGAGTGGAACGATTCCTATTATGAGAACGTCCTTTGCTTCACCAACAACATCCCTCAGCGGGACGGCGGCACGCACCTGGCCGCTTTCCGCGCGGCGCTGACCCGTACGCTCAACAGCTATGCCGACAAGTCGGGCATGCTGAAGAAGGAGAAGGTCTCGCTGACTGGCGAGGACATGCGCGAGGGCCTCACCGCCATCGTGTCGGTGAAGCTGCCCGATCCCAAATTCTCATCGCAGACCAAGGACAAGCTGGTCAGCTCCGAAGTCCGCCAGCCCCTGGAAAGCCTGATGGCGGACAAGATGGCGGAGTGGCTGGAGGAGAACCCCAGTCACGGCAAGATGATCATCCAGAAGGTGATCGACGCCGCCGCCGCGCGCGAAGCCGCGAAAAAGGCGCGCGAACTGACTCGGCGCAAAGGCGTGATGGACATCGCATCGCTCCCCGGTAAGCTCGCCGATTGTCAGGAGCGCGATCCTGCCAAATCCGAACTCTTCCTCGTCGAAGGTGACTCGGCGGGCGGCTCTGCCAAGCAGGGGCGCAACCGCCATAACCAGGCCATCCTCCCGCTCAAGGGCAAGATCCTGAACGTGGAGCGTGCCCGTTTCGACCGGATGCTCTCGTCCAAGGAAGTCGGCACGCTGATCCAGGCGATGGGCACCGGCATCCGCGACGATTTCAACCTGGAAAAGCTGCGCTACCACAAGATCGTCATCATGACCGACGCCGACGTCGACGGCGCGCATATCCGCACGCTGCTGTTGACCTTCTTCTATCGCCAGATGCCGCAGATCATCGAGGCGGGGCATCTCTACATCGCTCAGCCGCCGCTCTACAAGGCGACGCGGGGCCGTTCTGAGGTGTATCTGAAGAATGAAGCGGCGCTGGAAAATTATCTCGTCGACAATGGCGTTGAGTCCATGGCGCTGGAAACGAGCGGCGGCATGCGTTCGGGCGAAGACCTGCGTCACCTGATCGAACATGGCCGTCGGATGCGGGCGGTGATGCGCTACGTGCCGCGCCGCTATAATCCCGCCATTATCGAAGCGCTGGCGATCAATGGGGCGCTTGATCCGGAACTCAGCCAGCAGGCCCAGGCCGAGCGGCTGGCCGCGACTGTCCGCTGGATGGACGCGCAGGATGAAGAAGGAAAATGGAGTGGGCGGATCGCCGAAGAAGGCGGCTTCCACTTCGAACGGCTGTGGCGCGGCGTGACCGATCACCACATGATCGAACATGGCTTCATAGGTTCGGCCGAGGCGCGCAAGCTGCACGCGATCGCCGCCGAAGAAGCGGACAGCTATCGTACCACCAGCCGCCTCGTCACCGCAAAGGCCGCGGCCGCCGCTGAAGAGGCTGGTGACGATGATCTGCCGGTCGTATCCAAAGGCGCGGTATCAGTCACCCGGCCGAGCGAATTACTGGAGGCGATCCTCAGTTCGGGCCGCAAGGGTCTGGCGATCCAGCGCTATAAGGGCCTTGGCGAAATGAATGCCGAGCAGCTTTGGGAAACAACGCTGGATCCGGACAACCGCTCGATGCTGCGCGTCGAGGTCGAGCAGGCGGATGTGGCGGACGAAATCTTCACCCGGCTGATGGGCGACGTGGTCGAACCCCGCCGCGAATTCATTCAGGACAACGCCCTCAACGTCGCGAACCTGGACGTCTGATTGTGGTAGAGTGAAGCGGCTCTTGCAGCCGCTTCAACTTATCAGCCGGACGGCGCTTATCGACCATTCAGGTGGAAGATCGCAGGTATTCCTGATAACCGAATTACCGCTGAACGCGAGCCGTAGCGCTACCATCTGAAAGCAATCGAGCGTCATGCCCGACGTTCCATTGAACGTTAGCGTATCTTTTGGAAAGTAAAAGGCTCCACTGAATTTTGAGTTGGAGTTGCCGTTGATCTGGCAACATTGATTACTCGCTGCCGCCCTGCTGTCTCGATAAATGGTGATGCCTTTATAGGTACCATTCTCTGGTTCGGAGATGTCGATCGTGGCGCCGCCATTAATATCCATCGTTGCAAAACTATTTGGATTATTAGGCGTAGTACTCGTCAGTACGAACGTGCAGCCATGGCACGTGAATTTCGCTTGGGCACCTATCTGCAGACCCCCATTATTAGCGCCGTTAGCGAGATAGTAGGTACCCGGCGCCAATGTTAGGGTGCCTTGAACGTTGATCGAGCCATAGCATGCGAAGGGAGGATTCTGAGTTCCGCCGATGTCATTGACTGTTGTTCCGGAAGGGACGTCGATCACTTTCCAATTGGTGCCGTTTTTACATTTGCCATTGGAAACGTCATTGGTGCTCGGATCATAATTTGTCCCCGCAAAGGGATCAACCAAGGCCGTATGATCGGGCATCAATACGGTGCCGGTGGCATACGCAGTTGATGACGGTATTCCACCTCTGGCCACGAGCGGCGAAATTTTGACTGAGGGTTGCCCATTCACATTAATTGCCGACCTGCTGGTCGAGTTGGTCCCTGCCCCGCAGTACAGTTCCAGAATCGAATTACCCGCGAAATTGATCCCGGTATTATTTCCGTCTTCCAGCGCACGGAAGCAGATATCACCATCGGAAACGACCGCTGCCCGCGCTTCGGCAGCCACCGTGGAGGTCGACATCCCGAACAGGGCCATCAAGGCAGTGGGCTGCGTGCTCACCAGCCGGACGTACATTGCCGAGGTGTAGGTGATGCTGCCGCTGGTATAAGCCCCCGGCGTGATCGTCGACGTGGCCCCCGGCACAAGGGCATTCTGCGTCAGCGCCTTGTTCGCCTGAGCGGTCGCGGCGCTATTCCCCTGGTCCTGATACAGCGAATAGGCCCCAGCCATGGCCGCGGAGTCAGCTTCGCGCTGCAATTCCCGCTTCACATGCGCCAGTTGCATCGTATGCACGCCAAGGCCCGCTGCACCGATCATGACCGGCAGCGCCAGCGCCGTGAGCATGAGGGCATTGCCTCGGGCATCAGACCAAAGTGTGCGCAAGCGGGACAGGCAATTGGAGAGGGGCATCGTCAGGTCCTCGGCTTTTAGCTCGCGACATAGGCTCGGCGCGTTTCAGACAGCGTGATTGTCTTGCCGACGAACAGGAAGTTCACCGCCAGATTGTAGCCCATGGTTATTGTCACATAGCTGGGGGACGAACTGCTGGTGCCAGACGTAAAGGTGACCGTCGGCCCAACGATGTCCGCCGGTTTCATTCCGAACCGGTTCGAGGCGATTCGCGCTTGTATGTCTGCTTCGCCTGGCTTGGGCCAGGTCGTCGCATATCGCGCAGCATCCTCGACGGTGCTGCGCAAACCTGCTTGCGCATAAAAGAGGATGCCGAGCGCCGGAATACCGATCAGCATTGCGAGTAGGACGGGCGCCACGATCGCGAATTCGAGCACGCCGACGCCGCGGCAGTCGCGCGCGAGTGGGTTGAGAAGACGAAAAAAGCGGGTCATTGGATCCTCAGGACGCCCGTTGCCGAAATAGGTACGACGCCATTGGAATTGCCCAACATCTTCGCCAGCGCACTACCCGCAAAGGACGGGGTGAAGGTCGTCGAAATCTGGATCTGGGTATAGCGTGCCGTCTCCCCGGATGGACAGGGGCTGGAACTGGTCGTCCAGGTGGTCGCCGTACCCCCGCATTCAAGCGTCTGGGTGACCGTCACCGCGCTCGTTGCAACATCTGCCTGCGCGGCCGCCTGCGTCTGAATATCGGCTGCGGAAACATTCGTGCCGCCCATCCAAGACATTTCCAGCCCGCGGTTTACGGCTTGCTGAACCTTCATCTTGGCTGCGCCATAGCGGGCAGCATCTGTTGTCCCCATGATTATCATGGCGAGAACCGGAGCCACCATCGCCGTTTCCACAAGCGCAATTCCGGATGTGTCGATCTGCAGCTTGGTCAGTAGGGCGCGAACAAACGCCGGAGCCGCACCAAATGGCCGAGCGCGAGGCGAATCACTCATCGCACCGCTCGACAACGCTTGGCTGAACATAAAAGGACGCATCGAAAATCCCTTCGCACCGGGATTTTCTACTCAGCATATGCTGTCCATTGCGTTAAACAGCATGCTTAATAATATACTAATATGCTGTTTATGTTCAGGTATATATCTGATGTTATATTAATTAGCGGTAAAGAAGCGGGGAGTTTATGAAGCTTTGGCTTTTTGTTGCGAGCGGCTTGCTCCTCACCGGCTGTGGTCGGAATGAGGATATGGCTGATCGGCCCGCAAAGGACCTGCACATGGCAAATGCGCAGATCGTCGAGGGCCAGACGACGGAGCAGCAGCCGGCCATCTTCTCCAAAGCTGAAGCTCATGTCGGCCCGGAGATCACCTCACCGTCGCCACAAACCGTCGATACAGCGCCGCTGAGCAGCGAAACACGCTACAGGGCGCTCGGCACCGAGCCCTTCTGGTCCGTGACCGTCAAGGGATCCGTTGCAACCCTCGAACGTCCAGACAAGCCTCCAAGACATTTCACGGTCAGCCGAACGGATGATGGCCGCGCCATACGCTATTTGGCAGACGGATTCGCCATGACGGTGACCGAAGGTCCGTGCAGCGACGGCATGAGCGACGCGCATTGGGCCGATAGCGTCGCGCTGTCCTTCGGCGAAGGCACCTTGAAAGGCTGCGGCGGCGTACGCGAGGACTTCTAATCCGTTCGCATCGCCTCTGCCACCAGCGCCTCGGCTTCCATGAGCAAGGCGTCCTCCGCCGCCGCCTGCGCCACCTGTTCACGGCCGATCAGGATCAGCACCGGCACGGCCAACGGACTGACCCGATCAAGGTCGACATGCAACATCGTCGCCGAAGCGCGGTCGATCAGATCACCGAGCCGCCCGACATCCGTCATGCGCGCACGGGCGTCGGCCCAGGCCGCCTTCAACAGCAAATGATCCGGCTGATATTTGCGCAGCACGTCATAGATGAGGTCGGTCGAAAAAGTGACCTGCCGCCCGGTCTTCCGCTTGCCGGGATGTTGGCGTTCGATGAGGCCCGCGATGACCGCGACGTCGCGGAAAGCCCGCTTCAACAGACTTGATTGTTCGACCCATTCGACAAATTCATGATCCAGAATGTCTGCGGAAAACAGGCTTTGCGGGTCCGTCACCGGTTTCATCCCATAGACGGCAAGCGCGTAATCGTTGGACACGAAGCCGAGCGGCATCAAACCCTGCGCATCCATGCGGCGGGTGAGCAGCATCCCCAGTGACTGATGGGCGTTCCATCCTTCAAAACTGTAGCAGACGAGATAATGCCGCCCCTCATGCGGGAAGGTTTCAATGAGCAGTTGCCCCGGTTCGGGTAGGGCCGACCGATATTTCTGCACTTCCAGCCACTCCCGCACATCGTCGGGGAAGCGATGCCATTCCTCCGGCTCGGCCAGAAAGTGGCGCACCCGGTCGGCAAGCCGCGTGGACATGGCCATCCGCGTGCCGCCCCAGGCGGGCACCCGCGCCTGCTTAGACGTTGCGCGCACGACCAGGTCGGTGACGTCCATACGCACCACCTCTAACGCCAAGCCGGAAAAGAAGAAGCTGTCGCCGGGACGCAGCGTCGCGGCAAAGCCCTCCTCCACCGTGCCAAGCTTTCGCCCATTGGCGAACCGGACGTCCAACACCGGCTGATCGACGATGATCCCGGCATTCATGCGGTGCTGTTGAATGAAGCGCGGGTGCGACACGCGCCACAAGCCGTCTTCGTCATGGGTCAACCGCTTGAACCGGTCATAGGCCTTCAGCGCATAGCCGCCCCCTTCGATAAAGTGCAGGACGTTGGCCAACCCCTCATCGGTGAGCGCACTGTAGGGCGTGGCCGATCGGACTTCGTCCAGCAACTCCGGTTCCGCAAACGGTGCCGCGCAGGCCAGCGCCATCACATGCTGCGCCAGAACGTCGAGGCTGCCTATGCGGAAATCATCAGCATCCCGCTCCCCCGCCTCCACCGCATCCAGCGCGGCGCGGGCTTCCAGATATTCAAAGCGGTTGCCCGGAATGATGATGGCCTCGCTCGACTGGTCCAGCCGGTGATTGGCGCGGCCGATGCGCTGGAGCAGGCGGGATGAACCTTTGGGCGCACCCATCTGGATCACGCAATCGACATTGCCCCAATCGACGCCCAGATCGAGGCTGGCCGTGGCGACAAGCGCGCGCAGCCTGCCGTCGGCCATCGCATTTTCCACCTTCCGCCGCGCCTCCACCGACAGGCTGCCATGATGGATGCCGATCGGCAGATTGGCCTCGTTCGCGGTCCAAAGCTCCTGAAAGATCAGCTCCGCAAGTCCACGCGTGTTACAGAATATCAGCGTCGTCTGCCGCCGCTCGATTTCGGCCATGACCTGCTTTGCGGCATATTTGCCCGAATGGCCGGACCAGGGAATGCGCCCTTCCGGAATGAAGATGGCGATGTCCGGATCAGCGCCCTCCTCCCCCATGACCGGCGCGACGCTGTTGATGTCACCGTCGGGCGCAAGCCAAGCGCGATAAGCGTCGACATCCGCTACGGTCGCCGACAGAGCGACGCGGCGCAGTTCGGGATTGATCCTCTGCAAGCGCGCAAGCGACAGACTGAGCAGATCCCCCCGCTTCTGCGTGGCGAAGGCATGGACCTCGTCGATGATCACCGTCTTCAACTGCGCGAACATCAGGAAGCTGTCGGGGTAACTCAACAGGAGGGACAGGGACTCCGGCGTGGTCAGCAGGATCTGCGGCGGCCGAGCGCGCTGCCGAGCCTTGCGGTCCGAAGGCGTGTCGCCCGTGCGCGTCTCGACGCGGATGGGAAGGTCCATCTCCTCGATCGGGGTAAGGAGATTGCGCCGCACATCGACCGCCAGCGCCTTGAGCGGTGATACGTAGAGGGTGTGAAGACCATCGCTCGGTTCTTCGATCAAATCGGCAAGCGTTGGCAGGAACCCCGCCAATGTCTTCCCCGCACCCGTCGGCGCCACGAGCAAGGCATGATCCCCTGCCCGTGCGGCTGCCAGCATCTCCATCTGGTGGCGACGCGGCGACCAGCCGCGCGCGGTGAACCATTGCTCCAGCTGTTCAGGAAGGCCTTGGTTCATATCGACAGATGTAGGAACGCGCACCGGCGCTGTCACGATCCCTCCCTCGCAAGATCATGAAGGCGAGATAAATGCCGAATGACTGCTCTCTTTCCCTTCCAAAGGCGTTACACTCCAGGACATCAGAGCAAGGCTGCAAAGCCGCCAACTCAGGAGAACAGCGATGACCGGCGAAACAGAGGCCGACCTGTCCGGGGCCGAGCCCACGCGCAACCGGCGCCGTGCCAAAGCCGCCATCATAGAGATCGGCGGGCGCAAGCTGAAACCAGCGACGCTCATGATGGGCCATGGCTATGACCCCATGTTGTCGGAAGGATCGCTGAAGCCTCCCATCTTCCTGACATCGACTTTCGCCTTTGAAAGCGCGGCCGCTGGCAAGCGGCATTTCGAAGGGGTGACGGGGATCAGGCCGGGCGGCGCGGAAGGGCTGGTCTATTCCCGCTTCAATGGCCCCAATCAGGAAATCGCCGAAGACCGGCTCGCGGTGTGGGAGGAAGCGGAAGACGCCCTGCTTTTTTCCAGTGGCATGTCTGCGATAGCGACAACGCTCCTCGCGCTCGTCCAACCCGGCGATGTCATCGTCCATTCGGCGCCGCTTTACGCAGCGACGGAATCACTCATCGGCCGAATCCTCGGCAAATTCGGGGTGCAATGGCTCGATTTCCCGGCGGGCTCGACCGAGGAGGAGATCGGCGCGGTAATCGAACAAGCAAAGTCGCTTGGCCGCGTCGCGCTTATCTATCTGGAAAGCCCCGCCAATCCCACCAATGTGCTGGTCGACGTGGAAGCGGTCGTGGCCCGGCGGGACCATCTCTTTGCCGGAGAGGATCATATTCCGCCGGTAGCGATCGACAATACGTTTCTCGGGCCGCTCTGGCACCATCCGCTCGCCCATGGCGCCGACCTCGTCATCTACAGCCTCACAAAATATGCGGGCGGCCATAGCGACTTGGTGGCAGGTGGGGTGTTGGGGCCAAAGGACCTGATCAACACCATCAGGCTGATGCGCAACACCATTGGCACGATCCTCGACCCGCACAGTGCCTGGATGCTGCTCCGTAGCCTGGAAACGCTCGAACTACGCATGAGCCGGGCTGGCGACAACGCAGCGAAGGTCTGCGCGTGGCTCAAGGACCAGCCGCAGGTGGAGAAGGTCGTCTATCTCGGTTTCCCGGAAACGGAGCGGCAGGCAGACATATACAGCCGCCACTGCAAGGGGGCGGGCTCGACCTTCTCCCTCTATCTGAATGGCGGCGAGGCCGAAGCCTTCGCCTTCCTCGACGCGCTGAAGATCGCGAAGCTGGCCGTCAGCTTGGGTGGCACGGAAACGCTGGCCAGCCACCCGGCAGCCATGACGCACCTGTCCGTGCCGCCTGAGCGCAAGAAAGCTCTGGCGATCAGCGACAATATGGTGCGCATATCGATCGGCTGCGAGGATGCCGACGACCTGATCGCAGACTTTGCGCAGGCGCTGAAAGCCGTGGGATGAGCGATAGCCGTCCCGTCGTCCTGGTCGGACAGCCGCTCTTGGCTCCGCTGCTGCCAATCCTGCGGCCGCTCTATGACGTCTGGCCGCTGTGGGAAGATGAGGGCGAACGCCGATGCAGTGAGGCCCGGGCAGTTGTTTGGGCCGGAGAATTCCCGCTGGCGCCAGCGCTGCTCGACATCATGCCGCAACTTGGCCTCATCGCCTGCTTCACCGTGGGCTATGATGGCGTCGACCTGATGGAGGCGGATCGGCGCGGTATAGTGGTAACCCATGGTGCCGACGCCAATGCGGAAGATGTTGCGGACCACGCTATAGGGCTCATGCTCTCGCACCGCCGGGGCATTGTCGAAGGTGACCGGCTGTTACGGACGGGCCTGTGGATCGCTGGCCCTGAAAGGCTGTCGCATTCGCTGGCAGAAGCAAGGCTCGGCGTCGTCGGCATGGGCCATATCGGGCAAGCAGTCGCCAGGCGCGCGGAGGCGATGCGGATGCAGATCGGCTGGTGGGGCCCGCGCGACAAGCCGGCACTGCCTTGGCCGCGATCGGAAAGCCTGAACGCGCTGGCGCGTGATAGCGATATATTACTCGTCGCAGCACGTGCCGACAGCGGCAATCGCGGGATGATCGATGCGGGCGTTATGGATGCGCTCGGCCCGAACGGGCTCCTCGTCAATGTCGCGCGCGGGCAACTGGTGGACGAACCGGCTTTAAGGCAGGCGCTGCGACAGCGGAAACTCGGCGGCGCGGCGTTGGACGTGTTCCAACAGGAGCCTACTCCGGCCGATATCTGGGCGGATGTCCCCAACTGCGTCCTGACGCCGCACATGGGCGGCGCCACCCATGAAGCGGTAGCGCGCATGACCCGGATGGTGCTGGCGAACCTTGAGGCCTTTTTCGCCGGAGAAGCACTGCCGAACCGCGTCAGGCCTGATTGACTAGGCGAGCCTTAGAGCCAGTCCACGCGTGGCCACCCCTTCGCCGCCGCCAGCCTGGCGAGCGGCTTGTGCGGATTGGAAGCAAAGGCCATGTCGGCAAATTCCAGCATCGGCGCGTCGGACACATGGTCTGAATAAGCCCTGATCTGCGCCTGCTCGCGGTCGATGGCCTCTGCCGCCATCCACGCCTTGATCATCCGCAGCTTGCCGGTGTCGTAGCAATTCTCGCCCGCGATCTTCGCACGAACATAGCGCAGATCCTGGCTCAGATGATCGGTCGCGATCACGGCGTCGAACCCCAGCCTGCGGGCGATCGGTTCCACATAAAGGCGGTAGGACGCGGTGGCGAGCACCAGCCGGTAGCCGTCCGCCCGGTCCCGCGCGATCTGCTCGAGAGCGCCCGCGCGAACATTGTTGGCCACGACCTTCGCCGCATAGCTTTCCACATGTGGCATCAGCTTGGCGCGTTCGACATTGAAGCCGATCATCAACGCCTGATTGAGTTCCTTCAGCCGTTGCCGGCTGATCAGCTTGAAGACATAGGCCAGCATCAACAGGATGACGCAGGGCAGCAGGACCAGCCGCCATGGCGCCATCGCTTTGGATACATGAATGAGGAAGCCGGTATAGGTGCCCGAAAAGGTCACCGTTCTGTCCATGTCGTAGATTGCCAGGCGGTGCGTCATGCCGTGTCCGAAACTTTTTGGCCGCTATTGTCGTTCTACCGTGCGGATGGGCCGTTTCGGCTTGCCGTGCAACCGATAATGGACCACTAACCGCCTTTGATGAACAAAGCCGCCGATCTTGTCGAAGAAACGCGCGATGGCGGTGCTGTCATTCGGCTTCTCGGGCATCTCTCCATCGCCTGTCTGCGCGACCTGCCTGCGCGCCTCGATGCTGTGACGGGCCCCGTTTCGGCTATCGATCTGTCCGGCGTGGAACATATGGACACGATTGGCGCCTGGACCGTGCACCGCACGGCCAAGCGGCTGGGCTCTGAGGTGACTGGCGGCAATGATGACGCACAGCGCCTGATCGAGGCCGTGGGCAAGCTGGATGAACCGGTCAACATCCGCCCCGATTATGTCCCCCCCCTCCAACGCGTCGTCGGCCAGATCGGCGAGGCGGTAGTCAACTCCTTCACCACGCTCCTTGGCCTGCTCGGCTTCTTCGGCGCGACCTTGGTGGCAAGCTGGAACGTCATCCGGCACCCTAGCAAGTTCCGCGTCAACGCCGTCGTGCAACGTTTTGAGGTCGTCGGTGTCTCGGCGCTTGGCATCATCGGCCTCATGAGCTTCCTGATCGGCATCGTGATCGCGCAGCAGGGTTCGGTACAGCTGCGGCAATTCGGCATGGAAATGCTGACGATCAACCTCGTCGGCCGGCTAACCTTCCGCGAACTGGGCGTACTGATGACGGCGATCATGGTCGCAGGCCGTTCGGGATCAGCCTTCGCGGCGCAGCTTGGCACCATGAAGCTGACCGAGGAAGTGGACGCGATGCGCACCATCGGCGTGTCGCCCATGGAGGCGCTCGTCCTTCCCCGTACGCTGGCCGTGGTCATTATGATGCCGCTGCTCGGCTTCTATTCGTCCATCGTGGCGGTCATCGGCGGTGGTTTTCTCTGCGCCGTGTCACTCGACATTCCGCCCATTACTTTCATTCAGCGGCTGCGAGAGGTCGTACCGATTACCGACCTTTGGGTCGGCTTGCTCAAGGCGCCCGTGTTCGGGATCATTATCGCGCTTTCCGGCTGTTTTCAGGGCATGCAGGTAAAGGCCAATGCCGAGGAAGTAGGACTGCGGACGACCTCCGCCGTGGTCCAGGCCATTTTCCTCGTGATCGTTATCGACGCTTTCTTCGCCGTCTTCTTCACTTGGCTGGGGTGGAATTGATGGCTGAGGAAGAGGAAGCGGCCGCCGAGGAAGCGCGGGTCGACAAGGCTGTCGAGAAAAGCGATGTCGCCATTTCCGTAAGAGGCCTCAAGAACAGCTTCGGCGATCAGGTCGTGCACGAGAATCTTGATCTCGATGTGCGTAAGGGCGAGATTTTGGGCGTCGTCGGCGGCTCTGGCACCGGCAAGTCGGTGCTGATGCGCTCGGTCATCGGTCTTCAGACGCCCGATCAAGGCGAAATCCACGTGTTCGGCGAATCGATGATCGGCCGCCTGGATGACGAGGCCTTGGCGATCCGTAAGCGCTGGGGCGTGCTGTTCCAGGGCGGCGCGCTCTTTTCGACTCTGACGGTGGCCGAGAATGTCGAAGTGCCGATCCGCGAATATTATCCCAACATCGGGCCGCAACTGCGCGACGAAATTGCCGCCTACAAGATCCGGCTGACTGGCCTCCCAGCCGAAGCTGGCCCGAAATACCCTGCCGAATTGTCAGGCGGCATGAAGAAGCGGGCGGGCCTCGCCCGCGCACTGGCGCTGGACCCGGACCTGCTGTTTCTTGACGAGCCCACTGCCGGGCTAGATCCGATTGGCGCAGCAGCTTTCGATGATCAGACGCGAAAGCTCCAGCAAACGCTCGGCCTCACCGTCTTCCTCATCACCCATGACCTCGACACACTCTATTCGATCTGCGATCGCGTAGCGGTGCTGGCAGATAAGAAGGTGATCGCTGTCGGCACGATCGATGAGCTGCTGGCGACGGATCACCCCTGGATTCAGGAATATTTCAATGGCCCACGCGGGCGCGCCGCGACGGCGGCCGTGACCCGCGAACGGGAAAAGACGGCGCCGCAGCCATCGGACGGAAGGCGATAGGATATGGAAACCCGCTCCAACCATGTGCTGGTGGGCACGGTCACATTGCTGCTGCTGGCGGCAATCATGGTCGCCGCCTTCTGGTTTTCGCGCCTCTCCGAGGGCGACAACATGGAATATGACATCTTCTTCAAACAGTCGGTGAACGGCCTCGCCAAGGGATCGAGCGTCAATTATTCCGGCGTTCCATCGGGACAGGTTGAGAAGATCGAGCTTTGGAAGCGCGATCCAAGCTTCGTCAAGGTACGCATCTCCGTCAAGGAAGGCACGCCGGTCCTTCAGGGAACCACCGCAACGATCGCTGGCGTCGGCTTCACCGGGGTCAGCGAGATCGTGCTGGATGGCGCTGTGAAAGGCGCTCCGCCCATCACCTGTCCGGAAGAAAATCCCCTGACCGCCTGCCCTGACGGCGTGCCGGTCATCCCCACAAAGCCGGGTGCGCTGGGTGAATTGCTGAACAACGCTCCGCAACTGTTGGAGCGGCTCTCCACCCTGACCGAGCGGCTGACCGAACTTCTGAACGACAAGAATCAGCAATCGATCGCGGGCATCCTCGCCAATGTCGAACGCGTATCGGGCGCTCTCGCAGATCGCAGCCCCGAAATCGCCGCCACCCTTGCCGAAGCGCGCATTGCGGTTCAGCGCACGGGCATAGCGGCGGAACAGATCGGCAAGCTCGCCGCGACCACGGACTCGATGCTCACCGAAGAAGGCAAGCCGCTGATGGCGGATCTGCGCAAGAGCGTGCAGTCGGCCACCCGCAGCATCGAAACGCTCGACAAGACGATTGCCGAAGCGCAACCGGGCGTCCGCGCGTTCAGCAATCAGACGATGCCGGAGGTCAATCAGCTGGTGCGCGACCTGCGTGAAATGTCGCGCGCGTTCCGCGGCGTTGCCGAAAAACTGGATCAACAGGGTGCGGGTTCGATCGTCGGGTCGCCCAAACTGCCCGACTATAAGCGATGAGAGGGACAGCGATGACGTTCCACAAGAAACCTGCCGCCCTCCCGATTATGCTGGCTTTCGCCGCGTCCCTGTCAGGCTGCGTTTCCTTCGGCGGCAAGCCGCCCGAACGGCTGCTGTCGCTGGATGCTGCGCGGAAGGTCGCACCGGGCACGCTTCGCAGCACCGCTGCGGGAACAACCATCACCGTCGCGGATCCGGAGTCTCCCAAGCTCCTCGACACGGTTCGCGTTCCCGTGCGCACTTCGCCCACGTCGCTCGCCTATGTGACCAAGGTGCAGTGGGCAGACACGCCGCGCCACCTGTTCCAGAAGCTGCTGTCCGAAACGATCGCCGCCAGCAGCAACCGCATCGTGCTCGATCCCGGTCAATATTCAGCGGATGCGGGCCAGCGATTGATGGGCGAATTGGTAGATTTCGGCCTGGATGAGGCAAGCAACAGCGCCGTCGTCACCTATGATGCCATCCTTGCGGGCCCCGGCGGCACGGCAATTGCGCGGCAGCGCTTTACTGCCAGCGTGCCTGTAGGTGGCAAGATCGACGCAACCACGATCGGCGCACCGCTCAACGGCGCGGCGAACAAGGTTGCTGCTGACGTGGCCGCATGGTTCACTGCTAGCGGACGCTAAGCCCTCTGAAGGATGCCATTCTGAATGACGTTCAGCATGGCATCCTCAGCCTTACTCCAGGCTCTTGCTCACTTGTTCGGTGACGTCCTTTGATAGACCGGGCTGCGACAATATTCTCTGCAATTCCCCACGCATCAAAGCGGCTCGCTCCTCGTCGAAACGCCGCCAGCGCCCCAGCGGAGGCACCAGGCGCGCAGCCGTCTGCGGATTGAGTTTGTCGAGCGCGATGATGCAGTCCGCCACAAGCCTGTAGCCTTTCCCAGACTGATGATGGAACGCCCACTGGTTGCCTGCAAAGGCGCCGAAGAGCGAACGCACCCGGTTGGGATTGGCCAAGGTAAAATCGGGATGCCCGGCCAGCTCCTCGACCAGATCAACGGTGCCCGGATGCGAAGCAAAGGCTTGCGTCTGGAACCACTTGTCGAGCGTCAACGCATCATCCCGATACCGATTGTAGAAGATGTCGAGTGCCGCCTCGCGTTCGTTACTGCGGTCATTTGCCAAGGTAGCGAGCGCCGATTGCCGCTCCGTCATATTGTCGGCTTCGTCAAATTGCGAGAAAGCCACTGTGGGCCCATCCGCCGCGCCCGACGCCACCAGATAGATCAGGGCGCTGTTGCGCAGCTTGCGAGCGCCTTTCGCAGCAGCCGAGAGCGAGGACCCGTTGGCTCTGGTCCGGGCATGGACATCGCGCCAAAGCGGTTCCAGTTCCTTTCCGACGCGCCGCTGCAACGCGTCACGCGCCGCATGGATGGCGTCCGGATCGACCTGCACCATCTGATCGCCGATATATGCTTCGCTGGGCAGCCGAATAGCTTCGGCGATAAAGGCGCTGTCGAGATGCGGATCGTTTACTGTATCGCGGATCGCCGCGATGACTGCTGTCTCATCCACCGCCTGCCCCGCCACTCTGCCCACCAGCGCGTTGACCATCAATTGCTGCATTGCCTCATACCGGGCGAAGGGATCATCATCATGCGCGGCGAGGAAGGCGAGATCGGCCTGACTCCTGCTGGTCTCGACAATCACCGGCGCTGAAAAGCCGCGATTGATCGACAAAACAGGAGCCACGGCAAAGCCATTGAAGGTGAAGCGCTGTTGCTCCTCCGTCAGCATCAGCAGCGTCTCGCCACTGCTGCGGCCGCTATGCCGGTCGAACAGCGCCGCGCGCAGCGGCATAGCCAGCGGCGCTTTGTCGGGCTGCCCCGGCGTCGGCGGCGTATTCTGCTCCAGCACCAGTTCCACCGACTGCGTGATCGGATCATGCGTTAAGCTGGCCCTGACACGGGGTGTCCCCGCCTGTTCATACCAGCGGCGAAATTGGGTGAGATCGATTCCGCCGCCCTCTTCCATTGCCCGGATAAAATCCTCGCAGGTCGCCGCTTCTCCATCATGCCGCTCAAAATACAGGTCGGTAGCTGCGCGAAAGCGATCCGGGCCAAGCATCAGGGCAATCATCCTGATCAGCTCGGCGCCTTTGTTGTAGATCGTCGCTGTGTAGAAGTTGCTGATCTCCATATAGGATTCCGGCCGCACCGGATGAGCCAGCGGTCCTGAGTCCTCCTGAAACTGCGCGGCTCGCAAAACGCGCACGTCTTCGATCCGCTTGACGGCGTGGCTGCCCATGTCGGCCGAGAAATTCTGGTCCCGAAAGACGGTGAACCCTTCCTTCAGCGACAGTTGGAACCAGTCGCGGCACGTCACTCTGTTGCCCGACCAGTTGTGGAAATATTCATGGGCCACCACCCCTTCGACGCCATCATAATCGGCGTCCGTAGCGGTCTCCGCGTCGGCAAGAATGTAGCGCGAATTGAAGATGTTAAGCCCCTTATTCTCCATCGCTCCGAAATTGAAATCAGCTACGGCGACAATGTTGAACACATCGAGATCATATTCGCGGCCATAGACCCGCTCATCCCAGGCCATGCTGTCCTTCAAAGCCTGCATGGCGTGGCTGGTGCGGGGCAAGTCGGCCTCCTTGACCCAGATGCCCAGCTTAACCGCGCGTCCGCTCATCGTGACAAAGCTGTCGCTGTTGCAGGCAAGATCTCCGGCGACGAGGGCAAAAAGATAGCAAGGCTTCGGGAATGGATCGATCCACTTCGCCCAATGCCGCCCGTCCGGCAGCTCGCCTTGCTCTGTCGGGTCGCCGTTCGAAAGCAGGATCGGATAGCGGGCCTGGTCGGCTTCCAGGCGAACGGAATAGCGCGAGAGAATATCAGGCCGGTCAGGGAAGAAGGTGATCCGGCGAAATCCCTCCGCCTCGCATTGCGTGCACAGCAGCCCGCCGCTGGCATAAAGGCCCATCAGCTTGCTGTTCTGCTCAGGAGCCAACGCGACCACAGTTTCCACCTGATGCGCGGTTTCAGGCAGAGGAATGACCAAAGCGCCCTGTTCGATACTCCACTCGCCCGGCCCGAGCGCGCGCCCATCGACTTTCACCTCGATCGGCGTCAGCTCGTCGCCGTCGAGCTTGAGTGGCCGGTCATGCCCTCCGTTGCGAGTGACGCTAAGGCTCGCCCGGACGATCGTACGCGCCGGATCGAGGCTGAAATCAAGATCGATAGTAGGGACAAGCCAGTCGGGTGGACGGTAATCCCGACGCCGAACGACTATAGGAGAGGAAGCGCTTGTCGATTGAATGTCAGCCATGACCGCAACCTAAGAAGCCCGCAGTCAAAAGGCCAGTGGCCGCGTCTGTCAGACGGCAGACAATCCCATCAGATCCGTTCGCCTGAAAGCCGCTGGCACAGCATGTCCAGCTGGTCGAGCGTCGAATAGCGCAAGGACAATGTGCCGCCCGCACCTTCGCCATGCCCGATCTCTACCTTGACCCCCAGAATGTCGGCAAGATGCTGCTCCAACGCAGCGATGTCGGGATCCTTGCCTGATGATGGAGCGGAGGCCGCGCGGCTGCGCGGGGCTGCCCCTTCCCCCTTCTTCGACCGGCGAACCAGTTCCTCGGTATCTCTGACCGACAGACCCTTGGCTTCGACAGTCTGCGCCAGCGCTTCGCAATCGGGAGCGCCAATCAAGGCCCGAGCGTGCCCCATGGACAGCTTCTGCTCGACCACCTGCCGCTGTACGGATGCTGGCAAGTCTAGTAGCCGGATCAAATTGGCGATGTGGCTGCGCGATTTGCCGACGATCCGGCCCAACGCTTCCTGGCTGTGATGGAAGTCGGCGATCAGCTTGCGGTATGCCTCCGCCTCTTCGATCGGATTGAGATCCTCGCGCTGGATATTTTCCACGAGCGCGATTTCCAGCGTCTCTGCTTCGTCAAAATCACGAACGATTGCTGGAATACGGTGCAGTTGCGCGCGCTGGGCGGCACGCCAGCGGCGTTCCCCCGCCACGATCTGAAATCCACCACCATGCGGACGGACGATGATCGGCTGTATGACGCCGCGTTTCCCGATGCTGTCGGCCAGTTCCGCCAAGGCGCCCTCGTCGAAATGGCGGCGGGGCTGTTCCGGGTGAGGCTGGATCAGCGCCACCTCGATGCTCTGGATCGCCTTGGTCGAAGCTGAAGGCGTTTGAGGCGCCACCGGCTCTTCTCGGGAAACATCGCCCAACAATGCTGATAAACCGCGGCCAAGTCCATGAGGACGCTTGGCCACCTTCAGCTTCTCATCACTCTCACTGCTCATGCTGCAGCCTCCTGTCGGGGCAGTCGTGAAATCAGTTCGCGGGCAAGGCGCATATAGGCTTCCGATCCGGAGCAACGAAAATCATAGATAAGTGCGGGCACGCCATGACTTGGCGCTTCAGAAAGCCTGACGTTACGCGGAATCACCGTGGAAAATACCAAGTCTCCCAGGCACGCCCGAACATCATCAGCGACTTGATCAGTCAGCCGGTTTCGACGGTCATACATCGTAAGAGCCACCCCCAGGATCGAAAGACCGGGATTGAAACGCCCACGTATCCGCTCGACCGTTTGCAACAACTGCGACAGCCCTTCCAACGCAAAGAACTCACATTGAAGAGGGACAAGAAGTGATTGCGCCGCCACCATCGCGTTGATGGTGAGCAGACCAAGGGAAGGAGGACAGTCGATCAGGCAAATGTCCCACCGCCCTGCCTGGGCTTCACTGAGAACCCGCTCCAGCCTGTGGGTCCGCTCTTCATATTCGATCAACTCGATTTCAGCACCAGACAGGTCCTGGGTTGCAGCGACGATATCCAACTTGGGCACGCGCGTAGGATGGATAACGTCTTCGATGGCGCAATTACCAACCAGCAGATCGTAGCTCGACCATGTCCTGTCAGCTTGATTGACGCCCAAACCCGTGGATGCATTTCCTTGCGGATCGAGATCGATTAGCAGCACCCGCAACCCCGTCGCTGCCAGCCCTGTAGCCAAATTTATCGCGGTCGTGGTTTTCCCCACACCGCCTTTCTGATTGGCAATGGCGATACGGATCATTTGCGACCTTTCTTGCCCCTTGGCGCGACTGACCGTGCTATGATGATTGCACTTTCCGGATCAGTGATGCTGCGTTCCACGTGAAACACACCTTGCCATGAGGATCGCGCCGCCTCCAGTTCAATTTGCGCATTGCGCCCTTTCGGTAAGATCCACAGGCTTTTATCCGTGGATAAATGCAGCGCCGATGAAAGCAGTCGGTCCAGTGGCGCATAGGCCCGCGCGCTAATCACAGCTGCCTCCGTCGCCGGGGCACTCTCGACCCGACCGCCATACACATCTGCATTGTTGAGCGACAATTCACCGACAAGCCGGTTCAAAAAGTCGATCCTCTTTCTGCGCGACTCTATCATCAGAACGGGCCGTTTGCTCAATATAGCGACCACGATCGCCGGCAGCCCTGCTCCTGATCCCAGGTCGATCCATAGTCCTTCATTCGCGGCGCCATCCAACTTCATCAACTGGGCAGAGTCTACGATGTGTCTCGACCACACATGCTCGCGCGTCGATTCCGCGATCAAATTCTGCTGATCCATCTCCGCCAAGAGCATCTGCACATAGCTGTCCAAGCGTGCCCATGTTTCACGTGGAACGTCGAAATTCGCCTTCAGCCACGTCTTCGCTTCGTCCTCGGTCATGCCGCCTGCCGACGCACATGAACCAGCAATGCCGCCAAGGCCGCAGGCGTAACACCCCTTATGCGCGCTGCCGCTGCGAGCGTATCGGGACGAGCCCGGTCGAGACGCTCCACCATTTCACTGGAAAGGCCACCGACTGAGGCGAAATCAAAATCCATCGGAATGATCACCCGCTCGTCACGGCGCAGAGCCGCAATCTCGGCAGCCTGGCGCTCGAGATAGGGAGCATAATGCGCATCTTCCAAAATCTCTTCGCGAAGGTCAGCGTCGATGTTGGTCAGCGAAGGCGCGAGGGCAAACAGTAGTTCCCGCTGCACCTCCGGAAAACGCGCCCATTCAAACAGGCTTCGCCGTGCGCCGTCTTGCCGGACATTTGCTCCGGCACGGGCAAGCTGGGTGGCGCTGAACTGCTCTGCGAGCTCCTTGTCGACAACGACCCTTTGCGCCGACAAGCTATCATAATGAGCGAGCCGCTCTTCACTCAGAAGACCATGCTCCCGGCCGATATCCACGAGCCTCGAACCCGCATTGTCAGCCCGCAATCGTAGCCGATACTCCGCACGCGCAGTCAACATCCGATAAGGCTCAGTCACCCCTTGAAGAACCAGATCATCGATCAGCACGCCGATATAGCTACTCGCCCGGTCAAGGATCATCGGCTCGACCTCTAGCGCCCGCGCCGCCGCATTGACGCCAGCGACGAGCCCCTGAGCAGCGGCCTCCTCATATCCGGTCGTGCCATTGATCTGGCCTGCACAGAAGAGACCCGGCACGTCCCGCATCTCCAACGTATGCTGAAGGGCGCGCGGATCGATATGATCATATTCGACCGCGTAGCCCGGAACAACGATCTCCACCTGCTCCAGCCCGATCATCGAGCGGACCATCCGTTCCTGGACATCTGCAGGCAGGGACGTGCTGATCCCGTTCGGATAGACCAGCTCTGTATCCAACCCCTCCGGCTCAAGGAAAATCTGGTGACCATCCCGATCCCCGAAACGGATCACCTTGTCCTCGATCGACGGGCAATAGCGCGGCCCCCGCCCTTCGATCGCGCCACTGAACAAAGGTGAACGCCCCAAGCCATCCCGTATGATTGCGTGCGTAATCGCGTTCGTACGCGTGATCGCGCAACTCAATTGAGGAAGCTGCCGGTGCTTCGACAGCGCCGACATCGTCCAGCCCCCTTCATCCGATGCTTGCTCTTCCAGCACAGCCCAGTTGATTGTTCGACCGTCGAGCCGCGGCGGCGTACCAGTTTTCAACCGCGCCATAGGGAGCCCAAGCTCGCGGAGTTGCAGCCCAAGCGCCGCCGCAGCCCGCTCTCCCGTCCTCCCGCCAAAGCTTGTCTCTTCGCCTCGGAAAAGCTTTCCGCCAAGGAAGGTGCCGGTTGCCAGAATGACGGCCGGTGCCGACAGGCTTGTCCCATCCGCCAGCGCCAGTCCCGCCACTTCACCCTTGTCCAGCAACAAGGCGGAGGCTTCCCCTTCAACCAGGGTCAATCCCGCCTGAGCCTCGATCATGCGATGGATGGCGGCGCGATAATGCGCTCGATCCGCCTGCACTCTTGGCCCCTGAACCGCGGCGCCCTTACTGCTGTTCAGCATGCGATAGTGGATGGCGGCAGCGTCCGCAGCTCTCGCGATTAGCCCATCGAGCGCATCGACCTCTCGGACCAGATGGCCTTTGCCCAAGCCGCCTATAGCAGGATTGCAGGACATTGCGCCTACGGTCGCCTTCTCAAAGGTGAGAAGTGCCACTTGCGCGCCCTTTCGGGCAGCAGCAGCCGCTGCTTCGCACCCGGCATGGCCGCCGCCAACCACAATCACATCAAAAGCTGTCCGCATGGCCGTGCCCATAACAGACTTGGCGGAGCGGGGCAAAACTGTTCCACGTGGAACAGCATTCATTTGCCGATACAAAATCCCGTAAAAAGGCGGTCCAGCATATGCTCGGTACTGGCGCGGCCAGTCAGACTGTCGATGGCTGCTCGAGCGTGGCGTAATTCCTCCCCAACTATCAGGAAGTCGCCACTTGCCGCTGCGCTGCTCAAATGTTCGGCAAGCGACATGACCCCCCGCCGCTGGCGCTCATGCAACGCATATTCGCTTTCTCCAGGCAAAAGCGCAGCGGCTCGCTCCAGCAATGTGGATATGAGTTCGGCCATTCCTTCCCCTGTGACGGCCGATATCGGCAAGCCTTGGGCGACGGCCCGGCGGTCGCATTGGGCGGCCACCAATATTGCGTCGGGCCGGGGCAGTTCCGCAGCGTCTCCAAGCCACAAGATGATATCCGCGCTCTCCAACGCCGCGCGCGCCCGATCCATTCCGATTATCTCGATGGCGTCCGACGTGCTATCCCGCAATCCAGCGGTGTCGGTAAAGAGGAAGGCTGTGCCCGCCAGCGCCGCAGGTACTTCGATCCGGTCGCGCGTCGTCCCGGCAACTTCGGAAACGATCGCGGCATCCCGCCCAACGAGCGCATTCAGCAGCGTCGATTTCCCGGCATTGGGCGGTCCGGCAAGCACCACCCTGATACCGTCACGCAGCCGCTCGGCCGAGGGGGCAACGAGAACCGCTCTCACCTCCATAGCCAACTGCCGGGCACCACTGGCAACAAGCTCTTCGGCACCAGCCTCCGGTACGTCGTCCTCGTCGGAGAAATCCAGCACAGCCTCAACCATTGCGGACAGATCGAGCAGCCGTGTCTGCCACGCCTCCAGCCGTCGAGAAAAATGCCCTTCCGACATGAGCAAGGCTGCGCGCCGCTGCTGCTGTGTTTCGGCAGCGAGCAGATCGGCCAGTCCTTCGACTTCATTCAGATCCATGCGCCCGTGCGCAAAAGCACGCCGCGTGAATTCACCCGGAGCCGCAAGCCGCAGCCCGGAGAAGGATTTCAGTGCCTCTTCAATCCCGGCCACCACGGCGCGCCCGCCATGACAATGGATTTCAGCCAGATCTTCACCGGTTGCAGTTGTCGGCCCGGGAAACCATAATATCAGCGTCCGATCGAGCGGCATCCCGTTGCGGGGGTCCTTCAATAATGCCAAACGCGCGCGCCTGGGCTCAGGAAGGTGTCCCGCCAGACTCTGAAGCACCGCCGCCGCAAAAGGCCCGCTAATCCGGATGACGGCAATGGCTGCCGGCGGCGCACCACTCGACAGCGCGAAAATCGTGTCAGCCATCAACGGCTCAAGGCTTGTCGCCATTCTTCCCCGGAACGCTGGCCAAGCCGATATCCATCATCTGCCGGAACAAGCGCATCCCCGCATCACCTAGCGGAGAGAAGCTTTTGAACATGGTTTCCATCTGCTCGACATTGGCAATGCCGTCGAAGCTGTCGAGCATAGTCTTCACATATTTGTCGTGTATCGGCGTCACGTCGGGAAGGCCCAGGAAAGACCGTGCTTCGGCTGGGGTACAATCTACGTCCACGGTCACTTTCATGTCATGCGCCTTCGTCTGCGGAGCCCTGATCGTCATGCCGCAACATGGGCCACAAACGCAAATAAATTGGCAAAAGCGGCGTTGGCGGCTCACCCAAAGCCGATTATCCTCACCCTAAACTCCGATATTAGGGAAGGATAACAGCCATGGGATCATTCACGTCAGTTTCGACCCTGGAAGGCGATGGCCAATTCGACGCCTATGTCGCGCAGCCGCAAAGCACGCCCCGCGCGGCGATCATCGTCATTCAAGAAATTTTCGGAGTGAATGAGGGCATCCGGCGCAAATGCGAAAATTGGGCGGCCCAGGGCTATCTGGCCGTCGCGCCCGATCTGTTTTGGCGCGATACCCCGCATGTCGAACTGAACGCTGATGTCGCCGAGGATTTCCAGGCAGCGATCAACCATATGCAGAAGCTGGATCAGGACCGCGCCATTTATGATATCGAAGCAGCGATCAAGTTCGCGCGGGCCCAGCTTGGCGGTGATGGCAAGGTTGGCGTTGTCGGCTACTGCCTCGGCGGCCGCCTGACGTTCATGGCTGCCTGCCGGACCGATGGCGACGCTTTTGTCGGCTATTATGGCGTTGGCATCGACAATCTCCTGAGTGAGCAGCATGCGATCGGCAAGCCGGTGATGCTGCACATTCCCACCGCTGATGGCTTCGTGCCGCCGGAGGTTCAGAAGAAGATGCATGAGGGCCTGAAGGACAACCGCCATGTGGTCCTCCATGATTATAAGGGGCTCGATCACGGCTTCGCCGCCGAGATGGGCGACCGCCGGGTGGAAGAAGCCGCTCAATTGGCGGACCAGCGGACAGCCGACTTCTTCGCTACCCATCTCTAAACAGGGGACGCCATCAATGGCTCAGGCGTGGCGCATGGTCATTCGCGAGACGGGCGGTCCGGAGGTGATCGAGCGGGAGGATTTCCATCCCGCTCCCCCGGCAAAGGGTGAGGTGCTGATCGCGCAGGACGCCATAGGCCTGAACTTCATCGATACCTATCACCGCTCCGGCCTCTACGGCACCCCGCTCCCGCTCACCCTCGGCGTGGAAGGCGCGGGCTATGTCGCGGCTGTCGGGCCGGGCGTCGAGGGCCTGGCCGTCGGGGACAAAGTCGGTGCGGCGGGTGGTTTTGGCGCCTACGCCACCCATCGTACCGTCGCGGCCGACCGGGTGATCAAGATTCCGGCGGAAATCGGCACGGACGAAGTGGCCGCTATGATGCTGAAGGGGATGACCGCATGCTTCCTGGCCGAAGACACGCTGACGTTGCAGTCCGGCCAGGTGGCGCTGGTTCATGCGGCGGCGGGCGGTGTCGGATCAGTGCTGGTGCCTTGGCTTCGCGACAAGGGCGTGGCCGTCATCGCGCATAGCGGCTCTGTAGAAAAAGCCGCTCAGGTCGAGGCGGACCATAGCCTGTACTGCCCATTCATAGACCTTGCCGGCCAAGTGCGTGAGCTGACGGAAGGAAACGGGGTCGATGTGGTCTATGATGGCGTGGGCAGGGACAGCTGGACCGCCTCACTCGCTTCGCTGAAGCGGCGCGGCATGATGGTTAGCTACGGCAACGCGTCGGGTCCGGTGCCGCCCATTTCGCTGCTGGAGCTCAGCCGCGCCGGATCGCTCTATGTGACCCGGCCCACCCTGTTCGACTATATCGCCACGCGGGAAGAGTTGGACCATGTCAGCGCGCGTCTGTTCGATCGCATGCGCCGCGGCATCGTTCGCCCGCATATCGGGCAGCGCTACGCCTTATCGGATGTTGCCGAAGCGCACCAGGCGCTGGAAGGGCGGAAGACGATGGGCAGCACCATATTGGTGCCCGACGGGGTTTAAAAAGCAGGAAAGCAGGCGGCGGGCATCAAACCCGCCGCCGCTCATTAGCTGAAGAGCGTCAGGACGCCGACTTGATGGTCGACGAAGCCTTCATAGATCATCTTGACCGCGACATAGATAATCACGGCGAGACCCAGATAAGCGATCCACCGGAAACGCTCGATATATTTGGCGATGATGTTCGCCGCGACACCCATCAGAGCGACCGACAGAACAAGCCCGATAATCAGGATGCCGGGATGATCCCGCGCCGCGCCCGCGACCGCCAGCACATTGTCCAGGCTCATCGACACGTCGGCAACGGCAACGGCCCAGGCTGCGGCCGCGAAGCTCTTGGCGGGCCGCAGCCCCGAAATGTCGTCGTCGCTGGGGTCCGGCGTATCCGCACCCCGCTTCGGGTGCAGTTCGCGCCACATCTTCCAACTGACCCACAGCAGCAGCAACCCACCGGCCAGGATCAGACCAACGATCTGCATCAACTGGGTCACGACCAATGCGAAACCGATACGCAGCACCAACGCCGCGATGATGCCGATCAAGATGACGCGCTGACGCTGCTGCACCGGCAGCCCCGCTGCCAGGGCGCCCACGACAATCGCATTGTCGCCAGCTAGCAAGATGTCGATCATCAGCACCTGGCCAAAGGCCGCCAGAGCAGTCGGAGAGCCGATATTGCTGAAGTCGTTGACGATGTGCCCCCAAATGTCGGCGGGCGATCCCAGACCCTGCGCGGCGGCAGCGGCAGTCGTAAGAAGGTCGATCATAACGGCCTGATATAACTCCGCTTACTGGTTCATCGAATCGAAGAAATCTTCGTTGGTCTTCGAATCCTTCATCTTGTCGAGCAGGAATTCCATCGCATCGACCGTGCCCATCTGCATCAGGATACGGCGCAGCACCCACATCTTGCTGAGCTTGGCCTTGTCGACCAGCAGCTCTTCCTTGCGGGTGCCCGACTTGCCGACATCGAGCGCCGGGAAGATGCGCTTGTCCGCAACCTTGCGGTCCAGCACGATTTCCGAGTTGCCGGTGCCCTTGAACTCTTCGAAGATGACTTCGTCCATGCGGCTGCCGGTGTCGATCAGAGCCGTCGCGATGATGGAGAGCGAGCCGCCTTCCTCGATATTGCGCGCCGCACCGAAGAAACGCTTCGGACGCTGCAGCGCATTGGCATCGACACCGCCGGTCAGAACCTTGCCCGACGAAGGAACAACCGTGTTGTAGGCGCGGCCCAGGCGGGTGATCGAGTCGAGCAGGATCACCACATCCTTCTTGTGTTCCACGAGGCGCTTGGCCTTTTCGATCACCATTTCGGCAACCTGCACATGCCGCTGCGCCGGTTCGTCGAAGGTGGAGGACACGACCTCGCCCTTCACGCTGCGCTGCATGTCGGTGACTTCTTCCGGACGCTCGTCGATCAGCAGGACAATCAGGAAGACTTCCGGATGATTGTCGGTGATCGCCTTGGCGATGTTCTGCAACAGCACCGTCTTGCCGGTGCGCGGCGGCGCGACGATGAGCGCGCGCTGGCCCTTGCCCTGCGGCGACACGATGTCGATGACGCGGGCCGACTTGTCCTTGACCGTGGGATCAAGCGTGTCGAGCACCAACTTCTGCGTCGGATAGAGCGGCGTCAGATTGTCGAAATTGACGCGGTGCCGGACGACTTCGGGACCGTCGAAATTGACCGATATCAGCTTGGTCAGCGCGAAATAGCGCTCGCCATCTTTGGGCGCGCGGATTTCGCCTTCCACCGTGTCGCCGGTGCGCAGGCCGAACTTGCGCACCTGGTTGGGCGACACATAGATGTCGTCGGGACCGGCAAGGAAGTTAGCCTCCGGGCTGCGCAGGAAGCCGAAGCCATCGGGCAGCACTTCGATCGTGCCCTCGCCCATGATCTGCTCGCCATTCTCCGCCTCGGCCTTGAGGATTGCGAACATCAAGTCCTGCTTGCGCAGGGTCGACGCGCCTTCCACGCCCAATTCTTCCGCCATGGTGACAAGATCGGCGGGGGATTTCTTCTTGAGGTCCTTAAGGTGCATTCGACTTGAGTCCGATGGAGAGAGATGAGGAACGAAACTGCGATAGAAAAGGAGAGATCTGCCCGGTATGGAGAAACACGGGACTCCGGCGCGGGACGGCCGGGATAGACTGTCCGCGTTTAGCGATCAGCGCCCATGCAAGTCAAGGCATCGCGTCGCGTCCCGTTCCCGGAAAATGCGCGCTCCGGCCACTCCTGTCGGCAAATGGTGCAACAGTTGCGGCAATGGACCCGCGCCGCTCATCCATGCTATGATCTGGCCTTCCCGCTGAAGAGGCGAAGGGCATGAGAAACGCGTATCTCGTCCCGCCATTGGCAATGCTGATGCTCTGCCTGCCCGCTGCAGGTCAGCCCGTCCCGGCAGTCGATCCGCCCGCCATTGTCCGCACCCTTGGCGCCAGCGACGACCGCGTCTCCATTCCGATCCACATTGGTGGCCGCGGGCCCTGGAACTTCATCGTGGATACGGGCTCGCAGCGCACCGTCATATCCCGTGACCTTGCCGATCAACTCGCCCTCCCCGCCCGCCGCCCCGTCACCATCGTCAGCATGGCAGGGCGCAGCGAAGCGCGGACGGTTGCCCTCCCCCGCCTCGGCTATGGCAAGGAAATGATCGACGATATCGAGGCTCCGGTTCTGGAGGCTGATCATCTCGGCGCGGCTGGACTGCTGGGGCTCGACAGCCTGCATGCCAAGCGTCTCCTCCTCAACTTCCGCACCGGACGCATGGAAATCGGCGCCAGCCGTCCCTTATGGCGCGACCCCAATGCGATCATCGTCGAGGCGCGGCGGCGCAAGGGACAGTTGATCCTGCTCCATTCCGACGCGAACGGGCTGAAGGTCAACATCATACTCGACACCGGCACACAGCTCAGCGTCGGCAACCCGGCCCTGCGCGACAAGCTGATCCGCAAGAAACGTGCGCCCTCTATGAGCGAGGTCAGCCTGATCAGTGTCACGGGCGAGACCTTGACCGGTCAACTGGGGCGCATCGGCAAGATCCGCATGGGGCCGATCTCCCTGACCGACCTGCCGGTCATGTTCGCCGATGCGCAGCCTTTTCGGGAACTCGGCCTGTCCGACAAGCCCACTTTGCTGCTCGGCATTCAGGCGCTCAAGATGTTCGACCGCGTCGCCATCGATTTCGGCCGGGGAAAAATCGACTTCCTGATGCCGGACGCGAGCGCCCTCGACCGGCAGCGCCTGGCCAGCGCACCGCGTAAGGCCGGTTAGCGCGGCGGCGGCCGCCGCCCTTCGCGGCCGAGCACCTGGTCGATCCATTGCTGATCCAACCGGGGCGGCGTCGTGCGGGCGGGAGGCGCCTGCTCGACGGATTGGTCGTCCGGCTCCGTGCCGTCATCCTGTTGCTGCTGCTGGTCCTGGCTGATCGGCATGCCATTTTCATCCACCATCATGCCACCGCCCGATCCATTGTCGGGCTCGCCATAATAGGCTTCCTCGTCCGGCTCCAATTGCCATTCGGGCAGCGTCACCTGCGTCTCAAACTGTTCCACAGGGCGGCGCGAAACCGCGACCTTCATATAGTCGGCAAAGGCATGGGCGGGCGCGCGTCCCCCCTGCAACACGCCGACAGGGCGCGCATCGTCCCGGCCCATCCAGACGCCAGTCGTGATGCCGCTGGAAAAGCCCAGGAACCAGCCATCCTTGTTGCTGCTCGTCGTGCCGGTCTTGCCCGCTACAGGGCGGCCGATCTGCGCGGCCTTGCCCGTGCCGGTGCTGACCGCCGTCTGCATGAGGTCGGTCATGCCCGCGGCCACCCAGGGCGCGACAAGCACGCGGCTGGTATCATCCTGATGCTGGTAAAGCAGCCGCCCGTCAGCCGTCGTCACCTTGGTGATGCCATAGGGCGTCACCGCCACGCCCTTGCGCGCGATGGAGGCAAAGGCGCGCGTCATGTCGATCAGGCGCACGTCGGACGTGCCCAGCACCATCGAAGGATGCGTGTTGATCGGCGTCGTCACGCCAAAGCGTCGCGCCATGTCGGCCACCGTGGGAAAGCCGACTTCCACGCCCAGCTGCGCCGCGACCGTATTGATCGAATAAGCGAAGGCCGTGCGCACATCGATGTCGCCGGAAAAGCGGCCGGAACTGTTGCGCGGGCTCCAGCCATTGATTGTGACGGGCTTGTCGGTCACGCCCGTATCCGGCGTGTAACCCGCCTCAAGCGCCGCCATGTACACGAAGATCTTCCACGCCGAACCCGGCTGTCGCGTTGCGGTGGTCGCGCGATTATAGTTGGACGTCACATAATCGAGCCCGCCGACCATCGCCCGCACCGCCCCATCGCGATCGAGTGAGACCAGCGCGCCCTGCGCGCCCCCCGGCACATTGGCCTGGATCGCTGCGGTCGCGGCCTTCTGCATGCCTAGATCGATGGTCGTATACACTTCCAGCGGTTCATTGGGCTCATCGACGAGCACGTCGAGCTGCGGCAAAGCCCAATCCGTGAAATAACGGACGCTGTTTTGCGGCGGCTCCGGCGCCATCTTGACGTCGTCCAGGTCGACGCTCGCGCGCTCGGCCGCGCTGATCGCGCCATTTTCCTGCATCAACTGCAACACCACGCCCGCGCGGCCGATCGCCGCTTCAGCGTCAGCGGTGGGGGAGTAGCTGGACGGCGCCTTCACCAGGCCTGCGATGATCGCGGCTTCCGGCAGATCAAGCGTGGTCGCGGGATGACCGAAGAACTTGCGGCTTGCGGCATCGATGCCATATGCGCCGCCGCCGAAATACACCTTGTTGAGGTAAAGCTCCAAAATCTGCCGCTTGGAAAATTTCCGCTCCAGCGCCAGCGCCAGGATCATCTCCCTGACCTTGCGCCCCCAGCTATAGCTGTTGTTGAGGAAGATGTTGCGCGTCACCTGCTGGGTGATGGTCGACGCACCCTGCCAGCGGCGGCCCTTGCCCCGGTTCTCCAGCGCAACCCAGGTGGCGCGCGCCATGCCGATCGGATCGACGCCGGGGTGCATGTAATAACGCTTGTCCTCGGTCGACACCATCGCATCGACCATCACCGTGGGGATCTGATCATAGGACAGCCAGCGGCCAAAGCTCGGCCCCAAAGAGACGATCACGCTACCGTCGGCGGCATGGACGCGGATCATCTGGCCATTGGGCGATGATTTCAGCGATTCATAGCTGGGAAGCGACTGATAGGCGATCACCACCGCAACGATGATCGCGAACAAAGCGCCAAGGGTCGCGACCAGCCCGAACTTGAACGCCCTCACGAGCCACCGCTTCGCGCCCCCGGGCGTGTCCTTGCTCTTGCCTGATCGTGCCATCTATCCCGCCCGGATACGCGCTAACTGATAGAGCCGCCAGCGCAAATCGGACGCGAGCCTGCCCATGAGCCTGTTTCTCAAGAGGGACGACGCTTTACCGGCGATGAATGATTATTCAACCTCGTCGCGCGGCTTGAAATCCAGCGACGCGCTGTTCATGCAATAGCGCAGGCCGTTGACGCCCGGCCCATCAGGGAAGACGTGGCCCAAATGCCCTTCGCACTTGGCGCAACGTACTTCGGTGCGGATCATGCCATGGCTGCTGTCGCGCACCTCTTCCACCGCGTCGATGTCCACGGGCGCGGTAAAGCTCGGCCAGCCAGACCCGCTGTCATATTTTTCCTCGGCATCGAACAGCTCGGCCCCGCATCCGGCGCAATAATAGACGCCATCGGCCTTGTTGCCATTATATTTGCCGGTAAAGGCCCGCTCGGTCCCGGCCTCTCGCAACACATGAAATTGTTCGGGGGAAAGGCGCTCGCGCCATTCGGCATCGGTCAGGTTGAGCTTGTCCATGGCCGCAATATGGCGACGGCTCTTCCTGCGATCAAGCGCCTAGCGCTCCCGCGCCGCCTGCCGGGTAATGGCGAGCAATTCGTGCCGCACCATCAGGTCGCCAAGCCCCCTGCCCGATCGGCTCGCCCGCTCTGCCTGCGCCAGCCGTTGGATCACGCGGGCGATGCCATGCGCGTCCCACAGCCGTACCTGCCGGGTCACGACAGGCTTGTCCTTCCAGAACACCTGCTTGCCCGCCGCCTCGACCGCACCTTCCAGCCGCCCGCTTTCATCGAAGGACGTACGAATATTGGCGATCAGCATCGCCCGCGTCAGCAGCGGCCGCAGCACCGCCGCCATCGCTGTTCCCGCCTCGCCCAAGCGGCCCAGTTCCCGGTGCATCGCGCGCAAGTCGCCTCCCAGCACAGCGTTCACCAGCGGAGCAGCGTCCGCATCGGGATTGTCGGCCGACAAGGCATCCAGTGCTTGCGCCGTCGCCTCGGCAGGGCGATCCGGCGCGGCGTCGAGATAGAGGATCAGCTTCTCGATCTCGCCGCTCATCAGCGCGCGGTCGCCATTGGTAAGGTCGACGATCCGCTTGGCGAGGTCGTTGGGCAGGCGCAGCCCCCCTTCCCGCGCCAGCGCTACAGCGATCTGCTCGGCCTCTCGGGCATCCGGCTGGTACGAAATGAACGCCATGGCTCGCGGACTGTCGAGCACCAGCTTCAAAAGCTTCGACGTGCCCTTCAACGCCCCAGCCGTCGCGATCACGGGATTGCCTGCCGCCTCCGCCTCCAGCAGCGCCGTTACGGCAGCCAGCGATTCCTCGCCCATGCCATTCACCCGCACCCACCGGCGGTCGCCGAACATGGAAAAGGACGCAGCTTCATCAGCCAGCCGCGCAGGATCGTCCCGCAAAGTGGGCCCGTCCAGATCGACGCGCTCGGCCTCGGGTCCCATCGCCCGCTCAAGCCTTTTGCCTAGCGCGGCGCTTCCCGCCTCATCGGGACCATAGAGCAGGAAGAAACGGATATCGGCCGACGGTGCGTCGAGCGCCTTTTCAATCTGGCCGCGATTGGCCTTCAACGCTGCTGGTCCCTCGCCGCGAACAGGGCGAGCCGGGATATGATCTGATCCGCGATTGTCTGGGACAAGCGCTCAAGCGCAGTGTCTTCCGCCGCGATGGTCGCATATTCGCTCGACGTGACGTCGATGCCGGCATCCGATCCCGCCGTATCGTCGATAATCTGTGCGCCCTTGTCATCGATCAGCTGATAGCGCGCCCGCAAGGTCCGCCGCTCGCGCGTGATCGCCTGGTCGGCGCGCAGGCCAAAGCCGCTGATCTGGTCATCCAGCTTCACCACCAGCCGATATCTCGGCCCCTCGCCGCTCATCGCGGCCAGGCGATCGTTCAGCGCGTTGCGAACCAGCCAACCAGCCTTGCCCTCGATCGGCGCGATGTCGATGCTGCCCAACTTCTGCGCAACAGCGCCATGACTGCCGCCGCCATAAACAGGACGCAACCCGCAGGCGGAAAGGGTAGCGAGGAGCAGGAGGGGAACAGCGTATCTCATCAGCAACCCTATATCCGTTCGGGCTGAGCCTGTCGAAGCCCCCTTCTTCCTCTTCGAAAGAAAAGTGCCCAAGCCCGCTCAGCCCGAACGGCGATCTTCAAATCACCAGATTGACCAGCCTGTCAGACACCACGATCACCTTCTTCGGCGTCGCGCCGTCCAGCGTCCGCGCCACATTGGGCGCCGCCAGCGCGAGCCGTTCGAGTTCCTCCTTGGCCGTCCCCTTGGGCACGGTAATGGTATCGCGCAGCTTGCCCATCACCTGGCAGGCGATCGTGACTTCATCCTCGACCAGCAATGCCGGATCGACTTGCGGCCAAGATGCGTCGGCGATCAGGCCGTCCTCGCCCATGTCCGCCCAGGCTTCCTCCGCCAGATGCGGCGTCATCGGCGCGACCAGAAGGGCCAAAGCCCGGATCGCCGCGCTTCGACTGGCGGATGGCTTGGCCTTCTCCACCGCATTGGTCAGCTCGTAGATCTTCGCCACCGCCTTGTTGAAGGACAGCGCCTCTATATCCTTCGCCACGCCGTCAATCGTCTGGTGCAGCTTGCGGTCGAGCGCCTTGTCCTGCCCCTCGGCAGCCTTGTCGGCCTCACCGAACAGCCTCCACAGGCGATTGATAAAGCGCCACGATCCCTCGATGCCGCTCTCCGTCCAGGGCAGGTCGCGCTCCGGCGGGCTGTCGGACAGCATGAACCAGCGCACCGCGTCCGCGCCATATTGGGCGATGATGTCATCGGGATCGACGACATTCTTCTTTGACTTGGACATTTTCTCGACGCGGCCAACCGTGACCGGCGCACCACCTTCGACCATGACCAGCTTGTCGCCTTGCCGCGCTACATCCTGCGGCGCGAGCCAAGCACCCTCGGGCGACTTGTACGTCTCATGCGTCACCATGCCCTGCGTGAACAGGCCGGTGAACGGCTCGGCAAAGCCGATCTGCCCCATATGCTGGAGCGCACGGGTCCAGAAACGCGCGTAGAGCAGATGCAGGATCGCATGTTCCACGCCGCCGATATATTGCCCGACCGGCAGCCATTTCTCTACCGTCTCGCGGTCGAAGGGCTTGTCCTTGGGCCGGCTCGCGAAACGGATGAAATACCAGCTGGAGTCCGCAAAGGTGTCCAGCGTGTCCGTCTCGCGCCGCGCCGCCTTGCCGCACTTGGGGCAATCGACATGCTTCCATGTCGGGTGACGATCCAGCGGATTGCCGGGAATGTCGAAGCTGACATCTTCGGGCAGCACGACCGGCAACTGATCCTTGGGCACGCCCACCGGCCCGCAATCGTCGCAATGGATCACCGGGATCGGGGTGCCCCAATAACGCTGTCGCGACACGCCCCAGTCGCGCAGGCGGAACACGGTGGTGCCGTTGCCCCACCCTTCGCTCTCCGCCCGGCGGATCACCTCGTTCTTGGCATCCTCTACGCTCATGCCATTGAGGAAATCGGAATTCACCAGGCGGCCGGGACCAGCATAGGCCTCGTCACCAATGCCCTTGTCCTCATCGCCCTCGGCAGCGACCACGCGCTCGACCGGCAGCATATATTTGCGGGCGAAATCCAGGTCGCGCTGGTCATGACCCGGCACCGCCATGACGGCGCCCGTGCCATATTCCATCAGCACGAAATTCGCGACGAACAGCGGCAGCTTACGGCCGGTAAAGGGGTGGATCACCGAACGCCCGGTGTCATAGCCCTTCTTCTCCTGCGTCTCGATCTCCGCCGCAGCGGTGCCGCTATGACGGCATTCCTCGGCAAAGGCGGCGAGCCCCGCATCCTTCGCCTCCAACGCCAGCGCGATGGGATGATCCGCCGCGATCGCCGCGAAGCTCGCGCCGAAAATGGTGTCGGGCCGGGTGGAGAAAACCTCCAGTTCCTCGATGCCGTCCACCGGCTCGTCCAGCTGGAAGCGGAACTGCAGGCCGACCGACTTGCCGATCCAGTTCTCCTGCATCAGCCGCACCTTCTCGGGCCACTGATCGAGCGTCTTGAGCCCCTTCAGCAGGTCATCGGCAAATTGCGTGATCTTCAGGAACCACTGGCTGAGCTTGCGCTTCTCGACCGGCGCGCCAGACCGCCAGCCCTTGCCGTCGATCACCTGCTCATTGGCCAGCACGGTCATGTCGACCGGGTCCCAATTGACCGCGCTTTCCTTGCGGTAGACCAGCCCCGCTTCCATCATGTCCAGGAACAGCGCCTGTTCATGGCCATAATAGTCCGGCTCGCATGTCGCGAGTTCGCGGCTCCAATCAAGCGCAAAGCCCAGCTTCTTCAGCTGCGCCCGCATCGTCGCGATGTTGGATCGGGTCCAGTCGCCCGGATGCACCTTCTTTTCCATCGCCGCATTTTCGGCCGGCATGCCAAAGGCGTCCCAGCCCATCGGATGCAGCACTTCATGCCCCGTCATCCGGCGGAAGCGCGCCAGTACGTCGCCCATCGAATAGTTGCGGACATGGCCGATATGGATGCGCCCGGACGGATAGGGGAACATCTCCAGCACGTAGGATCGCGGCTTGGTGCTCGTATCCGACGCCTTGAACGTCTGCTTCTCGTCCCAGACAGACTGCCAGCGGGCGTCGGCCTCCAGCGGGTTGAAGCGCCTTTGCATCTATTCCAAGTCCTCAAAATGCAGGCGGGCTGAGCTTTTGAGAAGCCCAGCCCCAGTTATTCAGGAAATCCTTTGAAGGGAATGGCTTATCCCGCAATGGCCATGCGGCGCAGGTCGCGCGCCTTGGTCAGGATGATCTCTTCCAGCTTCTGCACGGTCGCAGCCTGCACCGGCGCATCGACCCACTGGCCGCCCTGGTTCACCTGGCGGCTGGCCGCGACGCGCAGCGCATCGGCGCGCAAGTCCTGGTCCAGGATCGACACGGTCAGCTTCATCCGCTCGTTGGGCGTGTTCGGATTGGCATACCAGTCCGTGACGATCACGCCGCCGTTAGAATCGGTCTGCACCATCGGCATGAAGGACAGCGTGTCTAGCGTCGCGCGCCACAGATAGCTGTTGACGCCGATCGTCGTCACCTTGGACGCGGCCAGGTCGGCCTTGGGCCGCTCCTTTGACCCGCCACCGCACGCGGCGAGCGGCAGAAGCGCGGCCAGCAGCAGACCGGCGGAAACAGGAGCGGGTAGGCGGCGGACCATCAGGACATGTCCCATATTTGAAGAAAAACGCCCCGCATCTATAGAGAAGCCGTGGCAATGGGCAAGGGGGCCGTCGTCGCCGCTGAAACGCTTGGCCGCCTCGCGCGTTTGGACTCTGTGTGTTCCGTGCAACAGCGCGGACAAAAAGGTCATGGCGCACTACCCATTGCAGGCACATAGGTGTACAGCTTTAAAAAATTAGTCGGTGGGGAAGAGATTCGTGTGATGCGCATGAATAGGGGACATTTGGCGTTAGCGGGCGCGGCAGTTGCCGTCGCTGGCTTCATGCTGTCTCCTGCCATTGGCGCTGCCACCGATCTTGTGAAGCTCCGCGCCGATGTCCCGGTCTCGCTCGGCGCGCTGGGCAGCATCTCCTCCTTCACGCCCACGACCAAGGATCCGCGCCTCGCTGCCGCCTATGCGCGCATCGCAGCCTCGGCCGGACGTCAGAATTTCAAGTTTACGCCCACCAGCGGTTCGCTCAGCGGACAGCGCTCGGTAACGGTCATGGTCCGCGCGGCCGATCTCAATGATCGCGTGACGGTCAGCCGCACGATCGACCCGGTCGGCATCGCGCCCGTCGCCTTCAGCCTGAACAATGCGCATAACTGGCGCAAGTTCGCCCTGCCTGAAGCGGTGGGCCGCAAGGAACTGGACCCGGTTTCGATCGAGCAGATGGCTGGCGCGAAGAATTTCTCGCTGGATCAGGGCAAGAATCGTTTCAGCACCAAGGTGATGATCGAAAGCCGCCGCGATCCGGGCACCGCGATCCGCAACCCGAACGCGGACAAGGATTATTCGCTGGATCTCGCCAGCTCCTATTCGCTGACGCGCAACCTGAACGTCACCGCTGGTCTTCGCTACAACAATAGCGTGATCGGCCGCCTAACGCCGATGACCGACGACCGTCAGGATAATCAGGCGGTGTATCTGGGCACTGTGTTCAAGTTCTGATCCTGGTCCCCAGCTGCCTTCAACCTATGATTTGAGCCACTCGCTCGTCATCCCAGCGAATGTTGGGATTTCGTGAGGCTGAGCGCTGTCGAAAACCAACAGGCCTGGGGCGCATTGTCTACCGACCAAGATCCAAAACATTCCCCTGTTCCCTTCAGGGATCAGCCAGAGGCACCTGACTCTGGCCGAGGTGCCGAGCGAAGTGAAGGCGGGAGCGGGGACGACTAGGGCGACGTTCCCTCAATCCCCTTTTCCCAACCCTCTCCCCTGAAGGGGAGAGGGAGAATTCACTCCTGTGCAAGCCACTATGATCCCTCAGTAAGACCATCAATCGCCGCCCAGCCCGAAGCGCCGATCCCCTTCAGCATCAGCCGATGTTCCGCACGAACGCCTCCCAATGCGACGATCGGCACCCTCGCCCTGCGCGCCAGAGCCGCGAAAGCGACCCGCCCCAGCACCCTCCCCCCCGGATGCGACCGCGTCGCAAAGAGCGGCGAGAGGAAGACAAGGTCCACCCCCGCCCGCTCAGCCGCTCGCAATTCGCGCGCATTGTGAACGGCCATGCTGCGAACCAGAGGCCGCGCCGCCCGCCAGTATCCCCGCCCATGCCAGCCATCGGCACCCCAGGCCGCTGCCTCACGCGCCGATCCCGCTAGCAGCAGCATGAGGCCCCGCCGCCGCGCCACCTGCGCCAGCCTGTGGAACAGGTCCCGTCGCGCACCCACGCTGGTATGATAATGGCGGAACAGAATACCTCCTCGCCCCTTCGGCAACCGCGCAGCGCTCGCCAGCAGCGCATCATCCGACACACGCTCGTCCGTCACCAGCCAGATCGAGGGCAGATTTTTAGCGTAGCGGGCTCTCATCGCCCTCGCCTATAGCAGCCCCTATGACGACCGACAGCATCGAAGCCGCCGACCGGCTGAACGCCCTGCGCGACACAATGGGGCGTGCGGCCCGCCTCACCGGCCGCACCACCGATGACATAACCCTCATCGCCGTCTCCAAGACGCAGGAAGCCGCCGCCATCCGGCCGCTCATCGCCGCGGGCCAGCGCATATTCGGCGAAAACCGTGTTCAGGAAGCCCAGGCCAAATGGCCCATGCTGCGAGAGGAAACCCCCGGCCTTTCCCTGCATCTTGTCGGCCAACTGCAATCGAACAAGGCGGCCGACGCCGTCGCCCTGTTCGACGTCATCCATTCGCTCGATCGCCCTTCCCTGCTCACCGCGCTCGCCAAGGCCATGGATGCGGCCGACAAGCGCGTCCCCTGCTTCATTCAGGTCAATATCGGCGCGGAAGAGCAGAAGGGCGGCTGCCCAATCGCGGAAACCCCGGCACTGATCCGCGCCGCCCGCGACGCCGGCATCCCCGTGGCCGGCCTGATGTGCGTCCCCCCCGCGGACGTAGAGCCCGCGCCCTATTTCGCGCTGTTGGCAAAGATCGCCCGGGACGAGGGCATGGATCAGCTATCCATGGGCATGTCGGGCGATTTCGAAACGGCGATCATGCTGGGCGCCACCCATATTCGCGTCGGCACGGCCCTGTTCGGCCAAAGGCCTTCTCCCGCCCGCCCTGTTCCGGCGAGCGGGAGAGGCATGATCAGAAACTCCCGCGAAGGGTAATGCCGTAGGTGCGCGGTTCAGCCAGATAGGCCGAGATAAGCTGGTTTGCCATTGGCGCGCCAAGCGCGAACTGACCCGTCGTCGATGTCGAAGGACTGCTCGACTGCAACGGACTGCTGAACGCCACCTGTGTATAATCCTGATTGAAGATATTCTGGCCCCAGAATTCCACCGCCCAGCGCTGCTCGGGTCCCCTAATGCCGACCCGCGCGTTGAACACGGCAAAGCCATCCTGCCGCTTTTCGGGGAACAGGTCCGACCCCGTGTTGAAGTCGCTGGTCATGCGCCCGTCGATATAGAAAAGCGCGGACAGCCCAGAGGAGCCGATCTCCGGCGTCCAGGATGCGCTGACCGTCGTCACCACCTCGGGCGCCTGGCTGTTGAGCGATCCCGGCAGCAGGAACAACGCCGGATCGAGCGGTACGGACCCGTCGCCACTGCCCACCAACCGGTTGGCGAATTTCGCCCGCGCATAGGTAAATCCGCCCGCCACGCGGACATTGCGCACTGGCGACGCCGACAATTCCAGTTCGACGCCCTGGCTGATCAGGCCCGGTCCGACATCATCGCTGTCACAGGTGCGGCCTGCCGAAAGCGATCCATCACAACCATTGATATTCTGGACGACAAAGCTGGTGCCGTTGAAGGTGTTCAGCTGGAAATTCTTGAACTCCTGCCGGAACGCCGCGATGTTCACGCTCCACTTCGGCTGTGTATATTTCAGCCCCACTTCAAAGGCATCGACCTTCTCCGCGGCAAAGCGAAGGCTGCTCACATCGGAATTGCCGCGCGGAGAGAAGACGGCGGGAACGGGGTTCAGCCCGGTCGATCCAAGCTGGAACCGATCGAGATTATAGCCGCCCGCCTTATATCCCTTCGAATAGCTGCCGTAGACCAGCATTTCGTCCACAGGCTTCCATGACAGCACGGCCGTTCCGGAAAACTCGCCATCGCTGATCCTGTCGTTGAGGTTCAGCGTATTGAGCCCGGTCGAACTGTTGCCCAGGCAACCCAGCGTCAATATACCCTGCGCCAACGCGGCGGCGCTCCCCAATGCAGGGGTGGTGGCGATCTCGAACAGGTCGTTCAGCGCCCCGGGATTGCGCGCCTGCAACGCAGCGCAAGTTCCGTTATTATTGCTGAAATCTGCTGAGAAACGCTTTGTCTCATGCGTGTAGCGCAGGCCCAGCGTCAGATCGAGCTGCTTGGTGATGTGAATGATGTTGTGGGTGAAGAGCGCCCAATTTTCGCTCTTCTGACGATATACCGACGCCAGATCGCCCGTGCCGCCGGGAATCGCCGCCAATGCGCGTAGCCCGTTCCCAAGGCCGGTTGAAAGTGCGCCCGCGGCGCCAGCGCCGATTGCAGGCGTCAGACCCGCATTGAGCTGCGCCTGCGTCCCGCTGATCAGCGCCTGTGTCGCGAGGCCACTGCCGCACGCCGCGAGTTGCTGCGCCGTCAGGTTGCTGTTGACCCCAGCCCCGGCCATCAGGCGGCACGCGGCAAAGCGGCCATAGTCGTCGCCGAAGACGATGTTGTCCTCCAGCGTCAGCTTCTCATGCGCATAGTAGCCGCCGACCAGCCAGTCGAGAACCTCGCCAAAGGCGGAGCCTTGCGCGCGCAATTCCTGCGTAAAGGTGCGGAACTGACGATAGGTATTGGGATCGCGGTACAGCAGGTCAGCGCCGCTATAATCATAATCGCCATAGTCCTGGCTCTTATAATCACGATAGGCGGTGATGCTGGTCAGTTTCGCGCCGCCCAAGTCGTAATTGACCTCGCCCGACAGGCCCCAATCCTTGACCTTGCTGACATAATCGCGCCCGGGCGTGATCGTCAGCTCCCGGTCGTAGGGATCGGACGGGAAGACACTGCCCTGTCCCGCCAGGATCGCGGCGATGCGATTGAAGGGAGCCGTGCTGTACCCGCCGCCCGCCACCGGCCGCCGCTCGCGCGTCTCGATATAGGCCGCGCCGCAGCAGCTTTCGTCACGATTGGTATAATCGCCGATCAACCGGATCGACAGCGCGTCATTGGGTTCGAACAACGCCTGCCCGCGCAGGAAATAGCGGTCGCGATCATTGGTCTCGCCAACCTTGTTTCCGCTCGTGTCCACCAGGTCGAAAAAGCCGTCCCGCTTAGACCAGACCCCATCCAGGCTGAGGGCAAGCTTTTCGGATACGGGCCCCGTGATGCGCCCGGCGAGCCGCCAATAGTCATAATTGCCGTAGGTGACCTCGGCCTTGCCGCCCAATTCGAACTCCGGCGCCTTGCTGATCACGTTGATAAGGCCAGCCGAGGCGTTGCGCCCGAACAGCGTTCCCTGCGGCCCGCGCAGCACTTCCACGCGCTCGATTTCGCCCAGTTCATTGAGGCCCGCGCCAGTGCGGGAACGGTATACGCCATCGATGAACACCGCGACCGAGCTTTCCAGCCCCGGATTGTCGCCGACCGTGCCGATGCCGCGAATGCGGGCGGACGCATTGGCTTCCGACCCGGTCGAAGACACCAGCAGCGATGGCGCAAGCTGGTTGAGCGACCGGATATCGCTGGCGCCGCTATTCTGCATGGCCTGCGCCGTCACGGCGGATACCGCGATCGGCACGTCCGACAGCGGACTGGCCCGGCGCGTCGCCGTTACGATGATGATGCCTTCATCCTCTGCCGCGCTGGTCTGCGATTGGGTTTCCTGCGCCTGCGCATGGGATACGGATCCAGCCAGCGCGATGATGCCGGCGGACAACAGCCAAAGATTCTTCTTGCTCATGAGACCCTTTCCTCTCCTGCAGCGCATGATTGTCCCATGTCGTCTACGGAGTGCGATTATGCGGACACAGCAGGCCAAAGGCAAGGCAAGCCAGCTTTTCCAACCCTTTGCGTCCGTTGGTTTACCTGATTACAGGTTTCTGTGGCTTAGCAGCAACAGCTTAACGCTACGTTTCCGTAGCGTTGCTAGCCAAGCGGGAAACGCAGCATGCGGTCGGCCACCGGCACCATCGCCATAGCGCCGGGCCCGACGGCGCGACGGATTTCGCCATGTCCTGCGTCCAGCCCGCCGGTTAGCGCGCCTAAGGCAGGCAGAATCAGCTTGGAAGAAGAGCCGACAAAGCAACGCCGCGATACCCGTCGCCCACGCAACGACAGGCGGAGCTTGGGGTGGAAATGGCCTGAAATTTCCGGTCGCGGATCGACCGGATCGGCCTCATGCCGCAGCCAGATGCCATCGACCTCGGCTTCCACGACACGCCGCCCACCCGGCGTCGCATCCATGCCGGCGTCATGATTTCCAGTGATCCACAACCAATCCAGCCGCGCCGTCAGCGCCTCCAGCCGCTCGCGGGCCTTGGACGGCAGCCGCGCCGCGCCATCGGCATCGTGAAAGCTGTCCCCCAGCGACCACACCGCCCGCGCGCCCGTCCGCGCCACCAGCGCCTCGATCACGTCCAGCGTCGCCTGGCTGTCATGCGGGGGCAGGAACTGGCCGAACCGGCTGAACCAGCTCGCCTTCTCGAAATGCAGGTCCGCCACCAGCAAAGCCGATCGCGCGGGCCAGAACAGCGCCGCCTCAGGCAAAGCCATGAATTCGTGACCCGCGAACGAAAAGGGAACCATGGCTCGCCTATGCGCGCTCGCGCCCGCCCTTTCAAGAGTGGTTTGAAGCCGCTATGGGCGCGCCATGGCTTCGCCCTTCACCATCGCCGCGCTTTACCGCTTCGCCAGTTTCACCGATCCTGAAGCTCTGGCGGTTGAGCTGCGCGAAATATGCGCGCGGCTCGGCACTTGCGGCACGCTGATCCTTGCGCGTGAAGGCATCAACGGCACGGTCGCGGGCAGTGCCGAAGCGATCGACGCTCTCCTCGCCCATATCCGTACGCTTCCGGGCTGCGCCCATCTCGACGTCAAATTCGCCACCGCAGAAGAACCGCCCTTCGCCCGCATGAAGATCAAGGTGAAGGCGGAGATCGTGACGCTGGGCGCAGGCGACCTCGACCCCGCCTCACAAGCCGGGCGCTATCTCAACCCGGCCGAATGGAACGCGCTGATCGCCGATCCCGACACGATCGTCATAGATACCCGCAACGCCTATGAGGTCGCGGTCGGCAGCTTCGACCGCGCGATCGATCCCGGCACGCGCTCCTTCCGCGAATTTCCCGCTTGGTTCGACCGCTTCGCCGAGCAGCTGCGCGAAGACGGCCGCGAGCCGCGCATCGCCATGTTCTGCACCGGCGGCATCCGCTGCGAAAAGTCGACGGCGCTGGTGCGCTCGCGCGGCTTTGAGGATGTCTATCATCTGCGCGGCGGCATCCTGCGCTATCTGGAGGAAATGCCGGAAGACCAGAGCCGCTGGCAGGGCGATTGCTATGTGTTCGATGAACGCGTGTCGGTTGGCCATGGCTTGACGCCCGGTAACCACATCATCTGCCGCAGCTGTGGCCTCGCCCATCGCCACGACGCCGCGCATGTCTGCGAGCCCGAAGGCGAAACGCCTTAACCCTCAGCCGATGTAGCGGTGCAGCCCCGATCCATGCTCCCTTAGCCAGGCGCGCGCGGGCTTGGGATCTTCTCCCAATATCCGCGCATGGGCCGCATGAAAGGCCGGGCTGTGATCCATGTGCAGCAGATGGGCGAGTTCATGCGCCACCGTCGCGCGCCGGACATGCGGCGGGCACAGGATCAGGCGCCAGCTGTAGCGGATCGCCCCGCTTGACGCGCAACTGGCCCAGCGGCTGCGGGGATCGCCTATGCCGACCGACGCCACGATCAGGCCATGATCGCGCGCCATCGCATGGCTTTCCTCTTCCATCACCGCCCTCGCCCGCGCCTTGAGCCAGCGCAGCACACGCGGCCCCACCGATTCGCGCACGCCGCCAAGCGTCAGCCGGTCGCCTTCGATCCGCACCGTGCGCGACGCGTCCGCGATCCAGCAGATGCGGACCTCCCGCCCTTCCAGAGGAAAGCATGTCCCATCCTCTAATCGCACCAGCGCGGGCCGGGCCGCCATCTGCGTCCGCACCCAGCCTTCATGCCCCTGCGCCCACCCCAGGGCGCGGTTGAGATTGGCCCGCATCGGCAGCGACAGCCGCAATTCCCCGCGCGCATGGTCGAGCGACAGACGATAAGCTTTGGCCCGGGCTGATCGGCGGATGCGGACCGGAACGGCAACCCCGTCGATCGTGATGCTGCTGTCAGAGTTCGCGGTCGACAAGATGATTTTCCCAATCGCCCGCGTCCGCCTCCGCAATCGTCCAGCCGCGCACTGATTCTTGCGCACGATGCACCGCCTCGCGATCGCCGCTGATCAGATAGTGCCAGGACGGCAGCGGCTTGCCCTCGCCCCGCAGCCGATAGGCGCAGGTGCGCGGCAGCCAGCTGATGGTCTTCACCTTTTGCGGCGTCAGCCGGACGCAATCGGGCACGTAGCGCCGCCGTTCGCTGTAATTGCTGCACTGCCCGCTATGCCGGTCGAGCAAACGGCAGGCGACGTTGGTCGGATAAACGCGCCCCGTATCCTCATCCTCAGCCTTGTGCAGGCAGCATTTGCCGCACCCGTCGCACAGCGCTTCCCACTCCGCGCGGTCCAGCTTGTCGAGTGGCTTTTCCCAGAAGTTCAAACCGTCACTTGACCCATTTTTCCAGGAAGGCGCGTACATCATCCGCCGTGCCTTCCTGCTTGTCCGCCGTTCCCGGATCATCCACCGGCACCAGAGCCACAGGCTGACCGTCAGGACCGAACAAATAAGGCGTGCGGCTATGGCTTACCAGATAGCCGCTGGCTCCTTCCGCCTTTTCCTTGTTGGCGATGACGACGAAATCCTTCGCCACCTTCGCGACGTCCTCCGGCGTACCGGTGAGGCCGATCAGCTGGGGGTGAAACGCCGCGACATAGGTCTTCAGCACGGCCGGCGTGTCGCGCTCCGGATCGACGCTGATGAAGATCGGCTGGACCTTCGCGGCGCGTGCCGCATCCGCCTTCTCGAATTGGGAAAAGCCCTGCATGATATGCTGCAAGTCCAGCGGGCAGACGTCGGGGCAATAGCTGTAGCCGAAATAGACCAGCCGGTACTTGCCCTTGAAATCGTCCCACCGCACCTTCTTCCCATCCTGGTCGGTCAGGGTGAAAGGCGCGCCGATGCGCGCTCCGGCCAGATCACCGCGCATGCTCTCCGCCTCGCTTGATGCGTTGCCGCCGCCACCCATATTGCAGGCGGCCAGCAGGGCTATGATCGGCAGGATGAGGGAACGGATCGCTTTGTTCATGGCGCCGCCAGCCATGCCCTGCTATGGGCGCCATTGCAAATGCCAACGGGGCTCAAGGACGATGATGAAGGCTTTTCCGGCTTGGATGGGTGCGGCTCGCGCTGCTGCCCTCGCGCTGACACTGCTCTCGCCGGTCGCGGCGCAGGCGCAATTTTCGGACGCCTATAATTTCCTGAAGGCGGTGAAGGATGCCGACGGGCAGAAAGTCACCGACCTGATCCAGAAGCCGGGATCGACCGTCATCAACAGCCGCGATGTCACCAGCGGAGAGACCGCGCTGCATCTCGTCATCGCCCGGCGCGATAATACATGGCTTTCCTTCCTCCTCGCTAAGGGCGCCAATCCCAATCTTGCCGACAATCGCGGCAACACTCCGCTCATGAATGCGGTGCAGGCCCGTTTCGAGGATGGCGTCCGCACGCTGCTCGGCAACGGCGCGCAGATCGACAAGACCAATGGCAGCGGCGAGACCCCGCTGATCCGCGCAGTGCAGTTACGCGACATCGGCATGGTCCGCCTGCTCGTCGCGCAGGGAGCGAATGCCGACAAGCGCGACACGATCGCTGGCATGTCCGCGCGTGATTATGCTGAACGGGACGCCCGCACTTCGGGAATCGTCGAAGCGCTGGCAGCTGCCAAGCCGAAAGCCACGCCATCGGGTCCGGTCCAAGGCCCGACGTTTTAAAGTCGCCGAGCCCGCGGTCTAGAACGAACGCGCTAGTCTAAGTCCACCGTTCGCGCTGAGCCTGTCGAAGCCTGTCCTGAGCGCCTGCTGCAAGCAGGCAGTCGAAGGGGTCTTACTTCCTTCAAGATAAGAAAAGGGCTTCGACAAGCTCAGCCCGAACGGGGCGTTAGCAATGTGGGCAGGATCGATATCGCCCGAACCGCCTTGTCTCCGGCCCCGCGCCTTCCCATCTTCTCTCTATGATCCTGAAAGCCTGGAGAGGCCGGTCATGGAGCGCAAGAACGATATCGAAAAGGCCTGGGAACAGGCACTCGGCAATATATTCCAGCCCTATACGCATGCCCCGCATGACATGAAGAAGGCGCTGGACTCATTTCATGGCAGCCTGACCAACAGCAGCTACGACATCCGCCGCCACATGGCCCGAACTGCGGCCCGGCAGGGTTCCACTGCGCTCAACCGATTCCTGGCTGACGAATATTGGGGCAAGCGCCCCCGATAAGGATGAAGGTGGTGGCGTTTAGCCCTCACCACCCCAATTCCGCAGCATGGTCCGGGTCCGCCAGCGCGGTCAGCCGCCGCGCTGCTCGCCGCGCAAAGCGCAGCGTCTCGGCCTTCCGCCGCGCAGCCGCAAGCGGCTCCACCGGCGCAGGCCGCAGCAATTCCGCATCATATTGATCCGCCACGATCAAGCCGGTGCGCGCGGGCCACAGCGCCTCGCTGTCGAAGAGCGACAGGTCGAAGCCGGACGGCACCGCCCAAAAGAAGCGGTCGCAATAATCGAGATAATCTGGCCATTTCATGTCGCCCAGCAAGTCGGCGCGGCTGCATTTGATTTCGACGATGGTGATGCGTCCCGCGCTATCCAGCGCCATGATGTCGGCACGGCGGCCGTTGGGCAGCGGCACTTCCAATATCCCGCTCATGTCGTGCCGAAAGAACAGCCGCAAGGTCCCGCGCGCGACGGCCAAGGCGGTGCCGTCAGTCAGTGGAGAGCAGCCCTCATCAGGCGCGGGCAGGGAAGAAGCCGGACTCATGGTCCAGCTTTTAGAACAGGAAGGGAACAAAAGAAAAGGCCGATTCAGTTTCCTGAACCGGCCCGCTGTCCCTGTGATGTGCGACCCGAGGATCAGCGATAGAAGATATGATTGTCGATCGCGGCGAGTTGGCGCTTGCCCCAGCCCGGCGAAACCCGGCGGGCATGGAAGAACAGGGCGCCTTCCGCCTTGCTGTTCCAGCTATCCTGCATGGCGATCTGGGCAATCGCAACCGCCTCGCGCCAGCTTTCGCTTGCCATCGGAATGGCGGGCATACCGCGTCCACGCACGAAGCTGAACTGGCCCGGCTGATAGACGACACCGCACAGGCTGCTGGCGAAACGGCCCGACTTCGCCCGGTTGATGATCACGCGAGCGACGGCCAGCTGGCCTTCCAGGCTTTCGCCCTTGGATTCGAAATAGACCGCGCCAGCCAGGCACTTCATGTCGCCATCGACGCTTTCGGCTTCGCCGTGCGAGGCGACCAGGGCAGACAGATTGTCGGCGCGCACATCGGCGCTGTCGGAAAGATTGGCCAGCGGCTGCGCGATTTCGCGCGGTGCGGCGAAAACAACAGCGGGCTTGGAAGCCGCCGGAGCTGCATTCAGCTCTTGATTTCCCGGAAGGGAGACGACCGATGGAGCGACTTCGCTAGCGCTCGACATGTCGGCCGCAGTTACCGCGACGGTGGCGGTCAGGGCAAATGCCGCGGCAGTCGCGGCCTTCAAACGAAAACTCATTACAACTCAGAAACATGCGGTTCTTGGCCAGGGACGTCAGGAAAAACCCCATACAACTATCGACGTCAGGCCGCCCCCCGTCTGCGTGTTTACCTCCCCCGCCCCCCACGGGCGAATTTGGCAACCTGCGCGTTAAGCGTTGGGAGGGGCCAGTGCCTTTGACCAGCCGGGGAGTCAACGATTAGCAGATTGTTTCAGCGGCGAACCGTTCCGCATCCGCGATATCGAGTTCGATTACCCACAGATCGGGGTCGGATCGCCTCCGCCTCGCTAGATATTGATTGAGGGAATCGGTTCCCTCTTCCGCCGCGGGCCCGCACCGTTCCATCCTGTACCCGCCAGCAAAGTCCGACACCCGTTCGAACAGCCCTGCGAACTGCCCTTTTTCCGCTGCTTCGATCAGGATCACACCGCTGATCTCGTCGCCTTTGACCAGCACCGTGGCGAAGCCCCCTGCCGCCGCTGCGCGCCTTACCAGCACGCCGATCAGCATCGCGCTGGTCAGCCGGTCAGCCTGCATAACCGGGCAATGACGACAGCGGGATGTGCGACCGCATAAACGTGCCCGTTCCCCGGCCGACCTCTTCGCCGTCCATATCGACCAGGCTTGCTTCGGCGACGAACACGCGCCGCTTGCCGCTGATCCAACGGCCTTCCGCACGGATTCGCCCTGGTCCGATCGGCCGGGTGAACAGCAGGTTGAACGCGGTAGTCAGCAGGAAACGATCGCTGACCAGGCTGTTCGCCGCATAGAAGGCCGCATCGTCCATCATCTTGAAATAGACGGTGCCATGGACAGCGCCTGCCGCATGGAACTGTTCTTCATCGACATCGAATTCGATGATGGAACGGCCGGGTTCGGCGATCGTCAGTTCCGACCGGAACATCCGGTTGATCGGCGCGGAGCGGTAGAGATTCTCCAGCGCACGAAAATGCGCTGCCTCGCCGCTCGGCACATCGGCCATGTCAGGCGGCGTCACGCGCTTCGCCGCCAGCCAGCAGCGCGTGCAGCGCTTCGGCCGATTTCGCCCCCCGCAGCCGCGCGACATGTCCCTCGTCGCGCAAATAGCGCGAGACGCGAGCCAATGTCTTCAGATGCTCCGCCCCGCTGTCCACAGGGGAAAGCAAGGCGAAGACGATGTCCACCGGCGCGTCATCGACCGAATCGAAGGCGAGCGGTGGATTGAGCTGCACCACGACGCCGCTCATCCGTTCCAGGCCGTGAATCTTCGCGTGCGGAATGGCAACGCCGCCGCCAAAGCCAGTCGACCCAAGCCGCTCCCGTTCGAACAGGGCATCCGAAACCGCGGCCGCATCCAGCCCGTAAGCGGAAGCGGCAAGTTGCGCGATCTTCTGGAACAGCGGCTTTTTGCCGTTAGCCGAAACGTCCGTTGCAAGTGCTTGTGGCGCGACGATGTCGTTGAAATGAACCATGACCAACCTGGAACAGCCGGGCGCGCGCCACGCCCCTTTTGATCACGCGTGCCCGGGGATATAAAGCCCGGCCCCATAAGCCGCCTGCCGCTTCGGGTCAATGGCGGCCCGGGACCGGGCCCGATGGTCAGGCGCGTGCTTGCTCCCGTGGTTCCACCCAGCCGATCGTCCCATCCTGACGGCGATAGACCATGTTATAGGCCGATGTGCCCGCGTTCAGGAACAACAGCGCGTTGGTGTTGCGCAGGTCGAGCATCATCACCGCGTCAGAGACGCTCGCTTCGGGAATATCAACCCGCGTTTCCGCCACGATCAGCGGTGCGTCAGCCGGTTCCTCTTCCTCCGGCGACGAAGCGAAAATGGTATAGCCCGCGCCATCCAATCCGTTGAGGTCATAGCCATTGGCTCGCTGCGCCTCGGCCGCGACGGCCTGGGGATGACGGTCCTTCAGGCGGCGCATGTAGCGCCGCAGCTGCCGCTCGATCTTTTCTGCCGCCTGGTCGAAGGCCGGATGCGCTTCCTGCGCCTCGCCCGCTCCTTTGAGGATCAGGCCGGTCATCACATGGCAGACGATATCACAGTGGAAAGCCCCGTGGGGCGCAGGCCGGAACGTGACCTGGGCGGAAATCGTGCGCGAAAAATATTTCTCGGCCATCGCCTCCAACCGGGTCGCCACATGCTCTTTTAGAGCGTCGCCCGTATCGACCTGATGCCCGGAAACACGAATATCCATATGCCTTCTCCTTGTTCTTGCCGGGCTGCGGGAGGCAGTCCGGTTGGGCGAAGCGTGAAGGGCAGCATGTCAAACCAGCCTTCAAGCCTCCTCCAGCCAGAGCGGCTTTTCCAGCGTCGCGACAAACGCTGCATGCCTTTCCAGCTCCATCGCGCTGGCCGTGAAAACCCGCGCGGGACGAACAGGGCGAACCGCGATATTGGCCGCAAGTTCCACCCGAATGGCGTCTTTCTCTTCCTCCTGTGCAAGACCAAGGCCGATCTGACGGCCTCCTCTCAATTCGATATAAAGTTGCGCCAGCAATTCGGCGTCCAGCAACGCGCCATGCTTGACACGATGGCTGCGATCGATGCCGTAGCGGGTGCAAAGCGCGTCGAGGCTATGCTTGGCGCCGGGATGCAGCTGCCGCGCGATCGCCACGGTATCGATCATCCGGTGCATGCCGACTTCCGGAAAACCGCAAAGCTTCAGCTCATGGTTGAGGAAGCCGAAATCGAACCGCGCATTGTGCGCGACCAGATGGCTGTCTTCCAGAAAGTCCAGCAACTCCTCCACGCCATGGGCGAAAAGCGGCTTGTCCTTCAGGAATATGTCCGACAGCCCGTGGATCGCCTCGGCGGCGGCGGGCATCGATCGCTGGGGATTGTAATAAGCATGAAAGGTGCGGCCTGTGGGCACCCGATTCACGAGTTCGATGCACCCGATTTCCACCATTCGATCCCCGGAAGCGGGGTCAAATCCAGTCGTTTCGGTATCGAATATGATTTCGCGCATTGACCTCTTCATGCCGACTCTGCGGCTCACCCTGTCGGCCTGTCCCTTATCGGCCCGTCTTTGATCCAAGGCAAGCAACCAAGCGCCGCACCTGGCGCTGCGTGGCCGCAAATGTGGTGCCTGTATGGATGATATAGTCTGCCCGCCGCCGCTTTTCAGCATCGGGCGTCTGCAAGTGCAGGATTCTGCGGAATTTCTCCACCGTCATGCCCTTGCGCGCCAGCACGCGCTTGCGCTGCTTCCAGGCTGGCGCCGTCACGACGATGACGCCTGCCAGCTTGCGCTCCATATGCCCTTCGAACAGCAGCGGAATGTCCAGCACGACAAAGGCGCGCGAGCGATGCCGACGCAGGAAAGCCATCCGCTCTTCCTTCACCGCCGGATGGACGATCGCTTCCAACGCCTTGAGCTCCTGGAGATGCCCGAACACCGCCGCGCCGAGTTTCGCCCGGTCGACGCCCGCAGGCCCGGTCGTCCCGGGAAAGCGCGCCTCGATAGCTGGCAACAGCCTGCCGCCTGACCCTTGCAGCCGATGCACCTCCGCATCCGCATCGAAGACTGGCACGCCCTCCCGCCGCAGCATGGCGGCCACGGCCGACTTCCCCATGCCGATCGATCCGGTCAGCCCATAGATTTTCATGGCGCGTCAGGCCGCCAGCAGCAACGCGCGCAATTCCTCGTCCCGCTCGCGCGGGGCCTGCGCGTCGAAAAAGATATCGAACGCCAGCGCCGCCTGCCCGATCAGCATCTCCAGCCCGTCCAAGGCCTTCAATGCGCGCGCGCGCGCTGCCTTGAGCAATGGAGTCTCCAGCGGCGCATAGACAATGTCATAGACCGTCGCCTCATCGGGCAGGGTGGAAAGATCCAGATCGAGCACCGGCTGACCCACCATGCCGAGCGAACTTGTGTTGACCAGCAGATCGGCCGCCGGAAGCATGTCACCCATGCCGATTACCCGCCCCTTGACCTTCGCCCGGTCAAGCAAGGCCTGCCCCTTGGTGGCATCGCGCGCCATCACGGTAATATCCGCCACGCCCAGGCTGGTGAGCGCAAACAGGATCGCCCGCGCCGCGCCGCCCGCGCCAACCAGCACGGCGCTCTCCCCTTTCCACTTGTCGCGGAGCAGCGGCTGGAGGAATCCCCCCGCATCGGTATTGGTCCCGATCAGCGGTCCGCCGGTTTCGCTCGCGATCGTGTTCATCGCTCCGATCCGCTCGCGCACGCCGCCCGGATCGTCGGTATAGTCCATCACCGCGATCTTGTGCGGAATGGTGACATTGCAGCCCAGCCAGTCCGGATCCGCCCTGCGCTCCAGAAAATAGGCGGAAAGCCCCTCCGCCGTGACATGCGTCTTGCGATATTCCGCTTCGATACCCAGGCAATCGAGCCAGAAATTATGGATAAGCGGCGATTTGCTGTGCGCGATCGGATCGCCGATCACCTCTGCATAGGGAAGCGTGTCAGTCATGACGGCAGAACGCCCCGCACGCGCAGAAAGTCAAGCAGCGGGAGCAACGGAAGTCCCTGAATCGCAAACTGACTCCCTTCCACCTTGCTGAACAGCTGCACACCGGGTCCCTCGATCCGGTAATTGCCAACGCACCAGCGGCACTGCTCCCATTCATCATCCAGATACTTAGCTATGAAACTATCGGACAAGCGCCGCACCGTCATCCGCACCCGCTCAATGTGCCGCCAGATCGGCTCGCCATTCAGCACGATGACGGCCGCGCTATGCAGATGATGCACCCGTCCCGACAACAGCCGCAAAATCCGCTCCGCATCCGCGCGATCCACAGCCTTGTCGATCATGCTGCCATCATCGAGGCTGAGCGTCTGGTCACATCCCAGGATCAATCCACCCGGCACCCGGCATGATATCCGCAGCGCCTTCAACTCCGCCAATGCATCCGCCAACGCCCGCGCGTCCAGTCCATCCGCCCGCAGCGCTTCCTTCGCCGCTTCTTCATCGACGCCGGGCGAGAGCGCTTCGAACGGAACGCCCGCCGCCTGCAACAGCGCCCGGCGGCTTGCGCTTTGTGACGCCAGCACGATCATGATTCACTTCCTTCCGCCAACACGCGGTCATTGAACAGATTGATGATCGCAGCCGCCGCTTCCTCGATCGAGCGACGCGTCATGTCGATCACTGGCCAGCCATTGTCGGCAAACATGCGCCGGGCAAAGGCCAGTTCCTCCTGCACCTTTTCCAGATCGACATAGCTGGTTTCGGGCGCTTGGTTCAAAGACAGCAGCCGGTTGCGGCGGATTTGCACTAGCCGCTCAGGACTGACGGTCAGCCCCACGACCATCGGGTGCCTCAGCGAATAAAGGCTGCGCGGCGGCGGTGATTGCACCACCAGCGGAATGTTCGCCGTCTTGTATCCGCGATTGGCAAGATAAATGGACGTCGGCGTCTTGGACGCGCGCGACACGCCCGCCAATACGATGTCCGCCTCCTCCCAATTTTCATGGCCCACGCCATCATCATGGGCGATGGTGAACTGGATCGCCTCGATCCGCGCGAAATAGGCTTCGTCGAGGATATGCTTGCGCCCCGGCCGGTTGCGGGTTTCCTGACCCAATATGTTGGACAGGGCGTCGGTCACGCTGTCGAGCGCGGCGACATGGGGCAGGCCCAGCGCCCGACAGCGCGTTTCCAGCCGCCGCCGCAACTGGTGATTGGACAGGGTGAACAGCACCAGGCCCGGATTGGCGGAAATCTCCTCCATGATCCGGTCGAGATGGACATCGGACCGCACCATCGGCCAGAAATGCCGCACCGCCTCGACATTTTCAAAGGCGCCGATCGCTGCCTTGGCGATATTTTCCAGCGTCTCCCCGGTGGAGTCAGACAGCAAATGCAGATGGATACGCGACATGACGCATATCTCTGTGTGGAGCCTGTGGATAAAGCAAGGGATAGGTTGCGGACGAAATACCCCTTTTTAGGTAGCTCACATTAGCCGGAATCTTATCCACATGGCTCCCACAGGCCGTCATTTTCATCCACAGCCTGTGGGTAACGTGGATGAACGGACTGACTCGCATCGGAATCCTTGACGTGAAGGAGTCAAGCTGTTGGCAAATCCGGGCACAGCGCATAAACCCCGCTGCCAACGCCTCTACTATCTCCATCATCCTTTTTAAGAATCTAAATAAGAGAGATTATGACGGGACCAGATGCCGGCCTTTCCGCTGGACCTTCCAAACCGCTGCTTTCCGTCCTGAAGGGTGAAAGCCTGTCCGTGCCGCCCATGTGGCTGATGCGCCAGGCGGGCCGTTATCTGCCGGAATATCGTGCCTTGCGGGCGCAGAAGGGCGGATTTCTCGAACTGGTCTATGACAGTCCGGCGGCCGCTGAAGTCACGCTTCAGCCGCTGCGCCGTTTCGGCTTCGATGGTGCGATCCTCTTTTCAGACATTTTGATCGTGCCTTATGCGATGGGGCAAAATCTCTGGTTCGAAACGGGGGAGGGGCCTCGCCTCGCACCCATCCTCAGCGAAACCGACCTGTCAGCGCTGAAGCCTGACCTCAGCCGCTATGAAGCCGTTTATGAAACAGTGCGGCGGGTGAAAGCGGCGCTGGACCCCTCTGTCACCTTCCTCGGCTTTGCAGGCAGCCCCTGGACCATTTCCACCTATATGGTGGCCGGGCAGGGCAGCAAGGATCAGGGCGCGGCCCGTCGTCTCGCCTATCAGGACCCGGAACGGTTCGGCGCGATCATCGATGCCATTATCGAGTCCACCGTCACCTATCTGTCAGGCCAGATCGATGCCGGGGTAGAGGCGGTGCAGCTGTTCGACAGTTGGGCAGGCAGCCTGGCGCCGCTTCAGTTCAGCCGCTGGGTGATCGAACCCAATCGCCGCATCGTCGAAAAGCTGAAAAGCCTGCATCCAGGCGTCCCGATCATCGGCTTTCCCAAGGGCGCTGGAGCGAAGCTTGCCGACTATGCGGCAGGGACCGGCGTTGACGCGATCGGTGTCGATGAAACCATCGATCCCCATTGGGCGAACCGGGTGTTGCCGGAGGGCCTGCCTGTGCAAGGTAATCTCGATCCGCTGGCGCTCATCGCCGGGGGCAGTGCGGTCGAACAATCGGTCGACAACATCCGCGCCGCCTTTGCAGAACGGCCCCACATTCTGAACCTCGGCCATGGCATTCTCCCCGACACACCAATCGCCCATGTCGAGGCGCTCATCGCCTATGTCCGGCAAGGAAAGAGAAGCTGATGCCCTATCTTGGAGCTGCCTATCTGTGGGTGAAGGCCGCCCATGTCATCTTCGTCATCTTCCTGATGGCGGGATTGTTCATGATGCCGCGCTTCTTCGTCTATCATCACCAATGCGCCGTCGGATCGGATGAGGACCGCAAATGGATCGACCGCGAGCAGCGGTTGCTCAAGATCATCCTCAACCCCTCTCTGATCCTCGTCTGGGTCTTCGGCCTCATGCTGATGGTCGAAATCGGCGCCTGGCATTTCGGCTGGTTCCACTTGAAGCTGCTCTTCGTCCTTGGCCTTTCCGCCTATCATGGCTGGATCGCGAGCTATGCGAAGAAGCTCGCCAAAGGCCTGCGCCCATTAAGCGAAAAGAAGCTGCGCCTGATCAACGAAGTCCCCGGCATCGCCGCCGCAGTCATTGTGGTCGCCGTGATCGTCAAACCTTTTTGAACAGCGTCATCCCAGCGAAAGCTGGGATCTCATGAGGCATCGCTGAACGTCGGCCGATTCAAGCCTCCGCTGGAATGGTTCAGGAAGGCTCCACCGCAATATTATCGATAAGCCGCGTCCGCCCCAGCTTCGCCGCGCCCAGCAGCCGCGCGGGGCGATCCAGCACGTGCATCGGCTCCAGCGTCACCGCGTCGCACAGCGTCACATAATCGATAGGTTCAAAGCCATGCGCGCTCAGCATCGTGATCGCCTTGGCAATCGCCGCTTCGACACTGGCGCCTTTCTCCATCTGCCGCGCCGCTTCACCCAAAGCGCGGGGCAGGGCGAGTGCTTCCTTGCGCTCTTCGTCGGTCAGGTAGGCGTTGCGCGATGACAGGGCCAGCCCATCCTCGGCCCGCTGCGTCGGCACGCCGATGATCTCGATCCGCATGTCAAGGTCGCGCACCATCTGCCGGATCATCGCAAGCTGCTGATAATCCTTCTCCCCGAAGAGCGCGACATCGGGCTGCACCTGGTTGAACAGCTTGGTGACGACCGTCGCCACGCCATCGAAATGCCCCGGCCGCGCCGCGCCGTCCAATCCTTCGGTGATCCCTGAAACGGAGATGTTGGTCGCATAGCCCTCCGGATACATGACCTGCGGGGTAGGCGCCCACAGCGCATCGACGCCTGCGGCCTGCAACATCTGCGCGTCCTTGGCCTCGCGCCGGGGATAGGCGTCCAGATCCTCGTTCGCGCCGAACTGCCGCGGATTGACGAAGATCGACACCACGACATGCCCGGCATGCCGCCGCGCTTCCTCGACCAGCGCCATATGCCCTTCATGCAGCGCGCCCATCGTCGGCACCAGCGCGACGGGCCGCCCATCGCTTTTCATCGCATCGATCGCGGTTCTTAAGGAAGGAAGGTCACGCAGGGTTTGCACGGGACGAGGGGCTCCGATATGGCAGGGGCACGGGGACTATCCTGCTAAAGGCACGACCCGACAATAGGGTCAAGAATCGTTGCGGCAATAAACGGGGTTATCAATGGGTACGAACACCCAAACGCATCATATCGTCTTCGCCAATGAAAAGGGCGGGACCGGCAAGTCGACCACCGCCGTGCACACCGCCATCGCCTTGACCGCGCTCGGCTACAAGGTCGGCATGATCGATCTCGACCCGCGCCAGCGCACTGTCACGCGCTACATGGAAAATCGCGCCGAAACCGCCCGCCGCCGCAACATCGACCTCCCCGCGCCGGACTTCGCCGTGCTGAAGGGTGACACGATAGAAGCGCTGGAGGAAGAATCCGCCGCCGTGGCAGAGGGCAAGGATTTCCTGGTCGTCGATACCCCCGGCCGCGATGACCTGTTCGCCCGCCACATGGCCGCCCGCGCTCATACGCTGGTAACGCCGATGAACGACAGCTTCGTGGATTTCGACCTGATCGGCCAGGTCGACGCGGAAACCTTCAAGGTCCGCCGCCTGTCCTTCTATTCCGAACTCATCTTCGAAGCGCGCAAGACCCGCGCCAAGGCGGACGGCGTCTCGATCGACTGGGTCGTCCTGCGCAACCGCGTCCAGCATCATGACGCCCGCAACAAGAAGCGCGTCGGCGACGCTCTGATGGAACTCTCCCGCCGCGTCGGCTTCCGCGTCATTCCCGGCCTCTCCGAGCGCGTCATCTTCCGCGAGCTTTTCCCGTCCGGTCTCACCCTGCTCGACAAGGGGCATCTGGGCGACCTAGGCGTAAGCCACATCGCCGCCCGCCAGGAACTGCGCGAGATGGTCTCCGGCCTTGCCCTTCCCTCGCGTGAGGAAAGGACGCCGGTCGATCTTCTCGGCGCGGCCTGATGGGTCTTTTCGCCTTTCTTCTTCTCGGGCTCGCCGCCTGGCTCATCTGGACGGGACGTTTGCAGCGCATGAGTGTGAAGGATGGCATGGTGTTGGGGGGCGCGCTGGTGGGCGCGGTCATGGCGGCCAAGGGCAAGCCGCTCGCCGGAGCGCCGTTGCTGCTTGGCGCGGCGCTCTTTTTCATGAACCAGTCGCGCCATAAAAAGCGCTCCGCCGCTCCCAAGGCAGCCCCCGAACCCGCCAGCATCGCCAGAGCCCGCGCCCTGCTCGGCGTTCCCGAGGATGCCGACGAAAATATGATCCGCGCAGCCCACCGGCGGCTGATCGCCTCGGTCCACCCCGATCGCGGCGGCACGGAAGCCCTGGCGGCGGAAATCAACGCCGCCCGCGACCTGCTGCTGTCTGAATCGGACAAAAAAAAGCAGCCGCCCACCCGCTAGGGCGGTAGAACAGGGTTCATGTCCCACCACTTCCACCCTTCGCTGCTGCGCGAATATGACATGCGCGGCATCGTCGGCAAAACACTGGGCGAGGAAGACGCCTATGCCTTCGGCCGCAGCTTCGGCACGATCGTCAGGCGCAGGGGCGGTTCAGCGGTCGTGCTTGGGCGCGACGGCCGTCTCAGTTCGCCCATGCTGGAGCAGGCCGTGGCCGATGGCCTTCAAGCCAGCGGCATCGACGTACTGCGCATCGGCATCGGCCCCACGCCAATGCTCTATTATGCCGAAATGCTGCTTGATGTTGATGGCGGCATCCAGGTGACCGGCAGCCATAATCCCGCCGATCACAATGGCTTCAAGCTGGTACTTGCGCATGAAGCCTTTTTTGGCCCCGAGATCGCCCGTCTTGGCGCCATCGCCGCTGCTGGCGATTGGGAAGCGGGCAGCGGCAGCAGCTGCGCCATCGACGTCATGGACCGCTATGTCGCGCGGCTCATGGAAGGATTTGACGGCACCGCCTGGCGCATCGGCTGGGACGCGGGCAATGGCGCAGCGGGTCCGGTCGTGGACAAGCTCGTCAAGCTGCTGCCGGGTGAGCATCACACGCTTTTCACCGAAATAGACGGCAATTTTCCCCATCATCACCCCGACCCGACAATCGAGGAGAATCTGCACGACCTTCGCAACCTTGTCCTCGCGAACAAGCTCCATTTTGGACTGGCCTTCGACGGGGATGGCGATCGTGTCGGTGTGGTCGACGCACAGGGCCGCACCATCTGGGGCGACCAGCTGCTCGCCCTGCTGGCCGGGCCAGTGCTTCAGGAACGGCCGGGCGCCACCATCGTCGCCGACGTGAAATGCAGCCAGATCCTGTTCGACCGGATCGCCGCGCTGGGTGGCCAGCCGCTCATGTGGAAAACCGGGCACAGCCATATCAAGTCGAAGATGAAGCAGATCGGCAGCCCGTTGGGCGGCGAGATGACCGGCCACATCGTCTTCGCCGACGATTATTTGGGCTTTGACGACGGCCTGTACGCCGCGCTGCGCGTCATCCGCATGGCAGGCTATGAAGGCAAGACCATCACCGCCCTGCATGACGATCTGCCGCCGCTGGTGAACACCCCCGAACTGCGATTTGCCGTCGAGGAGGACCGCAAATTCGCAATCATGCGGGACATCATCGCCCGGCTGCGGGCGGAGGGCGCGATCCTGAACGACATCGATGGCGCCAGGGTGACGAGGCAAGAGGGCTGGTGGCTATTGCGCGCCTCCAACACCCAGGCGGAATTGGTCGCCAGAATCGAATCGCACGATCAACCCGGACTCGAGCATCTTCGGACCGACCTGTGGAGTTATCTGTCACCGCATGTGCCGGGCCTTGATGGGTAAAGAAGCAGAGGAAAGCGAAAAAAGGCAACCGTCAACGTTGCTGGTTGCATCTTCCGCTACGGCATCAGCCGGTTTCACCGACAGTTGCAATAAACGCAACCGTGTAGTTTTCTTTCGCAGTTGCGAAAAGCAGCGCCGATCTGCACAAGAAACGGGCCTTTCAGGCATCCTCTCCTAAAACTTTCAGGCCGTCCCTTGGGGCGGCTTTTTTTTGCCTCCAGCAGCCACAGCGGATTTTCCGAACGGGAAATTTACCATATCGCTGCCATAGCCGGTGCCACATCTGCGCGCTTCGCGCCGCACGGGTTTGAAGAAGGGGGATCTGCATGTTTCTAAGCCGCCGCGCTGCCAGCGCTTGTCTGTCCGCAGGGCTGGTCGCACTGCCACTCCCAGCATTCGCAGGCGGATTCTATCTTCAGGAACAATCGCCCAAGGAGACCGGACGGGCGCTTTCCGGTGCGGGCGCGGCTGCCGATGATCCTTCCGCCATCTATTTCAACCCCGCCGCCATGACGGAGCTTCCGGGCGTTCAACTGTCTGCTGGCGTGATTGCCCTGTTCGCGACTGCGAGCCAGCAAAATCAGGGCAGCAATCGCACCGTTCCCGGGCTGCCCGGCGCCACCGTTCCAGTTGCTGGCAATTCCGGCGGCAATCCGTTCGACAAACTCATCCCCGTGCCCAGCTTCTATGTCACGGGGCAGGTCACGGACCGGCTCTGGATCGGCGCGGGCGTCAATGCGCCGTTCGGGCTGAAGCTTGCCTATGATGACGGCTTTTTTGGCCGCTACGACTCCCTCCACACCGACCTGAAGACCTATAACATGCAGGGATCGGCCGCCTACAAGCTGGACGATCATTTCTCCATCGGCGGCGGCGTGGACGTGCAATATGTGAAAGTCACGCTGACCAACGCCTTGCCGCAGCTCTCGCCGCTCATCGCGGCCGATGGGCTTGCGGAGGTGAAAGGGAAGGATTGGAGCGTCGGATGGCACGCTGGCCTTTTCTACACCAACGGCGTGACAAATATTGGCATTTCCTATCGGTCGGGCATCGATCATAGCATGACGGGCAGTCAGACCATATCGGGCCTGCAAAGCCTCCTTGCCGCCCAGAATGGCAGCACCGGTGTCAGCGCCCCGCTCAATCTTCCCGACATCGTGACCGCCGGTTTCATGCACCGGTTGACGCCGCGCCTGCGCGCCTTGATCAGCGCGCGCTGGTATAATTGGTCGGTTTTCAAATCGATCGCGATCACGGCCGGTGGCCGCACCTCGGTCAAGGAACTGGATTACAGGGACAGCTACAGCGTCAGCCTGGGCGGCGAATATGATGTCAATCCGGCGCTGACCCTGCGCGCGGGCACGATGTTCGATCGCACGCCCACCAATGCGCAGTTCCTGACGACCCGCGTGCCCGATGGCGATCGCGCCTGGCTGTCGGCAGGGGCGACCTATAATGTCTCGCCCAATCTCGCCCTCAATCTCAGCTACGCGCATAATTTCGTGGAAAAGGCGACGATCATCCGCCCCGACACCTATTATGCCGGAACTGCGGCGGCGACGACCGTCACCACCCTGTCCCGGACCAGCGGCAATGCCGATCAGATTGCCGCATCGGTGACGGCACGCTTCTAACTTGGTCCGCGAATGACTATAGGGGCTCCATCAGCACGGAGCCCCCAGTTCATGTCCGACCATAATCCCGGCCTGCGTCCCTGGCGCGACATCGCCCGGCGTCAATGCCGCCAGATCATGGTGGGCAATGTGCCGGTGGGGGGCGGCGCGCCCGTCACCGTGCAGACGATGACGAACACGCCGACCCATGATGTGCGCGCGACGATCGACCAGATTCGCCGCTGCGAGGAAGTCGGCGTCGACATCATCCGCGTGTCCTGCCCGGACGAGGAATCGACTGCCGCATTGAAGCAGATCGTGCGCGCCGCCCGCGTGCCGATCGTCGCCGATATCCATTTTCACTATAAGCGCGCACTCGAAGCGGCCGACGCGGGTGCGGCCTGCCTGCGCATCAATCCCGGCAACATCGGGTCGGAGGCGCGCGTCAAGGAAGTGGTGGACGCCGCCAAGGCGAATGGCTGCGCGATCCGCATCGGCGTCAACGCGGGCAGCCTGGAAAAGGACCTGCTCGAAAAATATGGCGAGCCTTGCCCGGAGGCGCTGGTGGAAAGCGCGCTCGATCATATCAAGCTGCTGCAGGATCAGGACTTCCACGAATATAAGGTTGCGGTGAAGGCGAGCGACGTCTTCCTTGCCGTCGCTGCCTATATGCAACTCGCCGACGCGGTCGATTGCCCCCTGCACCTTGGCATCACCGAAGCGGGCGGCCTGATCGGCGGCACGGTGAAAAGCGCGATCGGGATCGGCAACTTGCTCTGGGCCGGGGTCGGCGACACCATTCGCGTGTCCCTCTCCGCCGAACCGGAGGAGGAAGTGCGCGTCGGCTATGAGATCCTGAAGTCCCTCGGCATCCGCACGCGCGGGGTGAAGGTCATCTCCTGCCCCAGCTGCGCGCGCCAGGGTTTCGACGTCATCCGCACCGTTCAGGCGCTGGAGGAACGGCTCCAGCATATCCACACGCCCTTGTCGCTCTCGGTCCTGGGCTGCGTCGTGAACGGCCCGGGCGAAGCGCGCGAAACCGACATCGGCCTTACCGGCGGCGGCGCAGGCAAGCACATGGTCTATCTCTCCGGCCTCACCGACCACACCATCCAGGATGAAGGCATGATCGACCATATCGTCCAGCTGGTCGAAGCCAAGGCAGCGGAGATCGAAGCGGCAAAGATCGAGGCGGAAACAACGGACGCAGGACGCGCGCAGGCGGCGGAATAGGGGAGGGGGCTTTCTTCTCGATCGCTCACCAGCCTGCTTGCCTAAGACGGTCCCGCTGAGCTTGACCTCTCCTCTGCGGTTCCGCCCAACCCCCGTTCGGGCTGAGCTTGTCGAAGCCTGCTCCTGAGCGTCTGCTGCAAGCAGGCAGCCGAAGGCCCTTTCTTAGGCAAACTCCAACGACCATCCCAACCGATGCCATGACCTCATGACCCAAAGCCGCTCCCTCGCCATCCCCTTCGCGGTCTCCTGTCTCGCCGTCCTGCTGTTCGCCATCATGGACGCGACGATGAAAGGCTTGAGCCTCTCGATCGGCCTTTTCAACGCCCTGTTCTGGCGCGCGCTTGCCGGAACGCTGCTCGGCCTCGCCATCATGCTGCCGACCGGCCACCGCTGGCCGGACAGGGCGGTGCTGCGCCTCCATGTCCTGCGCGGCGTCGTCGTGACGCTGATGGCCAGCCTCTTCTTCTGGGCGCTGATGCGCATGCCGCTTGCCGAAGCCATCGCGCTATCCTTCATCGCGCCGCTCATCGCCCTTTATCTCGCCGCGTTGTTGCTTGGCGAACGGATCGGCAAGCGCGCCATCAGCGCGTCGCTGCTCGGCCTGGTCGGCGTTGCCGTCATCCTGTCCGGCCGGATGCAGGACAGCTATGATTGGGACGCCCTGCTCGGCGCCATCGCCGTGCTGGTTTCCGCTGTCCTTTTCGCATGGAACCTCATCATCCAGCGTCAGCAGGCGCAGCTCGCCTCGCCGGTGGAGGTCGCCTTCTTCCAGCATGGCATCATGTTCATCCTCTTTGGTCTCTGCGCCATCGCTGCTTGGGCGGCACCCGATCTCGTGCCCCTCCGCCTCGATCTGCCCGTGCCCGCCTCCTTCCTGCTGATCGCCGCCTGCGCGGGGTTCGCCTTCACCTCACTCGCCGCCTTTGCCTGGGCCTATGCGCGGGCGGAGGCGCAGCATCTGATCCCGGTTGAATATACGGCCTTCCTCTGGGCCGCGATCATCGGGTGGCTTGCCTTTGGCGAACGGCTGACCCTCTCCACCATCGCGGGCGCGGCGCTGATCGTCGCGGGCTGTCTCATCGCGATGCGCTCCGGTCCGCCAGCGCAAATGCATGAAGGAATCGCATGACTTGTCGATTTCGACGTCCGCTGAAAAACGCGTTTTTCTCACCACTTCCTTCATGACTTTCCCACGACCAGCCGAAACAGCGGACTCTTGACGCACACTCCCCGCTCGGCGCATTGTGCCGGAACGGAACATTTGGGGGACATTCGAAAGCCATGGCTGTCAGCCGCGGAGCCAAGCGCACGCCGGAATGGCGCGAAATGCTGAAACGCAGCCTCATCCGCAGCGGCGCGCTGATCAGCGCGATAGCGTTGATGCTGGCTACCCTGTTCCTGGCGCTCGCGCTGCTCAGCTTCCGCCTGAGCGACCCATCGATGATGACTGTCGCCGACAATCAGGTGCAGAACATCATGGGCTGGCCCGGCGCTTGGGTCTCCGCCTTCCTCTTCACCCTGCTCGGCGTCCCCGTCGCCCTTGTCCTGCCGCTGCTGGCGATCACCGCCCGCCGGCTTTGGGGCGATCAGGACATGTCGGGCTGGAAAGGGCAGTTCGGCAAATGCCTGCTCGGCATCGTCCTCATCGGCATGGCGCTTGCGATCTTCCAACCGGACTCGCTCATCGACCTGCCTTCGGGTTGGGGCGGCCTCATCGGCCTCGCCACCGCCAACGGCGTGCGCAGCCTCACCTCCGCCGCACCCGCCGCGCAGGGGTGGATCACCGGCATTCTCGTCATTTTGATGCTGATCGCCGGTTTCTTCACCTGGTATCGCAGTCTCGCGCTGGAAAAGCCCATATTAGCGCTGCGCCGCCCGACCCTGCCGCGTCTCAGCCTGCCCAAGCCCGCCCTTGCCTTCGCAGGCAACGCTCCCGCCGAAGCCGACGATGATGATGAAGGTGCGGAGGAACGCGTCATCGCGCCCCGGCGCGCCGTGTCGAACGAGCCCAAGCCGCCAATCACCATCCAGACTCCCAAACCCGCGCCCGCCCAACGGCAAATGGCGCCGGTGTCTCAGGATGACCTGTTCGGCAACAGCTCGCTTCCCTCGGCCGATCTGCTCAACCCGATTCCGGCTGGGCAGGCGCAGAAGATCGACAAGGCGGCGCTTGAACGCAATGCGCGCCTGCTCGAATCCGTGCTCGATGACTTTCATGTCAAAGGCAACATCGTCGAAGTGCGCCCCGGCCCGGTCGTCACCATGTACGAGCTGGAACCCGCGCCCGGCATAAAGGCGAGCCGAGTGATCGCGCTGGCTGATGACATCGCCCGCAACATGTCCGCGCTGTCTGCCCGCGTCGCGACCATTCCCGGCCGGACCGTCATCGGCATCGAACTGCCCAACGCCAATCGCGAAGGCGTCTCCTTCCGCGAGTTGATCACGTCCGAACAATTTGCGCAGGACGCCACCCTGCCGATCATCCTGGGCAAGAACATATCGGGCGAGCCGATCATCGCCGACCTCGCCCCCATGCCGCACCTGCTGATCGCGGGCACCACCGGCTCGGGTAAGTCGGTCGGTCTCAACGCCATGATTCTGTCGCTGCTCTATCGCATGACGCCGGATCAGCTGCGCCTCATCATGATCGATCCCAAGATGCTGGAACTGTCGACCTATGACGACATCCCCCATCTGCTGTCGCCGGTAGTCACCGAGCCGAGCAAGGCGATCCGCGCTTTGAAATGGGCGGTCGAGCAGATGGAGGACCGCTATCGCATGATGGCGTCGATTTCCGTCCGCAATCTCGCCAATTACAATGAGAAGGTGCGGGCGGCAAAAGCCAAGGGCAAGCCGCTCGGCCGCCGCGTCCAGACCGGCTATGATCCCGAAACCGGCAAGCCGATCTACGAGGAAGAACAGCTCGACTTCCAGCCGCTGCCCCAGATCGTGGTGGTGGTGGACGAACTTGCCGACCTGATGATGACGGCGGGCAAGGAAGTGGAATTCCTGATCCAGCGTCTCGCGCAAAAAGCGCGCGCTGCGGGAATCCACCTGATCCTCGCGACGCAGCGCCCATCGGTCGACGTCATCACCGGCGTCATCAAGGCGAACTTGCCGACCCGCATCAGCTTCTTCGTGACCTCGAAGATCGACAGCCGCACGATCCTGGGCGAACAGGGCGCCGAGCAACTGCTGGGCAAGGGCGACATGCTCTATATGCATGGCGGCAAGGGGCTGATGCGCGTCCATGGACCGTTCGTGTCCGACGATGAGGTCCGCGTCGTTGCCGATCACTGGCGCGCCCAGGGCCAGCCCGACTATATCGCCGCCGTAACCGAGGAACCCGAAGAGGGCAGCTTTGCCCTGGATGGGGTGGATCTGGGCGATGACAGCCCCGACGCTCAGCTGTTCCGCAAGGCGTGTCAGCTGGTGTTCGAGAATCAGAAGGCATCGACCAGCTGGCTCCAGCGCCAGCTCCGCATCGGCTATAACTCGGCCGCGCGCCTCATAGAACGGATGGAGGAAGAAGGGCTGGTCGGTGCCCCCAACCATGTCGGACGCCGTGAAGTGCTGCGTGACGAAAATGGTAATCCACTTTGACGATTGCGAAAAACGCAATCGGGGCGATGCTCAACGCATTTGCGAAAATGATCGGGACCGTTCAATAAGGACGGGCCTTTCAGGCATCCTCTCCTAAAACTTTCCAGGCTGGTCTTCGGACCAGCCTTTTTTTTTGATCTGCCAGGAATTTACATCCGGCTGCAGAACGGCCTTATTGGCGCGCGTGATCAGGAACGCATCAGTTCACGATGGGTTCAACGCCTGACCCTTACATATTGTTTTCTCAACAAAGCGGAGAAAAATACATGAAGCGCTTGGTTGCGCCCCTCGCCTTGGCTCTGGCCGCCGCGCCCCTGATCATCCCTGCGTCGCCCGCACCAGCGCAGCAGGCGCAGGGCGGCTTGGCGCAGGTAAATGCCTATATCCGTGGCGTCACGACCATGACGGCGGACTTCGTGCAAACCGACCGCGCCGGTCAGACATTGTCGGGCAAGCTCACCATCAGGCAACCGGGCAAGGTGCGGTTCCAATATCAGAAGGGGGTGCCGCTGCTCATCGTCGGGGATGGCAAGGCATTGACCATGATCGACTATGAGGTCCGTCAGGTACAGCGCTGGCCGATCGGCAGCTCGCCGCTCGGCGCCTTGCTCGACCCGAAGAAGGACCTGTCCCGCTTCGGCAAGCTGATCCAGACCGGCGATCCGAAGGTCATCAGTGTACAGGCGCGCGATCCCAAGCGGCCCGAGTTCGGGACCATCACGATGATCTTCCAGAAGGATCCGGCTGGCCCCGCTGGCCTGCAACTCTATGGCTGGGTGGCGCTGGATTCGCAGAATAACCGCACGACGGTTCGCCTGTCGAACCAGCGTTACGGCGTTCCCGTTGCTGATTCTGCGTTCCGCTGGACAGACCCACGGCCGAAAGGGCGTGCTGCGGGCGGATGAAGCGGGTCTGGCGTGAGATGGACGGTGATACGATAAATCCTGTTCATCTTGGGCTCATATCCGCAGCCCTAATAAGGACTCCACGGCGCGAGACGAAATCCGGGATTTCCCCCCTGTTACTCGGATGTCACTCCCGCCGCAAAGCGCTTCAAGGGCGCGATCGAGACCCCCGTTCCATGCCCCCGGAGCGGGGGTCTTACTGTGTCAGGATCATGCGGCGCGGCGCCCAAGCTTGCGCGGGCCTTCACAGGGTCTTAGGGGATCAGCATGCCGAAGACACTCAGCATCGCCTCCTGGAACATCAACAGCGTCCGCGCCCGAATCGACATCGTCGAACGTTTCCTGACCGAAGAAGCGCCTGACCTTCTTTGCCTTCAGGAAACCAAGGTGGTGAACGAGACATTCCCGACGGAGATGTTTCGGCGCTTGGGTTATGTTCATCAGGTGCTGAACGGACAGCGCATGCACCATGGCGTCGCGATCATGAGCAAGGTGCCAATCCATGAGGATGACCGGTTGGACTGGCAAGCCAATGGGGAAGCGCGCCATGTCGGCGTCCGTCTGGACAATGGGGTCCGCATCGAAAATGTCTACGTCCCGGCGGGCGGCGATGTTCCCGACCGGACGGTCAATCCGAAGTTCGGCCAGAAGCTCGACTTCCTTGAGCGCATGATCGAGTGGTCTTCCCAGCTCGAAGACAAGCCGACCATCCTGACCGGCGATTTCAATATCGCCCCGATGGAATGCGATGTGTGGAGCCACAAGCAACTGCTGAACGTCGTCAGCCATACGGCGATCGAATGCGAACTGCTCAGCCGGTTGCAGGATTCCAACAGTTGGGTGGACATCGGCCGCAAATTCTTTCCGGCACCGCAGCGCCTTTATACTTGGTGGAGCTATCGCGCGCGCGACTGGGCGGAGTCCGACCGGGGACGGCGGCTGGACCATATGTGGATGACACAGGACGTCGCTGACAAGGCCGTCTCACATCGGGTCGTCGAACCGGCGCGAAGCTGGGTCAAGCCGTCGGATCATATTCCGATCATCACGGAGTTCGCCTTCTGATGAGGCTCTTGTCATGAACGCCCGCGCTGCCGCCCGTGCAATAGATGCCCTTCGTCGTGGCTGGGCCATCAGCGTCCATGCAGCGGACGGTGTCGTGCATGTCATGGCTGTAGAAGGCGCGGACGCTGTGACGCTGAAGGCTTTCGATCCTTCGGGCAAGGCCGACATATTGGTCGCGGCGGCCAGAGGCGAGACGTTGAAGCTTGCCAACCAGTTGGCGGCGGCTGATCCCGACATGCCGGTGCTGATCGCCCGCGCCCCCTGGATCGATGGCGATGTGGCGGCTGCGATCGCTGATCCGGTGCTCGACCTCTCATCACCCTTGAAGGGACCATTTGCGGCAAAGCCGATCGGCGCGCCTTTGGCAGCTAAAGCGACGCTCAGGCTCGCCCGCCTCGCGGGCATTCTTCCCGCCTTCTTCGTTGGATCAGAAGGATCAAGCGAAGCGTCAGTCGATGCAGCCGACATTGACGCTTATGACGATGCGGCGCACCTTGCGATCGCAACGCGCGCCCGGTTGCCGGTCTCTACAAGTGAGACGGCCGAGATCATCGCCTTCCGCAGTCCCGACGAGCCGCGCGAGCATGTTGCGCTGGTCATCGGCACGCGCGATGACTCGCCGCCCGTGGTGCGGCTGCATAGCGAGTGCCTGACGGGCGATGTTCTCGGGAGCCTCAAATGCGATTGTGGCCCGCAACTGCATGAGGCGCTGCACCGGATCGCCGACTCTCGCTGGGGGGTGCTGCTTTATCTCAGGCAGGAGGGGCGCGGCATCGGCCTGATCAACAAGCTGCGCGCCTACGCTTTGCAGGATCAGGGCTTCGATACGGTCGACGCCAATATCCGCCTCGGCTTTGCCATCGATGCGCGGGATTTTTCCGTAGCGGCGCGCATGCTAGAATTGTTGGGCATCGATGAGGTCCGGCTGCTCACCAACAACCCGAAGAAGGTCGAGGGGTTGGAGCAAGCCGGCGTCAAGGTCGCCGAGCGCTTGCCCATCATATTGGCGGCCAATCCCCATAACGAACAATATCTGGCTACCAAGCGCGACCGCACCGGGCACCAGCTATGAGCGTCATCCACGTCGATAGCGCCACCGGCCGGCTCCGGGCCGGAGCGCTGGATATCGCATGCACGCTGGGCCGCAACGGCGTTTGCGCGGCGGCCGACAAGCGGGAAGGGGATGGTTGCACTCCTTTGGGCGAATGGCCGCTGCGTGGCGTGTTGCTGCGCCCTGGGAAGATTGATCCCGCCGCTATCCAGCTTCCCTGGCGCTGGGTGAGGGAGGGCGATGGCTGGTCCGATGATCCGGCTGATCCCGCCTATAACCGCCCAGTCCATCTGCCACGGCCTTTTTCAGCCGAGTCGTTGCTGCGCGAAGATGATGCCTACGACGTGATCATCATACTCGGCCACAATGACGCACCGCCGGTGCCAAGGCAGGGGAGTGCCATCTTCCTCCACCTCTCCGAAGGTCGTCCGACCGCTGGCTGCATCGCGATCGATCGCGGTGACATGCTGAAGCTGTTGCCGATGCTCGCCCCGGGCGACACGGTGGAGATCGTCTAGCGGCGGCGATCAGGCGTGCTGAAGCGCTTCATCCGCCTGATCGCCCGCAGCCTCCAGCAGCCGCCGTTCCAATGTCTGGATGCGCGCCTTGCTCTCGATCTTTCCGCCCAGAAGGTCCGTCACGTAAAAGGTGTCGACCGCCCTTTCGCCATAGGTGGCGACATGGGCGCTATGCACCGTGACCTTCGACTGAAAGAGCGCGTTGGCGAGGCTGAACAGCAGGGCAGGGCGATCACGGGCATTGACCTCGATCACCGTGAAGCGGTTGGATGCCTTGTTGTCGATCAGCACATTGGGTTCGATGCGGAACGCCTCGGCACGGGTTCGGGACAGGGGGCGCGCTTCCAGCTTCGTGATCATGCGGTGACGGTTGGCCAGCGAATCCTCGATCGCATTGCGGATGCGGGTTAACTGCTCCGGGCTGTGGAAAGCGCCGCCCAACGGGTCTTGCACCAGGAAATTGTCGATCGCGACGCCATCCCGCGTGGTGTGGATGCGCGCGTCGATGATGTTGCCCCCTGCAAGGTGAATCGCACCGGCAATCCGGTAGAACAGGCCGGGATGGTCGGCGGCATAGACGGTGACCAGCGTCGCGCCGCGCTGTGGATAATATTGTGCGGCAATCGACAGCGGCGCGTCGCCGGACGCCAATATATGCTGCGCATTGTGGATCAGAATGTCTTCGGGCTCGGCAATCCAGTAGGATTCGGGCAGGCGATTGCTGAGCTTCTGGAACTCGGCCTTTGTCATGCCAAGAGCGTTTCGCAGCGATTCCTGCTTGGCGGTGACACGCTCGCTGCGTCCCTTTTGCTTGTGGCCAAGGCGCAATACTTCCTCGGCAGCTTCATACAGGTCACCCAGAAGCTGCCGCTTCCAGCTGTTCCATACGCCAGGCCCGACGGCGCGGATATCCACGACAGTGAGGCAAAGGAGGAGGCGCAGCCGCTCCGGGCTTTGCACCACCTCCACGAAATCCAGGATCGTCTTGTAATCCGCCAGGTCGCGCTTGAAGGCGGTGGCCGACATCAGCAGATGGTGCCGCACCAGCCAGGCAACGGTCTCGGTTTCCGCAGCGGACAGCCCCAGGCGAGGGCAGAGATGTTCCGCGACCTCTGCACCCAGTATGCTGTGGTCCCCTCCCCGTCCCTTGGCGATGTCGTGGAGCAGAACCGCGACATAGAGAACCCGGCGCGACAGCAGCCTTCCCATGATCTCGGTGGAAAGGGGATGATCCTCTTCCAGGTCGCCCTTTTCCACACGCGCGAGAAGCCCGACCGCGCGGATGGTATGCTCATCGACCGTGTAATGATGGTACATGTCGAACTGCATTTGTGCGACGACGCGGCGAAAATCGGGGATAAAGCGGCCGAAGACGCTCGACTCGTTCATCCAGCGCAGCACGGTTTCGGGATCGCGGCGTGATGTCAGCACGTCCATGAAGGCGGCGTTGGCGCGGGCATCTCGGCGAACCTTGGCCGTGATAAGGCCCGCATCCCGTCTCGCCGCGCGCATCGCGCTCGGGTGAATGGCCAGTTCATGACGATCGGCCACGGCGAAAATTTCCAGCAGCCGCACTGGATCCTGTTGGAAGAAGTCGTCGCTCGGCAGCGCGAGGCGACCGCGGTCCAGCACGAAACCGTCCAGCTTCTTCGGGCGACGGAAAATCGACGGGATGTAGCGCCGTCCCTTGGCGCCCAGCTGGTCGTCAAGATGCGCCAGGAACACGGCGGTCAGGTCGCCGACGATCTTCGCGTTCAAGAAATAGTAGCGCATGAAGCGCTCGACGCCGGACCGGCCCTGTCGCCCAGTAAAGTGCATCCGGGTTGCCGTTTCCAGTTGCAGATCGAACGTCAGACGGTCCTCCGCCCGCCCGGTGATCATGTGCAGATGGCACCGCACCGCCCACAGGAAGTCCTCCGCCTTCTGGAACTGCCGCAGTTCAATGTCGGTGAGCAGGCCGACATCCACCAGTTCGGCAACGGACTTCACCCGGTTCACATATTTGCCGATCCAGAACAGCGTATGGAGGTCGCGCAGGCCCCCCTTGCCTTCCTTGACATTGGGTTCGACGACATAGCGGCTGTCACCCATCCGCTTGTGCCGTTCGTCCCGCTCTTCCAGCTTTTCGGTGACGAACGCGCGGGCGGTTCCCTGCATCACTTCGGCATCGAAACGCCGGGCGGTTTCCTCATATAGCGCGCGGTCTCCCCACACATAGCGCGCCTCCAGCACCGCCGTGCGAACCGTCAGGTCCGCCTTGGCCATTCGCATGGTTTCGTCGATCGAGCGGCTGGAATGCCCGACCTTCAGCCCCAGGTCCCAAAGCGAATAGAGCATCGATTCGATGACCTGCTCGGTCCATCCGGTCGGCTTCCATGGTGTGATGAAGGCGATATCGACATCGCTGTGCGGCGCCATCTCGCCGCGCCCATAGCCGCCCACCGCCATCAATGTGATGCGCTCACCGGTACTGCGATTGCTGGCGGGATAAAGATGATGCGTCGTCGCGTCGTACAGCAGCCGCAAAATCTGATCGATCAGGAAAGCGAAGGCCGTCACAGCCTCCCGACCGCGCGTCGGCTTGGCCTCCAACCGCCTTGCAACGTCCAGACGCCCCGCATCGAGGGCTGACTTCAATTCCCGGACGATCAGGCCCCGCAGCTTCGCCGGATCACTCCTGTGCTCCCGCGCCAGATCGTGGATACGGTCTGAAATCGCGCGCCGATCGATGATGGACCGGCGGGAGCCGAGGGAGGGGTACTGCATGACCATCGGCTCAATCTAATGTCAGCTGCTGGCTGCGGCCAGTTGTTTCAAGTGATAAAGCTGCTCCAGCGCCTCGCGGGGAGAAAGGGCGTCGGCATCGATCAGGTCGATGGCGGCGCGCAGGGCGTCGACCTTCTCTTCCTCCTGCGCGGCGGCAGCGGCAAAGAGGGGAAGGTCGCCAAGCCCCGCCGCAATGCCGCCCGTTTTGGCGCGCCCTGCTTCCAACCTGTTCAGCACATCCTTGGCCCGCTTGAGCACAGCGGGCGGCAATCCCGCCAGCCGCGCGACGGCAAGGCCATAGCTGCGATCGGCTGGCCCAGGTGCCACCTCATGCAGCAATATGAGGTCGCCTTTCCATTCCCGCGCGCGCACATGGTGGAGGGACAGTGAGGAAAGCGTCTCCGCCAATCGCGTCAGCTCATGATAATGGGTGGCGAAGAGGCAGCGGCAGCGATTGACCTCATGCACCGCTTCCACGACGGCCCACGCAAGAGCCAGCCCGTCATAGGTAGACGTGCCGCGGCCGACTTCGTCCAGGATGACGAAGCTGCGTTCGGTCGCCTGCGCCAGGATGGCGGCGGTTTCGACCATCTCCACCATGAACGTCGATCGTCCGCGCGCGAGATTGTCCGAAGCACCGACCCGGCTGAACAACCGGTCCACCAACGTGAGCGTCGCTGACTGCGCCGGAACATAGCTCCCTGCCTGCGCCAATACCACGATCAGCGCATTTTGCCGCAGGAAGGTCGATTTGCCGCCCATATTTGGCCCGGTAACCAGCCAAAGCCGATCATCGGCGCCCAGGCAGCAGTCATTCGCGACAAAGGGCTGCCCTTCCTTGCGCAGCGCGTCCTCGACGACCGGGTGACGGCCGCCGATAATCTGCAGGCACGGTCCTTCGCCATCCTGCGGCAGGAAGTGGGGCCTTTGCCAGCCTCCTTCGGCGGCCCGCTCCGCCAGCGCAGCCGCGACGTCCAGCCTGGCGAGCGCGTCCGCCGCAGACGCGATCTCCGCCTTGCGCGCCAACGCCGACTCGATCAGATCCTCCAGATGGGCCGCTTCAGCCACCAGTGCATGGGCACCCGCCTGGGCGACACGCCCTGCCTGCTCATGCAGGTCGACCGAGTTGAACCGCACCACGCCTGCCAGCGTCTGGCGATGGGTGAAGCCGCTGTCCGGCTGCATCAGCGGGTCGGCGGATCGGGCGGGGACTTCGACATGATAGCCGAGCACGCCATTATGCCGGATCTTCAGCGATGCGATGCCGGTACGCTCACGATAGCTGGCTTCCAGAGCCGCGATGGCGCGCCTGCCATCACCTGCCATCCGCCGCAGTTCGTCGAGTGCCAAGTCGTAGCCGTCGGCGATATAGCCGCCATTGGCCGTCTCTGTCGGAGGGGTGGGCACCATTGCGCGCGATAGACTGTCGACCAGCGCTCCATGGCCGTCCAGCGCTGGCAATAATTGCCGGAGTAGAAGCGGCTGATCAGCCAGTCTGCCCAGCCGCTCGCGCAGCATGCGCGCCTCATTCAGGCCGTCGCGAAGCTGCCCCAGGTCACGCGGACTTCCCCGACCCACCGCGATGCGTCCCAACGCTCGCCCGATATCGGGAAGGGCCCTCAGCGCAGCCCGCAGCTGATCGCGGAGCAGCGGGTCGTCATGGAGCAGTTGCACCAGTCCAAGCCGGGCCTCGATCAGCTCTTGATCCATCAACGGAGCCGACAGATCCTGTGCGAGCAGCCGCGCGCCTGCGCCCGTGACGGTCCTGTCCACCGCCCCCAACAGGCTCCCGGCCCTCGCGCCGCTCATCGTGGCGGTGACTTCCAGGCTTTCCCGCGTCGCTGCGTCAATCGCGACATGCGCGCCGCTCGTCTTCCGCACGGGGGGAGCCAGGAAGGGCAGGGTGCCCTTGCCCGCATGGTCGAGATAGGCGATCAGCCCGCCCATCGCGGAAAGCTCCGCGCGGCTGAACTGACCGAATCCGTCGAGAGTGGCGACACCAAAGAGCCGCTTGAGCGCCGCCTCGGCCCGGTTGCTCGAAAAGGCTGCACGGTCGAACGGATGCGCCTCGGGCTGATCAAGATCGAACCCATCGGGCAGTACGATCTCACTGGGCCTCAGCCGTGCCAGCTCTGCCGGAAGATCGCTCGACCGCAAAGTCAGCGTCTCGAACCGACCTGTTGAAATGTCGGCGGCGGCAATCCCGATCTCGCCGGTGCCTTCACCACCTGTCTGCGCAAGCGCAACCAGCATATTGTCGCGCCGGGAATCGAGCAGCGTTTCCTCTGTGAGCGTGCCCGCTGTCACATACCGCACGATCGCGCGTGCGACGAGCGCCTTGCTGCCCCGCGCCTTCGCCTCGGCGGGCGTCTCCGTCTGTTCCGCGATGGCGACCCGATGTCCCGCCTTGATCAGCCTAGCGAGATAGTTTTCCGCGCTGTGCACCGGAACGCCGCACATCGGGATCGGCGCGCCGCCATGCTCCCCCCGGCTGGTGAGCGCGATGTCCAGTGTGGCCGCCGCCGCCTTTGCATCGTCGAAGAACAGTTCGAAAAAATCGCCCATGCGATAGAAGAGCAGGCAATCCTGCGCCTCCGCCTTCAGCGCCAGATATTGCGCCATCATCGGCGTCGGCTGGCTCGCTGCGATATCCTTGGGGCTGTGCATGGCCTTTTGGCGATAGCGGCAAGCAGCAGATCAGGAAAGGGTGTGGAAAAAAGGTGGCCGTGCGCTTGCCGACAGGTCCGCCTTGCCGCTAGGGCCTCATCAGTAGGTAAAGAGGGGCGGATGCGTCATGGCAGATAAGTCGAACGTGGAATTTTCCGAGCGCGAGGCGCTGTTTTTCCATTCGACTGGCAGGCCAGGCAAGATCGAGATCATCGCATCGAAGCCGATGGCGACCCAGCGCGACCTCAGCCTCGCCTATTCGCCAGGCGTGGCCGTCCCGGTGCGCGCCATCGCTGCCGATCCGCAAACCGCCTATGACTATACCGCCAAGGGCAATCTCGTCGCCGTCATCTCCAACGGTACGGCCATCCTTGGCCTTGGCAATCTGGGCGCGCTCGCGTCCAAGCCGGTGATGGAGGGCAAGGCGGTGCTCTTCAAGCGCTTCGCTGACGTCGACTCGATCGATATCGAGCTCAAGACCGAAGATGTCGACAAGTTCATCGACGCGGTCGAGCTGATGGAGCCGAGCTTTGGCGGCATAAACCTTGAGGATATCAAGGCGCCCGAATGCTTCATCATCGAACAGACGCTGAAAGAACGGATGAACATCCCTGTCTTTCACGATGACCAGCATGGTACCGCGATCATTGCGGCGGCGGGCGTCATCAATGCGGCGATGCTGACCGGGCGCGACCTCAAGGACATGAAGGTGGTGGTGAACGGGGCGGGGGCCGCCTCCATCTCCTGCACCGAGCTGATCAAGGCGATTGGCGTCGCGCACGACAATGTCATCATGTGCGACAGCAAGGGCGTTATCTACCAGGGCCGTACCGAAGGCATGAACCAGTGGAAGTCGGCGCATGCGGTGAAGACGGATGCACGGACGCTTGGCGAAGCGATCAAGGGTGCGGACGTTTTCCTCGGCCTCTCCGTCGCGGGCGCGGTGTCGCAGGAGATGGTGAAGTCGATGGCGCAAAAGCCGATCATCTTCGCGATGGCCAATCCCGATCCCGAAATCGCCCCGCCCGAGGTTCTGGAAGTTCGGCCCGACGCGATCGTTGCGACCGGGCGCTCGGATTATCCGAACCAGGTCAACAATGTGCTTGGCTTCCCCTTCATCTTCCGCGGCGCCCTGGACGTGCGGGCAACAGGCATCAACGAGCCGATGAAGGTCGCCGCGGCCCAGGCGATCGCGGAACTCGCGCGCGAGCAGGTGCCCGAGGAAGTGGCGAAGGCCTATGGCCGGTCGCACAGTTTCGGCCCCGATTACATCATCCCCGCACCGTTCGACCCGCGCCTGATGGAGGTCGTTCCGGCGGCCGTGGCGCAGGCTGCGATGGAAAGCGGCGTCGCGCAAAAGCCGATTTCTGACATGGCCGCCTATCGCCAATCGCTTAAAGGTCGGTTGAATCCCACGACTTCGGTCCTGACAAGCGCCTATGAGGTGGCGAAAGCCAACCCCAAGCGCGTGGTGTTCGCCGAAGCAGAAGAGGAGGTGGTGCTGCGCGCCGCCATCCAGTTCCGCGACCTTGGCTACGGCATCCCCGTGCTGGTCGGGCGGAACGAAGTCTATGACAAGCTGAAGGCTCTGGGCGTCCGCGATCCGGAGAGCTTCGAACTGCATAACAGCGTCAATTCGCCACTGGTCCCGGAGATGGTGGATGCGCTCTACGGCCGGTTGCAGCGGCGTGGCCATCTTCGTCGCGACTGCGAGCGTATGGTCAACCGGGATCGCAATATATTCGGTGCTTTGCTGGTCAGCATGGGCCATGCCGATGCGATGATCACCGGCGTGACGCGGCCGTTCGCGCAGACGCTGCGTGAAGTGAAGCGGGTCATGGACCCGGCGGTGGGCCGCACCGCCTTTGGCATTCATATCATGGTGTCAAAGGACAAGACGGTGTTCCTGGCCGACACCACGGTCAATGAGCGCCCCTCCGCCAGTGAACTTGCCGATATCGCCGAGGGCACGGTCGCCGTCGCGCGGCGCATGGGGCATGACCCGCGTGTCGCTTTCCTTTCCTATTCCAACTTCGGCAACCCGCCGGGTGGCCATCTGGAAAATGTCCGTGATGCGCTGAAGGTGCTCGACGGCCGGAATGTCGATTTCGAATATGAGGGCGAGATGACCGCCGACGCGGCGCTCAATCCCGCGGTCATGAAGAATTATCCGTTCAGCCGTCTGTCGGGTCCCGCCAATGTGCTCGTCATGCCGGGTCTCCAGTCAGCCAACATCTCGGCCAAGCTGCTGCGGGAGTTAGGTGGTACGACGATGATCGGACCTATGCTCGTGGGCATGGAGAAGTCCGTGCAGATCGCGACCATGTCGTCCAATGCGTCTGAACTGCTGACGCTCGCAGTGCTGGCTTCGGCAGGCGTCGCCCTTTAACGTCCGGTGTTAATGAACTCGGCTCTGCCGCCAGAGCGCGAGTTCTTCCGGCCGGTCGATATCAAGTTCCAAGCCAGGTCGTCGAAGGCCGAGAACGGGCAGGCCAAGCCGCTCTGCTTCGGCCCGATGCGCGGCAAAGCTGCCATCGCCATAGTGGAACGCGAACTTGGCGGCCGAGGGGAGGGGTAACGACACAGCGTTGGTGCCCGTGCCCGCATGGTCGGGCGCGATGGCAACACTCTCCCCCGGCAGGTTGAGCAAGGCCGATACGTCCTCGCTTCGGATCAAGGGCAGGTCCGCCGACACTATCAGCAGCCGACGGACCCCCGCCCCGATAGCCGCATTCCGCGCTCCTTCCAGCGCCACATTGAGCCCCTGTCCAGCGTCGGGAAGCAGCGGGATGTCGCCTGGTAGGTCATGGCGTGACGGGCCGAGTAGCAATACCCGCTGCAGACCGACAATGCTTTGCGCGGCAGATACGGTTTGTGCCAGCATGTCAGCCACCAGCTTTCGACGCTCTCTATCGCCGAGGACAGGCGCAAGCCGCGTCTTACACCATTCCGGGGCCTTGATCGGTATGACGACCCAGCAGTTCACGATCAGCCAGCGATCCGATCCGCCAACGCCAAAGCAGCGCGCGCGACGCGTTCCCGGTCCGCTAGCGTCTTCATCAGCGTGTCGGTGACGTCATGTGGAATGGTCAGGCCAGACGCATCGTCCCGCTCATCGACCAGCAAGCCGTCGATGACATCGGCATAATGCGCGGCGATACTTTCGTTCGTCACGGCCAATCCCATCTCGCCCATCAGCTTCGCAGTAGGCCCCTTGACTGCTTGCCCGCCCACGATCGGCGACACTGCCACGACCGGTGCATGCGTAACCGCAAGTGCCTCCTTTATACCGGGCACGGCCAGGATCGGGTCGACGCTGAGCCAGGGATTGGAGGGCGCTATCAGAATGGCCTTTGTGGTTGGATCCGCGATCGCTTCGATCACGCCCGCCGCCGCTGAGGCCCGTTCGGCGCCCTCAAACCGGATGGCCTCCACCTCAGGCGCGCAGCGACGTTCGACAAAATAGCGCTGAAACGCCATGTCGCCCTCACTTGTGCTGAGATGAGTGGCCACAGGGTCATCGCTCATCGGCAGAATGGAAAGCTCCAACTCCCACGCAGAAGCAAACCGCGCCGTGATAGCGCTCAATGTCTCGCCCTCTGCAAGCAGATGCGACCGCAGTACATGCAGCGCCAGGTCCCCATCGCCCAGCAGGAACCAGTCTTCGCCGCCCAGCGATTTGACGGCATCCATAAAGTTCCAGCTTTCGCCCTCCCGGCCCCAGCCTTGCGTCTTATTGGCCTTGCCGGACAGGGTATACAGCAGCGTGTCGATGTCGGGCGATATGGCAAGCCCCAGGTGCCGGAAATCGTCTCCCGTGTTCACGATGGCGGTGATCTGTTCCGGCGGGCATATCTGCATCAACCCGAGCACCAGCTTGGCTCCGCCCACGCCTCCGGTCAGGGTCACGACCCGGCTCATCGAAACAGATCCTCCTCGATCGGCCGCACAAGCGTGGCGGCTGGAGCATCCCCGGGCGGCAGACGCAATCCACGCATGAGAACAGCCGGTATGCTTTCGGCCCCTTCACCGGTGACCAGAGCGGCGGCGGTCGCAATCTGATCAGCCAGCGCGATCTGCGTCACTTCCAGCCGCCGCCCATCCCTGTCCTCTTCGCCCCGGCGATCGACGAGCGCCGGCAGTCCCGCTGCGCCGATCGCCACACCCACGACACCGTGGCGCCAGGGGCGTCCGAAGCTGTCGGAAATGACCACGGCAGGGGCGGCGCCCTCGCTCGCAAGATCATGGCTAAGCGCGGCGGCTGATCCATCGGGATCCACCGGCAGAAGCAGCGCCCTTTCCGCCCCCCCCGGACCGATATTGGATCGATCTATGCCACCATTGGCCATGACATGGCCAAGCCTGTGCCGGGTAATCAATATGTGCGGCACGGCACGTACAATGGCGCTGCTTTCACGAAGCACAAGTTCGACGAGGCGGGGATCTTTCCTCGTCGTTTTCGCCAGTTCCAGCGCTTGCTCGCCAGGCGCGACCTCAGTGAGCTCCACCATGCGGCCTTCCGCCTTGGACAGGATTTTCTGCGTGACGACCAGTATATCGCCTTTCTGCAGCGGCCACAGCCCGGCCCGCCCAAGCGCATCGCGCAACAGCATGGCCAAGTCGTCACCTTCACATATTTCTGCAAGGCCGGTCAGCGGATGAATCGAGATCATGAGGCGATGTAGCGCGCGGCTATCCCTGTGGGTAGCCGCTCCATTGCCGTGAACAGCATGGGTGTTACGGCTCCTTAACATGGATGAAGTAAGGCGTTGATGATGACCGCCGTCCTGATTACCGTAGACACAGAATTATCGTCGCTGCTTCATGAGCGCGGGATGGGTCTGGAAGATAATGTCCGCTCCTCCATCTGGGGAGAGGCCGAGGGCCGAGCTTATGGCATTGGCTGGCAGATGGATGAGCTGGAGAGCCATGGCCTGAAAGGCGTGTTCTTCGTCGACCCGATGCCCGCGCTTTTATATGGGACGGAGTTTCTGAGACCCATCGTCACGCCGATCGTGGCACGCGGACATGAGGTGCAGCTGCATATCCACAGCGAATGGCTTCGCTGGGCGCGTCACTCTCCTGTGAGCGGGCAACTGGGCCGCAACATCGGCGATTTCAGTCAAGCAGACCAAGCCATATTGCTGCGCCTCGGCAAGGCATGGCTGGAGGAGGCGGGGGCACCGCCGATTACCGCCTTCCGCGCGGGAAATTTCGGTGCCAATGACGATACATTACGGGCGCTTGCCGACGTCGGCCTGGCATGGGACAGCAGCGTCAATCCGGCCTATCATCGCTATGGCTGCCGGATCAGCGGCGCTCGCGATCAGATCGCTCCTTCTCACCGCTTCGGCGTTGGCGAACTCGCCGTGTCGGGTATAACGGACCGGCCCGGCAGCTTCCGCCCGGCTCAAATCTGCGCGATGTCCGCGCAAGAGATGCACGCGGGCCTGCGCCACGCCGTGCGCGAAAGCCATGCGGCTTATGTGGTCGTCACGCACAGCTTCGAAATGCTCAGCCGCGACCGCAAACGTCCAAACCACGCAGTCATGCGCCGGTTCACTTCTCTCTGCCGCGCCGCAGCCCGACTACCAGGGCTCACTGTGTGCGGCTTCCACGATCTTCCATCCCACATGGCGGCGGCCGCACCCTCCTCACACAACCGCGTACCGCCAAGCCGCGTGCGAACGGCAAGCCGCATGGCGCAGCAGCTATGGGCCAGCTGGCGCTACGAACGCCGCTTGATCCCGGCGTGATTGCCGCAGCTGTGATCTAATATCGGAATGATGGCGGAGACGGAGGGATTCGAACCCTCGGTACCGGATTTACCAGTACGACGGTTTAGCAAACCGTTGGTTTCAGCCACTCACCCACGTCTCCAAACATGGCCTGAACGCCCGCTTGGGGCGGGACAGCGGCTAGGCGAGAAGCGCTATAACGGCGGCTTTCCCGCAAGGCAACGGGCTATGCCATGAAATTCTTACAAACTTCGCTGCCGGATTCGTTCCAGCCCGGAATCGACTCGGGTCGCCGTTCGTTCATTGTCGTTTCAGCTTGGCTTCCGATAATCTGATAGATGGTCGAAGAGCGGCAAAGTCGGGGAGTAGCGGGCATGATCGGGATGGTAAGGCGAGTGTCGGCTCGCGTGGCACGACGTGGCGCATGGACGCTTGCCGTTGCCGGGGTGGCATTCAGTCCGCTCGCGGCGGAGGCGCAGGTGCGCACGGTCGATCCGAACAGCGCGATTGACGCTGATCTCGCGCCCGTGCCGCAGGCGAACAGCACGCCGACCGAACCGGGTGTGGACAATAGCGTTCCGCCAGCGAGCAGTGCGGCACCGGAGTCTTCGGCATCCACGGCAAATAGTACAGCGACGGGAGCTCCCGTCACCGCCAACTCTCCGCCCGCTGCGTTGAGCCCCAGCGAATCCTATCAGGAAGATGACCTGATCGGCGCTGCCGAAGGCGTCTTCGGCAAGGGGGCAGAGGGGCTGGCTGGCATGATCGAAAAGATCCTGAAGGATCAAGGCCGCCCCAACGCCTATATCGCTGGCCGGGAAGCGTCGGGTGCCTTTGTGGTTGGTCTGCGCTATGGATCGGGAACGCTCAACCACAAGGTGGAAGGGCGCCGGGAAGTGTATTGGACCGGGCCGTCGATCGGCTTCGACGTGGGGGGCAACGCCGCCAACACCTTCGTCCTGGTCTATAATCTCTACGACACGCAGGATCTTTACCATCGTTTCCCTGCGGCGGAAGGCACGGCCTATCTGGTTGGCGGCTTTACGGCGAGCTATCTTCGCTGGGGCAGCGTCGTGTTGATCCCCATCCGCCTCGGAGTTGGGTATCGGCTTGGGGTGAACGCCGGTTACATGAAGTTCACGGAAAAGCGCAACTGGCTGCCCTTCTAAACCCTTTCACAGGGGGAAGCTGAGCTGCTGACTTTGTTCGACAGGCTCCTCAGCATCAAGATTATGGACACCCAAGCCCAGCAGCCGCGCGCCCATCCGCAGCGGCAACTGGGCGACCAACAGGGCGCGCGCCGTTTCCGCCAGCAGGTCTGGCGAGCGAACCGGCGCGTTCATGCTCCTTGACCGGGTGATGATCCGGAAATCAGCAAACTTGATCTTGAGGACGATAGTGCGGCCATAGGCGCCGCTCTTCTCGATCCGCGTCCAGAGGCTTTGCGCGATCCGGTCGATTTCCGCGACCAGTGCGTCCTTCGTGATCAGGTCATCGAAGAACGTGTCTTCGACGCTGACCGATTTCCTCTCCTGCCTTTCATGGACGGGCCGATCATCCTCTCCCCGCGCGGCGCGATAGTAGAAAGGCGCAGCGCTCCCGAAATGCTGCTGCAGGAAACCAAGGTCACGGGCCAGCAAGTCGGCGCCTGTCTCTATTCCCAAAGCTTGCATCCGCCGCGCTGTTACGGGTCCCACACCATGGATTCGCCGGACCGGCATCTGCGCCATGAAGCGCGCTCCTTCGTCCGGCCGCACCACGCAAATACCGTCCGGCTTGTTCTGATCCGATGCGAGCTTGGCGATCAACTTGTTGTAGGAGACGCCGGCTGAGGCAGTAAGGCCGGTTTCGTCCCGGATCATGCGCCGGATCTGCTGCGCGATCGCGGTGGCGGACGATGACCCTGCCTTGTTTTCGGTCACGTCCAGATAGGCTTCATCCAGCGACAGGGGCTGAATGACATCGGTGAAGCGGGCGAAAATCTCACGCACATGAGTGGAAACCGCCCTGTACACCTCAAATCGGGGTTTCACGAACAACAGGTCCGGACAGAGCCGCCGCGCTCGCGCGCCCGGCATGGCGGACTTCACGCCAAAAACGCGCGCTTCATAGCTGGCCGTCGCCACCACCCCCCTCGGCCCACCGCCGCCTACTGCGATGGGTTTCCCGCGCAGATTTGGATCGTCGCGCTGCTCCACCGACGCGTAAAAGGCATCCATATCGATATGGATGATCTTGCGCGGCCGGGAGTCCATGAAGGCGGTTTATGCCACAGCAAGCAGGAGAGTGAAACGCGTGGAGGCCGGTCCGTCAGGGCTTATTGTCTTTGAGCGACTGCAACACGGCAAAAGGACTTGCTTGCTCTTCCGTCAATACGCCCGCTTCCCGCAGATAAGCATCGGCTTCCGCTGATCGAGGATAAGGCGTCATCGCCAGCGCCATCGTCTCGGCGACCGCTTCCCCCATGTCGATCGTCTGCCCGTCATAGCCGATCGTGTCGCAATCTTCCGAATCGATCTCCAATTCCTCACCACCATCGGCACCGCCACCTTCCGGAACGAAGCGCAACAGGAAGTCGGTATCGATGGTCTCCGGCACCGCTACACCAGTGGCGACGCAGGGCTGAGCCAATCTTGCGCGTACCCGGCCCCGTGCCTCGATGGCGCCGTCCTGTTCGCTCAACGCATAATCAGCCTTAAGTGAATCAAGTGATGTCAGGTTGAAGCGTCGCGCCAACGCGTCGCGCTCCCCGGCGTCGGCGGTGATGGTCATGCCTTGCGCATGCCGCGCGATCTGGTCGGCCCGAACGGGTCGAGAAAATTCGGGCGCAGGATTAGTCATCCAATATCTCCCGCCATCAATGCGTCGAGCGGCAAGGTGGAAAGGCCGACCCAGCGCGACCTCAGCCGGGATTCGACATGCTTCACGGCGTCTCCAGCAGGCGTCGCCCCACGGTACAGGTTACGCGCCAGGGCGTCCCGCAGTTCCGCCCCGCCCAGAAGCGCCGCCTTGTAGGCTGAGAGCCTTCCACCGAGCGCGCTCACCATGCGGCCGACATGTTTGCCCACCACCACGTCGCCTACGCCCTCCTGCCGCAACTGTCCGTCCATGTCGTCGACGAACAATTCGGTCAGCCAGACGCTTTCCTGAGCTGCTCCGAGCGCTTCAAGCCGCATCAGCACCTGCGCCAATATGGCGACGATCATGTCGAACCGGCCATCCATCGTGTCGGGCACCTGGCCTTCCATATACCAGTGCGGCGCGCGGCCTTCGCGGATGACGGCTTGGTAAAGCGGCTGCATCGCATCCTTGGGGTCGGTGCGCGCGAACAGGCGCTGGAAAAGCTTTGGCATGTCGAAACGGTTTCCTGGCTGAGCTGAGCGGAGGCCCCTTGCCGGGGGGCGCGCAATTCCATATTGATCGGCGGGCCGCGCGATGCAATGGCGGCTTTGGTATTTGGTTTCCGGGTCCCTTCCCGGCAGGAGAAGTTCATGCGTCAGTTCAGCCGACATCTGTTGCTTGCCGTCGGCCTTGGCGCGCTCGTGCTCGGAACCTCGGCTTGTTCGCGCATCCGCACCCATCAGGGATATCAGGTGGACAAGCTGCTGGTCGATTCGATCCAGCCGGGCATCGACAACCGCGCTTCGGTAGAAGGGACGCTGGGCCGACCCAGCTTTACTGCCCAATTCGGCGATCAGGATTGGTATTATGTGTCGCGCGACATGCGGGCGCTGGCCTTCTCCAATCCCAAGCCGGTGGCGCAGACGGTGCTCCATGTCCGCTTTGACCCCGCGGGCAATGTCGTGGCGGTTGACCGCATGGGCCTTGAGCAGGTGGCGAAGATTTCGCCGTCCGGCGACAAAACGCCCACACTGGGTCGCCATCGCAGCCTGTTCGACGAAATATTCGGCAATATCGGCGCAGTAGGGGCCGGTGGCATGGGTGGCGGCGGTGGCGGCACCAATACCGGCGGCGGCCCTAACGGAAGCTGACGGCCGAAGAAGGCGTCATTGAGCTTGAAAACGCCCTGACGTTCGGCACGCCCTTCCTACTGTGACCTGAAATCCTCGCTCTATCGAGTCTCTGCAGGATCTACCCGCAAAGGAGCGCCGCATCCTCGCTTTTGGCGCAGGGCAAGTCTTTGGACTTGTTAGGAAAGATAGTTAACAGCTGAAGTTAACCAATAGAGACTCGCAACCATCGTTCGTCCGGCATATGCTCGAGTCACGTTCTTCGCAGTAAGCCCAAAGTATTACATGGGATGCTGTGCTTAGGACATAACTCCCATGGTTAAGAGCGAAATACACAATCTTACCAATCAGTTAGCGAGTTGTTGAACTAACCCTAAATTTCCATAGGTCAGTTCAGGACTCTAGCGTCGTAAATATGCTAGTCATAACTTATTGAAACGAAAAGAAAGGGTTGCACTGCAGGCATTTGATCACTGGTCTTTCACGCTTCGTTTGGGGCCTGCTAACGAAAGTGGAAGGGATCATGAGGGGACTACCCAATGGCTTACCCAGTCAATGTGCGTCTGTTGTGCGGTAATGCAATCGTAAGAGAAGGTTTGAGCCGGATTCTCACTGAGCGGGACTTCCGGGTTAATCAATATCCAAATATTGCCGCCGCACTCCAAAAGGTGGAGGTGCCGGAGGAAGATACGGGGCCTTCGTTGCTCCTGATAGATAATGGAACCGAAGAGCTGGACGCCGACAGTGTCGCCGTTCTTCAGCGGAAATTCCCTTGCGCCTATCTGGTACTATTATCCGATCGGTTTGACTTCCAAACCATGCTGAAGGCCTTCCGCCTGGGCGCGATGGGTTACATCATCAAGGAAATCAGTTGCGATCGCCTGGTGGCGACATTGCATCTGGTTGCGATGGGTGAGCGCGTCCTGCCGCCGCAACTTGCCGACGAATTGCAGTCGCGGCCGACGCTGACAGATGCGTTGGAGGTGGAACGGCCCGTCGATGCTGCAAGCCTGTCCGATCGTGAGCTGGAAATCCTGCGCTGGCTCATCATGGGATGCCCGAACAAGGTCATTTCCAAGAGGATGGATATCAGCGAGGCGACGGTGAAGGTCCATGTGAAGGCGGTGCTGCGCAAGCTCCGCGTCAAGAACCGCACCCAAGCCGCCATCTGGGCAGCCAATCACGGCATGCGCGGCCGTGTCCCCGAAGTGGAGCCGGTTGTACCCGTGGACGTCACGATCCCGCATCCTGCGCAGCTTCCACAGCTTGAGATCGCCGCAATGCCTCTCAGCCGTGCCTGACCCACACCGCGGTTTATGATAGCCGCGGCAAGTATTCTCTAAAGGATCGCTATTGGTGCATGCTGCACTTCGCCTAATGTGGCGAAGTGCAGCAGCGGCATCCTAGCTCAGCGACCGCCGCTCGCATCGGCGGCCCTCGCCTGCCGGTCAGCCGATAGTTTCTTCAAAGATCGCCATGGTGCGTTCGAAACGGGCGAATAGCTCGTCAAGCTCTTCCGCTGTGATGATGAGCGGGGGACAGAAGACGATCGTGTCGCCAAGCGCCCGCACGATCAGGCCTTGGGTGAGCCCGATTTCAACAAGGCGTGCACCCGCCTTTACTGCTGGATCGAAGCTGGTCCGGTTCTCAGGATCGGCATAGAGCTCGATCGCGGCTACCAGGCCTACGCCACGCACTTCGCCGACATATTTGCGGCCTTCATAACTGCGCAGCGCTTTCCAGAATTGCGGCATCAGTGACTGCACATGGCCGACCACATTATCTTCTTCGTAGATCTTCAGGGTTTCGAGCGCGATGGCACAGCTCACCGGGTGGCCGGAATAGGTGAAGCCATGGCCAAAGGTTCCGATAGTGCCGCTGTTTCGGGCGATCGGCGCATAGACCTTCTCATTCACCATCACTGCGGAGATGGGCGCATAGGCCGAGGACAGGCCTTTTGCCGTCGTCAGAATGTCAGGCTTCATGCCGAAGGTGGTCGAACCGAACATCTCGCCCGTCCGGCCATAGCCACACACCACTTCGTCCGCGACGAGGAGCACGTCATACTTGGCGAGAACTTCTTGAATCTTCTCGAAATAGGTCGCCGGTGGCGGAATCACCCCGCCCGCGCCCATCACCGGCTCAGCGAAGAAAGCGGCGACGGTGTCGGGACCTTCAGCCAGAATCCGCTTTTCAAGATTGTCGGCCAGGCGAGTGGCGAAATCCTCTTCGCTTTCGCCGGGCTCGGCGTAGCGGAAATAATGCGGGCAATCGACATGCAGGATATTGGCGATCGGCAGGTCAAAATCGCGATGGTTCGTGACGAGTCCGCTGAGGCTTGCCGACGCGACAGTCACGCCATGATAGGCATTGAGCCGGGCGATGATCTTCTTCTTTTCCGGCTTGCCAATGGCATTATGATAATACCAAATCATCTTCACAGCGGAGTCGTTGGCTTCAGATCCGCTGTTTGCGAAGAATACCTTCGACATCGGAACAGGCGCGACAGACAGCAGCTTGTTGGCCAGCTCGATCACGGTTGGATTGGAGCGGCCGGTGAAGGTGTGATAATAAGGCAAGCCTCGCAGCGCATCGCTTCCTGCCTTGGCAAGACGCTCATTGCTGAAGCCCAGCGAAGCACACCACAGCGCCGACACCGCCTCAAGATAGCGGTTACCTTTGTCATCTTCCACGAACACGCCATCACCCTTGGTTATGACAAGGGGACCGACCTCAGGATGGGCCGCCAGGTTCGTGAAGGAATGGAAGTGAGCTGCAATATCAGCCGCGGCATTTTCGCTGGGATCGTACATTATCGTCGTGCTTCCGATCGTTAAGAACTGACTCTCGCGGCCATCCCGTGGACGAGCGTCCGACAGCCGTTATGCGCCAAACATGTGGGTATCGACGTACCTCATTCATGCGCGGTCGCATACGTCGGCGCATCTTGCAGGTAAGCAGCTTGCCCGCCTGCGTCATAAGCGATTTTGTGGACAGTTATCAACAGATGATCTGGAAGATTGTTGACCTGTGGCGGAGCTTGGATCGCAGCAGTTGCTGGCATCTGGCATTTCCCAGGGAAATGCACCAACTGCCTGAGCGCGCTCGTTTTTTAGGATACAACGGCAGCAGAGGAATGCCCATTGTTTGAGTAAGGAGATCACTTTTTATTTCGTTGGGAAACTAATCACAATTTCTGGCGCTTGCCGCCTGATGAGGCCGTGACATGTGATCACGATCTGCGGCTACAGCTACCAATCACGCGAAATGCGGCGGAGTCGCTTGAACCAGCAGGCAGCGAACCATCATGAAACGGGACCAGCCTTAGGTGTCGCTAAGGGGCCCCTTTCCGATGTCGCTTGAAACCGCTCATCGGGTCGCTCACGTCGCATTCGTGGACAGTTTCCTCGGCATTGACACTCGCCGATTAACTTCCGCGAGCAGCTGCGCCCGAGCCCCAGCGCTTCGCGATGGCATCCATGATCGCTGTGTTCAATATGATCGCCCCGCGATAGCTTATGTGATTATTGTCGCGATAGAATATCTGCCTGCCCTTGTTCGCGAAGCACCGGTCCTGACCGCAGAATAGCTTTTCAGGATAGACCCGCAGCAAGTTGACGTCCTGTCCCAAAGCGTCATACAGTTCATAGGTTTGGCGCGTGCGCGCCCGGAACCCGGAATAGGACACTGACACCGGATCGTAAATGTGCGCCGCTGCGCCTGACCGTGCACGTGCGAGCAGTATCTGCGGCACGTTCCAGCCCATCTCGGGCACCGGATAGACAAGCACGACCTTCACGCCCCGGCGCAGCAAGGTGCCGACGGTGCGGGATAGTGACTGACCGACTACGGCCTTGCTCGCAGGGATCCTTTCTCCCGTCCGTGACAGATAGGGATGGTCATGGCCGGGCTCGACGCCGCCTTCGCCATTGTTGAACCGTGAATGCTCCAGCAGCATCGGCAGTCGAAGCAGGATCACAACGATCGCGCGCTTTTGCGCCAATATATAGTCCATACGGGTTTTGTTATATTCCGCAGGGCAGCTGACGGACACGCCATCGGATCGCTGCACGTCCAGCAGAAACTGGCAGCCGCCGCGGCTCAGCGGCGTGAAGGACGCGAAGTCAGCGTAATGCGCGATCCCCTTGGACGCAGGCGTGGTCAAGGTGCGCCCATAAGAATCTCCGGCGCTGATCAGGTTGAACCCTTCAGGGTTGGGTCCGGGGAATATGCATGGGCCCTTCGCCGGATCATAATTGTGACAGCTCTTGCCCTTTTGAAATATGCTCGCCTCGACGATTTCCGACGCCTGTGCGATCGGCTTCAGCTGTGGGGAGAAGCGTTCCTTCATGCCCTGCTGGCTATAACCATAGAGGCCCAGCGCAGCCAGCAGCAGCGCGCCCGCCAGCGACATGGACCAAATTGCGACGCTGCTGGTCCGTTTACGGTTCCGCGTCGGTACTTCCACCAGCCAGTAAGTGGTTGCTCCCAGAATGATCGACACCATGATCCACAAGAGCAAGCGAGCATTGCTTGGATTATCGATAGAGGCCAGTCGGCCAAAGGCTAGAATGGGTTGGTGCCAAAGATACAGCGAATAGGAAATCAAGCCGAAAAAGACCAGGATCCGCGATGACAGCAGCCGAGTGACCGGATCGTCCTGTCCCGTGTACCAGATCAGCAGCGCGGTCGCCCCTCCGGGGATAAGGGTAGCTATGCCGGGATGATGCCAATGCGGTCCCATTATTGTCACGGCCGTCACCAACAGGGCAATGCCAACCATCGGCATCACCCAGCCAAGCGTGGGGGATACGTGCCGCCCATGCAGCTGTTCGCGCCGGGCGAGCAGGGCTCCAACTCCCAGTTCCCAGACGCGGAAGGGCAACAGGAAGAAAGAAGAGTCCGGCGCCGTGGCAGTCATATGTTCAGCCAGCACAAGCGAGGCAAGACAGGCCAGCACGAGCAGCACCGTGATCCAGCCGCGCGCATAGCGGTAAGCCAGCACCATCAGCAGCGGAAAGAATAGGTAAAACTGCTCTTCTATTCCTAGGGACCATGTATGAATGAGCGGTTGGAAGCTCGTCTCGCCCGCATCATAGCTGACCGAGTCCCAAAAATAGAAGTTCGATGCGAATACGACAGCCGCCACCAAGCTTGCGGAGTAATCCTTGAACGCTTCCGGCAGCATGTACAGCCATGCCGGGATAGTGGTCAGCGCGAGCACTGCGTAGAGCGCCGGAAACATTCGCCGTGCACGCCGTTCGTAGAACCGGATGAAAGAGAATTTGCCCGCGGAAAGCTCCCGCAAGGTGATCGTCCCGATCAGATATCCGCTAATCACGAAGAAGACGTCCACGCCGATGAAGCCGCCCCGAAAAACATCAAGTCCGGCGACCGTTATCCGCGCGTGGTAGAAGATGACCAGCAGGATCGAAATGGCGCGCACACCATCGAGCTCACGACGGTAGCGAAAAGTCGGAGCGCTGCTGACAGGGGTGGAAGGTGCCTCCTCCCTAGCGAAGGCGGTGAAGTCGCCACCGGAGCGATCCCTGAGAAGTATCGGCGCGGCTTCCTTCGTTCCAAACATCAGCGATACTCCTTACGTAGCCCGCACAGCTATGATGGCCAAGCGCTCGGCACGCCCGTGACAGCGTGATCCCCTTCGCGGCGTCAGGCTGTCACGGCATGCCGGGGTCAAGGCGGCAGCAGCCCAACGCCAGGGGTTGGGCCTTAACTCGCCAAACCACCCGTCTTTACCGCTCATCCTTGCCCCGCTGTTTTGGCTTCGATCAGCATTGCATATGTGCTGGACCTCGTGGCCCGGTGCACTACCGCTCTGCCTAAGGGCGAAAGCAGCCCGGCTCGAAATGTGCGCTGCGATGCATTACGCGGCAAAAGTTATTGGGGACCGTAGCGGCGAGCATTGTGAGTAAGTCTAAAGTGACAAGCCGGTCGCCTTGAATGAATGAGGAGGGTGAGCACTTCCTGGGTAGTGATCTTGGCGATCGGCCGATTGCCGATTTTTGGAAAGGCCATGCCGACCAGCCAACGAATCTTGCTGAGCCTAATCTCGGCGATGTTCTTGCGCTCGTTCTTGGCGGTCCACTCCTTTGCGACCGTCTTGAGAGTGTCGTTCTCCTCGACGCGCGCCTTGGTCCGCGTGACTTTCCCCTCGCGCGTAGGTGGAGTCTAGCCCCCGAGGCGCGCTTCGTCGCGCCTGCCGTAAGCGTCGGCGAGGCCGACCTCGGACCAGGCGCTGAAGGCCAGCTTGCGGTGCTTGCCAAGTGGACATAGTTCAAGCGCCATAACTTAGGATCTTTAGGACGTACGAGCAGATATAGCCCCGCGGTGTCGCTGAGCTTTATAGTCCTTGTCGGCGGCTTCGCGCTTGCCACGGCTGTCGCAAAGAGGATTGCGGTTTAGATAGCGGCTAAAAAAGAAGAGGATAGCGATACCATCACAGATACCCGAATTGTTCCCCATTGGTGCCGTATCCCCCCGAATTTCGCCGGACGATTATAGCATAAGAATCGACGGGATTCAGCCATTTCCGGAAAGTCCTCGGACGTTCCCGGAAGAACAAAATGGTGCCCAGAAGAGGACTCGAACCTCCACGACCTTGCGATCGCCAGCACCTGAAGCTGGTGCGTCTACCAATTCCGCCATCTGGGCACGGGGTAGGACGGCGCGATTAGCCGTTGGTCTGCCTAGTGTCAATTCCATCGGAGCTATTATTTTCTTCCTTTCTGGTTTTCCGCGCGCCAGCGTCTATTGGCTTCATGCAAGCCGCATCAAAGGTCGGTGGGAGATAGCCGATGAACCCTATTTCAGCAGTTCCGCTGGCGTCGTTCGCCCGCGCCGATGGCGTGCGCCTCGCCTATCGGCATCGCCCGGGTTCCGGCCCGACCATCGTCTTCCTGCCGGGCTATATGTCCGACATGGAAGGCGGCAAGGCGATCGCCATCGACGCCTGGGCGGCACGGACTGGCCGGGCGATGCTGCGGCTCGACTATGGCGGCAACGGAGCGAGCGAAGGCCGGTTCGAGGATGGTACGCTTGCCAGTTGGCGTGACGATGCGTTGCTGTTGATCGACGCTTTGACGGACGGGCCGCTGCTGCTGGCGGGATCGTCGATGGGCGGCTGGATCGCCTTGCTCATCGCGCTGGCTCGTCCCGAAAGGATTGCCGGGCTGGTCGGGATCGCCGCGGCGCCGGATTTTACCGAATGGGGCTTCAGCGACGCGGACAAGGCGCTGCTGGCTACGGAGGGCCAGTTGCGCGAGCCCACGCCCTATGGCGACCAGCCGCTTGTGACTACGCTCGCTTTCTGGCAGTCGGGCCAGGCGCTTCGTTTGCTCGACCGGCCAATCCCGATCAGCTGCCCCGTCCGGCTGCTGCAGGGGCAAGAGGACCGCGACGTGCCTTGGCAGACGGCCCTGCGGCTTTCCCAGCGCCTGCATTCATATGATGTGCAGACGCTGCTCGTTAAGGATGGCGATCATCGCCTGTCGCGTGACAGCGACATCACGCTGTTGATCAACACCCTTGGCAGCCTTCTGGATATTCTCTGATGCTCCTTCTCCCGCTGCTGCTCTTGACGCCGCAAGCCTATGATCCCGAAATCGAAGCGGTGATGAACCGGCCCAAGAAGGAGGAGCAGCGGGCGTCCACCCCGCGACCGAGCGGCTCCTCCGCTGCCGATGGCCGCATTCCCGTTCCGGAAAAATATGCCGCGCCATTTCAGGCCTGCCTTGATGAAGCGCTCGCGTCCCCCGACAAAGGTGTAGCCTTCGCACAGAAATGGCGGATTGAAGGAGGCTCTTTCTACGCGCGCCATTGCATGGGTTTCGCTTATGCCCGCGCGGAGCGGTGGGCGCCCGCCATGGTCGCCTTCGAGCAGACCGCCGATGAGGCGGAACGGAGCGGCGAGATGGCGCAAAGCGCCCGGTTGTGGGCGCAGGCGGGGAACGCCGCGCTGGCGGCAGGCGATGCCGCAAAGGCGCGCAGCAGTTTCGATGCGGCCTTGGCGCGCGGCTTGCCCGATGGCGTTGAAAAGGGCGAGACCTATCTCGATCGCGCACGGGCCCTCGTGGCGTTGGGCGACGCCAAGGAAGCGCGGGACTCGCTCGATGTGGCGCTCGCTCAAGTACCGCAGGATCCCCTTGCCTGGCTGTTATCGGCCACACTCGCGCGTCGGTCTGGAGAGCTGAAGCTCGCGCAGGCGCATATTGCGCGCGCGGTGCAGCTTTCCCCCGATGATGCATCCGTCGCGCTGGAGGAGGGCAACATCGCAGTCCTGACCCACCATGACGATGTCGCGCGGTCGGCCTGGCAGCGCGCGATCAAGCTCGCCCCTAAATCCCCCGCTGGAAAGGCCGCTGCCGACAATCTCGCCCGGCTGCCTACAGGCGCTCCGGCTCGCTGAACGGCCAACACGCCCTAATTGAGGTAGAAGTCCACGGTCGTGACGACGCGCACCTTCTTGTAGGGCGTATCGCTGGACCCGTCCGCCTCGCCGTCGCGCGGATCGATGGAGAAATAGCCTTGGGTCGCGCTCTTGATGCCGCCTACGCTGGCGCCGCTGTCGCGGGCAAATTGTTCGGCCGCCGCGCGCGCATCGCGGGTCGCGGCGGCAATCATGGGCGGTTTGATGTCATTGAGCTTGGTGAAGCTGTAACGCATGCCCGACCCCTCTTGTAATGTGACGCCCCGGCGGACCAGATCGAACTGTTGCGCGACTGCCTTCTGCGCCTTGGCGATGTCGGTCGTGCGCAACAACATGCGTTGGGTGATGGTGATCGTGTTGACGCCGTTGTTGATATATTGATTGACGCCAGCGCCGGTGGGCGTCAGCGCCTCCGGCTTGAAGCCCAGGTTTGTAAAATAGGCCTTCAGCTCCCGCGTATTGTTGTCGATCTCCGCGCGTACGGCGGGCAGATCAAAGCCCGTCGCAGCATAGCTGATCGACCAGGTAGCGAGGTCAGCCGTGACATTGCGCTCCGCCAAGCCGCGGACCGTGACGGACCGATCGGCGGCCCTGGCCCGCTTCAACCCATCACCCAGCAAATAGCCGCCGCTGACCAATCCCAGCGTCAGCAGCCCGGCACAAGCCAGCAGCACCTTGTCGCGATACTCCAGCGCCATTCGCGTCTCCTCTTTCATCGATGCCTGTGCCGCCCTATCTTGGCAGCGACCCTGCCACTGCCGAGATGAACCGTTGCTTGCTGGCGACGAATGGAGCGACTGCTTGACCAAATATCTTCATACCATGATCCGTGTGACCGACATCGATCGCACAGTCGCCTTCTTCAAGCTGTTGGGCCTTGAGGAGCAAAAGCGCTTCGACAATGAAAGCGGCCGCTACACACTCGTTTTTCTCGCCGCGCCGGGGGACGAGGATGCTCAGGTTGAACTGACCTATAACTGGCCAGCGGAAGATGGCACGCCTGCTGAACACTATGGCGAGGGCCGTAATTTCGGCCATCTCGCCTATCGGGTGAGCAACATCTATGACGTCTGCCAGCGTATGATGGATGCGGGCGTTACCATCAACCGGCCGCCGCGCGACGGCCATATGGCTTTCGTCCGCACGCCGGACAATATCTCGATCGAACTGTTGCAGGACGGTCATCTGGAGCCTGCCGAACCCTGGGCGTCCATGCCGAACACGGGCGTCTGGTAATCCCATGCTGAGCGTCGCGCGCGTAGCCGTACTGTCCGACAATTATGTCTGGCTGCTGCATGATGATGCCAGCGGCGAAACGGTCGTGATCGACCCCGCCGTGGCGGAACCCGTGCTGGCTGCGGCGGCGGAGCGGGGATGGGCGATAAGCCAGATATGGAACACGCACTGGCATGGCGATCATGTCGGCGGCAATGCGGCGATCAAGGCCGCGACCGGTTGCCGGATCACCGGACCCGCAGCGGAGGCCGCCAAGATCGGTGCGCTCGACCGGCAGGTGGGCGAGGGCGACGAGGTACGCATCGGCGGCCATGTCGCGACGGTCATGGAGGTGCCCGCCCATACCGCCGGTCACATCGCCTATCATCTCGCCTCCGATCGCATCATATTTGTCGGCGACACGCTGTTCGCGATGGGCTGCGGGCGGCTGTTCGAAGGGACGGCCGACCAGATGTTCGCCAACATGGCCCGCTTCGCCGCCTTGCCCGACGAGACGGCGGTTTATTGCGCGCATGAATATACGCAGGGCAATGGCCGCTTCGCTTTGACGATCGAGCCGGACAATGAAGCGCTGGCGGCGCGTATGGCCGAGGTGGATGAGGCGCGGGCGCGGGGAGAAGCAACCGTGCCCACCACCATCGGCCTTGAGCGCGCGACCAATATCTTCATGCGCGCCAATGATGTGCAGGAACTCGCCCGTCGACGCACGGCCAAGGATACGGCCTGACGGTTCGGGCGTTACCGCGATTGCTCCGCCGTGCGGAGACAAGTGCAGGAGAAGTGCCATGCGTGCATGGATGTGTCTGGCGCCGCTGATGCTGGCAGCGTGCGCGGGTGGTGACGAACCCGCGCGTCTTACGGAAAAGCAAGCCGACCGGCTGGAAGCCGCGTTGGACGGTAAGGTCGCTGGTGAGCCGGTCAGTTGCGTGAGCCGCTATCCCGGTTCCAGCCTTACCGCGATCAGCGAAAGCGTATTGCTGTACCGGGTAAGCGGACGCCTCGTCTACCGCAACGACCTTAATGGCAGTTGCACTGGACTCGGCCGGGGCGACACGCTCGTCATCAGGCCGACCGGCGCCGGGTCTCAATATTGCCGTGGCGACATCGTGCGCAGCGCCGATCTGGTTACCGGGTCCATCACGGGCGGTTGTGCGCTTGGCTCCTTCACACCTTATCGCACGCCGGATCGCTGACGTTCAACCTTTATACAAGGCGTCCAGCTGTTCGCTGTAGCGCGCCTTGATGACATGGCGGCGGATTTTCATCGACGGTGTCATCTCGCCATTTTCTATGGTGAAGGGCTCGTCGGCCAGGATGATGCGGCGCACCCGTTCGGTCACGGAAAGCTCTTCATTCACCCGGTCCACCGCTGCCCTTAGCGCGGCGATATATTGCGCATCGCCAGTGACCTGATCGACCGTCTTCCCTTCGGCCAGCGCCCATTCGCGCGTCCACTCGGCATCCGGCACCAGCAGACCCACCAGATGCGGCCGCCGGTCGCCATAGACCATCGCCTGGCCGATCTCGGGTTGCAGCGTCAACATGCCCTCGACCTTCTGAGGCGACACATTGTCGCCCTTGTCGTTGACGATCAGGTCCTTCTTGCGGTCGGTGATCCGGATCCGGCCCTTGTGGTCGATCTCGCCGATGTCGCCGGTATGCAGCCAGCCGTTCTTCAGCGCTTTCTCCGTCTCCGCCGCGTTGCGCCAGTAGCCCTGCATTACCAGTTCCCCGCGCACCAGGATCTCGCCATCATCGGCGATCTTCACCTCGACCCCGTCCAACGGCGGTCCGACCGTGTCCATCGCGATGCCAACGCCCGGCCGGTTGCAGCTGACGACCGGCCCGGCCTCCGTCTGGCCATAGCCCTGTAGCAGCGTCAGCCCCATCGCATCGAAGAAGAGTCCGACATCAGGGTTGAGAGGCGCGCCGCCCGATACCAGAGCCTTCATGCGCCCGCCGAAGCGCTTGGCGATCTTGGGTTTCAGCGTCCGGTTCAGCAACAGCTTCACCGGCAGGTCGGCAATGGATCCCTCGCCCCTCCGCTCCTTGGCCGCGATCCGCAGGGCCTGGGCCAGAAGCCAGGCCGGAAACTTGCCCTGCTTCTCGATCGACTTGATGATCCGCGCCCGCAGCACCTCGAACAGGCGGGGGACGACGACCATGATCGTGGGCCGCGCTTCCTCTATGTTGCTGGCGAGCTTCTCCAGCCCCTCGGCATAATAGATCTGTCCCGCCAGCATGATCGGCAGGAACTGGCCGCCGCTATGCTCATAGGCGTGGCTCAGCGGCAGGAAGGACAGGAAGACCTCGTCCCCCCATCCGAAATCCTCCGCCACCAGCTTTCCCGCGCCCTCGATATTGCACAGGATCGCGCCATGATGCTGCATGACGCCCCGAGGCGCACCCCCAGTGCCGCTGGTGTAGATGATGCAGGCAAGGTCGTTCCGCCCCGCCGTCTGCTCCGCCGCGCAGGCATCCGGATCGGCGATGTGCGACGCGATCATGTCCGCCCACAGATGGCAGGACAGATCGCCCTGCGCGCCGCGCAGCGGTTCCATGCCGACGATGAAGCTCGCCTGCGATCGCAGGACGGCGGGCATCAGCGTCTGGGCCAGCTTGGCCGTCGACACGATCACCGCCCGCGCGCCGCTGTCGGTCAGGATATGTTGATGATCGCGCGTCGTGTTGGTGGTGTAGGTCGGCACCGTCACGCAACCGGCTGCCATGATGGCAAGGTCGGCGATGCAGAATTCCGGCCGGTTCTCGCTCACCAGCATCACGGGGTCGCCTGGCTTCAGCCCTTGTGCCTTGAGGGCAGCGGCAAGGCCCGCAACCTGCAACGCCACCTCGGTCCAGCTGAGCGATTTCCAGCCGCCTGCTGTCTTGCGCCACAGGAAAGGCAGGTCGCCCATTTCCTTCGCCCGCGCGAAGAACATGGTCACCAGATTGGGATACTGTTCGATCGCCCGCAAGCAGCGCAACTCCTTGATTGAGGGCGCGTATCACCCGCGCATCCGCTCCTTCGGCCGCTATAGCCGTGCCTTGCCGTAGCGGTCACGCATTTTTCAGTCGAACAGCCCGTCCTGGAGACCGCTGGGTGGATTGAGACCGAGATGCTTCCAGCCCGGCCCGTTGAGACAGCGTCCGCGCGCCGTGCGCGCAATGAGGCCAAGCTGGATCAGATAGGGCTCGATCACCTCTTCGATCGTGTCGCGCGGCTCCGACAACCCCGCCGCCAGTGTTTCGACGCCCACCGGCCCGCCGCGATAAATGTCGGCGATCATCATCAGGTAGCGGCGATCCATGAGGTCAAGGCCCAGTTGATCGACTTCCAGACGGCTGAGCGCCGCGTCGGCGGCCTTGGCGTCGACCGCTTCGACACCAGCGACGTTCGCGAAATCGCGCACCCGCCGCAGCAATCGCCCCGCGATGCGCGGGGTTCCGCGGGACCGCCGGGCGATCTCGATCGCTCCGTCAGACGTGATGCCAAGGTCGAGCAACCGGGCAGCGCGCCGCACCACCAGTTCCAGTTCCTCAACGGTATAAAATTGCAGCCGCACCGGAATGCCGAAACGGTCGCGCAGCGGCGTCGTCAGCAGTCCCTGCCGGGTCGTCGCGCCCACCAGCGTGAAGCGGGGCAGGTCGATGCGCACCGACCGGGCAGATGGCCCCTCGCCGATCATCAGGTCGAGCGCCCGGTCCTCCATCGCGGGATAGAGGACTTCTTCCACGGCTGGATTGAGTCGGTGGATTTCGTCCACGAATAGCACGTCGCCTTCGTCGAGGTTGGTGAGCAGCGCCGCCAGATCCCCCGACTTGGCGATCACTGGGCCCGATGTCGCGCGAAAGCCGACGCCCATCTCCTTCGCAACGATCTGCGCCAGGGTCGTCTTGCCAAGGCCGGGCGGGCCAAAGAACAGCACATGGTCCAACGCGTCGCCACGCTGCTTCGCCGCTTCGATGAAGACGCGCAGATTTTCGCGCGCTGCCTGCTGCCCGATAAATTCGGTGAGCGATTTGGGCCGCAGCGCTGCGTCCACATCCTCGGGACGGCGCGTCGAGGCGATCAACCGGTCCTCGCTCACTTGGCCGCCTTCCGCAGCGCCAGCCGCACCAGCGCATCCAGCGTCGCGCCTTCACCCAGCTCTTCTTCCGCCGCGGCAACCGCGCTGCTGGCCTCAACCGGCTTGAAACCGAGATTCTGAAGCGCAGACACGGCATCCGCGCCGAGCCCTCCGGCAGTCGCCGGGATGATGCCGGCGCCCGATATTCCACCCGCGCCCGGCGCGGCGCCGATCTTGTCCTTGAGTTCATTGACGATGCGCAGCGCCAGCTTGGGGCCGACGCCATTGGCGCGCGCCACCATGGCCTTGTCGCCCGTCGCCACCGCGCGATGCAGTTCGGCTGGTTCAAGCGCCGACAAAATGGCCAGCGCCACGCGCGACCCCACGCCCTGTACGCCGATCAGCAGGCGGAACCAGTCGCGCTCTTCACCGCGCGCAAAACCGACGAGCCGGATCGAATCCTCCGACACCAGCATTTCGGTATGCACGGTCACGGCTTCGCCCACCGGCCCCAGCGCAGCCAGCGTCCGGGACGATGCCCCGACCAGATACCCCACGCCCGCCACATCTATGATCGCATGGTCCAGCCCGGTGCTGTCCAGCCGCCCTTTCAATTTCGCGATCATGCCCCGCACCCTTTGGTCATGGTCTGTTCTTTACAGCGTCTCCAGCGCAGCGCCAGTCAAAAGCGTGTTGTCACGGCACCATTTGGTCTGCTGGGCGTAATGCAGCGAAATCCTCCCTTTTTTCAGGAAGCCATTGATGTCCATGCAAGCGCCGCTGCTCTCGCCTCAGGATTTCGTCTGCCCCGCCATTCGCCTTTCCGGCCCTGTGGACCAGGCGATGTATCTGCACTTCAAGGATGCACTCGCCGCCGCTCCTTCTGAAGGCTTGGTGGTAATAGAAATCGCGACGCTGGGGGGCGATCCCGAAATCGCCCGGATGATGGGCGAGGATATCCGGTTTCATTCTGAGCTCAGTGCTGGCCGCAGACTCGTCTTCCTTGGCAAGACCGCCGTCTATTCGGCAGGAGCTACCTTCATGGGCTTCTTCGCTAAGGAGAACCGCTATCTCACCCGCGGGACGCGGGTCATGATCCATGAGCGGCTGATCACGAAAGACATCCATTTGCAGGGGCCGCTCACGACCTGCATCGCGCCGCTCAAAGCTGCGCTCAACGAGATTGAATCTTCGATCGCCATTCAGAATGAGGGCTTTTCGAACCTTATCCTTGGTTCCGACATCACGCTTGAGGAAGTCCTGCGCCGCGCCCCCGAAAACTGGTATCTGGAAGCCAATGAAGCTGCGTCGCTCGGTCTGGTGGCAGCGGTGCTCTAGAAGCGCGCAGCATTTGATCTGAAAACTAAAATTGATCCGAAAAACTAAAAGCCCGTCAGGCTGAGCCTGTCGAAGCCTTTCTCATTTTAAACGTAAAACCCTTCGACAAGCTCAGGGCGAACGGTAGGAGAAGCAAGTTCAGCGCGAACGGTAGTGAAAAGAAAAGCCGATTGAGGTGCGATCCTGAAATCCTTCTGTTCGCTCCTCTTTGTGCAGGCAGGGCCAACGGGCGCTCTCAGAAATAGCACACGCTTGCCAGCCTCCGTTTTTTGCGGCTTCCTGATGGACATGAAGCCTGCCTCTTTGCCTCGCGCACTTTTCCCCTGGCGCTATGGGATGTTCCTGATGCTTCTGGCGACGGCCTTGCCCTTCGGCCTGATGATGCCTTGGCATCAGGCGGTGATGGCAGGGTTCGATTGTGCCTCTTCCGCTTTCATCGCCGCCGCAGCGTCGCTCGTCCATGCCGATCCGGACAGCATGCGCCGCAATGCCGAAGTGAACGACGCCAATCGCCGCCTCATGCTCCTTCTCACGGGTATCGTCTCACTGGTCGTTCTGGTTGCCGTAGGCGCTGCCGTTAGCCAGCATGGCGGCCCGAACGCGGCGGTCATAGCCCTGCTGCTCGTGACACTGGCGCTCGCCTGGCTCTTTTCGAACCTTGTCTATGCCATGCACTATGCGCATCTTTTCTATCTGGCCGATGCGCAGGGTTCAGATAGCCAGGGGCTCGAATTTCCCGGCACGCCGGAGCCCGGCTACAGCGACTTCGTCTATTTCGCCTTCACCCTCGGCATGACATTTCAGACCTCGGACGTCACGGTCACCGGCACGCCCATGCGCCAGGTCGTCACGGCGCACTGCCTCGCTGCCTTTCTGTTCAATCTCGGCATCCTCGCCTTCACCATCAACGTGCTCGGAGGTGCCTGAGCCAAGCTTCACGGCTTGCTTACCATTTGCAGGCATAAGCGCGAGCATGCCTCCTGCTGCCGACCCCTGCCCCCCATCCGCCGTCAGTCATGGCGTCGGCCTTGTTGGCCTCGCGGGGCTGGGTCTTTGGGCAATGGTGGCCCGGCATTATGGCATGAACGGCCCCAATGCGGGCTTTGCCGCGGTCGTCGCCTGCGGCCTTCCGATGGTCCTTTGGTCGCTGCTGGTGGACAAGGTTCATCGCAATGCTTCGACCGGCATCGATTGGCAGGCGCCATCCCGGCGGCTGCGCGCCGTGCTCGACATCAGCCTCGTAAAGGTCGCCGGACTTTGGGCGACATGGCTGGCGATCGCTATCTTCTACTGTCTCGCCCGCTGGTATTGGAACGGCAACTATCGCTACTCCATGGACCTGTTCATGGACGCCGCCCCTTGGCTGCTCCTGTTTTCCTTTCCTTATGTCGCATGGCTCGACCGGCGGCTGGTTGAGCCTCGTGACGCGACCTACGCTTTTGGCCAATGGGTCATCGGCGGCGCAGCAGGGAAACCCGACATGGCCCAGGTCGCCAATCATGCGCGCGCCTGGGCGGTCAAGGGCTTCTTCCTTGCCTTCATGCTCTCCATCGTGCCGGGCAATTTCGCCAGCATCGTCGACTGGCGGCTGGATCATGCCTTCGCCAACCCGGTGAGCCTGGCGGCCTTCCTGATCGCGGTCATGTTCATGATCGATGTCTGCATGGCAACGGTGGGCTATCTGCTGACATGCAAGCCGCTCGATTCCCACATCCGGTCAGCCAATCCGTTGCTCGCTGGCTGGGTAGCGGCGCTTATCTGCTATCCGCCCTTCGTGCTGATGGGGGGAGGGGGTCCGCTGGACTATCATGCGGGCGGCGCGGAATGGGACGTGTGGACGCAAGGGCACAGGGCGCTGCAATGGCTGCTCGGCGGCTGGCTGGTCCTGCTGACCGCCATTTACGCCTGGGCGACGGTCGTCTTCGGCATCCGCTTTTCCAACCTTACCCATAGGGGCATCCTGACCCACGGCCCTTATCGCTGGAGCCGTCATCCGGCTTATCTCTCGAAAAATCTTTTCTGGTGGTTTTCCGCGCTACCCTTCCTGACGGTTTCGGGAAGCCTCACCGACATGGTGCGCAACTGCGCGATGCTGGCGATCACCAACGCCGTCTATTATTGGCGCGCGCGGACGGAGGAGGCGCACCTCTCCACTGACCCCGCCTACCGCGCCTATAGTGATTGGATGGAGCGCAACGCCCCCGTGCCCCGCCTCTTCGCCTGGATGACGGGGCGCGGGCGCAAGGCCGAACCGGCGCTCAACCCAGCGGAATAGGTCAGAAGCTCTCGTCGGCATAGGCGCGGGAAAGATCGCCCGCCCAGTCGCCATGATAGCGCTCCAGCAACTCTTCGGCATGCGTCCGCCCCGCCGCGACGATCGCGTCCAGCGGCGCCAGATAGGCCGCTTCATCCGCGCCGCCATCGTTCAGCCGCGCCCGCGCCTTGAGCCCGCTGCGGCTGATATCCAGCACCTGAGCGGCGATATCCCGCAACTTGCGCCCGCCGGGAACCGGCGCGTCGAGCGCCAGCTTCGGCGCCGCGTCGCGCAACATCTGCCGGTCCTCCATCGTCCAGTCCTTCACCAGATCCCATGCGGCATCCAGCGCGCCCTGGTCATAGAGCAGGCCCACCCAGAATGCGGGCAGCGCCGTGATCCGATCGGCCCTTCCGCCATCGGCCCCGCGCATTTCCAGGAAGCTCTTCAGCCGCACCTCCGGGAAAGCGGTCGAAAGATGATCCTCCCAGTCCTTCTCCGTCGGCTTTTCACCCGGCAGCACCGATAGCCTGCCATCCAGGAAGTCGCGGAAGCTCAGGCCCGCCGCATCGATATAGCGGCCGTCGCGATAGACGAAATACATCGGCACATCGAGCGCATAGTCCGCATAACGCTCATAGCCGAAGCCATCCTCGAACACGAAGGGCAGCATGCCCGTCCGGTGCGGGTCCGTATCCGACCAGATATGGCTGCGATAGGACAGGAAGCCGTTGGGTTTGCCCTCTGTGAAAGGAGAATTGGCAAACAGCGCCGTCGCCAGCGGTTGCAGCGCCAGGCTGACACGGAACTTCTGCACCATGTCCGCCTCGCTGCCATAATCGAGGTTCGTCTGGATGGTGCAGGTGCGCAGCATCATGTCGAGGCCCATCGTGCCCACCCGTGGCATGTGCCGCAGCATGATGTCATAGCGCCCCTTGGGCATCACCGGCAGTTCGTCGCGCGTCTTGTCCGGCCACATGCCCAGGCCCAGGAAGCCCAGGCCCAGCATGCCGCCGACATATTTGACCTGTTCCAGGTGCCGCGCCGTTTCCGCGAAGGTCTGGTGCAGATTTTCCAGCGGCGCGCCGGACAATTCCAGCTGCCCCGCCGGTTCCAGGCTGACCGTCCCGTCAGAGCCCGACAGCGCGATGATATTGTCGCCCTCGAACACCGGGCTCCAGCCATAGCGGGTCAGGCCGATCAGCAATGTGTGGATGCCGCCCTGCTCGTCATAAGAGGGCGCATGATGATCGGCTTTGGAATAGACGAACTTCTCATGCTCGGTGCCGATGCGCCAGCGCTCCCTGGGCTTCGCGCCCTTGGAAAAGGCCAGGATCAGCTGATCGCGGCTTTCGATGACGGGATCGAGTCCCCCTGAGTCGGTTCTGGTGCTCATGCCCCGCCTTGTCTTGCCCCCCTTGCGCGTCAATCGACAGCGCTCAACGACCAAATAGGTTGCGCTGGCTGGGGCTGCAATCCAATTTCGGATTGCAACTGGCCCAGCTTTCCTATCGCCAGTCGCCGTTCAGCGTCATCCAGGCGGCCGTTGCTGCGATCGCGGCCGTCTCCGCGCGCAGGATGCGCGGGCCCAGCGAGACCGGAACGGCCTTGCCGACAGCGCGGATCGCCTCCCGCTCGGCTGGATCGAATCCGCCCTCGGGCCCGATAAGGAACGCCGCTGCGCCCGGATGCGCGCGCAGCGCCTCGTTCAGCGGTTCGCCGCCACTCTCATCGGCAAAGAACAGCCAGCGGTCATCGGGCCACTCCCGCAGCAGTGCGTCCAATTTCACCATCGCGCCCAGTTCCGGCAAGGCGGTGCGGCCGCACTGCTCCGCCGCCTCGACAAGATGCGCGTGCAACCGGTCGAGGTTCAGCTTGTCCACAACGGCCCGCCGCGTCAGCACCGGTTGCAGCTTCGCCACCCCCAGTTCGCACGCCTTTTCGGCGATCAGGTCGATGCGGCCCTTCTTGATCGGGGCGCAGCATAGCCAGAAATCGGGCACCTCTTCCGGCGCTTTCGTCTGGCTCACGCACTCCAGCACCAGGTCGCGCTTTCGCATGTCCCGCACCCGCGCGGCCCATTCGCCGGATCTGCCATCGAACAGCAATATGATGTCATCCGGCTTCACCCGCATGACGCTGATCAGATAATGGGCGGGATTGCCATCGACCGGCACGGCCACGCCATCACCCAACTGCGTCTCGACATGCAGGCGCGGCGCGCTTTGAGGCGGCCAGGCAGGGGTTGCAGTCATCGAACATCCATCCCTTCGGGCTGCGCCATTCAACAAGCGCAGGACAGGCTTGTTGCGGCTCTCCACTCCTCTAAAGAGGAAGAACGGCCTTTCGACAAGCGAGCGTGACGTTGAGTGAGAGTATAGTACCCGACACCCAGGCGCGCAGCCTGCTTGCCCGCCTGCCCGCAACGCCTCGCGCCCTCGCCCTGCTCGCCCGGCTCGATCGTCCGATCGGCTGGTGGCTGCTCTTCTGGCCGGGTGCCTGGGCGGTGGTTCTGGCGGGCGGGGCAGGGGAACGCTGGCCGCTCATCCTATGGCTGTTGCTCGGCAGCATAACCATGCGTGGCGCTGGCTGCGTGTTCAATGACATCGTCGATCGTGACCTTGACCGAAAGGTCGCTCGCACTGCCGCAAGACCGCTTGCCAGTGGTGCGGTCAGTCTGAAGGCGGCCTGGGCATGGCTGATCTTGCTCTGCCTCATCGGGCTGGTCGTCCTGCTGCAACTGCGCCCCTATGCGCAACTCGTCTCGCTCGGCAGCCTCGCGCTGGTGGCCGCCTACCCCTTCATGAAGCGCATCACCGGCTGGCCGCAGATCTGGCTCGGCCTCGTCTTCTCCTGGGCGGCGCTCGTCGGCTGGAGCGAGGTGGCGGGCGCGCTTACCCTGCCGGGGCTACTCCTTTACGCAGGCACCATCTTCTGGGTTGTAGGTTATGATACCATCTATGCATTGCAGGACAGGGAGGATGACGCGTTGATCGGTATCGGGTCGAGCGCCCTTTCCATGGGCCGCCATGTCCGTGCTGGCGTAACACTCTGCTATATGGCCGCACTTGCCCTATGGGCCGCAGCGCTGTGGCAGATCCGGCCGCAATGGCTTGCTCTCGCCGCGTTGCTGCCGATGGCGGCGCATCTCCTCTGGCAGGTGGGAACGCTGAAGGAGGATGGAGCCGATCCTCTCACCAAATTCCGGTCGAACCGTTTTGCCGGGCTCCTCATGTTGCTCGGCTGTCTGGTGGTAGGCAGCGCATGAGCAGCGGTCCCCTCCCGGGCGAGGATTGCTGGCGCATCGCCCGCGCAACCAAGGCCAGCGTGATCATCGACGCCGAAGCCTATTTCCGCCACGCCCGTGCCGCCATGCTCAAGGCGAAGCGCCGCATCATGCTGATCGGATGGGATTTCGATGCAGCCATAAGCCTCATCCGCGAAGATGAGGCGAAAGATGGCGCGCCCGTCATCATCGGCGACTTCATCAGTTGGCTCGTCGCAGAGAAGCCGGAGCTTGAGATTTTCCTGCTGCGCTGGGACGTTGGCGCGATGAAGTCGATGGTGCAGCCCGCCAACCTCTTCACCACCGTCAAATGGATGGCCAACAAGCGGATTCAGGTGAAGCTGGACAGCCATCATCCGCCCGCGGCCTCGCACCACCAAAAGATCGTCGTGATCGACGACTGCTTCGCTTTTTGCGGCGGCATCGACATGACCGGCGACCGTTGGGACACGCGCCACCACCGTGACGAAGACCCTGGCCGCCACCATCCCGATGGCTCGCCCTATGGTCCCTGGCATGACGCCACCACCGCATTGCAGGGCGATGTGGCGATGGTGCTGGGCGACCATGCCCGTGCCCGATGGCAGGGTGCAGGCGGTGGCGAGTTGGAGCCCATCTTCGGCGAACATGATTGCTGGCCCGATGCGCTGCCGGTGCAGTTCGAAAATGTCGACATCGCCATTTCCCGGTCAGCGCCGGAAATGGAGGATCAGCAGCCGCATCGGGAGATCGAGAAGCTCTATCTGAACCAGATCGCGGCGGCCCGGCACAGCATCTATGCCGAAAGCCAATATTTCGCGTCGCGCCGCATAGCGGAGGCGATCGCTGCCCGGCTCGGGGATCCCGACGGCCCGGAAATCGTCATCATCAATCCCGAACAGGCTGACGGCTGGCTGGAACAGCAGGCGATGGACACGGCCCGCGCCCGGCTGGTGGAAGCGCTGCGCGCCCGCGACACCTATGGCAAGCTGCGCATCTACCATCCTTTCACCGTGCGCGGCGAACCCATCTACGTCCATGCCAAGATCATGATCGTCGATGACCGCAGCGTGCGCGTCGGGTCATCCAACATGAACAACCGCTCGCTGCGGCTCGATACCGAATGCGACGTGACGATCGACACGGTACTGCCTGCGAACGCCGGGCAGAAGGCGACCATCCTTGCCATCCGCGACGACCTCATCGCAGAGCATCTGGACCTGCCTGCGGAACGCGTCTCCGCCGTCATCGCAGAGCGTGGACTGATCGCCGCCATCGAACAGTTGCGCGACAAGCCGGGCCGAACCTTGCGTCCCTATGTGACGCCGGACCTTAACGATGTGCAGGCCTGGCTCGCCGACAATGAGGTGCTGGATCCCGAAGGTCCTGAGGAAATGTTCGAGCCCGTCGCTGACCGCAGCCTGTTCCGGCGGTTGCGCAAGAAGCGCTGACGGCGCGCTCTTTCACCTGAACCAATGTGCTTTTAACCGGCGCCCCGTTTAATTCCGTTCGCCCTGAGCTTGTCGAAGGGCTCAGCCCGAACGGTCGAGTGCTCGGATTTTGGACGCGCTCTGCTCTATTCAGCCGCCAGCAGCTCTTCCGCACCGCCCAAACTGACGGATACCAGGCGGCTCACGCCGCGCTCGACCATTGTCACGCCGAACAGGCGGTGCATGCGCGCCATCGTGACCGCGTTGTGACTGACGATCAGGTAACGGGTATCGGTTTGGCCGACCATGACGTCCAGCAAGTCGCAGAAGCGTTCGACATTGGCGTCATCCAACGGCGCATCGACTTCGTCCAGCACGCAGATCGGCGCCGGGTTGGTCAGGAACAGGCCAAAGATCAGCGCGACCGCCGTCAGCGCCTGCTCACCGCCTGACAACAGGGTCAGCGCCGCCAGCTTCTTGCCCGGCGGCTGCGCCATGATTTCCAGACCTGCCTCCAGCGGATCATCGCTGTCGATCAATTCCAGATGCGCTTGCCCGCCGTTGAACAGAGTGGTGAACAGTCGCCGGAAATGCCCATCGACGGCCTCGAACGCGGCGAGCAGCCGCTGCCGCCCCTCGCGATTGAGACTGCCGATGGAGCCGCGCAGCCGGTTGATGGCTTGGGCTAACTCTTCGCTCTCGGCCCGGCTGGTCGCCTGTGTCGCCTCAAGTTCTTCCAGTTCCTGGGCAGCCACCAGATTGACTGGCCCGATCCGCTCGCGCTCGGCCGACAGACGATCATGTTCACCCTGCTCACTTTGCGCAATCCGAACCTCTGCACTAACGAAGCCCAGCTTCTCAGGAAGAACTGGCGGAGGGCATTCAAATCGCTCGCCTGAAAAGCGGTTCGTCTCGATCCGCTTATCTTCCGCCGATTCGGCCCGCGCGGCGGCAGTCGCGCGCCGTTCACGCGCCTGAGCCAGTATTTCCCCCGCTTGCGCGGCCCTGGTCTCGGCAGCGCGCAAAGCCGCTTCCGCCTCGCTCTCCGCGCGGCGCGCAGACTCGGCAGCTTCCGCCAAGCCATCGCCTTGCTCGGCGAGCCGGGCGATCGCTTCCGCCAGCCGGTCGGGCTGAAGCGTCAGTTCGTCGCGCTCGGCGGCAATCGTCTTGCTCCGATCGACCATGGCCGCGATCCGCTTTGCCGCCTCGCCCGCTCGAGCACGCCACCCCTTGGCCTCGGCATCAGCCGCTGACATTCTTTCCCGATCGCTTGCCAACGCGCGGTCAGCCAGCGCCTGATCCGCCTGCAACTGACTGGCGAAGATGCGGGCCTTCTCACTCAGCTGGGATAGGGAGGCAACCAGGGCCTGCGTTTCGCCGCCATCGGGCACGGCAGATCGAGCGGCATCCGCTTTTCCATGCTCAGTGCGTGCCGCCTCTTGATCTGCGCGTGCTTCCGCCAAGCGTTCGTCGATGGCCTCGCGCCGACCGCTCAGCCGCTCAAGCGCAGTGGCTGACTCATCAGCGGCGCGCAGCGCCGCCCGCAACCGCTGATCTGCGCCGCCCAGCTTCGTGCGCGCATCCGACAGCGCTTCCGATGCCATCTTTTCATCCGCTGCAGCCTTGTCCTGCGCCTTGCGGGCTGCATCGACATCCGCATGCACCGCAGGGCGTACAATCTCGAGAGCTTCCAGCCGATTGAGGCGGATCAGCCGCTCGGCCGCCGCAGCGCCGCCCTCCGCTGCAACATAGCCGTCCCAGCGCCGTAGTTGCCCGCCCTTGGTGACCAGCCTCTGGCCCACAGCGAGTCCCTGGCCATCGTCTTTATCGGCAACGGCCACCTGATATAACCGCCGCGCGAGCTCCTTAGGCGCGCTCACATGATCCGCAAGCGCGGTGCACCCGGCAGGCAGGGCTGGATCACCATCTAGAGGCACCGCGCCTTGCCAACGCCGCATGCCCTGGGCGCCTACGGGCGCCTCGAGATCATCACCCAGTGCCGCAGCCAACGCTCGTTCAAAGCCCGGCGCGGCCTTCATCTGATCCAGCGCACGGCTGGCGCCGCTTCCGCTCTCAACTGCCCGTTTCAGCGCCGCGACTTCGCTGTCGAGCGCGGCCAGACCTGCGCGCGCTGACGAAAGCGCCGCTTCCGCCGTCGCCCGCGCTTCGGCTGCCGCCTGCCGCGCTGCCTCACCCTGTTCGATCGCCGCCTCCGCGCGGTCGCGGTCCGCTCCTGCCTGCGCCTGGGCGGTCAGCGCGTCTCTTCGCTTCGTTTCCAGCGGCCCTGCATCGGGCAGGGCAGCCGCCTCGGCGTCGAGCCGCGCCACCTCCCGCTCCGCTCGCTCCAATCGGCTCCGCGCCGCCGCCAGCGCCGCTTCGGCGACGCGCAACTCCGCCTGTTCGCTCGCCTGCCGCGCCATCGCCTTGGCCAGTTCCAGCTCCGCGTCGCGCGCCGCATCCTCCGCCTGCGCGATCCGCCCTGCAAAGTCAGGCCGCATCGCCTCAATCTGCGCAATTCGCTGTTTCAATCTTGAGATCTCGCCCGAAAGCCGGGCAATCGCCTCCGCCGCGTCGTTGGCGAGCGTCCCTTCCCGCGCGCGATCCTCTTCCAGCCGTTCGGACTGCTGCGCCAGATCATGCAGCCGCCGCACCACGCCATCGCGCTCGGTCTTCAGCGCCGATAGCCTATGGCCCGCCTCATTGGCCTGATCCCGCGCCGCCTGCGCCGCCGCCCGTCGTTCAGCGAGCGTCTCCACCGCGGCATTGGCATGCACCGCCGCCGCCGCTTGCGCCTCCTGAGCAGTCCGCACCGCGCCTTCAGCCTCGGCGGCTTCCTTCCGCGCGGCATCTGCACTCGCCGACGCTTCACGCCAGCGCGCGAAGATGACTCGCCCTTCGGCCACCCTGATCTGCTCGGACAGCTTGATATAGCGTTCGGCGGCCTTCGCCTGCCGCCGCAGGCTGCTCGCCCGCGCTTCCATGTCGGTCAAAATCTCGTCAAGGCGGGCGAGATTGGCCTCGGCCGCGCGCAGCTTCTGCTCCGCATCCTTGCGCCGGACATGCAGGCCGGAAATGCCTGCCGCTTCCTCCAGCATGGCCCGCCGTTCCTGCGGCCGCGCGGCGATAACGGCGGCGATCCGGCCCTGGCTTACCAGCGCCGGGCTATGCGGCCCGGTGGCGGCATCAGCGAAGATCAGCGATACGTCCTTCGCCCGCACGTCGCGGCCATTGGCGCGGTAGGCGCTGCCTGCGCCGCGCTCGATCCGCCGCGTGACTTCCAGTTCACCGTCCGCGCCGACCTCGACCGCATTGAACAGCTCGCCCTGCTCCTGCACGGTCAGCAGCGACACTTCGGCAAAGTCCCGCTGCGGCCGGGTGGATGTGCCCGCGAAGATCACATCCTCCATGCCAGCGCCGCGCATCGACTTGGCGCTGGATTCGCCCATCACCCAGCGGATCGCCTCAAGCAGGTTGGACTTGCCGCAACCATTGGGGCCGACGATACCGGTAAGGCCGGGTTCGATGCGCAACTCCGTCGGATCGACGAAGCTCTTGAAGCCGGAAAGCTTGAGGCGCTTTATCTGCATGACCGTCCGCCGGGGCAGCGCGCGGCCGCCCCGCCTTCAGCGGGCAAGCTCATTGCAGATGTCCGCCCCCCTTCAGTCAATCAGAGACCCGCTTCCTTCAGCTTGGGCTGCAATGTCGCCCAGTTTGCGACATTGTCCACCTTCACATCGTTGAGGACGAAGGTCGGCGTGCCGTCGATCTTATACTGATTGCTTGCGGTCTCGACACCCTTGGCCAGCTTTTCAGCCGCCGCCGTGTCGGCAAGGCATTGCTTTGCCTTGTCTTCCGCGATCCCGCGCTGCTTGGCGAAGTCAACCAACCCGACAGCTTCGGCGAGATTGCCGAAGCGCTGCGCCGGGGGGCTGCTCATCAACTGCTGATATTTCGCATCACCCAGCGCCTGCGCCTTTTCGAACATGGCATTCTGGTTGGCGAAGAACTGTTCGCTCAGCGGATAGAAGACATCCTTGCCGCCGCAGCGGGCGAGGAGCGAGGTCGAGATGTCGATCGGATCGCGCACGAAGTTGCGCAATTCATAGCTCATCTTGCCGGTATCGACGATCTTGCGGATTTCCTCGGAAGCCTCGGCGGAAAAATCGCGGCAATGGCTGCAAGTATAGCTCGCATATTCGACCAGCTTCACCTTCGCCTGCGGGTTGCCCATGACGAAGCCGCCCTCAGGCGTTTCGGTCACTGTGCTGGACCAACTGGTCCCTGCCGGCGCAGCAACCGCGGCGACGGGCTCGGCGGAAGAGTTGCTGGCCGCGTCCTTTTTCCCGCAGGCGGAAATGGTCAGCGAGAGGGCGATAAGGGCAAGTCCGGTAATGGCTTTCACTGAGTGCAGGCTCCGTTGCTCGGGCGTCGGTATCAGGGGTTTAGTTCACTGCGCGGCGGCGGGCAATGCATCGCGCAAGCTCGTCCAGCTTGACCCCCCGGCCCGCGTCCCGTTGATCGTGAAGGCAGGTGTCCCGCCGATCTTCACCTTGTTCCACGCCTCGTCGGTCATCGCCAATATCTGCTTCATCGCGGCCGGATCGGCAATGCAGGCATCAAGCTGTGCGGGCGTGAAGCCGCGCTTGCCCATCAACGTGTAGAGCCCGGTATTCCGCCCGATGTCCTTGAGCGCGGGGATTTGCTCGGATGGCTTGACGGCACCTCGGTCATAGGCCTGCAATTGCGCCATCCAGGCGTCCTGATTGGCAAACAGTGCCTCGTGATTGCCAAAGAAGCGCCTTGGGCCTCCACATCGCGCCAGCAGCGCGGCGGTAAGGTCATATTTGTCGCGCACGGCATTGCGCACTTCGACGCTCACCTTGCCGCCCTTCACATAGTTCGCCTTCAAGGGTGCACTCGCCTCGCCCACGAAATGCGCGCAGTGCGAACAGGTATAGCTTACATATTCGACCAGCTTCGTAGGCGCGGCAGGATTGCCGAGCACATGGCCGCCGATGGATGAAAGCGCGACCCGCGCCGTCCAGTTGGCAGCGGGAGCCGCCATCAGGATGGAGGGCAGGGCAAATAGAGCAAGCACGGCAAAGCGGAGTTTCATCATGCGATCACCCAATGAAGCGCCGCCCCTGTACGGCTGTTGAATTGATGCAGGCGGCAGTACCGGTCGCAGCATAGCTGTCAGAACCACGCCTTTTTTTTGCTAGCTGATTTTCGGCAAGCCGTTCGAATTGGCAAGCCCCTGTGCCAGGGATTCCAGCACGGCGCGCAGTTCCGGGTCGCCGATGTCCCGCAGCGAATCGCCGAGCTCGATCGGGACCGGCCGCAAGTTGCGCGGCGGTGGCCGCCGCTCGGCCGCTGTTCCACGTACTTCCCCCTGCTTCATCGCGATCTTCGCCACCGCGGCATAGCCGAAGAATCGGTTCACCCGCTCGATAATGTCCGGCAGCACATGCTGGATCATAGGGGCATGGCCGCTCATGACCGTGAGCTGGAGCGTCCCGCCTGCCTTCTTGCCGACGGGGAAGCGGATCGATTCGGGCGCGGAAATCTCCGCATAATGCGATCCGACAATCTCGGCCCAGCGCGTGACGATGCTGGATTGGACAAAACCGAACTTGCGAAAGGCCGCAGCGCCAATTTGCGGCATCAGGTCGGCGATCTGGCGCGGGCCGCCGACGCGGGGCCGTTCGGCCGCCGCTTCTGCACGGCTTTTCAATTTGGGTGTCGCGGGCCGTTCCGTCATGCGCCGCTTAATGGCATAGGGCGGCCATGCACGTCGAGGGGACCCCGCAGAAAATCGCAGAAGATCTGCTCGCGCATTATCATGTGCATGCCCGCCGCCTGCCATGGCGCGCGCCGCCCGGGAGCAACGCAACAGATCCCTATCGAGTCTGGCTGTCCGAGATCATGCTTCAGCAAACGACGGTGGCGGCGGTCGCCCCTTATTTCGCGAAGTTCACGGCCCGCTGGCCCACGGTGCAAGCACTTGCGGCAGCCGAGGATGCCGATGTCATGGCGGCATGGGCGGGCCTTGGCTATTATGCCCGCGCCCGCAACCTGCTCGCCTGCGCCCGCACTGTGGCGCAGCAGCATGACGGCCTCTTTCCGGGCGACGAAGATGGGTTGCGCGCCCTTCCCGGCGTTGGCGCCTATACCGCCGCTGCGGTGGCGGCGATCGCCTTTGGCCGCCGCGCCGTCGTGGTGGATGCCAACGTGGAGCGCGTGGTTGCTCGCCTGTTTGCGATCGATACCCCGTTGCCCGCAGCGCGTCCCGCGATCCGCGCTGCCGCCGATCGCATTACCCCCGATGTGCGTGCTGGCGACTTTGCCCAGGCGATGATGGACCTTGGCGCGACCATCTGCACGCCCCGCAACCCTGCCTGCGGCATCTGCCCGTTGCGCCAGGATTGTGCGGCCTTCCGCACCGCCGATGCAGCCGCCTTTCCGGTCAAGGTCGCGAAGAAGGCAAAGCCACACCGTCTGGGCCATGGCTGGTGGATCGAGCGACCGGACGGCCATGTCTGGTTGATCCGCCGTCCGGCCAAGGGCCTGCTCGGCGGCATGCGCGCGCTCCCGTCTTCGGACTGGAGCGACGCGCCCACCGCCGCGCCACCCATGGCTGCTGAATGGAAGACGGTTTCCCAACCTGTCGGCCATGTCTTCACCCATTTCTCGCTGGCCTTGACCGTCCATGTCGCCCATGTGGCAAATGAAAGCATACCTCCCGGCGAGGGGGAATGGTGGCCGCTCGCCCGGTTGGAAGAGGCGGGATTGCCGACCTTGTTCCGTCGCGCGGCAGATGTGGCGATGAAGGAGAGTGAACCACATGCCCCTTGAGCAGCTTGGCTATGCAGGCGGCCGTCTCGACAGAGCCGATCATATGCGCATGAACCCCGATCAGGCAGCGCAAGCCCTCGCTTCGCCTGGCGCGCGTTGCCTCGTGCTCGATGGATTGGATCCCGTCACCCAGGATGGCCATCTTCTGATGGAGCCGGTCGCGACAGACGCCAGCCTTGACGATCATCTGCTGCTCGGCCTTGACGACGAACAGCGCCCGGTCTTCGTCCGCCTTGCTCAGGAAGTCGGCAGCAATTTCTTCCCCAGCCCCCGTAGCCGCGCCATCGTCACTGAAATCCCGGCCGACGAAGTTGCGCTCTATGGCGCGGCTCGCAGCCTCGTCCATTGGCATGGCCGTCATCCCTTCTGCTCGGTGTGCGGCTCGCGCACATCGCCCGAAAAGGCCGGATGGGCACGCCGTTGCGGCGCCTGCAACGCGGAGCATTTCCCCCGTGTCGACCCGGTCGTCATCATGCTTACCGAGCATGACGGCCGCGTGCTTGTGGGGCGGCAGCATAGCTGGCCCGAGGGCTTTTATTCCGCCCTCGCAGGCTTCGTTGAGCCAGGTGAGACGATCGAAGAAGCGGTCATGCGGGAGATCAAGGAAGAAGCGGGCGTCACCGTCCATTCCGTCCGCTATGTGATGAGCCAGCCCTGGCCTTTCCCCTCCTCGCTCATGATCGCCTGCATCGGCCAGGCCGACGATGATGCGTTGAAGCTGGACGAGACTGAAATCCAGCATGCCTTCTGGTGCGATGCGGCGGGTGTTCGCGCGGCTCTGGCGGGTGAGGCCGACGCACCCTTCACCGCGCCGCCTCTCATGGCGGTCGCGCATCATCTGCTTAAGCATTGGGCTGATGCGCAGGTTGCCCCGCTCGGCCCAAGCGCGTAAGGCCAAAGCCTGACCCCTTATCAGGAACGCCCCGCACATATGCTCAGCCTCGAAGAAGCCCAGTCGCGCGCGCAGGATCTGGTAACGGCGGCACGCAGGGCAGGGGCTGATGCGGCAGATGCCATTTATGCCTGCAATGCCTCCACCACTGTAGCCGTGCGCCTTGGCGCGCTGGAGGATGTGGAGCGGTCCGAAGGTGAGGAAATCGGCCTGCGCCTTTTCGTTGGCCAGCGCTCCGCCAGCATCGCTGCGTCGGACATGAATCCAGCCACCCTTGCTACGCTGGTCGACCGCTGCATCGCCATGGCGCGGGAGGCCCCGGAGGACCGCTATGCGGGACTCGCGCCCGAAGATCGGCTGTTGCGCGGCAGCTTGCCGGAACTCGATATAGCCGACCCGAGCGACCCGGAACCTGCGCTGCTGCGCGCCCGCGCTCTTGAGGCGGAAGAAGCCGCTCGCGGCGTGTCGGGCGTCACGAACAGTGAGGGCGGCGGGGCATCGAACGGCCGAAGCCAGGTTGCGCTCGCAACCAGCCACGGCTTTGCCGGCGCTTATGCGGGCACCAGCCATTCGACCTGGGCCAGCGTCCTCGCAGGCACGGGCGCGGATATGCAGCGTGACCATGCCAGTCACAGTGCGCGCTACCTGGACGACCTTGATGATCCTACGGCGATCGGCCAGCGCGCCGGGGAGCGGGCGGTTGCTCGCCTCAATCCCGCCAAGATTGAAAGCGGCGTCCTGCCCGTTCTCTTCGATCCGCGCATTGGCTCCGGCCTGCTCGGCCATTTGATCGGCGGGATGGTCGGCGCTGCCATTGCGCGGCGCTCGAGCTTCCTCCTCGATTCCCTCGGAGAAACACTGTTTGACAGCGCCATCACCATCATCGACGATCCGTTGCGCCCGCGCGGGCTGCGTTCGCGTCCTTTTGACGGGGAAGGGCTTCCCGTCGCTCGCAGCGCTCTGATCGACAAGGGCGTGCTGACGGGCTGGCTGATGGACAGCGCCTCCGCCCGCCAGCTCGGCCTAGAACCCACGGGTCATGCGAGCCGGGGCGGCAGCGGCGCGCCTGGCGCTGGTGTCACCAACGTCCATATGGAGCCGGGCAGCGTCTCGCCAGCCGAGCTCATGGCGGACATCAAGCGCGGCATCTATGTCACAGAATTGATCGGCATGGGCGTCAACGGCGTCACGGGGGATTATAGCCGCGGCGCGGCCGGTTTCCTGATCGAGGATGGCGAAATCACCCGGCCGGTGTCCGAAATCACCATCGCCAGCAATCTCAAGGACATGTTCCGCGTCCTTGTTCCTGCAAACGACCTTGTATTTCGCTATGGCATGAACGTGCCAACTATCCGCATCGACGGGATGACCGTTGCCGGGGGCTGAGATCGATCTGCGTGCGCTCGTCGGCGCGGTATCGGATGCGGCTGACCGGGCGCTTACCCTCTGGGCGGGCGGGCAGACCCAGGTGCGCCAATGGGAAAAAGTCCCGGGCCATCCCGTGTGCGAAGCGGACCTCGAAATCGACGTCATGCTCCGCCAGAGCCTCAGCCTCATCGATCCTGCGGCCGGATGGTTGTCCGAAGAAACCGCCGATACCGTTCACCGGCTGGACCTTGCCCGCGTCTGGGTCGTCGATCCGATCGATGGCACCCGCGACTATTTGCGTGGGCGTCCTGGATGGGCGGTTTCGGTCGCACTGGTCGAACATGGGGCGGTAAGCATAGGAATACTCGCTGCGCCCGCGCGCAATGAGTTGTGGATTGCCAGGGCAGGGGAGGGCGCTACTCGAAACGGCCGAACCCTCACCGCCGGTTCGCGCATGATCCTGCCGGGCGCCCGCGTGCCCGCCGACCATCTGCCCCGTCACGACAGCGATCTTCGCGCCGTCCACAAACCCAACAGCATCGCCCTGCGCATGGCGATGGTCGCCGCTGACGAAGCCGATATCGTCGCCACTGTCCGTTGGGGCAATGAATGGGACGTCGCCGCAGCCGCCCTGATCGCACAGGAAGCGGGCGCAATAGTCACCGACGCGCTCGGCGATCCCCTGTCCTTTAATCGCCCCGAACCCACCGCCTTCGGTCTGCTTTGCACGGCCCCAGGCATCCACGAAGCCGCCACCAACCGCCTCGCCCCCCGCGCGCGTGAGTTGCTGGGGCGGGCTTAGCGCGCGGCCTGTGTCGGTTGTTGGAAGAATTGGGCTGACCCCAGCCGCAGCGCTCGCGGCTTAGAGCTTGCCATACTTGGCTTCGAAACCGGCGAAATCTCCCGCTGCGAGATATTTCGCCTGATCGATCCACTGATCGCGGACCGGACGCCCTTTGAAGTTGCCGAGTTTCGCGTCGATCGCCGTTAAGTCAGCGTCGGTCCAATTGGCGATCTGCTCATAGCGGGTGACACCCAGTTCGATAAGCAGCTGGTTGAGCTTTGGTCCTACGCCCTTCATTCTCAGCAGATTATCCTGACCGCCTTGCACGGGGGCGGTGGCCTGAGACGCGATTGGTGGGGGTGCCACTGGTGCGACCAACGGCTGGAGCTCGGCCGCAATAATCGGGGGAGCGGGCGTTACCGGCTCTGGAATGGCCGCAGCTGTCGGCGCTACTTCCTTCTCGACCAAGGCGGGCCGTTCGGCGGCAGGCGAGTCAACCGACGCCTTGCGCCCCGCGAGCAGGAATATGGCGCCGATCAGGACGAGCAATCCGATCAGCAGCCAAAGGCCATAGTCCATGAAGAATTCCTGCATCGCGCTCCCTCCAGCTTTCAGCCTTTATCTAGTGGCGCTCGACGGGAATGAGCAAGAGGCCGTGTTGAGCGTCTCTCACCGCCCCTCGCGTTCAACCTCGCGCCATCCGATGTCCCGGCGGCAGAAGCCCGTCGGAAAGTCGATTGCATCTACTGCGCGGTAAGCGGCTGCCTGGGCTTCATTGACGCTGTGGCCGCTGGCGGTGACGTTCAGCACGCGTCCGCCATTGGCGACCAGCGTGCCATCCTTTGCTGCCGTGCCAGCATGGAAGACCAGCGCGCCGCCTGCTTCTGCCGCATCGATGCCGGCAATCGCCCCGCCCTTTTCAGGCGTGCCGGGATAACCATTGGCTGCCATCACTACGGTCAAAGCCGTCCGGTCAGCCAGCTTCACCGGGCCCTGCTCCGCAAGCCGTCCCTGCGCAACGGCAAGCAGCAGGTCCACCAGATCGCCGTCAAAGCGCATCATCAGAACCTGGCATTCCGGGTCCCCGAAGCGCGCATTATATTCGATGAGCTTGGGCCCCTCTTCGGTCAGCATGAGCCCGGCATAGAGGACGCCGGAATAAGGCGTCCCTTCAGCCGCCAGCGTTTCCACCGTCGGCCGGATGATCTTCTCTACGACTTCGGCTTCCAGTTCGGGCGTCAGCACCCGCGCTGGGCTGTAGGCGCCCATACCGCCGGTATTGGGACCGGTGTCGCCATCGCCGACGCGCTTATGGTCCTGGGCGGAACCAAACGGCAGTATCGCGCTGCCGTCGGTGAGCGCGAAGAAGCTCGCCTCTTCACCGATCATGAATTCTTCCAGCACAACTTCCGCGCCCGCTGCGCCAAATGCGCCAGAGAACATATCCTCTATCGCTTCTACGGCCTGGCTGTGCGTTTCGGCGATGATGACGCCCTTGCCCGCTGCCAGGCCATCTGCCTTGATGACGACCGGCAGCCCGAAATCGGCCAGCGCTGCAATCGCGCCGTCCTGGCTGTGGACGCGCTCATAGGCAGCGGTGGGGATGCCGGCGCGCTTGCACAGATCCTTCGTGAAACCCTTGGACCCCTCCAGCTGCGCCGCCTTCTTGCCCGGCCCGAATACCGGATATCCCTTCACCCGAAGATTATCGGCAAGGCCGTCGACCAGCGGCGCTTCCGGCCCGATCACCACCAGTCCGATGGAGTGGCGCAGGCAGAAATCGACCACAGCACGATGATCGGTGACATCCAGATCGACCAAAGTCGCATGCTGGGCTATGCCGGGGTTGCCCGGTGCGGCATAAAGGGTCGTGAGGCTGGGCGATTGCGCCAGCTTCCAGGCCAGAGCATGTTCGCGGCCGCCGCTGCCCAACAAAAGGATGTTCATTTCGCCCATGTCCCCGGAATATGAAGCTGGTTTCGATGTGTCGGGCCGCCTGTTAGCGGAGGAAAGGGCAGGGGACAACGCGCCGCCGCTTTCGGTGAGCGAATTGTCCGCCGTGCTGAAGCGCACGGTCGAGGACCGCTTTGGTCATGTTCGTCTGCGTGGCGAGATTTCGGGGTTCAAGCGCGCTGCATCGGGCCATCTGTATCTGTGCCTGAAGGACGACAATGCGGTCATAGATGGAGTGATGTGGAAGGGCGGAGCGCAACGGTTGCCGTTCGCGCCTCAGGACGGCGTCGAGGTGATCGCCACCGGCAAGCTAACCACCTATCCGGGCCGCTCCAAATATCAGATCGTGATCGACCGCATGGAACTGGCGGGCGAAGGCGCGCTGATGGCGCTGCTCGAAAAGCTGAAGGCAAAGCTCGCCGCCGAGGGGTTGTTCGACCGCTCCGCCAAGCGGGCGATCCCGTTCATGCCTCGCACCATCGGCGTCGTCACCTCGCCAACCGGCGCGGTGATCCGGGACATCCTCCACAGGCTGGAAGATCGTTGCCCCACCAATGTGTTGCTCTGGCCAGTTCTGGTGCAAGGGCAGGGCGCAGCCGACCAGGTCGCCCGTGCGGTTCGCGGCTTTTCGGCAATGCAGCCCGGAGGCCCCCTGCCGCGCCCCGACCTGGTGATCGTTGCGCGTGGCGGCGGCTCCATCGAGGATTTGTGGAGCTTCAACGAGGAAATCGTCGTGCGGGCGGTGGCCGAATGTTCGATCCCGGTCATCTCCGCCGTTGGTCACGAAACGGACACGACGCTTTGCGACTATGCCGCCGACATGCGCGCGCCCACGCCGACCGCCGCTGCGGAGATGGCGGTGCCTGTTCGCGCCGATCTGATGGCGATGCTGACTGAGCAAGGGCTGCGCATGGACAGGGCCGTGCGGCGCGGTGCTGCGCAAGCCCGCGACCGGCTGGAGATGCAGGCCCGGCTCATGCCGACGCCAGACATGCTGCTGGCTCCGCAACGTCAGCGGCTCGACCAATTGTCCGGCGACCTTGGCAACTGCCTGCGTTATCGCGTGTCGGACGCGCGGGCACATCTCAATCAAGCGGGTGGCGCTCTGCGACCGGCTCTCCTGCACCAGCATCTGGCCCGCGCTAAAGAGCGGCTTGATCGTCAACGGCTCCGCCCGGACTATCTGTCGCGCGTTTTTCGTGACCGCGCCACTGCCTTTGACAGGCTTTCCCGCCTGTTCGTTTCGGTCAACCCTGACTTGCCGCTTGCGCGTGGTTTTGCTCGGGTGATGGCGGAAGGCCGACTCGTCAGATCGGTCGCGGAAGCTCAAGCTGCGGGGGCCGTGTTGCTCCATTTCAGCGACGGAGCAGTCGGCGCAGACGTAGGACCAAGATCTACATCGCCAACCCTTGAGATGGCACCGCCGCAAGCTATATCCCCTTCATCACGCTCTTCTCGCAAAGCGCAGGAGAGAGGGGAAAATCGCCAACAGGATTTGTTCTCCTGATGTGCATGACCAAGAAGAAGGCCGTTTGATCTCATGCTGATGTCCAATCGCGATCGTCCGGCCCGTCTCCACTATATGGCCTACAGCTTCCGTGTGCTGCAGGCGGGCGATCATGTCGTGTGCGCGGTCACTGGGCAAAAAATCCCCCTCGACGATCTGCGCTATTGGAGCATCGCCCGGCAGGAGCCTTATGCTAGCGCGGAAGCCTCGGCGCAGGCTGAACTGAAGGCGCGCGGCCTGCGATGAGGCGTTGGGCGGTCGCGCTCCTGTTGATGATAGGCAGTGTGGGGGCGGCAAAAGATCCAACCTCCAACTTCATTACCGGCATCATCCTTGATGGTGAAGCACAACAAGGCGGCGTCCTCATCGGCACAGCGCCGGCCGCGACAGCGGAACTGCGCCTTGATGATCAGCCAGTCCGGTTCGATCGGGACGGACGCTTTCTCATCGCTTTCGACCGTGACGCCAAGCCGCAGGCGCGCCTGACCGCGCGCCTCGCCAATGGCCATATGCTTAGCCAGATCATCAACGTCGCCCCTCGTGCTTGGCGGATAGAGCGGGTCAACACGGCACTTCGCCCTGTGCGGGATAATGAAGCCTATCTTGCGCTTCGCCGGCCCGAACTGGCCCGGATCGCCGCAGCGCGCAGCGTGGACACAGGCGCGACTGGTTGGCGCCAGCGCTTCCTGTGGCCCCGGGTCGGCCGTATTTCCGGATTGTTCGGATCGCAGCGCGTTTACCAAGGCGTGCCGGGCGCCTATCATGGCGGCATCGATGTCGCGGGGTCGACCGGAGATCCAGTCCTTGCTCCTGCCGACGGCGTCGTGGTTCTGGCCGCTGACCGGCCATTCACGCTTGAGGGCAATCTGCTGATGATCGACCATGGTCATGGTCTCAGCAGCGCTTTCCTTCATCTGTCCCGCATCGATGTGAAGCTTGGGCAAAGCGTCCGCCAAGGTCAGCGCATCGGCGCCGTGGGCGCAACCGGCCGCGCGACGGGCCCCCACCTTCATTGGGGTATGCGGTGGAACGAGGCGCGGATCGACCCGCTTCTTCTCGCAGGCCCTATGCCTTAGCAGGAATGGGCGATGCAATCGCGCAACTTAGCGCCACTAGCCGCACCCGTGGAGCATCAAAGTTCTACCGAACTGCTCCCTTGGCCAACAATGTTGTTGAACAGCTGCAAAGTAGCCTTTTGCTAAGATGTGGCAAATTTACGACAGTGCAACAGCAAAGTGCCTGTGTGTCTGTAGCATTGCTTTACACGCATAAAACGACTGCGCAGACTGTCGCACAGCACGGATGAAGAGGGGTTTGCTGTCGGGCTCCAATGCCCCTCTTCATGCGTCAAACAAAGGACGCAGGTTCGCTTGCGTCGCTCCAGAGCAAGGGACTGGATTGTGAAGAAACTCTCGAACAATGCGTGGCTGCGCAATAGCGCGGCGCTGCAGGCGCTCGCATGCGCGGGCGCGGGCTTTGCGGCGCTCGCCGCCCCTGCCTTTGCGCAGGATACTCCGGCCGGTACGGTGGCTGAAGAACCGGAGGCTACGATCGTCGTCACTGGTTCCATTTTGCGGCAGGACGTCAACAACACGCCCTCGCCTGTTTCCGTTCTCACCTCTGAGTCGCTCGAACAGCGCGGCATTCAGACGACCCAGGAAGCGCTTCAGCGCATTTCGTCCAACAACGGCGCGGCGCTCACGAACAGTTTTTCGGCCAACGGCGCTTTCGCCGCCGGCGCATCTGCCGTGTCGTTGCGCGGCCTGACCACCAGTTCCACGCTTGTGCTGTTCGATGGTCAACGCGCCGCTTATTATCCGCTCGCGGATGACGCGACGCGAAACTTCGTCGATCTCAACACTATTCCAGACGACATCGTCGACCGTGTCGAAGTGCTGCGCGATGGCGCATCATCGACCTACGGCGCGGACGCCATTGCGGGCGTGATCAACGTCATTACGAAAAAGCAGTTCAAGGGCATCGGCGGCCGAATCGAAGGCGGCCTCACCGAGCGCGGCGATGGTGAAAACTATCGCATCAGCCTGACGGCGGGCACCGGCGACCTCGGCCGTGATGGTTACAACATTTACGCCAGCGGCTTCTGGTATCGCCAGAACGCTCTTTATAATCGTGACCGGCCATATCCTTACAATTCACAGGATCTGTCCGGTATCTGCCGCGACGGCGTCTGCGGACCGCAGGTTGGCCCGAATGGCGGGTCGATCAACCCGTCGAGCACCGGCTATGTAGGCTGGGATGAGGCGACCTCATCCAGCAACCGTCGCTCGTTCGCGACGACCTTCTTCGTTGCCCCGACTGATTCCCTCAGCGCGCAAGATGATCCGCTCGGCCGCTATCAATTTCTTAATCCGGCCGCTGGCTGCATTGCCGGCGAGACGCCTTATACCCTGACAGCTGCGGAACTGGCGGATGAAGCGAACGCCCTTGCGCCCAACACGGTATGCCAAGGCGACCTGGTTCGCCAATATGGCGTCATCTCGCCGAGGATCGAACGTTTCGGCGGCGCCCTCAAGGCGACCGTGGCTGTCACGGACGATATCGAAGCGTCCTTCACGGCCAACTATCTACAAAGCAAGGTAAGCTACACCGGCGAGCCGGCGACCATCCGCGCTAACGGCCCGGCGGGCATCGCCTTCCCGCGCTTCAGCACCTATAGCAACGGCCTGCCCAATGCGCCCGGTTCCTTCGCGCTGGCGCTGCCGGTCTATATCTGCCCGCTGGTTAACGGCCTGCCGCAGCCGAACTGTGACGCTACCAATGGCACGCTCAACCCAAACAACCCCTTTGCGGCGCAGGGTCAACAAGCCCGGATACTCGGCCGCATTCCCAATCTACTCGAGTACAACGAGACATTGAGCCGTACCTATCGTGGCGCTTTCTCGATTTCGGGGCCGATCACCGACAACTGGAACTTCGCGGCTGACATCGTCGGCATGCGAACGGACCTGACCCGCACCTCGTCAGGCTATGTCTACATTCAGCGGCTGCTGAACGTGGTTGCCGATGGCAGCTATAATTTCGTCAACCCGCTCGCCAACAGCCAGTCGACGCTCGATTATCTGTCGCCGGACAACATCACCAAGGCATCGTCTGAACTCTATGCCGCACAGCTGAGCTTCAACGGCACCCTGTTCGATCTTCCGGCCGGTCCCGTCCAGCTGGGCTTCGGCGGCCAGATACGCCTGGAATCGGTCAATGCACCAAGCGCCAATGCCGACTTCGCTGGCCCCACGGAGCGCTATTTCATCCTCAACGCCTTCGGTACCCAGGGTGAACGCGTCGTCCGGTCCGGCTTTTTTGAACTGAACGTTCCTGCCTTCGAAGGCTTCGAACTCAACGCCTCGGGCCGCTACGATAATTATAATAGCGGTCAGGACGCATTCTCGCCCAAGGTCGGCTTCCGTTACAAGCCTATCGATGCGCTGACGCTGCGCGGCACCTGGTCGCGGGGCTTTCGTATCCCCAGCTTCGCGGAAGCGAACGCCGTGCCGACTACTGGCTTCGTTAATAACAACGCGTCCAACTTCCCCGAATCCTATTTGGCGCAATTCGGTTGCACCAGGCTGACATTCTCCAGCTGTCCGACCTATCTCAGCTCCAGCAGCTATGGTCAGACCCAGCTGGCGAGCCCGGATCTGAAGCCCGAGAAATCGACCAGCTGGACGGCGGGCGTTATCTTTGAACCGACCCGCAACATTCGCCTCAGTGTGGATTATTATAATATCAAAAAGACGGGCGCGATCATCCCGGCTCCTTTTGCTCCCGCCCTAGCTGCCTATTATTCGGGCCAGGCAATTCCAGACGGATACAACATCATTCCGGACTCGCCCGATCCCAATAATCCCGGTGCCTTGCCGCGGGTTGCCTACGTCCAGGCGCCGCTGATCAACGCGACAACGATCCGTTCGGAGGGGCTTGATTTCGGCGCGACCGGCCGGTTCAACTTTGGCGATGTCCGCTTCACCAGTTCTCTGGAGGCGACCTACATCATCAATCTGGACACCTCATTTCCCGACGGCAGCGTCGAAAGCTATGAGGGCACGATCGGTAACTACAGCTTGACCGCAGGTTCGGGTACGCCCGAATGGCACGGTAGTTGGACCAACACGCTGGAATGGGGCAAGTGGACCCTGTCGGCCACGGCCGAACTCTTCGGTGGCTATAATCTGTCGGCCGAAGATCAGGAAGGCCCGGGTTCCGCTGGCAAGTGCGGCCTGCTGCCGGAGCGCTTCGTGAAGTGCAACGTGGACGACTATATCACGGTCGATCTCACCACCAGCTACAAGCTCAATGACAATTTCACGCTCTACCTGAACGTGCTCAATGTCTTTGACGACCTGCCGCCTATCGATCCGGTCACCTATGGCGCGAACAACTACAATCCGGTTCAGGGTGGCACAGGCATTTATGGCCGCGCCTATCGTCTGGGTGTCCGCGCTAACTTCTAAGGCTAGCCATCTTAAAAAAGGAGGGGCGCTCCCGCGAGGAAGCGCCCCTTTTTCATGCGAGGCTGAGTTTCAGCGCTCCATCGCCTTCATCCACGCGCACTCGTGATCCATCGGGCACTTCGCCCCGCAGAATCAGGTCCGCCAGCGGATCTTGCAGATACCGCTGCACCGCCCGCTTCAATGGCCGCGCGCCATAGACCGGATCATAACCGACCCGCCCCAGCCACGCCCGCGCGCCGTCCGTCAGGTCCAGCGTCACCTTGCGGTCCTTCAGCAGCTTGCCGATCCGCGCCACCTGGATGTCGACGATCGGCGCCATGTGGCTCGCGCCCAGCCGATGGAACAGGATCACCTCGTCCAGGCGGTTGAGGAACTCCGGCCGGAAATGCGCGCGGACGATGTCCATCACCTGATCTTCGACCTTCTCCACCGGTTCATCATCGGCAAGGCCCGCGATGAACTGGCTACCCAGGTTCGACGTCAGAACGATGATCGTGTTGGTGAAGTCCACCGTCCGGCCCTGCCCATCGGTCAGGCGGCCGTCGTCCAGCACCTGCAACAGCACATTGAACACGTCGCCATGCGCCTTCTCGACCTCATCGAACAGCACGACCTGATAGGGCCGCCGCCGCACCGCCTCGGTCAGCACGCCGCCCTCCTCATAGCCGACATAGCCCGGAGGCGCGCCGATCAGCCGCGCGACCGAATGTTTCTCCATGAACTCGCTCATGTCGATCCGCACCATCGCGCTGTCATCGTCGAACAGGAATCCGGCGAGCGCCTTGGTAAGCTCGGTCTTGCCGACGCCGGTCGGTCCCAGGAACAGGAACGACCCAAGCGGCCGGTTGGGGTCCTGCAAGCCCGCGCGCGAACGTCGCACTGCGGTTGACACGGCCTTCACCGCATCGGCCTGCCCGATCACGCGCTTTCCGAGTTCCTCCTCCATGGCCAGCAGCTTCTCGCGCTCACCCTCCATCATCTTGTCGACGGGAATGCCGGTCCAGCGTGACACGACGGAGGCGATATCCTCACTCGTCACTTCCTCGCGCAGCATCGCGTCTTCGGTCGCGCCCTCTACTTCGGCGATCTTGCGCTCCAGTTCAGGGATGCGGCCATAGGCAAGCTCGCCCGCCTTGGTGAGGTCGCCGGCTCGCTGCGCCTGCTCCAGCTCGACGCGCGCGGCTTCGAGCTGTTCCTTCAGCTTGCTCTCGCCCGCGATCTTGTCCTTCTCCGCCTGCCAGCGCTGCGTCAGCGCGGCTGATTGCTCCTCCAGATTGGCCAAGTCTTCCTCGAGCGCCTCCAACCGATCTTTTGATGCCTTGTCAGTCTCCTTGCGCAGAGCTTCGCGCTCGATCTTGAGCTGGATGATCCGCCGGTCGAGCGTCTCAATCTCCTCGGGCTTGCTCTCCACTTCCATCCGGAGCCGCGAAGCCGCTTCGTCCATCAGGTCGATCGCCTTGTCCGGTAGGAAACGGTCGGTGATGTAGCGGTTGCTGAGCGTTGCCGCTGACACGATCGCGCCATCGGTTATCCGCACGCCATGGTGCAGCTCATATTTCTCCTTAAGCCCGCGCAGGATGGAGATGGTGTCCTCCACCGTCGGTTCACCCACGAACACGGGCTGAAACCGCCGCTGGAGCGCAGGGTCCTTCTCGACATATTTGCGATATTCATCGAGCGTCGTCGCGCCAATGCAGTGCAACTCGCCACGCGCGAGGGCAGGCTTCAAGAGGTTGCCCGCGTCCATCGCGCCCTCAGACTTGCCCGCGCCGATAAGCGTGTGCATCTCGTCAATGAACAGGACGATCTGGCCTTCGCCAGCTTTCACCTCGTCAAGGACGCCCTTGAGGCGCTCTTCAAATTCGCCGCGATATTTGGCGCCCGCGATCAGCGACCCCATGTCGAGCGCCATCAGCGTACGGTCCTTCAGAGTGTCGGGCACGTCCCCATTGGCGATGCGCAGCGCGAGGCCTTCGGCGATCGCGGTCTTGCCAACGCCAGGGTCGCCGATCAGCACAGGATTATTCTTGGTCCGCCGCGCCAGAATTTGAATCGTCCGCCGGATTTCCTCGTCCCTGCCGATCACGGGATCGAGCTTGCCCTCCCGCGCCGCCTCGGTCAGGTCACGCGCGAATTTCTTGAGCGCGTCGTAACGATCTTCCGCGCCAGCAGTATCGGCGGTGCGCCCACCGCGCAGATTGTTGATCGCCGCGTTCAGTGCCTCCGCCTTCACGCCCGCTGCGGTCAGCGCCTTGCCCGCCATGCTCGTGGTTGCCAGCGTCAGCGCCAGCAACAGCCGTTCGACCGTCACGAAGCTGTCGCCAGCCTTCGCCGCCACCTGCTCCGCGCTGTCCAGCACCCGCACGGCATCATTGTCGAGCCCCGGCGTCTGCTGCGCCCCGCTGCCCGAAACGGCAGGCACCTTGGCCAAAGCCGCATCGGTTTCGCGTAATGCTACCGCCGGATCGCCGCCCGCCGCCTTGATAAGGCCGGACGCCATGCCCTGATTGTCTTCCAACAACGCCTTGAGCAGATGCTCGGGACTTATCCGCTGATGGCTCATACGGATCGCGACGGTCTGCGCCGACTGGAGGAATCCCTTGGCGCGATCAGTGAATTTATCGAGGTTCATAAGAAGCCCTTCGTGAAACTTGCCACGATGTAATGTTGCATAAAAGCAACACAAGAGGCGCTACGCAAATATCCTTGCCATCGTTCAAAAATCCACCACGAACCCGTTTGCTCCAACGTGGACCGCCATCGCCAGGTAGGCGATGCCTGTTGCGCCGTCGACCTTCGCCGCTATGTTGCTGCAATCCCTGGCCGGTTCTGCGGCTATGACCCCGACCTTGATGAGGGCGCTTCATGAGATTCTTCCCCCGTCCGTTGACGCTCGGCCTTTGCTCCTTGGCTTTCACGGCCATGGCAGTTTCGGTCCCGGCCATATCGGCTGCTCCGGCGAAAACGGATGCAGCGGCACCCGCGGCGCTCTCTAGCTTAGTCGCAGCCGTGAATATTCCCTATGAGCAGTTCACGCTGAAGAATGGCCTTCGCGTGATCGTTCATACCGACCGGAAGGCGCCCGTCGTCGCCGTGTCGGTCTGGTATCATGTGGGTTCGCGCTTTGAACCGGCAGGCAAGACCGGCTTTGCCCATTTGTTCGAACATCTGATGTTCTACGGCTCCGAAAATGCGGACGGCCCTTTCTTCGGGCGCCTGGAGGATATAGGCGCGACCGATTGGAACGGGACGACCTGGTTCGACCGCACCAATTATTTCGAAACGGTCCCGACGGGTGCGCTCGACCGCGCGCTGTTTCTTGAAGCCGACCGCATGGGCCATCTGCTCGGCGCGGTAACGCAGGCGAAGTTGGATACGCAGCGCGGCGTCGTTCAGAATGAAAAGCGCATGGGCGAAAACCAGCCTTACGGCCTTGTCGAATATGCTCAGCTTGCCGCCATGTTGCCGGTAGGCCATCCCTATCGTCACTCGACCATCGGTTCGATGGCTGACCTGAACGCGGCCAGCCTGGCGGACGTGCAGAACTGGTTCAAAACCCATTATGGGCCCAACAACGCCGTTCTGGTGCTTGCTGGCGACATCGATGTGGCGACGGCGAAGGCAAAGGTGGAGAAATGGTTTGGAGCCATTCCATCCGGCCCGGTTCCAAAGGATGTGGATGCGACCGTCCCAACCTTGCCGCGAGACGCTGAAAAGCTGATGCACGACAATGTCGCGGCGACCCGGCTCTATCGCAACTGGATCGTGCCCGGCGTCAATTCCGCCGACCTGCCACAGCTGGCCCTCGCGATGGCGTTGTTTGGCGGACTCAAATCATCGCGGCTGGATAATATCCTGGTGCGCGGCGAAAAAGTCGCCGTAGGCGTGAGCGCAAGCATCCAGCCTTTTGAAAAGCTGAGCATCGCCGAAATTACGGTCGATGTGAAACCGGGGCAGGATGCTGCGGCCGTGGGTAGGCGGCTCGACCAGTTGCTGGCCGACTATCTTGCCAAGGGGCCGACCGCCGATGAGGTGCAACGCGCGGCCACCCGTCAGCTTTCCGGCACGATCGGCGGTCTTGAGAAAGTCGGCGGATTCAGCGGCAAGGCTGTGACCCTGGCGGAAGGCGCCGTTTATTCCGGCGATCCGGGGAAATATAAGAAGGACCTTGCGCTCTATGCAGCGGCAACACCGCAGTCCGTCGGTGCGGCTGCCCGGAAATGGCTGGGGCGGCCAGTGTTGCGCCTGACCGTGGCACCGGGTGAGCGCTCGGCTGAAGATAATGCGCTTGCGGGCAACGCGACCCATCGCCCTGCCTTCTTCCGGGACCCGAAGAAGCCCGCCCCCTCCGCTGGCACGCCGCCGCCGCCAACCAAGGTCCCTGAACCTGCCATTGAGCCAGTCAAGGACTTGGAGTTTCCAGATGTGGAGCATGCCACCTTGAAGAATGGGATTCCCATCCTGTTCGCGCGCCGGGCGACCGTGCCGGTGGTCCGAGTATCGGTTGCGTTCGACGCGGGTAATGCCGCCGATGACAAGGCAAAGCTAGGCACGGCCGGACTGGTGACTGCCTTGCTGGATGAAGGGACCAGGAGCCGCAACTCCATCCAGATCGCCGAGGAGCAGGAGAGGCTGGGCGCATCGATAAGCGCGGGCAACGGCATGGATACGACCAATGTCGGCCTCTATGCGTTGAAGCCCAATCTGGACGCGTCGCTCGAACTGCTGGCGGACCTGATCCGCAATCCCGCTTTCGATCCGAAAGAGGTGGAGCGGCTGCGCGGTCAAGTGCTGACGCGGATCGCTGCTGAAAAGACCGAGCCGATGCCGATTGCGCAGCGCCTGCTGCCGCCGCTCCTCTATGGGCAGGCGCACCCCTATGGCATCCCGTTCACGGGATCGGGAACGGAAAGCGGCGTAGAGGCGGTGACGCGGGCGGACTTGGCCGCCTTCCACGGCAAATGGATCCGGCCCGACAATGCGACCATTTTCGTGACGGGCGACACGACATTGGCCGAGATCCTGCCGCTGCTGGAGAAGCGCTTTGGCGACTGGAAATCTCCGCAGGGAGAGAGGGGCAGCAAGCTGTTTCGCATGGACAGGATGATGCGGCCAGCACGGATCATCTTGGTCGACAAGCCGCAAAGCCCCCAGTCTCTGATCCTGGCCGGACTGCTCACGGGCAAGCGCGGGACCGACAATCCGCTGACCCTGCTGACCGCCAATGAGGTGCTTGGCGGCAGTTCGACATCCCGACTTATCATGGATCTGCGCGAAACCAAGGGGTGGGCCTATTCCGCCGGCACCGCCATGCCGGGAGTCAAGGAAACGATCCCGCTGCTCGTCTATGCGCCGGTGCAAACCGACAAGACTGGCGATTCGATCATTGCCGCGCGCAAGGACATCGCCGAATTCCTGACGAGCAAGGGCACGACGGCCGCCGAACGGAACCAGACGATCAACAGCCAGATCCTGTCTCTGCCGGGCAGTTTCGAAACCTCATCCGACCTGCTGGGCGCGATGATGCGCAACTGGCTGCTGGGGCGGCCCGATGACTTTTATGAAAAGCTGCCGGGGATATATCGGGCGATGACGCCCGTTGACCTGGACAAGGCGGCGCGTGAGGCGATCGATCCTGATCGGCTGATCTGGGTGGTGGTTGGTGACGCGAAACTGGTGCGGCCGCAGCTTGACGCTGTCGGGCTGCCGGTCGAGACGGGCACGCTCGCGGATTGAGGGTTGATAAGGAGAATGAAGATGGCAGGTGTCGATGGAGCTTATGATTGCGTGGCGAAAACGCCGCTGGGTGAGCAGAAGGGCGTGCTGACCGTCATCAGCTCGGGCGACAGCTTTCACGGGACCTTCGCGGGCATGATGGGATCGCTGGATGTTGCCGAGGGCAAGGTTCAGGGGAACAAGCTCAGCTGGAAGATGAACATGACCATGCCGATGCCGATCACGATGGATTGTGAGGCGGAAGTCAGCGGAGACAGCATCAACGGGACGATGCAGTTGGGTGCGTTCGGGGCGGCTGGTTTTTCCGGGACGCGGCGGGTTTGAGCCACGGATTCCGGGAGTTTTGAAGCTCCCGGAATTTAAATGCATTAATGAAGTGGCGGATTAACGGGGTGCAGACTTGAACAGGGGTGTTAGTTAGCTATCTAAGCGCCATGTCGAGATCTGAAATGAAGCGGGCGCTGGCGCACAAGATGCCGCAGGTGGCGCGCAACTGGCGCATGTTGGCGGATGAGGCGCTGGCGGAGTTTCGCGTGTCCAACAGCGCGGGCTGGTGCCTGGTGCATCTTTCCAGGATGGAGCCGGAGACGCGGCAGGCGGACCTGGCTGAACAGCTGGGGATTACCCAACCGTCGCTGGTGCGTACGCTGGATCAGTTGGAGGCGATGGCCTTGGTAGAGCGAGTTCCCAACCCCGACGACAAGCGGTCGAACCGTATTACCCTCACTTCCACCGGCAAGGAACTGGCGGGCCGGATCGAAGAACGGCTCGACAATCTGCGCCGCGAACTGCTCGACGGCGTGCCGGACGCCGCGATCGAGATCACCGTAAACCTCATGGAGCTGCTCGGCCGCCGCATCGCCGAGCGCCGCCAACAGGCATGAGCGCGCGCTTCGGCTGGCCCGCGGCGCTTTTTTCCCTGAAATGTTTCGCGGCCAGCATGTTGGCGTTGTTCGTTGCGCTCAGCATCGGGCTGGAGCGCCCTATTGGGCGTTCCTGACATCCTATATCTCGTTCAACGCAAATAATTCGGTGCCCTCAGAATTCGCTCTACCTAAGTGCATAACGTCATATTGCCAGGATCGGTTGGCAACATGTTGCTAGCACGGTGAAGGCGATGTTCACTGATGCCGAACCATCATCGCATGACCCTTCTTTCGGCATCCAGTGGTGGGTTTGGAGTAGGGCGGAGCAGGCTGGCCCATGACGTTTAGCGAATTGCGACTGCTGTCCGTCTACTTGCTCTTCGACACCTCCCGCCTCGCCGCCACCCGGAAGATGGTGCGCGCGCCGCAAGATGATTTGACACAACTGCTGCGCCTGGGCGCGGCCGTCGAGGACAGGCTGGGGCGCTGAAAAGGCAAGTCCGCCCTCTAGCGAGCCAGGGTTTTGCGGCCGTCGGGGCGGTGTTCCTGGTGATGGGCGGTGGCTGGATGGGAAAGCATGCAGGAGCCCATGGACCTGTAACCAGCGGCTTAGGGCATACTCATATGAAGGGATAGTCATCCGGCACTGGATACAGGATCTCATTTTTTGGCGCTGCCCCGGTTAGCGACCGCTCTTTTAGTCCGGCGTGGTGCAAAAAGAGTCTAATGTGGATGCTGGCGATGGGTGGCGGGATTTCTGCCCCAGATTTTTAAGCTTAGCGGATCGCTACAAGGAGGCCTTTGCACTCCTTGTTCCTAGGAAGGCTTTCTTCTCTGGGAAAATAGCGATGAGATGCTTAATGCCCTGCATATCGTCAGTCGCACTCCGACGAAGGGATCTGCTAGCGAGATCATGCCGACGACACCGCCCTAGGCCATGCGGATATCCCGCAAGGTCTTGCTAGAGCGACTGCCCGTCGTCGGCTGTCTTTACCGGACAGCGGACACGACGTTTTCGGGATGATTCAATTGGTCACAGTCCAAGACATGTACAGCTTGTCGCACTACGGAATCCGCCTGAAGACCCTCCAGACATCCCTTAATGCGGACTGCTTCATCCCTATAGTTAGATCCCATTTTTTCTACTCCTTTCAGAATTTGTTCAGGAGCTAAATTTCTTATGTCAAAGACATATTCCTGTTGTTGGAAAAGTGCTGCGAGGTCATCATATTTTTTGGCCCATCCGAGTATCACCGCCGGGACGCCACTTCTGTAAGCAAATACCACTGAGTGATAGCGCGACGCGACCACATATTTAAACTGCGCGATGATATCTATCAGATCTGGACTTGAATATTCCCCGGAAATAATATTGACCTTCTGATCGCTCTTCGTCCTGCTGACGATTTGTGTAGCAAGATCGGTATCAGCGGTCGAGGTGCACAGGATATATACCTGCTCGCCATTGGCCAGCAATTTTCTTAGCAATTCTGCATATAAATCAAGAACGTCGGAGCCCTCTCCCTTTCGAAAAACATTTTTATTTATTATGAAGCCGACAGAGTTTTTAATTGGTAACTCCGTCGCAGCATTGCTCTTCTGAACGAGAATTTGGTGAGCTTCTGGAAAATGTTTTTCCCTGATCACCATGTCGGCCGATAGCTCGACATTAGCTAGCCCCAAGGAGGTGAGGCATTCATAACCTTCGTGCTCGCGCGCGTAAATTTTCAAGGGGTATGACAGCTCTTTCTTCATCTCTTCAGTGAAGGCTGAGTCATCTTTTTCTCCCCAGTCAAATGGTCCAAAGCTTTGCGGCATCAATATGATTTTCTTGTTGTATCGCTTGGAAATTCTTATTGTATCCAGCAATACTCTTCCGCTTTGCTTGGGCCAGCCGGATCCAAGTGCGTATCCACTAGCGTCGAAGATGGCGTCTGCGCTTTGAAGTGCTTTTATCATCTGCGGGATTTTGCCTTGCCACTTATTGTTTTTCCGCAAGCGGCTCAAGATTGCGGTCATCATCGTTGTCAATAGTGGAACTTTGTCCAGACGATATTTGAAAACAGAGCGGGTATAGTCGTCATAAGGCATGAGAGGATATGTATATTGTTCAGGAAAGTCATATTTATTGGCGAAGCCAATTACTTGGCAATCATTGTAGATAGACTTTAAAGAATTTCTCAGCGACACGAACATCGCCTGCGATCCTTTGTTTCTCATCTGTATGCCGGTTATGATGAACGTTTTCATATGACCTAACACCCCGTTGATAAATGATCAGTTTAAACGCGTCGGACAGGCGGCACGCGAAGTGGCTGACGATTGTTTGGGTCGACCTCGCCCCGCCTGAAGAGCGTCCACTATTTGGAGTCTGCCCGGTCCACAGGGTTCAGCAGCTGTACGAGAAGCTTCACATCGGGCGAGTGCCGGCGGAGGCGGGTCGGCTGCTTCAGGCGTGTAGAGGTGAGAATTGAATTTCTCGCCAACGATCCTGCCAGCACCCTCCTCGCTGAACTGCGACAGATGCCAACTGTCTCCGCGCCTATATCCTTTGGTAAAATAGTGCAGCTCCCGATCAGGCATGTAAATTGCCGGGTCGGACTGCCGCTGGGTCTGAAGACAGGTAGTAACCGATTTCGCTGCCCCGATGATAATGAAGTCAATATTGTCAAATTGCATCCGGTTCTGGCCTCTAGCTGTCGCGGGTGGACACGACTTCGGCGGCTCGGCACTAACGGTTCGATCCATATAGCCAGCGTTGCGCATTCTTAAGGGATACCGCCGACGCTCACAGCTGAGTGCAAGCGCCAGCGCTCGCCTTGCTGCACATGCTGGACGCTTTTGCCGAGGATCGCTGAAACGCGCTGCACACTAACTCCTAAAGCGGGGATAACATAGTTCAGCGGCGCTCCAGGCGCTAAGTGCGCTTTAGAGTTAGGCCCGGGCTCATTAGCAAATAGCCTAACCCGATTTTCCTCACATGTGTTTAGAGCGCTCACCCGAAGGGAGGACGGGTGATGTGGTGTCGGACGCGAAGATATCGAACTAGAAGCCAGTATGGCGGCCCGGAAATATTTGAGGCGAACGCGTACCCAATAATGAAATTGTCGAGCGCCCATGCGGAGTCGATCGAGGCTTGATCAAAAACTGACCCGCCCTCTTATCCTTGGGTCAAGAAGGGGCGTGATGCTGCCGGTCTAGTCGGGCGAACAGCAATCGCCGTTACGGTTTCTAATCTTGGTAAGCCTCTGTACGTCTTGGTTTAAGCCCTGATTGCAGCCCTGTTTCGTTCGGTGATCTCATGGCCTGCGGCCTGTCCGGCCGGAGCAGTCAGGCAGGCTTCGATCAGCCTTTCCCAACGCGCGACAATGGACGGGGAACTGTAGGTCCGGGCAACCCGTGCGGCGCTGGCGCCGAGGCGGGCGGCCAGGTCAGGATTTTCGATCAGCCGAATCATCGCCTCCGCCAGCGCCGCCGGATTGTCCTGCGGCACGAGCAAGCCGTTCCTTCCGTCCTGCACCAGCTCCACAGGGCCGAAAGGGCAATCGGTCGCTATTACCGGCATGCCCGCAGCCATCGCCTCGCCTAGCACGTTGGGAAAGCCTTCATAGCGCGATGAGAGAATGAAGAGGGATGCGCTTTCGATCCATTGGCCCGGACGCTTGCTCAATCCGCGCAGATCAGCCCGGCCGATAAGTCCTAGCCTAGCTATGCGGGCAAGAAGTTCATCCCGGTTCTCCCCCTCGCCCCAGATGTCGAGTTGCCAGTCCGGATGGAGCGGCGCGACCTTCGCAAAAGCTTCGATCAAAGTATCGAAACCCTTCTGCTCCGTCAGCCGCCCGGCAGCCGTGATCCGCTTGTCGGCAAACGCCGCGGGCCGCCACGGCAGGCGCTCTATGGGGTTGCTGATCACGACGGCCTTGCGCTGCAACCGAGCCGGCAACATAGCGGCGCTCGCCGCCGTCTGAAGGACGATGGCCGCGGCGCGGGGGAAGAGAGCGGCCACCCCCATCCTCCAAAGGCGATTCATAGGCTGCCGCAGCATGTTGTTCCGCTCAGACACGATGACAGGCACGTCCAGGCCGATCGTTGCCGTGAGCGATATCACATTGATCTTTGTGAGGAAGCTGATGACGATGTCGGGCACCAGCCGCCGAATCGTCCGCCGCAGCGCGATCATCCGGCGAGCCGACCGGAAGGCGGCTGGCGCGGCCTCGTCACCTAGCCGGTGAAAGCCGGTTCCTGGCGCGAAATCATGGTAGATCGGTTCGCTCTCCCTATCGAAGGCAACGATTGAGATCTGGGCCCCGGCATCCATCAGATGCGCGGCCAGTTTCGCGATCACTCGTTCTGCGCCGCCGGCTCCCAGGCTGGAGATGACGAAGAGGATGTGGCGGCCCGCCAGCGCTGAGGACGAAGCCGTGCTGAGTGGGCTCATGCGCGCACGTTCGGGTAGCGTTGTGTCGCCGAGATATTGGCATAACGATCCATGCGCCGGGCTCCTTCACCATTCGACGCCCGATCATTGCACAACGCAGTTCCGTGCGAAGGCGTGAAAAGGTGGTACCTAGAATGAGGTGTCGGACCTGGACGGGGCCTCAGACTGGTATCGCCGGTGCTCCGCCGGATGAGTGGTTGTTTTTTAGCCGCGCTTCATGGCCTCAATATTGGACAGTGACCGTCACCGCGCGGCGGTTCTGTGCCCAAGCGGCTTCGTCCGAACCGAGCGCGGCGGGGCGTTCCTTGCCATAGCTCACGGTGTTGATGCGGCTGGGGTCGATGCCGAGCGAGGCGAGATAGTTTTTCGCGGCGTTGGCGCGGCGGTCGCCCAGCGCGATATTATAGTCGCGGGTGCCGCGCTCGTCGGCATGGCCTTCGATCGTGACGCGGACATTGGGGTTCTGCTGGAGCCAGGCGGCCTGGCTTTGCAGCGTCTGCTGGTCCTGCGCGTCGACATCATATTGGTCGGTGTCGAAGAAGATGCGATCCGACGAGACGGAGGCGACGAAATCTTCCTGGCTGCCCTTGACCGGGGCGCCCGTGCCGGTGCCCGTGCCGGTCCCGGTCTGCGCGCTGCTGTCGGTCGCGGGCGGGGGCGGCAAATCCTTGGGCGCTTTCTTGCCACAGGCGGCGAGCGCCAGGACCGAGACGGCGATGAGGAGGGGGCGGTTGAGTTTCATCAGGGGTCTCCTTGAAGAGCATAGGGTCGTTACGTCTGCGCGACGATGTTGTTCCCGATCAGGGGAGCAGCGGACCCCAGGCGGGGTCTGAACCGCTGAGCGGAGTGGGGATGCGGCGTTCGTTGACGCCGGTCAGGTCGACTTGCCATACCTGGCTGGTGCCTTCGCGCCCGGCGGTGGTGCGGAAATATTGCAGGACGCGGCCGTTGGGCGACCAGGTGGGCTGCTCATCCTGCCAGCCATTGGTGAGGATGCGTTCATTGCCGCCGTCCGGCGTCATGACGGCGATCTTGAAGTCGCCGCTGATCTTGGTGAAGGCGATGAGGTCGCCGCGCGGGCTCCATTCGGGTGTCGCATAGCGGCCGCCGCCATGGCTGATGCGGCGCTGGCTCGAGCCATCGGCGTTCATGACATAGATTTGCTGGCTGCCCGAACGGTCGCTTTCGAACACGATGCGGGTGCCGTCGGGCGAATAGCTGCCGCCGACGTCGATGCCCGGCGCGGTGGTGAGGCGGACGGGTTGGCCGCCCTGCGCCGAGACGCGGTAGATGTCGGTATTGCCCGCGACCGCCATGGAAAAGAGGATGTTGCGGCCGTCGGGCGACCAGCGCGGGGCGAAGGTCGCGTTGTTGCTTTCGGTGACGAGCCGCTGACGCCCGGTGCCGATGTCATAGACATAGATGCGCACGCGGCTGCCGATATAGCTCACATAGACGATCGATTTGTAGTCGGGTGAGAAGCGCGGGGTGAGCGCGATCGACTGGCCGTTGGTGATGAAGCGGTGGTTGGCGCCATCGCTGTCCATGATGGCGAGGCGCTTGGTACGGTTTCCCTTGGGGCCGCTTTCCGCGATATAGGCGATGCGGCTGTCGAAGAAGGGGCTTTCGCCCGACAGGCGGGCATAGATGGCGTCGGCGCATTTATGCGCGGCGCGGCGCCAGTCGCGCGGGGCGACCACATAGCCCTGGCGGGTCAGTTCCTGCTTCAACGCGACGTCGTAGAGGTAGCAGCCGACCGTGATGTCGGCTTCCCCGCCAGTGGTGCGGACGAAGCCCTGCACCAGCGCCTGGTAAGCGCCCCATTTGTCATAGGCGGGATTGGTGACTTCCGGGAAGCCGATGGCGGGAATGCCGGCCGGGCCGGATGGATCGAACAGGCCCGATCCCTTGAGGTCCGTGGCGATCACTTCGGCGATCTTGCGGCCAAGTTCGGATGACGAGCCAGCGGGCGTCGATACTTCGGCCTGCGGCGGCAGGGCGGGCACGACGATCTTGAGGTTGCTGTCGATCTCGCCCGTCACATCGACCGACAGCTGCGCCATCGCAGGGCTGGCAAAGGCTGCGCAAAGGGCGAGCAGTGCGGTTATTCCAAAGCTTCTCATCGCGCTTTCCTTGCGTAGACTCTCAACGGTTTGAGCCATTTCCATTGTTCATAATATTCGTCCGGCAGCCCCTGGAAAGGGGAAGCCTGCATAACCGCCTGCACGGCGCGTTCCTTGTAGATGGAGACCTGTGGCTTGTTGCTGGCGGTCTGGCCCTGCACGTCGATGACTTCGGGCCTGCCGATCACCCGGCCGTTGCGGTCGATCTTCACCTCCAGGAAAGCCACCAGCTGCTCGACATCCGCGCCGGAAGGGAGCTTCAGGTGCCGGTAGATCTGGTCCCCGATCAAACGGTCGAGCGCGGCCTTTTGCGCGGGGCCCATCGCGGCGGCGGGCGGCGGCGCGGCCTTGCGCGGGGCGTCGGCTTCGGTGTCGATGCCCTTGAGGAAATCCTTGCCGAGCAGCGATCCCTTGGGCTTTTCCGCCTTGCCCTGACCGGATGCGCGGGCCGGGGCATCAGGTTTCGCCTTGGCAGCAGGCTTTTGCGCTGACTTGGCTGGAGCGGGTTTAGCGGCGGCGGCGGGCTTCGCCTTGGCTGGCGTAGGCTTGGCCGCTGGCTTTTCGGGCGCGGGCTTGGGCTTTGGCTTGGCCTTGGCCACGTCCTTCTTCGCCGGAGCGGGTTCGGGCTTGGCGGGAGCAGGCTTCTCCACCTTCTTGGGTGGAGCAGGCTTTGGCGGCGGCGGCGCGGGCGAAGGCTCCGGCTCGGGAACAGGCGCGGGCTCTGGAACGGGCGCAGGGGCCGCGTCCTCGGTCGGTCCCTCTTCCGGCGCGACGCTGGGCGGGGGCGGCTGGGTCGAGATTTGCGGCGCGGTCGATTGGAGCGCCGCTTCATCCACCAGGCTGACGTCCATCGGCGGGGAGTTCAGCTTGAGCGGATTGGGCGTGGCCAGGAATCCGGCGGACAGCAGGCCGAACAGCAGGACATGTCCCGCCGTCGCGACGCCAAGGCCGATCTTCTCCGCGCGTTCCATCCGTTAAGTCCCTATGGCCCTATTCAGAACCGCCGCTGGCAGCGGCTTCGTCGCCGCCGGTGCTGACCAGCGCGACCTTGTTCAGACCGGCGCGGTTGAGTTCGCCCATCACGCGCATCACCCGGCCATAGTCGAGCCCGGTGTCGGCGCGCAGGAAGATCTGAGGCGGCTCGGCCTTGCCCGCATTGGCGGAAACGATCTCCGCCAGACGGTCTGGCAATTCAGCGTCGCTGATCTGCGTCTCGTCAATATAGAGGCCGCCGTCGCGATCGATCGAGACCACGGCTGGCTTGTCGTCCTGATCAAGGCCCTTGGCGCGGGTTTCGGGCAGGTTCACCGGCACGCCCGTGACGAGCAGCGGGGCAGTCACCATGAAGATGATGAGCAGAACCAGCATGACGTCCACCAAGGGCGTGACGTTGATGTCCGCCATCGGCGCGCGACCACGGCCACGGCGGTGGGATGGGGGGCCGGACATTGCCATTTACGCGATCTCCGCCGAATTCGTCATCCCAGCGAAAGCTGGGATCGCAGGCCGGATAGGGCGGAGGGTGAGGCACGAGATCCCAGCGTTGGCTAACGCCGCCCTTCGGGTCGCTGGCATGACGAAAATGGTCTGGTTGACTTGTGCTCCCGCCATCACCGCTGCGCCTCCAGCTCCCGGCTCAGCGTCGAATAAAAGCCGTCGGCAAAGCGGGTCAGCTTGGATTCCATGCGGTTGATGCCATGGCTGAAGCGATTGTAGGCGATGACGGCCGGGATCGCCGCGAACAGGCCGATAGCGGTGGCGAACAGCGCTTCGGCGATGCCGGGCGCGACCACGGCGAGCGAACTATTCTGTTCCTTTGCGATGGCGGTGAAGGCGCGCATGATACCCCAGACGGTGCCGAACAGGCCGACGAAGGGGGCGACCGAGCCGATCGTTGCCAGGATGTTGAGCCGGTCGGACAGGCGATCGACCTCGGCCGCGATCATGCTGGACATGGACGTCGCCAGCCGGTCGCGCGTGCCGTCGCGGTCTATTACCTTTTGCGCGGTCGACCGGCGCCATTCGGTGACGCCCGCCGCCATCACCTTGGCAGCAGGAAAATCGGCCTTCCCGCGTGCTTCGTAGAAACGGTCGATATCCTCCGCTTTCCAGAAGTCGGCTTCGAAGGCGCTGCTCTGGCGGCTCGCCTTGCGCAGCGTGAAGCTGAAGCCGATGATCATCGCCCAGGTCCAGATGCTGGCGAGCAACAGCCCCAGCATCACCAGCTTCACGACGATGTCCGCCTGAAGGAACAGGGCCAGCGGCGAAATGGTCGCGGCTTGGGTGGCAGCGCCCACCGCTGCGCCAACGTCAGGCATCGAAAGGCTCATGAGTTGATGTCTTCCCCTCTCATCAAACGGCTGAAAATGTCGGTCCAGGGCTTTGGTTGCCGTGTAGGGCGACCCTGATCGTTAAGGAAGGCGACCGAGACTTCGCCGTCCGTCAGTATTTCATCGCCGCGCCTGACTCTTTGATGAATGGTGCAGGCGACAGGGCGGATTGCAGTTACGCGGCTTTCCACCATCAGATCATCGTCGAGCCGGGCCGGGCGCTTGTAATCGATGTGCAGGCTGGTCACGGCATAGACGCCGGTTCCATCTTCCTGCGCGGCGCGCTGATTGATTCCCGCGACCCGCAGCATGTCGGATCGTGCGCGTTCCATGTAGCGCAGGTAATTGGCGTGATAGACGACGCCGGACAGGTCCGTATCCTCAAAATAGACGCGCACGGGATAATGATGCACGGCGGCGATGAACCTTCCGGCCGCCGGCTCGGGCATGGGCGCTGTAACGGACATGCGCGGCCTTTTAACCATCAAGCAGGCGGCAGGCAAAGGCGGAAATGAAAGAAGCGTGCGCGTCCTGCCGGGCAGCCGGGGCAATCCATCCCACAAAGGGATCACGCTAAGCCCTGATTAACACGGCGCCTGTTGTGATGATGTTCAAAAGCGCTGGCCCCCTGCTTGCCATGGCGCTAGTGGGCGGCAAATTGATTTATGCAAGGACATTTTGGCATGACCGACATTCAGACCGTTGGCGTCATCGGCGCCGGTCAGATGGGCGCGGGGATAGCGCAGGTCAGCGCGCAGGCTGGCTATGACGTGATCCTGTGCGACGTCGATCTGGCGCGCGCGCAAAAGGGACTTCAAGGCATTTCCAAGCAGCTCGGCCGGGCCGTGGAGAAGGGCAAGCTGACCCCGGAAGAGTCCGAAGCCGCTTTCGCCCGCATCCGCCCGAGCGGCGATCTTGCCCCCCTCGCCGGTGCGCAGCTGGTGATCGAGGCGGCGACCGAGCGGGAAGAGATCAAGCGCACGATCTTTACCAATGTCGGCGCGGTGATCACGCCCGGCACGATCCTGGCGAGCAATACATCCTCCATTCCCATCACCCGGCTGGCGCAGGTGGTTCCCGATCCGGCGCTGTTCGTGGGCATCCACTTCTTCAACCCCGTGCAGGTCATGGCGCTGATCGAACTGATCCGGGGCCTTGCGACCTCGGATGAAACGGTGGCTACCGTGGAGGCCTTTGCCGCCAGCCTCGGCAAGAATGTCGTGCAGGCGTTCGACTCCCCCGGTTTCGTGGTCAACCGCATCCTGTTGCCGATGATCAATGAAGCGATCTTCGCCTTGGGCGAGGGGGTCGCGAACATTCGCGACATCGACATGGGCGTGCGGCTGGGGCTCAACCATCCCATGGGGCCCCTGACGCTGGCGGACTTTGTCGGGCTCGACACCTGCCTTGAGGTGCTGAACGTGCTGCGGTCAACCACTGGCGATTCCAAATATCGCCCCGCGCCGCTGCTGGTCAAATATGTCGAGGCCGGCTGGCTCGGGCGGAAGACCGGCAAAGGCTTTTACGACTATTCCGGGGCGGAGCCTGTGCCGACGCGCTGAGGCGGGAAGGGTGGCAAGGGGGTTTCAGTCCGCCCCCAGGCGATGCTTCCGCATGCAGTGGCGCAGCTGGTCATAGCTTAGGCCAAGCGCCTTGGCGGTGGCGCGCTGGTTGTAGCGGTGGCGCTCCAGCGCCGCTTGCACGATGGCGGCTTCATGTGCGTCCACGGCGGCGCGCAGGTCGCTGACGGGGGCGAGGCTGGGCACGGGAGCGGATTGGGGTTCCTCGCCCGCTTTTGCCGGCCGTTGCGGCTGCCAGGGTGAGGCGAAGGGATCGAAGACGATCTGCGCGACGGCGCGACTTGGCTCGTTCCAGCGGTATACGGCGCGCTCCACGACATTGCGCAACTCGCGGACATTGCCGGGCCATGCATGGGCTTCCAGCGCGTCCAGGCAGTCCGTGGAGAAGCCCGGCCATTGCGGCCATCCCAGTTCAGCCGCCATGCGCCTGCCGAAATGATCGGCAAGGACGGCCACGTCGCCATCGCGGGCGCGGAGCGGCGGGAGGGTGATGACCTCGAAGCTCAGCCGGTCCAGCAGATCGGGGCGGAAGCGGCCTGCCTCCGCCAGTCCGGGCAGGTCTTCGTTGGTGGCGGCGATGATCCGGACATCCACCGTCATCGGCCGCGACGCGCCGATGCGGGTGACTTCGCCATATTCGATGACGCGCAGCAGCCGTTCCTGCGCCGCCATGGATAGGGTCGCCAGTTCATCGAGGAACAGCGTCCCGCCATCGGCCTCCTCGAACCGGCCCGCGCGCGATCGGGTGGCGCCTGTGAATGCGCCCTGTTCATGGCCGAACAGTTCCGCTTCGATCAATGTTTCCGGCAGCGCGGCACAATTCATCACGATCAGCGGCTCGCCCCAACGGGGTGAGAGGCGGTGGAGCCGCTCGGCAACCAGTTCTTTGCCGGTGCCGCGTTCGCCGACCACCAGCACGGGGCGGTTGAGTTCGGCTGCGCGGCCTGCTTGCTCCACCGCGTCGAGGAAGGCGAGGGACTGGCCAACGAATTGCGTGTTGCGCTCCATGGCCAACATATGGTGAAAATTACAATCATTTGGCAATGATCAGATTGGCGAACATTTCGAAGCGTCGAGAAACCGGCGTTTCTCCGATTTGGCACGGCTTCTGCAGAGGAGGGGCAAGGCCGCTTGAACGGAAGGATCGCAGTTCCGATGGGTATTTTTTCTCGTACGCGCGACATCATCGCCGCCAATGTCACCGACCTGCTCGACCGGGCGGAGGACCCAGCCAAGATGATCCGCATGATCATCCTGGAAATGGAGGAGACGCTGGTCGAAGTGCGAGCGTCTGCCGCGCGGACCATCGCTGATCAGAAGGAGATGCGTCGTCATATCGGCAAGCTTCAGGGCCTGCAGGACAGCTGGACCGAAAAGGCGCAACTGGCCTTGAGCAAGGATCGCGAGGACCTGGCCAAGGCCGCGCTGGTCGAAAAGCAGAAGGCGGCGGACATGGCGGAAAAGCTTGAGGCGGAAATCGATCTGCTGGACGAGGCGCTGAAAGCGTCCGAAGAGGATATCGCCAAGCTTCAGGCCAAGCTGAGCGAGGCGCGCAACCGGCAGAACAGCCTGGCCAGCCGGATGGAAAGCGCGCAGAACCGGCTGCGGATGCGCGAAGCCTATGCCGGTGAAAAGGTGAACGAGGCCTTTGCCCGGTTCGACATGCTCGAACGGCGGGCGGACCTGGCAGAAGGGCGGGCGGATGCCTTCAACCTTGGCCAGCAGCCCAAGACACTGGAGGAGGAGATTGCCGAATTGCAATCCGCCGACAAGGTGGACGCCGAACTCGCAGCGCTCAAGGCCAGCATGAACCGGCCCGCCTGAACCCGCCAGACGAATAGGGAGTGTGACGCATGGAGGATGTGTTTCTGCCGATCATGATCTGCGGCATGCTGTTTATCGGCATGCCCTGGCTGATCCTGCACTATACGACCAAGTGGAAGCAGGCGCCCAAGATCACCGACGAGGATGAGCGGCTGCTCGATGAGCTGCACCTGCTCGCCCGGCGGCTGGAGGACCGGTTGCAGACGGTCGAGCGGATCGTCGCCGCCGACAATCCCGATTTCCGTCCGGCGCGCCCCGCGCCCGACGATAGCTATGATTTCGATCGCCCGAACCTCGACAGGAGGAACTGACATGGCTGCGCGCCGTACCAAATTCTACCTCGACAAGCAGAATGGCAAATGGATGGGCGTATGCGCAGGCATCGCCGATTATACCGGCATCGACGTGACCTGGGTGCGCGTCGGCGCAGTGTTGGTGACGCTGATGGGCGCCTTCCCCTGGTCGCTGATCGCCTATTTCGCGGTCGCCTATTTCGGTGAGAACAAGCCGCTTGGCCTCTATGCCGATCGGGACGATGAAAAATTCTGGCAGGGCGTGCGCACCAATCCGGCGCGATCCGCGCGCGACGTGCGGTCGAAGTTCCGCGACATCGACCGGCGGCTGGCGGACATCGAGACTTTCTACACCAGCCGCAACAAAAGGCTGGCGGACGAGATCGAAAGCCTGCGCTGAACGGAGCGTCGGAGGGTCATATGCAGGACATGGCTTTCACGCTGACCATGGTAATGGGAAGCCTGCTTGGGCTGCTGATCGTCGCGGGGGCGGCGCTGCGCGGATGGGACGGGTGGCTAGCGCTCAAGCGCGCGGAGCTTGGCCGTCCCGTGGAACGCGTTACGGCCATGGGAAGCACGCGGATCGAGATGGCGGACCTCAAGGAGCGCATCCGCAAGCTGGAGGCGATCGCGGCGGGCGTTGATCCATGACGTGAGGAAAAGCGGCTTTCGCGGGCCGCTTTTCTGCCTATATGCGGGCTATGACCAAAGCGCCCGCCCTTGCCGATCTTCAGGAAGAATATGAATTTCTTGATGCCGATGACCGCTATCGGCTGCTGATCGACCTTGGCCGCGCGCTGGAACCGATGCCCGATGCGCTCAAGACCGATGCGACGCTGGTGCGGGGCTGTTCGGCGGCGGTGTGGGTCTATCCCACCGTGCGCGATGATGGCCGCCTCCATTTCCTCGCGGACAGCAATGCCGCGATCACGAAGGGGATCATCGCGCTTGTCCTGCTGACGGTGCAGGACCAGCTGCCAGCGGAAATCGCGGCAGCCGAGATCGAAGGCGATCTGGCGCCCTTCGACCTCAAGAATCAGCTCAGCTCCAACCGGACACAGGGCATCCCCAACATGATCGCGCTGATCCGGCAGACGGCGGAACGCTACAGTTGACATAAGGAAACCTGCTGACGTCCCGGCGTTCTCCTTCCGTGATCGAAACGGATGATGAGGAGATGCGCGATGCGAAGCCTGTGGATGCTGGCGGCTATCGGCATGCTGGCGGGCTGCTCCGGCGGTGAGAAAGAAGGGCCGACGCAGCGCGAGCAGATCGGTCAGCAATGGAAATATGAAGGCGGGCAGGCGGGCAAGCCCAAGGTCGCTTATATCGGCAGCGCCAACAGCGTGCAGACCATGACGGCGCAAGACACTTTCTCGGTGCTGCTGGTCCAGCCGATGGCGGAAGGCGGCGCGCAGGTGACGGTGAAGCTGGTGGGCGCGCCCTTCAGCTGCGACCTGTCCGACTGCCGCGTGACCGCCGTGACCGACGACGGCAAGAGCCATGAATGGCGCGGGCGGATGACGGAGAATAAGGACGGCTTAGAGGTGCTGCCCGCAGCCAAGGCGGATCAGGCGATCAAGGGGACCAAGCTGCTGAAGGTCAATCTGGTGATCGGCCCCAAGGACAAGAGCTTTCCGTTTGAGTTCAACGTCGCGGGGCTGGATTTGAAGGGGTGATGTTTCCGTCCACAACCCGTGGGGGGGAGCGGGCTGTTCACTGAGCGGGGGAAGGCTATTCCTGGAGCGACACGCCGGGGCTTCTGGGGTCAGCCGCGCCCTGCCACCGCCCGTCAGTTCCGCGTTCCGCCGCATTCGCCTTGAGGCCAAGCGGTGCGATCGTGACCGTGTGGCCCCAGGCCTCCAGCGGCGCCTTCAATGCCTCCAGCGCCGTCCCCTTCTCCAGCACAAGGCCTTTGGCGTCGAAGAACTCCAGCCCTAGCGCGATCGAGTCCTGTGCTGACAGGCCCCAGTCGAAATGCGCGATGATCGCCTTTGTCACCTGCATGATGATCGTCCGCCCGCCAGCCGCGCCGATTGTGAAGACAGGCGTTCCCTTGCCGTCATAAACGATGGTGGGGGACATGGAGGACAGGGGCCGCTTGCCCGGTTCCACCCGGTTGGCGACCGGCGCGCCATTTTTCTCGGGCGTGAAGCTGAAGTCGGTCAGTTCATTGTTGAGGATGACCCCGTTGGCGATCAACTGACTGCCGAAGAAGCTTTCGATGGTGGACGTCCAGGCGGCGATGTCGCCGTCGCGGTCGATGGCGACGAAATGGCTGGTGCCGCTTTCCGGTTGCGGCGCGGCGGCGGTGCGGGCTTCAGCGCCGGGCGGCGTGCCGGGGCGATAGTCGTTGAGCGACCGGCCAAGCGCAATGAGCGCCGACCGCTTCCTGAGATAATCGGGATCGATCAGCCCGGCGATCGGCACGGACACATATTCCGGATCGCCGAGCCACTTGTCCCGATCGGCATAAGCAAGGCGCATGGCTTCACCGATGACATGCCAGGAACGCGGATCATCCTTGCCCCATTGATTGAGCGGAAAGCGTTCGACCATGCCCAATATCTGCAGCACGGTGATGCCGCCCGCAGAGGCCGGCCCCATGCCGCAAATGCTGTAGCCGCGATAAGGGCCGCAAACCGGCTTGCGCGCCTTCACCTGATAGGCGCCAATGTCGGCCTCCGTCATCGGCACGGGATTTTTGGGGGCGCTGGTGACAGTGGCGGCGATCGCCCGCGCGGTCTCCCCCTTGTAGAAGGCGTCAGGCCCTTCTGTCGCGATGCGCCGGAAGAGGGCGGCAAGCGGAGGGTTCCTGAGCGTCGTGCCGATCGGGGCAGGGGCGCCATCCACCCAGAAGAACTTCTGTATTTCCGGGAAATCGGCCCAGATCGGCGCCACGGCCTTCATCGCGGTGTCGAGACGCTGGCGCACTTCGAACCCTTCTTCGGCAAGGCGGATTGCGGGTGCGAACAGGCTTGCCCAGGGGAGCTTGCCCCATTTACGATGCGCTTCCCAGGCGAGCCGCACATTCCCCGGCACGCCCACCGAATAGCCGCCGGGCCAGGCGGAGCGGAAATCGAGCGGCTGGCCATCCGCCCCGATGAAGCGATCCGGCCGCGCCGCCGCAGGCGCGGTTTCGCGCCCGTCGATCGATTCAAGCACTCCCGTCTCGCCATCATGATGCACCAGGAAGCCGCCGCCGCCGACGCCGCTATTGTGCGGTTCGACGACATTGAGCGCGAGCATCATGGCGATCGCGGCATCCGTCGCGCTGCCGCCCTGCCAAAGGATTTCCTGCCCCGCCGCCGCGGCGCGCGGATCGGCAGCCGAAACCGTCGCATTGAGCGAAACGGGTTCGCGCGCCACGGCCGGCGCAGTGTAGAAGAAAACAAAGGCAAAGGGGGCCAGCAGGCCAGCGAGGCGAGGCGTCATCCCCCGCACACTATCGTCCAGCCGGTCCGCCGCAAGCCCCTGAGATCAAAGGTCAAGATCAGCTGTCGATGCCGATGGCCTGGCTGATATGCGTGAAGCCGTCCCGCGCCATCAGCTTTTTCAGTCCCACATTGATGCGTTTGGCGAGAAAGGGCCCTTCATAGACGAGCGCGCTGTACAGCTGGATCAGGCTCGCCCCCGCGCGGAGCCGGGCATAGGCCTGTTCCGCATTGCCGATGCCGCCAACGCCGATCAGGGGCAGGCGATTACCCAATATCCGCCGAAAATCCCTGATCCGCTGAAGCGACAGGTCGTTGAGAGGCGCACCCGACAATCCGCCGCTTTCCCCCGCATGGGCGGAGCGGAGCGGCGGGCGCGAAATGGTGGTGTTGGACACGATCAGCGCATCGACTTGATGGTCAAGGCAGGCGGCGGCGATATCCTCGACATCGGCTGGCTCAAGGTCGGGGGCGACCTTCAGGAAAATGGGGGTGCGGTCCGCGCCGCGCGCCGCCATTACGGCCCCCAGCAGCTGGTCCAGCGCCGCCCTGTCCTGCAACGCGCGCAGGCCCGGCGTGTTGGGCGACGAAATGTTGACCGTGAGATAGTCGGCGAGCGGCGCCATGCAGGTGACGCCGGTCACATAGTCCGCGATGCGATCGGCCGCGTCCTTGTTCGCGCCGATATTGATGCCGATCACCGGCGCTGCACCTTGACCGGCCGGACGGCGGCGCTTTGCCACCCGCTCGGCCGCAGCAGCGAGGCCGCCATTGTTGAAGCCCATGCGGTTGATGACGGCGCGATCCTCCACCAACCGGAACAGGCGCGGCTGGGGATTGCCCGGCTGCGGCATGGGGGTCAGCGTCCCGAGCTCCGCAAAGCCGAAGCCCAGCGCATGCATCTTGTGCGCGACCAGCCCTTCCTTGTCATAGCCCGCCGCCAGCCCGACTGGGTTGGGGAAGCTGATACCTGCCACGGTATGGGTCAGGGCAGCGTCGGGCGCTGGGGGAGCGGCGAATGGCATCATGCGCAGCAGCGCGACAGACAGATGATGCGCGCGCTCTGCATCAAGCGCGAAAAAGAGCGGGCGAACGAGGCGGTAGGACATGGGCGCGCTATGCCATCGCCGATCTTCCCCGTCGAGTCGCTGTGACAATGGCGCAACAGTTGGCCGAGAAGGACAAATTAGCCGCCAAATCATTCATATTGGTGGCATTTTTGCGCGCTTAATGTCCGATTCATCCAATCAAGCCGATCCGATTCGGATTTATGACCGTGCTGCGACCCGAAGGCTCTTGGCCATATGGCTAACGAGACCTTTTACTGGCCCGGCGTGTAAAAGCGCCGGGTCATTTTTTTCGAATCGGTTCGGAAAAAACCTTCGTTGCCTCAGTATCTCTCTTGCGCAGCAGCAAAGAAGCTTCATAGTGCAGCTGTGGGGTGATTATGGGGCCGCATCGCGACAGCGCATCCGGGGGGATGCCACAGAGAGTGGAAAAGGGTGGCGATCCGTCGCTTTCCTATACTGTGGAAGCGGCGCAGGGGCCGGTCAAACTCCGCTATTTCGCTCCGCCTGACCCGCTGCATGCCTATTTCGGCTCCGTCTACATCTTTACCGAAAGCGCCGACCGCTATCTTGACGTGACGCGTGCGGATGTTCCGCAATTGCGCTTCATGGTCGCGGGGGCGGGCGATTATCATTTCCATGACGGGACGGTGGCCGCGACTCCGGAAATCTGCCTGCTCGGCCCCACTTTGGGAGCGACGCGGTTCGAGCTGAACGGCCCCGCCTGCGTCGTCGGCATCTCACTCCTGCCCGCAGGCTGGGTCAGCCTGGGCGGAGGCGATGCCAGCCTGCTCGCGGACCGGCTGCGTGACATGAGCGCGGAGAAAAACGGCGCCATGGCCGCGCTGCTGACCCGGCTTAAGGGCATGCACGATCCCGAAGCGATTGCCGCCTGCTGCTGGTCGGTGCTGGCGCAATGGGTTAGGCCTTTGCCGGAAACGAGCTGGCGGCTGCTGGAAGCCGTGGACAACTGGCTGATGGGGGAAGGATCGCCCCGGATCGAAGCGCTGGTGGAGCAAACCGGATTGTCTCCGCGCCAGCTCGCCCGGATGACCAACCGCTATTATGGTTGCCCGCCCAAGCTGCTGGCGCGCAAATACCGGGCGCTGCGGTGCAGTGCGCGTATCGCGCTCGACCAACATAGCTGGCAGGAATTGTGCGAGGATGGCCGCTTCTACGACCAGTCGCATTTCATCCGGGAGATCAAGCATTTCATCGGCTTGACCCCGCATCAGTTGCAGACCGAGCCGACGGCGGTCGCCCAGCTTACCCTGTTGCGCCGCTCGCTGGGCGGGGACGTGGCCGTGCTGAACCGTTTCAGTTGAGGCGGCTGCCACTTTAGAAATGGCTTGATTCCGCGTGCCCGCGCGACCACATGCGCAATCGGATTGATTCGATCCGATTTGAGAATGGTTCGCAACCGGGACGCTTGGCCAGGATGAGGCTTTCGAGTTTCGCAGATTATGCCGTGGTGCTGATGTCGGCCGCCGCCCGCCATTGCGGTGGCGCTAAGATGAATGCGACCACGCTTGCCAGCGAAACGGGCATTCCTCTGCCGACAGCGCAGAAGCTGGTGAGCCGCTTGTCGGCTGCGGGGCTGCTCGAATCGAGTCGCGGGACCGGCGGCGGGGTTCGGCTGGCGCGGCCTGCGGCGGCCATCACGCTGGTGGATGTCGTGGAGGCGGTGGAAGGGCCCATTGCCATGACCGCTTGCGCCGAACAGGGCGCGCACGACTGCACGCTGGAACAGGGTTGCCGCGTACGCCCGCACATGAATGTCGCGAACAATGCGATCCGGTCGGCACTGGCCGGGGTGACGATCGCCAGTTTGACACGAGAAATGGCATGACCGAAGAGACGACCACTATTCGCAACCTGGAAGCGCATGAGGCCGCGGAGCGCGCCTCGGCCTACGAACATGGCTGGTCATCCGCCATCGAGCAGGACTTCGCGCCCAAGGGGCTGAATGAGGACACGGTCCGCTTCATTTCCGCCAAGAAGAAGGAGCCGGAATGGCTGCTCGACTGGCGGCTGAAGGCCTTTGCCATGTGGCAGAAGATGGAAGCGCCCGACTGGGCCAAGCTCAACATCCCGCCGATCGACTATCAGGACGCCTATTATTACGCCGAGCCGAAGAAGAAGGCGGAGCTGGACTCGCTCGACGAACTCGATCCCGAGATTCGCGCGACCTATGAGAAGCTCGGCATCCCCATTGCCGAGCAGGAAGTGCTGGCGGGCGTCAAGAGCAGCCGCAAGGTCGCGGTGGATGCGGTGTTCGACAGCGTTTCCGTCGCCACCACCTTCCGCAAGGAGCTGGAGGAAGCGGGCGTCATCTTCCGCTCGATCAGCGAGGCGGTGCGCGAATATCCCGAGCTGATAAAGAAGTGGCTGGGCAAGGTCGTGCCGATGCATGACAATTATTTTGCCACACTGAACTGCGCTGTCTTTTCCGACGGCACCTTCGTCTACATCCCCAAGGGCGTGCGCTGCCCGATGGAGCTGTCCACCTATTTCCGCATCAATGCTGAGAATACGGGTCAGTTCGAACGCACGCTGATCGTCGCGGACGAGGGCAGCTATGTGAGCTATCTCGAAGGCTGCACCGCGCCGATGCGCGACGAGAACCAGCTGCACGCGGCGGTCGTGGAACTGGTCGCGCTGGATGATGCGGAGATCAAGTACAGCACCGTCCAGAACTGGTATCCCGGCGATGAGCAGGGCAAGGGCGGCATCTATAATTTCGTCACCAAGCGGGCGCTGTGCCAGGGCAAGAACAGCAAGGTCAGCTGGACGCAGGTCGAGACCGGCTCCGCCATCACCTGGAAATATCCCAGCTGCGTGCTGAACGGCGAGAACAGCGTAGGCGAATTCTACTCGGTGGCGCTCACCAACAATCTGCAGCAGGCCGATACCGGCACGAAGATGATCCACAATGGCAAGGGCAGCCGCTCGACCATCGTGTCCAAGGGGATCAGCGCCGGGCGTTCGAACAACACCTATCGCGGGCTGGTGCGCGTAGCGCCGGGCGCGGAGGGCGTGCGCAACTTCACCCAGTGCGACAGCCTGCTGCTCGGCGACAAATGCGGCGCACATACCGTGCCTTATATAGAGGTGCGCAACCCGAGCGCGCAGATCGAGCATGAAGCGACGACCAGCAAGATCAGCGATGATCAGCTGTTCTACGCGATGCAGCGCGGGCTGGATCAGGAGGCGGCGGTCGGCCTGATCGTCAACGGCTTCGCCCGCGAGGTGCTGCAACAGCTGCCGATGGAGTTCGCAGTGGAGGCGCAGAAGCTGTTGGGGATTTCGCTGGAGGGTTCGGTCGGTTGAGGGATTTGACGCCTCTCGACCAAGCGAAGCGCTCAAACTCCCCTCCCCTTCAGGGGAGGGGCCGGGGGTGGGGGCTATCCTCTGGACGCCTCGCTGAACTGGCAGGCTTCGCCCGCGAAATGCGCTGCGATCCAACGGAGCCAGAGAAGCGCCTGTGGACGAAACTCAACCGCTCGCAACTCGGCGGTTACAAATTCCGTCGCCAATCCGTGATCGGCCCGTACATCGCTGACTTTCTCTGCGCGCAAAAGGCGCTGATCGTCGAGGTTGACGGCGATACGCATGCGGCGGGATCCGACGATCGGCGCGACGCCGTGCTGAGCGAGATGGGCTACCGAATCATCCGCATCGCCAATCAGGAGGTGATGCACAATATCGATGGGGTTTGTGCCGCGATCTTCGGCGCACTGGAACAGGCGCCGGATCGTTGGGCTAGCCCCCACCCCAACCCCTCCCCTGAAGGGGAGGGGCTTTCCCTTGTTGAGGACCAAGACCTTTGAGCGACGAAGACGATATTCAGGATGCCCTGGCCGATTTCGCGGAGGATGTCGGCAATGGCCAGTCATGGACGGCCGCGATCCGCATCCTGACCGAAGACTATGAGCTGGAAGACGGCGAGCTGGAAGCGCGCGCGCGCAAGGATTTCGGCGATCTCGACGCCTATGAGGCCGAATGCCGTGCGGCTCTGGAGAAGGGCGACGTCGCCTTCACCGAAAAGCTGAAAAGCGACAAGGCTTTCCACAAGGCGAAGGCGCCGAACCTCGCCCGCATGGGGCCGGTGACGGAGTTCGTGACCGGGCTGCTGGAAAAGGGTTCGCCTGAACCCGGCGCCGACTGGTGGCCCTATATGCCGATCAAGCGCCATATCGACACGCTGTTCCCCGCGCCGGGCGACGTGCGGGACATGGCCTTCTGGACCGCGCGGACGCTCCAGCGCGCGCACAAGGGATAACGCATGCTGACGATCGAAAATCTGGCCAACGAGATCGACGGCAAGGCGATCCTGAAAGGTCTGTCGCTCTCCATCAATGCGGGCGAGGTCCATGCGATCATGGGGCCGAACGGCGCGGGCAAGTCGACGCTGGCCTATACGCTGGGCGGGCGTCCGGGCTATGAAGTGACCGGCGGCGCTGCCTCGTTGGACGGTGTGAACTTGTTCAGCATGGAGCCGCATGAGCGTGCCGCAGCAGGCCTGTTCCTCGGTTTCCAATACCCCGTCGAGATTCCCGGCGTGTCCAACCTGCAATTCCTGCGCGAGAGCCTGAATTCTCAGCGCAAGGCGCGCGGGCAGGAGCCGCTGTCGGGTGGCGAGTTCATCAAGCTCGCCAAGGAAAAGGCAGGCCTGCTGGGTCTCGACATGGAGATGCTGAAGCGCCCGGTGAATGTCGGCTTTTCCGGCGGCGAGAAGAAGCGCGCCGAAATGGTGCAGATGGGCATTCTCGATCCGAAAATGGCGATCCTGGACGAAACCGACTCCGGCCTGGACATCGACGCGCTCAAGATCGTGGGGGCGGGGATCAATGCGATCATGCGCAAGCCGGACAAGGCGGTGCTGCTCATCACCCACTATCAGCGGCTGCTCGACTATGTGAAGCCGGACTATGTCCATGTGCTGGCTGGCGGCCGGATAGTGAAGTCCGGCGGCCCCGAACTCGCGCTGGAACTGGAGCGCGAGGGCTATGCGGAGGTGGTCGCTGCATGAGCGCCGCAGGCACTTCCCTTTCTCTCCGTGTCTCCGCCTCTCCGCGTGAAATGATTGTGCTCACGCGGAGGCGCGGAGGCGCGGAGGAGGTTCGGTCATGACCGCGCTCGCCCTGCCCACGCGCAAGCAAGAGGAATGGCGCTATAGCGATCTGGAGGCGGTAGCCTCCATTTGGCCGACGCCTGCGCCGACGCGGATCGACGTCGCGGCCGGAGAAACGTCCCGCCACCATCTGTTGCAGGACGCCAGCGATGGCGCAGCGGCGGTGCATGACTATGTCATCACGATCGCGGACGGAGCGCGGTGCGACTTTCATGTGCTGAACATCGGCGGCAAGCTCGGCCGCGTGACCTTTAAGGTGACGCTGGGCAAGGGGAGCCACTTCGAACTCAACGGCGCGATCATCGGCGGCGGGGATCAGGTGCTGGAAATCATCACCTCGGTCACCCATGCCGAGCCGGACGCGACCAGCGGACAGACGATCCGTTCCATCCTGGGCCAGCGGGCGACGGGCAGCTATCTCGGGTCGATCAATGTCGCGCGCGATGCGCAGCGCACGGATGCCTTTCAGTCGGTGAAGGTCATGTTGCTCGATCGCACTGCCACGGCCAATGCCAAGCCGGAACTGGAAATCTACGCCGACGATGTGAAATGCGCCCATGGCGCAACCGTGGGTGAACTGGACCGTCAGGCGCTGTTCTACATGGCGTCGCGGGGGATGGACCCGGCGACTGCCAAGACGCTGCTGTTGAAGGCCTTCGTTGCTGGCGTGTTCGACGATGTGGCTGATGAGGCAGTCAAGGACAGGCTGGAGGCGGCTGCGCTGGCCAAGCTGGAAGATTTGGTATGAGTGGTGATCCGTCCTCCGTTCGCCCTGAGCCTGATGAGGGGCTTCAACTCTCTTCAAAGACAGGAGAAGGCTTCGACAGGCTCAGCCCGAACGGTTTGCTGAAATTAAGGGACGATTTCCCCGGCGTCGGCAGCTGGCACTATCTCGACAGCGCCGCCACCGCGCAAAAGCCCACCGCTGTCATCGACGCGATTGCCCGCGCCTACGGCCCCGACTATGCGACCGTCCATCGCGGCGTTTATGAACGCTCCGCCAACATGACGCTCGCCTATGAAGCGGCGCGGCGCAAGGTCGCGCAATTCATCGGCGCGGCTTCCGATAGCGAGATCGTCTATGTCCGCGGCGCGACCGAGGGGATCAACCTGGTCGCGCATAGCTGGGCAGACACGCAGTTGAAGGCGGGCGACCGCATCCTACTGTCGATGTTGGAGCATCACAGCAACATCGTCCCCTGGCAGATCGTCGCCGAACGTGTCGGCGCGGCGATCGATGTCGTGCCGCTCACGGCGGATGGCAGGATCGACCTCGAAGCCATGGCCGCGATGATCACGCCTGCGCACAAGCTGGTCGCGCTAGCCCATGTGTCGAATGTGCTGGGCAGCGTGCTTGATGTGCGCCGCGCAGCAGACATCTCCCACAGCGTGGGCGCGAAGATATTGATCGACGGATGCCAGGCGGTGCCGCGCCTTGCCGTCGATGTGCAGGCGCTCGATTGCGACTTCTATGTCTTTTCCGCGCACAAGCTCTACGGCCCGACCGGGATCGGCGTGCTGTGGGGCCGCAAGGAACTGCTGGACGCCATGCCGCCCTATCAGGGTGGCGGGTCGATGATCGACAAGGTGACGTTCGAGAAAACCACCTACGCGCCCGCGCCGACCCGGTTCGAAGCGGGGACGCCGCATATCACCGGCGTCGTCGGCCTGTCCGCCGCGATCGATTATGTGCAGGCGATCGGCCTCGACGCGATCCATGCGCATGAATGCGCGCTGGTCGGCAAGGCGCGGGCCGCGTTGGAGAGCATCAACAGCGTGCGGGTTTTCGGGCCGGAGGACAGTGCGGGTATCCTCTCCTTTGAAGTCGAGGGGGTGCATCCGCACGATGTCGGCACCATATTGGACGAAACGGGTGTCGCGATCCGCGCCGGGCATCATTGCGCGCAGCCGCTGATGCGGCATCTGGGCGTCGAAGCGACGGCGCGGGCCAGTTTCGGCATCTATAGCGACGAGGGCGATGTCGATGCCCTGGTCAAGGGCATAGAGCGAGTGAGGAAGATCTTCGTCAATGACTGAGGTAAATTCCGGGGAACGCCAGATCCGGGTGGAAGAGGTGGAGGCGGTTGACGCCCCGCCCAAGGCGCGCGTGGAGGAGACGGCGGCTGAGGCAGCTCCGCGCCAGCGCGACTATCTGGACGGCTTCCTGAACGCCAAGCCCAGCGAAGCGCCGAAGGGCGAGCCGGGCGGCGACCTGTATGAAGCGATCATCGACGCGCTCAAAGAGATATATGACCCGGAAATTCCGGTGAATATCTATGATCTCGGCCTCGTCTATGGCGTCGATGTGACGGAAGACGGCCATGCGGTCGTGACCATGACGCTGACGACGCCGCATTGCCCGGTCGCTGAATCGATGCCCGGCGAAGTCGAACTACGCGTCGGTGCCGTACCGGGCGTGGGGGACGCGCAGGTGAATCTCGTCTGGGACCCGCCATGGGACCCGCAGAAAATGAGCGACGAGGCGAAACTGGAACTGGGGATGCTCTAACCATTTCTCCTCCCGCAAGCGGGAGGGGACCAAGGGGTGGGCGCGAGCGGAGCGAGCTTTGCGCGGCACGAACCCACCCCCGACCCCTCCCGCCTGCGGGAGGGGAGAAGAGGAACAAAATGACCGAGACGACCACCAAGACCCGCGCGCGCCCTGCCGCTGTCATCCTGACGCCGAGTGCGGAACAGCGCATCGCCGACCTGATGCGTCAGGCTCCTGAAGGGGCGATCGGCGTCAAGCTGTCCACGCCGCGCCGCGGTTGCTCTGGCCTCGCTTATTCGGTCGACTATGTGACCGAGGAAGCGAAGTCCGACGAGAAGATCGAAACGCCCGGCGGCGTCTTCTATATCGACGGCGCGTCGGTGCTCTATCTCGTCGGATCGACGATGGATTGGGTGGAGGATGACTTCACCGCCGGGTTCGTCTTCAACAACCCCAATGCCAAGGGCAGCTGCGGCTGCGGCGAAAGCTTTACCGTCTAGTTCGGGAGGGTCGCTGCCATCCCTCATATGCTGATCCTCGGCATGGGTTACACCGCGTCCCGGCTGGCCGCTCGCCTGCGCGGAGAGGGGTGGGAGGTTACCGGGGTCCGCCGCGCCGCCGATGCCGAGGCGATCGCCTTCGATGACGGCGATGCCGTGCGCGCCAGCATCGCCAAGGCGACGCACATCCTTTCCTCCGTGCCGCCTGAGGGCGGGGCGGACCCGGTCCTGGCCCGTTACGGCACGGCGATCGCCGCCGCCCCGGCGCTATGGAGCGGCTATCTTTCCGCGACCGGCGTTTATGGCGATGCTGCGGGGGCGTGGGTGGACGAAGCCAGCCCCATCGGCTCCGGCCGCCGTGCCGCCCGGGTGCAGGCAGACAGCGACTGGCGCGCGCTGCGTGACGACATGCGCTGTTTCCGCCTTCCCGGCATTTACGGCCCGGGCAGGTCGGCGATCGAGCGGGTGCGCGATGGCAAGGCGCACCGCATCGACCTGCCCGATCAGATTTTCAGCCGCGCTCATGTGGATGATATCGTCAGCGGCATTATCGCGTCCTTCGATGGACCGCCCGGCATCTATAATCTTTCCGACGATCTGCCCTGCGCTCAGAACCGTCTGATCGAGGCGGCCTGCGCCATGCTCGGCGCGCCGCTGCCGCCGCTATTATCGTTGGAGGAGGCGCAACTGTCGCCCATGGCGCTGTCCTTCTATGCGGAGAACAGGCGTGTGGCGAACGGCCGGGCCAAGCGGCTTCTCGGCTGGGCACCGCGCTACCCCACCTATCGCGAAGGCCTGGCCGCCTGCCTTGCCGCGGCGGAATGACTCAGGCTGCCGCATCACTTACGCCCTGTTAACCAAAGCGCCCCATGGATGGTCCCACAGCTTTTGCAGGGACTTGTCGCCATGGAACGGATCGACCGCAACTTCGCCGCGCTCAGCCAGCGCATGAGCCGCTTGGCGATGCCCGAAGCCGCGACCCCCGCGCCCCAGTCACTCGCCAGCCTGATCGATCGGGTGAATGCGGCAAAACGCCATTATGAGCCGGGACTGCGCCGCTAGGCCGTTTTCGCCCGCAGCGCGATCACCATGCCCGCCACGGCCAGCACCGCGCCTGCCGCACTTAGCGTCGACCAGCGATAATCCTCGAAAACCGTGGAAATCAGCATGGCGATCACGGGAATAAGCACGCTGCTATAGGCTGCTCGTCCCGGCCCCACCCGCTGGATAAGCTCGAAATAGAGTGGGAAGGTCACCACCGACCCCGCAATGCCCAGCCACGCGATGCCGAACAGATAGCCCGCGCGCCACTCGATCACAGGCGGCCCGACGGTCGCCCATGCATAGGTCGCGTCGACGGCGCTGCCGATCAGCATGCCCCAGGTGAGCACAGCCGCCATCGGCAGGCGGCGGGCGATCTGCATCCCCTGCATGACGTTCGCGCTGGACGCGCTGAGCAGGCCAGCGACGCTGAGCGCGATGCCGACCAGAACTGCCTCGGCGGACACCGGCGCAGCGCGATATTCGCGCAGCAGCAGCAACATGATGCCCGCGATCGCCACCAGCGAACCCAGGATGAAGGAGCGGCTGACCGGCTGGCGAAACGCGATCCAGGCGAGGATACTATTGGGGATCAGCAGCAGCGCGTAGACGGTCGCGACGACGCCGGAGGTCAGATAATGTTCTGCCCGATAGACGAAGTTGAAGTTGAGCACGAACTGCGCGACACCGAGCGCGCCTGCAAAGGCGATACCGGCTGGCGGCAATCGCAACGGCACACGGCGGATCATCGCGAATAGCGCCATGCCAGCCGCTCCGAGCAGGAACCGGTAGCAGACCGACCAGCTCGGCGGCACCGCGCCCAGCTGATCGCGGATGACGATCCAGGTCGAACTCCAGATCAGCGTGACCAGCAGGAAAGGCAGGATGACGCCGCCCTTCGCCTCCGACGATCCGCTCATGCAAGCGACCTGAGTGCGTCGGCGAGCGGCTGGACCGCGCCCGCTTCCTGCGCCCAATTGGTGACGAGGCGCGCCGCCCCCTCTCCCCAGTCGTAAAAGTCGAAGCCCTGCCCGCGCAGACTTGCCGCTTCGGCAGAAGAGAGGCGGATGAACAGCTCGTTAGCCTCGACGGGATGAAGCAGCCGATCCGGGACGGCCTGCGCCAACGCGGCGGCTGCGGCATTGGCGGCCCGCGCATTGCGCAGCCAGAGGTCATCCTCCAGCATCGCCAATATCTGCGCGGCAAGATAGCGCCCCTTGGACAGCAGGTGTCCACCGCGCTTGCGCCAGCGCGCCGCTTCGGACGCGCGCGCATCCGCTTGGCTGCCGAAGAAGAGCAGCGCCTCACCCACCATGCCGCCATTCTTGACGCAACCAAAGGTCAGGACATCAACCCCGGCGCGCCAGCTGATATCGCCGGGATGACAACCCAGATGCGCGACAGCATTGGCGAAGCGCGCCCCGTCCATGTGCAGGCCGAAGCGGTGATCCCGCGCCACCTCGCCAATCGCCGCAACCTCCTCCGACGTATAGACGCGGCCATATTCGCTGGCCTGGGTGATGCTGATCGCGCGGGCCGGGATCTGGTGCACGTCCGGGCGGATCGCCTTCAGCCGCTCGATCAACGTTTCGGGGGAGAGCTTCGCGCCATCACCGGGCAAGCTCATCAGGCTTGCGCCATGGGTGTAGAAGCCGGGCGCTCCACATTCGTCCACCACGATATGCGATTCTTCATGGGCCAGGATGCCGCCATAGGGCGGGCACAGGCACGCAAGGCCGATGCTGTTCGCCGCGGTGCCGGTCGCGACCCACAGCGCGCGAACCGGGGTGCCGAACAGGTCGGAAAATGCGCCGTCCAGCCGTGCGCTCCACGCGTCGCCATCATAGCCATGGTCCGCGACATCAGCCGCAGCCATCGCCGCCATCACTTGCGGGCAGACCGGTGTCGCATTGTCCGAGAAAAAGTGCATGGCTGCGGCATAAGCGCGCCGCCGCCCTGCGCCAAGATGCCAGCAGGCAGCGAGCGGCCCTTTCGAAAGTGCAACAAATTGGTCAGTATTGATGACCCATTGTTTCCGCGAGCCGTTTGTGACATAGGCGGCCGGTCCTACCAAAGGAGCATAGATCATGGACGTCCAGCAGAAGTCGCGCTTTACCGTCAACCCGAGCAGCAAGGCTGTATCGGCTGACCAGCGCGCCGTATTGCTGGAGGACCCGGGCTTCGGGCGCCTGTTCACCGATCATATGGTGACGATCCGCTATACGGAAGGGCAGGGGTGGCACAGCCATGCCATCGGCCCGCGTGAGCCGTTCCAGCTCGATCCGGCCTGCGCCGTGCTGCATTATGCCCAGGAAATCTTCGAAGGGATGAAGGCGTACCGGCTTGAGGATGGCAGCATCGCCATGTTCCGGCCGGAGGAAAATGCCCGCCGCTTCGCCGAGTCGGCGGAACGCATGGCCATGCCGGTCCTGCCGGAGGACATCTTCCTGGAGGCCGTCGAAGAACTGGTGAAGATCGACGCCGATTGGATCCCCAGCGGCGAAGGAAGCCTGTATCTGCGCCCCTTCATGTTCGCGAGCGAAAGCTTTCTGGGCGTGCGCCCGGCGGCGGAGTATATCTTCTGCGTCATCGCTTCGCCCGCTGGCGCCTATTTCAAGGGTGGGAAGAAGGCGGTCACGCTCTGGGTGTCGGAACATTATACCCGCGCGGCAAAGGGCGGCACGGGGGCTGCCAAGTGCGGCGGCAATTATGCCGCGAGCCTGGTGGCTCAGTCGGAAGCGACGAAGCATGGCTGCGATCAGGTCGTCTTCCTCGACGCCGCAGAGCATAAGTGGGTCGAGGAACTGGGCGGCATGAACGTATTCTTTGTCATGGACGACGGGTCGATCGTTACCCCGCCGCTGTCGGGCACGATCCTACCCGGCATCACCCGCAACAGCATTATTACGCTGGCCCGCGCCAAGGGGCATGAGGTTCGCGAGGAGCCCTACAGCTTCGCGCAATGGCGCGACGATGCGGCGAGCGGTAAGCTGCGCGAGGCGTTCGCTTGTGGCACGGCGGCGGTCGTCACCGCGATCGGCACGGTGAAGAGCGTCGATGGCGACTTCACCATCGGCAATGGCGATGGCGGCATCGTAACCGAAGCACTGCGCACGGAACTGACCGGCATTCAGCGCGGGACGGTGGCCGACCCCGCTGGCTGGGTGCGCAAGCTTTAAAAATTTTCTTTGCCGTGCTCCTGCGGAGGCAGGAGCCCAGCTTAAATAAACGCCTAGGCTCCTGCCTTCGCAGGAGCACGGATGAATAGGCGGCTCGCGCCGCTTCCCATTCCCCGGCCGAGCGCCTAGATAGCTCATATGCAACGTTTTGACGTCGTCATCTTGGGCGGGGGCCTTGTCGGGCTGACCCTGGGCATTGCGCTTTCCGGTCATGGGGTGCGTTGCGCCGTCATCGATCCCGCCGATCCGGTGGAGACCAGCGCCGTCGGGTTCGATGGGCGCGTGTCCGCCATTTCCTCGACCAGCTATGCGATGCTGTCCGCCATCGGTGTGGCTGATCTGCTGGACGGGAAAGGCTGCCCCATCGACCGCATTTGGGTAAGCGACGGGCTGGAGCCCGGCGCTCTCGATTTCGCGCCTGACGCGGACGATGGTGTCATGGGGATCATGTTCCCCAATCGCGACCTGCGCATCGCCCTATCCCAAGCGGCCGAGAAGGCGGAGAATCTGATCCGCTTCCAGCCCGACCGCGCCATCCATGTCGACCGCAATGCCGACGGAGTCAGCCTGACGCTCGCCAGCGGGCAGATGCTGCACGGCGCTCTGCTGGTGGCGGCCGAGGGACGAAACAGCCCAACCCGCGAAGCTGCAGGCATCCGCACCACGCGCTGGCAGTATAAGCACACCGCCATGGTGACGGCGATCGATCATGAGGTGCCGCACGCCAACACGGCTTATGAGATTTTCTATCCCGGCGGCCCCTTCGCGCTGCTGCCGATGCTGCCGGGGACGCGATCGGCCATCGTCTGGACAGTGCCGACCGAGCAGGCGCCGGTGATGCTGAAATTGTCCGAACGGGCATGGCTTGCTGAAGCGCAGAAGCGAATGGGCGGCTTCCTGGGCGAGATATCACTCGCAGGTCCGCGCTCCAGCTACCCGTTGGGCTTCCACCATGCCGCGCGGATCACCGATACGCGGCTGGCCTTGGTCGGCGACAGCGCCCATGCGATCCATCCGATCGCGGGGCAGGGCCTGAACCTTGGGTTTCGCGACGTCGCGGCGCTGGTGGAGGTGCTGGTCGATGGCATGCGCCTTGGCCTAGACCCCGGCGACGCCCAGTTGATGGCGCGCTACCAGCGGTGGCGGGGGCTGGACGCGATGTCGGTCAGCGTTGCCATGGACGGACTCGTCCGGCTGTTTGATGTGCCCGGCCGCATTCCTTCTGCCATCCGCCGTTTCGGCCTCGCCGCAGTCCAGCGCACGCCGATGCTCAAGAACCGCTTCATGGCGGAAGCAAGGGGTGAAAGCGGCGCGTTGCCCAAGCTGCTGATCGGGGAAATGGTCTAAAGCTGTTCCGTCATGCCAACGAAAGCTGCATCTCGCACAGACTCCAGCTTCCGCTGGGGTGACGAGGTCAGGGGGGGTCTAACCCAACATCCGCCGCAGCACGTCATCCTTCAGGATGAAGTGATGGCGCAGCGCCGCCGCGACATGCAGGATGAGGAGGGCGATCCAGGCGAAGGCGAATATCTCATGCGCTTCGGCGGAAAAGCCGACGATCGCATCATCCTTCGTAACCGCGAACTTCGGCACGTCGAACAGAAAGAACCAGTTCAGCGGATATCTCCCGGCAGAACTCATGATCCAGCCGGTAAGCGGCACCAGCAGCATGAAGCCGTAGAAGCTGTAGTGCGTAACCTTCGCGGCCAGCCTTTCCCAGGCGGGAAGTCCCTCTGGCAAGGGTGTCTGGCGGTGGGTGAGACGCCAAACCAGCCGAAGGACCGCCAGCGCCAGTACGGTCAGGCCCACCGATTTATGCACCGGCATCACCTGCCAGTCGCCCGGCAGGGATTCGTGCGCCAGTCCCAACCATAGATTGAAGAGGATCAGGATCGCCATGACCCAGTGCAGCGTACGAGCAACCAGGCTGTAGCGTTCCAAGGGCGTCTCCTGATCCAGATCAGGCGTCATCCTTGCCGATTGGCGACCAGATTGTCCACCACCGAGGGATCGGCAAGGGTGCTGGTGTCGCCCAGCGCCTGTGCCGACACTTCGCCTTCAGCGATCTTGCGCAAGATGCGGCGCATGATCTTGCCCGACCGGGTCTTGGGCAGGCCCGGAGCGAACTGAATGACGTCGGGCGTCGCGATCGGGCCGATCTCGGTGCGGACCCAGGCGACCAGCGTCTTGCGCAGGTCCTCGCTCGGTTCCTCGCCGCTGTTCAGCGTGACATAGGCGTAGATGCCCTGCCCCTTGATGTCGTGGGGGAAGCCCACCACGGCCGCTTCGGCGACCGCTTCGTGCAGCACCAGCGCGCTTTCGACCTCGGCGGTGCCCATGCGGTGGCCCGACACGTTGATGACGTCATCGACGCGGCCGGTGATCCAGTAATAGCCGTCCGCATCGCGGCGGGCTCCGTCGCCGGTCGTATATTTGCCGGGGAAGGTCGTGAAATAGGTTTGGAAGAAGCGCTCATGGTCCCCCCACACGGTGCGCATCTGGCCCGGCCAGCTTCCGGCGATGACCAGATTGCCCTCCGCCGCGCCTTCCAGCACCTTGCCTTCGCTGTCGACGATCTGCGGGATCACGCCCGGCATCGGCAATGTGGCGGAGCCGGGCTTCAGGTCCGTGGCGCCCGGCATCGGCGCGATCATCGCACCACCCGTTTCGGTTTGCCACCAGGTATCGATGATCGGGCAGCGATCCTCACCCACGACATGATGATACCAGCGCCACGCCTCGGGATTGATCGGCTCGCCCACGGTGCCGAGCAGGCGCAGCGATTTGCGGCTGGTGGAGCGCACGAACGCGTCGCCCTCCTTCATCAATGCGCGCAGAGCCGTGGGCGCGGTGAAGATGGTCTGCACCTGATGACGGTCCACCACTTCCCAGATGCGGCTGGCGGTGGGATAGTTGGGAACGCCCTCGTACATCAGCGTCGTAGCGCCATTCGCCAGCGGGCCATAAACGATATAGCTGTGACCGGTGACCCAGCCGATGTCCGCCGCGCACCAGTAAATGTCGCCGGGGCGATAGTCGAAGCACAGTTCATGGGTAAGGCTCGCCCACAGCAGATAGCCGCCGGTTGTGTGCAGCACGCCCTTGGGCTTGCCCGTCGAACCGGAGGTGTAGAGGATGAACAGCGGATCTTCCGCGTTCATCGGCTCGGGCGCGCAGTCGGCGGAGACCTTTGCCACTTCCTCATGCAGCCACAGGTCGCGGCCGTCCTGCATGGCGATGCCGCCGCCGGTCGCTTGCACCACGACGACCTTCCTGACGCTTGGGCAATCCTTCAGCGCGGCATCGACATTGGCCTTGAGCGGCACTTGTCTGCCCGCGCGGCAGCCTTCATCGGCGGTGATGACGATGTTGGAATCGCAGTCGATGATCCGGCCCGCCAGCGCTTCGGGAGAGAAGCCGCCGAAGACGACCGAATGGATGGCGCCGATCCGCGCGCAGGCGAGGAGGGCGAAGGCCGCTTCCGGGATCATCGGCAGATAGACGGTGACGCGGTCGCCCTTCTTCGTGCCTGCGGCTTTCAGGACGTTGGCGAAACGGCAGACTTCCTCATGAACCTGTTTGTAGGTGAAGCGGCGCGGCTCCCCGTCCGGCGAGTCCGGCTCCCAGATGATCGCGGTCTGGTCGCCACGCTCGGCGAGATGCCGGTCTATGCAGTTGGCGCTGACGTTCAGCACGCCGTCGGCGAACCATTTCACGCCGAAATCCGCTTCGTTGAAGCTGCTCTCGTCCGTCTTGCTGGGGAAAGTCAGCCAGTCGAGGCGCTCTGCACGCTCCAGCCAATAGGCCTCCGGATCATCGATCGACCGCTGATAATCTGCCTCACGTCCATCCCGGTCGAGCAGCGCCGAAGCGGCCCATTCCGAAGGGACCGGGAAAAAATCGTCAGACATCGATCATCCTTTCCTATGCGTTGCCTGACCCTCTAGAGGGTAGAGGCGATCATCGGAAGCCCCGGATTGTCGCCCCGCCGCCAAAGTTTCCGCGACTATCGTCCCCCATTTAAGCGAGTGTCAGCCATTTGCCGCTTTTCGCAGCGCTTGGCTCCGCTTAACAGGAGGCCATGTGGCAGCTCTTCCAATTCCCGCTTTGTCCCTTCTCCCGCAAGGTGCGCCTGCTGCTGGGCGAAAAGGGGATCGGCTATGATCTGGTACGCGAATCGCCCTGGGAAGCGCGAGACGAATTTCTTGATCTCAATCCGGCGGGCACGACGCCCGTCATGGTTGACCAGGAAAAGGGATCGACGCTGATCGACAGCCAGGCGATCTGCGAATATTTCGAAGAGACGGTGGAGAAATTCCCGCTGATCTCCGGCACGGCGGCGGGCAGGGCGGAGGTGCGGCGGCTCGTCGCCTTCTTCGACCAGAATTTCTACGGCGATGTCGTTGGCCCACTACTGCACGAGCGGATGAAGAAGCGGCTGATCGAACGGGCGCCGCCAGACGCCCGCGTGCTGCGCGAAGCCATGAAGCGGGCCAATGTCCATATGGATTATATGGACTATCTGCTCGATCACCGCAGCTGGATGGCTGGCGGTACGATGAGCCTTGCCGACATAACGGCGGCGGCGCATCTGTCGGTTGCCGACTATCTGGGAGGCATCGACTGGGCCGGGCATGAGACGGTCAAGCGCTGGTATGCAGGCTTCAAGTCGCGCCCGTCCTTCCGTCCCCTGCTGTCGGAGCGGATGGAGGTGATCACCCCGCCGCCCCATTATGAGAAGCCGGACTTCTAAGGCAGGATCACTCGCCCTCGACTGCGAGATAGACGCGGTTGCGGCCATGTTCCTTGGCCAGATACAACGCCCGGTCAGCTGCCTTCAGCGCCGTGCGCGGATCGTCGTGGGCGAGCACATTGGCGACGCCCGCCGAAAAGCTTACCCGCTCCATCCGCTCGCCATTGGTGCGGTTGACGAGGCTACGGGTCGCCAGATCCTGCCTGACGCTGTCCACCGCCTCGCACGCTTCCGCGGCCGTCTTGCCGCGAAACAGCATGACGAATTCCTCGCCGCCGTGACGGGCCACATGGCATTGGTCGTCGCTTGCCTTGGCCAGCAGCCCGGCGACGAATTTCAGCACCCTGTCGCCCGTGTCATGCCCATGGGTGTCGTTGATCAGCTTGAAATGATCGATATCACAGAAAGCAACGGCGAGTGGCTGTCCTTCCTTCCGCGCCGTGGCGACTTCCTCGCGCAACCTGCCTTCGAACGCGCGCCGGTTGGGAAGGCCGGTCAGATGATCATGTTCGGCCGCGCGCCGCGCATTGGCGAGGCTGGAGCGGAGCGCGTGATTCTGCTTCTGGTTCTGCCGCAGCTGCCCTTCGACCTGCCGCGTCTTTTCCACCATTGATCGGGTGAGCGCCACCAGCCGGGACAGGACCGGTTCATTGTCCGCCCGTGCCGCCAAGCCCTTCACCTCTTCCTGCAACGCTGCGCCATAATCCTTGGCGGAGTTGCGCGATTCGGTCATCAGGCCGGTGAATTCGGAGAGATTCTCTTCGACTTTCGCCAACATGGTCGACAGGGCTTCGGGCGTCACTTCGTCGGCGCGCTGTTCGGCGACGATCTCTTCGACCCAGCTGTTGCTGATCTTGCCGCGCTCCGCAAGCACCGCCCTAATCGCCTTTTCAACGGCGATCTGCGATCCGGTAAGATAATCATGCGCGACCCCGAAATTGAGCGGAGTCAGGTCAAGGTCATGCGCAAAGAGGAAATTGCCGATCTCGTCATACAGCTTGCGGCGGCGATTGACCTCGCGATGCACCGTGCTGCCTGATCGGGTGCGCTGGCTTTCCGCCTCATCCGCTTCCTCTTCTGCCTCAAGCTTGCCCGACAGGCCACGCGCCCACCGTGTCAGGCGGTCGGCCAGGCCGTGCTGCGGATTTGCGGATGATGATGCCCCAGTCATGCGGCTAATAACGGCGCGAGCGTGACAGGGTTAAGAGCGGCTGGCAAAAATCGCCAAGCCGCTGATCAGCCGCCGATATTGAGCGGAATCAGATATCCGCCGCGATCAGCCAGTCGCGGAAAATGCGCACGGCGCGGGTCTGCAAGGCGCGCGGACGGCACACGAAATAATAGCGATAGGGGCTTTCCACCCGCGTCTCCGGGAACAGACGGACAAGACGCGAGTCACCGGCTTCCTTGAAGTGGCTCGCATGCATGACGGCGACGCCCAGCCCTTGCGCGGCGGCCTCCAGCATCAACTGACCCGAATCATAATTGTCGATCGCCAGCGGCTGCAGGTCGGGCAAGCCCACCGCATCCTTCCATGCGTCGAAGGACAGGTTCATGTCGCGGTGGAGCAGGATCGTGTGCTGCGCCAGATCCGCCGGAGATCCGATCTTTTGCGGGGCGTCGAGCAGCGCCTTGCGGCCGATCAGATAAACTTCGTCATGATCGAGCTCATGGGCATAAAGCGCCGGATCGATATCCTTGGCAAGCACGATCGCCGCATCCAACCCTTCGCCCAGACGCGCGACGGCATGGGGAGTCGTCTCGATATCGATATGCAATTGGGGATGCTTCTGCCGCAAGGCGCCCAGATGGGGGAAGAGCCGCTGGGTCGCGAACAGCGGCATGACGGCCAGGCGCAGGCGCAGCTGATTGCCGCCGCTCTGGATATTCTCCAGCGCCTGGCTCAGCGAATCCAGCGCGGGGGCGATGTCGTCGAGCAGCTTCTGCCCATCGGCGTTGATCTCCAGCGCCTGATGCTTGCGATCGAACAGGGGGCGGCCGATGAACCGCTCCAGCGCCTGCACGCGGCGGCTGAGTGCGGGCGTGGACAAGGCGAGTTCTTCCGCCGCAGCCTTGACCGACCCAAGCCGGGCTACCTGAACAAAGGCCTCAAGGGCAGTAAGGGGCGGCAGTCTGCGCATAGTCAATCTAATAGCCAAGCCACCGCTCTGCTGCGACGCGTCATCGTCGCGGTGCGGGCAGGCAGCAGCCCGGTTTCAGTCATCCTCTTTTCACCAGCATGAAAAAGCGTCAACTGGTAAGATGCAAAATTTGCAACTCTTCGATCCTTTTCGCAATTGCAAAATGCCATGCTGCAACGCACATAGGAAAGGCCTTTCAGGCATCCTCTCCTAAAACTTTCCGGGCTGGCCTTCGGGTCAGCCCTTTTTTTATCCCGGGTTATCATGATCGCGGGGCTCTTTCCTTGCGCTTCGACGTTTCCTATCTCGTTACGCAGTGACAAGAATGGGGATGGCAATGGCCGAACAGGAAAGCCCGGAACGCAGGATTCAGGTAGCCAATGCACGGCCTGAGGATGCAGGGCGCGGGCTCGCGCGCATTCCGGTCGCCGTTATGGCGGAACTTCAGCTTGCTGAAGGCGACGTGATCGAGATCGCGGGAAAACGTTCAACGCCCGCGCGCGTCGTGCGGCCCTATAAGGAGGATGAAGGGCTCGACGTCCTTCGGCTCGACGGTTTGCAGCGCGCGAACGCAGGCGTGGGCTCCGGTGACTTCGTCCAGATCAGCAAGATCGAACCGCGGCCCGCCCAGCGTGTGGTCTTCGCGCCCGCACAAAATAACCTGCGGCTTCAGGGCAATCCGGAGGCGCTGAAACGCGTCTTCTTCCAGCGCCCGCTTGCCGCTGGCGACATCGTCGCCACGGCTGGACAGCAACAGGTCCCGCCTAGCGACATGCCGCCGCAGCTTCGCCAGATGCTGGCCGCGCCCGCCTATGCCTTGCAGGAAATCCGGTTGGTAGTCGTATCCACCACGCCCAAAGGCTTCGTGCAGATCGACGCCGACACGGAGATCGACCTGCGCGCCGAATATGAAGAGCCTAAGGAATCCCGGCGGGCCGACGTCACCTATGACGATGTCGGCGGCATGGCCGAAGCGATCGACCAGCTCCGCGAAATGGTGGAGCTGCCGCTGCGCTACCCCGAATTGTTCGAGCGGCTGGGCGTCGATCCGCCCAAGGGCGTGCTGCTCCATGGCCCGCCCGGAACGGGCAAGACACGGCTCGCCCGCGCCGTCGCCAATGAATCGGAGGCGGAGTTCTTCCTGATCAACGGGCCGGAGATCATGGGATCGGCCTATGGCGAATCGGAAAAGCAGCTGCGCGAGATATTCGAGGCAGCGGCGAAGTCCTCGCCATCCATCCTGTTCATAGACGAAATCGATTCGATCGCGCCCAAACGCGGCAATGTGACCGGCGAGACGGAAAAGCGCCTGGTGGCCCAGCTGCTGACCCTGATGGACGGCCTCGAACCGCGCACCAATCTGGTCGTGATCGCCGCCACCAACCGGCCCGAAGCGATAGACGAGGCGCTGCGGCGCCCAGGCCGCTTCGATCGCGAGATCATCGTCGGCGTTCCCGACGAGCGCGGACGGCGCGAGATCATGGGCATCCACACGCGCGGCATGCCGCTCGGCGAGGGAGTTGACCTCGGCGAACTGGCGCGCATGACCTATGGCTTCGTCGGTGCTGACCTTGCCGCGCTGACCCGAGAGGCAGCGATCGAAGCGGTGCGCCGCTTCATGCCGCGCCTCAACCTTGAGGAAGGCACCATTCCGCAGGATGTGCTGGAGGAACTGTCGGTCACCCGCGATGACTTCATGGCCGCCATCAAGCGCGTCCAGCCGTCCGCCATGCGCGAGGTGATGGTGCAGGCGCCCAATATCGGCTGGTCCGACATTGGCGGCCTGGACGAAGCGCAGATGCGCCTCAAGGAAGGGGTCGAGCTTCCGCTCAAGGACCCCGACGCCTTCCGCCGCATCGGCATCCGTCCCGCCAAGGGCTTCCTGCTCTACGGCCCCCCCGGCACCGGCAAGACGCTGCTGGCAAAGGCGGTGGCGCGGGAAGCGCAGGCGAACTTCATCGCGACCAAGTCCAGCGACCTCCTGTCCAAATGGTATGGCGAAAGCGAGCAGCAGATTGCCCGCCTGTTCGCCCGCGCGCGCCAGGTGGCGCCGACAGTCATCTTCATCGACGAGTTGGACAGCCTCGTCCCGGCGCGTGGCGGCGGGCTGGGCGAACCGGCAGTGACGGAGCGGGTGGTGAACACCATCCTTGCCGAAATGGACGGGCTGGAGGAACTGCAATCGGTGGTCGTCATCGGCGCGACAAATCGGCCGACGCTGATCGATCCCGCACTGCTTCGGCCGGGCCGCTTCGACGAGCTTATCTATGTGCCTGTGCCGGACAAGGCGGGGCGCAAGCGCATCCTTGCCATCCACACCGGTAAAATGCCGCTGGCCGACGATGTCGACCTCGATGATCTGGCGGAACGGACCGAGCGGTTCACCGGCGCTGACCTTGAAGACTTGGTGCGCCGCGCGGGCCTGATCGCGCTGCGTCAGTCGCTGTCGGTGGAGCGCGTCGAACAGGCGCATTTCAATGAGGCGCTGGAAGAAACCCGCGCATCGGTCACGCCCGAAATGGAGCAGGAATATGAAAAAATCCAATCCCAGCTGAAGCAAAGCGCGATGCGGGTCGATCCGATCGGCTTCGTCGCGCCGGGCATGCTCCGGTCGCGCGAGCGTCCCTCTTAACAAGGGCTAGCGGATTGCGGATTGAACCCATCCGCACTCCGCGCGTTCGCTTACCCATGGCCGGGCCACAAGCCCGCCAGCGCAAAGCGGCTTGCAAGGCGGGCCGTTATTTGCAAGGCCCAGACAGAAGGCAGACAGGCGAGTATTGATGGCCTCCATTCCCCTGAAGACAAAAGCAGTTCCGGCCTCATTCCTTGGCCAATGGAGCATGTTCTTCCGTCAGTTCGTGAAGCATCCCGGCATGATCGGATCGGTGATCCCATCCTCTCCCGCGCTGGTGAGCAGCATGCTCGATCAGGTGGATTGGCAGCGCACGCGGCTGTTCGTCGAATATGGTCCGGGCGTCGGCACCTTCACCCGGCCGATCCTGGAGCGCATGCACCCGGACGCCAAGCTGCTGGCGATCGACCTCAACCTCGATTTTGTCGCCTGGCTGGAAGCGCAGATCGATGATCCCCGGCTTAGGGTAGTGCATGGATCGGCGGCGGACGTGCGCCGCTTCATCAGCGAAGCTGGGCATCAGCAGGCCGATTACATCCTGTCGGGCATTCCCTTCTCCACCCTGCCAGATGGCGTCGGCGAACTGATCTGCGCGGAAACGCAGCGGGCGCTGCGGCCGGGCGGCGAGTTCCTGGTTTATCAATATTCGGCCTTCGTCCGGCGGCTGCTTACCGGGCAGTTCAACGACATCGCCGAACGTGTCGAATGGCGCAATATTCCGCCCTGCCGCACCTTCCGCGCGATGAAGGCGGTGAGTTTGGCGCAGGCGGCTTAGGGCGTCAGGAGTCACCCCACCACCGCGTTCGCCCTGAGCCTGTCGAAGGGCCTTACTTCTTTTAGGAAGAAGAGGCTTCGACAAGCTCGGCCCGAACGGTTGGGTGACGCGGTTAAAAGATCAGCGCTCAACGGGCCATCCATCGCAGGTCTCGGCGCCTTTCGCCCGATCACGCTTTCATGCTAAGGGCGCGGACGAAAGGCTCGACCAGATGAATGACCTCACTCAGACTCCCGAAATGCTCATCGCCGCGATGGGCGCACGCGCCCGTGCCGCCGCCACGGCGCTGGCCAGCGCGAGCGACGCGCAGAAGATAGATGCGCTGCGCCGTGCCGCCCAGGCGCTTCGGGATCAGACGCCGCAAATCCTTGCTGCCAACGCGCGCGACGTGGAAAATGCCGCCGCCAATGGTCTTTCGCCAGCCATGCTCGACCGGCTGCGCCTGGACGAAGCCCGTGTGGAAGCGACTGCGGCTGGCGTCGATCAGGTTGCGAGCCTCGACAATCCGCTGGGCAGCGTCATCGACAAGCAGGTCCGGCCCAACGGCATGGAGCTGTCGCGCGTGCGCGTGCCCCTGGGTGTCATCGGCATCATCTATGAAAGCCGTCCCAATGTGACCGCCGACGCCGCTGCGCTCTGCCTGCGCGCGGGCAATGCCGTCATCCTACGCGGGGGAAGCGAGGCGAAGGAAAGCAATCGCGCCATCCACGCCGCCATGGCGGAAGGGATCGCCGCCGCGGGCTTGCCCGCCGACGCGGTGCAACTGGTGCCGACGACTGATCGCGCCGCCGTGGGCGCTTTGCTCAAGGCGTCGGACTTCATCGACCTTATCGTCCCGCGCGGCGGCAAGAGCCTCGTCGCGCGCGTACAGGAAGAGGCGCGCGTGCCTGTGCTCGCGCATCTGGACGGCATCAATCACAGCTATGTCGATGGCGCCGCCGATCCCGACATGGCCGTCAAGCTGATCGTCAATGCCAAGATGCGCCGGACGGGCATTTGCGGCGCGACCGAAACGGTGCTGATCGACCAGGCCTTCGCAGCCGCGCCCGCCATCGTGAAAGCGCTGCTCGACGCCAAGTGCGAAGTGCGCGGCGATGCTGCGGTGCAGGCGCTGGACGCACGTGTCGTCGCGGCATCGGACGAGGACTGGGATACCGAATATCTCGACGCCATCGTCTCCGTGCGGCTGGTTGATGGGCTTGACGAAGCGCTATCCCATATCGCCGCGCATGCGAGCCATCACACCGACGCGATCATCACCGAAGATGCGCAGAAAGCGGAGCGCTTCCTCAACGCGGTCGACAGCGCGATCGTCATGTGGAACGCCTCGACCCAGTTCGCCGATGGCGGCGAGTTCGGCCTTGGCGCAGAGATCGGCATTTCAACCGGCCGCCTCCACGCCCGCGGCCCGGTGGCTCTTGAGGGGCTGACAACCTATAAGTGGCTGGTGCGCGGAACGGGCCAGACGCGGCCGTAGGCCAGTAAATTTGGTTCACGCGGAGACGCGGAGACGCAGAGGACGCAAAATGGATGAAACAGGGCTACGCCCATTCCCTCCGCGTCTCCGCGCCTCCGCGTGACCCTATCCCTTCACCACCTCATCGATCGCCCTGAGCTTCTCCAGCAGCGGCCCCATCCATTCCAGCGGCAGCATGACCGGCCCATCCGATGGTGCCCGATCCGGATCGTCATGCGCTTCGGCAAAGATTGCAGCGACGCCAGCCGCAACCGCACTGCGCGCCAGCACAGGCGCAAATTCCCGCTGCCCGCCTGACGCGGACCCCAATCCGCCCGGCTGTTGCACGGAGTGGGTGGCATCGAACACCACCGGATAGCCGGTCTCACCCATTACCGGCAGAGCCCGCATGTCGCTGACGAGCGTGTTATAGCCGAAGCTCGCACCGCGCTCGGTGAGCAATATCCGCTCATTGCCGGTGGAGGCGACCTTCTGCGCCACCGCAGCCATGTCCCAGGGCGCGAGAAATTGGCCCTTCTTCACATTGACCACTGCGCCCGTCTTTCCCGCCGCCAACAGCAGGTCCGTCTGACGGCACAGGAAAGCCGGGATTTGCAGAATATCCACCGCCTGCGCCGCTGCCTCTACCTGGCCTGCCTCATGCACATCGGTCAGCACCGGACAGCCGAGCTGGGCCTTCACGTCGGCCAGGATCGCCAGACCCGCATCGATCCCTACGCCACGCTGCCCCGACACGGACGTCCTGTTTGCCTTGTCGAACGAGGATTTGAAGATGAACGGCACGCCCGCCTTGCGCGCGACATCCGCCAGCTTCTCCGCCATCATCATCGCATGATCGCGGCTCTCGATCTGGCAGGGGCCGGAAATCAGGACAAGGGGCAGGTTATTGCCGATCGTGATCGGCCCCACGGAAACATGCTTGGGATTGGTCATGCCGCTCACTTCGGCGCTTTCACGAAGCGGCGCAAGAGCTGTCCCCGCCACAGCCCCTTGCCGGGGTGATAGTTCCAGCAGAACCAGCCAAACGCCAGGCAGGCGAGCAGGGAAGGCAGCGCCATCGGGTCGCCATTGCCGCGCATGTGCCGGTAAAAGGCGAAATCCGCCCGCCACCGGTCGCGCTCGCTGCCCCCGCCATTGATGCCATAGGCATTGTCATGTTTCCGGCAGCCGATGTTTCGGTTGTATTTGCGGTGATCTATGAAATAGCAGTAATCGCGTTCGGGTGTCGTCATGGCCCGATGTGGAACAGGGCCGTGCAAAAGTTCAAGCGTAAAGTCTTCTACCTTGGCGGTTTCGATCCGCGCGGGGTGCGTTTTTATCACCAACTCTATCGTGAGCAGGCGGAGCGCTATGCCCGGCTGTCAGGCGAGCAGGTGGAGGTAAGCGCGCGCCGTTCAGGTCCAGCCTCTTCAGCGATCTGGACGATCACCAACCACAGCGCGGGGGTGGAGACCGATTATGAATTCCTCCGCTGGGAGGATCTGGTCGGCAAGGTTTGGATCCGCAATCCGCTGCTCCTCGCTTGGCGGTCGGTCGCGACCTATTTCGCCCATGCGCGGCACATGCAGTTCCTGCGCATGCGAAAGCTCCGGCCCGGCCCGGTCATCACGATCCTTTACCCGCCCCTACTTGCCATCCTCATACCGCTCGCGCTGACGCTCATCCCCGCCTTGCTCCTGTCTTTCCTGATGCCGTTCTGGGCCGCCGCTCTGATCGGGATCGGCATCAGCATGCTGCTCTCCGGCCGATTGCTTAACAAACTAATCGTGCCTTGGCTGCTTCGCTTCATGTATTATAATCACAGCGTCGCGGCGCGTGGCCCAGGCGAAGAGATGAACGCCCGGCTCGACCAGTTCGCCGCCCGCATCGCGCAGGAAATGGACGGCCCCTGGGACGAAGTCATTTTCGCTTCCCACAGCAACGGCACCATCTACGCGATGAGCGTCCTTCGCCGCATCCTTGAACTGCGCGAAGGCAAGCCCCTGCCTGATCACTTCACGGCCCTCACCTTGGGACAGGTCGTGCCGGTCGTAGCCCTGCGCAAGGATGCCCGCTGGTATCATGCCGACCTCAAGGCGCTGGACGAGGGGCAATTCCGCCTCGTCGATCTTTCCGCGCCTCCCGATGGCGCCGCCTATTATGACGTCCACCCCATCCGCCTGGTATCGGATCGCTGCGCCGCCCGCGTCGATCTGCTCTCGCCGCGCTTCCATCTCTTCTACGACCCGGAAAATTATCACAGCGGCTGGTCGAACAAATATGAGGCGCATTTCGATTATCTGCGTGTCGGCGACCGCCTGTCCCCCGTCGACTATGTCAGCCTGACCGCTGGCCGCCGCACGATCGACCAAGCCATCACAGCCTTCAGGGCCATAGCGTGACAGAACCTTTCACTCCGCCCTATCCGCAACCGCCGCGTACCCGCCGAGGCCTTTTCAAGCGATTCCTGCGCGGCTGGCACAGCTGGATCCATGTGCTGTTCGAAAAAAGCTACACGATGAAGCTTGGCGAAATCCGCATGCCCGGGCAGATCATGTATATCGCCAATGAACTGCCGCTGGTGGACAAGGTTCTGCGCGGCGGCACTGCCTTCCCCAAGCATCGCGAACTCGTCCGCAACCTTTCGCCCCTGATCGGCAACAGCGTCTTTTCCGCCAATGGCGAGGATTGGGAAAGCCAGCGCGCGATGGTCAACCCGGCCTTTGCCCATACGGCGCTGCACCGGTCCATGCCGCTGATGGTCGCGGCTGCCGACGATCTGCTCGCCCGCATCGATGCCGCCGACCGCACGAAGCCCGTCGATATCGACCCGATGATGACCCATGTCGCGGCCGACATCATCTTCCGCACGCTCTTTTCAGAGGCGCTGGACGAGCATCGATCCAACATCATCCACAACGCCTTCGGCCGTTTCCAGCGCTACGCCCACAGCGCCTCGATGCTGCGCCTTTACGGTTTCCCCGCGCGCTGGTTCGAGCAGCGGTCGCTGAAACCGGCCAAAGCCATCCACGACGTGTTCCGCCCGATCGTGGAGGCCCGCTATCAGGGCTTCCACGATCGTGGAGAATCGCCGCACAAGGACATCCTCCAGTCGCTGATCGAGGCGAAGCACCCCGAAACGGGCGAGCCCTTCACCCTGCAACAGGTGATGGATCAGGTCTCCACCGTCTTTCTCGCGGGGCATGAGACATCGGCCAGCACCATGACCTGGGCGCTCTACATGCTCGCCGAATGCGCCCATATCCAGAATGCGGCGCGTGCCGAGGTCTTGGCGCTGGCAGGGGAGGAAGCGCTCACCGCCGCGATGCTCAAGGACATGGGGCATGTCCGCAACATCTTCCGCGAAACGCTGCGGCTCTATCCGCCCGTCGCCTTCTTCCCGCGCGAGGTGCCTTGCCCCATGCCGATGCGCGACAAGCAGTTGGAGGAGGGCGCGATGCTCGTCGTCGCACCGTGGCTCACCCAGCGGAACAAGGATAATTGGGGCTGCCCGCACAGCTTCGATCCCGACCGTTTCGACGATCCCGCCAATGCCGAAATGGTTCGCCAAGCCTGGTTCCCCTTCGGCCGCGGCCCCCGCGTCTGTGTCGGCGCAGGCTTCGCCCAGCAGGAGGTAATGACCGTCATCGCCAGCGTCCTGCGCCGCTATCGGCTGTCGGTTCCGGAAGGATTCAAGCCGGAGCCGATCAGCCGCCTGACGATCAGGCCCAGGACAGGCATGAAGCTGATGTTCGAGGCAATAGGCTGAGCGGTTGAGACACGATGTTCCCCCTCCCGCAGGCGGGAGGGGGCTAGGGGGTGGGTTAGCGCAACGTCTGCGGGGTCTTCAGCGGCTGATCCAAGAAGCTCGCTCCGCTCGCGCCCACCCCCAACCCCTCCCGCCTGCGGGAGGGGAATAAGGCGACATCGCAAACCATGACCTACCCCCTGATCCGTCCCACCATCACCTGCCCCGCCGCCCGCTCGCGAACATAGCGCCGCTTCAGCACCACGCTTGCCACCAGCAGCGGCACCCCGACAATCACGCAAACCGCCCCGAGCATCGGCGGCCACAGCCCGAACAGGCTATGCACATCCAGCGCGGAGGGCGTCAGCACCAGCAGGAACCCGGCGGTGAGCAGCCACAGCCCCCAACGCCTGGGCCGCACCGCGACCATGCGCATTTCATGCCGGTGCGCCTTGCGGCCTCCCTTGGTGGACAGATCATGATGCTTCATCTCCTGCCACAAAAGCGGCAAGCCCGTCCCATGTCCAGCGCAATGGGCTGGCGTGATCGAACCATTTCGGCTATCGACTCTCCATCCCCGGGGGACCGCTCACAGGCGGTTGAGAGGCGGCTGATGTGGCTGCGACCCGTTGAACCTGATCCGGATGAGACCGGCGTAGGGAGGGACGGCTTGTCACCGGCATGTCCGCACCCTCCTTCCGCCCAGCGAAGAAGAGGAGGACGGAGCTGCCATGGACACCATCTCCATCCTCACCCTGCGCCTATCCGAAGCCATCGGCCTGTACATGATCGTCTTGGGCATTGGCGGCCTCATGGCGCCGTTGCGCTGGCGAGCGGTGATGGACGATCTGGAGCGCTCGCCGGGTCTCGTCATGGCGCTCGGCTTCCCCGTCTTCGTGGTCGGCGCGGCCCTCGTCCTCATCCACAGCATCTGGACCGATCCACTCGCCGTCATCGTCAGCCTGATCGGCTATGCCGCGCTGGTCGAAGGCGCGCTGCTGCTCGCCGTCCCAGCTCCGCTGCTCCGCATCGGCCGCTGGTCGCTCAATTTCACCCGAGCCTGGGCTGCTGTCAGCATCGTCCTTGGCCTCTTCCTCTTCCTCGCTGGCCTCACTGGCCGCGCCACCGTTATCGCCTGAAAGGAACCACCATGGCAGACATTCCAGCCCGCACTGAAATGCGCGTAACCACGGGCCCTATCCGGGGCAGCCGCAAGATTCATGTCGGCCCGCTCAAGGTAGCCATGCGCGAAATCGATCTGGAGCCCGGCAGCGGCGAGCCCCCGGTCCGCGTCTATGACACGTCCGGTCCCTATACCGATCCCGATGCGCGCATCGACATCATGGCGGGCCTGCCAGCGCTGCGCCGCGACTGGATCATCGGCCGTGGCGATGTCGAGGAATATGACGCCCGCGCGATCCAGCCGGAAGATAACGGCCTCAAGGGCCCCGACCGGTCAGGCGGCGTCCAGCCTTTCCCCCATGTCGTGAAGCGCCCCTTGCGCGCCAAGCCGGGCATGAACGTCTCCCAGATGCACTATGCCCGGCGCGGCATCATCACGCCGGAGATGGAATATGTCGCGACACGCGAGAATCTCGGCCGCGCCCGCCTCGCTGAATATGTGCGCGACGGGCAGGATTGGGGTGCATCGATCCCCGACTATGTGACGCCGGAATTCGTCCGTGACGAGGTCGCGCGCGGCCGCGCCATCATCCCCAACAACATCAACCACCCGGAATCGGAGCCGATGGCGATCGGCCGCAATTTCCTGGTCAAGATCAACGCCAATATCGGCAACAGCGCCGTCGCTTCCGATGTGGCGAGCGAGGTCGACAAGCTGGTCTGGTCGAACCGCTGGGGCGCGGATACGGTCATGGATCTGTCGACTGGCCGCAACATTCACGACACCCGCGAATGGATCATGCGCAACTCGCCGGTTCCGATCGGCACCGTGCCCATTTATCAGGCGCTGGAGAAGGTCGGCGGTATTGCCGAAGAGCTGACCTGGGACATCTTCCGCGACACGCTGATCGAGCAGGCCGAACAGGGCGTAGATTATTTCACCATCCATGCCGGTGTGCGGCTGCCCTATATCCCGATGACCGCCAAGCGCGTCACCGGCATCGTGTCGCGCGGCGGGTCGATCATGGCGAAATGGTGCCTCGCCCATCACAAGGAAAGCTTCCTCTACGAACATTTCGACGAGATCACCGAGATCATGAAGGCCTATGACATCGCCTATTCGCTTGGCGATGGTCTGCGTCCCGGATCGATTGCCGACGCCAATGACGAAGCGCAGTTCGCCGAACTCTACACGCTGGGCGAACTCACCAAGCGCGCCTGGGAGCAGGATGTGCAGGTGATGATCGAAGGGCCGGGCCATGTGCCCATGCACAAGATCAAGCAGAATATGGACAAGCAGCTGGAGGCCTGTGGCGAAGCGCCCTTCTACACGCTTGGGCCGCTCACCACCGACATCGCGCCGGGCTACGACCATATCACCAGCGGCATCGGCGCGGCGATGATTGGCTGGTATGGCACGGCGATGCTTTGCTACGTCACGCCCAAGGAGCATCTGGGCCTGCCCGACCGCGATGACGTAAAGGTCGGCGTCGTCACCTACAAGCTCGCCGCCCATGCCGCCGACCTCGCCAAGGGCCATCCCGCCGCGAAAGTCCGCGACGATGCGCTCAGCCGCGCCCGCTTCGAGTTCCGCTGGCGGGACCAGTTCAACCTGTCGCTCGATCCCGACACGGCGGAGAAATATCACGACCAGACGCTGCCTGCCGAGGGCGCGAAGACGGCGCATTTCTGCTCCATGTGCGGCCCCAAATTCTGCTCGATGAAGATCACGCAGGAGGTGCGGGATTTCGCCGCCAAGCAGAACCAGCCGAGCGACCAGTTCCTCGCTGCCGAAGATGCCGAAAAGGGCATGGCCGAGATGAGCGAGACATTCAAAAACAAGGGGAGCGAGATTTACCTGCCCGCTTCGGAATAGCTTCAGCTGAGCTAAGTCGATGATTAGTGCCAGCTATGGAGGGAGGCGGAAAGGTTATACCTTCTGATATACCCCTCCATAGCAGTGCGGTGGACTCGGCCGGGATGGTAGCGTGCCTCAATCCTGAACAAGAGGAGGCTACCCTTGGCAGAGGAACCCACCATTTTGGCTGCGGCCGACGACCGCCGCAATTTCCTGAAGACCTGCGGGCGCTTCGCCGCGACCGTTCCTCCGGCGATGACGATCATGTTGTCGACCTCCCTGTCATCTCCGGCGATCGCGGCATCGGGCGGCGGTGGTGGCGGCGGGCCGAAGGGGAATAACGGCGTCGGCAATGGCTATGATCCCCAGCCTCCGGGCAATCCGCCGATCAACGACGGCCCCGGCACTGGTCCTGGCAACCCCGGGAACAAGGGTGGCAGCGGCGGCAAGGGTAAAAAACCCTGAGCACGCTAGTCCGGCGATCAAATGGCGAATGGGCGGAGCGCCCTCAAAGGGCGGAATTGATGCTGCGCCTTACTCCCGGGACTTCCATGACCTTCATCGGCGATCAGCCGCTGATCGTGTCGCAGTCCCGGCGAGCCATCTATGAACTGAACCAGATCGCGGGCTATATCGGCTGCCGCCTGGAAGACGGCATATCCGTTTCGCAACTCGCTCAGGAAGTGGCTGACCGGGGTGTCAGTCACTCATCGGTCATGCTGCACAAGGTGCTGGCGGACTGGTCCCAATCGGGGCTGGTCCACGCCACCATCCGACCGCCCGCAAGCCCGCCCATCCTCACCCAACGCATGTCGCTGGGCGCCCGAACTTTCGCGCTGCGCTATCATGACGAGGCGTTGGCGCGGCAGATATCCCCGCTGTTCGTACATTTGGAACCTGACGCGCCGACTGAAGGGGCCCTGACGAGCTACGACCTCTGGCAGAATGAAGGCCTCTGCCTGTTCAGCCGTGACGGCGGGCCTGCCGCACTGCTGCAACTCAATCAGGCGGCCACGCTGGTCAAGGCGCAGGTCGTGCAGGACATCATCGACGATCCCCGCTGGACGCTCGCCCTGCATGCGGGATGCGTCAGCCGCGGTGGGAAGGCGCTGCTCTTGAGCGGGCCTCCGGGGGCGGGCAAGACCACGCTGATCTCCTGGCTGATCGGCGACGGCTTTGCCTATCATGGCGACGACATCAGCATGCTCGGACCCGATGGGCGGGTGCGGGGCCTGCCCTTCCTGCCGACGGTCAAGTCCGGCGCATGGCCGATGATGGCCGCGCGTTATCCGGGACGGCTTCAGCCGCTGATCCACTGGCGGCCTGACGGACGGCGCGTCCGCTATCTCGATCTGCCCGAGAAGGCAGCCCAGGAGCCGCTACCGGTCGGCTGGATCGTCAAGTTGCGGCGGACCAAAGGCGCTCCAGCCCGGCTCATCCAGCAACACCCGGCCGCACTCGTCAAACATCTTCTCTCCGAAGCCGCCTCGTCCAGCGGCGAAGCTGACCGGAGCGCGATCGATATAATGATCCGTACCGTGGGCGCGGCCCGTACCTGCATGCTGGAATATGATGATCTGAACGAGGCCGCGGCCCTTCTCGGCGAATTTTGTGGCCCGGCTTGATCCTCTTCATGGCCTTCTCGCCTGCCTGCGCGGCCAACTGCCTGCGCATGCCGACTGGCCCCGCATCATCGGTCTGGCGAACAAGACCTTGTGCACGCCCGCCGTCTCGGCGCGCCTTCGGGAGGCGGGGCTCTTTCCCGAACTCCCTGCGGACGTAACCTTGTTCTTCAGCGAGATGGAGAGGCGCAATGGCGATCGCAACGATCGTCTCATGGCACAGCTGGACGAAGCGGCCGTCGTCATGAACGCCGCTGGCGTGTCACCCCTCTTGTTGAAAGGGACCGCCTGGCTCGCCCATGCGCCGCCTGAACGGCGTGCGGCACGCATGCTGGCCGACATTGATCTCATGGTTCCCGCAGGCCGCTTTCATGCCATGATCGATCAGCTTCGCGGCATCGGCTATCATCTGGAAACCACCGATCTCGAACCGGGCGTCCCAGCCGTTCTTTTCCGCCCGCAAGATGCGGCGACCATAGATCTCCATTCGGAATATGGCAGTATCAACACCCTCTTCTATCGCTTCGACGATCTCGCAAAGGATGCTGCCCTGCTGGACCTGAAAGGCGGCATCATATCGTTGCCTTCGCCCGTTGCCTGCACCGCCATCCTCCTGCTGCATGACCAGCTGAAGGGCAGGGACTATCTGCGCGGCCGGATCGACCTGCGTCACCTGCTCGACATCCAGTCTTTCGCCAGCCAGTTCACCCGCGCGGACTGGGATGAGCTCAACCGGCTCTTCCGCTCGGGCTATGCCCGCAACGCGATGCGCACCCAGTTGCTGACCGCCAAGAAATTGCTGGACATGGATGTTCCACGCACCGCGACGCACGGCGCGCGCGCGCGGCTCCAATATCTCAGGCGCTTGATTCAGCTGCGCTGGCCCAGCCTCGCGCCTTCTCTCACCTTCCTCTCCCTGCTGGACCCCAGCTATCTGATCGCCCGCCATGTCGCGCGGCGCGCCGGGAAGGACGGGCTATCCAAGGGCGCAACCGGACTGCCTCGGCGCGAAAGCCTACAGCGGCTGTTCATTCGCAATGAGCTTGGCAAAATCTAGCAACGCCTAACGCGCGAACGCCCGCCGCGCTTGGCGGTATCACATGTACAGCTGTTTGAGAGAAAGATGGTGCGGTCGAGAAGACTCGAACTTCCACGGCCTTTCGGCCACAACGACCTCAACGTTGCGCGTCTACCAATTCCGCCACGACCGCACATCTGAAGGGAAACCGGCGGGGCCGGTGCCTTGGTAGGAGGCGGCCCTTAGCAAAGGCTTCAAGGCCATGCAACAACCGATCGTCATGCGCGTTTCTTTTGCCGAAGGATGGTGAAGTCCGTGGGCGAGGGCGGAAAAGGAGAAGGTCGCATGTCCGCTCGATTCTGGTTGTTCAGCCTGGCAAGCGCCGGAGCCGCATTGACGAGCGGACTGGCGCTCGGCCTCTATGCGACGACCCCGCCGCGCGTGGCGTTTACCGACATCGAATCCTCCTATTCCGCATCTCCTGATCCTGTCATTGCGACGGATGGCGGTGATCTGGCCGGGCCCGAGGAAATCGACTGCAAGGGCTGCGGCCCAACCTTGGCGCAGCGGCAGATGACCGCGATGATGGGAAGCTGGAGCGGCTATGACGATCCGGCGGTTCAGCGGTATGAAGCGCAGGATGTACAAACCGATACCGACTGGCAGCCTCTGGCCGACGCGCCGCCCTCACCGGTTCACCGCCTGCCCGCGAATATAGAGCGTTTCGCAAACGGCGATGATGCGCCGCCCCACCCCGCTCAACTGGCGCAAGGCAGCCAGCCGGCATTCGATCGGACGCCCGCAGCAACAGTGACTTCCTATTAGCTGAGCTAAAAAGCAAGGGGCGGGACGAGGCCCTTCGCACCGTCATAGAAAAAGGGGAGGAAGCATTTCGCTTTCCTCCCCTTCCTCTTACTCGGCGGCCACTACCGCGGCAGGCGCATCGCTCAGCGGATGAGCGAGCCGGTGCACCATCTCCTTGGGGCACACCTGCCAGAAATACCGCCGCCAGCGATCCCAATCATCCAAGATCGTGTTCGACCATTTGCTGTCGGTCGTCACCGCATGTTCGGCGATCAACGCCTTGAGCTGCGCTTCCCAATGGGCGCTTTCCAGCCGCTGCCACACGATGCTTTCCGGATTGGCCTGCTGCTCGAAGCTGCCATCCTCGTCCAGGATGAACGCCATGCCGCCGGTCATGCCCGCGCCGAAGTTCGCGCCCGTCTTGCCCAGGATCACCGCCATGCCGCCGGTCATATATTCGCAGCCATTGGCGCCGCAGCCTTCGACCACTACCTGAGCACCGGAGTTGCGGACGGCAAAGCGCTCACCGGCCTGGCCCGCCGCGAACAGCTTGCCCGCCGTTGCGCCGTACAGCACGGTGTTACCGATGATCGTGTTGTCCTTGCTGGTCAGCGGCGAGGACACGGTGGTGCGCACGACGATCGTGCCCCCCGACAGGCCCTTGCCCACATAGTCGTTGGCGTCGCCAAACACTTCCAGCGTGATGCCCTTGCAAAGGAATGCGCCCAGCGACTGACCGGCCGACCCACGCAGGCGCACGGTCAGATGCCCGTCCGCAAGGGCAGACATGCCGAACCGTTCGGTCACCGCCGCCGACAGCCGGGTGCCCACGGCGCGATGCGTGTTGCGGACCGTATAGGTCAGCTGCATCTTCTCGCCCCGCTCGAACACGGCCTTGGCATCGCGCATCATCTGCGCGTCCAGGCTGTCGGGCACCTCGTTGCGCCATTCCGTCAGGCTGAAGCGCCGCTGATCGTCGGGCGCATCCACCTTGGCAAGGATGGGGTTGAGGTCGAGGTCGTCGAGATGCTCGGCACCGCGATTGACCTGCTTCAGCAGTTCCGTCCGCCCGATCACCTCGTCAAGGCTGCGATAGCCCAGCCGCGCCAGGATCTCGCGCACTTCCTCGGCGATGAAGGTCATGAGGTTGATAACCTTCTCCGGCGTGCCGGTGAACTTCTGCCGCAGCTTTTCATCCTGCACGCAGACGCCCACGGGGCAGGTGTTGCTGTGGCACTGACGCACCATGATGCAGCCCATGGCGACGAGGCTCAGCGTGCCGATGCCGAACTCCTCCGCGCCCAGGATCGCAGCGATCACGATGTCGCGGCCGGTCTTGAGACCACCATCGGTCCGCAGCTTGACCCGATGGCGCAGGCCATTGAGCGTCAGCACCTGATTGGCTTCGGACAAGCCCATTTCCCAAGGGGTGCCGGCATATTTGATCGACGTCTGCGGGCTTGCGCCGGTGCCGCCGACATGGCCCGCGATCAGGATGACGTCGGCATGCGCCTTCGCCACGCCTGCCGCCACCGTGCCGATGCCAGCCTGGCTCACCAGTTTGACGCAGACCCGCGCGCGCGGGTTGATCATCTTGCAGTCGTAGATGAGCTGCGCCAGATCCTCGATCGAGTAGATGTCATGGTGCGGCGGCGGCGAGATCAGCGTCACGCCGGGCGTCGAATGGCGCAGCCTGGCGATGAACTCGGTCACCTTGAAACCGGGCAGCTGGCCACCTTCGCCGGGCTTGGCGCCCTGCGCGACCTTGATCTCGATCTCCTCGGCGCTGCCCAGATATTCGGCATGCACGCCAAACCTGCCGCTAGCGATCTGCTTGATCACGCTGTTGGCATTGTCGCCATTCTCATAGGGCTTGAAGCGGTTCGCATCCTCGCCGCCCTCGCCCGACACGGCCTTCGCGCCGATGCGGTTCATCGCGATCGCCAGCGTCTCATGTGCCTCAGGGCTGAGCGCACCCAGCGACATGCCCGGCGTCACGAAGCGCTTGCGGATTTCCGTCGTCGCCTCGACCTCGTCGATTGGCACAGCCTCCCGCGCGAAATTGAACTCCAGCAGGTCGCGCAGATAGACCGGCGGCAGATCCCGCACACCGCGCGAGAATTGCAGATAGGTCGAATAGCTGTCCGTTCCCACCGCCGTCTGCAACAGGTGCATCAGCTGCGCGGAATAGGCGTGGCTCTCCCCGCCATTGCGCTGGCGGTAGAAGCCGCCGACCGGCAGGCGCACGGCTGCGCTGTCATAGGCCGCTTCATGGCGCAGCACCGCATTATGGTGCAGCGACGCATAGCCTTCGCCGGAAATCTTCGCGGGCATGCCGGGGAACAGGTCGTTCACCAGCGCGCGCGACAGGCCCACCGCTTCGAAATTATAGCCGCCGCGATAGCTGCTGATGACCGCGATGCCCATCTTGGACATGATCTTCAGCAGACCTTCGTTGATGGCCGTGCGGAACCGTTCGAAACACTGCTCAAGCGCCAGATCTCCGAACAGGCCGCGCGCATGGCGATCCGCGATGCTCGCTTCGGCCAGATAGGCGTTCACCGTGGTCGCGCCGACGCCGATCAGCACCGCGAAATAATGGGTGTCGAGCGCCTCGGCGCAGCGGACGTTGATCGACGCGTAGCTGCGCAGGCCCTTGCGGACGAGGTGCGTGTGCACCGCCGCCGCCGCCAGCACGCCAGCGATGGCGACCCGGTCGGCGTTGATATGCTCGTCGGTCAGGAAGATTTCCGTGCGGCCTTCACGCACCGCCTGCTCGGCTTCCTCGCGGATGCGGGCGATGGCGGCGCGCAGCTGCTCCTGCCCGCCTTCCGCCGGGAAGGTGCAGTCGATTTCCGCAACCGCCGGGCCGAAATGGGCCTTCAGCCGCGCCCATTCGGACGAAATCAGCACCGGCGATTCCAGCACCAGCACATGGCTGTTCTGCGCTTCCTGCTCCAATATGTTGTGCAGGTTGGAAAAGCGCGTGCGCAGGCTCATCACATGCCGTTCGCGCAGGGAGTCGATCGGCGGGTTGGTGACCTGGCTGAAATTCTGGCGGAAGAAGTGACTGACGGTACGCGGCTTATCGGAAATGACCGCCAGCGGCGTGTCGTCGCCCATCGATCCGACGGCTTCCTTGGCGTCCTCGACCATTGGGGCGAGGATCAGCTCCATATCCTCCAGCGACAGATTGGCGGCAACCTGGCGGCGCGTCAGCTCCGCCTTGTCCCATGCGGGCAGGGCGCTGTCAGCCTGGGGCAGATCACCGACCTTCATGAAGTCCTTGATTAGCTCGGCATAGGGCCTCTCACCCGCGATCTGGTCCTTGATCGCGCGGTCGTCGTAGATTGCGCCTTCCTGAAGGTCCACCGCGATCATCTGGCCGGGGCCCATGCGGCCCTTCTTCACGATGGTGGTTTCGGGCACCACGACCATGCCGGTTTCCGAACCCACGATCAGCAGATTGTCGCCGGTCAGCGTATAGCGCAGCGGACGCAGCGCGTTGCGGTCGACGCCCGCCACGACCCAGCGACCATCAGTCATCGCCAGCGCGGCCGGACCATCCCACGGCTCCATGACGGAGGCGAGATATTCGTACATGTCGACATGGCTCTGCGGCGTTTCGCCAGCGGCAGCCTGCCAAGCTTCGGGCACCAGCATCAGCTTTGCCGTCGGCGCGTCACGGCCCGACCGGCAGATCGCCTCGAACACGGCGTCGAGCGCAGCGGTATCCGAAGCGCCTGCCGGGATCACGGGCTTGATGTCTTCGCTATGATCGCCAAAGGCCAGCGAGGCCATCTTGATCTCGTGGCTCTTCATCCAGTTCTTGTTGCCGCGAATGGTGTTGATCTCACCATTATGCGCGAGCGTGCGGAACGGCTGGGCCAGCCACCATTGGGGGAAGGTGTTGGTCGAATAGCGCTGATGGAAGATCGCGACCCGGCTCTCGAACCGCTCGTCCTGCAAGTCGGGATAGAAGACCGACAGCGATTCGGCGAGGAACAGCCCCTTGTAGATGATCGAACGGCAGCTCAGCGAGCAGATGTAGAAATCCTGGATCTGCGCGGCGATCACCTTCTTCTCGATCCGGCGCCGGATGAGGTAGAGGTCCTTTTCGAACTCGGTCTGGTCGCGCTCTTCGGGCATCGGCCCGGCGATCATGATCTGCTCGATTTCCGGACGGGTGCGCTGCGCCTTCTCGCCGATGACCGACACGTCGACGGGCACCTGGCGCCAGCCATAGATGGTGTAGCCCGCGTCGATGATCTCGCTCTCTACGATCGTGCGGCAGGTTTCCTGCGCAGAGAGATCGGTGCGCGGCAGGAAGATCATGCCGACGGCGAGGCGGTTGGGCAGGGGCTTATGACCCGAATCGGCAATCGCATCGTCAAAGAAGCGCACCGGCAGATCGACATGGATGCCCGCGCCGTCGCCAGTCTTGCCATCCGCATCGACAGCGCCACGGTGCCACACGGCCTTCAGTGCATCGATCGCCGAAGCGACGACGCGGCGGCTCGGACGGCCATCCGTCGCGGCGACAAGGCCGACGCCGCAGGCGTCGCCTTCCATCTCCGGATGATACATGCCCTCGGCGGCAAGGCGCGCGCGCTCTTCGGGGCTCGCCATATAGGGGGTCTGATCGCTCATCACTTCGTTCCTTCGTCACTCGTGGCGGCGCCGTCCTTCAGGTCGCTCGCCTTGACACCCAACAGCTTCGCCAATTTGCCGCGTTCCTCTTGCGACAGGTCGGCGATCTTGCGCGGCGGCGGCAGGCTTTTCGTCGCTGCCTCCGCCTTGGCTGCCATTTCCGGCATCTTCTTCATCATTTCGGGCATCAATGCCTGCATCTCGCCCATGATCTCCGGATCCATGAACATCATCATGGACTCCCGGGCATACAGGCCCCCGGTCGATGTCTTGAAGAACGCCATTAATTCGCCAAGCTGCTTGCCGTCGAACTTGCGCGCATAGGCGCGGGTCAGCGCGTCGCGCACCTTGGGCTCAAAGCCGTCCATCATGTCGACCATCGACCCCATCATCGCATCCATGCCCAGCTTCGTACGCTGGCGGAAATTGGGATCGATGATCGCGCTGATCTGCTCCATCGAGGACTCCTCGAGCGCCGCCAGCTTCTCTTCCGGCACACCGCCAATGCGGGCGAACTGAGCAATCGGCATCTTCATCATGCCGTCCATCATGCTGTCCATCATCTTGGACATGGTGCCGTCCATCATCCGGCGATAGGTGCCGACCGGGAAGATCTTGTCCACGACCGGACGCGCAGCCGCCACCCGCGCGGCGTCAGGCGCGCCCTGCGCAAGGGCGGGCGGCGCGGCCAGCAGCGCCAACCCGATCAGGGAAAAGCGGAAAGCCCGCCTCACGCCGCTTGCCTTTCTCCGGCCGCCGCCTTCGCCTTGGCCCGCAGATAGCGGTGCATATGCTCGGTCACGTCGCGGCCATCGCGGATCGCCCATACGACCAGCGAAGCGCCGCGCACGATGTCGCCCGCAGCGAACACGCCGTCCATCGACGTCATCATCGTCTTGTGATCGACGCGCAGCGTGCCCCAACGCGTGACCGACAGGTCATCCGCGCCGAACAGCTTTGGCAGCTCTTCGGGGTCATAGCCCAGCGCCTTGATGACCATGTCGGCTTCCAGCGTATATTCAGTCCCCGGATCGGCTTCCGGCGCGCGGCGGCCGGACGCGTCGGGCTGGCCAAGGCGCATCTTCGTCACCTTGACGCCCGTCACATGTTCCGTGCCTTCGAACGCGATCGGCGCGGAGAGCCAGACGAACTCGACGCCTTCCTCCTCCGCATTCTGCACCTCGCGCTGCGAACCGGGCATATTGTCCCGGTCGCGGCGATAGAGGCACTTCACCGACGTCGCGCCCTGGCGGATGGCGGTGCGGACGCAATCCATCGCCGTGTCGCCGCCGCCGATGACTACGACCTTCTTGCCATTGGCGTGCAGCGTGCCGTCCTCATGCTCGGGCACTGCATCGCCAAAGCCCGCCTTGTTGGACGCGGTGAGAAAGTCGAGCGCCTTGATGACGCCCTTGGCTCCGACGCCCGGCGCCTTGATGTCGCGCGGCTTGTAGACGCCGGTCGCGATCAGGATGGCGTCATGGCGGCTGCGCAGTTCCTCCATCGACGCATCGCGGCCGACTTCGAAGCCCTCATGGAAGATAATGCCGCCATCCTTCAGCCGCTGGACACGGCGCATGACGACGTCCTTCTCCAGCTTGAAACCGGGGATGCCGTAGGTTAGCAGCCCGCCCGCGCGGTCGTGCCGGTCATAGACATGCACGTCATAGCCCGCGGCGCGCAGATATTCGGCGGTGGTCAGGCCCGCTGGACCGGCGCCGATCACGCCGACCGACTGGCCGAGCGGCTGGCCGGGCACCAGTGGCTCTACCCAGCCTTCCTTCCAGGCCGTGTCAGTGATGAACTTTTCGACCGACCCGATCGTGACCGCGCCATGACCGGAAAATTCGATGACGCAATTGCCTTCGCACAGGCGGTCCTGCGGGCAGATCCGGCCACAAATCTCCGGCATCGTGCTGGTCAGGTTGGAAAGTTCATAGGCTTCGCGCAACCGTCCCTCGGCCGTCAGGCGCAACCAGTCGGGGATGTGGTTGTGCAGCGGGCAGTGGGTCGCGCAATAGGGCACGCCGCACTGCGAGCAGCGCGACGCCTGTTCTTCCGCCTTCTCCAGCAGGAAGCTACGGCTGATTTCCATGAAGTCGTCGGCGCGATCATCCGCCGAACGCTTCTCGGGATAGGCTTGGCCCGTTCCCACGAATTTCAGCATTGGATTGTCAGCCATGATGAGTCCCTAAAATGAATTCAGGGCGCACATAGCAGAAAAACCGGCGGAGTCACGTGGATTCTGCGATATATGACAGCCTTAATTACCTAAAATGGCGGCGTTTGCAGCACGCCCTATCAGCCACAAGTGCAGAGCACGCCATCATTGGTCCACATCGGCCCTATCGCATCGCCAGCCATAGCAGTGCTGCCGTTCCAGCGATGATCCTATACCAGGCGAAAGGCACAAAGCCTTGGCGCGAGACAAGGCCGACAAACCAACGGATTACCAGTAGTGCCACGATGAAGGAGACGACGAAGCCCAAGGCGATGCTGCTCCAGCCAACCGTGGCAGAAGTGATGTCGCTTCCCTTTTTCAACAGCTCCAATGTCGACGCGCCCAACATGGTCGGGACCGCCAGGAAAAAGCTGAACTCCGCTGCCGTCCGCCGCTCCACCCCAAGCGACAAGGCGCCCATGATCGTCGCGCCCGACCGGCTGACGCCCGGAATCATGGAAATGCACTGGATAAGGCCGATGCCCACGACCCGAGCCAACGGGATATCGGCAATGCCGTGGAAGCGATTGTCTTTCGCCATCCGTTCGATCAACAATATCGCGACACCGCCGATGATCAGCGCCCAGGCGACGACTTGCGGCGCGCCCAGCAGCACCTCGATATAATCATGCATCGCCAGCCCGATCACGACGGACGGCAGGAACGCGACCAGCAGATTGCGCAGGAACCGCCAGCTCGTTGGTTCCTTGCGGAGCAACCCCATCGCAACGGCCCAGAATGTCCGCCAGTAAAGCACCACCACCGCCAGGATCGCACCCAGCTGAATGATGACGTTGAACATCGCCCATGTCGCGGCGTCATAGCCCAGCAGCTCGCTGGCCAGGATCAGGTGCCCGGTGGACGATACCGGCAGGAACTCGGTCAATCCCTCGACAATGCCAAGCAGGATGACCGTCAGATAATGGTCCATGAGCAGCTCTGGTCCTTGAACTGATAGGGGAAATCGGCCCGGAAGAGGGCGAAAGGATGGTCCCGCCTATTGTGCAGATGCGCCGCGCTGGCGCAATGCGGGCGCGACGCTCACCGCCGCGCCATCCCGTCAGCCCATCGACAGTTTGCCTCGCGGCGATGAATGCACCGTGTTGATTTCAGGCCTTCACGCGTCCTGCAAAGCGCCCGTGGCGGCGATAGCGGACCAGCCAGCTGTCGGCGATGGCTTCCATCGGTGTCGGTGACACGCCCAGCTCCGCCAGTCCCGGCGCGCCCGGCGACACGACATTGTCCCGCTGCAACATCGCATATTGATCGCGCGTGATCGGCGCGCCCGGCAGCCAGCCCAGGCTCGCGATCGCCGACGCGATCGAGGGCGGCACCGCCACCAGGCTGCGATCCCGGCCGATCGCCTTGCCGATCCAGCGGTTGAGTTCCATCATGCTGATCTGGCGCGGGCCGCCCAGCTCGAACGTCTGGCCGCCATGCCGGTCCGGGTCGGCCGCCGCGTTCGCGATCGCCTGTGCGACGTCGGCGACATAGACGGGCTGGAACTTCGTGTCCGCACCGATCACCGGCACGACAGGCAGTCGGCTGATCAACTCGGCAAAGCGGTTGAGGAACTGATCTTCCGGGCCGAAGATGATTGACGGGCGAATGATGGTCGCGTTGGGAAAAGCCGCTTTGACCGCCGCCTCGCCCGCAGCCTTGGACCGGCCATATTCGGACTGGCTCTGCGCATCGGCACCGATCGCGGACACATGGACCAGGGCGCGGGCTCCGGCATCCGCCGCGGCCTTCGCGACATTGGCCGCGCCGTCATGATGCGATCCTTCCAGGTCGCCGCTCAGGACGCCCACCAGATTGATGACGATGTCGCTGCCCGCGACCGCCCGCGCAGCGCTTTGCGCATTGCGGATGTCGGCTGCCACGAACTGCTTCTGGCCAAGAGCGCCCAGCGGCTGCACGCGCAGCGCCCCCGCCAGATCGCGCTGCGCGATGCGGACGCGCGCGCCCCGCTCCATCAGGGCCTGGGCGACCTGCCGGCCAAGGAAGCCGCCGCCGCCGAACACCGTAACCAGACTGTCCTTCATCACGCGTTCCATGCCTGTCCTGCTTGGGGGAAGAGTCAGCTCCCCTTGCAACAGCCGCCGCCTGCTGACAACAGCCGGGCGCCCGCCGATGTTCCTTTTTTAGCCGATCCACCCCTGCAGGCCCGCGATCATCCACAGGCCAAGGGCGAGGAACAGCAGCGCCGCGCAGATCTGCAAGGCGCGCATCGGCACCTTCTGCGCCAGGGCCTCGCCGAACAGGACGGCCGGGACATTGGCGATCATCATGCCCAGCGTCGTGCCCGCCGTCACCGCCAGGACATCGTCGAACCTAGCGCCCAGCGCCACCGTCGCGACCTGCGTCTTGTCGCCCATCTCTACGAGGAAGAAGGCGACCAGCGTCGTCACGAACACGCCCGCCTTCGACGGTGCCTTCAGCGGCTGATCCTCATCGATCTTGTCGGGGATCAGCGTCCATGCCGCCATCGCGATGAAGCTCGTCGCCACGGCATAACGGAACCAGGGCTGCGTCAGCACCCCCGCGATCGAATGGCCGACCAGCGCCGCCAGGAAATGATTGGCCATGGTAGCGAACAATATGCCCATGATGATCGGCACCGGCCTTCGAAAGCGGGTGGCGAGCAGCATGGCCAGCAATTGCGTCTTGTCGCCCATCTCGGCAAGCGCGACCAGGGCAGTGGAGGTGAAAAGAGCGTCCATCATGTGCATATCCGGGGCCGGGCGAAGGGTTGAAGACGCAATGCCACCGCCTCCTCCCGCCCGGCCGGACAGGGAAGAGCCGATGCCATTGGTCTCGCCCGATACGGCTGCGCAGGCTTTCGCCCCGACGCTCCGCATCCCGCATGCCACGGCCTCTCGGCCAAATATGTTGACAGGCGGCCCGTTCGACCGAGGCGAACGGCTGGCTACTCCCCAGATGACGGGGTGCACTTAGGGGAGATTGGTGGCGGATGCAATGTCGCGGAGTTCGGAAACGGGTCGGAGTGAAGCCCCAGCTATGGGAAGGTAGGCTTCAACACTCCAAGGCTGGGCGCTCCAATCGCATGGGAGGCGGGTCCCTGCACCATCAAGCCATGACCGCTTTGAAGAGGCTCCGGAGGCCAGCAACGGCCGCGATAGTCAGAGCCACCGCCCATGCCGTAATCGTCCTTGGCTCAATCCGGCTCTCATCGGCAGCAGCAAGGGTCGAACCTTTCACCACCTGATGATGCGCATAGTCCAAGAACTCGTCGAAGTTGGCCCATCCGTCGCGATCTGCATCTTCCCAGGCATCATTTCTGCCAGGGTTGGTGCCATTGGCCTTTTCCCACTGGTCGGACATGCCGTCTCCGTCGGAATCTGCATAAGGCTTACCCTCGGCAATGTCGGGAAGGGTCCCGGCAACCTTGCGGATTTTCCCGCTTCCCTTCCTCACCTCCTTTACGATTCGGTTATCCACCGCGTCGCGGGGAAACGCGCCCGCTGTCGTCAGAGCCCGCTCATAGGCTTGCTTCGCATCGATAACCGGCGTGCCGATAGGGCAGGTCGGGGTCTGTACCAGCGCCTCGCGAAGATAAGGAGGGGGTTCGCGCTCAATCATGCCCTCGATATGGTTGCCAGCCTCGTATATCCGCGCCCGGCCGGTGGACGCCACCGACTGGCGAACGATGATATATCGGCCAGGCTGCATGTTGGGGCCGGACTTGAAGTAATTCCCGACTATGTTGACCGGACTGCCGCCATGCTGTTCCCAGACCTCTACGAAATCAGACCTCGCGTTGTAGATAAGGTTGTTCACGACATCGACGCAGGAACCGGGAAAGAAATTGACGTCAGGGTTCCTGTCCCCATTATGAGCGCAGATATTGCCGGTGAACGTCAAATTCTGGCTTGATGTAGGATCACTGCTCAGAAGCGCGCACTTGTCATGCTTGCGTAAGCCCTCCGCCAGGATGGAGTTGGATATCGTTATGTTGTCATTCTGTCCCTGACCCCCGATCGTCTCATCTTCCGCCCATGAAACGCTGACATGGTCGATGATAACGTTGCTGCTTTTTTCGAAGATGATTCCGCTGTCGGACGCGCGCGTGTCCCCCCGATTGTCCAGCCGCACCCTGATATGCCGGATGACGACATCATGCGTTTTCTTCGCGACGACTGGAGTCAGGCCATATGGACCGCCAGCATGCGTGATCAGGACTCCCCCGCCTGGCGCTGTTTGTCCCGCGATGGTGATATAGGGATTGCGGATTATCGGACGCTCGGTTGTCCAACGGATGACGCCGCTTACCCGGAAGATACATGTGCGTGGTCCCTGCGCATCGATGCAGGCGCGCAGTGTTCCAGGTCCGCTGTCGGCAAGGCTGGTCACCGCTATGATCTTTCCACCTCGGCCACCCTGCGAATAGCGGCCATAGCCAACCGCACCAGGGAAAGCCTCTTTGGTCTTCGCCTCAGCGACAAGCGGTCCGATCAGCAGGAAGATTGCGAACGAGCCCGACAGGCGCCGCAAATTCGAGCACGGGCGCTCACGGCTGGCCAGAACTGATGCAAGACCTGCATGCATGAACAGCTCGCCACTCCCTCGCAAGGGCCGTTGGAAAGGATGCAGGATTGTCATGGCTTTCCCGATCATGCCTGTCTCACGCGCTAATTTAGTACTGGCATGATCGCCTAAGCGACAGAATTCGGAACGACTATTCCGGGCTGCCCGGTAGGGGTAAAGCAGTCCCCCTAAGGAGTGGCGCTTATACCAAAGCGCATATGTTCGCTGGACGAAGCCGCTGTAGAATTCGTGATTGATCAAGCCCAGAGGGAACATCGTGAGCGTCCGCCGTTGGACGTTGCTCTATCACGATCAACTTCTCCGGGCCGATGATGCTCTTGCGGCGAAGAATAGGGAAGGGGGATTTCCTCGAAAATGCACCCGATGATACGCGGAAATCATATCGCCCCGCTCTTCATGGTCACAATCCTCGCGGCGCTAGTGCTGCCCATGTTCTTCGAAATTTACAGAACCGTTTTTTACAGCACCATGTCGTTTGACGACTACTCACCCTATCTTTTGTGGATGCTAGGTGAGCCGGGCGGGAAGGTTCCTGTCAGCCCCCACGCATATCGGTTCGGCGCGATTGTCTTGGCGACACCCTTCTACCATTTGCCGGTCGTTCTGTTTTCCGGGCAGGGCATTCTGCACGCGCCTGTGGTGATGCAACCGGAATATGTCAGGGCATTACAGGCTATGTGTGCTGCGAACGCCGCATATGCCGCGCTGTCCGCCTGCATCGTTGGGCTTTATCTCGCTTTCTGGCGTAATGTTTCTTCAGCTTGGGCGTTTTCGGCCACTCTCATCTTCCTGTTGCTCACCCGATATCTCGGCATGGGGTCCACCGATGGCATAGCGACGCTCCCGCTCGTGGTCGCAGCTATCGCGATGATTGAGCGCCGGATTGCCATCTTCGCCGCCGCTGTGCTTCTCGGAACGATCGTCAACGAAAAGGTGGCACTGATTGCCTTCTTCGCAACCGGGCTCCGGATGCTGTTCCTCGTCGAGCATCGCAAGTCCTACCTCATCATGTGGGGCTTTGCCGCCTTCGCGCTTGCGGCCTATGCAGCGACGGTCCTGACGCTCGCGATTCCAGGCCTCGACAATCAGCGGGACCCGACCACCTATCTTCCTTCAGTGATCAACTCGATCGGTAACCTTTTAGGTGCCAAGGGCGCGTATCAGAACGTCTGGCCCGTGATTATCGTGATCATCTTGTGGTGGACCGCCGTCAGGCAGACTCGCGATCCCCTGGTCTACGGTTGTGATCTAGGCATCATAATCGCGCTGTTTCTGTTCACCCTGGCGATCGACGTTCAATTCAATGTCGGCCGGATCGTGATGTTCTCCATGCCTCTCTTCCTGATTGGCGCTGTCGAAAGCATGGCGCGGTCTGCCGTGGGCGCTGCTCCGGCCGGCCCGGTCGATCCCGTGCAAAACTGGACGAGACCCGCCGCTCCGATCGCGCCTTCCCCGAAAATTCGCGGGGCGTGAGCTAGGGCATGTCGCGCGATCGGGCGGGGCGCAGCGGTATTGGCAATTTGAAGCGGTAAAAGGATAGGCGATTCATGGCAAAGGCGATGCTCCTGGGACTGGTTCTTGCAAGCGTCCTTCTTTCAGCGGCAGCGCAGTTGATACTGAAAATCGGCATGTCCAGTGCGTCGGTGCAAGGCGTTCTCGCCCAACCGCATCAGTCGATCATCCGCGCAGCTATCGTGATCGGAACCTCGCCACTGATCATCCTTGGCCTTGGCTGCTTCGTGCTGAGCGCCGTAGTGTGGTTGCTGGTGCTGGCCCGTGTCGATCTTTCCACCGCCTACCCTTTCATCGGGCTGGGCCTCGTCATCACCGTTGCGTCTAGCTACTTCATTTTGGGAGAGCCAATCTCCGCCACCAAGCTTGTCGGCGTCGCCTCCATTGTCTTCGGCGTGGTGCTGATTGGGTTGTCCGCTTCCCCCACGCGCCAAGAGGAACAGCTTTCCGGCAAACTGGAACAGGCGACGCGCCTTTGATCCTTGATCCTATTGCTGGCGGATATCGGCCCGAAGCCTTACGCTATCTTTGCTAGCAGCGGCTGAAACAGCGCGTCGCTGAAAGAGGTGAAGCGCTCGACTTCTCCCGATCCTCCTCCTCGGGACAGGATCAACGCGCGCATGTTAAGACGCGCGGCCACTGCCCAATCCCGTTCCACGCGGTCGCCGATCAGCACCGCGCGATCGGCGGAAACGCCGGACAAGCGCAGCAGCTTGTTAAGACCAGCCGGATCGGGCTTGGGTCGGCCCACATCCGGGTCGGTGGCAGCCACGATAAAGTCGGCGCGCAGGCCCAAGGCCGCGAGCTTTGCAGCCGCAGGATAATCCGAGAAGATTGCGACCTGCTTGCCCTCCCGCTTGAGCGCATCAAAGAGTTGTTGGATTCCCGATCGGCGGCAAGCCGCAAGCATATAGAGTGGCCGCTCCTCCATCCATTCCACTACCAGCCTGCGAACCGCATCAGCCGTGCAGCCGCGCTGCGATGCCGGAATATCATATTGGGCTGTCAAGAAATCCTGGGCAGATCCATCGGCTAGCGCCTCGCGGCAGCGGCGGAATGAACGGAGCGTCAGCAGAGTGTCCAGGCTGCGCCGGGTGACGGCATCACGCAGCAGGGCGGCCAGCATCCGCGCGCGAAGGCGCTTTTGATCGTAAAGCGTGCCATCCATGTCAAAGATCACGAGGTCGATCGCGCTCCAATCCAGCGGAGTGGACATCTGTGCCGCCATTGCCTTGCCCTGCCCGCTCAGCCGACCTTGATGAGATAGGGCTGCGACAGCGCGCTCAGCCAAGGCAGGTCGATCAAGGTAGCCGCCACGACCGACAACACCGCCAGGCCAGTCGCTGCCAGCAGGCGCCGCGACCGAAACAGCCGTTCAGGCCGCTGCGCAACCGATCCCTGCCGCAGTGCCAGCCACATATAGATCGCGAACAATCCGCCGATGAAGGGGAAGGCGACGATATATTCCAAGCGATATTTGATCAGGAAGACCGCGATGAAGAACGCGGAAAGCATGGCGTAGAGCAAGCAGGATACGGTGAGCGTTTCGCTCGAATAGCTCCGGAATGACTTGCGGTACCTATGCAACATTTCGACGCCCTGGCCCGCCACGACATCACGATACTCGTTGAGTCTCTTGGCGCCCATCAGGAAAGCGCCCCCTGCCCAATAGGCAATGAAAAGGCTGGCGGGGGGCAGGGCAGTGGGATCCACCATGGCCCAGCCAAGCACCAGCCGGATGGGATTGTTCACGGACTCGCTGATAACGTCAAGATAGACCTTGTCCTTGGTCCGGATCGGCTCGACATTATAGCTAATGCCTGAAAGCCCGAACGCGATCGAGGCGATGAAGAACAGGTGCCCCAATTGATATCCGAGAAACAGGCCGAGCAGGAGCAAGGCAAAATATTCGGCGTAGACCAGCGTTGGCGACAGCGCCTGATGGACCGCGGTGCGCTGCGACTTGGTTGGATGGTAGGCGTCGAATTCCCGGTCCAGCCATTCGTTGATCACATAATTCGCCGATGCGATCAGGATGGCGCTTGCAAAGCCGAGTAGCAGCCGGGTCATGGAAAATTGCGCCGCGCTGCTGTGGACAGCATAGGCCAGAATGATGCCAGGTAGGATGAAGACATGCTTGGTCATGTGATCGAAGCGCGCGATTGCAAGATAATCACGCAGCGAAGCTTGAGAGCTAATGCCGCCACGGGCGGCGGCGTCAGACTGGTTGATGATCACTTTCTGCTCCTCCGGGGCGCGTCTAGAGGCTCATTCCACCGCATATGGCGGGCGAACGGGCTTTGATCGCTGTCAATCATTGTCCAGAAACTTGGCTGATTATTGCCATAGCGGCCCGCCCCATGCCAGTGGCGGGACCGGTGCAAAGGGGGCATGGCCGCGACGCTTTTGGATACGAGGCAGGAGCGTTTTGGCCAAATGGGCCTTGAAATTCGTGCTTTAGATCAGCAACACTTCTTGGTGTTTTTTTTCCCTTGAAAACGCTGGGGCCAGACCGCCGCTCGCGATCAGTCTGCGGCGTTTATGGAGCCTGCGCATTTACAACGCTCACTCCGCAGCGTCCGCCACCACGTCCGGCAACGCCCGCACCGCTTCAGGAGAGGCAGGCTCCCGCACCAATGCTTCCACCGGTTCCAGCGCATCCAGCTCCCGTCCGCCCGTCTCGATATTGAGGTCGCGCAGCTTGCGGCCCGTCACCAGCACCCGGCCTTCGAAGCTGCCGACGAACGCATTATAGTCGCTCACCGCCCCCGTCAGCCGATTGCCGAGCTTCTTGAGCGATCCGGCCGCGCCCGCCAGCCGCTCGTACAATTCCTTGCCGAGCGCGCCGATCCGCTTGGCTTCGTCCGCCATCTTCTCCTGCCGCCACACTGCCGCGACGGTGCGGGCGATGGCGATGAGGTTGGTGGGCGTCGCCAGCAGCACGCGCTTGCCAAAGGCGTGGTCCCACAGCTGCGGATCATGCTCCAGAGCGGCGGAAAGGAAATGCTCGCCCGGCACGAACATGATCACGTAGTCGGGCGCATCGTCGAACTGGTCGGCATAGCTTTTCCGCCCCAGCGTCTCGACATGCGCGCGCATCGCGGCAGCGTGAGCGGACAGCAGCCGCTTGCGCTCATCCTCGCCCTCTACGCCATAAGCGTCCTGATAGGCATTCAAGGACACCTTGGCGTCGATCACCAGCGCCCGCCCGCCCGGCACGCGCAGGATCGCGTCGGGCCGCAGCCGCCCATCCTCGCCCTCGACGCTGACTTCGGTGCGGAAGTCGACATGTTCCGAAAGCCCGCACGTCTCCAGCACGTTGCGCAACTGCTGCTCGCCCCAGCGGCCGCGCGCCTTGGGGGCATGGCGCAGCGAATCGACCAGCCGCTGCGCTTCGGCGCGCACGGCTTCCTGGCCCGACTTCATCGACTCGATCTCGCCGCGCAATATGCCATAGGCTTCGGTGCGCTGCTGCTCGATCTGGCTGATCTTCTGGTCGTAGCGCTGGATCGTCTCGTTGACCGGATGCAGCAATTGCTTGAGCTGCGCCTCGCTCTTCTCATGCGCCTGCGCCAGCCGCTGGTCGGCGCGCTCCAGGAAATGGCTCTGCGCCTGATGCAGCAGCTTGCCGCCGATCTCGCTGAACTGCGCCGACAACTGCTCCTTCGCATCCTTCAGCGCCACGATCTGCGCCTCGAAAGCTTCCGCCCGCGCCTGCGCCTCGGATCGCAGCGCCGCGAGCTCCCGCTCGGCAAGTCCCCGCGCCGCCCGCTCATCCTCCAGCCGCTGCGCCAGCACCCCTGCCTGCGCGGCCCGGTCCTGCGCCACAACCAGCTCTTGCAAGGCGCTGTTGCGCTGCGCCTCCGCCTGGGTCAGCCGCGACGTCAGCTCTGCCTTCTCCGCCGCCAAAGGCGCCAGCGCCTTGCCGCGAAACAGCCAGCCGAGCCCCAGCCCCGCGACCAGGGCGGCCAGACTGAGAATGATGGCTAGGCTGTCCATGAAGATCCCCCTGTGGAACGAAAGGTGAACCTAGCCGCCTGGCCATCAGGCCGCAAGAGCTAGTTACCTCACCGCGTCGCGAAGGTGGCAAAGGCGCGCCACCGCCTCGTCGATCACCGCATCGCTCTTGGAAAAGCACAGCCGGACCAGATGCTTGACCGCCGTATCGGGATAGAAGGCGGAAATCGGGATCGCCGCCACCCCCGCTTCGCCGATGATCCGCTCGCAAAACGCCACATCGTCCAACGCGATGCCCGACCCGCGAAGATCGAGCGTGACGAACCATGTCGCGGCGCTCCGCTGCACATCATAGCCGCCCGCGCGCAAGCCATCGACCAGCCGGTCGCGCGAAGCCTGATAGCCCGCCCGCATGGCCGCAAACCAGTCATCGGGTTTCGCCAGCCCTTCCGCCACCGCCCATTGCAGGCTCGGCGCGCTGGTAAAGGCCAGGAACTGATGCGCCCGCCCCAACAACCGCGCCACGGGCGGCGCCGCGCACATCCAGCCGATCTTCCAGCCGGTGAGCGAGAATATCTTGCCTGCCGATCCGATCTTCACCGTCCGCTCCGCCATGCCGGGGAAGCGCATCAGCGGCTGATGGGTGCGGCCGTCGAAGGTCACATGCTCCCACACCTCGTCGCAAATGGCGATCAGGTCATGTTCGACGCAGAAGGCTGCCAGCATCGCCAGCTCGGCCTCATCCATGATGCTGCCGCTGGGATTGAGCGGATTGTTGAGAATCAGCAGGCGAGTGCGCGGTCCGACCGCTGCCTCCAGCGCCTCTTGCGTCACCCGCCAGTCGGGCGGCGTCAGCCTGATCACTCGCGCGATCCCACCAGCGCGCTCCACCAGCGGCAGATAGGCGTCATAAAGCGGCGCGAGCAGCAGCACCTCGTTGCCCGGCTGCACCAGCGCGAACAGGCTGGCCGCGATCGCTTCGGTCGCGCCGGAAGTGACGATCACCGCTTCGGGCTCAAGCGCCAGCCCCTGATGCCGCCCATAATGCGCCGCCACCGCCGCCCGCAATTCCGGCAAGCCGCCACTTGGCGGATATTGGTTGGACCGGGTCATCAAGGCGTCTGCGGCCGCGCGCAATATGTCCTCGGGCCCTTGCGCGTCGGGAAAGCCCTGGCCGAGGTTGATCGCACCCGTCTCCCGCGCGCGGGCGGACATTTTCTCGAAGATGGTGGCGGGCATGTCCCGATAGACGGGATGGCCCAGAGGCGCGCTGGTCATGGCGCGAGACTATCGCGCGCAACTGCCGGAGTATAGCGCGCTGGAAAACGTCAACTCATCTAACCCCGTTCGGGCTGAGCTTGTCGAAGCCCTCCACTTCGTCAAGCGGAAGAGCGGAAGTAGCGAACGCCACTCGGGAGAGGCTAGCTCTCCCCCACGGCACCTTACGCCGCCGAATAAACCGGATGACCGTCCCCCGGACGGTCACTTAATCCGGTTTATTCCCACTCGATCGTGCCCGGCGGCTTCGAGGTATAGTCGTAAACCACGCGGTTGATGCCCTTGACCTCATTGATGATCCGCGTCGCCACGCGGCTGAGGAAGGAGGCGTCGAACGGGTAGATGTCCGCCGTCATGCCATCGGTCGATGTCACCGCCCGCAGCGCGCAGACGCTGTCATAGGTGCGATGGTCGCCCATCACGCCGACCGTGCGCACCGGCAGCAGCACGGCAAAGGCCTGCCAGATCGCGTCGTACAGCCCGGCGTTGCGGATTTCCTCCAGATAGATGAGGTCCGCCTTGCGCAGAATGTCGCAGCGTTCCTTGTTCACCTCGCCCGGAATGCGGATCGCAAGGCCGGGCCCCGGGAAGGGATGACGCCCCACGAACACCTCGGGCAGGCCCAGCTCACGGCCCAGAACCCGCACTTCGTCCTTGAACAGCTCGCGCAGCGGCTCGACCAGCTTCATGTTCATGCGCTCGGGCAGGCCGCCGACATTATGGTGGCTCTTGATCGTCACCGAAGGGCCGCCGGTGAAGCTCACGCTCTCGATGACGTCAGGGTAAAGCGTCCCCTGCGCCAGGAAAGCCGCGCCGCCGATCTTCTTCGCCTCATCCTCGAACACGTCGATGAAGGTCTTGCCGATGAACTTGCGCTTGGCTTCCGGGTCGGTGACGCCCTCCAGGCCCTTCATGAACAGCGTCTCGGCATTCACATGGACGAGCGGGATATTGTAGCTGCCCCGGAACAGGCTCACCACCTGCTCGGCTTCACCGCTGCGCATCAGGCCATGGTCCACGAAGACGCAGGTCAGCTGGTCGCCGATCGCCTCATGGATCAGCACGGCCGCGACGGCACTATCGACGCCGCCGGAAAGGCCGCAGATTACCTTGCCATCACCCACCTGCTCGCGGATCTCGGCGATCTTGGTCGCGCGGAACTCGGCCATGGTCCAATCGCCCTTCAGGCCGCAGACATGGCGCGCGAAATTGGCGATCAGCTTGCCGCCGTCGGGCGTATGCACGACTTCGGGATGGAATTGGGTAGCGTAGAAACGCTTTTCCTCATTGGCCGTCATGGCGAAGGGCGCGCCTTCGCTCACTGCCACCACTTCGAAACCGGGGGCAAGGCTCGTCACCTTGTCGCCATGGCTCATCCACACCTGATGCCGTTCGCCTTCGGCCCACAGGCCGTCGAACAGGGCGCAGCGCTTCTTGATCTCGATGAAGGCGCGGCCGAACTCGCCGCTTTCGCCGCCTTCGACATTGCCGCCCATCTGCTGCATCATCGTCTGCTGGCCATAGCAGATGCCCAGGATCGGGATGCCCGCGTCGAAGAAGGACTGCGGCGCGCGCGGGCTGTCTTCCCACATCACCGAAGACGGTCCGCCCGACAGGATGATGCCCTTGGGCTGCATCCGCTTGAAAGCCTCATCGGCGCTGTTGAACGGCGCGATCTCGGAATAGACGCCCGCCTCGCGCACGCGGCGCGCGATCAGCTGCGTCACCTGGCTGCCGAAATCCACGATAAGGATGGAATCCTGAAGGGGCAGCGTCATCGAATCGCCTTTGCAAACCGGAGGAAATGGGATGCCGCGCGGTTAGTGCGCTTGGCTCCTCTTGTCCAGCGAAGGCACGGCCTGCGCCCGTCCCGCCGCCCAGCCAAGCAGCGCCGCGCCGCCCAACACCGCCGCCGCGATGAGGAAGGCGCTGCCGATGAAGGGCAGCACCGGCCGCTCACCCACCGATATGGAATAGATCGCGCCGAAGAAGATCGGGGAGAGGACCCCAGCGATTGATCCCACACTGTTGTTCGCGCCCTGCAACTGCCCCTGTTCGGACTCGGACACGCGCTGCGTCATCAGCGACTGGATGGTTGGCATCGCCAAACCCCAGAAAGCGCTGGGGAATACGGCCGCGATGAATAGCTCTTCGGTCGGCGCGAGGCCCATCACCGCCAGGCCCAGCGCGCCAAAGGCAAGGCCGATCACCATCGTCCGCCGATCGCCCAATCGCTTCGTCACCGGGCCGACGAGCAGCCCCTGTACGCTCATGTCCAGTGCGCCGACCAGCGCGAACAACGTGCCGACCTGCCATGGGCCCCATCCATAGCGATCGCCCGCATAGAGCACGAACACCGCTGAAAACAGGTGATGCGCAAAATGCAGCAGGAAGTTGACCGTGGCGAGGCTCGACAGCTCGGGATGCGACCGCAGCAGCCTCAACGCGCCGAAGGGATTGGCCCGCTTCCACGAAAAGGCCATCCGCTTCTCAGGCGCCAGCGACTCGGGCAAGACGATCAGGCCATAGAGGAAGGCGAGGGCGGAAAAACCCGCCGCTGCCCAGAATGGCGCCCGCACCGAAATTTCGCCCAGCATGCCGCCCAGCAGCGGCCCGGCGACGAACCCGCCGCTGAACGCCGCGCCGATCAGGCCATAGCCGCGCGCCCTTCTTTCCGGGGGCATGATGTCGGCCATGTAGGCGAATGTGGAGGTGAAGCTCGACGAAGTTACGCCCGCCAGGATGCGCCCCAGCGCCAGCCACCACAGATTGGGCGCGAGCGCCATCAGCAGGAAATCCAGCGCCAGCCCCGCCACCGAAATCAGGATCACCGGCCGCCGTCCGAACCGATCGGACAGCGACCCGATGATGGGCGAACACAGGAACTGCATCACCGCCCACAGCGCGACCAGCAGGCCGTTCCACAAGCCGATATTATTCGTCGATCCCGTCAGCTCCTCGATCAGCTGGGGCACGACCGGGATGACGATGCCCATCGACATCACATCCAGCAGCGCCGTCAGCAGAATGAAGACGATCGCAGCAGTGCGGGGAGGGGCGGGGGTTGACGACATGATGGCCCGCCTACCCGATTCCCACTCCGCGTGGAACCGCCGGAATCATAATGCGCGAAATTTCCGAATTAGGCTCGAAAGTTCGTGTGAGATGCGTCGGGGCAGCAGGCAGATGGCCTGATCTACTGACGCGAAAATTCGGCGTCGGGGATATGGCGTCGTTCTGGTGCAGCAGGACCGGATCGCTTCCTGCCCCTAGCTTTTGACGCCGCTATCGCGCGGACGGCCCGCGAGGGATATTCAATTTGACGATGCGGCCATTCTCGACCGAGCAGGTGAAGTGGAGCGTCTTGCCATCGGTCGCGCGCCAGCTGGATCGGGCATCGATGTCCCCCTCCACCTCATAACCGTCGCGGCTTTCCCGCGGCTCCTGCACTTGCCGAACCTCCGCAAAGCCGCCGTCCCGCTCTGCCTCCTCGCGCGCGGCAACCGCGCATTCGGTGGTGGCCTCTTCCCGCTCCCGATCGGCCCAGGCGTCCTGCGTTGGTGCCGAGGGATCGCCATCACGCCCGGCTCTCGCATCAGTCTGCGCCTGCTCATACGGCTCGCCGGTGACGTCGGAAAAATCATCATCCGCGCGGGGCTGCGTTGACGGCCTGTTGTCCCGCTGCGCGCCTTCGGCAAGGTCATCGTCCGCGTAACCCTCGTCCTGCGGCTGGCGGTCGTCGGCCTGTCGGTATCCGTAGTCCGATCCCTGCCCAGACTGGGCCACCGCCGCGCTGTTCACCAGCAACGCCGCGCCCAGCATCGCTCCCCTCATCCACCCCGCCTTGCCGCTCATGCCATCGCTCCTCTCCAGATGCGCCGCTGGTCTAGGCTGCCCCGGCTGTCACATGGCTGAACGCAGCCCACGGCTCGTCGCGGATATCGGGGCGGCAAAGGCATAGCCCCCGTCCTGTACCGCGATCAGCTCGTCCACCGGCGTCCCCGGCTCATGGCCAGCCGGAACGCGCATCGTTCCTCTCGCCTCGCCCCAAAAAACAAAACAGGCCGCGGCTTCATCGAGCCGCAGCCTGTTTCTCAATCCATCAGCCCGCTTTCAGGAAGCGCGCCCTTGCCTCTGATCAGGCCGCTTCCAGCTCGTCCGCATCAGCGTTCTGAACCGGGCCCGAATCCTTGCCCTTGGCATCGACGTCGCGATCGACCAGTTCGATGATCGCGATCGGCGCAGCGTCCGAAGCGCGAATGCCGGCCTTGATCACGCGGGTGTAGCCACCGTTGCGATCCTTGTAGCGCTCGGCCAGGACCTCGAACAGCTTCGTCAGCTGCGTGTCGTCCTGCAGACGGGCATGGGCCAGACGGCGGTTCGACAGGCCACCCTTCTTGGCGAGGGTGATCAGCTTTTCGACGTAGGGACGCAGTTCCTTCGCCTTGGGCGTGGTCGTCAGGATCTGCTCATGCTTGATGAGCGAAGCGGCGAGGTTGCGGAGCAGCGCGTTGCGATGCCCGGCGCTGCGCTGCAGCTTACGATGACCAACCTTGTGACGCATAAGTCTTTCCTTCCGTTCGTTAAGGGCCCGTATGAGGTAGCCCAGACCAGGCGGTGTTAAGGGCCACCGCCCACCAGCCCATTTTCGTCATCCCAGCGGAAGCTGGAATCTCGCGCCGCTAGGTCGCCCATAGCGGCCTGAGGCCTCGTAGGGAGGCACGTGACTCCCTGCGACATCCGCTGGGGCGACGGGTCGGATTTAACCCAGCAGCTCCTGTTCGAGCTTCTTGGCCATTTCCTCGATATTTTCCGGCGGCCAGCCGGGAATGTCCATGCCCAGGCGCAGACCCATGGACGACAGCACTTCCTTGATTTCGTTCAGCGACTTGCGGCCGAAATTGGGGGTGCGCAGCATCTCGGCTTCGGTCTTCTGAACCAGGTCGCCGATATAGATGATGTTGTCGTTCTTGAGGCAGTTGGCCGAACGGACCGACAGTTCCAGTTCGTCCACCTTCTTGAGAAGATAGCGGTTGATCTGGTTCGTGTCGCTCTCGCCTTCCGCGGCAGCCGAAGCAGCAGCGCCAGCAGCCGGAGCGGCGACGGGCAGGGCGTCTTCGAAGTGGACGAACAGCTGCAACTGGTCCTGCAGGATGCGGGCGGCATAGGCCACTGCGTCTTCCGGCGTGACGGTGCCGTCGGTTTCGACGGTCAGCGACAGCTTGTCATAGTCCAGTTCCTGGCCGACGCGGGTATTGTCCACCTTGTAGGCGACCTGGCGAACTGGCGAATAGAGCGCGTCGATCGGGATCAGGCCGATCGGCGCATCGGCCGGACGGTTGGCGACGGCGGGGACATAGCCCTTGCCGACGTCGGCGGTCAGTTCCATGTTCAGCGTCGCGCCCTGGTCCAGGTGGCAGATCACCAGGTCGGGGTTCATCACTTCGATGTCGCCGACGGTGGTGATGTCGCCCGCGCGCACTTCGGCGGGGCCGGTCGCGGACAGCTGGAGACGGCGAGGGCCATCGCCTTCCATCTTCAGCGCGACCTGCTTGATGTTGAGGACGATGTCCGTCACATCTTCACGCACGCCGGCCAGCGACGAGAATTCGTGGAGCACGTTCTCGATCTTGATCGAGGTGACCGCCGCGCCCTGGAGCGAGGACAGAAGAACCCGGCGCAGCGCGTTGCCGAGCGTCAGGCCGAAACCGCGCTCCAGCGGCTCGGCAACGAAGGTCGCCTTGCGCCTGCCGTCGCCCGCCGCCTTGATCTCAAGGCTGTTGGGCTTCTTCAATTCCTGCCAGTTCTTCATGTTGACAGTCATGTATTTCCCCTGGGGATGAGGCCGGAACGTTTGAAATCCTGAACCCGACAGGACCGCCCGGCGATGTAAATGGGTTAAACGGGCGGCGCGTCCGCCGCCCGGAAAACGCAAGCCCGGCGGTTAGACGCGGCGGCGCTTGGAAGGACGCACGCCATTGTGCGGGATCGGCGTCACGTCGCGGATCGATGTGATGTGGAAGCCGACGGCCTGCAGGGCGCGCAGAGCCGATTCACGGCCCGAGCCCGGACCCTTCACTTCGACTTCCAGGGTGCGCACGCCATGTTCGGCGGCCTTGCGGCCCGCGTCTTCGGCGCAAACCTGCGCGGCGTACGGGGTCGACTTACGGCTGCCCTTGAAGCCCATCATGCCGGCCGAGGACCAGCTGATCGCATTGCCCTGGGCGTCGGTGATCGTGACCATCGTGTTGTTGAAGCTGGCGTTGACGTGCGCGACGCCGGCCGAGATGTTCTTGCGCTCGCGCCGCTTAATGCGCTGTGGTTCGCGTGCCATGTTGCTCTATCCTACTGAAATCGTTGAAAGCGGAAGTGACCGGAGGACCATGCCAAAAGGCTGGCCCTCAACGATTACTTCTTCTTGCCGGCAATCGGCTTGGCCTTGCCCTTGCGGGTGCGCGCATTGGTGTGCGTGCGCTGGCCGCGAACCGGCAAGCCCTTGCGGTGACGCAGGCCGCGATAGCAGGCGAGGTCCATCAGGCGCTTGATGTTCATCGCGGTTTCGCGGCGCAGGTCGCCTTCCACCGTGTGATCGGCGTCGATGGCTTCACGGATCTGCAGGACTTCGGCATCCGACAGGTCCTGAACGCGACGGCTGTGGTCGATGCCCAGCTTGTCGGCGATCGCAACCGCGGTGTGACGGCCGATGCCGTGGATGTAGGTGAGCGCGATGATCACGCGCTTGTTGGTCGGGATGTTGACACCCGCAATACGTGCCATGGTAATCTGTACTCCTGCTCCACGGGGCGGTTGGCGCCACCCCATCTCAAAGCGTCCGGGCCGAGCCCTAGAAGGACTGCGGCCGATTCGATAGACCCCGAGACGCAAAAAAGACGGCCAGTGCCATGCACTGCCGCTCACCAGCGTGTCCGGGATGGCTGTGCCCCTAGCGATTCGTCGGGAAACTGTCAATCGGCGAGCGCCTCATGACTGGGTATTCTGGATGGCGCACTGCCATCCCCTCCCGCAGGCGTTCAAACGAGGCGGGTGACTCGTTTGAAGGGCAGGGGGGGTGGGTTAGCGCAACGCTGATGCAGTGAGCAGCACGAATGCAGTGAAAAGAACCTCGCTCCGCTCCCGCTCTCGCCACCCTCGGCTCGCGGGAGGGGTGGATGTTCTTTCCCTCCCATCTCGCAACCCACCAACAGAAAAATGCTTTTCCCGGTTGAACCCGTTCCGTCCCCTCGGGCATTGAGGGACCCATGCGCATGACCCCCGCCTCCGCCGCCCTGGCATCCCTGCTCCTTCTCCCCGCTTGCGTCAGCGCCCCTGACGCGCTGCCTCCACGGCAAGCAGCCCCGCGCCCGTCGCCGCCGCCCTCGGCCAGCGCGCCTCTGCCGACACCTGCGCCGGTCGAATGGCAATATCGCCCGGCAACGCCCGGCACATGGAGCTACCGCGCCGAGGGCTCAGGTTCCGTCGCCGCTTTCTCCAGCCCCGCATCGGGCACGCTGCTGTCCGTCCGGTGCGATCCCGCCGCCGGGCGCATCAGCGTCCTGCGCGCCGGAGCAGGGCAGGGGAGCCTCACGATCCGCACCAGCTATGGCGCGACCAGCTGGCCCGCCACACCGGGCGGCACCGGCACGCTGGCCGTCCGCGCCGCGAGCGACACGGTGCTTGATCAGATCGCATACAGCCGTGGCCGCTTTGCCGTGGAGGCGCAGGGGCTCGACACCTTGATCCTCCCCGCCTGGGCAGAGGTCGGCCGCGTCATCGAAGACTGCCGCCGCTAAAGAGCGGATCAGTCTCTCACCGCATCATCTTGTGGGGAAATCATCGCCAAAGCACCAGATCGGCTTTTCAGGCGGACGCGCAAGTATGATTCGAAAAAAGAAATTTACAAGTCTTGATCGTGCGTCCCGTCTGATTCACAGTCCGTTTCGTGGCCAGGTGAAAGGTCGATTTTGAGCCGGGTCGCACGGGCTTAAACAAGCGAAAGGAGGTGATCCGATGTCTCATGGTTCAGCAGTGAGGTCGGTCAAGTCCATTCGGGAAACGCGCCGCTGAGCGACGTCATAACGTCGGTTTTTGCAGACATCGAAACAGCCTCCGCCGCGACATGTCGCGAACGGGCGTTCCTTGTCCGCCAAGATAGCGCGATCAACGTTTCCCTTGGGCCGCACTTCCGGCCACTGTGACCATGTCAATGATGGGCCGCTGGGTCGATCTGCCCAGCGGCCCCTCTCATTTATGGAATTTAGTTGCAAACGAGCGAAGCGTTGGCGGGAGAGGGGGGCAACGCTCAAGACGCTCCCAACTACCGCTCCACCCCCTTAACCTTCCCCCATGTCCGCGCCGCGGTATATCCAAGATAGCCCGTACCGAACAACGCATAGAGCGGCTCGGGCAGTGCCTCGAAATAGCCCCGCATCGCTCGGACGATGGCCGCCGCGCCGTCCGGCCAGACCCCGCCGATCAAGCCCACCGGCACCGACCAGAGCAGCAGGCCATACATGACGTAGAGAAAGGCAGGCCGCGCCCGCAACGTCCAGCGATCGGCCCGCCCCTGCACATGGCGCCTAACCAACGCGGTTCGCCAGCCAGCCATAGAGAAAGGCTTCGTTGGCAGGCCTGCTCTCCGCCAGCGCCAGATAGCGCTCCCCCTGCAACGCCTCGATCGCCTTCAGCAGCACCTTCTCCCCAGCCTTGCCGCGCAAGGCCATGAAGGCCTTCAACGCCGCCAAGGTCTTTGCGCCGATGACGCGGTCGACCTTGAGGTCCGGATAATCCTTCTGGTTCCGATTGAGCGCGTTGAGCGCCCGCTGCAGGAAGCCGGTCGCGGTTGCCGCGCCCATGTTGACCGCGCTGTCGAACAGTTCGGCGGCAATCTCCGGCACCATCTCCGCGACGAAGGCATAGCCTGGCCTCTCCCAGTAGAGCCGCCGGTAGATGCTCTCCGCCAGCGCGCGGGGCAGCCGCCGCATGTCGCCCGCATAGCCGTTGGCGCGCGCGACAGCTTCCGTGATCCCGAAATTGGTGGCCCCACCGCGATCTGCCGGATGGTGACTGAAGCCGCCCTCGCGCGCGATCACCTCTTCGATCAATGCCGCAATATCCATCAACCCGCCTCCTTCATCGAATGAGGCAGGGCATTTATCCCATCTGGTTAGCTGTAGGACAGCGCAAATCGCTCGCCACGCTAAAAATAGGAAAAATAGGAAAGGGCACGAAGCATGGAGCCGATTTCGAAAATCGGCTTTTCTCGCTACTTCATTCATGAATTTTGGTCGGGACGAGAGGATTCGAACCTCCGACCCCCACACCCCCAGTGTGATGCGCTACCAGGCTGCGCTACGTCCCGACCGGAGCGGCGGCACATAGAAGCAGTTTTCAGAACATGCAAGCCTCTCGGCAAGCCTTTTCGCGCCTTTCTTCCTTCCCTAATGATATTGCCTCCCTGTCCCGATCTGTGTTAGCCGCGCGCCCTTGATCCGCAGGCATTTGCCTGTCTGCGGCCGGACAAGAGAATAAGGCGATAGTCCCATCATGTTCATTACCCCAGCCTTTGCCCAGACCGCGGGCGAGCAGTCTTCCGGCGCATCCATGCTGGTGCAGATGGCGCCGCTCGTCCTCATCTTCGTCGTCTTCTACTTCCTCCTGATCCGCCCCCAGCAGAAGCGGATGAAGGAGCATAAAGCGAAGATCGACGCGGTGAAGAAGGGGGATCAGGTCGTCACCGGGGGCGGCCTGGTGGGCAAGGTGGCCCGCGTCGATGAATTTTATGTCGATGTCGAGCTCGCGCCGGGCATGAAGGTGAAGGCGGTCAAGTCGACGCTGACCGATGTCGTCGACCCCGCCACCGCCAAGCCTGCGAACGACTGACCGCCCGATGCTGAACTTTTCGCGCTGGGCTGTCGCGGCAATCCTGCTGCCCCTGGTTATCGGTATCGTCTGCGCTATCCCCAGCTTCCTGCCGGATGCGGCGGTGCAGCGGCTGCCCGGCTTCATGCAGACTCGGGTCAACCTGGGCCTTGACCTCTCCGGCGGCAGCCATCTTCTGCTCGAAGCATCGACACAGGACGTTGCCAAGCAGCGCCTCGCCAACATGGAAGAGCAGGTCCGTACCGAGCTTCGCCGCGGCACGCCGCGCATCGCGATCGGTGATATTTCCAGCCGTGACGGCAAGCTCAGCTTCATGGTGCGCGATCCGTCGCAGGTTGATGCCGCGGTCGAGCGCATCCGACCGTTGACGCAGGGCGCGGGACTGACCGGCCAGCGCGACTTCAATGTCGAGGTCGTGAACAGCTCGACCGTCGTCATCACGCCTACCGAGGCCGGGATCGACAATGCGGTCAAGAGCGCCATGGAAGTGGCGACCGAAGTCATCCGCAAGCGCATCGACGAAATGGGCACGCGCGAGCCGACCATTCAGCAGCAGGGTGGCAATCGCATTGTCGTGCAGGTGCCTGGGCTTCAGAACCCCAAGGCGTTGAAGGACCTGCTCGGCCAGACCGCCAAGCTGGAGTTCAAGCTGGTCGATACCAGCGCCAACCCGTCGGAAGTTGCGCAGGGCCGCGCACCTGTCGGCAGCGAAGTACTGCCTTATCCCAATAATCCCTCAGGAATTCCGGCCATCGCGGTCAAGCGACAGGTCATGGTGTCCGGCGAGGACCTGACCGACGCCACGCAAGGATATGACCAGAGCAACCAGGCAATCGTCAATATCCGCTTCAACGGGTCAGGCGGGCGCAAGTTCGGTCAGGTGACGTCGCAAAACGTCAACCGTCCTTTCGCGATCATCCTTGACGGCACTGTATTGTCTGCGCCGAATATCAACGAGCCCATCCTCGGCGGCTCTGCCCAGATCAGCGGCAGTTTCACCGTCGAAAGTGCGAACCAGTTGGCCATCGCCCTGCGATCGGGCAAGCTGCCTGTCGCTCTGACCGTGGTGGAAGAGCGCACGGTGGGCCCGCAATTGGGTGCCGATTCGATCCGGGCGGGTTTGCTGGCATCGGTTATCGCCGTGGCCGCGGTCGCTGCGTTCATGTTCGTCAGCTACGGTCGTTTCGGCATGTATGCGAACCTCGCCGTCGCCATCAACGTGCTCGTGATCCTTGGCGTCATGGGCATGCTGGGAGCGACATTGACCCTGCCGGGGATCGCGGGCTTCGTGCTCACCATCGGTACTGCCGTGGACGCCAACGTCCTTATCTACGAACGCATCCGGGAAGAGAGGCGGCGGGGGCGCGGCGTCGTTCAGGCGATCGAGTTCGGCTATAAGGAAGCCAGCCGCACCATCTTCGAAGCAAATGTCACCCATGCGATCGCAGGAGGCATCATGCTCGCGCTTGGGTCAGGGCCGGTCAAAGGCTTCGCCATCGTTCTGCTGATCGGCATCGCGACCAGTGTGTTCACCGCCGTGACCTTCACCCGCCTGCTCGCGTCCCGCTGGCTTCGCGCCAAGCGTCCGACCGAGATCCATATTTAAGGGGCCGGGAGAAAACCCATGAAACTTCTAAAGCTCGTCCCCGACAACACGAATATCGGCTTTGTGAAGCTGCGCCATTGGGCTTTCGCCCTGACGGCTTTGCTTACCCTTCTCGCGGTAGGCGCGACGATCCATCGCGGCCTCAACCTTGGCGTCGATTTCGTCGGCGGCCTGATGATCGAGGCCAAGTTCCAGCAGCCTGCCGAACTCGACCGGGTTCGCACGACGATCGACAGGCTCGGCGTGGGTGACGGATCGCTCCAGCAATTCGGTGATCCCAAGACGGTGCAGATCCGCCTTCCCCTTCCAGAAGAAGGTGGCGCGGGTGCGGCCAACGCGATTGTCGAGAAGGCGCGCAAGGCGCTCAGTGCGGAGTTCCCCGGCGTCGCCTTCTCCCGTTACGACACCGTGTCGGGCAAGGTTTCGGGCGAGTTGATCCAGAATGGCGTGCTGGCCGTCATGCTCGCGGTGATCGGGATCGCGATCTTCTCCTGGTTCCGCTATGAATGGCAGTTCGGCGTCTCCACCTTTGTCGCGATCATGCACGACGTGCTGATGACGCTCGGCTTCTTCGCGATCACCCAATTGGAATTCGACCTCAACATCGTTGCGGCGGTCCTCACGATCGTCGGCTATTCGATCAACGACAAGATGGTGATCGACGACCGCATTCGCGAGAATATGCGGAAATATCGCAAGATGGACATGAAGGCGTTGATCGACCTGTCGGTCAATGAAACGCTGCCTCGCACGGTGATGACATCGGTCACGATCATGTTGGCATTGGGCGCCCTGCTGCTCTTCGGTGGTCATGTGCTGCGTGGTTTCACCGCTGCCATGATGCTGGGCATCGTGGTCGGCACCTATTCTTCGGTCTATGTGTCCTCCTCGCTTCTGATCACGCTGGGCCTGTCGCCGCAGGTGGGAGAGAAGAAGGCGGGCAAGACGAATATCGCAGCGCAAGCCGAACGCATGGGCCCGCGCGACGACGGGGCGCGGCCCTGACCGACAAGCGCACTGGCATCGAACTGCGCCGCGATGACACGGGGCAGGGGCCGATCGTTACCGGTTTTTCCGGCAAGGGCTTTCGCGTCAAGGACGATGTCTTTCCGGACGGGCTGCTGCTCACCCCGGCCCGGGCCTTGCGATGGAGCGATGCTCCTGCGCCTGAACAACTGACGCTTGCTGCCTTGGGCGATCTGCTGACGATCGATCCGCTGCCGGAATTCCTGTTGCTCGGGACTGGGGCGGGCTTGCGCCAGCCACCGCGCGCCTTCGTGCGCGAACTGGAAAATATGGGCATTGGCGTCGAAGCGATGGACAGCCGCGCGGCGGCTCGCGCTTGGGGCGTGTTGCGCGCCGAGGAGCGCTGGATAGTGGCGGCTCTCCTGCCACTTTGACGGGCGGCACTCGTCCGCACCTCTATGCCATTGGATTTCTGGCCCCGTCTTGCGCTTTGCGTGGCATCCGCATAGTCTGACGTCAAGTTCCGTCACCTGTCGGTGGCGGCGAAGAAGAAAAGTGATCCGGCCATGGTGCAGCAAAGCCGCCCATCGCCGCAGAGTTCCGGTCCCGCCGGGGGCGCTTCGGGCAAGAACGCTCGTTCCGGCCAGGGTAATGGGAGCAAGGCTGCGGCCATACCTCCCCCGTCAAAGCAGCGGGGCTCATTGCCTCATCCATCGCGAGGGCGGCGTTCCTATGCAGCGATCGATCTCGGCACCAACAATTGCCGCCTGCTGATCGCCAAGCCCTCCGCAGATGGCTTCATCGTTGTCGATGCCTTTTCGCGGATCGTCAGGCTGGGTGAGGGGCTGGCCGCTACGGGCCGGATCAGCGATGCTGCCATCGAACGCGCAATCGCGGCGCTCTCGGTTTGTGCTGACAAGTTGCGGCGCAGGCATGTGACGCTGGCGCGATCCGTCGCGACCGAAGCATGTCGCCGCGCAGCCAACGGCGCGGAGTTCATCCAGCGCGTCTATCGGGAGACGGGGATCGCTCTCGACATCATCAGTGCGCAGGAAGAGGCGCGGCTGGCAGTCATGGGCTGTCACGCACTGCTTGAGCCCGGCGATGGCCCTGCCTTGATCTTCGATATAGGCGGCGGGTCGACCGAGTTGGTTCTGGTCGACGCAAATAGGGAAGGTGCGCCGCACATCGTCGATTGGGTCAGCGCGCCTTGGGGCGTGGTCTCCCTAACCGAAAGCGAGCTGTTCGATCATGCGGACCAGAGCGAACGCCTGGCCGCATATGCGCGAATGCGGTCGCGCGTGGCGGAAGCCTTTGCGCCTCTCGCTCGCCGCTTGCCCCAAGCCGATTGTTCGATGCGCCTGCTCGGCACGTCGGGAACGGTGACGACGCTGGCGAGCGTCCATCTCAATCTGCCGCGCTATGACCGGCAGGCGATCGACGGGCTGATCGTACCGTCGACATCGATGCGATCGATCTCCAGCAGATTGTCCACCATGTCGCTCGCCGAACGGCAGAAGCTGCCTTGCATCGGATCGGAACGCGCCGACCTTGTGGTGGCGGGATGCGCGATCCTTGAATCGATTCTTGATATATGGCCCGCCGAGAGGTTGGGCGTCGCTGATCGCGGTATTCGCGAAGGTATATTGCGCGGCCTGATGGATCGCGATGGAGCAATGATGTGAGAGGCGGCGGAGCCGGCAAGGTTCGGGTCAAATCGGCCAAGGGACGGACGGCGCAATCGACGCGCTGGCTCGAGCGGCAGTTGAACGATCCCTATGTCCGCAAGGCCAAGGCGGAAGGCTGGAGAAGCCGGGCAGCCTTCAAGCTGATCGAACTTGATGAGAAGTTCCACTTCGTGAAGGGCTCTCGCGCGGTAGTCGATCTGGGGGTAGCGCCGGGGGGGTGGGCACAGGTGGTGCGCAAGCTGTCGCCCAAGGCCAAGGTTGTGGGCATCGACCTGTTGCCGACGGACCCGATCCCTGGCGTCACCCTGTTCGAAATGGACTTCATGGATGACAAGGCGCCTGTTGTTCTCGCCGAAGCGCTAGGCGATGCACCCGATCTTGTGATTTCAGACATGGCCGCGAATACCGTGGGTCATGCGCAGACAGATCATTTGCGCACCATGGCCCTGGTCGAAGCAGCGGCATGGTTTGCCGTGGAAAATCTCCGCAAAGGCGGCACCTTCGTCGCGAAGGTGTTCGCGGGCGGCACGGATGCCGATCTGCTGGCGGTGTTGAAGCAGCATTTTACGACGATCAAGCATGCCAAGCCGCCCGCCAGCCGCAAGGGCAGCGTGGAATGGTATGTCGTCGCGCAAGGGTTCAAGGGGCGGCCCGGCGAGCAGGGCTGACGCTGCTCTAGAGTGCGCTGCGTTCAATCGGACGCAGGTCGCGCGCGTTAGTTTTTGTTATCGCATCGTTTTAAGCTGAAAACCGGTTCCCACTTTTGCGCACGATGCTCTAGAGCGGCATTTTCAGGATAGCGGGGGCACATTGGTTTCGACGGTATCGACGGTCGCCTATCTCGGGCTGGATGCGCGCAGCGTGGAAGTGCAATGCCAGCTTGTTCCGGGCCTCCCGAACTTCATCCTGGTTGGCTTGCCGGACAAGGCCGTGGCGGAAAGCCGCGAGCGGGTGCGCAACGCCATTGCGGCGATCGGCCTCTCCCTGCCGCCCAAACGGATCACCGTGAACCTATCACCCGCCGACCTTCCCAAGGAAGGTTCGCATTTCGATCTGCCGATCGCACTGGCCTTGCTGGGCGCCATGGGGGTGATCGATGCCGAGACGCTGGCGGGCTATGTCGTCGTCGGTGAGCTGGGGCTGGACGGCCGCATCGCTTCGACGCCCGGCGTGCTGCTTGCAGCACTGCATGCGGGCGAAAAGGAACTTGGCCTCATTTGTCCCGTCGCTCAAGGACCGGAAGCCGCTTGGGCAGGGCAGGTGGAAGTTGTCGCAGCGCCTGATCTGCTGAGCTTGCTCAACCATCTGAAAGGAAGCGCCGCGCTGTCCCCTCCGCAGCCTGGAACAGTGGAAGTCCCTCCGCGCGCCGCTGACCTGCGTCAGGTCAAGGGGCAGGAAACGGCCAAGCGTGCGTTGGAGATTGCGGCAGCTGGCGGACATAATCTCCTGATGGTCGGACCGCCGGGTGCGGGCAAGTCGCTGATGGCGAGTTGTCTGCCCGGCATTCTTCCCGAACTGACACCGGCCGAGGCATTGGAAACATCCATGGTGGCTAGCGTGGCTGGATCCCTTGAAGGCGGGCGCATCAGCCGGGCGCGGCCTTTTCGTAGCCCGCATCACAGCGCTTCGATGGCGGCGCTGGTCGGCGGCGGGCACAAGGCCCGGCCCGGTGAGGTCAGCATGGCCCATCTGGGCGTCCTTTTTCTCGATGAATTGCCGGAGTTCCAGCGCACCGTCCTTGATTCCTTGCGTCAGCCGCTTGAGACGGGAGAGGTCACAGTGGCGCGTGCGAATGCGCATGTGACATTCCCTGCACGGGTACAGCTCGTTGCGGCGATGAACCCCTGCCGTTGCGGCCATCTGGGCGATCCCGCCCTTGCCTGCTCCCGCGCACCACGTTGCGCTGCGGACTATCAGGCCAAGGTCTCGGGCCCGCTGCTCGACCGCATCGACTTGCATGTGGAGGTGCAGGCGGTCACGGCGGCGGACCTTGTCTTGCCTCCACCCATGGAGGGGTCGGCAGAGATCGCCGCCCGGGTGTCGGCGGCGCGTGAGATACAGACCCAGCGTTATGCCGGAACGCGTGTCCGCACCAATGCGGAAGTGGACGGAGAGAAGCTGGAGGATATTGCCGGACCCGATGCCGCCGGACGGGAATTGCTGGCACAAGCGGCAGCCGCGATGAAGCTTTCTGCGCGGGGCTATACCCGCGTGCTACGCGTCGCGCGAACCATAGCGGATCTCGCGGGATCGGAGCAGGTTGGCCGAGTCCATGTGGCCGAAGCGCTCAGCTACCGTCGACGCGCTCCAATCAACTGATCCTTGCGCGTGCCAGGCAGAGGTTAGCCGCGGTTACGGACTCCGGCGGCTCGGGTGGCTGCTAGTTGCTGGACCTGCCGCACGTTTTGGGACGCCTGAAGGAATGGGCGTGGATTGACGGGCTGCCCGTTTATGCGGACCTCAAAGTGAAGATGGTCACCGGTCGAGCGGCCAGTTGATCCCATGCGTGCGATTTGCTGGCCTTGCGTCACCTTCCTGCCCACGCTGGTGCTGAAGCCCGACAAATGAGCGTAACGTGTCATGATGCCGTTGTTGTGCGCAACCTCGACCACATTGCCATAGCCGCTGCGCTGCCCGACGAAGGTGACCTTGCCCGCTGCGGCGGCGAGTATCGGCTCTCCATGCCTGCCGGGGAAGTCTATGCCGGCATGGAAAGCCGCGTGGCCGTTGAAGGGGTCGCGGCGGTAGCCATAGGAGCTTGACTGCATCGGCGCCATCGTTGGACGGCCCGACGGAATGGTCTTCAAGCCGGCTTCCAAAAGCTCCATCCGCGCCAGAGCGTCGGCAAGACGTTCCATTTCCTGCGGCATCGAAGCTTGTGCTTCAGGCCATGGTACGAAGGGGCCGCCCTGCGCGCGGGCGGCGGTGCGCACCAATGCTTCCGGATTGAGGCCGAGGCTTCGGATGGCGTGCGCCGTTTGGTCCGCCCGGCGCCTGACTGCATGCGTCAGAAGCGCTGCGAAGCGGCGCTGCCGCGCATCGATGGCTTGCAGGGGTTTGGCATCCGCAACCGCACCGAGGCGCAGCTTTTCCGCACGTGCGCCCAGTGCCTGTTTCGATGCTTCAGCCCGCGCGCCGTCAACTCCCGCCTCGTCTTCGCCAAAGTGGGCACGATAGAGGTCGTCCATGAAGTCCTGCCGTGCCTCCAACTCGCGTGTGCGTTGTTCCACCGACTTGCGATAGCGCTCGCTTTTGCTGGCAGCGGCAGCAACGGCCCTGCTTTGTGCAGTGATCGCGGCGCGTTCGCGCGCGATATCGGCGCGGGTCGTCGCCACCGACAGGATCAGAGCCATTGCACCCAGCAGCAGCGAAAGCAGGATGGCTGCAATTCCGAATTGGGCAGCACTGGTGACGCGTATGGACCGCAGCTTCCCGCCCGTTCCGACGACAATTTCGCGCTCTGGGCAGAACTCCGTGATCCTGCCCATCAAGCCCGACAGGCGCAACTTACTCGGCTGTAACAATGACGACCCCACACTCGATCCTTGGAGAATCGGGCCGCTAGCAAAAGGAGCATGGGCAAGCGAATCCGCCACGGCTGAGTCGTGACGAATCGAAATCTGCGCGGGGCGAAACGTGCCTGAGTTGCCCCTGGTTCCTCCTCAGGAGAAATAATTATGCCTTTTTCGGCTGCATCTCGGGGAAGAGGTTAAGCAGCGCGGGAACAGCATCAGCCGGCACTGCCGCGCCGAAATGAAAACCCTGCGCATAATGGCAGCCTCCGGCGCGGAGATAGTCGACCTGGCGGATATTCTCGACGCCTTCCGCAACGGTGCGAATGCCCAGGCTATAGGCTAGGTTCAGCAAGGTTCTGACGATCGCGGCGTCGTCCGGGTCCGTTTCGAGGTCGCGGACGAACCGCTGGTCGATCTTTATGATGTCGATGGGAAACTGCTTGAGGTGCGAAAGCGACGCATAGCCGGTTCCGAAATCGTCCAGCGCGATGGAAATGCCTGCAGCACTCAATTGGTGAAGGCTCCGCTCCACGACCTCGGCGTTACGGCCAAGAAAGACCGATTCGGTCACTTCCAGCTCGATGCCAGAAGCCGGCACGCCCATCTGCTTGAGCTTGGATAGCAATCGATCAGGGAAACTGCTGTCGTGAAGTTCGACGCCCGGCACATTGATCGCGACATGCCCGATGGCCATCCCCTGATCCTGCCATTGCCGACAGTCCAATAGAACCCTGTCCAGCATCCGGTCATTGATCGTGCGGCCGAGTTCCGAATGTTCGAACGCCGCCGCGATTTCGGCGGGCATGATCACCGAGCCATCGGGCCGCACGCATCTCAGCAGTGCCTCGAAACCGATGACGGCGCCGGTCGATAGATCGATCTTGGGCTGATACCACGGGACAGGCGGCGCATGGACCAAAGCGTCTCGGGCGCGATCCAGCATTCGCGCTTCCCGCTGCCAGCGGTCGAGCAGGCCAGGTTCGAAAAGGCATGCGCGTCCTCGTCCGCCGTTCTTCGCCTCGTAAAGAGCGATGTCGGCAAACTTCATCAATTCCGCAATGTCGCCGGCATGTTCAGGGAACAGGGCGACGCCCATGCTGACACGGCAATCGACATCGCGGTTGCCGTAAGCAAGTGGTTGATGAAGTTGGGCTGTCATCCGTGCCAGCACCACCTCCAGATCGGACGCATTGCGCAGGCGCGTCAACAGGACAGCAAATTCGTCGCCGCCCATGCGTGCGACGAGGTCACCGGGCCGCACCGCTTTCCGCAGCCGTTCCGCCACGGCGCTGAGGAGGGCGTCGCCGACATCATGCCCGGCGCTGTCGTTGATCCGCTTGAACTCGTCGACGTCGATCAACACGACTGCCATCTGGCCGCCAGCATGGCCCGTCGAACCCGCAGCCTGCGTCAGCGTCGCCATGAAATGGGAGCGGTTGGCCAACCCGGTGAGCGCGTCAGTCATGGCAAGATGCGCAAGGTGTCGCTCGGCATCCTTGCGATCAGTGATGTCGACGATGCTGGAAAGGACGCAATCCTCGTCATCCACCCGGATGGAGCGGGTGGCGAGCAGCACGTCGTGGATCACCCCATCCTTACCGGCAATGCGGCATTCCTGATTGTCGAGAGGTTCACCGCTGGCAATCCGCTCGCGAAGGTTGGCCTGCGCCGAAGATCCTTCGCCCAGCAGGTGAACGCGGGAAATATCCTCAGAGCCAAAGGTGCGTGCTGCGGCATTGTTGAAGCGCACAACGGTCCCGTCCTGCCGCGTCACCAGCAGGGGGATGGGGACGCTCATGAACATGCGCTCCAATGTTTCGCCGTTGCGGGCCAGCGCGGCTCTGGCCGTGTTGGCGGCTTGGCTTGCCATCCATGCCAAACGCTGCAGCCGGTTGGTCCGCACGATGGTGATCCACATGCCGCAATGCAGGATCAGCACGGCCAGAATCATGCCGGGCATCGTTGCTGAAACGGGGGCAGGCGCCAGATAGCCTATGAGGAGCGCAACGCCGCATCCCAGACCGCCGCCGAAATTGCCCCTGAAACTCGTAGGCACCACGAGGTAGAATATGAGCGGCAGCATGAGCAGCACAAACAGCGCGATGTCACTGCGGGAGGTAACAAGGAAAGCCACGCCGACCGCGGTTACGACTTGCCAAGCGCAGCAAAGCCGCTCGACCTTCTGGAACGAATCCAGCTCGCGGCTGAGATACAGGCAGATGAGGGACCACAGCACAACGGCGACACGTGCTGGCACCGCGATCCAGAAATGCGAAGTGCCCGCAAAGCGCCAGTCGCTCAGCAGGAACAGTGCGTTGAGGACGACCGAAAAGATAAAGAGTGTGCGGGCGTGGCGGCGCGACTCAGGGAGACGCTCTGCTTGAAACGCCGTTTCCTGCGCCCGGCTGAGAAACTCACCGGTAAAGAGAGAAAGATGGGTCACGGCCAGTCCATGTCGGCGCTCCCAGTGGCGCCACCGGAAAAACAATAGGTTGACCCGGTTATCAATTCCCTAAGAGGCCGTTCACCATGCCGGAACGTTTCCGGAACAAGCCCGTGTCGCGCTGTTCTTGACCGGGAAACGCTGCGCCGTTATAGGCGCGCCTGCCCAGCGTTTCTCGGCCGGTGAAGATTCGTTTTCGCTGGTGGATGCTATGTGAGGCAAAACAGAGCTGAACATTGCCGGTGCTCTTGCGGCTCCAGACGGTTCATCCGTCGGGGCTTTTGCTGTTTGGAGGCTTGTCCTTTTCAGGCTGCGAAGAACGCGGGAATGCTTGCGGTAAAGTAACTGAAAAGGTGAAGGGCTTCATGCCAACAATTAACCAGCTGGTCCGCAAGGGCCGCGAGCTGCAGAAGACCAAGTCGAAGGTCCCTGCAATGGAAGCGAACCCGCAGAAGCGGGGCGTTTGCACCCGTGTTTACACGACGACCCCGAAGAAGCCGAACTCGGCTCTCCGCAAGGTGGCGAAGGTGCGTCTGGTCAACCAGCGCGAAGTCATCACCTACATCCCGGGTGAAGGGCACAACCTTCAGGAGCACAGCGTTGTGCTGATCCGCGGCGGCCGCGTACGCGACCTTCCCGGTGTGCGCTATCACGTGCTGCGCGGCGTTCTGGATACCCAGGGCGTCAAGGACCGTAAGCAGAGCCGTTCGAAGTACGGCGCCAAGCGTCCGAAGTAAGGGAGACTAAAGCATGTCACGTCGTCGTCGCCCCGAAAAGCGCGTTATCCTGCCCGATCCCAAGTTTGGCGATATCGTGCTGTCGAAGTTCATGAACAGCATCATGCAGGACGGCAAGAAGGCCGTCGCCGAGTCCATCGTTTACGGTGCGCTCGAAACTGTCGAAGCGAAGTCCAAGAAGGACCCGATCGGCATGTTCCATGATGCGCTCAACAATGTGAAGCCCGGCATCGAAGTCCGCAGCCGCCGCGTTGGCGGTGCGACCTACCAGGTCCCCGTCGAAGTGCGCCCCGAGCGCGCCCAGGCGCTGGCGATCCGCTGGCTGATCACGGCTTCGCGCAACCGCAGCGAAACCACCATGGCCGCTCGTCTCTCGGGTGAACTGCTGGACGCTGCCAACAACCGCGGCAATGCCGTCAAGAAGCGCGAAGACACGCACCGCATGGCGGAAGCGAACCGCGCCTTCTCGCACTACCGCTGGTAAAGAGGGGCGGGCGCTGACGTGCCCGCTTTTCATTTCTGGTTTTGAATATCGGTCCGTTCGCCGTGGGGCTACCCATGGCGGACGGATTGGTTTAGGGGCCAGCCGCAAGACTCATTCACTTGACCGCCGGCGCGCCGGCAACGGAGAAGCATCATGGCCCGCAGCCATCCGCTCGAACGCTATCGCAATTTCGGTATCATGGCGCATATCGACGCCGGCAAGACCACCACGACCGAGCGTATTCTTTACTACACCGGCAAGTCCTACAAGATCGGCGAAGTCCATGACGGTGCCGCCACCATGGACTGGATGGAGCAGGAGCAGGAGCGTGGTATCACCATCACGTCGGCTGCGACGACCTGCGTGTGGAAGGCCGAAGAGGGCAAAGGCCCCGAGCATCGCCTGAACATCATCGACACCCCTGGCCACGTCGACTTCACCATCGAAGTCGAGCGTTCGCTGCGCGTGCTTGACGGCGCGGTCGCTGCGTTCGACGGCGTTGCGGGCGTTGAGCCCCAGTCGGAAACCGTGTGGCGCCAGGCGGACAAGTACAAGGTTCCGCGGATGTGCTTCATCAACAAGCTCGACCGCACCGGTGCCAACTTCTATTATTGCGTGCAGACGATCATCGATCGCCTGGGCGCGACTCCCGCTGTCCTCTATCTGCCCATCGGCGCGGAATCGGATTTCAAAGGCCTGGTCGACCTCGTCAATGATCGCGCGATCATCTGGAAGGACGAGAATCTGGGTGCAGAGTTCACCTATGAAGCGATCCCGGACGATCTGGCCGACAAGGCCGCCGAATATCGTGAAAAGCTGATCGAACTCGCCGTCGAGCAGGACGATGAGGCGATGGAAGCCTATCTCGAAGGCAACATCCCCGACGCCGCCACGCTCAAGAAGCTGATCCGCAAGGGTACGCTCAATCAGTCGTTCGTGCCGGTACTGTGTGGCTCGGCGTTCAAGAACAAGGGCGTCCAGCCGCTGCTCGACGCGGTCGTCGATTATCTGCCTTCGCCGCTCGACATTGAAGATGTGCAGGGCATCAACCCGAATACCGAAGAGCCCGACAGCCGCCCGACCTCGGACGACGCGCCCTTCTCGGGTCTGGCGTTTAAGATCATGAACGACCCGTTCGTGGGCTCGCTCACCTTCCTGCGCATTTATTCCGGCACCCTGACCAAGGGCACCTATCTGAACTCGGTCAAGGACAAGAAGGAAAAGATCGGCCGCATGCTGCTGATGCATGCCAACAGCCGTGAAGACATCGAGGCGGCCTATGCAGGTGACATCGTCGCGCTGGCCGGCATGAAGGAAACCACCACCGGTGATACGCTGTGCGCCGAGCGCCAGCCGATCATCCTAGAGCGGATGGAATTCCCTGAGCCGGTTATCGAACTGTCGGTGGAACCCAAGACCAAGGCCGACCAGGAAAAGATGGGCGTCGCCCTCAACCGTCTGGCTGCCGAAGATCCGTCCTTCCGCGTCACGACCGATCACGAATCGGGTCAGACGATCATCAAGGGCATGGGTGAACTTCACCTCGAAATCCTGGTCGACCGCATGAAGCGCGAGTTCAAGGTCGAGGCGAATGTCGGCGCGCCGCAGGTGGCCTATCGCGAGTATCTGAAGAAGCCCGTCGATATTGACTACACCCACAAGAAGCAGTCGGGCGGCACTGGCCAGTTCGGCCGCATCAAGGTGAAGCTGACGCCGGGTGAGCGCGGTGCGGGCATCATCTTCAAGGATGAGATCAAGGGCGGTAACATTCCCAAGGAATATATCCCCGCGATCGAAAAGGGCATGCGCGAGACGGCGGCCACTGGCTCGCTCATCGGCTTCCCGATCATCGACTTCGAAATCCTGCTCTATGACGGCGCCTACCACGACGTCGACTCGTCTGCGCTGGCGTTCGAAATCACCGGTCGCGCAGCAATGCGCGAAGCGGCGCAAAAGTCGGGCATCACCCTGCTCGAGCCGGTCATGAAGGTCGAAGTTGTCACCCCGGAAGAATATCTGGGCGACGTCATCGGCGACATGAACAGCCGTCGTGGCCAGATCCAAGGCACCGATACGCGCGGCAACGCGCAGGTGGTCGAGGCCATGGTGCCGCTGGCCAACATGTTCGGCTATGTAAACTCGCTGCGTTCCTTCACCCAGGGCCGTGCGAACTACTCGATGATCTTCTCCCACTATGACGAAGTGCCGCAGAATGTGGCGGACGAAGTCAAGGCGAAGATGGCCTGATGATTTTCCTTGGCCGGGCCGTGCAGGCGGCTCGGTTAGGGGCTGGTAATCTGTAAATTTGCTGCTATGGACGCGCCTTCGCGAGGCGCGGCCGAGCGGTCTGACCAAGCTGATTTGATTAGAAGGTAGGAAAAAATGGCTAAGGCTAAGTTTGAGCGGAACAAGCCGCACTGCAACATCGGCACCATCGGTCACGTTGACCATGGCAAGACCTCGCTGACCGCGGCGATCACCAAGGTTCTCGCCGAAACCGGCGGCGCGACCTTCGTCGACTACGCCAACATCGACAAGGCGCCCGAAGAGCGCGAGCGCGGCATCACCATCTCGACCGCGCACGTCGAATATGAGACCGAAGCCCGTCACTACGCGCACGTCGACTGCCCGGGTCACGCTGACTACGTCAAGAACATGATCACCGGTGCGGCCCAGATGGACGGCGCGATCCTCGTCGTTTCGGCCACCGATGGCCCGATGCCGCAGACCCGTGAGCACATCCTGCTCGCCAAGCAGGTCGGCGTTCCCCAGCTGGTCGTGTTCATGAACAAGGTTGACCTGGTCGACGATCCGGAAATCCTGGAACTCGTCGAGCTGGAAATCCGCGAACTGCTGTCGTCCTACGACTTCGACGGCGACAACATCCCCGTCATCCCCGGTTCGGCCGTGAAGGCGCTGGACGGTTCGAACGACGAAATCGGCCGCGAAGCTGTTCTGAAGCTGATGGCTGCCGTCGACAGCTTCATCCCGCAGCCGGAGCGTCCGGTTGACAAGCCCTTCCTGATGCCGATCGAAGACGTGTTCTCGATTTCGGGTCGTGGTACGGTTGTGACCGGCCGCGTTGAAACCGGCATCGTGAAGGTTGGCGAAGAAGTCGAGATCGTCGGTATCCGCGATACCCGCAAGACCACCGTCACCGGCGTCGAAATGTTCCGCAAGCTGCTCGACCAAGGTGAAGCTGGCGACAACATCGGTGCGCTGGTTCGTGGCGTTGGCCGTGAAGACGTTGAGCGCGGCCAGGTTCTGGCGAAGCCCGGTTCGGTTACACCGCACACCGAGTTCGACGCTGAAGTCTACGTGCTGTCGAAGGAAGAAGGCGGCCGTCACACCCCGTTCTTCGCGAACTATCGTCCGCAGTTCTACTTCCGCACCACGGACGTCACCGGCGAAGTTATCCTGCCCGAGGGCACCGAGATGGTCATGCCCGGTGACAACGTTAAGCTCGGCGTGAAGCTCATCGCGCCGATCGCGATGGACTCGGGTCTGCGCTTCGCCATCCGCGAAGGCGGCCGCACCGTCGGCGCCGGGGTTGTCGGCACGATCTCGAAGTAATATAGGACCGCAGCGGCGCGGATCGCCTGATTCGCGCCGCTCGGATTTTCTACCGCCCCGGATCGCCTTTCTCCGGCTCTTGCTGAGCTAGAAGGGCAGAAAACGGGGCGGATATTTTTTGATGGTGCATTCTCACAAGTCATCGGCTGCTCCAGCTGATTTCTGAAAATGCTCCAGGTTTTTGGCTCTTTCGCATCGGTACAGGAACAATGGACAGCAACATCCGCATTCGCCTCAAGGCGTTCGATCATCGCGTGCTCGATCAGGCGACCGGCGACATCGCCGACACCGCCCGCCGCACCGGCGCCCTCATTCGCGGTCCGATTCCCCTTCCGACGCGGATCGAAAAGTTCACGGTCAATCGTGGCCCGCACATCGACAAGAAGTCGCGCGAGCAGTTCGAGGTCCGTACATACAAGCGCATGCTTGACATTGTGCAGCCGACGCCGCAGACGGTCGACGCGCTGATGAAGCTGGACCTGGCTGCCGGCGTGAACGTGGAAATCAAGCTGGCCTAAAGCTGGCAAGTCCCTGCCAACCCGAAAAGCTGGCAGGGTATCGGGCGTTCTGGCTTGCCAGGAGCTCAAACGACACAAGGGATACCGCACGGCCTCTCCGGTGAACCGGAATGGCTCGTGGTCCTGGTCCCCCGTCGCCTTCCCCGAGCAGGGGTCGGCATCCAACCCGGACGGGGTGATTGTTAATTGGGTTGGCCGCGAGGGAGGGATCCTGAGCGGTTTTTTCGTTGGATACGCCCGCTGCTAAGGCGGGCCTCTATGGGAGTAATCAGTGATGCGCACAGGCGTGATCGCTAAGAAAGTCGGGATGACCCGTCTGTTCCAGGAGGACGGACGTCATATTCCCGTTACGGTTCTGGCCCTTGAGGGCAATCAGGTCGTGGCTCGCAAGGAAGTCGATCGTGACGGTTATGTCGCGGTTCAGCTCGGTGCGGGCGTCGCGAAGGTCAAGAATGTCGCCAAGCCGCAGCGTGGCCATTTCGCGAAGGCGGAAGTGGAGCCGAAGGCGCGTCTGGTCGAATTCCGTGTCGCCGAGGATGCGCTCCTCGATGTCGGCGCCGAGATCGCAGCCGATCATTTCATCGCCGGCCAACTGGTCGACGTCGCTGGCCACACCCAGGGTAAGGGTTTCGCCGGTGCCATGAAGCGCTGGGGCTTCGGTGGTATGCGCGCCACGCACGGCGTGTCCATCAGCCACCGTGCCCATGGTTCGACCGGTAATCGCCAGGACCCGGGCCGCGTCTTCAAGAACAAGAAGATGGCGGGTCATATGGGTGATCGCGAGCGCACGCAGCAGAATCTCGAAATCGTTCGCACGGACGTCGAGCGTGGCCTGCTGTTCGTCAAGGGCAGCGTTCCGGGCGCAAAGGGCACCTGGTTGACCGTCAGCGATGCCGTCAAGGTGAAGCGTCCTGCCGACGCTCCTTATCCGGCGAGCCTCAAGCAGGCTGCCAACAGCAACAACGCTCCGGCCGAGACGCCCGCTGAAGAAGCGGCTGCTCCCGAAGCGACCGAAGGCCAGGAGGGCTAATCATGAAGGTCAATGTACAGACCCTCGACGCGCAGGCCGCTGGCGATGTGGAGCTGAACGATGCCGTGTTCGGTGTCGAGCCCCGCACCGACATCCTGCACCGCGTCGTGCTCTGGCAGCTCGAGAAGCGCCGCGCTCCGGCGCGTGCTACCCGTGAGCGTTCGGACGTTGCCCGCACGGGCAAGAAGTTTGGCCGCCAGAAGGGTGGCGGTACGGCCCGTCACGGCGACCGCAAGGCGCCGGTGTTCATCGGCGGTGGTAAGGCGCACGGTGCCCGTGCCCGCACGTTCGGTCACGACCTCAACAAGAAGGTTCGTGCGCTCGGCTTGAAAATGGCCCTGTCGTCGAAGGCCAAGGACGGATCGCTGATCGTTCTCGAAAATCTCGACGTAGCGGAAGGCAAGACCAAGGCTCTGGTCGCGCACCTCGCCAAGCTGAACCTCAACAAGGCGCTGTTCATCGACGGTGACGCAGTGAATGTCAGCTTCGCGAAGGCTTCGGCGAATATCGTCGGTGTGGACCTGCTGCCGGCCGTCGGCGCCAATGTCTACGACATCCTGAGGGCGGATTCGCTGGTGCTGACGCGCGCCGCGGTCGAAAAGCTGGAGGCGCGTTTCAATGGCTAAGAAAGAAGCCGCGAAGGTCGACAACCGTCATTACGACGTCGTCGTCGCCCCGGTCATCACCGAAAAGTCGACCCTTCTCTCCGAGAACAACGCCGTGGTCTTCAAGGTCGCCAATGATGCGACCAAGCCGGAGATCAAGGCTGCCGTCGAAGCGCTCTGGGGCGTGACCGTCAAAAGCGTGAACACGCTGGTGGCCAAGGGCAAGACCAAGAAGTGGAAGGGCAAGCCCTACACCCGGTCTGACGTGAAGAAGGCGATCGTTCGTCTGGCTGATGGCCAGTCGATCGACATCACCGAAGGAGTGCGCTGACCATGGCGCTTAAGAGCTACAACCCGACGAGCCCGGCCCAGCGCGGGCTGATCCTCGTCGACCGCAGTGGCCTGCACAAGGGCAAGCCCGTCAAGGCGTTGACCGAAGGCAAGCGCAAGACCGGTGGCCGCAACAACAAGGGCCATGTAACCTCGCGCGGCATCGCCGGTGGTCACAAGCAGCGTTACCGCATCATCGACTTCAAGCGTCGTTTGTGGGACGTCGAAGGCACGGTGGAACGTCTGGAATATGACCCCAACCGCACCGCCTTCATCGCGCTGGTCAACTATCCCGACGGCACCCAGGCCTATATCCTGGCGCCGCAGCGTCTGGCTCCCGGTGACAAGGTCGTCGCGGGCAAGAAGACTGACGTTAAGCCGGGCAACGCGATGGAACTCGGCCAGATGCCGGTCGGCACCATCATCCACAATATCGAGATGAAGCCCGGCAAGGGTGGGCAGCTCTGCCGTTCGGCGGGCACCTATGCCCAGCTGGTCGGTCGCGATCGTGGCATGGTGATGGTCCGTCTGTCTTCGGGCGAACAGCGCTACATCCGTTCGGATTGCATGGGCACCGTCGGCGCCGTGTCGAACCCGGACAATGCCAACACCAACCTTGCCAAGGCCGGCCGTAACCGCTGGCTCGGCAAGCGTCCGCTGACGCGCGGTGTGGCGAAGAACCCGGTCGATCACCCGCATGGCGGTGGTGAAGGCCGGACCTCGGGCGGCCGTCATCCGGTCACCCCCTGGGGCAAGCCGACCAAGGGTGCGCGCACCCGCCACAACAAGGCGACGGACAAGTTCATTATCCGTAGCCGCCACGCGAAGAAGAAGAGGTAAGCGAGATGGCTCGTTCCGTCTGGAAAGGTCCGTTCGTGGACCTCAGCCTTCTGAAGAAGGCGGAAGTCGCTCAGGATGCCGGTGGCCGTTCGGGTCCGATCAAGACCTGGTCGCGCCGCTCCACCATCCTGCCGCAGTTCGTCGGCCTGACGTTCAACGTCTATAACGGCCGCAAGCATGTGCCGGTCTCGGTGAACGAGGATATGGTGGGTCATAAGCTGGGCGAATTCGCTCCGACCCGCTATTTCCCCGGCCACGCCGCCGACAAGAAGGGCAAGCGCTAATGAGCAAGGAAAAGGCTCCCCGTCGCGTCGCCGACAATGAGGCGCTGGCCGTTGGCACGCAGATCCGTGGTTCGGCCCAGAAGCTGAACCTGGTGGCCACGCTCATCCGCGGCCGCAAGGTCGAGGACGCGCTGAACATCCTCGCCTTCTCGAAGAAGGCGATGGCGGTCGACGTGCGCAAGGTGCTGGCTTCGGCCATCGCCAATGCGGAAAACAACCACAATCTGGACGTCGACAGCCTGGTCGTCGCGGAAGCATCGGTGGGCAAGAGCTTCACCATGAAGCGCTTCCACGCTCGCGGCCGTGGCAAGTCGACCCGGATCCTGAAGCCCTTCAGCCGCGTGCGCATCGTCGTGCGTGAAGCAGCTGAAGAAGCGGAGGCGTAAGAGACATGGGTCACAAGAGCAATCCGATCGGTCTGCGCCTGCAGATCAACCGTACCTGGGACAGCCGCTGGTTCGCGGAAGGCGCCGACTATGGCCGTCTGCTGCTGGAGGATCTGAAGATCCGCCAGTATATCATGAAGAACCTGCCGCAGGCCGCGATCTCCAAGGTCGTGATCGAGCGTCCCGCCAAGCTGTGCCGCGTGTCGATCTACGCTGCCCGTCCCGGTGTCATCATCGGTAAGAAGGGCGCGGACATCGAGAAGCTGCGCAAGAAGTTGGGCAGCCTGACTTCTTCGGACGTCAGCCTGAACATCGTCGAAATCCGCAAGCCGGAAATCGACTCCAAGCTCGTTGCGCAGGGTATCGCCGACCAGCTGGAACGCCGCGTTGCTTTCCGTCGCGCCATGAAGCGTGCGGTGCAGTCGGCTCTTCGCTTAGGCGCTGAAGGCATCAAGATCACCTGCGGCGGCCGTCTGGGCGGCGCAGAGATCGCGCGTGTCGAATGGTATCGCGAAGGCCGCGTTCCGCTGCACACGCTGCGCGCGAACGTCGACTATGCCGAAGCAACCGCGCACACCGCTTATGGCGTTTGCGGCATCAAGGTGTGGATCTTCAAGGGCGAGATTCTCGGCCATGATCCGTTCGCGACCGACCGGCTGATGCTGGAGGCTCAGACCTCCGGCGTGCGCCCGGCGCGCTGAGAATAAGGTAGGTATAGCGTCATGCTGCAACCGAAAAAAATGAAGTTCCGCAAGACCTTCAAGGGCCGGATCAAGGGCGACGCCAAGGGCGGTTCGGCTCTGAACTTCGGCGCCTATGGTCTGAAGGCTCTGGAGCCCGAGCGCGTTACCGCACGCCAGATCGAAGCGGCCCGCCGCGCGATCCAGCGTCACCTTCGCCGTCAGGGCCGTCTGTGGATCCGCGTGTTCCCCGACGTTCCGGTGTCGAAGAAGCCCGCCGAAGTCCGTCAGGGTAAGGGTAAGGGTTCGGTCGAATATTGGGCAGCTCGCGTCAAGCCGGGCCGCATCCTGTTCGAACTGGACGGCGTGCCCGGCCCGCTCGCAGCAGAGGCTTTCTCGCGCGCCGCGATGAAGCTGCCGATCAAGACGAAGGTTGTCGCTCGCCTCGGCGACACCTCCCACCTGGAGGGTTAATCCGTGGCGAATGTAGCTGACCTCAAGACCAAGACGGACGACGAGCTGTCGACCGAGCTCAACAACCTGAAGCGTGAGCAGTTCAATCTGCGCTTCCAGGCGGCCACCAACCAGCTGGAAAAGCCCAGCCGCGTGCGTGAAGTCCGCCGGTCGATCGCGCAGATCAAGACCCTTCAGTCCGAGCGTTCGCGCTCGGCTGCGAAGTAAGAAGGAAATCACACGATGCCCAAGCGCGTGCTGACGGGAACGGTGGTTTCCGACAAGACCGACAAGACGGTGGTGGTTCGCGTGGAGCGCAAGGTTAAGCATGCGCTCTACGGCAAGATCATTCGCCGTTCGAAGAAGTACCATGCCCATGACGAGGGCAATGTCTACAAGGAAGGCGAAACGGTCCGCATCGAAGAGACCGCTCCGATTTCCAAGCTCAAGACCTGGAAGGTCATCGAGCGCGTGGACACCCACAAGTCGCCCGAAACGGCGGCCTGAGGTTAGTCACCGGCCGTAGGGGTCGAAATTTCGGACGCGGGGCTGGCCTTTTCCTTCGGGAGAGGTTACAGGCCCGCGCTTCGTGTTTCGAATCTTCCGGTCGAAACTCGAATTCGGAACCGCCGGGATAGTCTCGGTAGGCCAGACAAGAAGGAACCGGATCCATGATCCAGATGCAATCCAATCTTGACGTCGCTGACAACAGCGGCGCCAAGCGCGTCCAGTGCATCAAGGTGCTGGGCGGCTCGAAGCGTCGCTTCGCGAGCGTGGGCGACATCATCGTCGTCTCGATCAAGGAAGCTGCGCCTCGTGGCAAGGTGAAGAAGGGTGACGTGCATCGCGCGGTCATCGTGCGCACCGCCAAGGACGTGCGTCGCGCTGACGGCAGCGTGATTCGCTTCGACGGCAATGCCGCTGTGCTCATCAACAAGAACGAGGAGCCGATCGGCACCCGTATCTTTGGCCCGGTCGTTCGCGAACTGCGCGCCAAGAAGCACATGAAGATCATCAGCCTTGCTCCTGAGGTGCTGTAATGAGCGCTGCTAGAATCAAGAAGGGCGACAAGGTCGTCATCCTGGCTGGCAAGGACAAGGGCCGCACGGGCGCCGTCCTCCAGGTCATGCCGAAGGACGATAAGGTGCTGGTGGAAGGCATCAACGTGCATGCGCGTCATCGCAAGCCCGACCAGGCGAACCCGCAGGGTGGCATCGAGCGCAAGCCCGCGCCGCTTCACATTTCGAACGTCGCTGTCGCCGACAAGGATGGCAAGCCGACCCGCGTCCGTTTCGAGGACCGCGACGGCAAGAAGGTCCGCGTCGCCGTCAAGTCCGGTGAGGTGCTGTAATGAGCGAGAAGTACACTCCGCGCTCCAAGTCGCTGTATGACGCCGAGATCGCCAAGGCGATGACCGAAAAGTTCGGTTACAAGAACGTCATGGAAGTGCCCAAGATCGAGAAGATCACGCTCAACATGGGCGTTGGCGAAGCGACCCAGGACAAGAAGAAGGTCACGTCGGCCGCCGAGGAAATGGAACTGATTGCTGGCCAGAAGCCGGTTATCACCAAGGCCCGCAAGTCGATCGCGCAGTTCAAGCTGCGTGAAGGCATGCCGATCGGTGCCAAGGTCACGCTGCGCCGCGAGCGCATGTACGAGTTTCTTGATCGCCTGATCAATATCGCTCTGCCCCGCGTGCGCGACTTCCGTGGTCTCAATCCGAAGAGCTTCGACGGCCGTGGTAACTATGCCTTCGGGATCAAGGAGCAGATCATCTTCCCCGAGATCAACTATGACCGCATCGACAAGGTGCGCGGCATGGACATCATCGTGACCACCACGGCGAAGACGGACGAGGAAGCGCGCGAACTGCTGCGTCTCTTCGGCTTCCCCTTCCCGATTGAAGAGAAGCAGGCGGCCTGATCGGGTCCCGCTTCTCTTTCCAGACACCCAAGGAAAGAGAACTTAAGTCATGGCGAAACTGAGTTCGATCAACAAGAATGAGCGCCGCAAGAAGCTGGTCAAGAAATATGCCGGCCGCTATGCGAAGCTCAAGGCGATCGCGAATGATACCGCGGCCGACGACAGCGATCGTCTGATCGCGCGTCTGAAGATGGCGGAGATCCCCCGCAACGGCAATCCGACCCGTATCCGGAACCGCTGCGAACTGACGGGGCGTCCCCGCGCTTATTACCGCAAATTCCGCCTCTGCCGCGTGCAGCTGCGTGATCTGGCCAACAAGGGCCTGATTCCCGGCGTCACCAAGTCGAGCTGGTAAGGATCATTTGAGATGGCATTGACCGATCCCCTGGGTGATATGCTCACCCGCATCCGCAACGGGCAGCAGGCGAAGAAGGACAGCGTTGTGTCCCCCGCTTCGAAGCTCCGCGCCCGCGTGCTCGACGTGCTCCAGCGCGAAGGCTATATCCGTGGTTATTCCGAGGAAGCCCTCGGCAAGCACCCCGGCCTTCGCATCGAGTTGAAATATTTCGAAGGCCAGCCGGCGATCAAGCACGTCGCCCGCGTCTCGAAGCCCGGCCGTCGCGTCTATTCGGGTTCCAAGGAACTGCCGGTGGTTCGCAATGGCCTGGGCATCACCATTGTCTCGACGCCCCGTGGCGTTCTGTCCGACGCCGAAGCGCGTGAGCAGAATGTCGGCGGCGAAGTGCTGGCGGAGGTGTTCTGATGAGCCGTACTGGTAAGAAGCCGGTTGCCGTCCCATCGGGCGTCACCGCCGCCATCGAAGGCGGTCAGCTGTCGGTGAAGGGCCCGAAGGGCACCCTGTCGCTGCCGCTGGCTGACGAAGTGACCTACAGCATCGAAGACGGTTCGATCGCGGTAAAGCCCGCCAATGACAGCAAGCGCGCTCGCGCTTTCTGGGGCATGCAGCGCACGCTGATCGCAAACCTGATCACCGGTGTGACCGAAGGGTACACCAAGAAGCTGCTGATCACCGGCGTCGGCTACCGTGCCAACGCTCAGGGCAAGACCCTGAAGCTTCAGCTCGGCTATAGCCACGACGTCGATTTCGCGGTGCCCGAAGGCATCGAGATCAAGACCCCGGATAACACCACGGTCGAGATCAGCGGCATCGACAAGCAGAAGGTGGGTCAGGTTGCCGCCGAGATCCGCCGCTGGCGCAAGCCCGAACCCTATAAGGGCAAGGGTATCAAGTACGCCGGCGAGTTCATCTTCCGCAAGGAAGGGAAGAAGAAGTAAGATGGCAAAGCTTTCCCTCTTCGCGCGGCGTCGCCGCCGCGTCCGCACCGCGCTCAAGGCTGTTTCGGGCACGCGTCCGCGCCTCAGCGTCCACCGTTCGGGCCGTCATATCTACGCTCAGGTCATCGACGATGCGCAGGGCAAGACCCTGGCCGCCGCGTCGACCCTGGACAAGGATGTGCGCGGCAAGACCGGTGCCACTTCCGAAGCCGCTGCCGATGTCGGCAAGCGCGTCGCTGCTGCGGCGACTGCTGCTGGCGTTACCCAGGTCGTGTTCGACCGTGGTGGCTTCCTGTTCCATGGCCGCGTCAAGGCGCTGGCCGATGCGGCCCGTGAAGCCGGGCTGGAGTTCTGATCATGGCTGACGAAAACGATATCCAGGCCCAGCCGGGCGCACCTGCTGCCGTTGAAGGCGGCGAGCAGTCCGAAAATCGCGGTCCCGGCCGTGGCCGTGGCCGTGGCGGCGACCGCAACCGTGGCGAGCGCGGCGGCCGTGGCCGTCGGGACGACCGTCGGGGTGGCAACCGTGACGAGGAGCAGGGTGAAGAGCTGATCGAGAAGCTGGTTCACATCAACCGCGTCTCGAAGACCGTCAAGGGCGGTAAACGCTTCGGCTTCGCGGCTCTGGTCGTCGTCGGCGACGGCAAGGGCCGTGCGGGCTTCGGTCATGGCAAGGCGCGCGAAGTGCCGGAAGCCATCAGTAAGGCGACCGCTTCGGCCAAGAAGGCGATGGTTCGCGTTCCGCTGAAGGAAGGCCGCACGCTGCACCATGATGGCCTTGGCCATTTCGGGGCGGGCAAGGTGACGGTTCGTTCGGCTCCGGCCGGTACGGGCATCATCGCCGGTGGCCCGATGCGCGCTGTGTTCGAAAGCCTCGGCGTCGCTGACGTCGTGACGAAGTCGAACGGCACTTCGAACCCCTACAACATGATCCGGGCGACCTTCGCGGCGCTGGGTGAACAGGTCAGCCCCAAGGCTGTGGCGCAGCGTCGCGGCAAGAAGGTTGCCGACCTGCTTCGTCGCGGTGGCGCCTCGGCCGAAGTCGCTCAGGCCGACGCCGAAGCGATTGCGGAGTAAGACAGCATGGCGAAGATCAAGATCAAGCAGATCGGTTCGCCGATCCGCCGTCCCGAAGCCCAGAAGAAGATTCTGATCGGCCTCGGCCTTGGCAAGATGCACCGCGTGGTGGAGCTAGAAGACACCGCGGAAGTCCGCGGCGCCATTGCCAAGCTGCCCCACATGGTAGCAGTGGTCGACTGACCCGTTCCTCTCCCGGAAGCGGGAGAGGATATGCAGCCTTGCCGCGCAAGCGGTTAGGCGGAGTTGGAGAGGGCGGGACCAGGCGCAACGCTTCGGCAAGCCCTCACAATTGCAACTAAGGGCCGCTGCGCGTCCCTAAGTATCCTTGCCTCTCCCGCCTGCGGGAGGGGCATCATCTTTTCAGCGCGAACATAGCGAAAGCGAGTGCACAATGACGAAGCTTAACGAACTCAATGACAATGCCGGCGCCCGCAAGGGCCGGATGCGCGTCGGCCGTGGTATCGGCTCGGGCAAGGGCAAGACCGCCGGTCGCGGCCAGAAGGGTGCGAAGGCGCGTTCGGGCGTCAGCATCAACGGCTTCGAGGGTGGCCAGATGCCGCTCCACATGCGTCTGCCAAAGCGCGGCTTCAACAACATCTTCGCCAAGGATTACGCGATCGTGAACCTGGGCGCTCTGCAGAAGGCAATCGACGCGGGCAAGCTCGACGCCAATGCCACGATCGACCATGCAGCGCTCAAGGGCGCTGCGCTGGCGCGGGGCAGCAAGGACGGTGTCCGTCTGCTCGCCAAGGGCGAACTGACGGCCAAGGTCAACCTGCTCGTTGCAGGCGCGTCGAAGGGCGCTGTTGAAGCGGTCGAGAAGGCTGGCGGCAAGGTCGAAGTGATCGCCGTCGTTCCGGCTGCCGAAAAGGCCGCTGCCAAGAAGGGTAGCGCCAAGGCCGCCAAGAAGGCTTGAGCCAGGCCGTAAGGCTTGCAAGCATGGCCCCGCTGCCCGATATGGGTAGGCGGGGCCTTGTATTTGGGATCAAAAAGACCCTCATTGTCGGCTCCGATAGAATTCAGAATGAACGGTGTGAATTTCCGAGTTCGACAGCGTGCGATCACCCCGCTAAGGGGTTAGCGATTCCGCTCCGGGTATCTCAATCCGGCAAGATGTTTTGAAGGGCAGCCAAGATGGCATCGAGAGCCGACCAGCTCGCATCCAATCTCAGCCTGGCGAAGTTCAGCCAGGCGACCGACCTCAAGAAGCGCTTATGGTTCACCCTGGGCGCGCTGATCGTGTTCCGCTTTCTGAGCTTCGTTCCGTTGCCAGGAGTCGATCCGACCGCGCTCTCGCAGCTTTACGCGCAGACCAACGGCGGTGTCCTGGACATCTTCAACACCTTCTCTGGCGGGTCGCTTTCGCGCATGAGCCTGATTGCGCTCGGCGTCATGCCCTACATCACGGCCTCGATCGTGGTGCAGCTCGCGGCCAGCCTCTCGCCCCAACTCGCGGCGATCAAGAAGGAAGGCGAGAGCGGGCGTAAGAAGCTCAACCAATATACCCGTTACGGCACCGTCGGTCTGACCGCCGTGCAGGGCTATTTCATCGCTGTAGGCCTCGAAAGCTTTGGGGCGCAGTCTGGCGTTCAGGCGGTGGTTGATCCTGGTTTCCTGTTCCGCATCGCTGCGGTCGTTTCGCTGATCGGCGGAACGATGTTCCTGATGTGGCTGGGTGAGCAGATCACGTCACGCGGCATCGGCAACGGCGTTTCGCTCATCATCATGGCCGGCATCGTCGCCCAGCTTCCGGTAACGCTGAGCAATTTGTTCAAGTCAGGCAGCGAAGGGTCGATTTCCGGCCTGCTGATCGTGATGGTCATCGCTCTGGCCGTAGGCCTGATCCTGCTGATCTGCTTCATGGAGCGTGCGCAGCGCCGGGTGTTGATTCAATATCCCAAGCGCCAGACGCGCCAGGGTTTGATGCAGGCTGACCGGAGCCATCTGCCGCTCAAGGTAAATACCGCAGGCGTGATCCCGCCGATCTTTGCCAGCTCGCTGTTGCTGATGCCGCTCACCATCTCGCAGTTCGCGGGCAATACCGTTGCTGGCGAGAGCAGACTCGGCGATTTCGTGCTGACGCTGAACCAATATCTGTCGCACGGTAGCCCGGTCTACATGGCGCTGTACGGCCTCGGCATCGTGTTCTTCTGCTTCTTCTATACGGCGGTTGTGTTCAATCCGGAAGAGACTGCCGACAATCTCAAGCGCAACGGCGGATTCATCCCCGGCATCCGGCCGGGCAAGAACACGGAAAATTATCTGGACTATGTGCTGACCCGGATCACGGTCATCGGTGCGGCTTACCTGGCAATCATCTGCCTGGTGCCGGAATTTGCCATCGCGCGGGCGGGTATCCCCTTTTATCTGGGCGGGACTAGCCTGCTGATTGTGGTGAACGTCACCGTCGATACCGTGACCCAGATCCAGAGCCACTTGCTGGCCCATCAATATGGGGATCTGATAAAGAAGGCTAAGCTGAAGGGACGGCTCCGTTAAAGGCGCATCAGCGCCAGCGCGAGAACAGGGGAGTATGCGCACATGAATATCATTCTGCTGGGCCCTCCGGGAGCAGGTAAGGGCACGCAGGCGAGCCGTTTGGTCGAAGATCGCGGCATGGTGCAGTTGTCGACGGGCGACATGCTGCGCGCAGCGGTCAAGGCTCAGACGCCGGTTGGTCTGAAAGCCAAGGCGGTAATGGAAGCGGGCGAACTCGTTTCTGACGAAATCGTCTCCGGCATCATTGGGGAAGCGTTGGATGGGCTCGCTACCGGCACGGGCGTGATCTTCGATGGTTATCCGCGTACCGAAGCGCAGGCGCATTCGCTGGACGCCATTCTTGCTGACCGCAGCCGTACGCTTGATCATGTCATCGAACTTGATGTTGATGAGGACGCTCTGGTCGAACGCATCACAGGCCGGTTTACCTGCGCGAGCTGTGGCGAAGGCTATCATGACAGCTTCAAGCAGCCCAAAGTCGAGAATGAATGCGATAAATGTCACGGGCATGAGTTCAAGCGCCGCCCGGACGACAATGAAGAGACTGTCCGCACCCGCATGGCGGAATATCGCGCCAAGACCGCTCCTATTCTCCCGATCTATGAGGCGCGGGGCATCGTGTCTCGAGTCGACGGCATGGCCGACATGGACGATGTGACCGCGGCGATCGCGGCCATATTGGATCGGCCCTGAGCTTGCGCTAGTTTCTCCCGTCGTTCATCGACGGGGGAAAGAGGATGCGAGCTTGTATCCGGGCTGTCTTCATTACGGCTATCGCTGCCGGAACGGCCGCGCAAGCGGAAGTCAAATCGGTCAATGATGTCGGCTTTTCGATCGCCAGCAACGTCCGGATCGATCGGGATGCCCGGTCGGTCTACTCGCTGATCGTCAAGCCTGCGCGGTGGTGGAGCAGCGAGCACAGTTATAGCGGTGATGCCGCCAACCTGAGCATGGATCCGCAAGCAGGTGGATGCTTTTGTGAACGGCTTCCGGGAGCGGACGGCACCGTTGGTAGTGTCGAGCATGCACGTCTGATTTTGGTCGAGCCCCACAAGCGGGTGAGATTGTCCGGGGCTCTAGGGCCCTTGCAAGCCGATGCGGTCATCGGCACGCTTGAACTCATGATCATGCCATCCGATCGCGGTGTGGAGGTGACCATGAACTATATAGCAGCAGGCTATATGCGGATAGATTCGAAGCAGATGGCGCCAGCGGTAGACAGGGTTTTGACTGAGCAACTCATGCGATTGAAGCGCGTCGCGGAGCAGGGGGGGGGCTGACCCGGCCCAGGAACATATACCGCTTAGGCCCTATCCCCAACGGTAGATTGTTCTTCCATCTTAACCGATTGATTGCTGTTTGATTGCTAATATGTTCGGGTGACTGGTTTGCCTCCCCGCACCCGTTTGGTGGAACTGGATGCCCTGCGAGGCATCGGGGCGCTATGCGTCCTCGTTTTCCACTATTCGACCCGTTTCCACGAGTTGTTCCCCCAAGCGGCCCATGTGCCATTCAGCTTCCCCGGCGGTAATTATCGGGTCCTGCTGTTCTTCACCATTTCTGGCTTCGCGATCTTCTTTACGCTCGACCGTATTCGGAGCGTCGCTGATTTCATGGTCAACCGCGTCGCGCGGCTTTACCCCGCTTATCTCGTCGCGATGCTGCTTACCTTGTCGATTGAATATCTGGCGAAAGCCACCCAGTTGCTGGTTGGGCCCGGCGCGATCGTCGCCAACATCACGATGCTGCAAGGTTTCGCCTTCCTTCCCGAAGTGGACGGCGCCTATTGGACGCTGACGGTCGAAATCGCCTTCTATTTCTGTATGATATCCATTTGGAAGTGGGCCGGGTTGAAAAGGCTGGAACCTGTACTCGCGCTGTGGCTTGCGGTCCGGGCGGTTTATGGTTTTTGGCCGGACATGCCGGAGCGGATCATCATGCTCTTCGTGCTGCGCTACCTTCCCTTCTTCGTCATAGGGATGCTGTCCTATCGAGTCTGGTCCGGACAGCGGCATTGGCGCGAGCAGGCGCCCTATGCGATGATCGCCCTGCTCTCTGTCGCCATGATGGAGACGTGGGACGTCACGATCATGGCCTGCGTCTTGCTGGCAGGCTTTGCCGCGCTCATTCAAGGGCGCCTGCGATGGATTGCGGCACGTCCGCTGCTTTGGATGGGAGGCATCAGCTATTCCTTCTACCTCATTCACCAGCATGTCGGCTTTGTCGTGATGCTGAAAATGACGGAGCAAGGCTATAGCGCCTGGCTCGCCTTCTTTTCCGCTTTCCTTGTCGCGCTGATCTTAGGGGCGGGGATCAACAGGCTGGTGGAGCGTCCCGCAGGTGAGGCGATATTGTCGTGGTGGCGGCGGCGGCGCGAAAGACGGTTGGTGCAACCGGAAGTCTCGTCCCGGCCGACTTGATAGCGGTGCCTGTTCTGACAACGGCAGCGAAGGTGATCTGAAAGAGCAGAACAGGGGCTCGGCGTCGCTTGGCCAAGCCCCTGCATCTAAGCTTTATTGCGCGCGCGGAGCGGCGGCTGCCGCGTTAGCGGGCAGGCCGCCCATCTGCGTGACGAGCTTGGTATAGGCGTCGAGATAGGCGAGTACGATCACCTGGCCGATTTCGGTATTCTGGTAGCCGCTGGCACCGGCGGCTGCAAAGCCGCCCCACCACCCGGCACCGCCGCCGCCGCCAAAGCCGATGTCGGTCTTGCGCGCATAGCCTTCGGTCAGCGCCTCTTCTTCCGTCGTGCGGGCGTTGACGATGGAAAGCGTAACGTTCGCTTCCTTCTTCTTGATGTTGAGGCCACCGGCAAGTGCGCCGAACGTGCCGCCCATCAGGCCGCCAAGTGCAGCGCCGAAGCCGCCACCGCCAGAATTGCGGTTGGACGATACGATATCAGGCTCCAGATAATAATCGGCCGCCTTGACCTGGCCCCGGCCCAGGTTCGATCCGGCCTGCAATTCGCCGGAGTCCGCCATAGCGCGTTCCATCGCCCGGCTCTGCATGGCGCGGCCGCGATTGACGATGCCGAAACAGCCGGACTGCTGGATAAGGACCTTGAGCACCGCTTCCGGGCTGCCCAGGTTCAGTTCGCGCCACCACTGGTTGTCGGGCTCGACGATCGCGACGGTGCCAAGGCGGCGGGTGCAGCGGGGAATCTCCTGCTGAGCGCGTTCCTGCGCCCTGCGGCCCGACGACGCGCCCTTGGTGGTGCCATCCTTATAGGTCTTGCCGGAAGAACTCATATTCGTCTGCGCCATCGCAGACATCGGCGTCGCAAGCATCGATGCTGCCGCGACGATCGCGGAAACCGTCCTGAACATTGCCCCAAATCCCCTTTTCGAGCGGTTAATTACGGAATTTCTTATATGGTACGACCCGCTTAAAGCTCGCGTCACTTACCATAGCTCGCGGCCTTTTCCTACTGATGGCCTAGCTGTTTCTAAGCTCTGCTGACAGGCCCGCAAATGGCTGCTATCGGCGCGGGCCATGACCGACCTTTCGCATATCCGCAACTTCTCGATCATCGCCCATATCGACCATGGCAAGTCGACCCTGGCCGATCGCCTGATCCAGCGCACCGGCGGCCTGACCGACCGCGAGATGAGCGCGCAGGTGCTCGACAATATGGATATCGAAAAGGAACGGGGCATCACCATCAAGGCGCAGACGGTGCGCCTCGATTATGTCGCGAAAAATGGTGAGACTTATGAACTCAACCTCATGGACACGCCGGGCCATGTCGACTTCGCCTATGAGGTGAGCCGGTCGCTTGCAGCCTGCGAGGGCGCGCTGCTGGTGGTGGACGCGGCGCAGGGGGTGGAAGCGCAGACGCTGGCCAACGTCTATCAGTCGATCGAACATGATCATGAGATCGTGCCGGTGCTGAACAAGATCGACCTGCCCGCCGCCGAACCGGAGAAAGTGCGAGCGGAAATCGAGGAAGTGATCGGCCTGGACGCGTCCGAAGCGGTGCTGGCGAGTGCCAAGTCCGGCATCGGCATCGACGACATCCTTGAAGCGATCGTTGCGAAAATCCCGCCGCCCAAGGGCGATCGCAACGCGCCGCTGGAAGCGATGCTGGTCGATAGCTGGTACGACCCTTATCTGGGGGTCGTCATCCTTGTGCGCGTCGTCAATGGCGTCATCAAGAAGGGGCAGCAGATCAAGTTCATGATCGGCGAGACCGAGCATCTGATCGATCGCGTCGGCTGCATGCGGCCGAAGATCGAGCAGCTGCCGGAACTCGGCCCGGGTGAGATTGGCTTCATCACCGCGCAGATCAAGGATATCAGCCAGACCCGCGTCGGCGATACCATCACTACGGTGAAGAACCCGGCCGCCAATCCCCTGCCGGGCTTCAAGGAAGTGCAGCCGGTCGTGTTCTGCGGCTTGTTTCCGGTCGATGCGAACGATTTTGAAAAGCTCCGCGACTCGATTTCCAAGCTCCGGCTCAATGATGCGTCCTTCTCCTTCGAGATGGAGACGTCGGCGGCGCTCGGCTTCGGCTTCCGCTGCGGGTTCCTGGGGCTGCTGCATCTGGAGATCATCCAGGAGCGGCTGACCCGCGAATATGATCTCGACCTCATCACCACCGCGCCATCGGTGGTCTATGAGATGCACATGAAGGACGGGACTGTGCGCCATCTGCACAACCCGGCCGACATGCCAGATCCCAATCATATCGAGATGATCGAGGAGCCCTGGATCGAGGCGGTGATCTACTGCCCCGATGAATATCTGGGATCGATCCTGAAGCTGTGCCAGGACCGGCGCGGGATTCAGAAGAACCTGACCTATGTCGGTGGCCGCGCGCAGGTGACCTATGAACTGCCGCTCAACGAAGTCGTGTTTGATTTCTACGATCGCCTGAAGTCGATCAGCCGGGGCTATGCCAGTTTCGACTATCATCAGATCGGCACGCGGGAGGGCGACCTGGTCAAGATGAGCATCCTCGTCAACAATGAGCCGGTCGACGCGCTGTCGATGATCGTTCACCGCTCGGCGGCCGAGGCGCGTGGGCGGCATATGTGCGAGCGGCTGAAGGACCTGATCCCTCGGCACCTGTTCAAGATCCCGATCCAGGCGGCGATCGGCGGCAAGGTGATTGCCCGTGAGACGATCGCGGCGATGCGCAAGGATGTCACCGCGAAATGCTATGGCGGCGACATCACGCGCAAGAAGAAGCTGCTGGAGAAGCAGAAAGAAGGCAAGAAGCGGATGCGGGAATATGGATCGGTGCAGATCCCGCAGGAGGCCTTCATCGCGGCGCTGCGGATGGGGGATGAGAGCTAGAGCGGTTCGCACGCAACCTCTATCCTCTTGCCGGGTTCTTGGGGCTTGGCAGGAGATCAGGACATGAAGCAGGAACCCAAGGCCGGCGACAAGGTCAGCTGGAAGAGCCATGGCGGCGAGGCGCATGGCAAGGTGGTGAAGAAGCAGACCAGTGCGACCCAGATCAAGGGGCACAAGGTTGCCGCTTCCAAGGACAATCCGCAGTTCATCGTCGAAACCGGTGATGGCAAGCGCGCCGCGCACAAGAAGGAGGCGCTGTCCAAGGATTGACGCGGACAGGGCATCCATGATCATGTCCGGCGGCACCTGTGTATGGGATGAGTGATGAGCGACGCGTGGCTGTATGACGAGCATCCTGCGATGTTTCGGGCGCATCCCTTTCTGTTCATCCTGTTGCTGATCTCGGTCGTGGGGCTGCTGGCGATCGGCGTCTGGTGGCTGCGGGCCAAGGGCGAGCGGCTGGCCCTGTCCGACCGTGAGGTGCTGATGGAGCGCGGGCTGCTGGCGAAGCAGCGGACGGAGATCGCACTGTCGAGCATCCGGAGCGTGCGCATCACGCAGACATTCGGGCAGCGCATCTTCGATGTCGGCAATGTCGAACTGTTCAGCGCGGGGGATATCGCGGAAATCGCCATCAAGTCGATGCCGCGGCCGGGGCGCATCCGCAACATCGCGGCATCGCGCAACCTGGATTTGCTGCCGCAGCGCTGACCTGCGTTCACGCCCCCTTGACCTGAGGCCAAATTATTTCAACCATATGTCCCAAGTGAAGGGACCTTGAAGAGCCTGCATCCGGGAAAGGACGCCACTGGGTAACGCTGCTTCGCAATGACGCGAGGAGCGGTTGCAAAGGGTTCGTCCATGGCCTTGCCGGTGATGCTTTCGCTGCCTGAATTGACTGAGACGCAGCGTGAGGACGTGAGGGAGGCATGCGGCTTTGCCTGCGTCCGGTGCGGCGTGACGATCTACCGCTATCTGCGCCTGCCCGACTCCCCGCAGACGACATTGCTCTGTCCCACATGTCATGCACTGGTGGAGGAGGGGCGGCTGACCGCGGCGCAGGTGCAGGGCTTTCATACCAATCCGGTCGTCAGGCAGCGGCACTTCGCGCGGGACCGCATGCCATTTTCTTCGGAACTGCCGATGCTGATCGTGGGCGGTTCGCGATTGCTGCGCGATACGCCGATACCGCTGATGCTGGATGGCGAGCCGATCCTGATGTTCGCGCCGCCGCGCCGCAGCCGGGGTGCGACACGGATCAGCCTGCGCTTGGGTGACCTTGACGGCGATCCGGTGCAAGTGATCCAGGGCAATGAATGGCTGCCCACCGATGGCAGCTGGCGGTTCCTGCTGCGCGGCGACCGCTACAGCGTCATGGCGGCGCGCGGTGACGGGCTCGCCATCCTGCGGATCGTGGCGCGCAACCGGATCGCGGTGGAGCATCTGCGCACGACGATCCGCGGCAGGCGGCTGGAGGTGACGCCTGATTGGCTGGAGATCGATGGAAAGCGCCATGTGAACCGGATCGGCAGCGGCGCTCTTGTAGGACGGGAATGTTGAGGCGGGACGTCAAAAATGGCGGATATCCGCCGAAGTTCACAGTGTATGCGCGCGCGAGGGCGAGCGCGCGTGGGCGCGAGGGAGTGATATGGGACGTTTCAAAGAAGAGCGCGGGGATAGGCTTGTTGCAGGAGAATAGGACAGGCGGGATTTTGGGTTGGTGCTCGAAATAGGATGGTTTTTGGAGGGGGTGTGGTTTTTGAGTGACGGTGAGCGTTCCCCTCCCGCAGGCGGGAGGGGTTAGGGGAGGGGGGAGCGAAGCGAGCTTTTTGCAGGGGACGGGCGTTGCGCTGGCCCACCCCCCAGCCCCCTCCCGCCTGCGGGAGGGGGAGCAGTGTGCCTAACCGCACCTTGCGGAGGTGATCACCATTTTCTCGTCGTAGCTGACAGTGACGCGATCGGGGCGGAAGTCCATGGTCATGGCCATGCCGGGCGCGCCCCAGCGGAGGGTGCGGGCGCCGGATGCTTGCAGCAACTGGGTTCCGATGTCTTCGCTTGCGGTCTGTCCGACGAAGCGGTCGAGCCCGTCGTTGCGGCAGGGGCCTTCAGCGGTAGTAGGCATTGTGGCAGGCCCTTGCCCGTCAGCGGTGGTGCAGGCCGCAGCCAAAAGGGGGATCATCAGCGCCGCTGCCCGCATCATCGTAGTTCCTATTCCGTACGTGTCATTTTCAGCCGGCCGCCCTTCACCGCGAAGGCCAGGCGTCCTTCGACAAGGTCAACGGCATCGCGGCCGAATTGTTCATAGCGCCAGCCTTCGAGGATCGGGAGGCCTTCGCGGACACCAGCGGCCAGCGCGTCCAGATCGTCGCTGCGCGCGAGGAGGCGAGCGGCGACGTTGATGTCGCGCGAGCGGATCTTGAGGAGGAGCTTGAGCAAGTCCGCGACCAGTGCGCCGTCCTTGCCAAGGCCGGGCCGCTTGGGATCGCGTTCGGGCATCTCATCCTTGTCGAGCGGCTTCTGGCTGCCGAGCGCCGCTATCAGACGCGCGCCGATGTCGTTGGTCTTCCAGGTGGCGGAGAGGCCGCGCACCTTGCCAAGGTCTTCTTGGGACCGGGGCGGATGGCTGGCGATATCGGCCAGCGTCTCATCCTTGACGATGCGGCCACGGGGGAGGTTCTTGTCCTGCGCTTCGATCTCGCGCCATGCGGCCAGCGCCTTCAGGCGGCCGAGCACATCGGCCTTCCGGCTGGCGATGCGAACGCGCTTCCAGGCATCCTGCGGTTCGTTCACATAGTTGGAGGGATCGCAGACGCGTTCCATTTCCTGATCCAGCCAGTCGCCCCGGCCAGTCTTGCGCAGTTCCTCCAGCATCATCGGGAAAATCTGAATTAGGTAGGTGACGTCGCCGATCGCATAGTCGATCTGCCGCTTGTCGAGCGGGCGGCGCGCCCAATCGGTGAAGCGCGCGCCCTTGTCGAGCTGAACGCCGAGCCATGCGTCCACCAGGTTTCCATAGCCGATCTGCTCGCCGAGGCCGAGCGCCATGGCGGCAATCTGCGTGTCGAATAGCGGATGGGGGGTCTTGCCGGTCAGGTTGTAGATGATCTCAAGATCCTGCCCGCCCGCGTGGAAGACCTTCAGCACATCCTCATTGTCGACCAGCAGGTCGAGCAGCGGCGTGAGGTCGAGCCCCGGCGCCTTGGGGTCGATCGCGGCGGCTTCATTATCGTCCGCCACCTGCACGAGGCAGAGGTCGGGCCAATAGCTGTTTTCGCGCATGAACTCGGTATCGACCGCGATGTAGGGCGATTTGGCGATACGGGCGCAGAATTGGGCGAGTGTTTTGCTGTCGGTGATCAGCGGATGGATTTGCATATGGTCTTCGATCTTATTATGGGCTGGCCCGTCGCTCACGGGCTCGTCAATGCTTGACAAGACCGCCCATAGCGGGGCTGCGGCACTTTGTCATTTCCGTAAAACGAAGCTGAAAGATACAATCGCCATGCACGCCTATCGCACTCATACTTGCGGCGCTCTTACCTCGGCCGAAGTCGGCAATGAGGTGCGCGTGTCCGGATGGGTGCATCGCAAGCGCGATCATGGCGACCTGGTCTTCATCGACCTGCGCGATCATTATGGCATGGTGCAGATCGTCACCGAGGTCGATGGACCCGTCTTCAAGGTGATGGAATCGCTGCGCGCCGAAAGCGTCGTGACGGTGACCGGCAAGGTCGTGGCGCGTGCGCCCGAAGCGGTGAACCCGAACCTGCCGACGGGTGAGATCGAAATCCGCGCGCTGGATGCAGTGCTGCTGTCTGCTGCCGCTGATTTGCCCCTGCCGGTGGCTGGCGAGCAGGAATATCCCGAGGATATCCGCCTGCGCTACCGCTTCCTCGACCTGCGGCGCGAGACGCTGCACGGCAATATCGTCAAGCGGACCAAGATCATTTCCGACATGCGCCGCCGCATGGAAGGGGCGGGCTTCACCGAATATTCGACGCCGATCCTGACGGCGAGCAGCCCGGAAGGCGCGCGCGACTTTCTGGTGCCGAGCCGCATTCATCCGGGCAAATTCTACGCCCTGCCGCAGGCGCCGCAGCAATATAAGCAGCTGCTGATGGTCGCGGGCTTTGACCGCTATTTCCAGATCGCGCCCTGCTTCCGCGACGAAGATCCGCGCGCCGACCGCCTGCCGGGCGAATTCTACCAGCTTGACCTCGAAATGAGCTTCGTCACCCAGGAAGACGTCTGGAACACGATGGAGCCGGTGATCGCTCAGGTGTTCGAGCAATTTGCCGAGGGCAAGCCGGTGACGCCCGCAGGCAGCTTCCCGCGCATCGCCTATGACGAAGCGATCCTGAAATATGGGTCGGACAAACCGGACCTGCGCAACCCCATCCTGATCCAGGACGTGACCGAGCATTTCGTGGGCTCCGGCTTCGGCATCTTCGCCTCGCTGGTGGAGAGCGGCAGCGTCATTCGCGCGATCCCGGCGCCGGGCGCTGGCGCGGGCAGCCGGAAGTTCTTCGACGACATGAACAATTGGGCGCGGGGCGAAGGCTATTCGGGCCTTGGCTATATCAACATCAAGGATGGCGTCCCCGGCGGCCCCATCGCCAAGAATCATGGCGAGGAGCGGACAGCCAAGCTGATCGAAGCGCTGGGCCTTGGCCCCAATGATGGCGTGTTCTTTGCCGCGGGCAAGGAAAGCCAGGCTGCCAAGCTCGCGGGCCTGGCCCGTATTCGCGTGGGCGAGCAGCTGGACCTCATTGACAAGGACCGGTTTGAACTATGCTGGATCGTCGATTTCCCCTTCTACGAATATGACGAGGAATCGAAGTCGGTCGATTTTGCGCACAACCCCTTCTCCATGCCGCAGGGTGGGATGGACGCGCTGGAGCATCAGGACCCGCTGACGATCAAGGCCTATCAGTATGACATGGTCTGCAACGGTTATGAGATTGCTTCGGGATCGATCCGGAATCAGTCGCCGGAGCTGATGGTGAAGGCCTTCGAGAAGGTCGGCCTGTCGCAGCAGGACGTTGAGGAGCGCTTCGGCGGCCTCTACCGCGCCTTCCAATATGGCGCGCCGCCGCATGGTGGCATGGCGGCTGGTGTCGATCGCATCGTGATGCTGCTGTGCGGGGCGCAGAATCTGCGCGAGGTGACGCTGTTCCCGATGAACCAGCGGGCCGAGGACCTGTTGATGGGCGCGCCCAGCGCTGCGGAGTTCAAGCAGCTGCGCGAACTGCATGTGCGGGTGGTTGAGCCGCAGGCGAAGGGTTAACCCCTACCGCCATCCCAGCGGAAGCCGGGATCTCGGTCGAGATCGCACTTCACCTCTTGAGATCCCAGCGTACGCTGGGATGACGGCGCATGGGCAGGGAGATTTGACTTTTCGCGGCCTGAGGCGTTGCTTCCTTCTGAGCGAAGGAGATGCGCATGGCGATTGACCTTGCCGACTATGAGAAGGGCAAGCCGTTCAAGGGCGACTATGAGGCCGAACTCGACAAGCTGCAGGAGCGGCTGGCGAAGATTCAGGTTGCCCATGTGATCCATGATCGGCGGTCGGTCATTCTGTTCGAAGGATGGGACGCGGCGGGCAAGGGCGGCATCATCAAGCGCATGACCGCGCAATGGGACCCGCGTTACTATCGGGTCTGGCCTATCGCGGCTCCTACAGCGGAAGAATGCGATCATCATTTCCTGTGGCGCTTCTGGACGCGGCTGCCGGCAGGCCGGAACATCGCGGTATTCGATCGCAGCTGGTATGGCCGGGTGCTCGTGGAGCGGGTGGAAGGCCTCTGTTCCAAAGGCGAATGGAAGCGCGCCTATGACGAGATCAACGCCTTTGAAAAGCAGCAGGCGGACGCGGGCACGAACATCATCAAGCTGTTCGTGCATATCACGCAGGAGACACAGGACGAGCAGCTGGCGCAGCGGCTCGACACGCCATGGAAGCGGTGGAAGACCGGCGCGGACGATTATCGCAACCGGGCGCGGCGTGGCGATTATCTCGATGCGATGCACGACATGTTCGAGAAGACGGACAACAAATATGGCCGCTGGCAGGTTATCGACAATAATGATCGCAAGGCGGGCCGCATCGACGCGCTCCGATATGTGGCGAAGACGCTGGAGAAGCTGGTGCCGATGGACTTTCCGGAAGCGGACCCCGAGGTGGTGCAGCTGGCAAGGCAGGCATTCGGGTATGAACCTGGACGAAAATCCCAATAAAACAGTGACTTGTCATAAAACTGTCATCAAAACCTAACTGCTCATTTACCATTGGGAGGCTACCAGCGGCGCATGTACGCGCCCATGATGCTCGACCCTTCGCCAAGCCTGCCCAAGGGCAGGGCCTGCCATTCGTCATGGCGAGCCCCTTCATCCGGCTGGGGCGGCCGCTGAGCGAGGCGGTGGAGCAGTTTCAGCAGAACCCGTCGCTGCGCCTCCTGCCTGTGCTGGATGACGCGGATCGGCCAAGGGGCGCGATCTATGAGCGGGACATGCGGCGCATATTGTTCAATCCGTTCGGTCACGCGCTGCTGCGCAATCCGAGCTTTGGCGGGCGGCTGGACGATCATGTGCGGCCCTGCGCATCGGTGGAACGGAGCGCGACGATCGAGATGCTGATCGACCTTTATGCCGCGCAGGGGCAGAAGTGCGAAGGGCTGATCGTGGTGGAGGGCGGCTGCTATGCGGGCATGGTCGGCGGGCAATTGCTGCTGAAGCTTGCGGCGGAACGCGATGCCCGCGTAGCAGTGGCGCGGGCCGAGCGGCTTGAACGGGTGACGCGGGAAAGCGGCCGGTTTAGCGACGACATAGCGACGCTGATCGCTGATCTGGTGGCCATGGCTGATATGCTGTCCCGGCTGGCGAGCGATGCGGCGGAACGGGCGGCGGATAATGGGCAGGCGGCAGCGGGCATGGCGGTGGCGGCGGCACAGACCGCCGATAATCTGACCGGCATTGCGGGATCGGCCAATGACCTTGGCCTACTGTTCCAATCGATCGAGGAGGAAGTGCGGCAGGCGGGCGCCGCGATCAGGGCTGCGGTCGAGCAGACGCGGCTGGGATCGGCGCAGACCGAGCAACTGCGGGTGCAGGCCGATGGCATTGGCGAGGTGACGGCGCTGATCGACGCCGTGGCGCGGGCGACGGCCACCCTGGCGCTGAACGCAGGCATAGAAGCGGCGCGGGCGGGGGAGGCGGGGCAGGGCTTTGCCGTAGTCGCTCGCGAGGTGAAGCTGCTCGCGGGGCAGACGCGGGAGGCGGCGGCCGAAATCGCCAGCCGGATCGAGCATATCCGCTCGACGGTGGGCCATGTCGCGCAGGGGCATGGGCTGATGGGATCAGCGATCGAAAAGGCGGACCGGCTTTCCGCATCTTTGTTCGACGCGGTCGCCCGCCATGGCGCCTTCAGCCGGGGCATTGCGGCGAGCATGGCCGAGGCGGGCGAATCCAGCGACCATGTGCGGGTGAGCGCCAGCCAGATCAGCAACAATGCGAGCGCGGCGGTCGACGGGGCGCGCGCCATGCGGGAGGCCGCGGGTCAACTCGCCGCGGAGGCGCAGCGGCTGGATGCCCGCGCCAGCCTGTTCATCGAGGCGATCCGTCCGGGCTGACGCGTCAGGCTGAGGCGAAAATGGCTGGCGCATAGCGTAAATGCGGCTAACCTCTCCATCCAACCAGAAGGAGAGGAAAGCCATGCTCGTGATGTTCGTGGGCGCCGACCGGACCGAAACCGCCATCAACGCCGCGCAGGTCACCTTCGTATCGTCCGTCACGGAAGGCACCCGCATCCGCTTTGGCGAAGGACGCAGCGTCACCGTGGTCGAACCCATCGCGCAGGTGATGGAGGATCTCAACCAGGCACTACGGCCGCACGAATAGCGTTACGCCGGACGCGCGGCCTCACCGATGTTTTGCGTCTGCCTGAGAACCTCCCTATACTGATGGCTTGATGCCAGGACTCAGGACAGCAATGAAATCCAATTTCTTCCGGGGCGCCGTTGCCCTTGGTGCGCTCGCGCTCATCCCCGCCACCACGGCCGCGCTCGCGGACGGGGAAGCCAGCAGCTACAAGGCGCTCGACGAGTTCATGGATGTCTTCCAGAAAGTCCGCAGCGACTATGTCGAGAAGGTGGATGACGAAAAGCTGATCAAGGGCGCGATCGACGGCATGCTTGCCAGCCTCGACCCGCATTCAAGTTTCCTTGACGCGCGCGATTTCCAGAATCTGCGCACCCAGACCGAGGGCAGCTATGGCGGCCTGGGCCTGTCGGTCACGCAGGAGGATGGCGCGGTCAAGGTGATCGCGCCGACGCAGGATACTCCCGCCTGGCGCGCGGGGATCAAGGCGGGCGATTATATCACCCATCTGGACGGGCAGCTCATCTATGGCGGCACGCTGGACGAAGCGGTCGACAAGATGCGCGGCGCACCGGGCACGTCGATCAAGCTGACCATCGTGCGCGCGGGCCGCGACAAACCGATCGACGTGACGCTGACCCGCGAGATCATTCAGCTGAAGCCGGTGAAGTGGGAGGTGAAGAACGGCATTGGCGTGATCAACATCGTCAGCTTCTCCGCCAACACCGGCGCCGATCTGCGGCAGGCGATCCGCAGCATCGACAAGAGCCTTGGCCATAAGCCGACCGGCTACATCCTTGACCTGCGCTCCAATCCCGGCGGGCTGCTGGACGAAGCCGTGTCGGTGAGCGACGCATTCCTGGAACGCGGCGAGATCGTGTCGCAGCGTGGCCGCAACAAGGGCGATGTCGAGCGCTATTATGCGAAGCCCGGTGACGATGCGAAGGGATTGCCGATCATCGTCCTGGTCGATGCGGGCTCTGCTTCGGCGTCGGAGATTGTCGCTGGCGCGCTTCAGGACCAGCACCGTGCGCTGGTGATGGGCGAGCGCAGCTTCGGCAAGGGCAGCGTGCAGACGATGCTGCCGCTGACCAATACCACGGCGCTCAAGCTGACGACGGCGCGCTATTACACGCCGTCCGGGCGATCTGTGCAGGAGGGCGGGATCGAGCCTGATGTCCGCGTACCCCAGCTGTCCGACCCCGATTACAAGAACCGCCCGAAGTTCCGCGAAAGCGACCTGCGCCGTCACCTGATCAACGAGATCAAGACGGACAATGCCGCGCTGGAGGAAGACACGAAGGAAGACCCCCGCTTCGCCATGACGGCGGAGGAGCTGAAGAAGAAGGGGGTCGAGGATTTCCAGCTGGACTATGCGCTGAAGACGATCGCGCGGCTGGCGGCAAAGCCGGGCGCGGTGGTCGCGCAGGCGCAGCCGGTAGCGAAGAAGGTTGTGCGATGAGGGGGCGGGCTGAGGACGGCTTTCGGTGACCCCCGCCTTCCGCCCTTCGTCATGCCAGCTTCAGCTGGCATCTTTCTCGATTGGGCAGAAACTCTCCTGAGATCCCAGCTTTCGCTGGGATGACGGGTATGGGTGGTTTGAGGACGGTCTGCTTTGGAGAGCGTAGGTCAGGAAGCGGACATTCAAAAGAACCGGTCGTCCTGCTCATAGATGGCATCAGTCAGCGCGAACACCTGTTCAGCCAGAGGCGTCCCAATTACGTCGTTCCTATGCAACGCTGTGCTGGCGAGCGTTCCGTCTGCTATTGATCGATCATGCGCATCGATGACCATCAGGGCAGGAGTGCCGTTGGCCTGCTGTCGATGGATCAGGGCGACGGCGTAGCGGTCCGATGGGCCAGTGTCATCGCCCCAGGGACCGAGAATTAGATCAAGGTTGGCGCCCGTTTCGTCTATATGCCCTTCCGTCCAATGCATCCAATACGCTGCAGTGGTCGCGCCGCCTCGATCGTGGATCAAGCCCCAGATCGACCGACTGTCCCGACCGCAGCAATCGCAATGACCCTGGCTCTCATTCATTTTCTCGATTGTAAAGCGAGGAGGGAGATCATTGGCCATCAACCGAGCATAGTGCCGTTCCGCTCAACTTCAATCGATCATAAGGTGATCGAATGGCGGATTGCAGGACCACTCGGCCGCCTTATTGGACGGCAAGAAGTGGTCGCTTACAGACCCTTCTAAGGGATCATATGACGGAACGGTCGTAGCGACGCTGGGGTCTCCGGGCTGATGTTCTTACCGGTTGCAAGAGATCCCGGTTTTCGCTGGGATGACAGTCATTTGGACGTGTTCACTCCGGGTAGCTGATCTCCATCACCTCATATTCCTTTTCCCCGGCGGGGAGCATGACGCGGCGTAGGTCGCCTATCGCCGCGTTGCGCAGGGCGCGGGCGATTGGGGAGTTCCAGCCGATCCGGCCTGCACTGGCGTCGGCTTCGTCATTGCCGACGATGGTGACGGTGCGGTGATTTTCGTCTTCGTCAGCGATCGTGACGGTCGCGCCGAAAAAGACGCGGGTCTTGTCGGGCTGTTGACGTGGGTCGATGACCTTGGCGTCCTTCATCTTCTTGGAGAGGCGGCGGAGTTGGCCGTCGATTTCGCGCATGCGCTTGCGGCCGTAGAGATAGTCACCATTCTCGCTGCGATCGCCATTGCCTGCCGCCCAGCTGACGATCTCCACGATGCGGGGCCGCTCCTGCCCAAGCAGCTGATCATATTCGGCGCGCAGCTTCGCGAAGCCTTCTGGCGAGATATAGTTGGGATGAGCGGTCATGACGGGACATCTCTATCCATTCGGGTCGAGCTTGTCGAAGTCCCTCTGGATACGACAGGCTCAACCCGGCAGGAGAATGAGAAGCGTCAGCCCGGCGTCTGCTTGCCGAGATATTTGGACAGCGGCGTGTTCGAGCCCCGGAAACGTGCCCGTTCCGGGTTCATCGCTTCATACACCACCGCATTTTCGAGCACGCGCTGCACATAGTTGCGCGTTTCGAAAATCGGGATCTGCTCGATCCAGCGCAACATGTCGGCGCCCGGCAGGCGCGGATCGCCATTGGCTCTGATCCAGCGGTTCACATTGCCGGGCCCTGCATTATAGGCCGCAACCGCCAGCGGATAGCTGCCGCCATAATAGTCGAGCATCCGCTGGAAATAGGATGAGCCCAGCATGATGTTGTAGCTGGGATCGTTGAGCGAGCCGGGGTCGTAGCCCAGGCCAAGCTTGCCCGCCTGCTCGCGCGCGGTGCCGGGCATCAGCTGCATGAGGCCGCGTGCGCCCGCATGGCTGACGATCTGGCGGTCGAACTGGCTTTCCTGCCGGGCGATGGCGTGGACCATCGTCCAGTTGGACTGGGCGGTAGAGGGCACTGGCACACGGGGAAAAGCGCTCTCGCCATAGCCGGTGAGGCCGCTCGACACCGCGCGGCGGCCGACCATCACGCCCATGTCGGGCCTGCCGATGCTCTTGGCCAGTTCTGCGGCGAGATAATGGTCGCTGTCGCTGTCGGCATTATTGGCAATGGCGCGGGCGAATTTGCTCTGATCCTCCCAATAGCCCATTTGCCCGAGCGCCTTCACCGCACGGACCACGGAGCGATTGTTGAAGGCGGTGCGATCAGCGGCGGAGATTTCCACCGGGCGCTCGACGGCGGCGGGCGCAGGCACCGGTTTCCCGACGCGTTCCAGGGCGAGCTGACCATAAAACTGGTCGGAGAATACCGACGCCTGGGCAAAATAGCTGTTCGCGGTGCTTTTATCCCCTGCGGCCAGTGCTGCGCGTCCGGCCCAATAATAGCCCTTGGATTGGGTCTGGGGGGATTTGGCGGCCGTGGCGTAGCTGCGGAACATCACCGCTGCGTCGGATGGACGATTGAGATTGTAGAAGGCGGTCGAACCTGCCAGCCAGGCAAGGCTGGTATAGTCATCACGCTCGCCGATCGGGCGGCTGGAGACGTCGGTGCCGGGCGCGTAGGCGTCGTCGATCTTGCTGGCGATGCCATAGGCGAAGCTCCACTGGCTGTCGTTGGCAGCGGCGCGGGCCTGACCCAGCAAGGTCTCATACCATTTTTCGGCATTGCCCGGACGGAAGGTCAGCTGCGGGCGATTGGCGAGATATTGACGGGCGGCGACCCAATTGCCGGTGTTCATCAGCCATGTGGCCTTGTCCGCCACGAAGCCCGCGTCGGAGACGCCGATGGCTTCTGCCGCCTGCATCCGGACAGCCGCGTCCGGCGCTTTCCGGCGGAATGCCATGCGTGCTTCATAGACCGGCCGCCGCGATGGCGTGACATAGGCGAGCATCCGCTGCGCACCGGCCACATCATTGCCCCACAGCAGCATGTCGGCGCGCTGGTCATGATCCGCGCTCGTCCAGCCCGAGCCGAACATCGAAAGCAATCTTGCTTCATCGTCCGGCGAAAGCGTTCCGCCGATCCAGGCGCTGCGGGCGGCGATGCGGGCTTCGGCTGCGCGGCCCATTTGCATCAGCGCCAGCGCATGTCGGGCATGGCCCGTGGCGGTCCGGGCCGGGAAGCGCGCGAAGAAAGCCGTCACCTGACGCGGATCATAGCTGTTGGGGTTGATGCCGGTTTCCGCCAGCCGCCGCATCCGGTCCTCCCCCGGCCAGCCGGGATTGGCGAGGATGAAGCTGGCATAGGAGGAGAAGCCCAGGCCATCGCTTTGCTGCAAGGCGCGCCACTGGCTGATCGTCGCGGAGATCGATGGATCGGAGGCAATGCCGATTCGGCTGCTGACCTGATTCCAGGGCGACGGCTGAGGCGAGGGCTGAGTCTGGGCAGGTAGCTGCTGGACTATTGCGCCCGGCGGATAGGGCGATGCTGTTGGGGTTTCGGTCTGGGCGCTGGCGCCGGCGGTAAAAAGAAGAAGAGCGATCAAGGGCATGCGGACCATTGCTGTTTCGGGGCGGCGAGTTGACAGCCTACTGGACATCATCGCAATTCCATCCTTATCAGGCCCTGAATGACGCGCTATAGCGCCCCGTCGCCTTGAGGCGACAATGTGCCCCGGAATGCCGGTGAATTGAAGGAGTTTGTTGATGTTTTCCGGGTCGATTCCGGCACTGATCACCCCTTTCCGCGATGGAGCCGTGGATGAGGCGGCTTTTCGCGCGCTGGTGGACTGGCAGATCGAGGAGGGAAGCAGCGCGCTCGTACCGTGCGGCACCACCGGGGAAAGCGCGACCATGACGGTCGAGGAGCATAATCGCGTCGTCGCCATCTGCGTCGACCAGGCAGCGGGCCGGGTGCCTGTGATCGCGGGTTGCGGTTCCAACGATACGCGAATCGCGCTGGAGCATATGTTTGCAGCCCAAGCCGCAGGCGCTGACGCCGCGCTGGTGGTCGCGCCCTATTATAACAAGCCCAACCAGGAAGGCGTCTATCAGCATTTCGCCTATCTTGCCGAACGCTGCCAGCTGCCGATCGTCCTTTATAATGTGCCTAGCCGCACGATTACCGATATCGGCGTGCCGGTGATCCACCGCCTGTCCGAAGAATATCAGACGATCGTGGGCATCAAGGACGCTACCGGGAATCTGGGGCGGGTCACCGCGCAGCGGCTCGCGTGCCGCGATGATTTCTGCCAGCTGTCCGGCAATGACGAAACCGCTTTGGGATTCAACGCCATGGGGGGCAGGGGCTGCATCTCCGTCACGGCCAATGTCGCGCCGCGCCTGTGCGCGCAGTTCCAGGCGGCGTGCGCGTCAGGCGATTGGGCCGGTGCGCTGGCGCTGCAGGACCGGCTCTACCCGCTGCACGACGCGCTGTTCAGCGATTCTTCACCTGGGCCAGTCAAATATGCGCTTAATCGGGTGCGGCCCGACATGCCCGGCGAGCTTCGCCTGCCGATCACATGGCCTTCGGAACCGAGCCGAGCCGCCGTCGATCGCGCTTTGGAAATTGCGGGTCTCGTCTGAAAGGGGCTGCGGCCCTATATGGTGAAGTGAGTTAGTTAAGAGAGCCATGGCCCGCCCCCGTCCCGAACTGTTCGACAAGAAGAAGATCGTCGCCGAGAACCGGCGCGCGCGCTTCGAATATTTTCTGGAGGACGTGTTCGAAGCGGGCATCGCCCTGCAGGGGACGGAGGTGAAGTCGCTTCGTTTCGGCGAGGGCAACATCGCCGAAAGCTATGCCGAGGTGAAGGGCAATCAGGTGTGGCTGGTCAACAGCAACATCCCCGAATTCAGCCACGGCAACCGCTATAATCATGAACCCAAGCGGCCTCGCAAGCTGTTGCTGCACGAGCGGGAAATCGCCCGCATGCATGGTGCGGTGGAGCGCAAGGGGATGACGCTCGTTCCCTTGAGCGTCTATTTCAACAGCCGCGGCAAGGCAAAGGTCGAGCTGGCGCTCGCCAAGGGCAAGAAAACGCATGACAAGCGCGACACCATCAAGGAACGCGACTGGAAGCGCGATCAGCAGCGCATCCTGAAGGCGCATCGCTGATGGGGCCCAAGGCGAGCATGGGCCGTCTGGCCCGCTGGTGGCACGCCAATGCTCCGACCCGGGAGTCGATGGAGGAAAATCGCTTCATCGCGCCAGTCGCGCACCGGGTGCTGGAACCGTCGCTGTGGCGCTTTACCCGGCGGTCGGTGCCGCGTGGCGTCGCGCTGGGGCTGCTCGTCGGCATCTTTCTGCTGATCCCCGGCGTGCAGATTGCGGGCGCGGCGCTGCTGGCGCTGCCGTTCCGGGCCAATATCCCGATCGCGGCGGCGATGACATTCCTGTCCAATCCCGCCACCACGCCGCTGTTCCTGATGGCGTCGGTCTATATCGGTAATTGGCTGCTCGGGCGCAGCGCCGATGCGTCGGGCTTCATGGCGCTGGTCGACAAGCATGCATCGATCCGCGAATGGTGCGCCTGGCTCTTTTCCGAAGCGGCGCCCGCCATGCTGTTTGGCCTCGCCCTTATTTCCATCGCCTTTGCAGTCGTGGGTTATTTTCTGGCCGACTGGTTCTGGCGCCACAGGATGGGCCGGAAATGGCATGCGCGTAAATTGAGGATTGGCAAGGCACCCGAAAGCAGCGCATTGGAAGAAGTCGCCCGCGTCTGACGCCGGGTAGAATAGTCCAGGCGTTTTCAGGGGGAAGGCCGGCCGATGGCCTCGCGTATCAAAAGGGATGGGGAAGCGTGGACAGGCGAACGCCCTTCCCGGCTGGCCCTGCCGCTGCTGATACTGGCTGCGCTGCTGTCAGCGACATTGGTCATTTTCGCGAGCGGCAATGCGGCGGTTGGCGCTGGTTTCGGCGCCATGATCCTGGCCGCCGCCGCGCTGCTCAGCTGGTATCGCCGCCTCTTTCCCGAAGAAGCCGCTGACCTTGACGCGGTGCCGGACTGGACGGTCGCGCGGGCCGCGGCGGACGCGTCGAGCATGGCGATCGCGGTCACTGATCGTGCCGGGCGGCTCGTTTGCGCGAGCGACCTGTTCGGGGAATGGTTTCCCGGATTTCCAACGCCCCCCAACATCACGGCCGAAACGGGGCTGGCCGAAAGCCTTGCCGATGCCGCGCGCGGAGCCTGGCGCGACGGCGAAGCGCGGGTGGAAGGCATGGCGCAGGGCGCGCTGCGGCTGGACGTCGATATCAGCCGCACGGGCCGGTCGGAAGATTATCTGCTGTGGCGCTTTACCCCCGTGCGCCAGCCCAACGCGCTGGATGACGTGCATCGGCTGCTGACGGGCGATGCCGGGCGGCAGATGGGTGAGGCCGGGATCATGGCGGTCATGATCGGGGGGGAAGGGCGCATCCGCTCGGCCAATGGCGCTTTCCTGCTGCGCGCGGCGGGGCGGATCGACGCCAACATCACCGGGCGCGATTTTGCGGCCCATATGCGGGTCGATGACAAGGGACGGCTGTTCCTGGCGCGGGAAGAGTCGGGCGGGTTGCCGCTGCGGCTGTTGCAGGTGCCGTTGCGCCGGGCGACGCAGCCGGGCGGCTATCAGGGGAGCGGGCAGGGCGGAGGGCAGGACGGCCCGATGCTCCTGCTGCTGATCGACGAGCCTGCGGGCAGCGCGGGCGGCACGTCGGCGCTTTCCTATATCGAAACGCTGCTGTCGCTGCTGCCCTTTGGCCTGGCGATGGCGGATCGCGACGGGCGCATCCTGTTCCTGAACGGCGCCTTTTCCCGTGCCGTGGGGCTGAAGCGGAGCGAGAAGCCGAGCTATCCGGGCGACCTTGTCGTGCGCGAGGATCAGGCCGCGGTCGCTGATGCCGTGCGCCGCTTTGCCGTGGGGCCGCAAATGTCCGGCGACATTGCGATCAGGCTGCGGAACGAACCGGAGGAGCCGACCGCGTTGAGCCTCGCGGGCGTCCGTGGATTGGGCGAGGCGGCGGTGCTGCTGAGCCTCAAGGACAATAGCGAGGAAAGCAAGCTCAAGCGGCAGGTGGCGCAAGCGACGAAGATGCAGGCGATCGGCCAACTGGCTGGCGGGGTCGCGCATGATTTCAACAATATCCTGACCGCCATCATCGGCCATTGCGACCTGATGCTGATGCGCCATACGCCGGGCGACAGCGACTATGACGATATTCAGCAGATCAAGTCGAACAGCAATCGCGCAGCCGGGCTGACGCGCCAGCTGCTCGCTTTTTCGCGGCAGCAGACGTTGCGCCCGCAGGTGCTGCAACTGCCCGACATCGTTGCCGATGTCTCCAACCTTCTGAAGCGCCTGCTGGGCGAGAGCGTCAAGCTGGAGGTCAGCCATGGCCGCAACCTGGGGGCGGTGCGCGCGGACCCGGGTCAGTTGGAGCAGGTGATCGTGAACCTGGCGGTCAATGCCCGCGACGCCATGCCCGAAGGCGGTATCCTCAATATCCAGACCTATGCGGTTCCGGCGGGCAAGGTGCGCGAGATGCGGCAGGAAATATTGCCAGCCGCCGACTATACCGCGCTGCGCGTGTCCGACACCGGGCTAGGCATTCCGCCCGACATTCTCTCCAAGATATTCGAGCCCTTCTTCACGACCAAGGAATTGGGCAAGGGCACCGGGCTGGGCCTGTCGACGGTCTATGGCATCGTCAAGCAATCGGGCGGCTACATCTTTGCCGAATCCGAACTCGGGCGGGGCGCGAGCTTCGTCATCTACCTGCCCGTCTATCAGGGCGCGGACATGGAGCAGGCGATCCCCTCAAAGGCGCCGATCAAGCGCAGCGAGACATGGGGCACCGGCACCGTGCTGCTGGTGGAGGATGAGGACATGGTCCGCGCCGTCGCCGAACGGGCGCTGTCGCGGCAGGGCTATAAGGTGCTGACCGCCAATGACGGCGAGCAGGGGCTGGAGGTGCTGGCAGGCGGCGAGCAGATCGACCTGCTGATTTCCGATGTGGTCATGCCCAACATGGACGGCCCATCCATGGTTGCGCGGGCGAGGGATACGCATCCCGACCTTCCGGTATTGTTCATGTCGGGCTATGCCGAGGAACAACTGCGCAAGTCGATAGACCTTGCCAATGTCGCCTTCCTGCCAAAACCCTTTTCCGTCAGCCAGTTGGCAGAGGCCGCGCGTGACGCCCTGGCCATGCGGCCCACGGCTGAATGAACTTCTTGAACGATCAAGCGTTTATGCTGGTCCGCGCGTCGATGATAAGATAGCGAGCGTGACGAAATAGGGGATCGCACATGTCGGACAGCAAGACCATCCTGGTGGTCGAAGATGAAGCAATGATCGGCATGATGCTGGAAGATTATCTCGAAACATTGGGATATCGCCTGCACGCGGTTGCCGTTTCGGTGGATGAGGCGTGCGATCAGGCGCGCAGGGGCGGCTTTGACGCGGCGCTGCTCGACTGCAATTTGCAGGGCGAGAAAAGCTGGCCCGTGGCCGACATATTGGCCGAGACTGGAATTCCCTTCATCTTCGCCACGGGCGGCATGGCTGATGATGTGCCATCAGGTCATGCGGATCGGCCGACGCTGGCGAAACCCTATACGATCGGCGCGGTCGAGCGGGCGCTGGCGAAGGTGCTTTCCGCCTAAATAGGAAATTTCCGTTCCCCTCTTGTTCTTTGAGAACAAAGCGGATACGTAGTGGCCAAGGCGCCACTTAATCGGCGCTTCCGCTTGACAGGGGATAGGCCGATGACAGCAATGCTCTCACTCATCGATTCCAAGAAGACAGGGACAATGGACAGACAGAAAGCATTGGAAGCGGCCCTTTCCCAGATCGACCGCGCCTTCGGCAAGGGTTCGGCGATGAAGCTGGGTAGCCGCGAGAAGATCGAGATCGAGGCGATTTCGACGGGATCGCTGGGGCTCGATATCGCGCTCGGCATTGGCGGCTTGCCGCGCGGGCGCATTATCGAAATCTATGGCCCGGAAAGCTCGGGCAAGACCACGCTGGCGCTGCATGCCATTGCAGAGGCGCAGAAGACGGGCGGCGTTGCAGCTTTTGTCGACGCGGAACATGCGCTCGACCCGGTCTATGCCAAGAAGCTGGGCGTCGATATCGACGAACTGATCGTGTCGCAGCCCGACACTGGTGAACAGGCGCTGGAGATCGTCGATACGCTGGTGCGGTCGAACGCGATCGACGTGCTGGTGGTGGACTCGGTGGCCGCGCTGGTGCCCCGCGCCGAAATCGAAGGCGAGATGGGCGACAGCCATGTCGGCCTTCAGGCGCGCCTGATGAGCCAGGCGTTGCGCAAGCTCACGGGATCGATTTCGCGGTCGAAATGCCTTGTCATCTTCATCAACCAGGTGCGCATGAAGATCGGCGTTATGTACGGCAATCCGGAAACGACGACGGGCGGCAACGCGCTTAAATTCTATGCATCAGTCCGCCTCGACATCCGCCGCACCGGCCAGATCAAGGATCGCGACGATATCGTGGGCAATGCGACCCGCGTGAAGGTGGTGAAGAACAAGGTGGCCCCGCCGTTCAAGCAGGTCGAATTCGACATCATGTATGGCGAAGGCGTTTCCAAGATCGGGGAGATCCTCGATCTAGGCGTCAAGGCCGGCATCGTCGAAAAGTCGGGCGCATGGTTCTCCTACGACTCCGTTCGCATCGGGCAGGGCCGGGAAAATGCCAAGACTTTCCTCAAGGAACATCCGGAGATGGCCGAACGCCTGGAACGCGCCATCCGCGGCAAGACCGAGGAAGTTGCTGAAGGTATGATGACAGGACCTGAACCGGATGACGACGGCGAATGAGGCGCGCTAGTACCTGCGTTTTTTATGAATAGTGAAAGGCCTGTCTGCGCATGTCGCAGCGGGCCTTTCTTGATTCTCGTACGTTGGCGCTGAGAGTTCTGCCCGCTCCCTCAACGGCAATGCATCCCTGATTGACAGGGTTCGTCGGAGGATCGAAAAGAACATAAGAAGAACATTCTTATGGTCGAGTCGGTAAAAACCCTTGCAGCCCTCAGGCGGCATATCGCATCGCTGGAAGGCATTCCGGCGATGGAGGCTGGTGCGCCGGTGGAGACGGGACATGGTCTGTTCGATCAGGCCTTGCAAGGCGGTCTGGCGCGCGGGCGGCTGCATGAGCTTTTCGGCGGTGACGAGGATGAAGGCGCGGCAGCGGGCCTGTCGTTGATCCTTGCTCATCTGGCGGCGGGCGATTTGCCGCTCTTCTGGCTGCGGCTTGCCAAGGGGGCGGGCGGGCAGCCCTATGGGCCGGGACTTGCGGAACTGGGAATTGATCCGGCGCGGCTGCTGATCGGGGCGATGAAGGATGAGGCGCTGTTGCTGCGGGCGGCGGTCGATGCCTTGCGCTGCCCGGCGCTGGGTGCGCTGGTCATCGAACTGCGCGGGCGCGCGCCGCTCATGGACCTGACGGCAAGCCGCCGCCTGGCGCTGGCGGCGGAAACCTCGGGAGTCACGGCCTTCCTATTGCGGATCGGCGGCGATCCCGTGCCGAGCGCGGCGGAGACGCGGTGGCGGGTGGAGGCCGCGCCTTCCCTGCCTTTGCCGGGCAACGCGCCGGGCATGAGCGCCTTTTCACTCCACCTGCTGCGCCGCCGGTCGGGGCCGGACGGCATGACATGGCGGATGGTGTGGAATGCCGAGCGGGGAGATTTTGGAGAAGAGTGCGATGAACGCCATGAGCATGGATGGGCAAGCGGAGGACGCGCTGAAGAGGCGGCGCTACCTGGCGCTGTGGTTCCCCTTCCTGGCGGTCGACCGGCTGCGCATCGCGCGGCCTGATCTGTGGCAGGCGCAGGCCGGTGCCGGGCCGGTCGCCATCGTCGAGTCCATGCGCGGGGCGATGCGTCTTGTCACGCCGGACGCCGACGCGCTGGCGCTGGGCCTGAGCGCGGGCATGACGCTGGCTGATGCGCGGGCGCAGGAGCCCGACCTTGTCAGCTTCGAAGCTGATCACCACGCCGATCAGGATTGGCTGGAGCGGCTGTGCGATGGATGCGCGCGCTATACGCCGGCGGCGGCGATCGATCCGCCGCATGGGCTGATGCTGGACATCACCGGCTGCGCGCATCTGTGGGGCGGGGAGGAGGCCATGGCGCGTGAGGCGGTGGACCGGTTCGAGCGGCACGGCATGGAGGTGCGTCATGCGATGGCGGGCACGGCGGAGGGAGCCCATGCGCTGTGCCGCTTTTCCGCAGGACCAGCGCCCGATGAAGAGGCTGCCTTGCGCCGCCTGCCGGTGGAGGCGCTGGAGTTGGAGCAGGAAAGCAGCGTGGCGTTGCGGCGTGCGGGGCTGCGCACCATCGGCGACCTTGCCGCCAGACCAGCCGCAACCCTGGCGGCGCGTTTTGGCGAGGAGGCGGTGGATGCGCTGCACCGCCTGTTGGGTCTGGGGCATCGTCCGCTTAGCCCCCGCCGCCCACGCCCTGTGCTGCGGATCGAGCGCCGTTTCGCAGAACCGGTGGGCAGCACCGCCTATGCGCTGCAACGGGTCGAGGAGATGGCAGCGGAAGCCTGCGAACGGCTGACCGAGAGGGGCGCAGGTGGGCGGCGGTTCGAGCTGTTGTTCTTCCGCACCGATGGTCTCGCCTTTCCACTGCGGGTAGAGACCGGCCTGCCGGTGCGCGACGCGCCCGCGATCATGCGGCTGGTGCAGGAGCGGATCGACAGCCTGTCCGATCCGCTCGACCCCGGTTTCGGCTTCGACATGCTGCGCCTTACCGTGCCGCAGACCGAACCGATGGCTGCGACCCAACTGGCGCTGGAAGGTGGTGAAGCGCGGCGCGAGGAAGCGGTCGCGGCGCTGGTCGACCGGCTGTCTGTGCGGGCCGGGCGCAATCGCATCCAGCGCCTGGAGCCGCGCGACAGCCATATTCCCGAGCAGGCGCAACTCGCCTTGCCCGCGATCGAAAGCCGCAAGCCGTCCAGTTGGCCACGCCAGGGCGACCCGGGCGACCCGCCGATGCGCCCCATCCACCTGTTCGACCCGCCCCAGCCGATCGAGGTGGTGGCGGAGGTTCCGGACGGCCCGCCCCATCATTTCCGCTGGCGGCGCAGCGCGCATGAAGTAACCCGCTATGAGGGGCCCGAGCGGATCGCGCCCGAATGGTGGAAGGCGAAGGACGGCGCGCTGGCGGGCGAAAGCGCAGGGATGACCCGCGACTATTACCGGATCGAGGATGCGCGCGGCCGCCGCTACTGGATATTTCGCCACGGCCTTTACGGCACGGAGGCGCGGCATCCGGGATGGTATATCCACGGCCTGTTCGCATGAAACGCGGCAAGGGGCCTGATCCCTCCAAGCCCAAGTCGATGGATCGGCGGGAACTGGATGCGATGGAAGCGGTCCGGCAAAGAGCGCGGATGAAGGAGGCGCGGCCTCCGCCACCGCGTAGCGATGGGCCGGCCTTTGCAGAGTTGGTGGCCGCCACCCATTTTTCCTTCCTCCGAGGCGCGTCGCATGCATCGGACGTGGTGGAGCAGGCGATCAAGCTGGGCCTTAAGGGGCTTGGGATTGCTGATCGCAACACGGTGGCGGGGGTGGTGCGGGCCTGGTCTGCGCTCAAGCGGGCGCCCGAGAAAGCGCGGGTCTGCCTCTTGGAGGCAAAGAAGGAAGCGGGCCAGCCATTGGAGTTGAGCGAGGAAGAAGAGCAATCGTGCCAAATCGACCTGAAACTCGTTGTCGGCGCACGGCTGGTCTTTTCCGATGGCACTCCGGACATAGTCGCCTATCCGTCGACCCGGCGTGGCTGGGGGGAGCTCACCAAGCTGCTGACGGTGGGCAATTTGCGGTCGGTGAAGGGGAACTGCATCCTCACCTATGAGGATTTGACAGCTTATCTTGATGATTTGTTGCTGATCGTCCTGCCGTCCTCCAGCGCCACGGCGCAGATCGCCCATCGAAAGCCGGTTGCGTATGAATATGACGACAGGGCATCCCAGGAAGCGATCCGGCAGGGACATTTGAGCCTGGTCCCGCCGCCGCGTCCTGCCGATCTTGAATCCTATCTTCGGCGGTTGGCCCGATTGGCGCCGGATCGTATTTGGCTGGGTGCGGCGTTATGCCGGGACGGGCGGGACGCGCGTCGGATCGCCCGCTTCAAAGGTCTAAGTGCCCGCACAGGCGTTCCCCTGATCGCGACGATGGACGCGCTTTACGCGACGCCTGAGGAGCGGCCTTTGCAGGATGTGCTGAGCTGCATTCGCGAAGGCGTGACCATCGGCAAGGCAGGACGCCTGCTGGAGGCCAATGCCGAACGGCACATCCATGCGCCCGAGGAAATGGCGCGGTTATTCCGCGACTGTCCTGAAGCGCTGGCCGAAAGCATGCGCTTGCTTGGCAAAGTGCATTTCAAGCTGGACCAGCTATCCTACGAATATCCCCATGAGCCGGTGCCCGAAGGCTGGACCGCGCAGCAGTGGCTGGAGGAATTGACCATATCGGCCGCCCATGCGCGCTATGGTCCGCATATTCCGGCCAAGGTACGCAAATTGCTGGATGAGGAGTTCAAGCTCATCCGCGAGCGCAACTATGCTTATTATTTTCTGACGGTTTACGACATCGTCGCCTTCGCCAAAATGAAGGGCATATTGTGCCAAGGGCGCGGATCAGCGGCCAATTCCATGGTCTGTTTCCTGCTGGGCGTCACCTCGGTCGATCCGGAACGGCATGAACTGCTCTTTTCCCGCTTCGTGTCGGAAGAACGGGACGAGCCACCAGATATCGACGTCGATTTCGAACATGAGCGGCGCGAAGAAGTGATGCAATATATCTACGATCGCTATGGGCGGCATCGCGCAGGGATCGCAGCGACCGTCATTCATTACCGATCACGCAGCGCGGTGCGCGAGGCCGCCAAGGTGCTGGGCCTTAGCGAAGATGTGGTGGCGCGCCTGTCGAGCACGGTATGGGGGAGTTATTCGGGCGAATTTCCAGAAGCGCGAATAACAGAGGCAGGCTTCGACCTTCATAATCCTCAGATCGTGCGGTTGCGGGCAGTGGTGGATCGGCTGCTGGAGGCGCCTTTTCCCCGGCATTTGTCGCAGCATGTCGGCGGTTTCGTGCTGACCCAGAACCGGCTGGATGAAACGGTGCCGCTGCATCATGCTGCCATGGCGGACCGTAGCTTCATCGAATGGGACAAGGATGACATCAATGCGCTGGGATTGATGAAGGTCGACATTCTAGCGCTGGGCATGTTGACCTGCATCCGCAAGGCTTATGATCTGATGAGGCTCCATAGGCTGGGCGATCATGACCTCAATATCGATCTTAAATCGGACGATCCGGCCGTCTATGACATGCTGGAAAAAGGCGACAGCATCGGCGTGTTCCAGGTGGAAAGCCGGGCGCAGATCAACATGCTGCCACGTTTGCGCCCCCGATCCATCTATGACCTGACGGTGCAGGTGGCGATCGTGCGGCCCGGACCGATCGAAGGGGATATGGTGCATCCCTATCTGCGACGAAGATGCGGAGAGGAGGCGGTGGAATTTCCCGCGCCTGATCCTGTCCATGGTCCGCATGATGAACTGAAATCCTTGTTGGGCAAGACCTACGGCGTCCCCCTGTTCCAGGAACAGGCGATGAAGCTTGCCATTGTCGCGGCGGAATTTACGCCTTCGGAGGCCAATCAGCTGCGGCGGTCGATGGCGACTTTCCGGCAGGTGGGGGGCATGGACAAGTTCAAGGAGAAGATGATCGGCGGCATGGTGCGGCGTGGGTATGAGCGCGATTTTGCCGAGCGATGCTATAGCCAGATCGAGGGGTTCGGCAGCTATGGCTTTCCCGAAAGCCATGCTCTGTCCTTTGCCCGGCTGGTCTATGTGTCGGCCTGGATCAAGTGCCACCAGCCTGCCGTGTTCGCCTGTGCGTTGCTGAATTCGCAGCCCATGGGCTTTTATGCCCCGGCGCAGATCGTCCGGGATGCGCGGGAGCATGGCGTTGCCGTGCATGATGTGGATGTGAACATGAGCGGGTGGGAAAATGCGCTGGAACCGCTGCTGCGATCGCGGAACAGGCGAAGGGGCGAGGGAGAGGGACGGGCGTTGGCGCTGCGGCTGGGCTTTCGCCAGATTGATGGTTTTCGCGAAGCTTGGGCGGAGCAGTTGGTTGGGGCGCGGGAGGGGGGCCTGTTCACCAGCCTTGAGGATCTGGCGCGGCGGGCGGGGTTGCCTGCCCGGGCGTTGCGCCTGCTGGCGGACGCGGACGCTTGCCGGTCGTTGGGGCAGGACAGGCGGACGGCGCTGTGGGAAGCGCGGCGGACGCCGTTCAATGAATTGCCGCTGTTCGCCGCTGCCCGCAAACGGGACCAGAAAGCGGCGGGAGAATTGGGGCAGGAACCGGACGCCCTGCTGCCCGCCATGCCGCTCGCCGAACAGGTCGCGGCCGATTACCAGATGACGCGCCTGTCCCTAAAAGGCCATCCGATGCAGTTCCTGCGCCCGGTTTTTGCGGCCGAGGGCGTGCTGAGTTGCGCGCAAACATCGGCGGCGAAGAACGGGACGAAGGTGCGGACGGCAGGCGTGGTGCTGGTGCGGCAGCGGCCGGGCAAGGGCAACGCCGTCTTCATCACGATCGAGGATGAGACGGGGATCACCAACATTCTCCTGTGGGCGCGACTGTTCGAAATGCAGCGGCGGCCTGTCATGGCGTCGCGGCTGATGATGGTCGAGGGTGAGGTGCAGCGGAGCAAGGAAGGCGTCGTCCACCTGATGGCGACCCGCGTGCATGATCGCACCGCCGAGATGTCGCGCCTGTCGGATACGCATAAGCCGCATATCGCCTTGTCGAGGGCGGATGAGTTCTTGCATCCCCAGCACCCGCGCACGTCCAGCCATCCGCGCAATGTGCGCATCTTGCCCAAGTCGCGGGACTTTCATTGAGGGCGCGCGTGAATACTCCCCATCTTGCGATAGGAAGGATCAATTACGTCGGCTCTAGAGTTTCGCGCTTTAAATCAGCGCCACCTCTTAGCACCGTTCGCCCTGAGCTTGTCGAAGGGCTCTACCTTTTTAGGAAAGAGAGGCTTCGACAAGCTCAGCCCGAACGAGTTACGTGGTTCAGATTAAACGCATTCCGCTTTAACAGGAGAAGCCCCATGCCTATCCCCGATTTCCCCATCGACGGCGGTTGCCGGTGCGGCCGTGTGCGTTTCCGGTTGAGCGAAGCGCCGTGGGGTGAGGCGGCGTGCCATTGCGCCGGGTGCCAGAAGATGACGGGCAGCGCTTTTTCCACCACGATCATCATGCCGTCGAGCGGCTTTGCACTGATCGCTGGTGATACGGTGATCGGCGGGATGCATGGTGAGGATGTGCACCATCATCATTGCGGCTGGTGCAAGAGCTGGGTCCTCACCAGGCCTGCCGCCGACATGGGCTTCGTCAATGTCCGCGCGACGATGCTGGACGACGCCAGCTGGTTCGCGCCCTGGATGGAAACGCAGACAGCGGAGAAGCTGGCCTGGGCGCAAACCGGGGCCGCGGTCAGCTTTGAGCGCTTCCCCGGCATGGATGAATATGAGGGGCTGATCGTCCGCTACCGCGCGGAGCGGCTTCAATAATCCTTCGAATAGCGCAGATTTGCTGATGATCCGGCGTTGGTGCCGGTCTTCGACAGCAGGCTCAGCGTCTTTGACAGCGAGATTTCCAGCTGGGTGGCGGTGAAGCCCTTGGGATCGGTGATCACCTCCACATAGATGTTGTTGGAGATGCGCTGCCCGACTGCCAGCGACGTGCCCCGCCCGGTGGCATCGTCCCCGCCGACGATGCCGATGCGGTCGACGCCCGACGCGTTCTGCAGCTTGCCCATCGGATTGAGGCCGCCACCGCCACCGCGCAGGCCGTTGAGCGCGGCGGCAAGCTGGATCGCCTGCGTGGCGGACAGGTTCGCGACATTGTCGCCGAACAGGATGCGCGCCAATATCTCGTCCTGCGGCAGGGTGGGCGTCGAGATGAAGCTGATGTCGGGCCGTTGCGCCGTGCCGCCGACTGCAATGCCTGCGGTCACCGTGTTGATCCGGGTTTCGGCGCGGATCGCCAGCACCGGGTTCATCATCGGCCCGTTGAAGGTAATGATCCCCTGTTCAAGTTCGAACTGATGCCCTGAGAAGCTGTAGCGGCCACGTATCACCTCGATCTTGCCGACGACGCGCGGGGCCTTTGTTGTGCCCGTGACCCGCATGTTGGTCTTCCATTCGGAATCGAGCCCCATGCCGGTCAAGTAGATCTCATTGTCGGCACGCACGCGGATGTCGAGCTTCCAGTCGGCGGGCTTTGCCGCCGCCTGCCGGGACGCGACGCGCTGGTCGAGAAGGTCGCTGCCTTCACCCTTCCGACGGACGCCCTGAAGCTGGCGGATTTCCGCGCCGCCCTGCCAGGCGATGCGGTAACGGGTTTCGGGGAGCCACAGGTCGCCCTTGATCAACCCGCCATTTGCCGCGCTATTCGTGACGTTGATGTTGCCGGTCACGACGCTGGTGATGGCTTCGCTCCGCGCGATGCGGGCGCGGTCCAACTTGACGGCGATGTTCATGGGATAGCCGCTTTCGGCGGCGAGCCCCACTGAGCCGCTTGCCTGCACGGTGCCGTCGCCCGCCCGGCCGGAAAAGTCGCGTATCTCCAGCCGATCGTTGGTGAAGCGGCCATCAAGGCGCATCTGCGTCAGGCGGGTGCCGAACGTCTCATTTTCATAAGTGAGCGCGTTGGCGCGGACGAGGCCGTTGAGGCGCGGCGCGGTGAGGCGGCCGCTGAAGTCCGCGGCGACGGCGATCGGGCCGGTCAGTTGCTGGTCCGCGAGCCCGGCGAAGGAGAAGAGCACATCGGCCGGGCCGGCGTAGCGGATGCCGCCACCGAGCGGCGCCGATTGGAGTTGCTGCGTCCAGCTGGCTCCGGGGCCAGGAGGCGCGAGCGTGGCGATGAAGCGACCGAGCGGCGCATTGCCGCGCCGGATGAGGCCGCGCAGATCGCCGCCGCGCCCTGACAGGCGGCCCTCGATCGCCATGGATACGGGATCGGACACGGCGGACAGGCTTGAGCGGCGGAAATCATTGATCGCGATGCGGGCGGTGGCGGTGGGGAAGGCGTTGCCGCTCTGGTTGAAATCGATCGCGCCCGTCGCCTTGCCACTGATGCCGAGGCCGGGGCTGGCGATGTTCATGATGGCGAGGTCGAAATCCTTGAACCGGGCCTGGAGGGCGGTCTGCCCGCCGAACCGTCCGGCAAGATCAACCCTTCCTTGCGGCAAGACAAGCGTCGCGGGTTCGAGCCGGTAGCCCTGCGGTTCGATGCGGATAATCGCTGGTTGGGCGAAGCGGAAGGGGATGTTGCTCGCCTTGCCTTCCAAGGCGACGGCGTAGAGATTGGGGCGAAGCGCCGCATTCATGGCGATGGAGAAGGGCACGCCCGTCGATCCATCCGCAACCAGCTGCGCGCGTCCGCGTCCGCCCTGATAATTGATGCGCGCCCGCCCCTTGCGCACGACATAGTCGCCATAGGCCGCGTTCGCCATCTGGACATCGGCGGTGATGCGCGGCTGGTCAGTGAGCACGATGTCCGCAGCCACTATGGCGCGGCCGATCACCACATCGGCCTCGCCGGGCAGGCGAGCGTTGCTGGCGGTGGCGTTCACCGCGATACCCTGAGCCTTGCCCACGGCCGCGAGCCGCGCCGCGCCGTTGATCCCCGAGCCGTTCATGGCCAGCCGTCCGGCGAAAGGTCCGGCGGCGGTCTGCTGAAGGCGGCCATTCATGTCTACGCCCGCGAAACGCGCGCGCGTGATGTCGATCGTAAGCGGCCCACGCCCCGTGCGGATCAGCACATTGGCGAAGAAGGGGCCATAGGCGGAGCCGCCAGTCGCTTCCAGCCGATAGCCGCCTGCTTCGCCATTGAGCTTTGCAACGACGTTGGACAGCTGCACGCCGACATTGGGCCGGGCCGCGCGCAGGATAGCTTGCGGCCGTTCCATCGTGCCGCGAACAGTGAGCGCAAGCGGGCCATATTGGTTGGACGTCGCGGACGCGTCAAAAGTGATCGCGCCATTGGTGTCGTAGCTGCCTGACCCGGAATGGATGCGGAAATTGGGTGCCGCGCCTTTGAGGCCGGCAAGGGTGAACTTGCCTTCCGGCGTCATGCCGATGCGGCCCGACATGACGGCATTGCCGCCAAGGAAATCGCGCACCGACGCATTTTCCCAGCGCGCGGTGCGGACGCCGAACTTGCCCGCAAGGCCCCAGCCGCCCTTGGGGCCCGGCACCAACTCCACGTCGGTGTTGAGGTTGACGATGCCGACGCCGTCGATCTTGTAATCGTTCACCCGGCCCTTGAGCGCGCCTCGGTAAATGGCGTTGTCGAGGTCGGCAAGGACGATGGCGGTGGCGTCCACCCGATCGCTGTCGATCTTCAGATTGTCGCTGATCAGCTTGCCTGCGGAATAAGCGAAGTCGCCCTTTACCCGCAGATTCTGGAGCAACCCGCCCGCTGCTGCATTGAGGCCGGTGACGCGCCGCGCGGTGGCATTCACCGGGATGCGGATGCGATCGGTATCGATCACTGCCCGGCCGCTGGCCTTCAGCCCTTCGATGCCGGTCTGGTCGAAGGCGAGCATCGCGGCGGTGAGATCATAGTTTATGAGGGGCGTCGCCATGGGGCCGTCGAGGATGATCGAAGCGCGCACATCCCTGCCGCGCACCTTTTCCATGATCGCGCCGGGCGTCAGCAGTGCGGCGTCGATCTTGAGCCCGCTGAACTGGCTTTTGCCGAGGTCGATGAGGCCCTGCGCCGTCGCGGCGAGCGCGTTCGAGCGGAGTGATCCCTTAAGGTTCACGCGCCGCTCGTTAAGTCCGGCGAAGAGATCGACATCGAGGGCTGGAGCGGTCAGCCGGTCAACGGTTCCGGCAAAGACGAGGCCGGGGCGCACCGGACCCTTGGCCGTGAAATTACCGTCGCGTGCGGCAAGGGCGATGTTGGCAAGCTCGCCCTTGGGCGAGTTGGCGACGATCCGGCCGTTCCACGCTTGCCATGTCCCACGCCCGTCCAGCGTCGCGGTGAGGCCATCGGTGAGCCCACTCATCTTTGCGATCACTCCGCCCTTGGGCGCGGTCAGCGTGCCCTTCATGGCCAGGCGGTTCTGTTCGGGCACCGCGTCGAGCCATGCCTGGAGCCGATCGCCGCTATCGACCACGGCATTGGCGCTAAGCTGCGCGCGGCCATCGGCAATGTGGGTGACGCCGTCAATGGCGATCTCGCGCTTCTGGCCGATCACCGGCTTTGCCAGCACGAACTTGGCGATCTTCAGCCGATCAACGTCGATGTCGAGGTCGGGAAGGATCGGGGCGTCGGGATCGCTTTGCGTGACGTTGAACTGTGGGCTGCGGGCCAGCACGACAAGCGGGCTTTCCAGCAGGCGGACGGAGATATGGTTGCTGAGATAGCGGAAGGGGCTCCAAACGACATGAACGCGTGGCGATACGGCGAATGGTCCCTTGGGATCACGCAGGACAAGGTCGTGGATGACCATGTCGCTATAGACCGATCCTTCGATACGGCCGACCTCGATAGCCATGCCGGATTCCAACTTCAGCGCCGCTATCTGGCGGATCAGGAATTTCTTGCCCGGCTGCGTGTTGAGGAAGAGCAGCAACCCGGCGGCAAGGACGACCAGGCCAAGGATCAGACCGGCAATGCCGAGCATGATCTTCTGCCACAACGGTCGGCCTTCCCGGATGATCACGGTCTGGCTTTCGGGAGCGGGTGGAGGCGTGTCTTCGGCCATCAGAAAGCCTGTCCAATGCCGATATAGAGAGTGAATTTGGATTCGCCGGGCTGCCGATTGATCGGCATGGCTATGTCCGCCCGGAACGGGCCGAAGTCGGTATAGAAGCGGCCGCCCAAGCCTACGCCATAGCGAATGTCCGAGAATTTCGGGATGGCGCTTTCATAGACCTGGCCCGCGTCAACGAAGGCGACGACGCCATAATTGCCGAAGCGATAGCGGCCCTCGACGGCGAACTCGTTGACGGACCGCCCGCCGATCGGGTCGTCATTGACGTCTTTGGGGCCCAATTCCTGATAGCCAAAGCCGCGCACCGACCCGCCCCCACCAGCATAGATCCGGCGCGAGGGCGCAATCTGGTCGCGGGCAGCGCCGCTGATCGTGCCGAGCCGCGTCCGCGCCGCGATCACCAGCGCATCGGAAACGGGATAATAGCCGCTAAGGTCAAAGGTGCCGCGCACATAGGGTGACACATTGCCCTGAAGCGATGCCTCGGGTGAAAGGCGCAGATTGGCGCGAAAGCCCTTCGTCGGATTGAGCAGGTCATTTGAGCGGTCATAGCCGACCTGCAGCGGCAGCGAGCCGATGAAATAGGTCAGCCGCCGCTTTTCCGCTGTTGCCGGATCGATCGTCGTCTGTTCGTTGGACAGCAGGATTTCCGCGCCATAGGTATAGGTCCAGCGCTTTTGGAAGATCGGCGTCGATTGGCGCGACCAACTGATGTTCAGGCCTGCGGTGAAGGCTTCGTAGGCGTCGTAATTCTGGTGGTTGAGCAGGACGCCAGCCTGGAAGGTCTTGTCCCGCTTGCCCGCGTTCGAGCGGCGGAAGGTGCCCGAGACGCCCTGTTCCTGCGTGCCCGCGATGACCTTGGCGATCAGCGCGCCTTCCGGTGGGAAGAGGTTGCGATGCGTCCATGTGCCCTCGGCGCGGAAGCCCTGTCCCGTGCCATAGCCAAGCTCGCCCGCCAGGGTGCGCGGCGGTCCTGCTTCCTGATCGACATGCAGATCGACATATTCGGTGCCGTCGGGGCCGGGCTCGTTCGTGCGCACCGGATCGACCGCGATGCTGGAGAAAAGCCCCGTCGCGACGAGGGCGCGGCGCAGGTCGTCAACCTTGCGGCTGTCATATAGCTCGCCGGGTTTGAAACGGCTGATGACCTTCATATGGTCAGCGCCAAAGGCTTGCTTGGCGCCGGAGGTGGTGATGCCCCGGAACGACCCGCGCGGGCCGACCTCGACAGGCAATGTATAGTCGCCCGTGATCGTCGCCGGATCGAGCAATATGTCCCGTTCGCCGACCTTGGCGAAGGGATAGCCATTTTCGGGGAGCCTCACGCCGACATTGGCTTCCGCGCTTTCCACATCGGCGGCAACGATATAGTCGCCGGTCTTGAGCGGCAGGCTGTCGCGGACGAGCCCGGGCGGCACCGTAGGCCCGGCGTTGATCACGATATCACCGATCTTGTACCGCTTGCCCGGCGTGACGGACAAGACCGCCTTCAGCGTGCCGTTGCCGGTCTGGTCGAGCGAGGCCAGGGCGGTCGCGTCATAATAGCCTTCCGAATAGAGCAGCCGCACGGCGAAGGCTTCATCCTCATGCGCGCGGGCCTGCACCATGGCGGCTGTGTCGGCGCGTCCCTTCCCATCGATCAGCGCTGACTCGCCCCGGAACTCATCTTCAAGGCCGGTCCTGCCGAAGCCGTCAATCTCGACAGCATAGCGGATTTCCGGCGTTTTCTCATTGGGGCTATCGCTTGCCACCTGGGCAGGCACGGTGACGCTGTCGAGCGGGGGGAGGGGCTGTGCGAGCTCTGCTTCCGCTGCGGGTTCAGTAGCCGGGGGCAGTTCGACGGGCGCGCTGGCCTGCGGCATTTGCTGGTCGATCCAGCTGTCGATCGACGGGAGCGGAGCGGAGGGGTTCGCCGTGTCAATCTCACCAGCCTTGGGGAGGCGCGCCTCGAATTCCTCGTCGGGCAGGATCGGCGGCTCCTGTTCCGGCGCAACCGTGCCGGTGGAAGCGCCGCTGGAAGTCTGGGCCTGTAGCGGAAGAGGTGACGCCGCAATCATCAGAACGCCCAAGGCATGCCGGACGCGTTTCGCCTGCCCTGAACTCATGTAAACTTCGCCGCCCCTTTCGATCCGCCGCACCCGCGCGCGGCTTGGGAATACGCGCAGGACATCGATTCGGTTCCGCCGCTGTCCGCGAACCGCTTCCCACAAGGGCTTGGCCGGTTTAGGGACTGATAAATGACTGTCGCGCTGAATGTATCCCGCTCCATCCTTGGACAACCGTGGCGCTGGCGGGGTGGGGGCGCGGACGCACGCGAGCCCGGCTATCTGCCCGATGACCTTGTCACTCAGTTGCTGCTCGCCCGAGGCTGTCCGCGCGAGGCGGTGGATGCGCATCGCAATCCCACCATCCGTCATTTCATGCCTGACCCCAGCCTGTTCCGCGACATGGACAGCGCGGCCGAGCGGCTGGCCGATGCGGTGCAGAGCTGCGAGCATGTCCGGATTTTCGGCGACTATGACGTGGACGGCGCGACCAGCGCGGCCTTGCTGATCCGGCTGCTGCGCGATCTTGGCCTGTCCGCGCGGCCTTACATCCCGGATCGGCTGATGGAAGGCTATGGCCCGTCTGGCGAGGCGCTGGTGCGGCTGGCCGGGGAAGGGGCGACGTTGATCGTCACCGTCGATTGCGGCGCTCAGGCGTTCGAGGCGCTCGCCATGGCGAAGGCGGTCGGCGTCGATGTCGTGGTGGTGGATCACCATAAATGCGTCGCAGCGCTTCCCGAAGCGTTCGCGCTGGTGAACCCGAACCGGCTTGACGAGGTCGAGGAAGCGGCGGCTCATGGTCATTTGGCGGCGGTCGGCGTCGCCTTCCTCCTCGGCGCGGCGCTGATCCGCGTGCTGCGGCGGCGCGGCTGGTTCACGCATCGGGCCGAGCCCGCGCTGATGGAGTTGCTCGATATCGTGGCGCTCGGCACCGTCGCGGACGTGGCGCAGCTCAAGGGGCTCAACCGCGCCTTTGTCGCGCAGGGCCTCAAGGTCATGGCCAAGCGCCGCAATATCGGTATCTCCGCCCTGATCGACGCCAGCCGCCTCAGCCGGGCCCCGCTATGCCATGATCTTGGCTTCGCGCTTGGACCACGCATCAATGCGGGCGGCCGGGTGGGCAAAGCCGACCTTGGCGTGCGGCTGCTGACGACCGAAGACCCGTTGGAAGCAGCGAGCATCGCGGCCGAGCTCGACCAGTTCAACGAGGAACGGCGCGCGATCGAAGCGGCGGTGCAGGCCGAGGCCGAGGAATTGCTCGCCGCGCAGGGCAATCGCGCAGTCGCGGTGATCGCGGGGCCAGGTTGGCACCCTGGGGTGATCGGCATCGTTGCCGGACGCATCAAGGAAAAGGCCGGGCGGCCTGCGATCGTCGTTGCGATCGACGACGCGGGCACCGGCAAGGGGTCCGGGCGGTCCATATCGGGCGTGGACCTGGGGGCGGCCGTACTGGCGGCGAAGGACAGCGGGTTGCTGGTCGCCGGGGGCGGCCATGCCATGGCGGCAGGGTTGACGGTCGCTTCGGACAAGGTGGACGCGCTGGCAGACTTCCTGGACGAAAGGCTTGGACCTGCCGTGGCCCGTGCGCGCGATGATCGTGCGCTGCTCATCGATGCCGTGCTCGCGCCTGCGGGGGTCAATCCCGACTTTGTGGCCGCGATCGAGGCGGGTGGGCCCTATGGCGCTGGCTGGCCTGCCCCGCTGGTGGCGGCGGGGCCGATGCGGGTCATCAAGGCGGATGTGGTCGGCAACGGGCATTTGCGCGCCGTGATGGCTGGCGATGATGGCCGTTCGATCAAGACCATCGCGTTCCGCCAGGCCGAAAGCGAGCTGGGCCAAGCGATCCTGGGCGCACCGCGCGATCGCCGCCTGTGGGTCGCAGGGCGCGCCAAGATCGACGATTGGGGTAGCCGCCCGGCAGCCGAGCTGCATCTGGAAGACGCCGCCTGGGCCGATTGAAGAAGAGATGATTTTCTAGGCCCAAAGGGGGTTGACCGGCGCAAGCTCCCCCCCTAAAGCCGCCCTCGCTTCGCAGCACTGCCAGAGCAATTCTGCAGTGTGGCCCCTTCGTCTAGCGGTTAGGACGCGGCCCTTTCACGGCTGAAACACGGGTTCGATTCCCGTAGGGGTCACCACCCAGCATCTGCTGGGTTTTTTCATCTCCACCGAGATAAGTTCCCCTGAAGCTGGGGATCAGTTTCCCCATCATCCTTTTGCGCGAAAGCTGCTAAGGCATTTCGGGTCTGCGCAGGAGGGATCATGGCGAAGCATCGCATCTACTCGGTCAGCGTGGCGAGCGTTTACCCCCTCTACGTCAGCAAGGCCGAGAAGAAGGGCCGCACCAGAGGCGAGGTCGATCAGATTTTCCGCTGGTTGACGGGATACAGCCAAGAAACGCTTGAGGAGCAACTGGCGGCCAATGTCAGTTTCGAACGCTTCTTTGCCGAGGCGCCCAAACTGAACCCCGCACGGCGGCTTATCACCGGCGTGGTCTGCGGCGTCCGCGTCGAAGAGGTCGATGAGCCCCTCATGCAAGAAATCCGCTATCTGGACAAATTGATCGACGAACTCGCCAGGAGCAAGCCGATGGAGAAGATCCTGCGCGCCGATGCCAGTTGAGCGGCTTCGGCCAGTTCCTACCCTTCAACGCGCTTGAAGCACCATGTTGAATGGCCCTTCCGCCACTCTTTTAACCGACTGGAAGCCGCCGTTGGCGATGACTGCCGCCAGACGAGCTTCGCCTGCTTGCGCGCCCAGGCCTTCGCCGACCTCCTGGTCAAGCGACGTGGGCACGCAGATCATGGTGGACGCGTTGTAGTAGAGCCGCCCGACGGGATTGAGATTGTCTTTCGGCCTGTCGCCTGCAATCGGCTCGACGATCATCCAGCTACCGCCCGGCGTCAGGATGCGGCGCATGTGTGCCGCGCATCCTTTGGGATCGCCCATATCGTGCAGACAGTCATACATGGTGATGAAGTCGAAGTCCTTCTCGGCAATGTCCTTGGCCGCCGCTACTTCGAACCGGACCCGATCGCTGAGGCCATGTTCTTGCGCATGACGCCGTGCGTCCTCGATCGATGGTTCATGGAAATCATAGCCGGTGAAGTGACTTTCGGGATAGGCCTGCGCCATCAGCAAGGTGGAGAAGCCGACGCCGCAGCCGACATCGGCGACTTTTGCGCCGGACCGCAGCTTTGCCTCCATGCCATCCATCGCGGGTATCCAGCTCTGCACGATGTTGTTGACATAGCCGGGCCGGAAGAATGCGCCGGTCGCGCAGAACAGGCAGCCCGCATGGTCTCCCCATCTGACGCCCTTGCCGTTGCGGAAACATTCTTCGACCTTGGGCTCCGCCTCTATCATGGCGGCGACCATTTCGAAGGCGCCAGCCAGATAGACGGGGCTGTCGGGGTTCACGAAAACCATCGCCTGCTCTGGCGAGACGCTGAACATGCCTGAGCCAGGATCGAAGTCGATAAAGCCATTGGCGGCCTGGGCCATTGCCCATTCCCGCACATAACGTTCGTGCAGGCCGCCTGCTCTTTGTGCGAGGTCCGCCGCCTTCGCTGGGCCCTGCGCGAGCGCGTCAAACAGGCCTAGCCTGAAGCCGACGCGTACCGTCGGCACGCTGATCGCGCCGCCGAGATCGTTCAGCATTTTTCCGACAAAATTGTGAAGTTTCGCTTCGTCGATTGACGTCTGCATCATGCCCTCCTCGAAACAGTTCGACTCTCGGCATTTCTCGCAGGCGACAGTATCAGATTAGCGCATGCGCGGCACGTGATGATTGACGCTGACGCCCCTTGGCATAGACAGTGACCTGGACAATATTCGACAGGAGCGGCGGTTGGTTACAGGCTCGGCTGATGACATGCGGCCAACGCGGTCGCCCGGCATGAAGCTGCTGTTCGCGGCGCTGGTAGCGCTGTCGCTGATCGTGCCGCTGATGCTGATCTATGCTCTGGTATGGGATCGGCAAAGCCAATCTCAGACGGCGCAGGACGCGATCAATGCTGGTTGGGGCGGGCCACAGATCATTGCGGGACCTGTCATCGTCGTTCCATTCCGCACCACCCAGGTGCAGGAAGAGCAGGTTGACGGCCAGCGGGTGTCGCGCACTGTCGAGACCGAAAAGCTGCTCTATATTTCGCCGGTCGAGAATATGGTCACGACCACCGTCCGTCCGGAAGAGCGGCGCAAGTCGATCTACCGCAGTGTGCTCTACGACGCGCGCATAAAGGGAGCCGCGCAATTTGCTTTGCCGCAAGACCTGCCCCGCTTCGGCATCACCGCCGATCGCCTTCTATGGGAGCGGGCGGAATTGCGGATGGGCGCATCGGATGCGCGGGGATTGACCAGCGGTGGGTCGCTTTCTGCCGGTGGCAAGGCTTTGGCCGTTCAGCCCGGCAAAGGTCCCGGCGCTACCGGAGGGCAGGGTTTCTTCGCCTTTCTCCCCTGGGCGGGCGAGGGCAGACTGACCGTGGCATATGATTTCGGCCTGCGCGGCAGCCGGTCGCTGAGCCTGGTGCCAAGGGGCGGCAAGACCTTCTGGCAGATCTCTTCGACATGGCCGAGCCCGAGCTTTGGAGGCGCCTTCCTGCCTGAGAAGCGGGAGATTTCGGATGGCGGCTTTTCGGCCCGCTACCAGATCGACAAGCTGGCGCTGGGCCAGCCTCCCGTCGCGATGCAGGAATTGGGGCCTCCGCTGCTGGATGGCAGCGCGGGCTATGCCATGGTGGCAGTTGCCGACACTACGGTTGCGGCGAGGCCAGCTGAAGTCATCGGCGGCAATTCCCGCGCGGTGACGGTCGGCCTGATCGAACCGGTCGATCTTTATTCCAAGGTGGACAGGTCGGTTAAATATGGCTTCCTGTTCATAGGCCTCACTTTCCTCGCCTTCCTGCTGTTCGACATTGTCGGCGGCGCGCGCGTGGCTGCGGCGGAATATCTGCTGACGGGGGCGGCGCTGGTGCTCTTCTTCGCCCTGTTGCTTGCCTTTGCAGAGGTCATCGGCTTTACCGCAGCCTATATTCTGGGGGCGGCGGCGATCATTGGCCTGTTGTCCGCCTATAGCGCCGCCGTGCTGGGAAGCTGGCGGCGCGGCCGGTTCATCGGGGCGCTGCTGGTGGGGCTCTATGCCTTGCTGTTCGTGCTGCTCAACCTGGAGGCATGGTCGCTGCTCATCGGTTCGGTGCTGCTGCTGATCGCGCTGGCAAGCGTCATGTACGCCACGCGCAATGTTGAATGGAGCAATGTCGGGCAGCGGAAATCCGGGGAAGCGCAATCCCGCGCGTAGACCGGGTGGATGGCGCATGGCTGCTTCAGGGTTGGCTCGCCATGCGTCCCTCGCGCGCCTGCGTCGGGATCAAAGCCTTGGCGCGACCGTTCTTCATGCCTCAGCAACGCGGCATGAAAGGCAGGGACATCCGTGGCGTCACTTCATTGGCCAAGCCAGCTCATCATCGTTCGTCATGGCCAAAGTGCCGGAAATGTCGCGCGCGATGAGGCGACGGAAGCGCAATCCGACCGCATAGCCTTGTCCGTGCGCGACGCGGATGTCCCTTTAAGTGAGCTGGGCCGCGAACAGGCGCAGGCGTTGGGCCACTGGTTTGCAAGCGAGGCGGAGGATCATCGGCCGGAAGTTCTGCTATCCTCTCCCTATCTGCGTGCATTTCAGACTGCGCAGGTCTTTCGTGAAGCAGGCGGAGCGCGGGCGGACGAGCCGATCTGCTTCGACGAGCGGCTGCGGGAAAAGGAATTCGGAATATTGGACGGGCTGACGACGTCCGGCATCCGTAACCTTGAGGCAGAGCAATATGAGTTTCGCCGGATGCTCGGGAAATTCTACCATCGGCCACCTGGCGGGGAAAGTTGGTGCGACGTCATCCTGCGCCTCCGGTCGGTGATGGATACCATATCGTTGCACTATGCCGGGCGGCGGGTGATGATCTTCACACATCAGGTCGTGGTGCTGTGCCTGCGCTACATTATCGAAGGCCTTGATGAAGCGGAGATTTTGGCAATCGATCGGGCGGGAGACGTCGCCAATTGTGCGATCAGTGACTATGTCTATGACCCCTCGCATGGCCGCAATGGCGGGCTGGTGCTTCGCCGTTATAATGTGACCGCGCCGATGGAAGAAGAAGCGACGCCGGTCACGCGCGAGCCCGATGCCATTGCAGGAGCGCGGGGATGATGCCGGAGACCCTGGATACCGCCTGGCTGAAGGCGAACCCGTTGCCGGTTGTCGACAGCGATTCAGACAAGAATGCGCGCGGCCGTGTGCTGGTGGTCGGTGGGGCGGAGTTCGTGCCTGGCGCCCTTCGGCTGACGGGCGAAGCCGCGCTTCGGGCGGGGGCAGGCAAGCTGCAGATGGCGACGGTGCGATCGGCCGCCATGTCGCTGGGCGTGCTGGTCCCCGAGGCGGCGATGATCGCCCTTCCGGCGCAGGAGGATGGCGAGATCGCGGTCGGCGCGGCCGCCGTGCTGAAGCCGCAGCTTGCCCGCTGCGATTCGCTGGTCCTGGGACCCGGCATGAATGTGAGTGCCGGGACGGATCAGTTGGTCGCCGATATTCTGGCTGCGACGGAGCCACCCGTGACCATCGTCCTCGATGCGGCGGCAATGACATCGGCGCGCGATTTACGGTCTACGATCGCAGCGCATGAGGGGCATATCATCCTGACGCCGCATCATGGGGAGATGGCGATCCTGACGGACAAGAGCGCTGAAGCCATCACAGCCGACCCGGTTGGGGTCGCGTCGCAGGTCGCGCAGGATTTTCAGGCCGTGGTGATCCTGAAAGGGGACCGCAGCGTGATTGCGGCTCCGGATGGCGCCTGCCTGCTTCATGAGGGCGGTTGCGTCGGGCTTGCCACAGGAGGATCGGGTGACGTGCTCGCAGGCATTGCTGGTGGTCTGGCAGCGCGTGGAGCGGACCCTTTCCGCGCCGCTGCCTGGGCAAGCTGGCTTCATGGACGGGCAGGGCGGGAACTGGCCCGCACGATGGGGCCGATCGGCTTCCTTGCCCGCGAACTGTTGCCCTTGATCCCCCGTTTGCTGGAGGAGCCCGGCAAGTACTAGCGATGTTCGTTGCGCATCCGAATTCATGTTCGTGCGTTTAGTCGAAATGAGAGACACATTTTCGGTCCTGCCGCATCTGGTGCCGATCGTGATTGCCTATTGTCTGGCGCTTCCGATCGGCTGGAACCGGGAGCGGGCGGAACGCAGCGCCGGGTTGCGGACCTTCCCCTTGGTGGCCGTGGCCAGCTGTGGCTTGGTCCAGACGGTCGAGGGCTTGATGGCGCAGGAAGTCGAGGCGCTGGCCCGCGTGCTGGAAGGCGTGATCGCAGGCATCGGATTCCTAGGCGGCGGCGCGATCCTGCAGCAGCGGCATGCCGTGAAGGGCACTGCAACCGCCGCAAGCCTGTGGATCACAGGCGCTATCGGCGTCGCGGCGGGGCTTGGCACCTATGATGTGGCGGTGGTCCTCACTGGCTTCACGTTGCTGACATTCTGGGTCATGGCGCCGTTGAAGCCCGATGAGAATGAACGGGACGCGGAAGAGACCATCAGCGAGCCCAGCCCGCCACGCTAAGGCGAAGGCTCAACCGAGCGCCGCTTGCTTTTCGGCCGCTAACCTATCGAGCTCAGCGCGGCTCTTCTTCTCGCTGGCGGATTTCAGCTGCCCGCAGGCGGCCATGATGTCCCGGCCCCGCGGCGTGCGCACCGGAGCGGAGATGCCGCCTTCGAACACGATGTCGGAAAAGCGCTTGATCCGCTCGGGCGTCGAACATTCATAGTCCGTGCCCGGCCAGGGATTGAACGGGATGAGGTTGACCTTGGCTGGGAGCTTGTAGTGACGCAGCAGCCGCACCAGTTCGCGCGCATCCTCGTCGCTGTCATTCTTGTCCTTGATCATCACATATTCGAAGGTGATGCGGCGGGCATTGTTGGCGCTCGGATAGTCGGCACATGCCTGAAGCAGCTGTTCGATGCCGAACTTCTTGTTGAGCGGCACGAGTTCGTCGCGCACATCCTTGGTCACGGCGTGGAGCGACACGGCGAGGTTGACGCCGATCTCTTCACCAGCGCGCGCCATCATTGGCACCACGCCGGAGGTCGAGAGGGTGATGCGGCGCTTCGAGAGCGCCAGGCCATCGCCGTCCATGACGACCTTTAGCGCGTCGCGGACATGGTCGAAATTGTAGAGCGGCTCACCCATGCCCATCATCACGATGTTGGTCAGCATGCGGCCGTCGGTCGTATATTGCGACGCGTCGTCGGTTTCATCGTCATTGGCCGACGCCATGCTGCCCTTTGGCCATTCGCCCAGCGCGTCGCGGGCCAGCATCACCTGCCCGACGATTTCGCCCGGCGTCAGATTGCGCACCAGCCGCATCGTGCCGGTATGGCAGAAACGGCAGTTGAGCGTGCAGCCCACTTGGCTGGAGACGCAGAGCGTTCCCCGATCGGCGTCGGGGATGAACACCATTTCATAATCCTGGCCATCGTCCGACCGGAGCAGCCATTTGCGGGTGCCGTCGCTCGACACCTGGGCTTCCACCACCTGAGGGCGGCCGACGACGAAGCGCTCCGCCATCCAGCCGCGCATGGGCTTGGCAAGATCGGTCATGGCGTCGAAATCGGTCTCGCCGCGATGATAGAGCCAGTGGAACAGCTGCTTGGAGCGGAGCTTCGCCTGCTTGGCGTCGAGCCCTGCTTCCTCCAGCGCGCCTTTGATCTGCGGGCGCGACAGGCCCATGAGGTCAGTGCGTCCATCTTCACGCGGCGTCACCGCGCGCGGCACGGGCACAGGGTCAATAGCGCCGGGAATCGGCATCAGGGGGCTGGCGGATGAATGCATGGCAGCGCCCATAGCGGATTTTTGCGTATTTATAAAGGGAGCGTCTATCAGCGCAGCCGGGCGCATCCCAATGCCGCCGCGTCGATCGCCGTGGCAGCGCCGCGCAGCGTGTAGGTGTCGGCAAAGGCCCGCCCATTCGCGCCTTGGGTCTGCACGCTCATGCTGCCTGCCGAGCGCATGGCCGCAATGATGGCGGCGTCGGCGCGGGGATCGGGCGCCCACGCGTCGGCCTGGCCCGCCACCAGCGGGAAGCGCCGCTCACCGACATTCAGGATGACGGAAGCGCCATCGGCCCGCACCCGGCTCAGCCGGAAATGCACCTGTCCGCGCACGCGTTGGCGGGGCCAGTTGCCGACCGCTGCAAACCCGCTGCCTGCGCGGCTCACGGGTCTGGCTATGGCGTAGCAGCGCGGCGCTGCCGGATCGCGGAATGCCCCCCAGGCTTCGAACATCCCCAGAGAATCCCGCGCAGTCGCAGGCGTCGAGATCAGCAACGGGAGGAGCCAGAGGCGCTTCATGAAGCTGGCAAAGCCCATCATGTGCCCTTTTGCAACCCTTGCCGTCACGAAACGATCAGCAGGCGCTTGCCGCCGCCGCAACAGTGGTTATGAAGGATCATCCATCATTGTCGCCCGGATTCGACCGCATTCGGGCTTTGCGCAGAAAAGAAACGGACAAACAGGGACATGAAGGCCACAATCGAACGCGCCACGCTCCTCAAGAGCCTCAGCCACGTCCAGTCGGTGGTTGAACGGCGCAATACGATTCCGATCCTGTCCAACGTGCTGATCGAAGCGTCCGCCGATGGCGCGATCAAGCTGATGGCGACCGACCTCGATCTCCAGATCGTCGAGAGCGTTTCCGCGCAGGTGGAACAGCCCGGCGCGACCACCATCAGCGCCCACACATTGTTCGACATCGCCCGCAAGCTGCCGGAAGGCAGCCAGGTTTCGCTGCACGCGGCCGAGGGTAAGATGCTGATCCAGGCGGGCCGCGCCCGTTTCAACCTGTCGACCCTGCCGCGCGACGATTTCCCAGTGATCGCGGAAGGCGATCTGCCCACCAGCTTCGAGCTGCCCGCAGAGACGTTGAAGCAGATCATCGACAAGACGCGCTTCGCCATCTCGACCGAAGAAACGCGCTATTATCTGAACGGAATTTATTTCCATGTGTCTGACGAAGGTCAGCCGGTTCTGAAGGCCGCTGCGACCGACGGCCATCGCCTTGCCCGCGTCACCGTGCCCCGTCCCGACGGCGCCGATGGGATGCCGGGCATCATCATCCCCCGCAAGTGCATCGGCGAATTGCGCAAGCTTCTGGATGAGGTGGAAGGATCGGTCCAGATCACCCTGTCCGCAAGCAAGATCCGCTTCGGCCTGGGCAGCGCGATCCTCACCAGCAAGCTGATCGACGGGACCTTCCCGGATTATAGCCGCGTCATCCCGACCGCCAATGACAAGCTGCTCAAGATCGATCCGCGCAGCTTCGAGGAAGGCGTGGACCGCGTCGCGACGATCGCGACGGAAAAGACCCGTGCGGTCAAGATGACGCTTGATCGGGACAAGATTACCCTGTCAGTGACCAGCCCGGAAAACGGCACGGCGGCGGAAGAAGTGCCGGGCGCATTCCAAGGCGAGGGTTTCGATATCGGTTTCAACGCCCGCTACCTGCTGGACATTCTGGGCCAGATCGACAGCGAGACGGTCGAGCTGCACCTGGCGGACGCGGCAGCCCCGACGCTCATCCGTGAAAATGACCGGAGCCCGGCGCTCTACGTGCTGATGCCCATGCGCGTCTGAACGTAGGCTCGGCTGAGTATAATGATCAGGGTTTGGAAAGATGCTGGCGATGTTCAGCATCTTTCTTTTTTCAGCTCGGATCGCCGGTTTTCGCGGCCGCGCGGAGCCATTATGCCTTTTGGCATAACCGGGTAAGTTTCTTTCAACATCTGTGCGTTACGCACGGGCCATGGCCCCTTCGCGCATCAGGCTGAATGATTCCCTGTCCCGGCCCGCTGATCTTGCGGTGGCGCTGGGCCTTGCCGAGGGCGGGACCGAGGCGTCGGCTTTCTGGATATCCGGCGCCTTTTCCCACATCGCGCGGCTTTGGCCGCTGATCCTGCTGGGCAAGCTGTGCACCGTCGCGCTGCTGCACGTGCCGCTTGGCAGCATCTACTCCATTCTGACATTGCTGTTCATGCTGCTGATCGACGGCGTGCTGATCGTCGGGCCGCGCGCCGAGCGGTTTCACAACCAAAGGCCGCATGTGCAGAAATGGTTGATGCTGCCCGCCGTCCTGTTGTCGAGCGTGACATTCAGCATGTTGCTGGGACCGGCGCGTTTTGCCGGACCCTTGTCATTTTCCCTCGCGGCCGAAGTCGCGATGGCGCTGATCGCCATATCCGTGTTCGGCGACCGGCGGTTATTGGGCGTCAGTTATTTTCTTGGAACGCTGATCGTGTCAGCCGTTCAAGGCGCAGGCTTTGCCCAGATCGGCCTGTTGCTGAGCTGCATTGCCGTCATGCTGATCGCTGCTGTCCGCCAGGCGACCGTTGACCTTGAGCGTGCCGTTACCCGGCATCAGCAGGATCTGCGTGCCCAAAGATCCGACCGGCTGTTGCAGGAATATGAGCAATCGGGGCAGGGCTGGTTCTGGGAAACGGATCGGCAGGGCTGCCTGACCTATCTTTCAGAACCCTTGGCCCGGACGCTCAACGTCCCTGAGGATGACCTTGTAGGGCGGCCGATCACCGACATCGTATCGGCTGGTGATCATCAAAATGGCGGGGGTGAACGCACCCTGGGGTTCCATCTTTCAGCGCGGACCGGGTTTTCGGACGTTCATGTGCGGGCGGCGGCGACACGCGACGAGCGCTGGTGGTCGATCTCCGGCCAGCCGGTCTTCAATGAATATGGCCAGTTCCATGGCTTCCGGGGAAGCGGGACCGATCTTACGGAAATGCGCCGGAGCCAGGCCGAGGTGCAGCGGCTCGCCCAGTTCGATTCGCTCACCGGGCTCGCCAATCGCGTGCAGATGCTGCAGTCGTTGGAAGATGCCGTGGCTGGCGCGCGCGGACAACCCGGCGATTGCGCTTTGCTCATGCTGGATCTGGATCGATTCAAGACGGTCAATGATACGCTTGGCCATCCAGCCGGTGACGCACTGCTGCGGCAGGTCAGCCAGAGGCTCCAGCGGGTGGTGGGTAATCGCGGGCTCGTCGGGCGGCAGGGGGGCGACGAGTTCAAGGTGCTGCTGCCGGGCGGACAGGATCGCGCGCTTCTGTCCCAACTTGCCAAGACGATCATCAGCACGCTTTCGCAGCCCTACACGATCGAAGGCAAAGTCGTCGTCATCGGCGTATCTGTTGGCATTTCCTGCTGTCCGCAGGATGGCGAGACTGCCGATGCGCTGATCCGCAATGCCGACCTGGCGCTCTATGCCGCCAAAGGTGACGGGCGGGGCGTTCATCGCTTCTATTCGGCGGAAATGCATGCCGATGCAGAAGGACGGCGGCAGCTGGAGGAGGATCTGCGTCACGCCCTGGCTTCGGACGGGCTGCACCTTGTCTATCAACCCGTCGTGTCCTCCAAGACGGAGCGGGTTACCGGCTATGAGGCATTGCTGCGCTGGATCCATCCGGTGCGCGGAGAGATATCCCCGTCCATTTTCGTGCCGATCGCGGAAGATACCGGCCTTATTGGATCGCTGGGCGAGTGGGTGCTCCGCACCGCCTGCCATGATGCAGCCCAGTGGGAAGAGGATATTCGCGTCGCGGTCAATGTCTCGCCCATCCAGTTCGCCAATCCTGGCCTGCCTGCGACCGTCATGAACGCACTTGCCGCCGCGCAACTCGCGCCCCAGCGGCTGGAGTTGGAGATCACCGAAAGCGTCTTCCTGAACGATGATGAAGGCACCGATGCGATGTTTTCCCGGCTCAAAGGGATCGGCATCAGGCTGGCGCTGGATGACTTCGGGACCGGCTACTCCTCGCTCGGTTATCTGAAGAAAGCGCCGTTCGACAAGATCAAGATCGACCAGAGCTTCGTTCGCGGGGCGGTGATGACCGGCAGCCGGAACAGCGCAATCATCAAGGCCATCGTCAGCCTGGCCGAGGCGCTGGGCATGGACACGACCGCCGAGGGAGCGGAAACGCAGGACGAACTCGCGCTCATCCGCGATCTGGGCTGTAGCCATATACAGGGCTATGTCTATGGCCGCCCGCTCGGCGCCAGCGAGGTGCTGGCCCGGCACCGCTTTCATGGCACGGTCGCGCTGGTGGAAGGGTTCCAGTCCAGCCGTCCTGAGCGCAAGACCATGCTGCGCACGGTGGCGGTGCATGCCGACGGCCATGCCTATACCGGGCGCATCCGCAATATTTCGGCCACTGGCGCGATGATCGAAGGGCTTTGGAACGTGCCTTCAGGCATGGGCCTGGTTGTTGAGTTCAGCGACGTGCACAGCGTCGACGCGGTCGTCCGCTGGTCCCGCGATGATCGAATGGGCGTGGAGTTCGCCAGCGCCATCGATATTGCGGCGGCGTGCGCCCTGCCTCGATCGCTGGCATCCTGATCCCGCACAGCTTTGCGACCGCGCACAAAAAAAGGAGCCGGGGATCGCGGCTCCCTTATTGTGCTGAACTGATAACTGTTCAGGCGGCGATCGCTGTCCGCTCCGCCTGAACCATGCCGCGGGCCACGTCCCTGATCAGGGTGATGAACCGGCCGGCCTCGCGAGCGATCATGGCCTTGTTGAAGCAGGCGGCAGCGCCCCGGTCGAGCGCTTCGGCCATGATCGGCGCTCCGTCACGCATCAGGCTGGAGAGCATGATGACGGGGCAGGGATCGATCTCCATGATCTCATCCAGGATGCTGAGGCCATCCCGGCCCGGCATGGCGACATCCAGCGTCACCACATCGGGCTTTTCCATGCGGATAAGGTCGATCGCTTCTTCGCCATTGCGGGCGACGCCTACGACATCGAACCGGCAATCGCGCTCCAGCAGCGTTTCGATCATTGCGCGGATGGTGAGCGAATCGTCGACCACCATGATCCGTATCGGCTTTGCCATATATTCCTCCGACCCATGTTTTCATGGATCATAACGGACGGACAATGGAGTCATTTAGGCGAGGGTCAGAAGAAGAGCTTCCGGAAGGAAATGCTGATCGTCCGGCCCAGCGGATCAAGATAGCCCGGCTGGTAGCGCAGCGGCGTTCCTCCTGTGGCGTTGGTCACGTCGCGGCGCGTGTTGAAGATATTGTCGATGCCGATCGACACCCGCGATCCGCGTAGAAACGGGTGGTTCTTCACCAGCGAAGGCATTTGCGCAAGGTTGGCGAACAGCCGCAGGTTCGCCGTCGCGAGGCTGCCGAAATCGAGCCGCGACGTGCCGCCCAACGCACCATCGACATGGGTGCCGCTTTCCCAATCGACGCTCAGCCGCGCGCCAAGCCCGTTGTTCGTGTAACCGACGCGCGCCTCCACCTCGTGCCTTGGCTGGCCGCCCGATGATCCTGTCGCGTCGCCGTTCAACAGGTCGAGTTCCGGCACGCCCGGCGCGATCAGAATGCTCTCGGTAAAATGCCATGTGTGATAGAGGCTGAAGCTCAGTCGTCCGCTTCCACCACCGCGCCCGCCACCCGGTCCGCCAAAGCCGCCGCCTGGACGTCCGCCGCCGCCGGGGCCGCCAAAGCCGCCCTCGCTACGGGGGTGATCGCTGTCGTTTGGCGCAGGCGGAGGGGGGGCGCCATCCTGGCCTCTCTGCGCTCCGCGCCCGCCACGGTTGCCGAACAGCGCGCGCATGTCCTGCAATTCCTTGGGCCTGTCCCCCGGCTTCGCGCCAGCCGCGCGCCAGGCTTCGACTAGCTTCTGGATGCGGGACTTGAGCGGGAAGGATAGATCGAAACCCCAACGCAGCTGCTCGCTTTGCGACCGTAGATAGTTGATTGGCCGCGCATCGATTTCGGTGAGTGCGCCGTTCACGCGAGTGAAGCGACCATGGAAGGCGTCCTCGATCGCCGGGGTCGGTTCGGGGAACGCCGCGATAGGATTGCTCGTCCGGCTGTTGAGGTAGGTCGCGGTCAAAGTCAGGTTGGGCTTGTCGAACGGCTTCACCGTCCCGCTCAGCCGGAACTGATCCCGCACGCTTTCCTTCAATTGCGCGTTGCCCCCGGTCACCCGCGTCACGAAGACGGTCTGGCCGCTTTGATAGTCGAAGACCGGAATATTCTCCGTTCTGATGACAGGATCGCTGAGCTGGTTGCCCGTAGGTGCTGCCCGGTCCTGGTTGGCGGAAACCAGCAGTTGGACCGCTGGTATCGGCCGCCACCGCACGCCATAGCCTAATGTGGAGAGCGTGCCGAAATCCGAAAGCTCCTGCGCAGCCGCATTCACATTGATGCCGATGTCGCCAACCGCGCCGAGGACGCCCCTCGCCTTGCTGGTGATCGGCAAGTCGAGCGTTACCTGTCCGCTGGCGATCTGCCGGTCATAGTCATTGCTGCGCTCGGTTCCGTTGCGGATCGACCAGGCTTCGAAGCCGTTGGCCGATGCGCCCACCCGGACCGAGCTTGTCACGGCGCCTGCGGGCAGGTCGAACACAGGGCCCGACAGTAGCAGGTCGCCCGTCACGGCCCGCGACCGCGCGCTCGCCCGGTCGGTTGAACTCGATCGGTCGGTTCGCGTGCGTGTGTCCGACACATCGCCATTGCCGGTGAAGGACCATTGCCAGCCTTTGCCGAGCAGCCCGTTGAACGTCAGCCCCAAATGGCCGGTCGTTCCACGGATCTGCTGATCGAGCCGGTTGTCGCGCAGGAATTCGGCATAGCGCGGTCCATCGCCGATCGGCGCGGCGAGTGCTGCCGCTGAAAGCCCTTGCAGTGAGTCATTGTCCGAAAGCTCTACGCGACCATTGACGGTCATCGACACGCCGCCGAGCGCGCGGGCATAGGTGGCGTTCGCGGATATGCTTTCGGTCGCGGGGCTGAGCGTGCGAAAACGGGTGACGTCGATCAGCGCCGGGTTACTCACCGTTCGTTCGATCCCGCGCTGGCTCTCCAGCAAGGAAGCGGCTGCATTATATTTGACGTTCAACGTGAAGCGATTGTCTCCCCGGATACGTAGCAGGCCCGCCTCGGCCGATCCGCTTTCCCGTCCGCCATCGGTGGTCGTAGCCGCCCGCAGATCGGCAAGCTCTGCACGGAAGCGCTGGCGAAGCACGATGTTCGCCACCTTTTGCGTCGGGGCATAGCCATAGGACAGGGCAACCTGTTCGGGAAGGATATCGACCCGGGCCACGGCCTCCGACGGGATGTCTTGAATCTCGGAAAAGCTGGAGATGCGCTTGCCGTTCAGCAGAACAACCGGCGTTCCGTTGGTCTGTGCCGACAGTTCCGTGATCATTTCTGAAATGGATGTTACGCCCAAGGCGCGGATGTCCGCGGAGGAAAGCTGCTGTTCGGGCTTGATATTGCCCAGCACAGCGCCACGCTGGGGCTGGCCGGTGACGACGATCTCTTCCCCATCGTCCATCTGCACCGGCGGCTCCTCGGATGCAGTCTGCGCCATCAGCGCAGCGGGCGACGCGCCCAATAGGAAAAACAGCATCAGCGAAGCCGGTCGGCGCACGAACATACCCCTTTTGGAAAAAGCGAACCCTTGATGGTCCGTCACTAAGGGCGAACTGTCTCAAAATCTTGGCAAGGCCAAGGCTAATTTGTCGCAAATTGTAGCAGTTGCCGTCGCGCGCTGCGGATCATCTGTATGGACAGGCTTATCCTGCCGCCTGTTCCCTTCGCCGATCGGCTCGCCTAGGCTTTGCCGATGCGCACCTTATACCCGGCCACCGACCCCCATGCTTCCGGCCATCTCGACGTTGGCGATGGCCATTTCATCTATTGGGAGCGTGCGGGCACGCCGGGCGCGAAGCCTGCGGTCTTTCTCCATGGCGGGCCGGGCGGCGGCATCTCGCCCGATCATCGCCGTCTGTTCGATCCGGAGCGCTATGATGTCCTGCTATTCGACCAGCGCGGTTGTGGCCGTTCGACGCCGCACGCGTCGCTGGAGGCGAACAGCACATGGCACCTCGTCGCGGATATCGAGCGGCTGCGGGAATGGATGGGCGTGGATCGATGGCTGGTGTTCGGCGGAAGCTGGGGATCGGCGCTCGCCCTGGCCTATGCGCAGAGTCATCCCTCCCGCGTCAGCGAATTGATCTTGCGCGGGATTTTCACGCTCCGCCAACAGGAGATCGACTGGTATTATCAGGAGGGTGCGAGCCGCATCTACCCCGACAAATGGGAACGTTTCCTGGCTCCCATAGCGGAGGAGGATCGCGGCGACCTGCTTCATGCCTATCACCGCTTGCTGACGGGCGACGATCATGCGGCACAGATTGCTGCAGCCAAGGCCTGGAGTGTCTGGGAAGGCGAAACCATCCGTCTGCTGCCTGATGCTGCCTTGTCAGCCACGCATGATGACGACGCCTTCGCTCTGGCCTTTGCGCGGATCGAGAATCATTATTTCGTTCATCGCGGTTGGCTGGAAGAAGGGCAGCTCATTCGCGATGCGGGTAAGCTAAGCGGCATTCCCGGCGTCATCGTTCAGGGCCGGTATGACATGGCTTGTCCTGCCGAAACCGCTTGGGCACTGCACAAAGCTTGGCCTGAAGCACGGTTCGAGATGATCGAGGGCGCGGGGCACGCCTATAACGAGCCCGGCATTCTCGACGCCCTTGTCCGCGCCACGGATGGTTTTGCCGCTTGAGGCCCTTCCAGTGCGCAGGGAGAGCAGCTGTGGCGCGCCGAGGATAAGAGCCTCAAGGTTCGCCCTTGGACTCTTGCATCCGCCGTTCCGCAAACCATTGTTCCAGCATCTTGGCGGTGCAGCCGGTGAAGCCGTTGCTGCCGATGGCCGAGCAGCTGCCAGGCAGATTCTGCCGCTGAACCTGCTCCATCGTCGCCACCTGACTGCCCCAGCCCGGCCCACCCGACGGCGCTGGCTTTTCGCGCAACTTCTTGGGGATGCGGTAGCGTTCGGACTCGGGTTTGCGCGCGCAGACGATGATCTCTTCGCCTTCCCCCTTGGGGCAGGGGTCGTCCCCATAAACGATGAGGTTGAACACGCGCTGAGGGGGCTCGGCAATGGCTGGCGTGAGCGACAGGAAGGGCGTCAGCGCTGCTAAGCCAAGCAAGGCATGTACAGGAAAGCGCATTGGTGAATATCCTCCATTCGCCCCTGTCCACCGGCGGACTGCCCAAATCCGCCCATTTGTTCAGACGCCGAGCGTTGCGCACACCGTCAGGGTTGCGGGGGCGTGCCCGGCTGGGGAGCAGTCTGCTGCGGTTGTCTGGCTTGCGCCTTTTCCTCCGCCACGGCTCGCGCTTCGATCGCCTTGCTATCCTCATCGATGGTGGAGAGCCGCCGCGCCCGTTCGGCTTCGACCAGATCCTTCCAGCTGGCATTGTCCGCTGTCTGCCGTTCTGCCTTGGCAAGCCGGGCCAACTGGTTGAAGCAGCCGGTGAACCCGCCGGGGCCGGTGGCCGAGCAGCTCTCCGTGCCGGTGCGGCCGACATATTCCATGGATCGCACACGCTCACCCCATGCCTGGTTGCTCGGCTTGTTCGGATCGCCGCGCAGGGGCTCGGGGATGCGATAGCGTTCTTCCTCGCCCTTGCGCGCGCAGACGACGATGTCGCTGCCTGCGCTTTGCGGGCAGGGGTCCTCGCCATAGACGATGACCAGGTTTACCCGCTCCGATCCCGTCGTTCCGGCAGCGGCGGCGGGCGCCTGTTCCTGCACGGGTCCGGTCTGCTGGTGCGCCATGGCGGGCAAAACGCTCGCAGCCATCAGCAGCATGGCGGCTGTCGCGGTCTTCATCATCGTCCTTATCTCCTCAGATCCGCTTCGACAGCGCGATTGCAGCCCGGCACCCCAGGCGAATGACACCCGAAAGCAGTGGGTAGGCGGGCGCCTGCTCCGCTCCACGGGCGATCGCGGTTTCGCGATGCTCGACCTCTTCCGCCTGAAAATCCGTGATGGTGGCGGCAAGTTCCGCATCTTCATTCGCTAGCTCCGCCAATTGCTCGGCATAATGGCGATCGATCTCAGTTTCGACCGCGGCGGTGCAGGCCATCGCGGCGCGCGGGCCGATCGCGGCAGTGACTGCGCCCAGCGCGAAACCCGCGACGTTCCAGATCGGCTGCAATGCGGTCGGACGCACGCCGCGCCGTGCGATCATCGCGTCGAATATCTTGCGGTGCCGCTCCTCCTGCGCCGCCATGCCCGCAATGACGCGGGCGTCGGGGTGGCGATCGCCAAGGACGGCAAGCTGCCCGGCATAGATGCGGGTCGCGCCGAACTCGCCAGCCTGATCCACGCGCAACATCTGCGCGCGATCATCTGCCGTCACCCGCCGGCCGGGGCGGGGGAAATCCCTGGGCGCGCTCATGCCTCTTTCCTTAACTTGATCAGCAGGGCCAAGATGGCGAGGGCGCTTGCTCCCGACAAGATGCCATTGAAGCCCGCCAGCGAAATGCCCAGCAAAGTCCAAGGCGCGACGTCGCAGCGCGTGATCGGGGTTGCCATGATCTGGTTCAATATGTCGGCCGGATTGTCCGCCGTTGGAGAGGTGGAGCAGGCCGTCAGCCCCTGCCACCAGCCATATTCGACACCCGCATGGAAAAGGCCGATTGCGCCACTGATCCCGATCGCCAGCCCCGCCAGCCCTGCGAACAGCGCGCTGACGCAGGGGCGCCTTTTCGTACCATAGGCGATCAACGCCAACGGGACCGCCGCCATATGCGGGTAGCGTTGCCACCAGCACATTTCGCATGGGTGCAGGCCGCCCACATATTGCGAGGCGTAAGCGCCACCCAGCAGCAGCAGTGGCACCACAAGGGCAAGGAAGCGGGCGAGGGGCAAGCTCTTCATTGTGCCCGCTTAAACGGCCTTGAACCTTTCGTCATGCTGAACTTGCGTCAGCGCCCGAACTTCCGCTGGGTCTTGCCGTAGCGCAGCTTGCGCGTGCCGGGCTTGCCTTCGGTGGCGCGGCCGCGCGGCGATGCGACCTGCTCGTCCATGGGCAGGCCAAGCTCGTCCGCCTCCAGCTTGCGGATTTCGTCGCGGATGCGGCCTGCTTCCTCGAACTCCAGATCGGCGGCGGCGGCGCGCATCTTCTTTTCAAGGTCCTCAATATAGGCGCGCAGATTATGGCCGACGAGGTGCGGGCGGTCCTCCAGACCCGTGTCCACCGTGACCTGATCCTTGCTCGCCACATGGGCGATGATGTCGCCGATGTTGCGCTTGATCGTTGTCGGCGTGATCCCGTGTTCGAGATTATAGGCCTCCTGCTTCTCGCGGCGGCGGCTGGTTTCGTTGAGGGCGCGCTCCATGCTGCCGGTGATGCGATCGGCATAGAGGATGACCCGCCCTTCGACATTGCGGGCGGCGCGGCCGATGGTCTGAATGAGCGAGGTTTCGGAGCGCAGAAAGCCTTCCTTGTCCGCGTCAAGGATCGCGACGAGCCCGCATTCCGGAATGTCCAACCCTTCGCGCAGCAGGTTGATGCCGACCAGCACGTCATAAACGCCCAGGCGCAAGTCGCGGATCAGTTCGATACGCTCCAGCGTCTCGACGTCGCTGTGCATGTAGCGGACCTTCAAGCCCGCCTCATGCATGAACTCGGTCAGGTCCTCGGCCATGCGCTTGGTGAGCGTGGTGACGAGCGTGCGATAACCCTTCTTCGCCGTCTCCCTGGCTTCATGGATCAGGTCGTCCACCTGATCCTCGACCGGCTTGATCTCCACCGGCGGGTCGATGAGGCCGGTAGGGCGGATGACCTGTTCGGAAAAGACACCGCCGGTCTGTTCCATTTCCCACGAGCCGGGCGTGGCGGAGACGCTGACCGTCTGCGGCCGCATCGCGTCCCACTCGTTGAAGCGCAGCGGGCGGTTGTCGATACAGCTTGGCAGGCGGAAGCCATATTCGGCGAGCGTGATCTTGCGCCGATGGTCGCCACGCGCCATCGCCCCGATCTGCGGGATGGTCTGGTGGCTTTCGTCCACGAACAACAGCGCGTTTTCGGGCAGATATTCGAAGAGAGTCGGCGGCGGTTCACCGGGCAGGCGGCCGGTCAGAAAGCGGGAATAATTCTCGATCCCCGCGCAGGAGCCCGTTGCTGCAATCATTTCGAGGTCGAAATTCGTCCGCTGCTCCAGTCGCTGCGCCTCCAGCAGCTTGCCCTCTGCGACGAGTTCCTTCAGCCGCTCGGCGAGTTCGAAGCGGATCGCCTCCATCGCCTGCTTCAGCGTCGGACCGGGCGTCACATGGTGCGAATTGGGGAAGACCTTCACATAGTCGAGGCTGGCGATCTTCTTGCCCGTGAGCGGATCGAACTCGACGATCTCCTCGATCTCATTGCCGAAGAAGCTGATGCGCCAGGCTGTGTCCTCATAGTGGGATGGGAACACTTCCAGATTGTCGCCCTTCACCCGGAAATTTCCACGCGCGAAGGCAGCGTCGTTGCGCTTATATTGCAGCGCCACCAGTTTGCGGATGATCTCCCGTTGATCTTCGATAGCGCCCTTCTTCATCGAGAAGGTCATCGCCGAATAGGTTTCGACCGACCCGATGCCGTAAAGGCAGGAGACAGACGCGACGATCAGCACATCGTCCCGCTCGAGCAGAGCGCGGGTGGCGGAGTGACGCATCCGGTCGATCGCCTCATTCACACTCGATTCCTTTTCGATATAGGTATCGGAGCGCGGCACATAGGCTTCGGGCTGGTAATAGTCGTAATAGCTGACGAAATATTCGACAGCATTTTCCGGGAAGAAGCTCTTGAACTCGCCATAGAGTTGCGCGGCGAGAATTTTGTTGGGCGCGAGGATCAGAGCGGGGCGTTGCATTGCCTCGATCACCTTCGCCATGGTGAACGTCTTGCCCGAACCAGTGACGCCCAGCAGCACCTGGTCCTTTTCCCCCGCCCGCGCCTGCTCCACCAGTTCGGCGATCGCGGTGGGCTGGTCACCCGAGGGCTCATAGTCCGAAACCAGCTTGAACGGACGCCCGCCCTCGCTCTTTTCCGGGCGCGCGGGACGGTGGGGGACGAAGCCTTCGCCGGTCTGGGGCTCGTCCAGCGTTGTGCGAATCTGAATGGACATGCGGGCCAATATGGGCATGGTCCCGCACCACAGCAATGTGGGGCAGGCATCCCATGTGACGATAGCGGAGGACTCGATGCGCAAGGCCATTTTTCTGTTCACATCGATGGCCATGTTGCAGGCATGCGCGACGACGACGGCCGGAACCGGATCGGCGCAGACGCCGCCATCAGTGATGCAGGGAACGAAGGCGCGCACCGCCAGCTATCTGGGCGGCGGCGCGCTGCCCGACGGCCTTATGCTGTCTCCGCCGCCTCCGGCGGCTGGATCAGCGGCTGAAGCGCGCGATAAGGAAGGGGCAGCCGCCGCTCTCGCCATGCGCGGCAGCGCGCGTTGGGATCTCGCCAAGGCGGATGCGGATCTGCGCCCAGCCCACGCCGCTGCCGCATTTTCCTGCTCGGCCGGCATTCCCATCGATCAGGCGCATACTCCTGCGCTTGTCCGCCTTCTGTCACGGGCCATGGGCGATCTCGGCGGCTCTACCGGCGAGGTGAAGAAGCGGTACATGCGGCAGCGTCCCTTCATGGTGAATGGGCAGCCGATGTGTACCCCGGATTGGGACGAGGTTTTGCGCCGTGACGGCTCTTATCCCTCCGGCCACAGCGCGATCGGCTATGGCTTTGGCCTCATCCTGGCCGAAGTCATGCCGGAGAGAGCGGCAAAGTTGGTCGCGCGTGGCCGGGCGATGGGGGACAGCCGCCGCATCTGCAATGTGCACTGGTTGAGCGATATCGAGGAGGGACGGGTCATTGCTTCGGCCACGGTGATGCGCCTCAATGCCGATCCCGCCTTTGCCGCCGATCTCGCCGCCGCCCGCAAGGAGGTCGCGGCGCAGCGGAGCAAATCCGCCGAAGCCGCGCCCGATTGCGCGCAGGAGGCGGCGGCGCTCAGTCAATAGCCGCAGGATCATTTTCCATCCTCGTCTGTCCTGATATGCTGCCGATCAGAGAGGCCGGGCCATTCCGGCATCAACGGGGGAATATCATGTTGAAAGCCTTGGCCATCATTGTTCCTGCGGCGCTGCTGCTTGGCAGCTGCGGGGACAAGCCTTCGGGCGAACCGCAGAGCCGCGAGGAAGTGAGGGCAGAGGTGCAGAAGGTGCAGTTGAAGCCCGGCCAGTGGGAAGGAGCCTATACGCTCGAGGATATAGAGATGCCGAACGTGCAGGGCGGCAGCGATCAGATGAAAGAGCAGATGAAGAAGATGATGAGCCGCAGCTCGATCAAATATTGCGTTTCTCCGGAAGAAGCGGCGAACCCGAGCGGCAAGATGTTCTCTGGGCAGGAGAGCAAGGATTGCACCTACAAGGGCTTTGACGTCAGCGGCGGGTCGGTGAAGGGCGAGATCGCCTGCAAGTCGGAACATGGCACCATGAATGCCGTCATGTCCGGCAGCTACGCGCCCGAAAGCTATGAAATGCAAATGGACATGAAGATGAGCGGTGCTCCGGGCGGCATGAACATGAGCATGAAGGCAAAGACGACGGGCAAGTGGGTCGGCGCGGACTGCGTCGCATCCTGATCTGATGGAGAGCGCGGAAGGCAGTTGCTGGCTCTGCGCGCGCCCGCTCGGAAAGCGTGTGGAATGGCATCATCCGGTGCCGAAGAGCCGGGGCGGGCGCGAGACGGTGCCCGTGCACCCGATTTGTCATCGCGCGATCCATGCGCAATTGAGCAATGTCGAGTTGGCCCGCACGCAAGGTGACGGCGCCGTTCTGCGCGCGCATCCTGGGATCGCCCGCTTCCTTGGCTGGGTCGCGAACAAACCGCCGGATTTCCACGCGCCCACCTACAGGAAGCGCTAGCGCCGCTTTTTCCCTTGCGCTTCGACGCGCGCCGAGCGAGCCTCTGATTGTTCCGCAAGAGAACAGGGGAAGAGGATATGCGAAAGACGATGATGGCGGCGCTGCCGCTCGCGATGACGCTTGGCTTGGCCGGATGCGGCAATGAGGCACCCAAAACGGAAGCGGTCGAAGCACCGATCCTGATGAAGGCAGGCGAATGGACGATCACCCGCAAAACGACAGGCTACAACACTCCAACCGTGACGCCCGCCCAATATCAGGCGGCGCTCAAACAGGTTGATGAGGAAAAGCTGTGTATCGCCGTCGATGCAAAGGGAACGCCCGATGCGAATGCCCTGGCTGGGGATGAGGGCCAGGATTGCACCTACAAGGACAAGCTGCTGCGCAAGGGAAGGCTGATCGCCACCCTGTCATGCAAGTCCGGCGCGGCTACGTCGGAAATCGCGCTGGAGGGCAATTACACCGCCGACACTCTGACGCTGGGCAGCACCATGACGAAGACGGCCGGGGGCAGCCCGGTCCTGCGCACGACCCATGACGTGACCGGCAAACGCACCGGAGAATGCAGCAAGGCCTGAAGCGGCCGTGATGAAAGGTCCTCCGCTGCCGCTCGGCGGAGGATCACCTGTCCGAAATCGCCAATGCCGAGAGCGGGCTTCTGTGCCATGTTCGCCCCGGCATTCATCGGAATGGCGGAGGGTTAAGACATGCTCTTTCATCTTTCGATCGCCGCGCATGATCCCAAGCATGTTGCAGAAGTCATCGCGGAAATGTGGCGCGGCGAGGCCTTTTACTTCCCGCCAGTCACGCCTGGTAGCTGGATCGCCTTTGCGGGCGACGACCGGGGCACCGCGATAGAGGTTTATCCGATCGATACGGTCCTGCGCGAGGAAGAAGGCGACGCCGATAGTTTTGGAGAGCGGACTGGTGAAAGCCGCTACACCGCCACCCATGCCGCGTTGGCCACCCCGCTATCCCGCGAAGAGATCATGGGGATCGCGCGGCGGGAAGGGTGGCCCGCCAAATATCGCAAGCGCGGCGGCGCCTTCGGCGTGATCGAACTGTGGATCGAAGGGCGGCAGATGATGGAGATGCTGACTGCCGAGATGCAGTCCGAATATCTGGCCGCGATGACGACGGACAATTGGCGCGCCATGTTGAAAGCAGGCGCGCCCGCCTGACCTATTGCAGCGCCCGGATGGCGCGCTGGTCGCATTTTTTGGGCCCTTGGCGCGCGGCGGAATAGGCAGGCACCTGAATCGATTGACCGATGCGCAGCGGCGCAAAGCGCTGCCGTTCCATGCCTTCGCATTTGAGGAACAGGTCCAGCATGCGGGGCGGCGTGTCCCATTTTTCATAAGACAGCCGGAATGTGCCCCAATGGATAGGGATGGCAGTCGATGCCTTTAGCTTTTCGAACACTTGGACCGCGCGCTGCGGCCCGATGTGCGAGTCCGCTTCCATCTGCCCCGGCCAGAAACGGAAGGCGCCGATAGGGATCATCGCGAGGCGGATCGGCCCGATCCGTGCGGCTTCTGCGGGCCATGCCATGTCGCCAGCACCTGTGTCGCCGGCGAAGAAGATGTTGCCCGCACGGGTTTCGATCAGGAAGCTGGACCATAAAGCGCGGTTTCTGTCCGTGCCCCACCGGCTGCTCCAGTGATGATTGCGCAGCACATGGACACGATAGTCGGGACAATGTTCGTAATTTTCGCACTGGATGACTGTTTGCGTCCCCAGATTGTTCAGGGCGGCGCCGGACACGGACTGGCCCCAATCGAGCGCGATTGCGGGAATGCCCTTGTCTTTAAGGATGCGCTCATTCCCCAAGCTGACGATGATCTTGGGCCGGTCACGCTCCCATAATCTCCTGAGCGTGGGGATATCCATATGGTCGTAGTGATTATGGCTGACGATGATGAGGTCGATTTTCGGCAGGTCATCGAACCTGATGCCCGGCTGCGCCACGCGCTTTGGTCCCAGCGGCGGAAAAGGGCTCGCATAGTCGGACCATATGGGGTCGGTAAGAATGTTGAGGCCCGCCGCCTGCACCAGCACTGTGGCGTGGCCGACCCAGGTCGCCCGCATGCCCCGCGGCGCTGCGAATGCCGGGGGGCGTGTGGGCTCTACAGCGACCGCCGCGGGCCATTCGGGACGCTCGTCCTGGCCCGTCAGCCAGCGGAGAAGAAATCCGCGTCGGTTCTTTCCCGGAGGACTGGAAAATTGGATTTCGCCATCAGGATTGAAGAAATGCTCGCCATCATAATGACGGCTGACTGGCCCGTCATAATAGATGCGGTCGAGGAAGGGCGGGATGATCGTGATCGCGAGACACAGCACGATAACGAGGAACAGCAGCGCGACGCCCGCTCCGCGAAAGACTTTCCCGATGATGCGGCCCATGCCGTCTCCTGCACTGATCACGATGCAGGGTCATAGCCTTGATATGGCGCGCGGCAAGAGCCGCTTCCGGCGTTCCGCCTCAATGACGCATGTGCCGCAGCCAGGGCAGCAATCGCTGTTGAAGGTCCTGCGCCCCGCTGTCCTCGCCTTCCAGGAAGGGAATGGCATAGGCTTCCAGATCGTCTTTCAACAGACTTTCGCTCCGGCTGTGGCGATGCAGGTCCAACACCGCGCCATCGGGCATATGCATGGCCAGTGCAGCCATGCCATCGCTGACGCTGGTATAAGGTCCATCGACCTCATAATCCTCCGCCAGCAGCAGATCGACCATCATGCCGGCAAGTTTCGGATCATCTTCGACGACCAGGATGCGGCCGTTCGATTGTGCCATATTGCCTACTCCAGGCCGAAATGGCTGCGGTAACGGTTGAAGCAGCGTTCGCCGCAGCTCAGGCGGATCAACGCGCCCTCTGCTATGGCGGTCGCGCGGCGGGGGTCTTCCGCGACCAGCGGCTTGATCGCCAGTTCGTTCCAGTCCCGGCTATGCTTGACGTCCAGCACCGCATGCAGATCGAAATATCGTCGCTCGGACTGGCTGAGCCCAATTCGTCGCAAGGCGCGAGCGGTGTGCGCCGATCGACCGGGCGCGGTTAGTTCGATCGCCCCCAGCGCGCCGACGCTGTGCCAGGCGTAGCAGCGCTGCGTCGCCATCGCGGTCATCGCGTTGGCGAGCGCCAGGCTTTCCCAGACCGTGGTCTCGATCGTCGGTGTCAGTCCGAGTGTCGTGACCAGCTGTGCAAGCATGGGGCCGTGCATGCCCTTTTCCTGGCCGCGCCCCATTTCATCCCAATAATTGCGCGCGAGTTCCAGCTTGGCGGAGTCTGGCAGCTTGACTTGCGTCAATGCGACGAGATCGTCAAAGCCAGCCTCGCCTGCCGCCTCCTGCGTCAGGAACCAGCGGATTTCGTCCCGGGACGCGTGGTCGGCGAGCCATGGGAACAGCGCATCATGCTGACCGGGGCCGGTCTGCTCGAGCGCTTCGAACCATTGGATGAAGCCTTCTGGATCGGTCGGAGCTTGTGCAGCACGATCACGGACCATGGCGCGTAGCTCTTCCATGAAGCCATGTTCCAGGCGGAGCATGGCTTCGTCCTGGCGGAACCGGCTTTCCCAATCCTCCGGATAGGACGGCGCTAGCCGTTGCCGATTCCAATGACTGAGGCGCTGCTGAAAACTTTGTTGAAGAAATTGCGACTCGCACTCGGGTGCGATGAAACGGGTAGCCACGGAAAATGCTCTCCTGATTGTACCCCTGTTCAATTCAGGGGAGGGCGTGACGTTCCCTTTAAAATGCCTAATCGGGATCAGTATCCTGGCGTTTGCCCAATCAAATTGGCATCGACTCGCCGATTTACGCGTTTGTCGCGGCAGGAGGATTTTCATGCTGCTGCTACCTCATCGCGCGCTACGGCAGATGGTCCAGCACAATGTCGCCAAGGTCTTCGGGTCTGGGGGAGAAAGGATCAACCTCGACACGCCCCTTGGTGACCAGGGGCTGTTCGGGCCGCAATCCATGGCGTGGCGCGTGCATCAGGATTTCACGAGCATGATGACCGGCGGCATCGCCGCGCTCCTGCTTCAGATGCTTCATCCTGCTGCGCTCGCTGGAATATGGGACCATAGCCGCTTTCGAGAGGATCGTAGCGGGCGGTTGCGGCGGACGGCTCAGTTCATCGCGGGCACGACCTATGGCGCGACCGCCGAAGCCGAACGCCTGATCGCGCATGTCCGCGCCGTGCATGATCGGGTGGAGGGGGAACTGCCGGATGGAACCCATTATCGCGCGAGCGATCCGCAGTTGTTGCGCTGGGTCCACGTCGCAGAGGTCTATTGCTTCCTCACGGCCTATCGCCGCTACCGGGCGCCTATTCTAAGCCTGCGGGAGCAGAACCGCTATTACGGGGAAATGGCCGGTCTTGCCGAACGGCTGGGTGCTGCGCCCGTCCCTCGCACTGTTGCGCAAGTGCGGGAATATCTATCCGCCATGCGGCCGCAGCTTCGCAGCGATGAGCGGACGAGGGAGATCGTGTCCCTCCTGGCCGAACCCACGCCGGGCTTGCTCAACGCGCCCTTCAGCAAGGTTGCGATCGACGCGGCGATCGATCTGCTGCCGCCCTGGGCAGCGCGCATGCATGGCTTTGAGCTGGGGCCTGGCCGCCATGTGACACGGGCGCAGCTGGCGGGGATGGGGCTTCTTATGCGCTGGGCGCTGGACGGCGGGGCTGCGAGCCGGGCTGAGCGGCGGGTCAGTCAAGCCTAAGCAGCTGATCGATCTCGGCCGGGCGCAGTTCCGCTTGCAACTGGTCGCATGTGCATTGGCGCGGCGCTTTGTCGGGACGCCAGCGCAGGAGGCGGGTGCCGTGGCGAAAGCGCCCGCCGGTCACCTGATCGTAGATGACCTCCACCACCAATTCGGGACTCAGCGGCTCCCAGGCGCTCTCCTCGCCTTTGTTCCAGCGGCTCGGGCCACCCGGCGCCTTGCCGGTGAAGCCGGAGCCACCGGCAAGCGGCTCAAGGCGTTTTAGCAGATGGGCGCGCTCATCAGCCTTGAACGCGGAGGTAAAGCCGACATGGTTGAGTTTGCCTGCTTCATCATAGAGCCCCAGCAGCAGGGATGCAGCGCCGCCACGATCAGCCGTGCGGCGGAATCCGCCGACCACGCAATCGGCGCTGCGGTAATTTTTCATCTTCATCATAGCGCGTTCGCCGGAGCGATATGGCGCATCTAATGGCTTGGCGATAATGCCATCCAGCGCGCCGCCGCTTCCTTCCAGCCAGCGGTCGGCATCCTCGATCCGTTTACTTGCGGGCGACAGGAGCAGCGTTTTTGTCCCATTCTTTGCGTGAAAGCGCTCCAAGGCCGCGCGGCGTTCGTGCAAGGGAGAGTCCATCAGGTCGCTCCGCCCCAGCGACAGGCAATCGAACAGCATCAGCTGCGCCGGAGTTTCGCGGGACAGGCGCATAATTCTGCTTTCCGCTGGGTGCAGCCTTTGCTGCAAAGCATCGAAGGAAAGAACGCCTTCCACGGGCAGGATCAACTCGCCGTCCAGCACATAGCGGCTCTCGGCCGTTGCAAGCAGGGCATCCATGACCTCCGGAAAGAAGCGTGCCAGCGACTTGCCGGATTTAGACCGTATGTCAGCTTGCTCGCCGTCACGGCCGACGATAGCGCGGAAGCCGTCCCATTTGGGTTCATATTGCCATCCCGGAGACGCCGGCAGTTCGGACACGAGCCGCGCCTCCATCGGCAGCGGCAAGGCAAGCTCCATCGGGTCTTCCGCTCCGGTCATGGCTCCTCTCCGCTCATATCCAGCGTGATGACCACGGGCGCATGGTCGCTCGTCTTTTCCCAGGCGCGAGGCCGGGTGTCCACTTCGGCGGCCACCAGCTTGGCTGACGCCACCGGGTTCAGCAGCGCGTGATCGATCTGCAGACCAGCATTGCGCTCGAAGGAGCCACGCCAATATTTCCAGAAACTGTAGATCACCTCATCCGGATGCAGCTGCCGGATCGCATCGCTCCATCCCTGATCGAGGAGGCGTCGGTAGGCAGCGCGCACCTCCGGGGCGAACAGGGCATCGTCGCGCCACCGATCGGGAACATAAACGTCAAGGTCAGTCGGCATCACATTATAATCGCCAGCGACGATCACCGGCGCGTCGACATCGATGAGCGAAGCCATATGGCTGTGCAGCCGATCGAACCAGCGCAGCTTGAAATCGAATTTGGGGCCAGGGCGAGGATTGCCATTCGGAAGGTAGAGGCAGGCAATGAGGACCCCATTCACCGCTGCTTCGATGTAGCGGCTCTGCACATCGTTGGAGTCGCCCGGCAGTCCGCGCCGCGTTTCATGAATCGCGCCAACACGGCTAAGGATCGCGACGCCGTTCCACCGGCTCTGCCCGTGCCATATTGCATCATATCCCGCATCGCGGATCGCCCGCTCGGGAAAATTCTCCTGCGGAGCCTTCAGCTCCTGCAAGCACACAATGTCTGGCTCGGCCTGCTCCAGCCATCGCAGCAGCACGGGAAGACGTCCATTGACGCCGTTCACATTGTAAGTCGCGATCTTCATGTCTTTTCAGCAAGACGCTCCGCGGCTCGATTGGTTCGACGAGGGCAGGAACGACGCCGTCGCCAGCCCGTTCTTTCGCCAAGGCATCCAAGGAGCGAATGACGTGGACCACGACCAGAACAAATGCCCGACCAACGAAACCGAGATCGTCAAGAAGGCATCGCCCAAGCCGCAGCCGCCAACCGAGAAGGAGCGGAAGCAGATTGCCGACGCTCAAGAGAAGGCGCAGAAGGATCAGGAAGAACTGCGCTCGGCAGGATTTCGCGACCACAAGGGGACGGAAGGCTTCTGATAGCCGCCCAAATCAAAAGGCCGCCCGGTTGGTTCCGGACGGCCTTTCCATTGTCAGCCGATTGGACGCGCTCAGAAGAGGCGGACCCCCGCGGCGGAGGTCAGGCTCTTCATTTCTGCCGTGATCGGCATAAGACAATGAGACATCAGACCACCTCCTTTCCGTTGTTGACGATGACCGCGATATGGGTGCCCGAACGGCGAGAACAAGGGGTCAGTTGCGTGCCATTACCGCGGCCTTCGGGGAGAGCGACCGGAAGGTGATCGACCAGCGGCGCGTGTCCATGCCCGCGATGCTATGCTCCCACGCATGCCGTGCTTCGCCTGAGAGATGATATATGGATCTGCGGGACACCGGTAGCGAGATGCGATCGAAGCCTTTTGCCGTCCGCCTGCGGAAGCGCAATGTGGTGGCTCTGCCCAAGGAAATGCCAACAACATGTTCGAAGACCGGACGGTCCCGGTGCCAGCCTATACCAGCGCCCGGATCGTAGCGGATCAACAAAGCCTGGACGAGGTCGGCATCCGCCAGCCCTGCGAAGGATGCGGCCCGCGCCTTGATCGGCCGGAGCCAGGGCGGGATCGGCTCGCTCGGGCCAAATCGGCCATTGTCGAAGTCATAGGTCCAGCCAAGCGACAGCGTCAGCCTTTTGCCGGTCCATCCCTGAAAGCGGAAGGGCGTCAGGGGCAGCTCATCGATCTTTGTGATCAGCATCGACTCTTCGTCAGGGTCCAGCATGTCGTCGCGGTAATCGAGCCCGGGAATGAGAGGCGTTTCGAACAGGTTGGTCTGCGTCATTTTCTACGCCGGGAGAGCCGCCGTTGATTGCGGGCCACCGCCTTGCGGTAATGGGCGATGGAGTTGCGCATGGCTGCGTCAGGATTAGTGCCAAGAGTGCCGGTGAGCGCTTTCCACTGCAGCGCGCCGACCGCTTCTATCTTCTCGGCAACCATAAGATGGGCCTCCCGCGCTGCAGCGGAATTGCCCGCCAGCAGCTTGGGTATTCGCAGGGCGATCACCATCCATGCCTCTACCCCCAACTGCCAGCTGTCGATCATGAGGCTGAATGGATTGGCCTTCACCATAGTGGGTAAAGTCGTGCCCCGGCCGTGAGTTCCACGTCCGGGGCAAGGCTGTTCAACGGGCGAGGAAGTCCAGCAGATCGGCGTTCAGCCGGTCCGGCGCGGTCGCAAACAGGCCATGTGGTTCGCCATCATATTCGATAAGTTGCGCACCCGGAATGGCAGCCGCCGCTGCTCGTCCGGTGGGATCGATCGGCACCGTCTTGTCGCTCGTCCCGTGGATAACGAGCGTCGGAATGTCGAACGCGGGAAGGTCCGGCCGGAAGTCGGTGCGGCCGAAGGCGTTGATGCAATCGACCGTCGCCTTGGGGCTCGCCATGATCGCGAGGGCAAAAGTCCAGTCGAGCAGCCCGTTGCTGACCGGCTTGGATACAAGGCCGATGCCGTAGAATGTCTTGGCGAAACTTTGCAGGAAAGCGAAACGGTCCTCCCGCACCTGTGCCTGCAATTGGTCGAACACGGAATCATCGACGCCGTCGGGGTTGCTGTCATCCTTCAGCATGTAGGGAACGACCGAACCGACCAGCGCGACCCTGTCCACCTTCGCCGATCCATAGCGCGAGAGATAGCGAGCGATTTCGCCGCCGCCCATGGAAAAGCCGACGAGCGACACCTTGGGCGCGCTCACCTTGTCGATGACGGCCGCAAGATCGGCGGCGAAAACATCATAATTATAGCCGTCCGCAGGATGCCCCGACTGCCCGAAACCGCGACGGTCGTAGGTAATCACCCGATAGCCCGCTTCGAGCAGCGCCAGCGTCTGATATTCCCACATGTCGCCGGTCAGCGGCCAGCCGTGGATCAGGATCACCGGGTGGCCCGAACCCATGTCCTTCACATGGATGACATGACCTTCGGAGGTTTCGATATGCATGGAGCCACTCCTTCTACTAGGAAGTGACCGCAACCGGTGGCGGGGCGTATCGTTCCGTACGCTCCATCGATCCGCTCTGCGCGCCGTTGGGGAACCATGACCCTTCATCCCGGTTGAACAGCATAGAGCGGCGGGCGCCATAATCGGCCTAACACACAGGCCAAGGAGATGTCATGGTGACGCTCACTCCGCTGGAAATCGGCTTGGGACTGGTCGTCCTTGTCCTGCTGGCCGGAATAGCCGTGTTGATCATGCGCAACAGGCAGCGCGCCAATCTGCGGTCGAAATTCGGGTCTGAATATGCGCGCACCGTCGAGGAAACGGGAAGCTCGCGCAGAGCCGAAGCAGAGTTGCAGGAGAGGGAAAAGCGCGTTGCGAGCTTTTCGCTGCGCCGTCTTTCGCCGCAGCAGATCGACATGTTCAACGATGGCTGGATGAAGGTGCAGAACCAGTTCGTCGATGATCCGCAGGGCGCGGTTTCGCGCGCCGACGTGCTGCTGACGGAAGTCATGGAAGCGCGCGGCTATCCGATTGCCGACTTCGACCGGCGCTCGGCCGACCTGTCGGTCGATCATCCCGAAGTGGTGCAGAATTATCGTTCAGCGCACGACATCGCGATCCGTCACGCGCGTGGCGAGGCCGATACCGAAGATCTGCGCCAGGCTATGATCCATTATCGCGCCCTGTTTGAAGAGCTTGTGCATGAGCCTGGAGAGCCCAACGGCATGTCGCACATGACGCGGCCCAGCCGGTTCGGCGAGCCCGACTATGGCCGCCGCGATCTTCATTGATCTGACGGCAAGTTGCCGCCGCAGTTCCCCTTGGGAAGACTGCGGCGGCTTCATGCTCAGGCGGTGGCTGTCAGACCCGACCAGCGAAGGTCGAAGCGATCGGCATCCATCACCTTGACCCAAGCGTTGACGAAGTCATCGACGAACTTCCTGCCCGCATCGGCAGAAGCATAGGCTTCCGACAAGGCGCGCAGTTGCGAGTTCGATCCGAAAACCAGGTCGACGCGCGTGCCCGTCCACTTCTGCTCGCCAGAATTGCGGCAGGTGCTGATGAACACATCGCCCTTGTCGCTTTCCGCCTTCCACGCCGTGCCCATGTCGAGCAGGTTGACGAAAAAGTCGTTGGTAAGCTGCCCCGGCCGATCCGTGAACACGCCATGCTTCGATCCGCCATGGCTGACCCCAAGCACGCGCAGCCCGCCGACCAGTACCGTCATCTGCGGCGCGCTCAGCCGCAGCAGGTTCGCGCGATCGATCAGCAGTTCTTCCACCGGTACGCGATAGCTGACCGGCAGATAGTTGCGGAAGCCGTCCACCTTCGGCTCGAGTACGGCGAAGCCATCGACATCGGTCTGTTCTTGCGACGCGTCGGTGCGGCCCGGTGTGAACGGCACAGTCACATCATGCCCTGCGTCCTTCGCCGCCTGTTCGATGCCGACACTTCCGCCCAGCACAATAAGGTCTGCGATGCTCACCTTCTTGCCCCCGGACGCGGCGCCATCGAACCTGGCCTTGATGCCTTCCAGAACGCCAAGCACGCGGGCCAGCTGATCGGGCTGGTTCACCTCCCAATCCTTTTGCGGCGCGAGGCGGATGCGGCCGCCATTGGCGCCGCCGCGCTTGTCCGATCCGCGGAAAGTGGATGCCGATGCCCACGCCGTCTGCACAAGTTCGGACACAGTCAGTCCGGAAGACGCGATCTCCTGCTTCAGCGCGGCGATATCGGCCTCCTCGATCTGCGCATAGTCGGCTGCCGGGATCGGGTCCTGCCAGATCAGGTCCTCGGCCGGAACGTCTGGGCCAAGATAGCGGCTCTTGGGCCCCATGTCGCGATGGCACAGCTTGAACCAGGCGCGCGCGAAGGCATCGGCGAAAGCGTCCGGATCATTGCGGAAGCGTTCGGCGATCCTGCGATATTCCGGATCCTCCCTGAACGCCATGTCGGCGGTGGTCATCATCGTCGGCAATCGCTTGTCGGGGCTATGCGCGCCCGGTGCCATGTCTTCAGGCTTCTGGTTGACGGGCTGCCACTGATGCGCGCCCGCGGGGCTCTTCACCAACTCATAGTCATAGTCTAGCAGCATGTGAAAGAAGCTCATGTCCCACTGGATGGGTGTCGGCGTCCATGCGCCTTCGATCCCGCTGGTGATCGTGTGATCGCCAACGCCGCTTTCATGCCCGCTCTGCCAGCCGAGACCTTGCTGCGCTATGTCCGCGCCTTCCGGTTCTGCCCCGATCTTCGCAGCATCGCCTGCGCCATGCGCCTTGCCGAAGGTGTGACCGCCAGCGGTCAGCGCCAGTGTCTCTTCGTCATTCATGCCCATTCGTGCGAAGGTTTCGCGAATGTCGCGAGCCGATTGGAGCGGGTCGGGGTTGCCGCCCGGTCCTTCAGGGTTGACGTAGATGAGGCCCATCTGGATCGCCGCGAGCGGTTCTTCCAGCGCCATTTCCTTGTCGGGCTGAATGCGGGTCTGGTTGTCTGCATGCCCGACCCACTGTTCTTCCGTGCCCCAGTAAACGTCCTTTTCCGGTTCCCACACATCTTCGCGTCCGCCGCCGAAGCCGAAGACGGGCCCGCCCATGGATTCGATCGCAACATTGCCCGTCAGGATCATCAGGTCCGCCCAGGACAGCTTGCGGCCATATTTCTGCTTGATGGGCCAGAGCAGGCGGCGCGCCTTGTCCAGATTGGCGTTGTCAGGCCAACTGTTGAGCGGCGCGAAACGCTGCCCGCCCGAAGACGCGCCGCCGCGCCCGTCGCCGGTGCGATAGGTGCCTGCGCTGTGCCACGCCATGCGGATGAAGAAGGGGCCATAATGCCCATAGTCGGCCGGCCACCAGGGCTGGCTGTCGGTCATCAGCGCGTGCAGGTCCTTCTTGACCGCTTCCAGATCAAGACTGGCGAACTCCTTCGCATAATCGAAAGATTCCCCCATCGGATTGGCGTGTGCGCCATTTTGATGAAGGATTTCGAGAGATAATTGGTTCGGCCACCAGTCGCGGTTGGTGCGTCCGAGCAGTGACCGGAGCGCGGCCGGTTCCTTCATCGGGCAGCTCAGCGGGCTTCCACCAGTTTTTGCGTCCATGATTGGCTCTCCTCTTGAATACAGGCGGACAGGCTAGGCTCGACGCGATAGTTACGGAAGCGATTAAGATCGGTCAGAGCGATCGACAAAAGCGATCAGTGCCGCAGTGCGAACTGTGGCTGGCCAAGGTACGAAGCTGCTTTTTGGTTCCGCTTCGTTACGCTTTGGTGTAATCTGCTGCACATGGCCATGAGGCGCTCCTCATGCCGAGACGATGCGCTGCGCAGGTCAACAGGCCGCCTCCGTCACCAGTCCCGACTGAGGGTAAGGAAGCTTGAGCGTCCGTCATGGTGACTTCGCGAGGGAGAGCGAGCATGGCGATCACGCATTCGGCTGATGTTCCACGCGGCCGGGAAGATCATGAAATTCGCAGGATCGGCTTTGACGACCTGCGGATCGCGCTGCGGCAGGGCTGGGAAGATTTTCAGGCCAAGCGCGGCGACCTCATCTTCATTGGGCTGATCTATCCGGTGGTCGTGCTGTTCGCCATCCTGATCGCCAGCCGCGTATCGATCCTGCCGCTGCTGTTCCCGCTTCTTGCAGGCTCGGTCCTGTTCAGTCCTGCTTTGGCCAGCGGCTTCTATGAGCTTGCCCGGCGCAGGGAGCATGGCCTCGACTCGCGCTGGCGGCATTTCCTGGATGTCGTGCGCGGACCGTCCGCGCCGTCGCTTTTCGACCTTACCAGCATCACCGCCCTGCTGTTCCTCGCGTGGCTCGCCGCGGCGTGGTTCATCTATAATTCGACGGTGGGCAGGTTCGGTCCTGAGGCGATTTCATCGCTTGGCGCGTTCGTGAGCGCGGTGTTCGGGACGGCCGAAGGCTGGCAAATGATCATCATCGGCAATCTTGTCGGCCTGGCCTTTGCGATGGTGACGCTGGCGGTCAGCGTCGTGTCCTTTCCGATGATCGTCGACAGACAAGTCAGCTGGGGCAACGCGTTGCGCACATCTGTGCGCGTCACCAGGGAAAATCCCCTCACCGTCGCGACATGGGGACTGATAGTCGTCGCGTTGCTGATCCTGGGTGCGCTGCCGGGACTTGTCGGGCTTGCCGTCGTGCTGCCGGTGCTCGGATACGCTACCTGGCATCTCTATACCCGCGCGGTCGTCCGGTAAGGCGGCCCCTCACTGTCCGGCTTGTAGCGACGGCGCTGGTAGCGGCGGCCCTCCATTCCCGAGGCTGGCAAGATATTTGATGACGGCGGCGCGGTCTTCGGGGCGGCGCAGGCCTGCAAAGCTCATCTTGGTTCCCGGAATGTCGCGCGCGGGGGAGGCGAGGAACTCGAACAGCTTGTCATAGGTCCAGCTTCCCCCATGGGCCTTCATCGCCGGAGAATAGGCGAATCCTGCATGGCTTGCGACCGGCCGCCCCACCACGCCCCAGAGATTGGGTCCGATGCGGTTTGGGCCGCCTTGGCTGAAAGCATGGCAACTGGCGCAAAGCTGCATCTTCGCCTTGCCCGCATTGGCGTCGGCACTCGCCAGCAAGGTGCCAAGATCCAAGGGTGCCGGGGCGGGCGCACCGCCTGCGCTGGAGGCGGGCGCGGGCGCCTTACCGCGCATGTCGCGATGATAGGCGATCAGTCGCTTGCCTTCGCCTGGATTGCCCAGGCTCGCGGGCCAGTCGCGCTGGACCGACGCCATGTCGACGCGCGGCGGCATGTCCTCGCCCGGTTTGTAGGCGAGGGTGCCCGCATCGCCATTGGGATATAGCTGTCCCGCGAACCAGTTGAGGCTCCAGAGCGCGCTTGCCGCGCCTGCGACACACAGTCCCGTCACCAGCCAGCGCATGCGGTTCATGGCTTCATCCTCCCCCGCCCATGAAGATCGCCCGCGTCCAAAAAGCGTAGTCGGCTTCGATCGTCATGATCCGCACCAGCACCAGCAGCAGCAGCGGCGGCACCAGGATTACGTAGATCAGCGACAGCCTTTCCCAGGCGAGATGCATGAAGATCGACAGGATCAGCCCTGCCTTCAGCAGCATGAAGAGGATGATGAGCGTCCAGCGGACGATCCCCTGCACATGCATATAGTCCACCATGTAGGACATGGCGCTCAGCACGAACAGATAGCCCCAGACCTTCAGGTAAAGGCTGATGGGATGATGTTGCCCTTCATGGACTAGCGAGGCTTCGCTGCCTGGTATCTCATGTTTCATGGGCGTCACCACAGGTAGAAGAAGGCGAAGATGAAGACCCACACGAGGTCGACGAAGTGCCAGTAGAGCCCCGCGATCTCGACCGCGCTATAGTCACCGGCACGGTCATAATGGCCGCGCGCGACCTTGGACGCGATGATCAGCAGCAGGATGACGCCGCAGGTCACGTGCAGGCCGTGAAAGCCGGTGATCATGAAGAAGCTCGCGCCGAATTGCGGCGCGCCCATGGGGTTGCTCCACGGGCGCACGCCTTCGTGGATCAGCTTGGTCCATTCAAAAGCCTGCATGCCGACGAAGGCCGCGCCGAACAAAGCGGTGAGCAGCATCAATATGGCTGTTTTGCGCTTGTCTTTGCGATAACCGAAATTGACCGCCATCGCCATCGTGCCGCTGGAACTGATGAGGACAAAGGTCATGATCGCGATGAGGATGAGCGGAATGTCCTGACCACCGATGGTCAGGGCGAATACTTCGGCGGTATTAGGCCATGGCTCCACCGCTGACGCGCGCATCGTCATGTAGCCTGTGAGGAAGCAGGAGAAGATGAAGGTATCCGACAGCAGGAATATCCACATCATCGCCTTGCCCCAATGGGTATGGCGAAAGACTTCCTGATCGGCCGACCAATCCGCGACGATTTCCCGCAGCGCGGGCGTGATGATCTCCCTGTCTCTTCCGTCGGATACTGTGTGAGCCATGGATGGACCTCATGTGGAGACGAGCAGGGCGGCGATCAAAATCCAGATGAAGAAGAGGAAATGCCAATAGACGGCGCACAGCCGGACATTGTGCAGATTGTGCGCCGCAAGTACCCAGGCGGCCGCGACGAGCCCGCCCAGAATGTGCAGGCCATGGAGCGCCGTCAGCAGATAGAAGAAGGCGTTGGCGGGGTTGGACGAGAGATAATAGCCCTGCGCCAGATAATGACGCCACAGCAGCCATTGGCCAATCAGGAAGGCGAGGCCGAGTGCCGTCCCCGTAGCGGCTGCGCGCACTGTCCTTCCGTTGTCGAAGGAGCGGCGCGCGATCTCCCAGGCGATGCTGCTCGCGGCCAATATCCCGCTGTTGATCCAGAGCAGTGGCGGATCGGGCAGGACGACCCAATCGCCCGCATGGCCCATGGACGCATGCAGGCCCATGCGCATGACATAGGCCGCGCCGAGCAGGGAGAACATGACGAGAGCAACGGCGAAATAGACGCCGAGGCCTATCCCTCCTGCGGATGGGCGGGGATTGGACGATGCGGCGGGGTTCCGATCGCTGGCCGGTTCCCAGCTCTTTTCCGCCAGGCGCGCAAGGATGGTCATGTGCGCGGTTCCGTCTGAGGAATGAAGTCGCGCGGCGCGCCCGGCACGCTGTAATCATAGGGCCAGCGATAGACGGTCGGCAGGGTTGGCCCCCAATTGCCATGGTCCGGCGGGGTCTGCGGCGTCTGCCATTCGAGGCTTGCTGCACCCCAGGGGTTCGGATCAGCGCGCGGTCCCCGGAAAAAGCTCCAGATCATGTTGAAGAAGAACAGGCCTTGCGCAGCGAAGACGATCAGTGCGGCGATGCTGATCCATTCATTGGCCAGATGGACCGAGGGCGGGATGAAGCCTGTTTCGCCCAAGGCATAATAGCGGCGCGGCACGCCGAGGATGCCGAGATAGTGCATCGGCAAGAAGATGGCATAGACGCCGAGGAAGGTGATCCAGAAGTGGAGTTTGCCCAATGTCTCGTTCCACATCCGCCCGAAGATCTTGGGATACCAGTGATAGATGGCGCCGAAGATCACCAATACAGGCGACACGCCCATCACCATGTGAAAATGCGCGACGACGAAGAAGGTATCGGACAGCGGAACGTCGACGCTGACATTGCCAAGGAACAATCCCGACAGCCCGCCGTGAATGAAGGTGAAGATGAAGGCGATGGCGAACAGCATCGGCACGCGCAGATGGATGTCGCCGCGCCAAAGCGTCAGCAGCCAGTTATACACCTTGATCGCCGTGGGGATCGCGATGATCAGCGTCGATGTCGCGAAGAAGAACCCGAAATAGGGGTTCATGCCGCTGACATACATATGATGTGCCCACACGACGAAGCTGAGTGCGCCGATAATGGTGATCGCCCACACCATCATGCGGTAGCCGAAGATGTTGCGGCGCGCATGGACGCTGATCAGGTCCGACACGATGCCAAAGGCCGGCAGCGCCACGATATAGACTTCGGGATGGCCGAAGAACCAGAAGAGATGCTGGAAGAGGAGGGGGCTTCCACCCTCGGTCGGGGTGATCGCACCCATCGACTGCATGGTCGGCATGAAGAAGCTGGTGCCCGCGAAATGGTCGAACAACATCATGATCGCCGCGACGAACAGCGCGGGAAAGGCAAGCAGGCCCATGATGGATGCGGTGAAAATGCCCCAGACCGACAGCGGCATCCGCATCAGGGTCATGCCTTTGGTTCGCGCCTGAAGCACTGTCGTCACATAGTTGAGCCCGCCCATGGTGAAGGCGGCAACGAAGATGGCAAGGCTTACCAGCATGGTGGCGATGCCCCATTGGTGGCCGGGCGTTCCTTCGCTGATCGCCTGCGGAGGGTAAAGCGTCCAGCCCGCTCCCGTAGGCCCGCCCGGAACGAAAAAACCCGCGACGAGGACGATGACCGACACCAGGTAGAGCCAGTAGCTCAGCATGTTGACGAAGGGGAAGACCATGTCCCGCGCGCCGATCATCAGCGGAATAAGATAATTGCCAAAGCCGCCCAGCAGCAAAGCCGTCAGCAGATAGACGACCATGATCATGCCGTGCATCGACACGAACTGGAGGTAATTGTCCGGCTGGATGGCGGGGAAGACACCGGGGAAGCCAAGTTGCAGCCGCATCAGCGCGGACAGGACCAGCGCTACCAGTCCGATCGCGATGGCCGTGACGCTATATTGGATGGCGATGACCTTGTGATCCTGGCTCCAGACATATCTGGTGACCCAACTATGAGGATGATGCATCGGCCTCAGGTCGTCGGCCAGGGTGGTAGCCATCAACTCTTGCTCCAGGAAGCGGGGACTATGCAGGCATTTGCCTTGATGAGCAGGATGGACATGGCGGCAGGCGGCGTTTCGGCGAGGATCTGGCCAAAGCTTGTCTGCTGCGCCTGCCAGGCGGCGAAAGCCTTGGGCGGCTCCACCACCACGCGTCCGCGCATTTCATGATGGCCCGTGCCGCACAGCTCAGCGCAGAGGATATCGAACGTGCCCGCCTTGGTCGGGGTCATCCAGAAATAGGTGACGATGCCGGGGACCATATCCATCTTCGCCCGGAATTCGGGCACGTAGAAATCGTGCAGCACGTCCTTGGAGCGCAGCACGATCTTGACCGGCTTATCCAGGGAAAGATGAAGATCGCCCGCCTCTACCAGCAGATCGTCGCGGCCGAACGGGTCCAGCGGATCGAGGCCCAGCGAATTGTCGGGCGTCACATATTTGACAGCTGCCGCGCCCAGCACGCCATCGGGTCCGGGATAGCGGAAGGACCATTGCCACTGCTGGCCAACCGCCTCGATGATCGTCGCGTCCTGGGGCACGGAAACATAGCGGCCCCATGCGGCGAGGCCTGGAGCCAGCATCCCGGCGATGCCGATCGCCGTCCAGATCGTTAGCCTTTTCTCCAAAGAGGCGTTTTCCGGCTCATAATGCGCCCGGTGCCCGGCGCGGTGACGGTAACGCACCAGGACCCAGGCCATGAACAGGTTGAGGAGGATGAAGGCGGCGGCGCAAATCCAGAGGGTTACGTCCAGTGCGGAGTCGATGGAGCCCCAATTGGACGCGATCGGCGTCCGCCACCAGGGACTGAACAGATGAAACAGGACCGAACCAAGCACCAGCATGGCGATGGCGACCGCAATCGGCACAGGCCCTCTCCCACCAATGCGGGCGCCTCATAGCCTTTGACCCGGCTTTTCTTGAGTCGCCTCGGAAAATAACCGCATTGGTAACTTATATAAAAAATGCGCGCTTTGGAAGTGGTTGGCCGTGGGGCGGCCTTCTGAAGCCCGCCGACGCGGCTTGGGACTGCGCGCGAGCGCCCCGGTGCTGCGCCGCTTGCGTCACGCGATGCCCGAAGGGGTTAATCATTATTCCTGCCCTTTGCGCCCTAAGATTGTTTGATCGCTCCTTCCAAAAGCAGGAGGGTCGGCCGCCAATGGGGCAGAATGCCGTCGTGGAGGATCTATTCATGCTGTCGCAATCGGGAATGCTGAATGCGCCCCTTCTCGAAGCAAGGTCTGACGGCCCGATGGATGGCGGGTCCCGCCCTTCCAGCCTTTCGGCACGGCAGGTCATAAAGATCATCCGGCGGCATGAATTGCTGCTGGGCGCGATCGTCTTCTTCGCGGTGCTGATTGTCCTTGCGGTGCAGTTGACGAGCACGCCCGTCTATCAGGCGACGGCGACGGTCCAGGTCGAATTGAATGACGACAGCGGATCGCCGGACATGGCCGCCCGCAACCAGCAGCGTGTGGCGAACGAAGCGGGCATCTACCGGTCCCGATCGCTCGCCGAACGCGTCGTGCAGGACCTGAAGCTCGCTTCCGATCCGCGATTCGTCGAAAATCCGCTGCCCGCCAGCGCCATCCTCGACAACCGGCGTCTGTCGCGCCTCGCGGGCAGGCTAATGTACAGCACGTCGGTTTCGAGCCTGAAGGATTCCGACTTCATCGAAATCACTGTAAGATCGGGATCGCCTGAGCTGGCGTCGGAAATAGCGAACCAATATCCTGCAAGCCTTGCCGCCTACCGTGCCGTGATGCGCGACGACCGGCAGGGCAAGATTGCTGCCCAACTGGATGACGAGCGGGCACGGCTCGCGATAGAGGCGCATAAAGCTGAGCAGGCCGTCGCCAATTTCCGCCGCCAGCGCCAGATGCTGACCGGTGCGGGCGGATCGGAAGATTATGCACAGATCAACCGTATCGCTACGGAAGCTGCTTCCGCTGCCGCCATGCGCGCAGCGCAAAACGCCAGGGCGGCGGGTGTCGCCCGTGCCGTCGGCAACATCACCACGGCAGGCGCCACGTCCCCGCTGCTCGACCAGCAAAGGCGGCAGCTGGACGACCTTACGCGCACGCGCAGTGAACTGGCCATGATGTACGGGGCCGAACATCCGAAGATGCGCGGCTTGGAAGCGCAAATCGCGGAAATCCACGGAAGCATGCGGCAGGAACAGGCGCGAGTTGTCAGCGCAGCGACTATGCAGGCGCAGACCGACGCGGCCCGTGAAGCTGCCATGGCGCGAAGCGAAGCGGCCTCGGCCGCGTCGCGCGCTGGCCAGTTGGAAGGCACCTTGCGCGCGATTACGGGCAAGGCTTTCGCCAACACTGCGGCGACTGTCGAGTTGAACGCCCTTGAACGCAATGCGGAAGCCGCTCGCAGCGCTTTTACCGCGATGAGTACACGGGCCCAGCAGGTAAAAACCAGCCTAGCAGCCTCGGGCATTCATTCGCGCCTGATGTCCCCGGCAGCCGTGCCGCAGGATCCGGTTTCCCCCCGCCCCAAGTCCGCGACCTTCGCGGCGTTCGTCGGATCATTGATCCTCGGACTTCTGATCGTCTTCGGCATCGAACTGACCGACAACCGCCTCTGGAATGCCGATCAGATTTACCAGCAGTTTGGCCTGCGCACCTTTGCCATGCTGCCCGAACTGGATGGTGACGCCCTCACATCGGCCAAGGCTAATCCGGTGCTGCAGGACCCGCAGTCCCTCTATGCCGAAGTGGCGCGGGGATTGGGAAGCGAAGTTGCCGATCTGGCTGAGGCAGGGCGATCGCAGACGGTCCTGATCACCTCTCCGATTACCGGTGACGGCAAATCGACCGTGACCTTGACCTTACTCGCGGCGGCGGTCGCGATGGGCCGTCGCGCAATCGTAATTGACCTTGACCTGCGCCGTCCCAGCGATGTCCTGCGCCCGACGGAGGATGCGGGAGGAAAGCCAGACCTGATCGACTATTTGAGTGGTGCGGTCGATGCGCGCGGCATGCTCCCGCCGCTCGCGCTGACGCAAAGGCCCGACCTTGCGCCATCGGAAATCACCACCTATGAACCAGTTGTCCTGAGCGCCCGGGAGCCTGCCCGCAATCCCGTCGCGCTTATGCGGCTAGGTAAAGTCAACGAATTGTTGGATCAGCTACGCGACCATTACGATCTGCTGATCATCAATGCCCCTCCGACGCTCGCCACGCGAGATTCTCGCATGCTGATGGACGCCGCCGATCAGACGTTGATGGTCGTGCGCTGGGGACGGACAACCATAGAACAAGTGCGCGCCGCTTTGCAGGTGCTGCAAAAGCCCGTCGACGGTGTTGTCATGAACCGGGTCGATTATGCCGAACATGCCCGCCGGGGCTATGGCGATCCGGTCCAGTTCTACATGGACTCGGCTGAATATTTCAGTGGTGAGATGCCAACCCGCCGCCGTTGGTACGAGCGGATGGCCCCTTCCCGCTGGCGGGAGCGTGCGAACCATATGGCGTGAGGGGGTTGGGGCAGTGCGCACGCAGCGACCGACCTTGCGCCTGCATATTCTCCATTAGCTGATGAGCGTCACTGAGTGGATCCTCCTTGTTCAAGCTGATCCTACAACTGAACCGTTACGTTTATGCCGAGCCGCGGCTTGTTATGTTGGATGAGACCACGCCGATGACTCGGCTGTCGGTCTTGAAGTACTCGTTCCAGGGCATCAAAGACAAAACTGGCAAGAGCCGTCCTGCTGGCCGCCATCCGATAATTTGTCTAGCGTCAGCGTTGGTGACGTAAGCGCCTGCCCTTGTCGCGACGTGAATGAACTCTGACACCCGCAACATGTTCGGGAGCGCAGAACCTGCGATTGACGTAATTGCAGGATGGCGCCGCCTTGCCTCTGATCCTGGCGGCGCCCCGGCTTGCCACGATGAGCCCTTCGGGGCACATCTCACGCATCAGCCTAGCGACTGTTCAGCAGCGATCGGGAAGCCTTCCATATCATCTGCCGCCGGACCTTGCGCGCGCCGTAGATTGCCAAGTTGTCGGCAAATACGCACGGTCTCGGGTTTGAGAGCTGAACTCTGACGCGTCGGCGCCGACGGCGAGCACCTGATCTTTTCAGCAAGCAACACCTCCGTTGCCAGTACCAACTCGGCACGGCGCTGCAGTAGGCATCGCTCCGGACAGTCATGGACGCCTAACCTCGTAGCGGTGGAACAGGCCTTTGCGCTCCTCGGCATTGCTTGGATAAAGGAACAAAATGGTCCTCCAGCGCTCCCTGTCTCAAAAGCGAAGGACTTATTGCCAGGAAGATCATCAGGAACCAGCATCGACCATAAACGTGGGGCATTCCCATCAGGGCGTTTGCGAGGGTGACGGATATCGACACGGTGGTTAGCAGCACGAGCTTCCCATATCTGTTTCGATGTGCGGCGACCGCTGTAAGCAATGGAACGCCGAGCAAGATTAGATAGCCGAGCAGCGACAAGCCGCCGCCTTCGTTCAACAACAGCAGGTAAAGATTATGCACGGGTAGCCCATATCGGCTTTCATACCGGTATTGGTCCGCGCCCAGGCCAATGATGAGGTTCCCATCGGCCATCTCCAGCGCTTCCCTGTTCAGTTCCTGCCGGGAAGCAAATGTCCCGGCGCTCGATAGATCGCCCGAATTCACGGCAGAGAGCACGCGCGTCTGGAAGGTTGCCGGAAGATAATCCTGTCCGAACGTCAGCACGGCGCTACCGAGCAATGCAATGACTATCAGCGTCTTGAAGTTGCGTCTGCCGCCAAAGAAGATCAATGCCACCGCGATCATGCTGTAAAGGCCTGTATTGGAACTTGTCAGGATTATTCCCATGACGAGCAGGCCAATGCAAAGAAGTGCTACCCACTTGCGCATCTTGTCGGATAGCAACAACATCCAGACAAGCGGCAGCGCCATAACCGATAGTACTGCCATGCCGTTGGGATTACCTGCAAACCCCTGCATTCTCCTGTTGCCCGTCACGATCGCCATTTGCTCTCGCTCGGAACTGTAATGGCCGGCGAAGTAAGCGAGCGCGCCTATGAAGCACATGATGACCATGCCCCAGATGCAGCATTTGATAAGCTGCATGGCTTCTTCCTCCGATCTGCGCAGCAGAACGAGGGGCACGAGCAAATAAGCGAAGGCATATTGCGTAGTCAGCACGAGGCACCGGACCATGTTGCCGTTAAAGGCGCTTCCAAGGAACAGGCCGCCGCTCAGCATGAGCAGGCCGAGGACCCAAAGCCAAGTCAGGCTGGCAAAGGGTGTGGCGACCCTGCCCCTTCCAATGCGCAGGAAAAAGGCGCCAGCAAACAGGATATCGCTAAGCGTAATGTAGACGCTGGGATGACGAAATGCATTATAGGGGGCGAAGAACACGGCCGCCTGCAACAGCACGAATTCCCATCTGTGAAGTTCGTCGGTCCAGGACTGCGCCTGATCCTGGGGAAGGTTGCCGCGCGGGCTGCTGGGCAACGGGTAGCGGCTTGCCTGATAATGACTGATCCGCACGCACTGCGCTCCGCTTGGTTAGCTGAACCTTTTCGCAGCTAGGATGCAAATCTGGTCGCCTCTAGTCCATTGCACAAAATGCCTGTTCAGCGATCATAAGAGCATGTCGGAATATCCAATTGGATAACCCCGACCAGGATAAAAGGTGAAATCTTTGCGTGGCTTATCAAGGGATGCGTCGTCAGGCGTTCGCGCGAGAACCCGCCGCATCGCCTCCGTTACCCTTGGATGAAAAGCTGCTCCGGCTTGCCCCAGCAAAAGAAGCTGCTGGATATGAAGGCGACGTATCGCCGCCAGCCATGCCGTGCAGCCCTTGGCTCGCGGCCCATATCGCTGCCTGGGTGCGGTTGGACACGCGCAGTTTGCGGAGTACCGCCTTCACATGGACCTTAACCGTGGCCTCGCTGATCGACAGCTGGCGCGATATGACCTTGTTGGGCAATCCGGCGATCAGGCGCTGCAAGATTTCCATCTCCCGCGCGGAAAGATTGGCGCCGTCGATCGACACGGCATCAGGAACCTCCTCGCAAGTCGTGGCTTGGTCGATCAGCTGCTGAGCCAGTTGTGACGGGAAAATCTTTTCTCCAAGCGCTATGAGATCGAGATATCCGCCCAGTCTTTCGCAAGAGAGGTCGTTGATCAGATAGCCTTCCGCCCCGGCCCGAAAAGCATCCAGCATCGTGTCGAAGTCAAATTTGTTGGCGAGAATGGCGATGCGGGCGGCAGGACATTGCTCGCGCACCTCGGCAAGGGCAGCGCCGCTCCATTCCCTGTCCTGATCCTCGATCAGCAGCAGCAGACATGCGGGGCAGTCCGTTTCCGAAAGGAGGAACTCATCAAGCTTGGCGCCCGTATAGAGAATATGGCGGTGCTGGGAGGACAACAGCCGCCGCAAACCTTCCCTGACGATCGAGCTTCCGCCCACAAGCACGACATCTGAAACTATTGTCATCGTTCGCCTCCCTCAACATCATCGGCACGCCGTGATGGATTGAAATGCAAAAGCACTGCCTGAAGGCGACCCCAATCTTATCGAGCCGGAGAGTATCACAACTGCCGATCTGAACAATAGGCGTAACTTTCTGTAAAAACTTAACTTGTATAAAGAATGTTCAGGAGGCGGATCAGGTAAGGTCCTGTCTTTTCACATGTTTGGCAAAATGGTTGAAATCATGTGCCACATTCCATTTTCGCTGCAATATGACCGGGCGGCATAGACCAAGTGTCCGATTCGTTTGTGACAGCATCAAAGGACCACCGGCGTTATTAGGCGCATCCGGGCGTTCGGAAGATCGCGGTGCCAACACCGCGTGGGCTGCTGTCAATTAGCCAAAAGATTTACTCCGACCTCATCCGGTAAATCATTCGGGCTGCCAGCGTCGGGAATTCTGCTCCTTCGGCCATCGCTGGCGCCCATTTTCTGCCACTAGGGATGATAGCTGTCTGGTTCATTGCGGGTGAAACCCAAGTCGTTACCGTTTGGCGGTGACTTGAACGATCACGCTCTGCATGCCGCGAAGATGTTTTCGACCTATGCGGTGCGCGATCGTCGAAGGTCTTTTCTTGAACCGCAAGGGTTTTGCTATGGATGCGAGCGCACCGCCCGCTGGATCTGACCCAATTCTCGACGACGGCGTGGACCTGCGGGAAAATGTGCCCGCAGGCGCGCCGGTTTGGGCGATATTGCTCCATGATCTGCTGACACGGCCGACCGGCTTCCCCGGGCCTGCGCGTTTTGCAGCGCTGATGCTGATCGATGCATCATTGATCCTGATCACCTTGCTTGCGGTGGTCATGACGATGCCGGGGACGGTTTCGACGGCCTTCCATGATCGCCCCAGCCTCATGTTCTTCTTCAGCCTGGTGGCAGTGTTCACCCTTTGCCTGACGGGCCTTTATTGGCGGAGCTGGCGCTTCCTCTCCTTTGGCGACGGCATCACCTTGTCGACGGCGGTGGCCGGAGGCGCGGCGGCGGCCTGGGGGATGTGCCTGATCCTCTCCGCCAAGATCAGGGCTGCCCCGCTGGAGGCGGTCGGCTTTGCTCTGCTGCACTCCGCCCTGTTGCTGGTCGCCATGATCGGCGTGCGAACGGTGCGCCGTGGCCTGCGCGAATTTGCCCTTGCCCATATCGTGCCGCCGGGCGGCAGCCACAATATCCTGCTGCTCGGCGAGCTCGACTGGATCCGGTCGCTCATCGACATGTTGCGCGCCGAACGCACGAACCGTTTCAATGTCGTGGGTGCTCTCACCTTCGACAGCCGCGAGACGAGGCTGCAGATCGCGGGAATTCCCGTGCTCGGTTCACCCGACAAGCTGCCCCAGATCGTCGAGACGCTGGCGACACGCGGGCTGAAGCCCGAGAGCCTTGTCATCCGCGGCGACAAGACGATGCCGCGCCGCTCCTTCTCCCATCTGGTCAAGCTGGCGGACCAGTGCGACCTTACCGTCGCCCATGCCAACGACCTGCAGAAAACGAAGGATGGGGAACCGCGCATCGAGATCAAGCAGTTCGAGCTTGCCGACCTGCTCGGCCGTCCCGAAGTGTCCCTCCAGCGCAATATCGTCGACCGGCTGATCCGTGGCCGTCGGATATTGGTCACTGGGGCAGGCGGCACGATCGGCGGCGAGCTGGTGCGCCAAATCGCAACCTTCCGCCCAGCGGAGATCGTGCTGCTCGACCATTCGGAGTTCAATCTCTACACGATCGAGATGCAGGTCCGGGACAAGTTTCCCGAGGTCATCTGCCGCCCTGAACTCTGCTCGATCCGTGATCGCGCGGCGCTCAATGACGTCTTCGAGCGCCATCAGCCGGAGGTCGTCTTCCATGCGGCCGCGCTCAAGCATGTGCCGATCGTCGAGGCCAACCCGTGCGAAGGCGCACACACCAATGTGCTTGGCACGCGCAACGTCGCCGATGCGGTCTGCGCCTATGGCGCGCTTGCGATGATCCAGGTGTCGACCGACAAGGCGGTCAATCCCGTCGGTGTCATGGGCACGACCAAGCGCCTGGGCGAACTTTATTGCCAGGCGCTCGACCTCATTGGTCAGTGCGATCCGGACAGTCCGCGCTTCATGACCGTCCGGTTCGGCAATGTGCTGGGTTCCAGCGGCTCGCTCGTGCCCCTGCTGCAACAGCAGATGGCCGCCGGAAAGCCGCTCACCATCACGCATCCTGACATCAAGCGCTATTTCATGACCGTCGGCGAAGCTGTGCAGCTCATCCTGCAGAGCAGTGCCCGCGCGATGGAAACGAATATTGACCGCGGCACGATCTTCGTCCTCGACATGGGCGAGCCGATCAAGATCGTCGATATCGCGCGCAGGATGATCCGACTTGCGGGGCTGCGTCCGGACATCGACGTGCCCATCAAGTTCGTCGGCCTGCGCCCGGGCGAGAAGCTCTACGAGGAACTGTTCGACACGACCGAGGAACAGCTTCGCTCCACCATTCCTGGCGTGATCGAGGCCAGTCCTTGCCCCGTGCCGCTGGAAAAGCTGGTCAACGCCTTCACCGAACTGGCGAGCCTGATCCATGCCCATGATGAGGATGGGGTTCGCGACCTGATGAAGGAATTGCTGCGCGCTCCTGCCCAATCCACCTGGGCCAAGACGCTGCGCGAACTGACCCGCGAAATCGATCTTGTGGGCAAGGCTGCGAATGAATGACGGACTGCGCTTCAGACGCTCCGGCTCGCAGCCGTCCCAAAGATCAGCGTGAGGGCTGGAAGTCGATGAACCAGATTGTCCAAAATCGTGAAATCAGTGGCGCGACGCCTTTGGCTGCGCCGTTCCCGCCGCCCGAGCAGCGCTGGCCGCAATATGAGCAGGACGAAATCGACGCAGTCGTCCATGTATTGCAAAGCGGCCGGGTCAATTCGCTGGTGCATGGCGATGAGTGCCGCGCGTTCGAGCGGGAGTTTGCCGACTATTGCGGCATGCCGCACGCCATATCGCTGGCGAACGGCACGCTCGCGCTGGAGCTCGCGTTTCGCGCTCTGGGCGTTCGGCCGGGCGACGAGGTGATCGTGCCGGCGCGCAGCTTCTTCGCGAGCGCTTCGGCAGTAGCTGCTGTCGGGGCGGTGCCGGTGTTCGCCGACATAGACCGGAACAGCCACACCATAGATCCCGCCGCCGTCATCCCGCTGATCAATGAGCGGACAAGGGCGATACTGTGCGTGCATCTGGCGGGCTGGCCATGCGACATGGACGGGCTACTGGCCATTGCGGATCGACATGGCCTGTGGCTGGTCGAGGACTGTGCCCAGGCGCATGGCGCCGCGATCCGGGGAAAGATGGTGGGTTCCTTCGGGCATGCTTCCGCCTTTTCCTTCTGCACGGACAAGATCATGTCGGCAGGTGGCGAGGGCGGCATGCTGCTGCTGAAGGATGAAGCCCATTGGGAACGAGCCTGGGCCTATAAGGACCATGGCAAGAATGTCGCGATGCTCAGCGCGCCTTCGGCTGGCAATGCCTTCCGCTATTTGCACGAAAGTTTCGGCACCAACTGGCGGTTGACGGAGATGCAGGCCGCGATCGGCCGGGCCCAGCTGCGCAAGCTGCCATCCTGGCTGGCCCGCCGCCGCGCCAATGCCGCCATTCTGCGCGCAGGCTTGAGCGGCCACCCGCTGATCGCGCTTCCGCAGGTGCCTGATGGGATCGAACATGCCTATTATAAATTCTATCTGCTGCTCGATCCAGCGGTGGCGCGATCCGAGGTGATCGCGGCGCTCGCCCGGCGCGGCATTCCGGCGGGAACGGGTTCCTGCCCGGACATGTCGCGCGAGTTGGCGGTGCGCAACAGCGCCCATCCCAATCTGCGGCCGCTCCCCGTCGCTGCCGAGATAGGCGAGCGCAGTCTCATGCTTCCGGTGGACCATCTTCTCGGAGAAGCGGCGATGCACTTCATGATCGAGACGTTGCTGGAAGCAATTGGCAATGAAGGCGGGAAATTATCGTTACTGAACAAGCAACTATACAGCAGCAATTGACTTGAACTTATTTCTGTTCTGAAACTGAAACAAAATGGCCAGAGATGGTCAGAGATATGGGAGGTGGTCATGCGGATCGTCCAGTCTTTCGGCATTTCCCTCATGCTGGCCCTTTCGGCCTGTGCAGGCTCGGTTGGCGGACTGCCTGCCGTTTCCACCGCTAACGCTGATCAGTACAGGTTGGGGCCGGGCGATGAGCTTCGCGTCATCATCCCCGGCCTGACGGAGATCGAAAACGGCACGGCTTTCGTTGTCAACGATCGCGGAGAACTGACGCTGCCGCTGATGGGCGGGATTCCGGTCAAGGGCTCGACGATACCCGAACTGGAGCAGCGGGTCGCTGCCCTGCTGGTGGAAAAGAGGCTGATGGTGTCGCCTGCCGTCAGCATTCAGCCTGTGAAGCTGCGTCCCATCTATATTCTTGGCGAAGTGCGCAGCCCGGGTGAATATCCTTATCGGCCGGGCATGACTGTCGTCACGGCTGTGTCGGTGGCCGGTGGCTACACCTTCCGCGCCAACAAGAACACTGTCGCCATCATCCGTCAGGTGGATGGGCAGGCATCGACCGCCAAAGCATCCGAAAATACGCCGATCCAACCGGGTGACACCATCAAAGTCGTGGAGAAATGGTTTTGACAGCAGCACGCCTCCTCCCATTCTGCTCCTGCATCATACTTGCGGCGACCGCATTGCCAGCGGCCGCTCAGCAATTGGACAGGGCCACGCCGCTGCTGGAAACACCCGAGGAATATGAGGCAAAAGCAGTCCAGTTGGGGAGGATTTCGGCTTATCTCGGCGCAGACGTCCGGCTGGAATATGATTCCAACATTTATGCGCTGCCTTCGGACAAGATCGATGATGAACGCCTGACCATCTCGCCCTGGCTCAACCTGCGACTGAGTGACGACAAGTTCCAGCTGTCCGCGGAGGCGCGGGGCGTCGTCCGGCGCTATTTCAAAAACGAGTCTGAAAACTCCGAGGGCATCAACGCAAGCCTCGGCGGCGTATACAATCTGTCGGGCAGCGACGCGATCAGCGCCAATGTTGGCTGGACACGGCTGGTCGAAGACCGGGGTGAACCTGAATCCCGCACCGGGGCCGGCTCGTCCCCCCGCAAATATGACCTTTGGCAAGGCGACCTTGGCTATACGCATCGGGGCGCTCGCGTCACCGTGAGCCTAAAAGGCAGTGCGCTCAAGAATAATGCGCTTGCCTCGGTTGATTCCGAACGCGATCATGACCAATATTCCGCCTCCGCGCGGCTCGGTTATCGGGTGAGCGGCATGATGGACGTGTTTGGCGAAGCGTTCTACTCTAGGAGGAGCTTCCGGCTGGCGGTCGACGCGTCGGGGACGAACCGTGACTCCAAGACTTATGGAGCTCGAGCTGGCGTTTCCTTTGAGCCGGGCGGCCTGATCCGTGGCGAAGCAGCTGTCGGCGTATTCCGCTTCAATCCCGATGATCCGCGGTTCGACAGCCGCACCGGGCTCTCGGTGTCGGCTGGGCTAACCTATACGCCGTCGCCGCGATGGGCGATCACGCTCGATGGCTTCCAGGGCGATGTTGCCACGGTACGAAGCGGGGCGCAGTCGCGGACCGATACCAGAGTGCGTCTTGGTTTCCAGAATGAAATCTATCACAATATCCGCTGGCAAGCTTCTGCGCTGTACCGCCGCAGCAACTTCATCGGTACGAACCAGCACGAAGAGACGGTGGCGGGCGTAGCTGAAATCGAATATTTGTTGAATCGCAATATATCTTTTGCTCTTACTGGGCGTATTGCCAAGCGAGATAGCAGCAGAGCATTTGATGACTTCGATCGTACGATCTTGGGGGCAGAGATCCGTCTTCAATATTAGGACGCAAGGGCATCAGCGGATATGCCGCCCGGCCATGACCTGGCGATGAGCGAAATCTAGAAACTCATCAAGGTTTAGCCACTTATCGTGATCGGCATCCTGCCAGGCGTCGTTCTTTCGCGGGTCCATTCCGTGGATCCTCTCCCAACTGTCGGCCATTCCATCCTCGTCCAAGTCAACATAGGGCATGCCGGGTGCAATTGCGGGCAACGGACGCGGTCCGCCCAGCATCGCGCGGTCCTGCAAGATCCGCCCTGAGCGCTGGCGCACTTCGAGCGCGGTGAGGTCATCCAACGAATCGCGGGGAAAGGCGCCTGCGGACATTAGCGCCTGGGCATAAGCTTCCTCTGCCGACATCACCCTTACGCTCAAAGGGCATGCGGGACGCTCCACGACAGCAACATTGGCGTCCTTGGTGACCAGCTTCTGGACGCCGTCCAGCACATTGCCAGCCAGGAATAATTCTGAATTGCGAGGATTGTCATAGGCCACTCGATCGACGGCGGCGATATAGTTCCGGCTATCCGGACCACCCTTGTAATAATTGCTGACTACATTAAGGGCCGATCCCCCAAAATATTCATGGATTTCTGTGAAGCGCGAGCGCGCATTGTAAAGGACATTGTTTATTATCTCGATGCAAGAGCCGGGCATGAAATTCACATGCGGACTTCCACCCCCATTTTGAGCGCAGATGTTGCGGATGAAGCTGATCTTTTGTGGTTTCGTCGGGTGGGAAGCGAGTAGCGCGCATTTTTCACGCTTGGGAATCGCTTGGGTGAAGATGGAATTGGCGATAGTGATATTGTTGTTGAACTTCGAACCGGCCACGATCTGGCCTTGGGCCCAAGCTCCGCTCACATGATCGAAAATGACGTTGCGGCTGTTTTCAAATGTGAATGACCCATTGCTGCCGCGATGTGCAGCATTGCGATCGGTGCGCACGCGGATGTGACGTATGATGACGTCGTGCGTGTTCTTGACCACGATCGGCGTTAGGCCGTCTTTCCCCCCACCATGGGTGACGATTATCCCGCCACCGGGCGCAGTCTGTCCTGCAATGGTAATGAATGGATTGCGGATGATGGGGCGTTGGCTGGTAAAGCGGATGACGCCGCTCACTCGGAAAACGCAAATTCGCGGCCCCTTTGCGCCTATGCATTCACGCAAGGATCCCGGCCCCCGGTCGTTCAACGTGGTGACGGCGATTATTTTTCCTCCGCGCCCGCCTCGTGAACGGCGCCCAAACCCTTCCGCTCCAGGAAAGGCCTCCGCGCCTGCGACCTCCGGCAGCACGGATGATCCGCCGAGTTTGCTGTCTTCGATTGTACCGCTTCCAGGGCCAGATAAGTTGGATGGCGCAACAAAGGGCGCAATCAGCAAAGTAGCAATGCCGACACCTAAAATAGCGGTGGCATTCTGGCTTACCACGGCGTTGTTCTAGTTCCGTCGAAAATTTGTGAGAAGTGACTGGTAGATGGTGCTGATTTGATTCACATGGCGATCGGCGCCATAACGTTTTGCGGCTCGAGCGGCTGCCATTTCGGCTATTCTCGCGGATCGCTCGGGATCGTCTAGCAGGGACAGGATAGCCGATGCCATTGCGGCCGGATCGTCCACTGTGGCAAGCAGGCCATTCACACCATCTTCTATCGCTTCCAAGTTACCGCCAGAGGCCGCCGCGACGACCGGGGTACGCAGCAGCATCGCTTCGATCAGGGTTCGGCCGAATGGTTCGCCTACCGCCGTTACGGCGTGGATGTCACATGCCGCCATGAACTTGGCTGCAGGATATCGAAAGCCCATCAGTCTTATCCGGTCGGCCACATTGAGGGATCTCGCCCTCTGTACCAGTTCTTCTTCGATCCCCGTGATCATGGGCGAACCGAAAATGAGGCCCATGACTGGCAGATCGGGGCGCCTCCTGACAATCTCCGCCATCGCGTCAATGAATTTTCCGGGTCTTTTGCTCTCCTGCAAATTGCCGAAGAAACCAATTAGCCGCGTTGCCGAGTCCACGTTCAGTTCTGATGTCAAATCATCATGAGCCCTTGCTCGATCAATTTGTTCTGCTTGCGTTTCGAAAGGGCTGTAGACAATTGATGTGTTACGCGCGGCTGCGGTGACGCGCCGGACTTCCGAGAGTGCGAATGCAGAAACTCCGATTATGCGACTGGCTACGAAGGGAGCGATATATCGCACTCCCCGCGCGCTGGACGTTCCTCGATGATGCCAGAGCAGTTTCGCTCCGGCTAGTCGGGCCGGCAGCGCCCAGGATATATGCATCAAGCCTTCGTTAGTATGGACAATGCGAACTTCATGCTCTCTGAGAAAACGGGCAAGTGCCCATTGATCTGCGACGGCCCCGATCAAAGCTTGTGTTCCCGGGCGTAGCGGAACGCCGGGCGAGGAGCCGAGAAAGCGGTGCGGCAGGGTGACGAAGTCGAGCCCTTCTGCGCGGAGCAATTCGCTCATTTGGCCGGATCCGTGATGCAGCACTATCAGTGGCGCGAAACGCGTCCGGTCAAGCCGCTGGATGAGTTTGAGCGCCGAGATATGGCTTCCGCCGATCACGCCTCCAGGAAAGGGGAAGCAAATGCGCGCAGGTCTGGCGCACATTTCTAGCCCCACCGGCCTTTGATTTGAGCTGTCGATAGTTGTCAGAACCTGATCCATCACATCACCTGCGCTTGGCCGATGCCGGCCCGAGACAAATTTTGAGGAGCGCCTGCGCCGCCTGCGCCCCGATAGAGATCGCTGTACATCCCGGCGATCCTGCTCATGGAAAATCTCTGTTCCACGCGGTCGCGCGCAGCGGCGCCGAGTTGACGGCGCCCGTCCGGCTCCATCCTGTCCAAGGTGACGATGCCGTCCGCGAGAGCCGCTGCATCGCGCGGGGGAACGATGATGCCCGTACCGCCAAGCACCCCTCCGCTGTCGCCCACATCCGTCGCGATGCAGGCTATGCCGCAAGCCATCGCCTCGCCCAGAATGTTGGGAAAGCCTTCGCCCCATGCCGATGGAAGGACGAGGAGATCGAGGCCCTGTAACAGTTCCGCGAGTGAGCCATCATGGCCGCGCAGTGTCACGCGATCGGCGGGGAGCGCCTTCAGCAGCTCCGCCAGCCGCCCCGTCGGCCGATCCATCCCTTCGCCCGTCAGGATGAGGTGGGCATCGACACCCGACTGCCTAGCAATCAGCACTGCCTCCGCCAGGTTGGCGGCGTCCTTCATCGGATGATTGCGCGCCGCCATCCCGATGATCAGCGATCCGGGATCAATGCCGAGTTTGGCGGCGAGTTGCTCGCGCGCGCCTTCGCGAGGGCGGAAAAGATCGGGGTCGAAGCCGTTCGGGATCACCATTGCATGGCGCGCGTGGAAACCGAGCCGTTGATGCTGTCCGGCGGCGGCATGCGAATTGTAGATGATCGAGTGGGGCAGGCGGGATAGCAGGGCTGCCGTCCGCACGACCGCTCGCAGCGCGGGCTTTTCCTGACGGATATCGTCGATGCTATGGCGCACGTTCCAGATCAGGGGGATTTTTCTGGGCATCAGCCCGCTCGCCAGCGTGGCAGCGATGTGCGCATGGTACATCCATGCCATGATCAGGTCGGGCTGCACCTGCCGGATAACAGCGCGAAGGCGGAACAGGCTGGGCAGCAGGGTGAACGCGCCCCTCAGGCCGCAATCATAAAGGGGCGTGCCGCTGGCCCTGATACGATCCGCGCGCGCGCCAAGTGGCATCAGGGACGCGACGGACGATTGGACGGCAAAGCCATGCATGCGCTCATACTCGACCAGTTTCGCGAGCATGGTTTCCGCGCCTCCTACACTCAGAGCCGTTATGGCGTGGAGAACCTTCATCAAAACTCCTGCGGTACGCTGTTCATGCTGTCGCCAACAGTTTTTCTATCTCTGATCCCGCCCCGATCCGTTTCACCACCTCCAGCACACCGCTCTCGCGCAGCGCAAACAACGTGCCATGATGCTCTCCCGAGGCGAGCGTGCGTACAATGAATAATAACGATCCGGGTCCCTTCAAATAACTGCGCAGATTTTTTACCGCTTTCCGGAGATCTGCTTCTCCAAAATAATTCTCGTTAAGTATGTTCGCCGCCCGGACGACATCGAAGCGACTTGCGAAGGTAATACGTGGTTTTAACACGTCATCTTCAATCACTGAGATTCGATCATGATCCAAGATGCGCGGGCTCACGAGCTCGACTTTCCATCCCCCGACGCCATCCCGCAACTTGCGCGCTGCCAATTGGCCAAAGATGCTCGTAAGGATGGGGCGCACCAGCCACATCCCGGTCAGATAATCGAGGCGTCGCCGCCATGGCGGGAGTGAGTGCCCGAACAGGTCGATCTGCAACAACTCGCCTTCCTTGCTCATCAGCGCTGCACAACGCATACCGAGCGGGACGATCCAGGCATGGATCGCATAATCCGTACCTGTGATCTGGGGCCGGTACCCTTCGCGCGCTAAAGCGTCGCACAGATCAAGCGTAGTCGTTCCCGACGATACCCCGACATCCAGCAATTGCTGGACATCAAGGCCTTGCGCTTTCGCTACTTGCACCAGCAGGCTATCAAGCTGCTCAAACCGGCCACCCCAGGTGCATTTGAACGTGTTGTTTGGATTTTTTAGGGAACTGAAGAAGGCATCCTCCACTTGTTGTGGAAGAATTTCCGCCGGGCGGCTGAAGAATTGCGTTGCTGCGAGTATCATAGACTTGAACCTACAACGTATGGCCGAGGCATGAAGTGGGCGCTTGGCTAAGATCGAGGCCAATAGGGATTAGCCCAAATGCGAGAAGGCCGACGGTCGGCTAAGCCGATTGGTACGCCCACGCGGACCAACGTCGTCAGCGTGCTTGCCGCCAGGCCGCTCGGCATCCCCGTCATCGTTTCGGAGCGCAACAATCCCGCCCTGCAATATCCCGGGATGCTGTGGTCGGCGTTGCGCCGTTATGCCTATGCCCGCGCCCATGGGCTGTGACGATGACGAAAAGCGCGATGCGCTATTTCCGCAACGTTATGCGCCAGCGCCAGTGGGTGATCCCCAATCCCACCTATGCTCCGGTCCAGCTCGATGGGTTGCGGTCAAGTGGCAGGCGGATCGTCGCGGTCGGGCGGTTGGTGCCGCAAAAGGGCTTCGACCTGTTGCTCGACGCCTTCGCCAAAGCTGCGCCGCATATCCCGAACTGTCGCTTGCCATTTGGGGGGAAGGCCCCGAAAGCGCGCGGCTGGAAGGCCGCCATCGGGACGACCAAGGCCGCCGCTATTTAAACGGAGCAGCCTGTTTTTGCCACATCTAGACGATGCTGTTCGGGTCCCCTCGCAGAACAATTGGCTTCCGGGCAATCATAAGCTCGAAGCAGAAGTCCTTGCTCTCAAAGAAATAATGCCAGCATCTTTGTTGATCCTTTGCCAATACAGGCTCCGTACATCAAGAACAAGCCGCCTCCTGTGGGCATTTCAATCATACATTCATTTATATTAGCTACACCGCGAGTTAGATCAGCCTGGCGTCACTTGAGGCCGCCGGGCTTTTTGCGGGAGCGGGGAAATGGCGAAATTTACCGGTACGATTGGCAACGACTTCATCAGGGGAACGATCCTTGCCGACTTCATGTATGGCGCGGCGGGCCATGATCAATTGTGGGGCGGATCGGGCGATGACTATATCGAGGGCAATGACGGCAACGACGCGATCCACGGTGAAGCGGGTCTCGATTTCCTGAAGGGGGGATCGGGCGACGACCAGATCTGGGGCGAAGATGGCGACGATTTGATCGACGGCGGGGCAGGCAATGACCGTATCTACGGCGGCTCCGGCAAGAGCACGATTGAAGGCGGTGACGGCAACGACTGGATCGAAACTGCCGACGGTCACGACCTCATTCTAGGAGATGGCGGAAACGACACCATCTATAGTGGTGCTGGCCGAGACTATATCGACGCGGGGCCGGGCGACGATATCATCTATGCGGGCGCTGGCGATGACGGCTTCTTGAACGAAATCAATCCCAGCACAGGCTTGATGACTTCTCAGGCCGTTGCCGGCGGCGAAGGCAATGACTGGATTTACGGGGAAGATGGCAACGATAAGCTGAAAGGTCAGTTGGGCGACGATCATGTCTATGGCGGAACCGGCAATGACAGGGTCGATGGCGGAGACGGCAACAATTATCTGTCCGGCGGGACGGGCGACGATATCCTTGATTCCAAGGGTGGCGTGGATCAGCTTTATGGCGGCGATGGCCGGGACAGCCTTGAAGCGGGCGGTGGCAATGACTTCCTCGACGGCGGCAGAGACGCGGATTCAATGAGTGGCGAGACTGGCGACGACGTCATGTATGGCGGCGATGGCGACGATTTGATGCTAGGCGGAGACGGCGCCGATCAGCTGCATGGCGATGCCGGGTTCGACAAGATGATGGGCGACGCGGGCGCCGACAGGCTCTGGGGCGGCGCTGGCAATGACTGGTTCGTCTTCAAGGGCCCCGGAGCGCTGGGCGGCGGCGACCGTGTCGAGGATTTCCAGGACGGCATCGATCGTATCGTCCTCGAAAAGCTCGGCGTCACTAAATATGCGGCAGGCGGCGGGCTTGGAACGGTATTTGCGCGCAACGGGGCGGCGGGCAATGTCTTCCTAGATGTCGTCACGTCGACGGGGGCAAAGTTCAGCATCGATATCGCCGATCCTACGGCATCGCTGACCGCCGCCAACTTCACGGCTGCGGATTTTCTCCTCGTCTAAGGCTGTCCGACAGTCTCCTTCTTGCTGACCGGGATGGCGCCGCCTTGTGAAGCAGTGCCATCCCGTTCCTTCTTTTCCGCGACAGGCTATTTAGGATTAAGACGACAGAGAAGCTGCGTCTTGCGTGCTTCAGCCCCATGCTAAGGTTGTGAAAACACGATCTAAGGTGGGCTGTCGATGAATGCCGGCGGATTTCGTTTAAGAATGAACCTGTCCTCGGTCTCTCTGCGCGATGTCCTAGATCATCGGCGAGTAAGGGCTGTTTTCCATCTTCTCACCGGAACGGCGGCGACGCTGGCGCTGACGCTTTTGTCCATCGCGCTGGTCGCCCGGCTCTTAACGGCAGCACCCTATGGCGTCTTCGCCATGATCCTCACGCTGGGTCAGGCATGCGAGCGGCTCTTGAGCTTCCAATCCTGGCAACCGCTGATCCGAAGCGGCGCGACGCTTGATGTTGGAAAAGACGAGGCTTCCTATTTCGCACTGCTGAAATTCGGCTGGCTGCTCGACATCGGTGGCAGTGTGGCGGCCTGGGCCATAGCCAGCGTCCTGACGATCATAGGACACTTCCTGTTCGGAATTTCTCTTGAGTATGTCGGCTATACGCTGCTGTTCGCCATATCGCTGCTGTTCAATTTCAATGGTGTGTCTACTGCAATCTTCAGGCTGGCGGGTCAGTACCGGGCCATAGCGCATGTCCAGGTCGTGAATGCCTTCATCCGCCTCCTCTGTGTGGCCGGCGCATATCTTGCCGGGGCAGGCATGTTCCATATCATCATCATATGGACAATCACGCAGATACTTGGATCGACGTTGAATTTCGTTTGGGCGATGAGCTTGCTCCCAAAGCCTGGATTCCGGAAGCTCCTGCGGGCAAGCACCAAAGGGATCAACGAGCGTTTTCCAGACATCTGGCGCTTCGCGCTTGGCTCTAACATCTCGCTCACCCTCTGGTCGAGCGCTCAGGCAGTAGACACGCTGATCGTCGGATGGCTCGCAGATCCAGCCAGCGCAGGCCTCTTTCACATTGCCAAGCGCATCAGCCGCGTGGTCCTTCAGATCGGTGCGCAGGTGCAGGCCGTCATCTATCCCGATCTCAGCCGCCTCTTTGCGGCGGGCAAGCGCCGCGCCTTCGTCCGAGTGCTGCTTCAGACCGAAATGCTACTTGCCTGTTTTGGCGCCTGTTGCTTCATCGGCATGTTGCTGATCGGCGAGCCGCTGATGCGTATCGCTGTCGGACCTCATTTTGCTGGGGCCGCGCCCCTACTGACTGTCCAGATCCTGGCGGTCACGCTTACCATGAGTGGGTCCGCAAGCCGCTCGGGACTGCTGGCGCTGGGCGATCAGCGAGCACTTCTGAAAACTGCGATGGCGTGCACGCTCGCCTTCTATTGCGCCGTATTTCCGCTGGTCCCGCTGGTCGGGGCGATGGGCGCGAACATCGCGCATCTGCTGTTCGGCGTGATCTGGCTCGGGGGGCTGGCCTTCTATTTGCGCCGCGCGATCAGCGCGGCTCCATGGGCGGACGCGAGCGAGAAGAGCGTAGAGCGTTAGAGCTCTTCCAGCGTCTCGATGAAACGGTCGGCTTTCACGCCCTCATGCGCGGCGAAGTGATGGATGCGTTCCGGCCGGGCAATCTGCACCGTCCGCCATCCGCGCTCTCGCGGCGCGGTGAAATCCTTGGACGGGTTGTCCGCGACATAGGTCAGCGAAGCCCCGGAACATTCGAACAACTGTTCGACATGTTCAAAGGCGCGCGGGTTGGGCTTCCAGCAGTCTCGTCCCCATCTGTCGGTGCAGATGCCCAGATGGATGCCGCGCCCATAAAGGCCGAGAGCCCTGATCTTGCGCCGCTGCGCGTCGAGAAAGCCGTCCGTGATCACCGCAAAGCCTGTCCTCTCGTCCCGGGCGGCAAGGAAATGGTCTGCATCCGGTGCCAGGCGGATGTCCGGCCGGTGCTGGCGGTATGTTCCCAGCATGCGCGCGATCAGGGTGGGTGACGGTGTCAGCCCAATCTCCTTCAAGCTTTCGTCGAAGACATGGGTACGAAATCCCGCTTCGAACCGGGCCCGCATCATCTCGCCAAGACCGTCGATCCCCAGCGCATTGCGCGCCCATCGCCCCACGGCCCCGAGCCCGCTCAGCACATAGTCGCGCTCCAGATAGAGCGTGTCATCCAGATCGAAGACGATGACGCGATCGAACCGAGTGGCTTCAGACGAAAACGGCATCATCGAAACGCAACATCATGACATTGTCCTGCCAGCCATCATGAGCCGTGAGTGGCAGTCCCAGCCGTTCCTCGAGCAACCACTGTGCAAAGCGCGCGCCTGCCCGGTGCGCCAGCGGATAGCCGCCGCCAAAGCGTGCGTTGATCTCGAAGATCGAGGCACCCCCGGCCGCATCCATCCTGAGCTGGAAGCACAGCGCCCTCCGCGCGCCATGAAGCGCCGCGCCCAATCGCCATGCAAGCTCTTCGATGACTGCGTTCCGGACGGTCACGCCCTTCTCGACCTCGCCAGCCCGCACTCGCAGTCGCTCGTGCGGAACCGCGCACTGCATCCGTCCCTCCCCATCGAAGTAGAGACTGACGGTGAACTCCCGCCCGTCGAGAAATTGCTGCAGGATATAGGGCTCGCTGTCGTCCAGCGCGGCCACTTCCTCGCGATCATAGACCATGCCGATGCCTCGGCTCGAACTGCCATGCCGCGGCTTGGCGAGCAGCGGCAGCGGCAAGTCCGCCGCGCCCGCCAGATAATCCTCAGCGGCGATCGTCGCGGGGGATGGCAAGCCTGCACCCGTCAGGAACTGCGCCGTCGCCAGCTTGTCCCGCGCCATCTCGACCACCGCCGCATCGGAGACCGCGACATGGCAGTTGATCGCGGCGAACTGGTCGCGTGCGTGCGCATAAGCGATCAACTCGGTATCGATCGTCGGCACGATCAGCTCGATCTGCTCACGCCTGCATATATCCAGCATCGCCGGGATGAACCCTTCGCTCTCCGCGGGCGGCGCGGCAAAGCTTCTGTCGGCCTCGACGCAGACGGGGCTCCAATCCGGCTTCAGGTCCGAAGCGAACATCATGAGGTCTATGCCGAGCGCTGCCCCCGCTTCGCGAAAGCTCCGCATCAGCCCGACCCGCCGCCCGGCGGAGCTCAGCATCATGCGCAGCGACCGGCCGCTGCGTTCTGCTCCTTCCCAATCCGTGCCCAAGCTTGCCGATGCTCCTCCATGGCGAGTCGCGGGTGCGTCCATGTCAGGCTACCTCTCTTATCAGGACAAAGGCTTCGGCGGCCCGTCGGCTGACGCAACTGCCCCGCACCTGCGCCAATGCGCGCAGGGTTTCGAAGGATCGTTCGTTGGGAAAAGCACGGACCTGCGACTCAAAGCAGCCGAAGGCTTCGATCTTCCGCTCGAGATGCTCGCTGATGTCGACAAAGACATGCGGCTGAAAGGCAGGCGTCAGATAGGGCGCCGCCCAATTGGTTTCCGATACCGTTTCATAAGCCAGGATGCGCGCGGGATAATGCGTTCCCACCGGACGCGCCGCGACCATCGCCGCTTCGAAGATCAAGCCATGATCGAAATGCAGATCGGCGGGGAAAGGAACGAACAGCGTGTCGGGGCGGCTTTCCGCCACAAGGGCGGCGACGCCCTCGTTCAACGCCGCGCGGGGAACGCGATCCAGTGCCGCCGCTTCGAAATCCAGCATGTGCGTCCGCGCAACGCCCAGCACCGCATGGGCCCTCTTCGCCTCGGCCTGCACCCGTTCCACCTGCGCCGCATCGAAGCGCGGCGGCTTGCCCCGTGTGGCGACGACCACCTCGACATGGCGGCCCATCGCGGCAAGGCGCGCGATCGTCCCGCCGCAGCCGAGCACTTCGTCGTCCGGGTGGGGCGCGATCACCATCGCGCGCTGAATAGTCTCGATCATCGTCATGCCGCCGCCTTTGTCCGCCCCAAAATAGCGTGGTTGGGCAGGGGCGCTTCCCGCGCGGTCTGCCAGCGCAGCACATGCAATCCCTGATGATCCCCGCAGCGCACGATGAAGCCAGTGTCCAGTCGCTCCACGATCTGCCCCGGCATGGCTGCGGCATGATGGCGCAGCGGCACCAGCGCCGCCTCTTCGATGACGATCTTCTCGCTCGCATAGCTCGTCCATGCGCCCGGATAGGGATGACCGCAGGCCCTGACGCTACGCCAGATGGCCGATCCCGGCGCTGACCAGTCGATCAGCGCGTCTTCGGGCCGCCTGCGCGCGGCATAGGTAGCGCATCGTTCATCCTGGATCGTCAGGGTCGGCGATCCGCTAGCAATATCCTCCAGCACGGGCGGCAGCATCGCCTCCAGCGCGGCCATATGCTTGGCGTAGAGCGTGGCGGCGGTCTCGTCGGGCGCCAGATGGAAATAGCGCTGGCCAAGCAGCGGCCCGCTATCGACGCCCGCGTCGATCAGGAACAACGACGAGGCGGAAATCGGTTCATCCAGCAGGATCGTCCAGGGGATGACGGCGCGTCCCCGCAGGCGCGGCAGCGGCGCGGGGTGATAGCCGACCACGCCTCTTTTCGCGGTGGCCCGGAATTCTTCGCCGCAAATCTGCGACCAACCGATGACGAAGATGTAATCGGGCGCAAGATCGCGGATCGCCTGCAACGCGGCGTCGGAATTGATATTGGCGGCGCGCACCATGCGCGCGCCCGCCTTTTCTGCCTCTCCCGAAAGATCGACGAAATCCGAATGACGGTGGGACAGATCCGATGGCAGCGTGAAGACCGCTGCCAGATCCCACTGCCGGGACGCGCCGAGGCAGGTAACGGCGACCCGCGTGCTTTCAACCGCGCCGACGACTATGGCCTTCATGCGCCCTCCTGATCGATGACGGGTTGAAGCGTTCGCCGCATAAGGCCACGCCGGCTGTGCGAATGAGGATTATGAGGTCGAGCCGCAAAGAGCGGTTCGCGATATACCAGAGGTCCAGCGCAAACTTGTCCTGCTCGCCGAGCAAGGCGTTGCCGTTGACCTGCGCCCAACCCGTGAGTCCAGGGGTGACTTCGCATCGCCGCCGCCCAGCTTCTCCGGCTTCCTCTATGGTCGCGGGCAGCAAGGGGCGGGGCCCGATCACGCTCATGGCGCCGGTCAGGATATTCCAGAGCTGCGGCAATTCGTCCATGCGCGAGCGGCGGAGAAAGCGGCCAAGCCGCGTGGTCCGCATCCTGTCGGGCAGCAAATGCCCTCGCGCATCGCGCGCGTCGGTCATCGTCCGGAACTTGATGAGTTCGAACCGCCGTCTTCCCTTCGTGACGCGGACCTGCCGGAACAGCACAGGATCGCCATCGGTCAGCTTTATGGCGGTGGCGATGACAGCCATGACGGGCAGTGCCAGCGGCAGGGCGGCGGCCGCCACCAGCATGTCGATCAGGCGCCTGACGGCCATCAGGATTCCCCGGCGAGCATCGGCGCGCTGGCCCTCGCCCTACGGGGCTGCTCGGCAGGGGGCTTGTTCATCTCCATTGTCGAAAGCAGCAGTGCATTCACCATCTCGACCGAATAGCGCTCTTCGACCGTCTCGCGCGCGGCCGAGCCCAATCTGGCTGCCACGCCGAGCTGGGCGCATATCCGCATCATTGCATCGGCGAGGGCGCCTGCATCGCGCGGTGCGACGGTGAAGCCGTTCAGCCCCTGCCTGATCGGTTCCCGGCATCCCGGCATGTCGGTCGTGATTACGCCGCGCCCCATCGCCATCGCTTCCAATATCGTGCGCGGCAAGCCCTCCCGATACCAGCTCGGCAGCACGAAGATGCTGGCTTGCTCCAGATAGGGGCGGACGTCGCGCGTTTCGCCCAGATATTCTATGACGCCTTCGTCTTGCCATTGCGAGACCGTCTCCCGCGAAACAGCGGCCGGATTTTCATCGAGCGGCCCCAGCAATTGCAGCCGCGCATCCGGGAAGCGCGCCCGCACGATCCTGGCCGCCTCGACATATTCGATCAGACCCTTGTTCCGCAGCAGCCGGGCGATCATCAGGAAGACAGGCGGCCCCGGCGGCACGGGAGCCTGTGCATAATGCGAAAGGTCGACTCCTGACCCTGGCACCTGGATCACCCCATTCGTCCCGCGCAGTATCTTGTGCCGCATCATCTCGCCGCGATCGTCGCTGTTGAAGACGAACACCGCTTTCGACTTGGCCAGGGCCTGCCGGTAGAGGATCGAAACGATGCGGCGTACGTAGGGCAGCAGGCGCGATTCGCCATCGCTGAAGACATGGCCGAGGCCGCTCACCATGGCGTAGAAGCGGATCGACGGGAAAAACCGGCTCGCGATGCCGCCATAGATGATCGGCTTTTGGGTATAAGCAAGCACTGCGTCCGGCCGGTTGTCCCGGAAGCAGCGGATCAGCCATGTCAGCGTGCCAAGATCGGCGAACGGGTTCATGCCCGCGCGCGCCATCGGCATGGGCAGATAGGTTGCGCCCATTGCCGCCAGCTTTTCCTCTATTTCAGGATCGCGGCCCGGTGCGCAGACGACGACCTCATGCCCGTTCCCGATCATCGCGGCGATCAGCCGTCCACGGAAGTTGATCAGCGAATAGGCGAGGCTGGCGATAACGATGATTTTCATGCGGTCCCGCATTAGCTCCCGAACGGCCGCGCTCCAGGCGGCGACGGCAGGCCTAACCATAGAATAAAGCTGCCAGAACGCGCCGCACCATTTCGCCACCTATACTTGAGGCCAGCTGGCCCGGCTCCACCCATCCTTTCGGGTGAGAAAAGGGATCGGGAGCCGATTTCTGCTCAAATGGATAGGGGACGCTAACCCTATTCGGATCGTACCGATGCTCTACTGCCGCGCGCCTGCAACCCGCCTATCTGAAGGTTATGAAATATCTGAAGGGCGCCAACCCTGAAATCCCGTTTCTTGCCGAGGCGGCTTGATCGTCCCGCGGGAACCAAAAGCAGCGGCGCGCTAATGTAGGTTGGCGCTGCCCCTGCGACCTGTCATGCCAGGTCGACGTTCTTGCTGTTCCCTATTTTCTGGAGAGCAGCATGTCGTTTCGTCACGATCATTTGCCCTTTTCCCTGACTATATGCGCCGGGCTTTTCCTGTCCGCATGCAGCCCCGCCGCCCAGAATGAGAGCGGCCGCGTGCCCGGCGGCACCGACCAGCAGGATGCGATCAACGCCGCGAACGATAGCGGCGCTTCGAACACTATGCCGGGCATCGGCGCGCCGGGCACGGGCGGGCAGGGGACGCAGCCATGATCCGCCCCGCATCGCTGTTGCTGGGGAGCGCGGCCCTTCTGCTCCTCGCCGCCTGCGACCAGACGAGCGGCGTCGCCGGAGACACCCAAGTCGCCAATGGCTCCGCCACCGTCGCCAAACAGTATGAGGGGCCTAAGCCCGAAGGGGTCTCCAGCCCCAATGACGCGGTGACCACCACCTTCTACATCCCACAAGCCGCAATCAGCGACATGTATGAGATCGAGGCCAGTGAAATGGCCCTCGTTCGCGCGAAGGCGCCGGAGGTGAAGGCCTTCGCCAGGATGATGATCGACGATCACAAGAAGACGAGCGCCGCGCTCAAGCAGTTCGTCGCCGATAACCCGGTCAATATCGCGATACCTGCCCATATGGATGCACGCCGCCAGGCGATGCTGTCGAACCTGAAGGGCGCAAGCGACGCCGAGTTCGATGCCCAATATGTGGGCCAGCAATCCGCCGCGCATCAGGAAGCGTTCAACCTGCACGGCAGCTACGCCAACCGCGGCGACTATCCCGCGCTCAAGAAACTGGCCCAATCGACCGTCAAACTGATCGAGCATCATCGCGAGCAGGTTACCGCTCTCGACAAGAAGTTCGGCACCGCTGCCGGAGCACCCTGACGGGAAACAGCGCGGCCCTTTTTAGAATTCGGGCGTGACGGGCCGCGCCTCTTCCTGGGTCAGTGGTCCTTCAAGGCCGTTCCCGGTCCGCATCCGCGTGACGATGTTCCATGTCGCGATGAACAGCGCCGCGATCACCGGCCCGATCACGATGCCGTTGAACCCGAACATGTCGATGCCGCCCAAGGTGGTGATCAGCACCACATAGTCGGGGATGCGCGTATCCCGCCCGACCAATATCGGCCGCAACAGATTATCGACCAGGCCGATGACGAACAGGCCGCAGGCGACGAGGATGATCGCCTTCGCCACGGCGCCGGTCGCCAGTAGGTATAGCGCGACCGGCACCCAGACGAGCCCCGTGCCCACCGCCGGGATCAGCGAGAAACAGCCCATCAGCACGCCCCACAGCAGCGGCCCCTGTATGCCCAGCATCCAGAACACGATACCGCCGATCATGCCCTGGACGATGGCCACGACGACGCTGCCCTTGATCGTCGCGCGAATGACGATCACGAACTGCTCCATCAACGCCCGCCTGTGCGTGGTGCGCAGCGGTGCCGCCCGATCTAGCCGCGCCGCCAGCGCGGAACCGTCGCGCAACAGGAAGAAGGTGAGGTAAAGCGAGACGCTCAAGGCCACGAAAAAGCTGAACGCACTCTGCCCGATCTGGAAGACCTGAGCGGCGACGGACTGAAAGCTGTTGGCGATTCCTTCGCTCAACATGGTTCGCACGGTCGCGAAGTTGGTGATGCCGACCCGCTCCAGCAGCGCCGATGCCCAGTCGGGGAGGCTGGCCTGAAACGCATTGAACATCGCGGGAATGTTGATCTGCCCGGACTGCACCTTGGCGTAGAAGAGCGTCGCTTCCTGCACTAGCGCCACGCCAAGGACGATCGCCGGCAGGATGACGACCGCGACGATCAGCAACAGGGTAAGACTGGCGGCGCTGTTCGGGCGACCCGGCATCTGCCGCAACAGGTTCTGGTTGATCGGCGCGAACAATATGGCCGCGATCACGCCCCACAGGATCGCCGCGAAAAATGGTTCGATCACCAGGGCGAACGCCACCGACACCAGCAGCACGAAGCCCAGGAAAACGCCATCTTCGATACGGACATTCTGCGCCTGGTCGATCATTCACCGGCTTTGGCAGAAATGGGGGGCAAAAGTCCATCGCTGGGCCGCGCTAGCCTCTGTTGCATCGCCACAAACATCGGCTGTGTCAAAAAGGTCGCAGTGACGCCAATTTTGTCCAGGCGATTGAATCCGCGCCCATGAAGCTTAAGAGCTTTAAAGGACAACCATCGGAAAGCAGGACATGGCAAAACCCGAATCCTGGCGGCTGAGCCCGGAAGCATACAGCTTCATCACCAGCATGGACACGCGCTTCCAGGATATCGACACGATGGGCCACATCAACAATGTGGCTATCTCGGGTATCTTCGAAACCGCCCGCATCCGCTTCCACCATCATCTCGGCCGCCATCCGCAGGAGCAGGGCGTCCGCTGGCTGGTCGCCGCCGTGTCGCTGAACTTCGTCGAGGAATCGCACTTCCCCTATCCGTTCGAAGTCCATTGCGGCATCGGCCATATCGGCCGCACCAGCTGGACCGTCAGCTCCGCCGCATTCCAGAAGGGCGTCTGCGTCGCCACCTGCGACACCACCGTCGTCACCCACGGCTCCGAAGGCCGCCGCATCATCGACGCCAGCCTGCGCGAAGCCATGGAACGCAACTTCCTGCGCAAGCCCGACTGATCAGATTCTCGCCGGCTCAGCGCAACGGGACCTCAACAGATAGCCGTCACCCCAGCGCAGGCTGGTCTCGTGATGCCAAGCCGCGCGTTCCCACCGTTCGCCCTGAGCCTGTCGAAGGGCTCTTCTTCCTCTTAGAAGAAAAGGGCTTCGACAAGCTCAGCCCGAACGGGACTGGGATTTCCACATAAATAGGCGAGATGGTGAAGAGTGGAGGCCCGGATGGGTCCTGCTCCAACACAGGAATCCCGCATCTCCGCGTGAACAAACCAGCCCGGAACCCGGCGGGCGCTGATTCAACCAGCAAACCCATCCATCCGCCGCGCCCATTGAAACGCGATCACCGCTCCCTTGACCGGTTGGATCATTACCCCTGCCAGCACCATCGCCAGTCCCGGCCACAGCAGCGCCTGCATTCCCAGCGGAATGGCGAGCGCGCTATTCACCTCAATCATCAATGGCACCAATATGTGTCCCAGTAGCAGGATCACGATATAGGCCGGAAAGTCATCGGCCTGCGACACATTCCACGGCTGCCCGCACGCACTGCACGCCGCACTTGGCTTCAGGAACCGCGCGAACATCGCGCCTTCGCCACAGGCAGGACAGCGCCCCTTCAGCCCCCACAGCACTGCGGACCTGAGCGGGCGCACCGCCACATCGGTAGAAGGGTTGTCGCTCATGCGCCGTCCCTATGGCTGACCGCCGATCTACGCAACAAGGGTTTAAGCATCCGCCGCCCTTCCTCCCGGCCAAAAGGCTGTTAAGACGGCGCAGATGCGATTGCCGGGTTCTTCCGAAGCCTTTGTCCTGTTCGACGATGCGCGAGAGCGCAATCCCGCGCCTGCGCGCCTCTATCGCGACCCTGTGGAAGTCATTTGCGCAAACAGCCTAGAGGAAGTGCAGCCTGCGCTTGATCGCCTTGCAGAAGCGGCGGAACTGGGCCTGCACGCGGCAGGCTATATGAGCTATGAGGCCGGCCTTGTCTTGGAGGACCGGCTGCTTGCCCTGGCTGCTGGGCAAGGGGATCGCAAACCGGGCATGCCGCTGCTCTGGTTCGGCCTGTTCGAAGGTCACCGCTTGATCGACCCGGCACTGATGCCGGACCTGCTTCCCGATCCCGCCACCGCCACGGTCGAAGCGCCCCGTCCCCTGCTGGACGAAAAGACCTACCACGCTGCCTTCGCCCGGGTTCAGGATTATATCCGCGCTGGCGACATCTATCAGGCCAATCTGACTTTCCCTTGCTCCGCCCGCTTCACCGGCGACATCATGGCGCTTTATGCCGCTATCCGCCCGCGCCAGCGCGCCGGCTATGGCGGTATCATCCGCACTGGCGCGCATGATATCCTCTCCTTTTCGCCCGAACTCTTCTTCACCAATGTGCGCGGGCAGCTGACCGCGCGGCCCATGAAGGGCACCGCCCGCCGCGCGGCCGATCCCGCCGCCGACGCGGCGCTGGCGCGCGAATTGGAGCAGGATGCCAAGCAGCGCGCCGAAAATCTCATGATCGTCGACTTGCTGCGCAATGACCTGTCCCGCGTGTCGCGCGCGGGCACGGTGACGGTGCCCGACCTCTTTCATGTGGAAACCTATCCGACCGTCCACCAGATGGTCTCGACCATCCGTGCCCGGATGCTGCCCGGCCTGTCACCGATCGACATATTGCGCGTCCTCTTCCCGTGCGGGTCGATCACCGGGGCGCCCAAGGTGCGGGCGATGGAGATCATCGACGCGGTGGAGGCCTATCCCCGCGACATCTACACAGGCACCATGGGCTGGATCGATCCCAATGGAGATGCCGCCTTCAATGTTGCCATTCGCACGATTTGGGTTGAAGAAGGCAGCAGGGAAGGGCGCCTGGGATTGGGTTCGGGCATCGTCGCGGACTCGGATGCGGTATCCGAGTGGGCGGAATGTCTGGCCAAGGGGCGCTTCCTCACGACCGCAGCACAATAGGGGGCTTGAATAGTTTCGATGTCATTGGCTGACGGACGGTTTGATCTGCTCGAAACCATGGCTTTCGATCCCGTCGAGGGCATCAGGCTGCTGGAGTTGCACTTGGAACGGTTGAAGGAAAGCGCTGAGGCGCTTGATTTCAGTTTCGACCGCCATGAAGTCCGCAACGAATTGCAGGCCGCGACCTTTCGCCTGCGCGAACGCAGCCGCCTTCGCCTCCTTGTCTCGCGGCGCGGCTCGATCGCGATAGAGGTGCGCGAACATCGCACCTGGCCACAGGCGATCATGCATGTGGCTATCGTTCCCCGCCAGAGCTCCTCCGACGACCTGCGCCTGATCCACAAGACGACGGATCGCAGCGTTTACCGCGATGCGCTGAAGCGGGGGGGCACCTATGAGGTGCTGATGACCGACGAGGATGGCTTCCTTACCGAAGGCTGCTTCTCCTCGATCTTCGTCGAACGGGGGGACAAGCTGGTGACGCCGCCGCTTTCGCGCGGGCTGCTCCCCGGCGTCCTGCGCCGCAGCCTCATCGAAATGGGCGAAGCGATCGAAGACGACCTGCGCCCCAGCGACCTTGCCCACGGCTTCTTCATCGGCAACGCCGCCAGAGGAATGGTCGCCGCGTCGCTGGTCAAATAACGCCGTCATCCCAGCGAAAGCTGGGGGATCTCAGGCTGGGTTTACAGCTCCTCGTCAGATTCCAGCTTTCGCGGGTATGACGAAGAGGATGAAGCCACCCCATCCCAACTGGCGGTTGCCCACCGCGTGATAGCGCACTAAGGAGCCTCGCGTCCGCCCGGGCGGATTCACTATCCATCAGAAAGAGTGTCACGATGAGCCAGACTTCCGCTGCCCTCGGTCGCATCCAGCCCTCCGCCACCCTGGCGATGAGCGCGCGCGTGAATGCCCTTAAAGCCGATGGCGTCGATGTCATTGGCCTCTCGGCGGGCGAACCCGATTTCGACACGCCCGACTTCGTCAAGGAAGCGGGCATCGCCGCGATACGCAAGAACCTGACCCGCTACACCGACGTGGACGGCACCGCTGACCTCAAGGACGCGGTCGCCTTCAAGTTCAAGCGCGACAATGGGCTCGATTATAAGCGCAGCCAGATCAGCGTGAATTCGGGCGGCAAGCACACCCTGTTCAACGCGCTGGTCGCGACCGTCGATGTGGGCGATGAGGTCATCATCCCCGCGCCCTATTGGGTCAGCTATCCTGACATCGTGAACTTCGCGGGCGGCACCCCCGTCTTCGTCGAAGGCCCCGCGAGCCAGGGCTACAAGATCACCGCCGCGCAGCTGGACGCCGCGATCACCCCGCGCACCAAGTGGCTGATCCTTAACTCGCCGTCCAACCCTTCAGGTGCGGCCTATTCGGCTAGCGAGCTAAAGGATCTGGGCGAAGTGCTGCGTCGCCATCCGCACGTCCTGATCATGACCGACGACATGTATGAGCATGTCTGGTACGCGCCGACCCCCTTCGCGACGATCGCGCAGGTCTGCCCGGACCTCTATGAGCGCACCCTGACGGTCAACGGCTGCTCCAAGGCCTTCTCGATGACCGGCTGGCGCATCGGGTTCGCCGGTGGTCCCGAATGGATCATCAAGGCTATGGGCAAGCTCCAGTCACAGTCCACGTCGAACCCCTGCTCGATCAGCCAGGCGGCCGCCGTCGCCGCGCTGACCGGCGATCAGGACTTCCTGGAAGAGCGCAACGCCGCCTTCAAGAAGCGTCGCGACATGGTGGTGTCGATGCTGAACGACGCGCCGGGTCTCGACTGCCCGACGCCCGAAGGCGCTTTCTACGTCTATCCCGACGCCAGCGGCGTGATCGGCAAGACCGCGCCCAAAGGCCAGCTGATCGACAGCGACGAAACGCTGATCGGCTATTTCCTCGACGAGGCCCGCGTGGCTGCGGTTCACGGCGCCGCCTTCGGCCTCTCGCCCGCCTTCCGCATCAGCTATGCGACGTCGGAAGAGGTGCTGGCCAAGGCATGCAAGCGCATCCAGGAAGCCTGCGCCGCACTCAAGTGAGCTGATCATCCCTCCCCATTCCGAATATGGGGAGGGACGCTCTATTTGAAAAAATCGGATCTGCGTCCGAGACAGCCTCTTGCAGCCAGAACCCGGCTGCCTATATCGCGTTTCAACTAGAAACTGATTGGTCGGCCTTGTTCACCAAAGGCTAACCCGCCTGCTGCTATCCCACTCCGCCCAGGCAAAGATAGAAAGGAAGAAAGCCATGCTGACATTCCTGAAGTCGGACCTCTTCCTGCGATTCCTCGGCGGCTTCGCGATCGGCTCCGCTGGCCTGTTCGCCTTTCACGTAGCCGAGCCTCCTGCGCTCACCACCCCCGCCATGGCCGCGCCTGAAAGCGCTCCGCAGGCGACCGAACATGCGGCGCGTTAACGCCTTTCTCCTCGTCTTCTCGGCGGCCATCGCCGTCGCCTCTCCCCTGCGCGCCGAGCGTCCCGTGCTTGCTCCCGTGCCCGCGATAGACGCTCCGGCGACGCGCAAGCTCGAAACCGCTGTCTTCGCTGGCGGCTGCTTCTGGGGCGTCGAGGGCGTCTTCTCCCACATCAAGGGGGTGCGCCTCGTCACCTCCGGGTTCGCCGGTGGCCCTGCCAACCTCAAGGTCGATTATGACCGCGTCAGCCAGGGCGACACAGGGTTCGCCGAAGCCGTCCGCGTCACCTATGATCCGCGCCAGGTGAGCTACGGCACCTTGCTGCGCGTTTTCTTCTCTGTCATCGCCGATCCTACCACGCTCAATTATCAGGGCCCCGATCGCGGCACCCAATATCGCAGCGCGCTCTTTCCGCTGACGCCCGGCCAGGACAAGGCGGCCCGCGCCTATCTCGCGCAATTGGGCAAGGCAGGCCTGTGGCGGGACCCGATCGTGACGAAGGTCGAACGGTTCACCGGCTTCCAGTCCGCTGACGCCTATCACCAGGATTTCCTGACCCGCAACCCGCGGCATCCCTATATCAAGCGGTGGGACATGCCCAAGCTCGCCGCGTTCAAGGCGATGTACCCCAACCTCTACAGCGCCCGCCCCTCCGCCTGAGAAAGGAAAGCGACATGACCGAGATCCAAGGCCTGAAACTCCTGTCGACCTTGGATGCGGATGGTCGCTTGATCGTGGAACTCGCCGAGGAGAGGCTCCCACCTCCGCAGGCGGACGAAGTGCTGGTCCGTGTCGAGGCCGCGCCGATCAATCCGTCCGACCTCGCGCTGCTCTTCGCGTCTGCCGACCTCGAAAACGCTGAATATAGCGAAGGCCGCATCATCGCACGCATGCCCGACGCCGCGCGCCGCGCGCTTGCAGGGCGGGTCGGTCAGCCAATGACGATCGGCAACGAAGGCGCCGGCACCGTCATCGCCGCTGGCGATTCGCCCGAAGCACAGGCCCTGCTGGGCAAGCGCGTCGCCCTGATCAGTGGCAGCATGTTCGCGCAATATCGCACCGTGAATGCCCGCGCCTGCATGGTCTTGCCCGATGACGTGACGGCGGAGCAGGGCGCGTCCGCCTTCGTCAATCCCATGACCGCGCTGGGCTTTGTCGAAACGATGAAGCGGGAAGGGCACACGGCGATCGTCCATACCGCAGCCGCCTCCAACCTTGGCCAGATGCTGGTGCGCATTGCCCAGGAAGATGGCATTCCGCTGGTGAACATCGTGCGCAACGATGCTCAAGTGGCTATCCTCAAGGATATCGGCGCCGAACATGTGCTCAACAGTTCGGAAGAAGGGTTCGCCGCTCAACTGGAAGCCGCCGTCGCCGCAACTGGCGCGACCATCGCCTTCGACGCGATCGGTGGCGGCCATCTCGTCAGCCAGATCCTGCACGCCATGGAACAGGTTGCCAGCAAGGACGCCCCGTACAGCCGCTATGGCTCTGACAGCCCCAAACAAGCCTATATTTACGGCGCACTCGACCTTTCGCCCACCATCCTGACGCGCAGCTTTGGTTTCGGCTGGTCTGTCGGCGGCTGGCTACTCTTCCCCTTCCTGCAAAGCGCCGGGCCGGAATCGATCGAACGGATGAAGCAGCGCGTGATGGACAATATCACCACCACCTTCGCGAGCCACTATAAGGGCCATATTTCACTGTCCGAAGCGCTCAGCCGCGACGCAGTGCTCACCTACAATGCCCGGCGCACCGGCGAAAAATATCTGGTCGTTCCAAACTGACCTGAAACGCGAAAATTCAGGAGCGCTACAGCCGCGCTCCTGAAGCCCCGATCTAACTCAACCCGCCATGTGGTGCAGCGCGCACAGCTTGTTGCCTGCCGGGTCGCGCAGATAGGCGAGGTATAATTTGACTACACCGCTGTCACGAACACCCGGGGGGTCTTCGCAGGTCGCGCCGCCTGCCGCGATGCCCGCCGCATGCCATGCGTCGGCCTGCTCGGGCGAAGAAACGGAAAAGCCGATGGTTCCCCCGTTTGCAGCACTTGCCGGTTCACCGTTCAGCGGCTTGGAAATCGCGAACACGCCGCTTTGCGTCATGTAAAAGACGCGGCCCTTGTCGTCGATGAAACCCGGGGGGATGCCCAGTGCGCCCAGCGTCGCGTCGTAAAATTGCTTGGATTCCTGAATGTCGTCGGCACCCACCATGATGTGGCTGAACATATTCACCCTCTCTGCCATTTCGAGCGGCCCGCACCAACCGGACTTGCCGGTCCGTCCGGAAAACGCTTCGCATAAAAGCTGAAACTCACCGAGCCGATGGGTCGGAAAAGCTTCACAAGACCACGGCTTATCTTTGCCGCGCCTCATGCATGAACCAGCCGAAGCCCGCTGTCGACCCTCATCGAACTCGCGCCCTGCAACTGCTTCACGCTCCGTGCTCCGGCGTCTCCATAACAAAATGGGCGGAGCCTGAACCCAGACCCCGCCCAATTGCATCTGCCAAAGCGGCAAGCCTTATTTCGGCGCCAGCACCATCAGCATCTGGCGGCCTTCCATGCGCGGATAGGCTTCGACCTTCGCGATCTCGCCGACATTTTCCGCCACGCGCTGGAGCAGCTGCATGCCGAGCTGCTGGTGCGACAATTCGCGGCCGCGAAAGCGCAGGGTGATCTTCACCTTGTCGCCGTCGCCGATGAAATCATGGACCTTCTTCATCTTCGTATCATAGTCATGATCGTCGATGTTCGGACGCATCTTGATCTCTTTGAGTTCCTGCGTCTTCTGGGTCTTGCGGGCGATGTTCGCCTTTTTCTGGGCCTCGTACTTGTACTTGCCGATGTCCAGGAACTTGCAAACCGGCGGATCGGCGGTCGGCGACACTTCGACCAGGTCCAGCCCGATCTCATAGGCGCGCTCGATAGCCTCCTGCGTATACATCACGCCCAGATTTTCGCCTTCGTCGTCGATCACGCGCACCTTGGGCACGGTGATGAACTCATTGTAACGGGGACCGGACTTAGGCGGCGGCGCCATCGGGCGGCGCATCATTGGGGGACGTATAGCGGCTTCTCCTATGGAAACTTCAAGAATCTGGCGGGGTCTTTAGCGCAAAGCCGAAAGGGGCGGCAAGTCCGCAGTTGCGGATTCACCGGCCCCATGTGGCATTGCCGCCTCACTGCATATCGGGAGCCAGCGCGTCCTTTGCAAGGCGCGCGATGACATCATCGACGGCAAGGACGCTTTGGCCTTCCTTGCCCAGCTCGCGCAACGCCACGGTGCCTTCATCGGCTTCGCGGCGGCCGACAACCAGCAAATTCGGGACTTTGGCAAGGCTATGCTCACGCACCTTATAGTTGATCTTCTCGTTGCGGACATCAACTTCGGCGCGGATTCCCGCCGCCCGAAGCTTCTCCACCACCTCGTTCGCGTAGTCGTCCGCATCCGAAACGATGGTCGCGACCACCGCCTGCACCGGTGCGAGCCAGAGCGGGAATTTGCCCGCATAATGTTCGATCAATATGCCGATGAAGCGCTCATAGGACCCAAAAATCGCCCTGTGGAGCATCACCGGCCGGTGCCGTTCGCCATCTTCGCCCACATAGGATGCGTCGAGTCGCTCCGGCAGAACCCGGTCCGACTGGATCGTGCCTACCTGCCATGTCCGCCCGATCGCGTCGGTCAGATGCCATTCCAGCTTCGGCGCGTAGAAGGCGCCTTCGCCCGGCAACTCTTCCCACCCATATTCCGGCGTGTTGAGGCCGGCAGCGGCAACGGCGTTGCGCAGTTCCTCCTCGGCCTTGTCCCACATTTCCTCGGTGCCGAAGCGCTTGTCGGGGCGCAGCGCCAGCTTGATCGAGTAGGTGAAGCCGAAATCCTTGTAGATCCGGTCGGCCAGCTCACAAAATGCCTGCACCTCCGCGACGATCTGGTCCTCGCGGCAGAAGATATGCGCGTCGTCCTGCGTGAATTGCCGCACGCGCATAAGCCCATGCAGCGCCCCATGCGGCTCGTTCCGATGGCAGCAACCATTCTCGTAAAAGCGCAGTGGCAGGTCGCGATAGCTCTTGATCCCCTGGCGGAATATCAGGACATGCGCCGGGCAGTTCATGGGCTTCAATGCCATCCAGTCGGCATCGTCCGACACCAGTGGCCCTTCATCCTCGACGTTCGGCACTTCGTCGGGGATGACGAACATATTTTCGCGATATTTGCCCCAATGGCCGGACTGCTCCCATTGGCGCGCATCCATCACCTGCGGCGTCTTGACCTCGCGATAGCCGCCCGCATCGATGGCGCGGCGCATATAGGCTTCCAGTTCCCGCCAGATCAGATAGCCCTTGGGATGCCAGAAGACGGAGCCATGTGCTTCCTGCTGAAGGTGGAACAGGTCCATCTCCGCGCCCAGCTTGCGGTGGTCGCGCTTGGCCGCTTCTTCGAGCCGCGTCAGGTGCGCGTCGAGCTGCTTCTTGTTCAGCCAGCCGGTGCCATAGATGCGCGAGAGCATCGCATTCTTCTGGTCGCCGCGCCAATAGGCGCCCGACACGCGCGTCAGCTTGAAAGCGTTGGGATCGAGCTTGCCGGTCGAAGCCAGATGCGGCCCGCGACACATGTCGAGCCAGTCGCCACCCGACCAGTAAACAGTCAGCTCCTCCCCCTCAGGAAGCTCGGCCGCCCATTCCGCCTTGAACGTCTCGCCTTCCGCCTTCCAGCGCGCGATCAGGTCTTCCCGCGTCCACACCTCGCGGCGAAGAGGCTTGTTGGCCGCGATCAACTCCCGCATCTTCGCTTCGATCGCCGGAAGATCCTCTTCCGTGAAGGGCCGGTCCTTGGGTGCGAAATCATAGTAGAAGCCATCGTCCGTCGCCGGGCCGAAGGTGATCTGCGTCCCCGGGAACAGCGCCTGCACGGCCTCCGCCAAAAGATGCGCAAAGTCATGCCGCGCCAGTTCCAGCGCGTCAGCTTCGTCTTTGTTCGTCACCAGAGCGACTTGCGAATCCTGCTCCAGCGGGCGCATGATATCGCGCAGTTCGCCATCCACCCGCGCCGCGATCGCCGCCTTTGCCAGACCAGGGCCGATCGCCGCCGCAATATCCGCCGGAGTAGTGCCGGGCGCGACTTCACGCACGGAACCATCGGGCAGGGTGATGTTGAGCATGGCGGACAAGGGACGGGTCTTTCTGTGAGTGGAGGCAAGCAGCGCAAAAAGCCGCGCTTTCCCCATAAATGGGCGGCCCCGTCTGTCAATAGAAGGGGCTTTGGTGAAAGCTCATGCCAAGAGCAGGCGGGCCTCATCGCTGGTTTCCTGCAGGAAGGAGACGGGGCCGCCTGCTTCCACCTCCGGCGGGAGCATGTCTGCGGTCATGCCCGCCAGCATGAGGCCGCTCTGGCACGCGAGGATAGTCACTCCCAACGCAACGGCCTCCTCTATCAGCGTTCCCAGCCGGGGCAGGCCAGCCGCTACATGTGCCGCGTCCCCGGCAGCTGTAATTGGGTGCCGCAGCAGCGCCACCGCATCCAATTGCAGGAATATGCTGGCCGCTCCCCCCAGCGCCGCCTGCGCGCTTGCCAGCATCAGCGCGCCGCGCAGCCGCTCTGCGTCAGCGGTGGCGACGACGATCCTCAGTTCGCGCATAGTTCAGCGGCGCATGCCTTGCAGCCGGGGTCCTTGGCGATGCTGACCGTGCGGAACCGCATGGAAAGCAGGTCGGCGAGCAGCAGCTTGCCCGCCATGTCCGCGCCGAACGGAACGAGCGCGCGAATGACTTCCAGCGCGGCCAGGCTGCCCATCATACCGGTGAGCGCGCCGATCACGCCCGTTTCGGAGCAGTTCCGCTCTGGCGCATCCTGCGGATCGCCGACCAGGCAGCGATAGCAGGGCTGGTCGCCTTCCCAGCCGCGATAGGTCGCAAGTTGCCCCTCGAACGGCCCGACCGCGGCCGACACGAGCGGAATGCGCAGTCGCTGCGCGCAATCCGCCACCGCTAGCCGCGTCGCGAAGCTGTCGCATCCGTCCAGAACGACATCCGCATCGCGCAGCATGAGGGCGGCATTATCCGCATCGATCCGCGCATTGATGGGGATCAGCTTCACATCGGGATTGAGCCTGGCCACCGCCGCCATCGCGGCCTCGGCCTTCGGGGCGCCCACGTCGGAGGTGCCGAACAGCACCTGCCGCTGCAAATTGGAAAGAGCGACATGGTCGTCATCGATAACCCGTATCGTGCCGACGCCCGCCGCCGCGAGATAGAGGATCGCGGGGCTGCCGATGCCGCCCGCACCGATCACCGCCACATCAGCCGACAGCAGCCGCGCCTGACCCGCGCCGCCAATCTCCTTCAGGACGATATGGCGGGCATAGCGTTCCAGCTGCTCGTCGGAAAAGGTCATGAGCTACTCACTCCCGTCGATCCGAAACCACCCGAACCCCTGACCGTCTCGTCCAGTTCCTCGACCTCGGCAAAGCGCGCCAGCTGCACCGGCGCCGCCACCAGTTGCGCGATGCGGTCACCCCGCGAGATGACGAAGGGCTCGGTGCCCAGGTTGATGAGGATGACCTTCAATTCGCCGCGATAATCCGCATCGATCGTGCCGGGCGTGTTGGGCAGGCTGATCCCATGCTTCAGCGCCAGGCCCGACCTTGGCCGCACCTGCACCTCATAGCCATCGGGGATCGCCATCGCAAAGCCCGTCGCCACCGCATGCCGCCCACCTGGTATGATGATCACATCCTCGGCAGACACGACGTCCATGCCCGCCGCATGTTCGGTCGCATAGGCGGGCACCGGCAGCCCCTCGCCATGAGGCAGGCGCTTCAGGCGGATTTCAATGGGGGAGAGGGGGGAGGGCATGAGCGACCTTTTCCATGATGCGAGTGGCGACGGCATCCTTGGGTAGCTGTTCCCAGCTTTCGATGCCGTCCGCCGTGACGATATGGACGCTGTTGCTGTCGCCGCCCATGACGTCACCCGATACGTCATTGGCGATGATCCAGTCCGCGCCCTTGCGCGCCAGCTTGGCCTGCGCATGTTCCGCGACCTTCTCGGTCTCGGCGGCGAAACCGATCAGCAGGGCAGGACGCAGCGCATGCTTGCCGAGAGTGGCAAGAATGTCCGGATTCTCGACCAGCGCGAGCGGGGCAGGCTTGCCCGATCCATCCTTCTTGAGCTTTTGCCCGGAAGCATCCGCCGTGCGCCAGTCGGCAACCGCCGCAACCATGATCGCCGCGTCGGCGGGCAGCGCGCCTTCGACCGCAGCCAGCATGTCCCGTGCCGTTTCCACATCGATGCGGTCCACGCCCGCAGGCGTCGGCAAATGCACCGGCCCGGCCACCAGCGTCACGCGCGCGCCAGCCCGCGCCGCCGCCGCCGCGATGGCAAAGCCCTGCTTCCCCGAAGAACGATTGGCGATGTAGCGCACCGGATCGATCGGCTCATGCGTCGGCCCGGCGGTGATCAGGATATGGCGTCCCTTGAGCGGCAGTTCGGCCCCTTCGAAATCCGGCTGCCCGGCAAGCGGGTCTTTCATCGCCGGACGTTCAAGCAACCGCTCAACCTCCGCGACGATCGCTTCGGGTTCAGGCAGGCGCCCCTTGCCGAACTCGCCGCAAGCCATGTCGCCGCTATCGGGCTCCATCAGGTGGACGCCGTCGGCATGCAGGCGCGCCAGGTTCCGTTGCGTTGCCGGATGATGCCACATGCGCACATTCATCGCAGGCACCGCCAGCACCGGCTTGTCCGTCGCCAGCAGCAGCGTCGTTGCCAAATCGTCGGCAATGCCATTCGCCATCTTCGCAAGAATGTTCGCCGTCGCGGGCGCGACCACCACCAGATCAGCTTGGCGGCTCAACTGGATATGACCGATTTCCCGCTCTTCCTTCAGGTCGAACATGTTGCCATAGACATGGTCCTCAGTCAGTACGCCCAGGGACAGCGGCGTCACGAAATTGGTCGCGCTATCGGTCAGCACCGCGCGCACCGCGATGCCGCGCTTCCTGAGCAACCGCACCAGCTCCAGCGACTTGTAGGCGGCAATGCCACCGGCGACGATCAGGAGAATGCGGCGCTGAGTCATAGCTGCAGATGTAGCAGGGCCGTAACGACCGCTCCAGTCACCGCGGCGATCCCCGCCACGGCGGCATAGCGCCACCCGCCGCCGATGCGGATCAGCCTGACTTCGGTCAGCGGCGGCGGCGGCGGCGCGCCGCCCTTCTCCGGGAATGCTTCCTCGATCCGGCGCACAAGGCCCGGCAATCGCTGAAGCGTCCGCCAATTTTCGATCAGCGCATCGGCGGCCTTGGCCTCCGGCCCCAGTTCCGCGCGCAACCACTCCTTCACATAAGGGCCGCTCGTTTCCCACAGGTTGATGTCGGGATCGAGCGCGGTTGCCACGCCTTCCACCATCACCATGGTCTTCTGAAGCAGCAGCAGGTGCGGCTGCGTCTGCATGTCGAAATCGCGGGTGATGGCGAACAGGCCGTCCAGCATGCCCCCGACCGAAAGCTCGCGCACCGGCTTGCCGCGCATCGGCTCGCCGACGGCGCGCAGGGCGGTAGCGAACTCCTCAACATTATGGTGGCCCGGCACATATTGCGCCTCGAAATGGATTTCGGCGACCCGCTTGTAGTTGCCGGTGATCAGGCCATAGAGAATCTCCGCCAGCCACATACGCGCGCGCCGGTCGATCCGCCCCATGATGCCGAAGTCAATCGCCACAATGTCGCCATTGCCGGTGACGAACAGGTTCCCCTGATGCATGTCGGCGTGGAAGAAACCTTCGGCGATCGCCTGCCGCAGGAAGGCGTTGACCAGCCGCGCAGCCAGTTCCTTCACGTCATGGCCCGCCGCGATCAGGCCGTCGCGGTCGGAGATCTTGATCCCGTCGATCCACTCCATCGTCATGACCTTGCCGGTCGTGCGATCCCAATCGATAATCGGCACGCGATAGCCGGGCATCGCCTCCATCGCCTCGGCCAGCTCGGATGCCGATGCGGCCTCGCGGCGCAGGTCCAGCTCCCGTGCCGTCCACCGCTTGAGGTTTGCGATGACGAGGCGCGGCCGCAATCGCGCGGCCTCCCCGCCCAGCATCTCCATATGAGCAGCCGCCCACTCATAGGTCTGGATGTCGCGATTGAACTGGTCCGTGACGCCGGGCCGGATCACCTTCACCGCCACATCGCGTCCATCGGTCGTGACGGCGCGGTGCACCTGCGCGATCGAAGCGGCGCCTACCGGCACTTCGTCGAAGCTGCGATAGATGCTCTCCAACGGACGCCCGAAACTCTGCTCGATCTGTGCGCGGATCGTGGCGAACGGCACGGGCGGCAGCGCGTCCTGCAACCGCAGAAGATCGTTCGCTGCTTCATCGCCGACCAGGTCGGGGCGGGTCGCCAATGTCTGCCCCAGCTTGATTGCCGCAGGCCCGATGGCCTGAAACGCATCGGCATAGCGCGGCTGCCTGGGCACCCTGGCGCCGACCCGCGCCACCCGCACCAGACGCCGGACCGGCGCTGGCGTCAGCGGATCGCGCTCAATCCCTCGCAGCGCGCCATGCCGCGCCAGCGTCCGGCCCCATTTCAGCAGCCGCCAGATATGCGTGATGTGGGATGGCACTACTGGCTCCCCTCCCGCAGGCGGGAGGGGCAGGGGGCGGGCGCGAGCGAAGCGAGCTTCGGCACCATCAAATCTTCCACCCCGAATGGATCGCCACCAATCCGCCCAGGATCGGCTCGACCTTCGTCTGCACGAAACCCGCCTCGCGGATCATCCGCTCGAATTCAGGCATGGGCGGAAAGCGCCGTATCGATTCGATCAGATACCGATAGCTGTCCTCGTCATCCGCCAGCAGCTTGCCGAGCTTGGGCACCAGCCTATGCGAATAGACGTCATACACATCGGAAAATCCCGGCCAGGTCGTCGTCGAAAATTCCAGGCAGAAAAAGCGCCCGCCAAATTTCAGCACCCGGTGCGCTTCCCGCAGCGCCTTGTCGATATGCGTCACGTTGCGGATGCCAAAGGCGATAGTATAGGCGTCGAAGCTGCGATCCTTGAACGTCAGCTCCTCCGCATTCTGTTCCGACCAGATCAGCCCTTCCAGGCCCTTCTTCTTCGCGCGTTCGACGCCCACGGCCAGCATTTCCGGATTGATGTCGGACACGGTGACGCGCGCGCCATGCTTAGCCAAGCGGAAAGCGACGTCGCCCGTGCCGCCCGCCATGTCGAGGATCGCTTCCTCCTTGCGGGGCTTCACGCGACTGACGAACTGATCTTTCCACAGCCGGTGCGCGCCTGCCGACATGGCGTCGTTCATCAGGTCATATTTGGACGCGACATTGGAAAAGACCGCGCGGACCATCCCCTGTTTTTCAGAGGCATCCACGTCGCGATAGCCGAAAGAAGCGGTGTCGTTCATGGGCCAGCCTCCTAGAGCATTTGCATGTCCGGTGGAAACACCCCAGATCGGCGAAAATGTTCAGTGATTTGTCACTGCCTTCACAACAGCTTCCGGAACGATCTGAATGCCCGAATTGCCAGAAGTCGAAACCACGGTCGCGGGACTTCGATCGGTCCTGGAGGGCACGGTTCTCACCCGTGTCGAACCACGCCGGGCCGACCTGCGTTTCCCGATCCCCGTCGACCTGCGGCAGCGGCTGACCGGCGCAACCGTCACTTCGCTCGCCCGCCGCGCCAAATATGGGCTGATAGAGACCGATCGTGGCGACACGCTCATCTTTCATCTCGGCATGTCCGGGCGCTGGCGAATCGATCCGGCGGAGATCGGCGCACATGACCATCTGCTGCTTGAGACCAGCGACGGCCATCTGCTCTCGCTGAACGATCCCCGCCGCTTCGGTTCGCTCGACCTCGTCCGGAGCGATGCGTGGCAGGCTTATGCCCCTTTCACGCGCATGGGCCCCGAACCGCTCGGCCCCGAATTTTCCGCCGCCTATCTGGCTCGCGCGCTCCAGGGCAAGGCGACATCGATCAAGGCGGCGCTGCTCGATCAGCGAATCGTCGCGGGCTTGGGCAATATCTATGTCTGCGAAGCGCTCAACATGGCCGGCATTTCTCCCATGCGGGAAGCCGGGCGGATCAGCCGGGCGCGGCTCGGCCTGCTGGCAGAGGCGATTCGGGAGGTGCTGACGGCCGCGATCGCGGCCGGAGGATCGACCTTGCGCGATTATGCCCGGCCCGACGGGGAGCTTGGCTATTTCTCCAAACAGTGGCGCGTCTATGGTCGGGAAGGGGAAAGCTGCGCCTGTGGCGGGGTGATCCGGCGCCGCGTGGATGGTGGCCGATCGACCTTCTACTGCCCGAAATGCCAGAAATAGCGCGCGTCTTGCCGTTGACGCTCCGGCTTATCCCCTGTAAGGGGCGCACCTTCACGGGGCTGGTTGGCGATTCCGACGAGCCCTATTCACGCGATTTGACGAGACTGAGGACTTTAAATGGCCAATACGCCGCAAGCCAAGAAGCGCATCCGCCGCAACGCACGCCGCGCCGAAATCAACGGCGCCCGCATCAGCCGGATCCGCACCCTGGTGAAGAAGGTCGAAACCGCTCTCGCCGCTGGCGACAAGGCGGCTGCGGCCACGGCGCTTCAGTCCGTCCAGCCTGAACTGGCCCGTGGCGTTGCCCGCGGCGTCCTGCACAAGAATACCGCGGCTCGCAAGTTCGGCCGCCTCACGAAGCGAGTCAGCGCGCTCGCCTGAGCCGCTTCACTCGATCGTCAAATAAATTGAAAAGACCCGTCCCGCTCTGGGGCGGGTTTTTTCATATGTCCGTCACGCAACCGTAACGGAGTCCCGCAGATTCCCGCGATTCCCCAACGATTCGAGCAAAAGTGCCCGAATCCCTATATTGATTAAGTCATTGAAATATAGGGATATAAACAAGGATTTCCGGTTTTCCCCGGTTTTCCGAGTCAACGTCTTTATTTCACATTTTTGAACGGGCCTGCCCTTGATCAGGCGGAGAATGCCTGTCTATTTTCAACTCTCTGGTCGCCACTCGAATCGATTTCCGGCGATCGTCATTAGGTTTGTTGACGCAGATATGTTGGGAAAGTGCTGCTTTCCCAAAGGTCTTCTTGCGTCTGATTGTCCCTGCCAGCCAGGGGCACAGTTGATGGGGGTCGACTGTTT
>NZ_BSRC01000002.1:0-637500 GCF_054771735.1 Sphingobium sp. TomMM35A
ATGCGCTTTCATTTGGGCGAATCGATGACCGCAATCAACTATTACGCGCCGCTTGCCAAGGCGGCGGAAGCGGCGGGCTATGCGGGCTTCACGGTGCCCGACAGCCTGATCTACCCGAAAAGCTCTGGCACCAAATATAGCTATACCGACGATGGCGGGCGCGAATTCCTGGAGAACAAGCCGTTCCTGGAGTCGTTCATCCATGTGACCGCGATGCTGGCGGCGACCGAGAAGCTGGAGGTCACGACCAATGTCGTTAAACTTCCGGTGCGGCCGCCGCTCTATGTCGCGAAGATCGTGGCATCGATCGAGGCGCTCTACGACAACCGCTTCAACTTTGGCGTGGGCCTGAGCGTTTGGCCTGAGGACTATGAGGTCATGGGCGTGGCATGGGAAGGGCGCGGCAAGCGGTTCGATGAGTGCATCGACATCGTGCGCGGCCTCACCAATGGCGGCTATTTCGAATATCATGGCGAGTTTTTCGATCTGCCGCCGGTAAAGCTCAATCCTGTCCCGACCAAGCCGGTGCCGATCCTGATCGGCGGCCATTCCGACGCGGCGCTGAAGCGGGCGGCGCGCAACGATGGCTGGATGTTCGCAGGCGGCGGGATGGACATGATGCTGCCGATGCTGGAGAAGCTGTCCACCTACCGCGAGGAACTTGGGCGCAAGGACGCACCGTTCCGCATCTTCGGTTCGGCGATGGGGGGTGCCGATTTGGATATGATCCGCCGGCAGGAAGATGCGGGCGTGACCGATGTCGTCGCTTCTTTCCGCAACCTTTATGCTGTGGAAGAGGACAGCCAGCCGTTGCAGGAGAAGATCGACGATCTCAACCGCTTCGCCGACGATATCATCGCCCGCTATTGATCGGCTTGCCCGCCGCCCTGGCGCAATTCGCGCCAGCGGCTCGGCGATGATCCGGTCCATTGCTGGAAGGCGCGGCGGAAGGCGCCTGTGTCGCTGAACTGCGTCCGGCGGCCGACTTCGGTGATGGTGAGGCGGGGATCGTCGAGTAGCCGGGTGGCTAGGGCGCGCCGTGCCTCGGTCTTGAGCTGGACGAGCGACGTGCCTTCATCGGCCAGGCGTCGCTTCAGCGTGGCGACGCTGATGCTGAACTGGCGCGCGAGCCTGGACGCGGTGGCGGGCGCCTCTCCGCTGGCGAGCATCGCGCTGAAGAGATGCTGGATGCGTTCCGACAGCGGGGCGTCCAGCGATTGCGGCTGTTCGACGTCGAAAGGGAAGCGTTCGAGCAGATGCTCAAGCTCATGATGGCTGCGCAGCACCGGGCGGTCGAGATAGCTGGCGGGGAAGCGCAGGCTGTTTTCCGGCGCGCCATGCTGCATGGGCACGGGCATGAGGTAGGAAATGGTCTGCTCGTCCAGCAGGGGCGGATAGCGCATCGCCGCGCCCAGGAGCGGAATATCCTCACCGATGAGCCAGCCGAACAGGCGGTAGTAGGTAGAGAGGCCCGCAAGGTCCGACACATAGGCGCTCGCATTGCGGATTTTACGTGGCGTTGCCATGTCGAGCCGCGCAACGCCGTCATCGACCTTCAGCCGGAGTCGCCCGGCGCGCGGGCCGATAAGGGCGGAAAAGCGATCCGTGCGCTCGATCACGTCCGCCAATGTGCGGCAGGTGATGATGCAGTGGCACAGCATGTCCACCCCTTCCTTCGTCAGCGGCTCGCGTCCTTCCTGCCGCGCCGCCTGCGCGTCCAGAGCCCAGGTGCAATGGGCATAGAGGCGGGTGAAGTCATCCTGGACAACCCCGCGCTGCGCGGCGGCTCCCCCGATCGGCGGCCCAATGAGATGGGCGAGGCTCGCCTGCCGCAGTAGCTCTGCCGGATCGACGCCGATCTCCTCGACCAGCCGCAGCAGATCGCGGGCGATGGCGACCGGAACGCGGGTCGCGACCGGGCGGGACAGATGTTTGGTGTTGAGCCTTTTTGTCATGACCTTTGAGCTATTTTGGCATTTTCAGAACCAAGGGGATAGCGGAAACAAGCGGTCCAACGAGAAAGGATCGAGAGGGTGGCGGACGAGAGCCTGATTGCGCGGATAGACCGACTGGAATCGCTGGATGCGATCCGGCAACTGGCCGCGAAATATTCCCTGGCGCTGGACATGCGCGACTCCGATGCCTGGGTGAACCTGTTCCCCGAAGATGTGAAGGTCGGCGGCGGCAAGCAGGGCCGCAAGGCGCTGCGCGACTGGTTCGACGAAACCCATTCGATGCAGTTCGACGGCACGTCCCACCATATTGGCGGGCATGTCATCGATTTCGACGATCCGGACCATGCGCAGGGCGTCGTCTATTCCAAGAATGAGCATGAGACGGGCGCCGAATGGGTCATCATGCAGATGATGTATTTCGACAAATATGAGCGGATCGAAGGCCGCTGGTACTTCCGCCGCCGCCTGCCGCTTTATTGGTACGCGACCGACCTCAACAAGCCGCCGATTGGCGATCGCAAGATGCGCTGGCCCGGCGTGCAGCCCTATCATGGCAGCTTCCACGACCTGTTCCCGAGCTGGAAAAGCTATTGGGACCGTCTGGGCCAGCCGCATGACGGCCCGGTCGAAGCGCCCGCTCCGCTGGAAAAATTCATCGAAACGATGCGTCGGGGCGCGCCGCTGCCCAAGCCGCGCGTGCGGAGTTGATTGCCATGACGGATATTTTCTCACCCGTGACGCTGGGTGACATTGCGCTGTCCAACCGGATCGTCATGGCGCCGATGACCCGCGACCGGGCGGGGCCGGGCGACGTGCCGACCGACATCATGGTCGAATATTATCGCCAGCGCGCCAGTGCCGGGTTGATCGTGACGGAGGGGACGCAGCCTTCGCCCACGGGCAAGGGATATTGGCGCACGCCCGGCATCCATAGCGAAGCGCAGGTCGAAGGCTGGCGCAAGGTTGCGGACGCTGTCCATGGCGCGGGCGGAAAGATCGTCATGCAGTTGATGCATGTCGGCCGTGCTGCCGTGCAGGCGAACAAGGATGCGGACGCGGAAACCGTTTCGCCGTCAGCCATTCAGTGCCCGGACAAGATTCCCGGACCCGATGGCGTTCCGGTGGAAACGGTCGTGCCGCGCGCGCTGGAAACCGACGAAATTCCCGGCGTCATCGCCGAATATGTGAAGGCTGCCCGCAACGCGATCGCGGCTGGTCTGGACGGGATAGAACTGCATTGCGCCAGCGGATACCTGCCGATGCAGTTCCTTTCTTCGAACAGCAACCAGCGCACGGACCGCTATGGCGGATCGGTCGAGAACCGCATCCGTTTCGTGGTCGAGTTGTTGCAGGCACTTGCCGCAGCCGTGGGTGCGGGCCGGGTCGGTTTCCGCATCTGTCCCGGCGTCAAGTTCAACGGCATGGACGATGCGAACCCGCATGAAACCTATGCGGCATTGCTCAGGGCCATCGATGGCCTGGGCCTTGCCTACTGCCATTTGATCCACATTCCGCTGGAGGGGCAGGACGCGCTCGACCTGGTTCGCGACAATTGGAGCGGCCCGCTGATCGAGAATGGTGGCCTCAACCTGGAAAAGGCGTCTGCCGTGATTGCGGAGGGCAAGGCGGAGGCAGTGTCCTTCGGCTATCTCTACATCGCCAATCCCGATCTGGTCGAACGTTTCCAAACGGGTGCGGCGCTCAACAAGGCGAATCGCGCCAATTTCTACACCGGGGATGGCGACGATCGGATCGGCTATCTGGATTATGCGCTGCTGGACGCCTGAAGCGTCGAGAAACATCACAAGAATATAGGAGAGCTAAAATGGCAAAGCTGCTGGAAGGGCGCACGGCGCTCGTCACCGGGGGCGGGCAGGGCGTGGGGCAGGGCATCGCCCGCGCGCTGGCCGCCGCCGGTGCGAATGTCGCGATCGCTCAGCGCAAGGCTGATCAGGGCGAGGAAGAAGCGCAATATCTGCGCGACACGCATGGGGTGGACGCCTTTTTCATCCGCACCGATGTGACGCAGCGCGCCGAGGTGGAAGCCATGGTTGAGGCGGTCCACCAGCGGTTCGGACGGCTCGACATATTGGTCAACAATGCTGGAGCCAGCTTCCCCAAGCGGATCGAAAAGCATAGCGACGAGGACATGGAGGGTTCCTTCGCGCTCAACTATTATGCCGTGTTCTGGGCGATGAAGGCGGCTTTCCCGATCATGAAGGCGCAAGGCTATGGCCGCGTGATCAACCTGGGGTCGCTGAACGGCGTCAATGCGCATATGTTCACCGTCGCCTATAATGCCAGCAAGGAAGCGATGCGGGCGCTGACCCGGACTGCGGCGGTGGAATGGGGGCCGCACGGCATCACCTGCAACACCATCTGTCCTTCGGCGACGAGCCCGCAGGCGCGCGACTATTTCGCCGCCAACCCGGAAATGACGCAGGCGATCCTGCAGCAGGTTCCGGCAGGCCGATTTGGCGATGCGGAAAAGGATATCGGCCCGGTCGCCGTCTTCCTGGCCAGCGAAGGGGGCGGCTATATGAGCGGCAACACCCTCTTTGCCGATGGTGGCGCGCAGGTGAACGGCGTCGCCTGGCGGCCTGAAGTAGAGGATTGATCCCATGGAAAGGCTGAAGGGAAAGCGCGCGGTCGTGACGGGCGGCGCGCAAGGGATTGGCGCTGCCATCGCGCGCCGTCTTGCCGCGGAAGGCGCAACGGTCGCGGTGCTGGACCTGGATGCGGCGGCGGCTGGCGCAGTGCTGCCCGCGCCGCATGTCGGCATCGCTTGCAACGTGGCGGACACGGCGTCGGTGGACAGGGCCTTTGCCGAGGTGAAGCAGGCGCTGGGCGGCGTTGATGTGCTGGTCAACAATGCCGGGCGGGGCAGCGCGGCGGGCGACGGCATGGACCGCTATTATGCGGCACAGGCGGAGAGGGCCGAGCAGATCGCGCGTGGCGAGGAGCCGACCACCTTTGTCGACCAGACCATCCATTGCGGGGATGATGGCTGGTCGGGCGTGCTGGCGGTGACGCTGGACGGTACGTTCAAATGCAGTCGGGCTGCGGTTCGGCTGATGGCGGAGCAAGGCACCGGCGGCAATATCGTCAACATCGGATCGACGTCCGGTGTAAAGGGCGATGGACCTATCCCCTATTGCGCGGCGAAGGCAGCGGTGCTGGGCATGACGAGGGCCATGGCCCGGGAGCTTGCCGATCGCGGTATCCGAGTGAATGCGGTCAATCCCGGCGCTACCGAAACGCCGATCTATGCAACTTTGCCTGCCGAGATGAAGGACATGATCGCCGCCGACAGCCTGATGAAGCGTCTTGCCCATCCGGACGAGATCGCCGGGGCGGTGGCGTTTCTGGCCGGGGATGACGGCAGCTTCGCCACCGGGAGCATCGTGACGGTGAACGGCGGAGCCTATTTCACATAACAAGGCTGATGGGAGCAGGACATGAAGGCACTGGAAGGCAAGGCAGCGATCGTAACCGGCGGCGCGCGCGGGGTGGCCAAAGGTGTAGCGACCGCCTTCGTCAAGGCGGGTGCGCGTGTTCTGATCGTCGACCGGGAGGAGGAGCTTGGCCGCGCGACCGAAGCTGAGCTGCGCGCTCTGGGCGGAGAAGCGCATTTCCTGGCTATCGACTTGGCGCAGCGAGCCGAGTTACCGAAGATCGTCGAGGCGGCGATCGGCCGTTTCGGCGGGCTTGATGTGCTGGTGAACGCGGCGCAGGCTTCGCGCCAGTTGCCGCTTGCCGAGACGACCGACGAGGCCATGGAGGTCGCATTCGATACGGGCTTCTGGCCGACCTTCGTGTTGATGCGCGAGGCCTATCCGCATCTGGTTAGAGCCAAGGGATCCGTCATCAACTTCGCGACTGGCGCGGCGTTCGACGCGATCCCGACGCAGGGTTCCTACTGCGCGGCGAAGGAAGCGATCCGCGCCATTTCCAAGATCGCTGCCAGCGAATGGGGTGCGGAAGCGGTGCGGGTGAACATCATCTGCCCGTTTGCCAATTCTCCGGGCGTGATGGCGTGGAAGGAATGGGCGCCCGCCGATTATGATACGCAGATCAACAAGGTTTCCTTGAAGCGCATTGGCGATTGCGAAAAAGACATTGGAGCGGCCGCCGTATTCTTGGCAAGCGATGCGGCAGGCTATATCACCGGGCAAACGCTGATGGTGGATGGGGGGCAGACAAAGGCTTTCTGATACCGATCGCACAAGGAGAGGACAGTCTTTCGTGGCCGACATTTCGCTTCATCGTCCCTATCCCGCCAGCAAGGTTGAACGGTGGGATTTCGAAACCGACGTCGCGGTTATCGGCTTTGGCGCGACGGGTGCATGCGCGGCGATCGAAGCGGCAGCCGGTGGTGCGCGGGTCATGCTGTTTGAACGGGGGTCGGGCAGCGGCGGCGCGTCGGCGCTGTCGGGCGGCGAAATCTACATCGGCGGTGGCGGCGGCACGGATGCTCAGCGCGCGGCGGGGTTCGAGGACAGCACGGAGGATTTGGCCGCCTATCTGAAGGCGGCAGGCGGGCCGTGCGCGGATGAAGCGAAGTGCGATCTCTATGCGCGGGAATCGCTTGGCCATTATGGCTGGCTGAAGGAGCAGGGCATCCCCTATCGCGGCAACTTCCTGCCCGGCAAGCATATCGAGCCGACCGACGATTCCACGCTGATCTGGTCGGGGAGCGAGGCGGCATGGCCGTTCTGCGAGATCGCGAAGCCTGCGCCGCGCGGCCATGTGATTGCGCATATGGGCTGGGGCGGGGGTCGGCCGCTGGTCGATCTGCTGGAGGCTCGGGCAAAGGCGCTGGGCGTTGAAGTGACAACCGATGCGCGCGCGGTGGCGCTGGTGCAGGATGAAGATCGGCGAGTAGTCGGCGTCATCGTGCGCATCGACAATGTCAATCGCTTCGTCCGTGCGGCGAAGGGCGTCATCCTCTGCACGGGCGGCTTTGCCTTCAACGAGGATATGCGGCGGCGCTATTGCCCCGACACGTTCAAGATCAGCAGCCCGATCGGCGATCAGGATGACGGCATCGGCATCGAACTGGGCGTTGGCGCGGGCGGCGACGCCATCCATATGGAACAGTTCTTCACGACTTGCCCCTGGACCATGCCCGAACCTCAGGCTCATGGCGTTTTCGTCAACCAGATGGGCCAGCGCTTCATCAATGAGGATTGCTATCACGGCCGGGTCAGCCGCGTTGCCATCGACCAGATGGGCGACAGGGTCTATCTGCTGCTCGACATCGCTCATTTCGACGAGCCGCTGCCGATGGCTGGGATGACGATAGCGGGCACGGGCGACAGCTGGGAAGAAGTCGAGGCCGAGCTGGAAATGGCGCCGGGTACGCTGTCTGCCACCATGGCATTCTACAATGCTCATGCGCGGGAAGGGCGCGATCCGCTGTTCCACAAGCGGGCGCCGATCCTGACGCCGCTGGATCAGGGGCCGTTCGTGGCGCTGGAGCTGAATTTCGCGACCAGCTATTTCAGCTTCTTCACGCTGGGGGGCTTGAGGACCTCGACCGATGGCGAGGTGCTGGACCGGGCCGGTGCGCCGGTGGCTGGCCTGTTCGCGGCCGGGCGCTGCACTTCGGGGCTGCCCGCATGGGGGCATGGTTATAGCTCTGGCCTTAGCCTTGCCGACTGCACCTTCTTCGGACGGCAGGCGGGGCGGAAGGCGTCGCGAGGGTGATCTTCGCCTGTTGGTGAGGGCCTGATCCATTTGAATGATGTGCGGCATTCCCGGTTGCGGCATCATGATGGTTAGGAACACAGCCAACAGGAGAGTGACTTGTCCATCGATCAGGGCCGCAAAGGCCTGCGCTTCGCCGTTATCGGAGCAGGCATGGCCGGCATCCTTGCCGCCGTTCGCCTGCGCCAGGCGGGCGAAGATTTCACGGTTTTCGAAAAGGCCGGGCGGCTAGGCGGCACCTGGCGGGAAAACCGTTATCCGGGCCTGACCTGCGACGTGCCCGCGCACGCCTATACCTATAGTTTCGAGCCCTATGCGGAATGGGACGCCTATTATGCCAAGGGCGGCGAGATCCAGACCTATTTCGAGAAAACGGCGGAGAAATACGGCATCATGCCGCACGTCCGCTTCGACAGCGAAGTCGTGTCCACGGTATGGGATGAAGGCGCTGGCGTCTGGCGTCTGGGACTGATCACCGGTGAAGAGGTCGAGGCGGAGGTCGTCATCGCGGCTTCGGGCGTTCTGCACCATCCCAAGCTCCCCGATATCGAAGGGCTGGACAGCTTCGAGGGGCAAGCGTTCCACAGCGCCCGCTGGCAGGATGATGCGCTGGTCGACGGCGCGAGGGTGGGTGTGGTCGGCAATGGGTCCACCGGCGTGCAGATCGTCACCGCGCTGAGCAAGCGTGCATCGAAGCTGGTACATTTCCAGCGCTCGCCGCAGTGGATCATGCCTGTCCCCTATTTCCAATATAGCGAGGAAGAAAAAGAAGCCTTCCGCCGCGACCCTGCGCTGATCGAGGATATTCGCAACAACAAGGAATATTGGGACAGCATCTTCCGCTTCACCCATGCCATCACGGATACGCATGGTCCGGAGATCGCGGCGATCGAGCAAATCTGCCTCGATAATCTGGAGAACAGCATCCGCGATCCTGAGCTCCGGGAAAAACTGCGCCCCAATTATCGCGCGGCGTGCAAGCGGCTGATCTACAGCTGGTCCTATTATGACGCCGTGCAATCGTCGAACGTAGAGGTAGAGCGGAATCGCATCGCCCGCGTCGAGGCCAAGGGCGTGCGGATGGAAGACGGGCGGCTGCACGAACTTGATACGCTGGTCCTGGCGACCGGCTTCCATGCAGACCGCTTCATCCGCCCGACAACGGTGCTGGGCCGGGGTGGCGTTTCGCTGGATGATGTGTGGTCTGTTCGTCCGACGGCCTATTATGCCGTGACGATCCCGGGATTTCCGAACTTCTTCATGTTGAATGGTCCGACCGGTCCTGTCGGCAACTTCTCCCTGATCGACATTGCGGAGAAGCAATGGGCCTATGTGGATCAATTGATCGATCTTCTGCGCTCTGGTGAGGCCCGGACGATCGAACCGAGCGCTGACGCTCACGCCGATTATGAGGAGCGGCGGATCGCGGCGGCGCGCACGACGATCTTCGGATCGGGTTGCAACAGCTGGTATCTGGATGCCACCGGCGTTCCGGCAAGCTGGCCCTGGAGCTATGAGGCATTTGCCGATGCCATGGCGGCTCCGGTGCTGACGGATTATCGGGTTGAGGCTGCGGCTGAACTGGTTGAGCGGTGAGGGGTTTTTAATTTCTCAAATCCGTTCGGGCTGAGTTTGTCGAAGCCCCTCACTGCTATAAAGAAGTAAGGCCCTTCGACAGGCTCAGGGCGAACGGTTGTTGGGTGGTCTCGATAAGGGGCAGCTCAGATACAAAAAGGGGAGCGTTGCGGCGCTCCCCTTTTCTTTGGCCTTGAAGATCGGATCAGCGGCCCATGGCGGCCACGGCTTCGGCCGCACCACGGATCGCGCCTTCGATGTAGGTGACGCCGGTGCCGTCGCCGACCTCCACCACATCATGGCCCTGTGCGCGCAGGGCATTGGCAAGGGTGGAGTCGCCATGCGCGCCCATGGCAACCACCACATGATCGGCAGCAACGCTCTTCTGCTCACCGTCTGCACTGGTGAAGGTGACGCTGTTCTTGCCGATCGCGATGCCGCTCGCGCCGGGGAACATGGCCACGCCATGTTCGCGCAGTTCCGCGAGCAGGCGCATGCGGCGCACCAGCAGCAGGCCGCCGCCGAACCTGGGTGCTTCGCCGACGACCGTGACTTCACGGCCGCGTTCCATCAGGAATTCGGCCAGCTCAACGCCGACCAACTCGCCGCCGATGATCACGACGCGTTTACCGAGCGGCATCCAGGCATGGGTCGCCTTGCGCACCAGATCGAGATTGGCGGTGGCGCCGGTCGCTGCGCCGAGCTTCGTCGCGACGCGGGTGGTCCAGCTGGTCTTGCGGCGGATTTCAGCAGAGTCCTCACCCAGCATCATGCCGCGCAGATCGTCGCCCGATAGAACGAAGTCCTGATCATTGCCGGGGATCGGCGGCATGTCGCGCACGGCGCCGGTCGCGACGATGACCTTGTTGGGCTTCAGACTGGCGATTAGGTCCGGGGTCGCGACAGTCTTCAGGCGCACATCGACCTTCGACTGACCGATCTGGTCGCGCAGCCAGTTGAGCAGCCGTTCATTGGGTTCATAAGCGAGGCCGGCGAAGCGCAGCGTGCCGCCCAGGCGATCGGATTTTTCGAGAAGCGTGACCCTGGCGCCCGCAAGGTCCAGCCTGCGCGCGGCTTCCATGCCGCCGGGACCGCCGCCGATAATCACGACATGGCCGGGAACCTTGGCCGGGGACCAGTCGAGATCCTCATAACCGGTTTCCGACCGCACGGCGCAGCGCACCTGTTCGCGAAGATAGGCGGTGCTGACGCAGGTGTAGCAATAGATGCACGGGCGGATATCGGCCACCCGGCCTTCGGTCAGCTTGCGGGGCAGATCAGGGTCGGCGAGGAGCTTGCGACCCATGGCAAGGAAGTCGAACTCGCCCTGCGCCAGCCCCTTGTCACCACGATCGAGCTCGACCCGACCCGACGCGATCACGGGGATCGAAACCACCTTCCGGATGGCGGCGGCGGCTTCCAGGTTGAAGGCGGGCTCATGCGGGATGTTGGAACCCGAATGGAGCTTGCCCTGGCCGACGTCATGATAGGCGGTGACGGTAAGCGCGTCAGCACCGGCCGCTTCGATCATAGGCGCAAGTTCGAGCGCATGGTCGATGGTGATGCCGTTTTTGCCCAGCTCTCGTGAATCCATCTTCACCCAGACGGGGAAATCCGGGCCGACCGCGGTGCGCACCGCGCGCACCACCTCAAGGAGCAGGCGCGCGCGACCTGCCACGTCGCCGCCATATTCATCCTCGCGCGTGTTGGTGTAGGGCGAAACGAAAGAGGAGAGCAGATAGCCGTGGCCCCCGTGGATCTCCAGGCCATCCATTCCAGCGCGCTTGGCGCGTAGCGCGGCGTCGGCGAACTGGCGGATGGCATGATCGATGTCGGCCTTCTCCAGCACCTTGATCTGCGGCACGACGCCTCCAGCGAACGCAGCCATCTCTTCAGGTAGGAAAAAGTCTGGGAAGTCGCCCGCGAAGGGGGGCGGATATGCCGGAGCCCAGAGAGGATGCCCATCCTGCGCGCTGTGCCCGGCGACAAGGCCGCCATGGTGAAGCTGAGCAGCGATGCGCCCGCCCGCCGCATGGACGGCCTCTGTCAGCTTCGTCAGGCCGGGAAGGAAACGATCGTCCGAGATGGCGGTCTGGTTCGGCTGGACCGCGCCTACCGGCCAGGCGACGCCGGTCACGCCCATGATGATGAGGCCAGCGCCGCCCTTGGCTTGGGCAACATGATAGTCGATCAGGCGCTGGCCGACCGTACCGTCGGCTTCTGCCAGGCTGACGCCCATGGCGGTGACGATGATGCGGTTGGGAAGGGTGAGCGTGCCGATCTGGCCGGGCGTGGTGAGAGATGCAGGCGCTGCGCCCGAACGGGATTGTGAAAGGGCAGGGGCAGCAGTCATGGGAGTCTCCTAATTCGCCACATGCGTATGGTCTGCTCGTCTTTTACCGCCTTGTTCACTGTTAGTCAGGCGAAAATAACGGCGATCGCGTAAGAATTTGTACGATTCTTTCCCGATTGATCGATTCGCAAAAGAATGAGCGGATCTGACAATAAAAAAGGGGACGATCGACCGATCGCCCCCCCTTCCATTCTTTCAGGCTTAGAAGATCAGCCGATCTTAAGCGCCGCCAGTTCGTCGGCCGACAGGGTGAGCGAGGCGGCCTTGACCGCTTCCTCGATACGGGCCGGGCTCGACGCGCCGAAGATGGGGATCACTTGCTGCGGCTGGTTCAGCAGATAGGCGAGCACGACGTCCGAAACGCTGACGCCGTGCTTGGCGGCGACGTCCTTGGCAGCGGCCAGACGGTCCTTGTTGACCGGATTGTCATAGAAGCCCTGGAGATGCTCGGGCACTTCGCCCTTTTCAGCGAAAGCGAAGTAGCCGCGGCTCTGCGAGCAATAGGGGATGATGGCCAGGCCAGCATCCTTGAGCTTGCCGCCATGATCTTCGAAATACATCTGGTAGCCCTGTGCCGTGGCAGCCTCTTCATTGGGCTTGGCGAGGCCCCAGAAGGGTTCGACGGCGACGAAGCCAGCCTTGCCGTTCGCCTTGGCATAGTCATTGGCTTCCAGCACGCGGGCGTCGGACCAGTTGGACGCGCCGAAATAACGGATCTTGCCCGCATTCTTGGCTTCGTTGAGGAAGTCGACCAGTTCGGCAACCGGGGTTTCCGGATTGTCCATGTGCACCCAGTAAAGGTCGATCGTGTCGACGCCGAGATGCTCAAGGCTCTCGTTCAGGTCGTTGCCGATGTCGGTCGGGTTGACACGGTTGCGATAGTCGCCAGCGCGCATGTCGAAATGACCGCCCTTGGTCGCGACGATCACGTCTTCGCGCTTCTTGCCCTTCAGCCAGGCGCCGATGGCGCGCTCGCTGGCACCCTTGGGCGCGTCGGGCATCCAGTCACCATAGGAACGGGCGGTGTCGACGAAATTGCCGCCCAGCTCCAGGAACTTGTCGAGGATGGCGTTGCTGCGGTCCTGGTCGATCGACCAGCCGAGCATGTTGGTGCCGTAGCACAGACGGCTGACCGAGAGGTCGGTATTGGCGAGCGTGACCTTTGAAAGCATGGCTAACTCCTGCATGGCGGCGTCTCTTGCGGGTGCAAAAGCGTGCCCTAAACTACCCCGCGGACCGGGACCGGATCGCATCCGAACTAGCGCTCAGCGCCGTTCCGGACATCCCGCGACGCACAGACAACCCTTGTTGCGCGCGTCATGGCGAGAGCGGACAGTTACGCAGCAGTTGGGGAAAAGGAAAGGGGGATTGTTCATATTCGTAGACGTTACGGAAGGGTGGAGCGCCAGGCCGGTCAATAGCTGCCGTTGGTGACGATGACGGTCGCGCCGAGCGTGGTCGAGGGCAACGGGATGAAGCTCGCATAGCGTATCAGCGGCGACCTGCTCATGTCGTAGCGGACCTGCACCTTGAACTGTCCTACGCTGTCGGGTTGCGCCTGAATGTCCGGCGCTCCGCCGGAACCGAGCAGCGCGCCATAGCCGTTGATCACTGCTTGGGCTCGGCTGCGCGCGAGGTCGGCGCGCTCGCTGCTGGAAAGGCCCGCCATCGCCGCCCTTGCTCCTTCGGCCGCGGCATGGCGCACGCCGAGCAGCGCGGAGAACCAGAAGGAATAGATGATGACCGCGAAGATGAGCATCAGCAGCGCTGGAGTGACGAGCGCGAACTCCAGCGCGGCTATGCCTTTCTGACAGTGGAGGAGCCGGAGCGCGGGCGTGCGGCTCCTCCTGCGGCGGGTGGTCATTGGCGGGTCAGCTGACGCTGTTGAACAGGGCGGTGAATGCGCCCTTCAAACCATTGGTAAAGTCGGTCTGAAGCGCGGTGATCGCGGCCACGATCACGCCGCCCAGCACGGCATATTCCACCGCCGTCAGGCCCTTCTGGTCGCGTGCAAGCCGCTTCATGAACTTGCGTACGGTATCGATCTTCATCGTCATTCTCCTCATATCCCTCCGGTTGAAGACGGTCGGCGCGTGGAGGGGCGTGCGCCGCCGATTTCCCTAAATCAGCACCGGCACGCCGCAGCGCGCTCCCGTGACCCACACCGTCGCATGGCCAAGCTGAATGCCGAGCGCAGCCAGCAGATTGTCGAGCAGGGGATCGGCGGTGCTGCCGAGCAGCGCCCCCAGCGGGGCCGTGATCGCGCCGAGCAGTTGGGATCGCGTGGCGGTGGCGTCGCAGACCGGCCATAGGCAGAGGTCGAGCGCTTTCACCTGAATGCCGCTTGGGGCCCCGAGGCTGTTGGTGAGCGACGTCAGCAGCGTTCCGGTCTGCGCGCCATTGCCGATGCTGGCGGCCGCGCCCGGCGTTCCGGGGCGGCCGATCGTCCCCGGGCCGCCTGGGCCGAAGACCAGCGTCCCGCTGTTGCCGGTGACTGGCTGGGCGATCGCGCGGACGTCTGCGGTGATGAGGTTGAGGACGTTCAATATTCGTGCAGGCGCTATGTCGCTGGCTGAGAGCGGCGGCATCGGGCGGGTCATGGCGCTGGCGGGGGCCTGACCGATATAGGCGTTGACGAGGCCCGAGCTGGCAAGCACGCTGACCCGGCTGTCGCGCGCTTGCTCGGCTGTGCTGGCGCAATCGATCGCGCTGACGTCCGCCCTTGCTGCGGCGACATCGATCAGGACGGGCACCGCGCCGACGCTGATCCCCAGAATGTTGAGGTTGAGGCCCAGGTTGAGCTGTAACCGCAGCGCCGAAGTGCTGGCGCTGGTCTCGCCTGCCGGGCCGAAGGAGAAGCGCGGCCTGTCGATCGGGCCAGTGGCGACGGCGGCGAGGCGGATCGTGCTGCCCGCCGCGACGCGGCTGATCGCGTCAGTGAGGTCAATGCTGCCCTCGCCCGCCTGCACGGCGAAAGTGAACAGCTGATAGGCGTTGATCCCGGCGCGAAGGCCCGGCTGCTCGTTCGCCTCTCCCACGGGCATGTTCTTCCACACGCCGAGCCCGAACAGGCCCTGAAGTGGAACGGGGTAGCCATTGGTGATCCGGCCTGCGACGAGGTTCAGGGTAGCTGCGGTCGCGGGCTGATCGGCAGCCTCCGCCGCTGCCAGCATCAGCGCGCGCAGGTCCACGGTGCGGCTGGTGAGCGCGCCATAGGTGCCGGTCTCGCCCACGCGCGCCGCGAGAGCGTCGAAGAAACGCCCGGCGTCGACATAGCCGTTCGCAAGGGTCTGAACGTCATTCGCGCCCAGTTGCAACTTGATGCCAAGAAGAGCGCCGAGCAGGTCGTTGACGCTGTTTACCAGCGCGTTGGTGACGGTCAGGATGCCGGAACTGACGCCCACGCCCGCTTCGTCGATGCGCGCCGCGGTAGCGGTGGCGGACAGGTCCGGGATGGGATCTGCTCCGCCCAGGACGCGGGTGAAGAATTGGCGGCTGGGCTTTCCGGTGCGGATGCGGACGGCGGTGGATTGTCCGTTGCCGGGGCAGCGGGTGAAGCTGGCGTCGAACCGCTGCGGCGAGGAAAGGGCTGCGTCAGCGCAATAGCGGCCAAGCTCCACCGAACGCAGGATTGCGGGATCATAGCCGTTGCGGCTGAGGCTGTCGCGCGCGCGCGCCTCTGCCTGCGCGGGATACATGGCGGCGGCGAGCGCCGCGCTTTCGGTCGCGGCGCGCAGGTCGCGGCTCCCCGCATAATAGAGGCCTGCGTCGAGTGCAAAGCCCATCGCGCCGACCAGTGCGGCCCCGAATGCCGCGACCATCGGCACCACGGAAGCGCGCCGGTCGTGCCACAAGGCAGGGAGGCGGCGGAGCAGCGTCATGGGATGGTGGTGGCATCCTGATCGGCGGATCGGGGAAGGGGTTGGCCGATGGATTGGAGGTAGCGGTTGCGGATGACCTCCGCCTCTTCGGCGCTGAGGCTGGTGCTTTCCTCGGCGCGGGGCGGTGAGCGCAGCTGCCATTCGATGACGCGGCGCGCCTGATCGGGCTGGGGGAGCGTGGGGGCGGAAGCCAGCAGGAGACAGAGGCAGAACATCAGCGGTCCTTCGGGGTAGGGAGGTGAGCGGCTTCGAAGGCGATCTGACGGCGCAAGGCGTCGCGTTCGCTCCCATCGCGGAGGGTGGAGAGGAGGGCTTCGGCCTCGGCATTCTGACCGGCAGCGCTAAGTGCCAGCAGCAGATTGTTGCGGATCACCGCGGTCCCGGGCGACAGGTCCAGCGCGCCGCGCAGGCTCTCTATCGCCTCTGCCGCCAAGCCAGCGCGCAGCTGGGCGAAGCCGAGTGCGTTGCGGAGCATGGAGTCGGCGGGGCTCGCCTGAACGGCTTGCTGGTAAGGCGTTATTGCCTCTGCCCAGCGGCCACGCGCGGCGAGCAGATGGCCGCGTATCGCGCTGCCGCCGCCATCCGGGAGCGCCGCCGCCGCTGCTTCCGCTCCGTTCAGGTCATCGAGGTCCAGCAGGCTGTTGACGCGCAGGATGCGCGCGTCGCGGTCGCCCGGGTAGCGGCGATCGAAATCGTCGAGATAGGCGATGGCGGCGCGCGGCCTGCCATCGGCGCGGGCCTGATGGATGAGTTGCAGATAGAGGCTGCGCGTCGAACCGGACGTGTCGGCGGCTGCGAGCAGCAGGGGAAGCAGCCACATCATCGCGCGCTTGCCCGCAAAGTGTCGAGGATGGTGACGACCGGCGGCCCGCCCAGGACGATGAAGAGGGCAGGCATGAAGAAGAGGATCATCAGCACGACCATGCGCACGGTGATCCCGCCCATTGCCTCCCGCGCGCGGGCAACGCGGCGCTGGGTGAATTCGCGGGCGAATTCGCGCAGGGCCGGGGCAAGTTCGATCCCCTGGAACATGGCCTGGCGGAACAGGGAGGCAAGTTCCTTAGCGCCGCTGACGGCTACCCGCGCGGCCCAGCGGTCGAGCGCCAGTTCATAGCGCATGCCCCGATCAAGGTCGCTCACGAGCAGGCCGATCAATTCGCCATGATGCGGCACCGCCACTTGCTCGTCCCGCGCGATCGAGCGGAAACATTGGTCGAGCGACACGCCGCTTTCCAGCATCATCAGCATGAGGTCGAGCAGAAAAGGAAATTCGGCGGTGATCTTCCGTGCCCGTCCCGAAGCGAGCAGGTTCAGCATCTGTCGCGCGCCGACAAAGGCAAGCCCTGCGGCGATGACGATCAGCATCGGGCGTGACAGAAATTCGCCCCATGCGATGCGGCACAGGAGCGCGGCCAGTAGCGCCGCCAGGATCGTCCCGGCCAGCCGTAGCCAAAGGAACCGGTTGACCGCGCGTGCGTCCTGATAGCCTGCCAACTGCAACTGGCGCTCCAGGCTCGACCGGTTGCGGCCTTCCGCGCCCAAAATCGTTGGCAGGCGGATGGCTGTCTTCGCCTGCGCCGACGTTGAGGGCGCCAATCGCGACAGCCGCGCCTCCAGCCGCCGATCGGCCATCAGCATCCGGCCGCCGAGCACGGCTATGCCAAGCCCCACAAGCGCCATGAGGAAGCAGGCGAGGAGAAAGGGCGAAGGCATCAGAAGGCGAGCCTCATCACGCGGCGCATGACGAGCATGCCCGCGATCTGGAGTCCGATCGCGATCACCGCCATTCGATGCCCCCGCGCATCGTCGAGGAAGAAGTCGATATAGGCGGGGTTGGATGCCATCAGCAGCGCCATTGCGACGATCGGCATGGCGATGAGCACGCGTGAACTGACCTTGGCTTCGGACGTCGCAGCTTTCAGTTCGCGGGCGATGCGGATGCGTTCGCGCAGGATCGCGGAAAGGTTCGACAGGACGGCGCTGACCGGGCCGCCATAGCGCATGTTGGTGCGGATCGCCGCTGCCAGCATCGACATTTCAGGAACGTGGAGACGGTCGGCGAGCTGCTGCATCGCCTCGCTCACCGGCGCGCCGAGTTCAAGCCGCCGTGCGGCTGGGGCAAGATAGCTGCGCACGATCGCGGGGGCATCGGGGAGCGACCGTTCCAGCGCCTGGGGCAAGGAGCTGCCGACCGCCTGCATCTGCCGCACGGCATCGATGTAGAAGGGCAACGCTTCGATGAGGGCGTTCACCCGGCGCTGCGCCCGTGCCCTGATCCACAGGAACACAATGGCGGGAGGCAGCGGCAAAAGGAGAATAGTCGCAACCGGCCCGGTGGCGAGCAAAATGGCGAGGGCGAACAACGCCATGCACCCGCCGAAGATACCGATCGCGCGCGTCGTCACTTCCAGCTGCGCGCGCGCCAGCAGCGGTGCGGCGAGGCTGGGCACTGTCAGGCGGGCGCTTTGGCGAAGGGCTGGGGCGTCGCCGGGCGCGATCGCCGCCAGCCGCCGCGAAAGCCGCGCCCTTTCCCGCGCTCGCAGAGCGAGCAGCGGCGAGACCGCCGCCGCCAGCGTCAACAGCGCGAGCAGGAGGAACGCCGCTGCCTTCACAATATGCCCTGCCGGACAGCAGCCGCCGTGTAGTCGCGCAGACGCGCTTCGAAATAGGGGCGGGGCGAGTGGCTGCGAAATTCGCCCATGCCGGACATGGCGGGCTGTTCGTGAAAGCTGAACAATTCGTTGAAGGAATAGGCGTCGCCCTCGATGCCGGTGACTTCCGTCACGCCGGTCACGCGGCGGCTGCCGTTCGCCAGGCGTTGGATATGCACCACGACATGCACGCTGCTGGCGATGAAGCGCCGGATCGCGCGGATATCATTCTGAACCCCGGCAAAACCCATCAGCATTTCCAGGCGAGCAAAGGCGTCGCGCGGGGAATTGCCGTGCAGCGTCGCCATCGACCCGTCATGGCCGGTGGACATGGCTTGCAGCATTTCCACCACTTCCACCCCGCGCACTTCGCCCAGGATGATGCGGTCGGGCCGCATGCGCAGCGCGTTGCGGACGAGTTCCCGCGCGCTGATTTCCCGATTGCCATCGACATTGGGTGGGCGGGTTTCCAGCCGGACGACATGATCCTGCCGCAACTGCAATTCGGCGGCATCCTCTATGGTGATCAGCCGCTCGCGGTCGCTGATGAAATGGGACAGCATGTTGAGCAGGGTGGATTTCCCCGCGCCCGTGCCGCCGCAGATCAGGATGTTGAGCCGCGACCGCACGGCGGCGGCGAGGTAGGCGGCCATTTCGGCGCTCATCACCTGACGATTGATGAAATCCTCCAACCCCAGCGCCTGCATGCGGAACTTGCGGATGGACAGCAGCGGCCCGTCGAGCGCGACCGGCGGGATGACGATGTTGACGCGCGATCCGTCGGCCAATCGGGCGTCGACATAGGGGCTGGCTTCATCCACGCGGCGGCCGATCGGGCCGACGATCCGCTGGATGATGTTCATCAGGTGGGCGTCGTCGCGGAAGCGCCGGTCGACCTTCTCCAGCATGCCGCTGCGTTCGACATAGATGGTGCCGGGGCCGTTGACGATGATGTCGTCGATGCTGCCATCGCGCAGCAGCGGCGCGAGCGGGCCGAGCCCGGCGACCTCGTCCTCCACATCCTCGATCAGCAGCAGCCTTTCCGCTGCATTGAGCGCGAGTTGCCCGCGCCTGCTGCGGCTGGTGATGACCTGCTCGATTTCGGTGCGCAACGCCCGCGGCCCGAGCGTTTCAGCGGTGCTGCCGCGTGCTTCCAGCTGTTCGATGACCTGTGCGCAGGTTTGGGCCATCACCGCCTGATAGCTGTCGCTCATCCGCTGGGCGGCTGGCTGCGCCACTGGAACGGGCCGTGCCGCGCCGCGCGGCAGGCTTGTGTCGAAGAGCAGGCTCATGCCGCTGGCTCCCCTGTTCGCTGGAGCAGGCGGCGAAGTCGTTCGAGGCTTTTGGACGATCGTTGTGGTTCGATGCCGCAGGCGGTGCGGATCGCGCGCATGTAGCGGTCGGGCGCGGCCTCCAGGCCAAGCGGGCGACCGGCGTTCAGGGCATTGCGTAGGCGTATCTGGTCGATGGGGAGCGGCAGGGTGCTGCTGGTGCGCAAGATCTCGCCCATGCGGCGGCTGTCCAGCAATATGCCGGGTTGATGATCCCACACCAGCAGCCGCGTTCGTGCCAAGCTCGCCTCGTCATCGCCGATGCGCTCCAGCAGGCGGCGGCAGGCGTCCATCTCGCGGATCGACTGCGCGCAGACCAGTTCGACGCGATCGGCGAGCGACGCCAGGGTGCGCAGCAGCCCCGGGTGGCGCAGGCTGCCCGCGCAGATAACAAGATCGCCGCAGCATGCCCGGAGCAGCCGGACCAGCGCGGCGATGTCGGCAGGCGCGATGCCCGCAGGCTCGGCACCCGAACCGCCGTCGAGGGTGAGGAGCATCAGGCCGCTTGGATCATGCCGGGCCAAGGTGCTGGACAGCAGGCTGGCGTCCAGCCGCTCTATGTCGGCGATGGCAGACGCGATGCCGTAGCTTACCGGCAGGTCTAGATAGGCTTCAGCCGCGCTGGTCGGCATGGTGAAGTCGATCAGCAGCGTCGAAGAGCCGGTGCGGGCGCGGCTGACCGCCATGTCGGTCGCGACCATCGCGGCGGCCTCCGGATCGGCTCCAAGGATCAGCGTCAGTCGGCCGCCCTTGCCATGATCGGCGGTCGAGCGATTGAGCAGGCGTCCGATTATGGTGGCGATTGCGTCGCCTTCTGCGTCGCGGGGGATGACGTCGTCAGCGCCGGATCGGATGGCGTGCAATATTTCATCCGCGGATGTCTCGCCGGTCACGAGCACCACCGGCCGCCCGGCTGCGCCTTCCGTCGCTGCCGACAAGGCCGTGGCTATCGAGCGCTCTGGCGGCACGGCGTCCCTATCCACCAGAATGACGCAGGGCCCTTCGACCAGATCCGGCGTGACCGCCTGCGCCAGTTCGACCGCCGCGCGGCCCTGCATCGCGTCGCCGATCCGCCCGGCGAGGCTGTGATCGACCGATAGAAGGATGATCCGTGCCATGGTCATGGCCTCACCACGCCGAAGGGCACGACCGGGTCTTTCGTGTCGAGCAGGGATCCGGGCAATGCGGGGATGTCCTTCGCCTGTACCGGTCCTACCAGGCGGGGGGTGGCGACGATCACCAGCTCTTGCCGTTCCTTTTGCATCTGTTGCCGCCGGAAGAAGGCGCCGATCACCGGGATGTCGCCCAGCAGCGGCGTCTTCTCCCGCGTTGTCGACTGGCTCGAATAGCTTAAGCCCGCGATCACGAAGCTCTGGCCGCTGCCGAGTTCTACCGTGGTTTCCGCCGATCGGCGGCGCAGGCCGGGCACGACATAGCCCTGCAACTGGACGCCACTGTTATAATCGAGTTCGCTGACTTCCGGCGCGATCTTCAGCACGATCTGATTGGGCGACAGGACGAAAGGGGTGACGGACAGGCGGACGCCAAATTCCTTATATTGAATGGAGATGGCACTGCCGGTTCCCGACGCCTGCGGCACGGGCACGGGAATCTCGCCGCCAGCAAGGAAGCTTGCCTGCTCGCCGGAGCGCACCAACAGGGTGGGCTGGGCCAGCAATTCGGACAGCCCGTTGGAGGAGAGGGCGCTCAGCACCGCATTGATGCCGCGATTGGGTGCGGACAAGAACAGGTTGAACGCGTTCTGGATCGGCACGCTGGCGTCGAGTGATGAGCCACCGGGCGCGAAGCTGGCGCTCTTGAAGCTGCTGGGCGATACGACTGCGCCCTGTATGTCGCCGCTGAGCTTTGAGAAGTTGAACCCCAGTGCCTTCAGGGTAGAGGAGGACACGGCGGCGAACTGCACATCGACGGCGACGACCTGCTCGCCTGCAATGATGCGGGGGCTGACAAGAGCGCCCGGCTCCCGGACGCTTGCGGTTGGCGGCGATATGGCGAAGCGCGTTTCCGCCATCAGAGTTCCATCTCTCCCGAAGACGCTGATCGTCGCGCTTCCCGCGCCGATGCCAGTCACGCTCAAGGATCTCGCGGTTGGCGCGGTGACCGAAATCACGTCATCGCGATCTACCTCGATCCTCCCGATGGGGCGCGGATAGCTGAGCGTGCGCTTCTGCTGGATGGCAAGCGGCCTTTGTTCCTGTGCGCGCAGAATTGCGGGAGCAGTCATGGCAAGCACTGCTGCGAGGGCGTGGATGCACTTCAACGCTGGGCGCTCCCCGAATAGATGGTTTCGCGCCGGTCGCCGATGACCAGCTCTATGGATTGACGCGGGGCGGGGGCGGGACGTGCCTGCATGGGCGCGATCAGGGCTTGCGCCGGGAGCGTTGCGGCGACCGGGCTTGGATCAGGGCCTCTGGAGCTTGCGGGCGCGACTGCCACTTGCTCGCTGTCTACGGGGTTGCGCAGCGACAGAGTGAGCGCGCCGGTGCTTTTCGCGAGTGACAGGGTGGATACCTGTTCCGGGTTGAGCGCCAGCGTCACCGTTCGTGCGGGGACTGGCGCTGCGGACAAGGCGTCCTTCGCGCCGGAAGGAGGAGCGGTGCCAAGAACCGCGTCACCCACTGCAAGCACCTGGACCATCTGCAACAATGTCTGGGCACGGCTGCGCCCTGCTCCGCGCGCGCCGCTGATGGCGTCTGCGCCGGGATAGACGACCTGCACGTCCACCCGGTCACCGGGGCGGACCAGGCCTGCGACGGCGATCTCCGCCGAGGTGTCTATGCTGATTGCCCGCATGCCAACCGGCACGCGGATGGCGAGCTTTTCCTCGCCGCCGACCGCATCACGCGGGATGAGCGCGCCTGCCGCAATCGTGCGGGTGGCGACCTTGCCAATCAGCTCGGCAGGCGTGGCGGCAGCGGGATGGCGCGCAGGGTCGGCCATGGCATTGCGGATCATGGCGGCGGTGATCGTCTCGCCGGTCCGGATCGGCCGTGCAGCAGCCGCAAGGACCACCGGCTGCGGCGATATGCGTTGTGCCGACTGGGCAGGCGCGATTTCGGCGGCTGAGGACCGCTGCATTTCCCGCATGCCGAGCATCAGGAACAGCAGGGCGGACAGCGTGCCTGCCACCATCATGATCCTGGCTTTCCATCCCAAATGCATCAATTCCCCCTTGATCTTGCGTCCACGCAAGGCGGGTCGCCGGGACAGACAAGATCCTGTTTCGAAGGGGATATTATGCTTTACGCTACGGACATGGGATCGGAGATGCCGCCGATTTGAGGGGATCGGACGGGCAAAGATTGCCGCGCGTTAACCTCCGACCCGCTGCTTTATGTGGAGCATCGGTAGCAACGGCATTTGGTCCGCCCGGCCATTGAAGGGAAAGGTCCGATCTGGCGCAATTTCCAAAGGGCCGGATGGCTGCGGACGGTCAGTGCGCCAGCAACAAGGGAACCTGTGCGTCGCGGAGCATCGTCCGCGTCACGCCGCCGAACACAAGCTCCCGCCAGCGGCTATGCCCAAAGGCGCCCATCACCATCCAGTCCGGCTTCAGCACGCCAATCGCGGCCTTCAATGTCGCTTCCACCGTGCGGCCATCCTGCGGCCAGCTATGGAATTGCGACTTGATGCCGTGGCGGCAAAGATATTCTGGCGCATCCGTTGCCGGGAAGGGGTATTTGCCCGCTTCCTCGACCGTCACCACATGCACTTCACCGGCATGTTTCAGCAGCGGCACACCCAGCCGGAGTGCGGCGGAAGCTTCTCGCGAGCCGTCCCAGGCGACGACCGCGCGCCCCGTGATCATGACGCCGCGCGCCGCATCCGGCACGGCCAGGACTGGCGTGCGCCCGCCTATCGCCAGATCCGCCGCAAGATCCAACGGATCGCTCATGTCGCGGCGGGGACGGCCCGGCAGGGTCACGACCATGAAGTCGCACAGGGGGGAGGCGGACAACAGACCACTGACGATATCGCCATCGGCGTGTCGCCAGTTCCAACTCACGCCCTCACGATGAAGCCGCTGCTCGAGCCGCATCCGCATCCGCATATCGATCTCGTGCAATTCTGCCATGATCGATGGCGCCATGGCCGCCCCGCCATAGACATCCCCCGCCACCAGATTGGGCATGGCGGTGATTTGAACGCAGTGAATATGCGCGTCCGTTGCGCGGGCAATGTCGCAGGCGGCCTGCAAGCGGCTTTCCATGCCGCTATCGTCATGGATGTGAAGCAGAATGGATGTCATCACATCTCTCCATATGCTGCTGCCTGGCGAAACGTCTTTCCCAAGCCGTTTCCTTATACCCTCTTTTTGCCGGTCCTTGTTAGAGGCTTTTAGCCGCTTCCGGCGCGCTGCCCTCAGCTTTGGAGCGGGACAGCGCGGAAACATGTCTGCCTGCCGGTTCCTTATTGCGAACTATTCGGATGTGCAGGAATAAAAATTTTGCAATTGTCCAACTGCAAGGGCCTGTTTTTGCAGTCTCGTGCGTATTATATTCGTAACATGACTACTGCGGCGGGAGTCGTCAGTGACGAAAAACGAACTGTTTTCGAGCTTCACGCGGAATTTTGACGAGCGGCGTCAAGCCGAAATGTCGATCGAGGATTATTTGCTGGGATGCCGCAATGATCCTCTCATGCACGCATCAGCACCGGAACGCCTGCTGGCGGCGATCGGCGAACCGGAGATCATAGATACTTCCCGCGACCAGCGGCTCGGCCGGATCTTCATGAACCGCACCATTCGCCGCTATAAAAGCTTCGCGAACTTCTACGGCATGGAAGCGACGATCGAGCATATCGTCAGTTTCCTGCGCCACGCGTCCCAGGGCCTCGAGGAACGTAAGCAGATCCTCTACCTGCTCGGGCCTGTGGGCGGCGGTAAGTCCTCGCTCGCCGAACGGCTGAAGTCGCTGATGGAGGCGCACCCTATCTATGCGTTGAAGGCTGCGGACGAGATCAGCCCCATCTTCGAAAGCCCGCTCGCCCTGTTCGATGCGGAACAGCATGGCGCCTTCATCGAAGATAATTACGGCATCCCCCGCCGCCGCCTTACCGGCATGATCAGCCCATGGGCGCGCAAGCGGCTGGACGAGTTTTCCGGCGACATCTCTCAATTTAAGGTCATCCGCCTGATGCCATCGCGCATGCGGCAGATCGCGATCGCGAAGACCGAGCCGGGTGATGAGAATAATCAGGACATCAGTTCGCTGGTCGGCAAGGTCGATATCCGCAAGCTGGAGATGCTGTCGCAGAACGATCCCGATGCCTACAGCTATTCGGGTGGTCTTAACCGCGCCAATCAGGGCATGCTCGAGTTTGTCGAAATGTTCAAAGCGCCGATCAAGATGCTGCACCCGCTGCTGACGGCGACGCAGGAAGGGAATTATATCGGCACCGAGAATATCGGCGCTATCCCCTTCAACGGCATCATCATGGCCCATTCCAATGAATCGGAATGGGCGAATTTCAAGAATAACAAGAATAATGAAGCGTTTATCGACCGCATCTATGTCATCAAGGTGCCTTACAGCTTGCAGGCCACCGAGGAGCGGCATGTTTATGAGAAGCTGCTGCGGGAGTCCGACCTGAACAAGGCACCCTGCGCGCCGGGCACATTGGACATGCTGGCGCGCTTTTCGGTGCTTACCCGGCTGCGGGAGCATGAGAACAGCAACCTTTATTCCAAGATGCGCGTCTATGATGGCGAAATGCTGCGGGAAATCGATCCGCGCGCGAAGAGTATCCAGGAATATCGCGATGCCGCTGGTGTGGATGAGGGCATGTCCGGCACATCGACGCGCTTTGCCTTCAAGGCGCTGTCGGCGACGTTCAATCATGACAGTAGTGAGATCGCCGCCGATCCGGTCCATCTCATGTATGTGCTGGAACAGATGGTCCGGCAGGAACAATTCCCCGCCGATGTCGAGGCCAAATATCTGGAGTTCATCAAGGGTGAACTGGCGCCGCGCTATGCCGAATTCATCGGCAACGAAATCCAGAAAGCCTATCTGGAATCTTACAATGATTATGGCCAGAACCTGTTTGATCGCTACGTCGCCTATGCCGATGCGTGGATAGAGGATCTGGATTTCAAGGACCCGGACACGGGGCAGCTTCTCGACCGCGAAGTCATCAATCAGGAGCTGACCAAGACCGAAAAACCCGCCGGGATCGCCAATCCCAAGGATTTCCGCAACGAGGTGGTGAAATTCGCCCTGCGGATGCGGGCCAGCAATGACGGGCGCAATCCCAGTTGGACCTCCTATGAAAAGATCCGCGAAGTCATCGAAAAGCGGATGTTCAGCCAGGTCGAGGACCTTCTGCCCGTCATCAGCTTCGGGTCTAAGAAGGATGGCGATACCGCCAGCAAGCATGACGAGTTCGTCGCCCGCATGGTCGAGCGCGGCTATACCGAGCGGCAGGTCCGGCGGCTCGTCGAATGGTATATCAGGGTCAAGCAGGCGGGATAGACAGATGGAGGCGCCCTCTTCGTGACAGCGCAGTGGCCACCATGCACATAGTCGACAGACGGCTGAACCCGGGGGGCAAGAGCCTGGTAAACCGGCAACGGTTCCTGAGGAGAGCGAAAGCCTATGTCAGTCAGGCGGTGCGTGACAGCCTGAAGGATCGCAGCATCAAGGACCTGGCCGGAGAAGGCGAGGTGACAATCCGCCGCGACGCGATCCATGAGCCCACGCTGCACCGGGCGGAAAAGGGCGGTAATCGGGAAAGGGTGCTGCCCGGCAATCGCGAATTTCTGGAAGGGGACCGGATCAAGCGGCCGGATGGTAGTGGTGGCGGTGGGTCGCAGCCGGGTGAGGGCGAGGATCAGGACGACTTCCGTTTCGCGCTCAGCCGGGAGGAGTTTCTCGACCTTTTCCTGGAGGACCTGGAACTGCCCGACATGGCCAAGAAGAAGCTGGTCGCTGGCAAGATCGAAGGCGTACGCCGGGCAGGCTATTCCACCATGGGCAACCCGTCCAATCTTTCGGTTCCGCGCACGATGCAAAAGGCGATGTCCCGTCGTATCGCGCTGCGTCGCCCGAGCGGGCGTGACTTGAGCCGCATTGAAGATGCCATTGCCGAGATCGAGGGGCGCACTGTGCCTCTGCCGGATGATGACGTTGCGCTGGAACGGCTGCGGGAGGAGCGGGCACACATCATTCGTCGCCGCAACCTCATTGCTTATATCGACCCGGTGGACCTGCGCTTCCGCCGTTTCGAACCCGTGCCCCGGCCGGTCGCCCAAGCGGTCATGTTCTGCCTGATGGACGTGTCTGGCTCCATGACCGCGCATATGAAGGACCTTGCCAAGCGCTTCTTCGCGTTGCTGCACCTCTTCCTGTCGCGCTGTTATGAGCATGTGGAGGTGGTGTTCATCCATCATACTGACCGCGCGGCGGAGGTGGATGAGGAGACTTTCTTCTACAGTAGCGTAACCGGCGGCACACTGGTGTCGAGCGCGCTCGACAAGTTGATCGAGGTGGTGAAGGACCGCTATAGTCCCACCGACTGGAACATCTATGTGGCGCAGGCTTCGGACGGCGACACGCTGGCATCCGACAATGCGCGGGTGGTCGGCCTGATGCAGGACGAAATCCTGCCCTTCTGCCAATATTTCGCTTATCTGGAGGTGGGGCGCGAGGAGTTTGCTTCGATCGAGTCCGCGACCTCCACCACCGGTTTGTGGGACGCCTATCTGCCGGTTTCGCAGGCCAATCGGCAATTCACGATGCGCAAAGTGTCGCATCGCCGGGAAATCTATCCCGTCTTCCGCGAGCTTTTCCAGCGGCGCGGCGTGGGTGAAAGGGCGTCTGCCTGATGGCGTCGGTTGCTCCCGCTCCGCTGTTCACCGGCAGCGACTGGGACTTTTCGCTGATCAACCGCATCTATGATACGGTGGAGCCGATCGCGCTTCAGGAGATGAAGCTCAACATCTATCCCAACCAGATAGAGATCATCAGTGCCGAGCAGATGCTGGACGCCTATTCGTCCATCGGCATGCCGTTGTTCTACAAACATTGGTCATTCGGCAAGCAGTTCGTGACCAATGAAATGCTGTACCGCAAGGGACTTCGCGGCCTTGCCTATGAGCTGGTGATCAACTCCAATCCGTGCATCAACTATCTGATGCAGGAAAACAGCGCCACCATGCAGACGCTGGTGATTGCCCATGCGGCATTTGGACATAATCATTTTTTCAAGAATAATTATGTGTTCCGTCAATGGACGGATGCGGAAGGCATTCTCGATTATCTGGAGTTCGCCAAGCGCTACATATCGCAATGCGAAGAGCGCTACGGGCAACTCGCGGTCGAGCGGGTGCTGGACGCCGCCCATGCCCTGATGAACCAGGGGGTTCACCGCTATCCGCGCATCCGCCCGCGTGACATGCGGGCGGAGGCCGAGCGCGAGGCAGAACGGCAAGCCTATCGCGACCGCATCTATGATGACCTTTGGCGCACGGTCCCGGTGGGCGCGAAGGCGGCCGCCGTGCCGTCGGACGAACGCCGCGCAGCGCTTGGGCTGCCGCAGGAAAATATCCTCTACTTCCTGGAAAAGACCGGACCGCGGCTCGAAAGCTGGCAGCGGGAAATCCTGCGGATCGTCAGGCTGATTGCGCAATATTTCTATCCGCAGCGCCAGACCAAGGCGATGAACGAGGGCTGCGCGACCTATACCCATTATCGCATCATGACGATCCTGCATGATCGCGGCTGGATTACCGATGGCGCGTTCATGGAGTTCATCCAGTCGCATACCAATGTCGTCTATCAGCCGACATTCGATTCCGGCCATTTCGGCGGCTTCAATCCCTATTCTTTGGGCTTTGGCATCATGTCCGACATCGAGCGGATCTGCATGGACCCGACTGCGGAGGATCGCGAGTGGTTCAGCGACATTGCCGGGTCACGCGATCCGGTAGAGGTGCTGAAGGACATCTGGATCAACTATCGCGACGAAAGCTTCGTCTCGCAGTTCCTCAGCCCCCATCTGATACGTCAGTGGCGGCTCTTCAAGCTGCTGGATCATGAAGGCGAGTCGGAACTGCGCGTCGATGCCATTCATGACGAGCGCGGCTACAGGCGCATTCGCCGCGCGCTCGCCCGCGAATATGACATTGCCCGACAGGAACCCGATATCCAGGTGGTCGATGTCGATCTGGCTGGCGACCGTACGCTGATGCTGGAGCATGTGGTGAATGACGGCGTGGTGCTGGACGCTTCGGACGCGACGATGGTGCTGCAAAGCCTGGCCAATCTGTGGGGCTATGAAGTCGCCCTGAGCGAGGTTCATGGCGAGAGCCGCAAGGAGTTGAAAAGCCATCGTTGCCAGCCGCAGCAGGGATGGATCGGCTGAAGCGGTGCGCGGAGGCGGCAGGCCCAACGGCGACAAGAAGATTCCATTTCCAAAGCTCTGCGGAAAGGCGTAAATTGCGCCGGGTTTCGTAAGTGGCTTCCTTGGCTGGCCGCACCCTGCGCCGCTTGGGATTGGCTCGAAACCTTTAGCAGGAGAGCATTTTCATGACACATGCCCTCAATGCACAGGAATGCCTGGAAAGAGCGCGGATGCATGAGCAATTGGCGGCGACGACCGCCGACGCGTCGGCGCGAACCATGCATCAGGCCATGGCCGCCGAATTTCGCCGCCGCGCTGCGATGGGTTCGATCGACGGTAGTGGACCGATGATCAGCAAGCCAATGATCGAGTTGAGAGTTCCGGCCGCCTGATCCTGAATCGTCAGGCGTCCTGCCGCAGCAGATAGACGTCCATGATCCAACCATGCTTCTGCCGCAATGCTGCGCGGCGCTCGATGATCTCTGGTCCTGCCAGCGCGAGTGGCCCCTTTGCCAATGCCTGATGTTCCATGCCGAGATAGGCGCCCCACCAGATCATGAGATGCTCCGGTTCCAGCGTTTGAAAGGCGCAATGTCCGTCGAGCATTACGACGATGTCGCGCACGCCGTTCGGCCAGCCGTGATCGCGCAACTGCCTGCCTGTGGTGATCAGCACCGGGCCGGCCAGGCGGTTGAGGCAAATGCCATGCGCGGCCGTCAGCGCCTGAATACTGGTGATGCCTGGGACAACGCTTATCTCGACCGAGGGGCCTAGCCGCTCGGCGATGCGCAGGCTGCTGTCGTAGAGCGAGGGGTCGCCCCAGACGAGCAGCGCGACGGTGCCGCCATCGGGCAGGTGCCGGGCGATCTTTTCCATCCAGATTGCGGCGATCGCGTCATGCCATTCCATAACCACATCGACATACATGCCCTGCTCCTCTCTGCTGGGCATGTCGAACTCTGCGATGCGCACGGGCCGGGTCAGTACCTCCGCACATATGGCGCGGCGCAGGTCGAGAAGGTCGGATTTTGCTTCACCCTTGTGCGGCAGCAGGATGAGGTCGGCCGCGTTCATCGCGCGGATGGCGGCGCGTGTCAGATGATCGGGATTACCTGTCCCGATACCAATGAGCGACAGGTGGATCATGTGGCACTCGCGATCAAGTGGAAGAAGCTACCCGTCACCCGGCCCCGGCGCGAACCGCTGCTGGCCACCGGCACGCCCATCGCGTCGGTCACATGAGCGAGCGGCTCGTCCGGTTGTTCGACGACGGTCGAATAATGAAATTCATGCCCGCGCAGTGGCGCGCCTGAATTATGGCCGCCCATCGGCGCCAGCAGCCGCGCCTGACGATAGCCCAGGTGCAAGCGCCGCTCTGCAAAGCTGGAAACCAGGCCGAGCAGTCCCGCCATGGCGTGGGATTGCCCCTGCGCATCGATGATCGCCTGCCCCAGCACCATATAGCCGCCGCATTCGCCATGGATGGGCCGACCCTCTGCATGGCTGCGCAGGCCGTTCAGAAAGCAGCTCGCCTGCGCAAGCCTTGGCGCATGCAGTTCGGGGTAGCCGCCGGGCAGCCAGACGGCGTCGGCCACAGGATCGGGCGCTTCGTCGGCGAGCGGGGAAAAGGGGATGATCTCCGCCCCGGCTGTGCGCCAGCCACTCAGCATATGGGCATAGGTGAAGGAAAAGGCCGCGTCCTGTGCCAACGCGACACGCTGCCCCGGCGGCGGACAGTGATAAGCGGCAGGAGGCAGGGCCGGGAGGGCGTCCGCTGCCGCCTGGAGAGCTGGAACATCGATATGCGCTTCGATCAGGTCTGCGATGGCGTCGATCATCCGGTCCGCCTGTTCCAGGTCGCTCGGTTGAACAAGCCCCAGATGCCGTTCGGGAATGGCGAGGGCAGGCGACCTTGGGATAGCGCCCAGCACTGGCATGGCGATGTCCTCCATCGCCTGCCGGATCATCGCTTCGTGGCGCGGGCTGGCGACACGGTTGATGATGACGCCTGCCACGCCGACATCGGGGCGGAGCGTGCGGAATCCCTGGGCGATGGCGGCTGCCGACTGGCTCTGGCCCGACGCGTCGATGATCAGGATGACAGGCCAGCCCAGCAAGGCGGCTATGTCGGCGCTGCTGCCATTGCCGCTCGCCCCCCGTGCTGGCGCGCCGTCGAACAGCCCCATCACGCCTTCCGCGACGATCAGCTCTGCGTCCGCCGCTTCACCGGCGAGACCCTGGAGCATGGCCGCATCCATTGCCCAGCTGTCGAGATTGAGGGAAGACCGCCCACTCGCCAGCCGGTGAAATCCCGTGTCGATATAATCCGGACCACATTTGTAGGGCTGGACGGCCACGCCTTGGCGTCTCAGTGATCGGAGCAGCCCCAATGTGATGACCGTCTTGCCGGATCCCGATCGCGGTGCGGCAATGAGGATGCCGGGCGTCATTCGTCCGATCCGGCGAAGGGCGAGTCCGCCGTCGCTGGCCGAAATCGCCGGTCGTAACCGGGCGCGTAAAGCTGGCTTTCTGCGAAATCGGTGTCGCCCAGCACCGGCCCGACAAGAATGATGGCCGTCCGCTCTGGCCCGCCGGCCGCCAGACTCTCGATGGTGGCGAGTGTTCCTTGAACCACGCGTTGATCGGGCCAGCTCGCTCGCCATATGATCGCCGCCGGGCAGTCTGGGCTATGGAGCGGTACGAGGTCCGCCACCACCTGCGCCAGATTATGGATCGAAAGATGGATCGCCAGCGTCGCTCCCGTCGCGCCGAAGGCCGCCAGCGTTTCGCGCGGCGGCATGGCGCTTGCCCGACCCGGCGTGCGCGTGAGGACCAGCGACTGGCCTAGCCCCGGCAGGGTCAGCTCCGCCTCCAGAGCGGCCGCCGCCGCCGCGAAGGAGGGGACGCCCGGCGTCACCGTATAGCTGATGCCTAGCGCCTTGAGACGGCGGATCTGCTCGCCCATCGCCGACCACACCGACAGGTCGCCTGAATGCAGCCGGGCGACATCCTGGCCCGCCGCATCCGCCTCTGCGATCAGGGCGATGATTTCGTCCAGTGTCAGCGGCGCGCTGTTGACGATCCGCGCGCCCGCCGGGCAGTGGTCGAGCAGCGCCCGGGGTATGAGCGACCCGGCATAGAGGCAGACGGGGGAGGCCGCGATCAGGTCGCGGCCACGTAGCGTCAAGAGGTCGGGCGCGCCGGGGCCAGCGCCGATAAAATGGACGGTCATGGCGATACTCCTCGGGCAAGCGCGCAGGTGGCTTGGCCATCGGGCGAAATGATGCGGGATGCGGCCAATTGTGCGCCGGGGCCTGCGGCGATCAGGGCGACCGCTTCGGCCACGCTGCCGGTGCCATAGGCGGCGAGGCTGGCGGCAGATTGGGTTGGCGTGTTCACCGCCGCGACCGCCGCCGGATCGACAAGGATTAGTGGTAGACCCAAGGCGCTGGCGAGGGGAGCGAGCAGCGCTTGCCTATGCGTCAGCGTCGCCAGCGCCGCGACGGCTTCGCCATGCGCGCCGAGCGCCGCTTGCAAGGACCGTTCGCTAGCCCCGCTGCGGCAGCCGAAACCCGCCACGATCATAGCGTGACGCTCCACTGCACAAGCGGATAGGCGGCTTTCCACCCGCGCCGGGTGCCGATCGGCGCGGCGCTGGCCATCTCGATCCGTAGCAACTCGCCGCCCAGCCGCTCATGCCAGCGCGCCAGCAGCGCTTCCGATTCCAACGTCACCGCATTGGCGACCAGCCTTGTGCGCTCGCCTGGCAAGGCGATGATCGTTTCGATCAATGCATCGCTCAGACCGCCGCCGATGAAGATCGCGTTGGGCCGTACCCGTCCTGCCAGCGCCGCCGGAGCGCGTCCCTCGACCAGCAGGAGCCGATCCACGCCCAACCGCCGCGCATTGGCCACCGCGCGTTTGGCGCGTACTGGGTCAGCTTCGAAAGCCAGCGCCTGCGTGGACGGATGGCTTAGCAGCCATTCGATCGCGATTGATCCCGATCCCGCTCCGATATCCCACAATGTCTCGCCAGGACGCGGGGCGAGCGCCGACAGCGTCAACGCACGGGCGGGCCGCTTGCTGATCTGCCCGTCATGTTCGAACCAGCTGTCGGCAAGGCCACTTGCACATGGCATCGCCTCGCCGTCGCCCGAAATTTCAACGCCGACCGCCACGGGATGCGCGATATCTTCGAAGGCGAGCTTGTCAGCCTCCTCCGACCGGATACGCTCGCGCGGTCCACCGAGGGCTTCCATGATGTGCAGCTTTGACGCGCCAAAGCCTGTTTCTGCCAGATAGGCGGCAAGTGCCTGCACCGCCGCTCCATCCCGCAGCAGCACCAGCGCGCGGCGTCCCGGCGCAAGCATGGGCCTCAACCGATCGAGCGGCGCGGCGTGGAGGCCATGGCAGGTCACATCCTGCAACGCCCAGCCCAAACGGGAACCCGCCAGCGAGAAGGTCGATGGTGCAGGATGCGCAATCCACTCGCCGGGCGTCAGATGCCGCGAAACCCTGATGCCAGCGCCGAACCAGAAGGGATCGCCCGACGCCAGCATCACCGTCGGCTTTCCACGCCGGGCAAGCAGGGCCTCTACCCCATCATCGAATGGCACTGGCCAGTTAAGCCGTTCCGCTTTAAGGGGTGGCAGCAGCGCCAGCTGGCGCGGAGCGCCCATGATGAGGCGCGCCTCTTCCAGCGCCGCGCGTGCGGTGTCGGACAAGCCTTCCGCCCCGTCCTCGCCTATGCCGATGATCGTCAGCCAGGGAACTTCAGTCGCCATGCGCAACATCCTGATCCTTGGCGGCACCATGGAAGCGAGCGCGCTCGCCAGAGCCTTGGCCGAGCGGGGCGAACAGGCGACGCTGAGCTATGCCGGGCGCACCGGCAATCCCCGTGCACAGCCGGTGCCGATCCGCGTCGGCGGCTTTGGCGGTGCCGACGGCTTGGCGGCGTTCCTGAACGCGGGGGCTTTCACCCACCTTGTCGATGCCACCCATCCCTTCGCCGCTGCGATCAGCGCCAATGCCGCCGCCGCCGCGCGTGCTTCTGATGTCGCCCATCTGATGCTCACCCGCCCGGAATGGCAGGCAGTGGACGGCGACCGCTGGACCCACGTCCCTGATATCGCCAGCGCCGTCCGCGCGCTCGATGGCCCGGCGCGGCGCGTGATGCTCGCTCTGGGTCGGATGCATGTCGAAGCCTTCGCCGCGCAGCCACAGCATCAATATCTGTTGAGGTTCGTCGATGCGCCAGATGCGCCGCCCGCATTGCCGCGCCACCATTTGCTGGTGGATCGCGGCCCCTTCACGCTGGCGGGCGACCTTGCCCTGATGCGGGATCAGGGCATCGATCTGGTCGTCGCAAAGAATGCGGGAGGGGAGGGTGCCCGCGCCAAGATCGACGCCGCGCGAGCGCTCGGCCTGCCGGTCATCATGATCGACCGCCCCCCCATGCCGCAGGCGCGAGCCGTCCATGACATCAGCGACGTGCTGGCGTGGATTGATCATTCGGCCCATCGTGGCGTGTAGAGGATCGGGCGAGGCGCTCCTTCGATAAACCGCGTCCGGCTTGACCCGACGATCACCATCGTGCGCATATCCGCCATTTCAGGGGCCGCCTCGGCCAGCGTCACGACGCGCAACTGCTCCTCGGCCGTCGATACCGCGCGAGCGAAGAGGATCAGCCGATCCCCACCGCATTCCTCCCTCAACAGATTGAGCACGCGCGCAAAGCCATCAGGCCGCGCCTTCGACCGGGGGTTGTAAAATGCCATCGCGAAATCGGCCTGCGCGGCAAGGCGCAGCCGCCGTTCAATCAGCGCCCATGGTTTCAGATTATCCGACAGGTTGATTGCGCAGAAATCATGGCCCAGCGGCGCGCCCGCCCGCGCGGCGGCGGCGAGCATGGCGGTGATGCCCGGCAGCACGCGAATGTCGATCGCGCGCCATGCTTGCGGCCCGGCCTCCAGCGCTTCGAATAATGCGGACGCCATGGCGAACACGCCCGGATCGCCCGAGGACGCCACCACCACGCGCCGCCCCGCCGCCGCGAGTTCCAGCGCATGCGCTGCCCGGTCCAGCTCAACCCGATTGTCCGATGCATGGCGCACCAGATCCGCGCGATCCGCCACCCGCGCGACATAAGGCGCATAGCCGACCAGGTCGGTCGCCTCGGCCAATGCTTCCGTCACCTCCGGCGTCACCAGTGCTTCAGCGCCCGGACCCAGGCCCGCCACCGCTACCCATCCGCTCATGGCCGCCGCCCCTGTCCATGGATCAACAGGATGGAAAAATAGCTGGTGACCGCCTGCGCTTGCCCCAATGGCGTGATCTTCTGATCCGCCATGGTCGCATATTCGACCAGCCAGGCGCAGTCGTCCTTGCCCGCCGCCTCCACCGCGCGGCGCAGCTTGGCGAGGTTGCGGCCGATCTTCATGACAACCAGCGCATTGCTGTCACGGATGCGCCGCGCCAGCTCCTCTTCCGGCAAGGTCGCCATCAGCACCGTCAATACATCGTCGCCCCAGCTGATCGGCGTGCCGCTCGCGGTCCAGGCGCCCGACATGCCGGTGATGCCGGGCACGATCCGGACAGGCGCGAGCGGAGAGAGGCGGCTGTGCAGATGCATGAAGCTGCCGTAGAAAAAAGGGTCGCCTTCGCAGAGCACGACCACATCCTCGCCCGCTTCCACCAGGCCGTGCAGATGGGCGGTGCACTCCGCGTAAAAGGCCGACAGGCATTGATTATAGCGCGGATCGCTCACCGGAATTTCGGTCGTCACCGGATATTCCATCGCATATTCGACTGCATCCGGACGAAGCAGTCCATCGACAATCTTGCGGGCATGGCCGTGACGGCCGGGCTTGCGGAAATAGGCGATGTGGCGCGCCTCGCGGATCAGACGGTCTGCGCGTACGCTCATCAGGTCCTGTGCGCCGGGACCGAGCCCCACGCCATGGATCGTCCCGCTCATTCCGCCGCACTCGCCAGCGCGTTGACCGCCGCGACCGTGATCGCACTGCCGCCCAGCCGCCCTTCCACGACGCAGCAGGGCACGGGCTGGTTCTCCCAAAGCGCCTGTTTCGATTCCGCCGCGCCGACGAAACCGACAGGACAGCCGACTATCGCCGCCGGGCGTGGGCAGGCGGGGTCTTCCAGCATGTTGAGCAGGTGGAATAGCGCGGTAGGAGCGTTGCCGATCGCGACAACCGCTCCGGCCAGACGGGGGCGCCACAGTTCGAGCGCGGCCGCCGACCGGGTGTTCGCCATCGACCGGGCGAGGTCTGGAACTTGTGGATCGTTAAGGGTGCAGATGATCGCGTTGCCATTAGGCAGGCGGGCGCGCGTGATCCCTTCCGACACCATTCGCGCATCACACAGGATCGGCGCGCCAGCCTCCAGCGCGGCGATCGCGGCTTTGGCAAATCCCGGCGAGAAGCGAATATGCGGCGCCAGACCCACCATGCCCGCGGCATGGATCATCCGCACGGCAACCCGCTCCTCCTCGGCGGAGAAGCGGTCCAGCGCGGATTCCGTGCGGATCATGCGGAAGGACTGGCGATAGATTTCCGCGCCGTCTGTTTCATAAAGATGCGGCATCAATGGGCTCCGAAATGGGCGAAGATCTGATCAGGCGACAGGCCCGCGTGCAGCGGCGGCGCACCCGCGCGCGCATTGAGGGCAAGGTCGAAGACGCCCTCCCGCCCGGTCAGGACGACGGCCGCCTGCGACGGCCGGGCGCAGCCCTTGGCGCAACCGGACACGTGCAGCCCCGGCACATAGGGCGCGAGCCGGGCGGCAAGTTCACGGGTGGCGACGCTCGACTGCGGGCAGGCTGGAGCGCCCGGACAGGCATCGGCGGCAAGGCGCGGGTCGGACGGATCGTCGGCAGGTGCGCCGCTGCCCTCCAGCACCAACCCTCGCCATGGCGTGACCCGCACCGCACGCGCGTCATCGACGATGATGGCGAGGAGTTCCGCCGCCTCGATCCGGCCGAAGGGCGCGGCATGAAAGGGGCCGGGTGCATCCGCCAAGGCCGCGGCGCGGGAACGTGCCGGGGCAGGCGCCTCGATCGCCTCTTCAAACAGCGGGACATTGTGCCGCGCCATGCGGCCAGCCTGAACGCCGCCGCTTGCCATGAACCGATGGGCCATGCGGATCAACCCTTCCGCCGCGTCTGCCGTGTTGACCGGAGTACCTTTTATGCGCCCGTCCGCCCGCAGGATCAGCGCGCCGCTCGCGGCCCGTTCCACCCTGAAATCGGCCGACGCGTCGCTCAGCACCGGGGCAGGGCCAGCGTCGATCGCGAAGCCGACCTTCGCGGGAAGGTCCGGTAGTTCGCGCAGGCGCGCCGTCAGTTCCGTCGCGATCAGCGCGCTATCATCGCCCTCATGCCAATCCGGGTTGATCAGTATAGGAACGTGAGCGTCTCGCTCCTCATCGGCATGCGCGAGTCCAATAGCGATCAATCGCTCCATCAGCGCACGATGGTCAGCCTCCGCCACGCCCCTGATCTGAAAGGCGGCGCGGTTCGTGACGTCGATATGGCCATTGCCAAGGGTAAGCGCCGCCTCGCAAAATCCTACCGCCTGTTCCCGGCTCATCCGGCCAAGCGGTGGACGCACCCGCACCAGCAGCCCGTCGCCCGCCATCATCGGCCGCCATGCCGTCGGGCACCAGCCGCGCACACCGTGGCGCGTGCCGGTGCTGGCGGTATCACGCCGCATCTGCTCCTGCATTGCTTCAGCCCTCCAGCACTTGCGCCACGACCAGCGGACGGCGCGCGCAGGAAGGCGGCCAAGCCGCTCGCCTGCACGGCCGCAGCCGCACGAAATTCGTCGCTCAAACGGAGAACCGAGCCGTGACCATCCCCTGGATCATGGCAAGAGCGACCTTTGCTCCGGCAGGTCTCCTGGCTTGCGGGTCACAGCTTGGCATGGGGCCTTCCCGGATCGCTCCAGTGGCTGGCCGTCCCATTGTCAGAACTGGCCGGTCCATGCTTCGCTCGCCGCTCACAGTTGCAGGGACAGCCACGGATTTGGGAGAGAGCCTCCCGCACCGCATTCCCATTTAAGCCCCTATACCGGGGCACCGGCGCGATCGATGAACCGGACGAACCCGGCTCGACGCGCTTCATAATGACGATGCAGGCGAAAGGGAAGTAGTCAACGCCCGCTTCCTTGCGTCCATCGCGCATCGCCGCTACGCCCTCGCCAAATAGTGCAAAAATGGAGAGGAAAAGATGGGCGATTTCAGCTTCGAAGGCACCAGCCGCTTCCTGGAAACGGATAAGGGGCGGCTTCATTATCATGAAGCGGGATTAGGCCCTGCGCTGCTGCTGCTCCATGGGTCGGGCCCCGGCGTCACCGGCTGGGCGAATTTTCGGGGCAATCTGCCCTTCTTCTCCCAACATTTCCGCACCATCATCCTGGACGCACCGGGATATGGGAAGAGCGATCCCGTGGATGGCGACCCGGTGGGAGTAGCCCGCGACGCAGTCGTCGCGCTGATGGACGGCCTTGGCATCGACCGCGCCCATATTGTTGGCAACAGCTATGGGGGGATTGTCGGCGGACATCTGGCGGCATCTCATCCCGACCGCGTGCTGCGCTACATCACGATCGGCGGCATCGGTTTCAACATCACCTCGACCTTCCCCAATGAAGGGCTGACCCGCCTAGTCGATTTCATCGAAGATCCGACGCGGGAGAACATCATCGCCTGGCTCGAATCCATGGTGTACGACAAATCGATCATCACCGATGAATTGATCGACATGCGCTACAAGGCGGCGCTGGAACCGGTGACGATGGAAAGCAGCCGCAAGATGTACACGCGCGCCGCCCTCGGCTTCATCGCCCAGTCGATGAGCGGGCCGGGCGTGTCGCAGCGTATCGGCTATCTTGGCAAAATCCAGGCGCCGACGCTCATCATGTGGGGCCGCGATGACAAGGTCAGTCCGCTCGACGGCGCGCTGCTGCCCATGCGCATCATCCCCAATGCCGAACTGCACGTCTTCCCGCGCTGCGGCCATTGGACGATGATCGAGCACAAGGACCGTTTCGAAACGCTGGCGCTGGATTTCCTCCGGGGTGAATAGCTGATCTCGGTCCGAACGGGGGAGCGGATGCGGATGCGGAACTAACGCCGCACCACCACGGAATGCCAGTCGGTCCGCTGCTCCCAGCCCCGCCGTTCCAGTTCCGGTACATCCTCTTCACTGACAGCCCGGCCAAGGCAGAGCAGCCCCAGGCATTCCCAGCTTGCGGGAATATCGAGCATCGCGTTCACGCCTTCGGGCTCCATGATCGACACCCAACCCATGCCGATGCGCCGCGTCTGCGCCGCCAGCCATAGCGTATGCACCGCCATGACGCAGCTGTAACGCCGCGCCTCTGGCATCGTGACCGCACCCAGATGATGGCCCGTCTCCGTCCCATCGTCGCAATAGACGGCGAACAGGACCGGCGCCTCGCGCAAGCCGTGCAGCTTCAGGCTGCGATAGAGCTTGTCCTGATCGCCATCATATTCCTTGCCCGCTTCCTTGACCTGCCGGTCGACATGACAGGCCAGTCGCTCGCGTAGCTCCACGGTTTCCACACGCACGAAACGCCACGGCTGCGACAAGCCCACTGATGGCGCGCGATGCGCCATGCTGAGCAGCCATTCGACGTCCGTCTCATCGATCGGGTCCGTCCTGAAATGGCGAATGTCCCTTCGCGCCCTTACCAGCGCCTCGAACTGCGCGCTGTCGATCGGGGTGATGGCGGGACCGCTCATGTCAGAATTCGATCCCCGCCTGCGCCTTCACGCCGCTGCGGAAGGGGTGCTTGATCAGCGTCATTTCGGTGACGAGGTCCGCCGCCTCGATCAGGGGCTCGGGCGCGTTGCGGCCTGTGATGAGGACATGCTTCATCTCGTCCCTGTTCGTCACGGCTTCCAGCACCTCTTCGACCGGCAGATAATCGTAGCGCAGGACGATATTCAGTTCGTCCGCTAGCACCATATCATAGGCCGGATCGGCAATCATCCGCTTGACCTCATCCCATGCTTCGCGGGCAAGGGCGATGTCGCGGGTCTTGTCCTGCGTGTTCCAGGTGAAGCCTTCGCCCATCGGCTTGAATGTGACATTATCGGGAAACGCATCGAACACCGCTTTTTCTCCGGTGGTCATCGCGCCCTTTACGAACTGGACGACGCCGACCCGCTTGCCATGGCCGATGGCGCGGATGACCATGCCGAGCGCGGCGGTCGTCTTGCCCTTGCCCTTGCCGGTATGGACGATCAGCAAGCCCTTTTCCTGCGTCTTGGTCGCCATGATCTTGTCATGGGCGGCCTGCTTCTTCTTCATCTTTTCGGCATGCTGTTCCGGCGTGCGTTCGATCATGGGCGATCTTCCTTCAGTTGGGCAAGGATCATGGCGGCGCTGTTCGAACGGGGGCGCCACAGCCCCCGGTCCAGCGCTTCGTGGAGGCGTGCCGCGGCTTCGCGCAGCGCGGCGGGGTTGGCTTCGGCCATGAAGGCGCGCACGGCTTCGTCCTCGATGAAGGCGGCGTGGACGGCGTCGAAATGATGGTCTTTGACGCCATGCGTCGTCGCGGCGAAGGCGAAGAGATAATCGACGGAGGCAGCAATTTCGAACGCGCCCTTGTAGCCATGGCGCATCATGCCCGCGATCCATTTGGGATTGGTGACGCGCGCCCGCACCACCCGGCCGATCTCGTCCTCCAGCGTCCGGATGACCGGCCGTTCGGGCCTGCTATGGTCATTATGATAGCTGAGCGGCTGGCGGCCCGACAGATGCTCGACCGCCGCTGCGATCCCGCCTTCGAACTGATAATAATCATCGCTGTCGAGCAGGTCATGCTCGCGATTATCCTGATTCTGGATGAGAGCATCAGCCTCGCCCAGCCGCCGGGCGAACAGGTCGCGTTCCGCATCGCCCTCGACGCCGCCGCCATAGGCGTGGCTTCCCCAATCGAGATAGATGTTCGCCAGGTCCGAACGATCATGCCACAGCCGCTCGTCGATCATGGCCTGCAATCCCGCGCCATAGGCGCCCGGTTTCGATCCGAAGACACGCGTCCCAGCGCGGCGCAGCGCTGCCTTTTCAGCCGCACCCTCGGCCATGAGCGCCGCTGCTTCCGCCCGGTGACGCGCGGCGGCGGGATTATCCTCTTCCGGCTCGTCCAGCGCCATGACGGCGCGGGCGGCGCTGTCGACCAGGTCGATCTGTTCGGGAAAGGCGTCGCGGAAAAAGCCGGACACGCGCAACGTCACGTCCACGCGGGGCCGGTTGAGTTCGGCGATCGTCATCACCTCAAACCCGACCACGCGCCCCGATCCCCAATCCCACCGCGGCCGCACGCCCATCAATGCGAGCGCCTGCGCGATGTCGTCACCGCCGGTACGCATGTTCGCCGTGCCCCAGGCGGACAGGGCGATGGAGCGCGGATATCCGCCTTCTCGCTGGAGATAGTCCTGCACGACCAGCTCTGCCGATTTCTGGCCCAGGTTCCACGCCGCGACGGTCGGCACCGCGCGCGTATCGACCGAATAGAAATTCCGTCCGGTCGGCAGTACATCGGGCCGTCCCCGTGTCGGTGCCCCGGAGGGACCGGGCGCCACGAACCTTCCGTCGAGCGCCTGAAGCAGTGCCGTCTTCTCCGCCCCTCCGCAAGCGTCCACGCGGGGCGCGAGGTCATTGCGGATCGTGTCCAGAACCTGCGCACTTGCAGGCCCGGGACTGGCTTCTCCCGTATCGAGAAGCTGCATGGCATAGAGCTCGAGTCGCTCGACCGTATCGCCGGTGCTGCGCCAGACGTCAGGTGTCGTATCCGCCAGAATCTGCGGTCTCGGCCCCGTCCACGGCCTGCCCATGCCGCAGTCGATCGGATCGAACCCAAGCGCCAGATCATCAGCCAACGCCCGCAGCAGCGATTGCTGCCCTCCGTCCAATCCCCTGGGGCAGCGAGCCAAGGCGATCAGCAAGTCGCGGCGCAATGCCCGCTCCGGCGATCGGGTGAAGACATGCAGACCATCGCGGATCTGCATTTCTTTTAACTCACACAGATAATTGTCGATCGCCGCCAGTGCATCATCACCGCTGCCCTGAGCCCCTGCATCCTTGTCCAGCCCCTGCGCCGCAGCCAGCGCCAATATGTCCCGCCGCAGCGTCTCCAGCCGGCGCGGGTCCATACCAGCCGCCAGATAATATTCGTCGACCAGCGCCTCCAATTCCTTGAGCGGCCCATAGGTCTCTGCCCGTGTCAGTGGCGGCGTCAGATGGTCGATGATGCATGCGCCGATCCGGCGCTTCGCCTGCGTGCCTTCGCCCGGATCATTGACGATGAAGGGATAGATTTGCGGGATCGGTCCGGCGCAGATTTCGGGGAAGCAGTTTTCCGAAAGCGCGATCGCCTTGCCAGGCAGCCATTCCAGATTGCCATGCTTGCCCACATGCACCACCGCGTGGACGCCAAATTCGTGAGCCAACCAGATGTGGAAGGCGAGATAGGCATGCGGCGGCGGCAGCGCTGGATCATGATAGCTGCTCTTGGGATCGACATCATAGCCGCGTGAGGGTTGCACGGCGACCGCGACATGGCCGAAGCGATGCACCCGCAGGCGAAACGCGCCATCCTTGCAGAATGGATCATCCTCCGGCTCTCCCCACCGGTCCGTCACCAGCTGGCGAATGCCTCCAGGCAGGCCTGCGAACGCCGCACGATAATCCGCGAGGGCCAGCGCGCATTTTGTCTCGCTACCCGTCATCAGCTGCATCAGCGCCGCGCCCTCGGCGGGCGCACCGCCGATTGCATAGCCAGCCTCTCCCAGCGCCCGCAGGATCGCCGCCGCGCTTTCGGGCGTGTCGAGTCCGACGCCATTGCCGATCCGGCCGTCCCGGTTCGGGTAATTGGCGAGCACCAGCGCCACGCGCCGCTCACCCGAAGGAGTACGCCGCAACCTCGCCCAATTTCCAGCAAGTTGCGCGACGAAGCTCACTCTGTCCGCCAGGACCTGCGGCACGATGATGCTGCATTCGGTGCGCGCGTCGAATCGCGCCGCCGCCTTGAAAGCGACCGCCCGCGTAAAGATCCGCCCGTCTACCTCGGGCAAGGCGATATGCATTGCCAGATCGCGCGGTCCCAACCCCCGCGCGCTGTCCTGCCACGCAGCCTGTTCGGCGCTGGCGAACATCGTCTGCAGGACCGGGCACTCCGCCTGCTCCAATATCGAGGGCGTGCGCGGTTCGCCCGGCGCGGATGCGGCAAATGCGGTTGCGTTCAGGATGACGTCAGGACCCGCCGACGCTATCACCCGCTCAAGGAAATCCCGCGCAAAGGGTTCGCGCAGCGCACGCACATGCACCGCCAGCACATTCAGCCCCGCCGCTCGCAGCCCGGCGATCATCGCGTCCACCGCCTCCAGCGTCCCGGCGATCAGCAGCGCACGGTAGAATAGAAACAGCACTACAGGCTGCCCATCCGTCCAGCCCGCCTTCACCTGATCCAGTACCGGACGCTCGACACCCGGCAAATACAGCCCCGCATCTGCGACCGGAACCGGCGGGTCGGCATAGCCCGCATCCAGTCCCGCGATCCCCGCAGCCGTCTTCAGAAAGGCGATCGCATTGGCGATGCCTCCCTGTCGCAAATAATCCCGCAGCAGATCGCATGTTTCGGGCGGCAGGGTGGAGGCGAGGCGCAGTTCCGGATCATCCTCCCGGCCATCGGCGATCGCGGCAAACGCTATGCCCTTTTCTCGCGCGACATTGGCAATTTCCTCAATGCCATAGGGCCAGTAGCTTTTGCCCCCCAGCAACACGACGCAGACAAACTTTGCGTGGGAAATCACCTTTTCGACATAAAGATCGACCGAATAGGGATGCTTCAATTGCAGAAGGTTGGCGAGCCGGATGGAAGGCGCGCCATCGCCCAGCATCGCCGCCGCGCTCGCAAAGCAGGCAAGGTCGCTGTCCGCCACGGTCAGCAGTACGATGTCGCCCGGCGACTGGCCAAGATCGATGGCTTCATCCCCGTTCGAAACGGTGCCGGGCGTGGCGGTCAGCAAATGCATCAGGCGTCTGCCAGCTGTCCTGAAAGCGCGCCTTCGATGGCGGCGCGATCCAATCCGGCCTGACCGATCACCACCAGCCGCGACGCGCGCACCTCGTCCGCCTGCCACTGCCGGTCGAAATGATGTTGGATGCGCGGTCCCACCGCCTGGATGACCAGCCGTGCGGGGCGCCCGGCGATGGCGATAAAGCCCTTCACGCGCAGGATGTCATGGTCGGTGATGACCTTCTCCAAAGCCGCCAGCAGCGGCGCGGGATTGCTGATTTCCTCCAGTTGTAGGACGAAGCTGTCGAAATCCTCATGATCATGATCCTCCTCATCATCATGATGGGACGGGCGCGCATCGATCTGGTCCTCGACGCCCGCACCAAGGCCGAGCAGGACGGCGGGGTCGATCTCGCCGCGCGCGGTGCGCAGGAGGCGGACGCCCGGCCGCACTTCCCCGCCCAGCTGATGCTCCAGCTCCGCCAGCTTTTCAGGCGCGACCAGGTCGGTCTTGTTCAGCAGCACCAGGTCGGCACAGGCCAGCTGGTCTTCGAAGAGCTCCTCGATGGGGCTGTCATGGTCCAGCGTCGGGTCGGCCGCCCGCGCCGCAGCCAGCGCGGCTTCATCATGGGCAAAGCGCCCGGCTGCCAGCGCATCCGCATCGATGAGTGCAATGACGCCGTCCACCGTTGCCCGCGTCCGGATATCGGGCCACTGAAACGCTTTCACCAGTGGCTTGGGCAGTGCGAGCCCTGAGGTTTCGATAATGATGTGATCGGGCGGCACGTCCCGGTCCAGCAGCCGCTGCATGGTGGGCAGGAAATCGTCCGCCACGGTGCAACAGATGCAGCCATTGGCAAGCTCGATGATATCCTCGTCCGGGCAGGCTTCATCGCCGCAGCCCTTCACCAGCGATCCGTCTACGCCGACATCGCCAAATTCGTTGATGATGAGGGCGAGCCGACGCCCGCCCGCATTTTCGATCAGGTGGCGGATCAGCGTCGTCTTTCCGGCACCCAGAAAGCCCGTGATGACCGTGGCGGAAACCTTGCTCATAATGTCTGTCCTTTGTTGGGGATGAGCACGTCGATCTCGTCGAAGCGCTTCCAGCGGTAGATGATCCAGCTCACCAGCCAGCAGGCGGCGAACAGGCCTATGATGAAAAAGCCGAGGCTGTTGAAATGCTCGCCCAGACGGGCGGCGATCGACCAGATGCCGCCGGTCAGGCCCAGCTTGTCGCCCAGCAGCGCCGCCGCCTCGATCCCGCCGATGACGATGGCGACCAGCGCCGACACCAGCGTGATGGTGATGTTATAGTAAAGTTTGCGGATCGGCTTCACGAACGCCCATTGATAGGCGCCCATCATCAGCGCGCCGTCCGCCGTGTCGATGAGCGCCATGCCCGCCGCAAACAGCAGGGGAAATATAAGCACCGTTGCGATTGAAAGGCCGCTCGCCGCCTGACCCGCCGACAGGCCGAGGATGGCCACCTCCGTCGCCGTGTCGAATCCCAGACCAAAGAGAAATCCGAGCGGCGCCATGTGCCAGCTACGCGTGACGAGGCGGAACAGCGGCCGGAACAGGCGCGACAACATGCCCCGATTGCCCAGCAGAATGTCCATGTCCTCATCGACATAGCTTCCACCGTTGCGAACATGATTGAACGTCTTCAGAACAGACCGCAGGATGATGAGGTTCATCGCCGCAATAGCGAAGAGGAAGCTTGCGGAGATGATCGTGGCGATCGTGCCGCCGATCTCCCCCGCCGCCTCGACGCGGCTGAGGGCACTGGCGGCAAAGGCGATGAGGACCGCCGCGATCAGCACGATCGCGCTATGCCCGATGGCGAACCACAGGCCCACGGTCAGCGGCTGCTGCCCGTCCTGCATCAGTTTGCGCGTCACATTGTCGATGGCGGCGATATGGTCGGCGTCCACCGCATGTCGCAGGCCCAGGCTCCAGGCGAGCAGGGCGGTGCCCAGCATCATCGTATCGCCCGAGAAGATCATCAGGGCGCATATCCAAAGGCCGATATTGGCGGCGATCAGCAGCGCGAACATCCATGTCGCGCGGCGGCGCAGCGCCGGAACTTGCATAACCATCGGACGGCTTGGCTCCCGTCTGCGTCAGCGAGACTGGACGGGACCTCCGCTATGCGGCCAGCACGACGCGCCGGACGGACGCATCTTAGCGCCCGGCACGCATGCCGGTGCGGTCCCGCCGCACGCGTCGCTCAGACGGAATACCGTGCCCCGGCCATCCCCTGGGCCAAAGCAAGAGCGACCAGACGCCGGCAGGTCTCCTGGCTTGCGGGTCATCGCTCGACACATGGCCTTCCCAGGCCTCGCATGATTTAGCGTCCGGCCCAGTGGCTGACCCTCCGGCGGTAACGGAAAGTCGCTATGCGTCTCGCTCACCGCTTACAGTTGCAGGGACAGCCGCGGATTTGGGCGCCTGACCGGCAGCCCGCACCGCATTCCCTTTGAAGCCCGTTCGGGCACCGGCGCGATCGGGGCTGTGCATAGATGGCTTGACCGGCAAAGGAAAGCGGCAGTTGCATGGTTGCGTGATATTGCAGGGCGCATCCCGCCCGCCTAGACCGGCGCTATGCCGTCTCCTTTCTCCTTCACCCGCATTAGCCCAGAGGGCGACGCATCGCCCGTGGAGCGCGATCTGGCGGAAGAGATGCCCGTCGCGATCGAGTTTAACGGCGTTGGATATGCGGTTCTGATGGCGACGCCAGGGGACGTGGCCGAACTGGTTCAGGGCTTCGCGCTTGCCGAGCGGCTGGTCCTGCCATCGGACGCGCCGCTCGACGTTGACGTCCATGTAACGGAGCAGGGCCTCGTCGCCCGCGCTACGCTTCCGCCGGAGCGGGTGGAGGGACTGCTCGGCCGCGTCCGTCACCGCGTCTCCGATTCCTCCTGCGGCTTATGCGGCGTCGAAAATCTGGAGCAGGCGCTGCGGCCCCTGCCCGCCGTGACAGCCCGCTCGACCGCAGGCCGGGCAGCTATCTTCCGGGCGTCGGGCGATCTTGCCGAGCATCAACCGCTCAATCGGCAAACCGGTGCTGTCCATGCCGCTGCCCTGGCGGGGGCAGATGGCGCAATCCGCCTCGTTTATGAGGATGTGGGCCGCCACAACGCGTTCGACAAGCTGATCGGGGCGATGCGGCGGCGGCAATTGTCATGGGATGGCGGCTTTGCGCTACTGTCCTCGCGCTGTTCCTATGAGCTGGTGGAGAAGGCGGCGCTCGCTAATTGCCCGTTGCTCGTCACCATATCCGCCCCCACCCGCCTCGCTGCCGAACGCGCCGCCAGCGCTGGGTTGCCGATCATCGTGCTGGCGCGGGCAGACGCCATGCTGGCGGCGGGCGGGCCGCCCGGCTGACGAGGCGCCGCTTCATCTACCGCTTGCGGGCTTGGTCCTGCCTCATTATCAGCAGCGCCGCGACAGGTTCCCCGCTTGGGGATCAAAAGGGAAGTCGGGTGCAATGCCCGCGCTGCCCCTGCAACTGTAAGCGGTGAGTGGACCGGCCACGCAGCCATTGGGGGAGTATCTCCCGAGAAGGCGGCCGATGCGCATCGACCCGTGAGCCAGGAGACCTGCCTGCCGCAGTCGTTCTTCGACCGGACAGGGTGTACCGGACGAACGGGGTTCCCCGCGCGGACGACAGCCATCGCCTTGCCCGCCACTGGCCGGGCAGGGCCGTTGCGGTTCGATTTTGCAGGGAGGGCCATGATGCCGGTCTTTCATGTTCAGATGATTATAAAAGCGTGCCGCTGATGCTGCGTGCCGTCGAAAACAGCGCGTCGGTGGTCGTCTGTTCGACCTGCCGCCTGTCCGCAGACCAACGGGAAGACAGCGAAGGGCGCCGCGGCGGTGCGCTGCTGGTCGATGCCATGCGCGGGCTTCAGGCGCAGGAGCCTGCCTATGAAGCGATCGCCGTGCAGGACATGCCCTGCCTCTTCGCCTGCCAGCGGCATTGCACCGTCCATGTGCGCGGCCCTGGCAAGGTCGGTTATGTGCTGGGCGACTTCACCCCGGACGCGGATGCCGCGCGCGCCATCCTCGACTATGCCCTGCGCCATGCCGCCAGCGAAGAGGGCGTCGTGCGCTACGCCGAATGGCCGCAGGGGGTTAAGGGGCACTTCATCGTCCGGACGCCGCCCGAGGGCTTTGTCTGCACATGATCCGCTTTGAAGACCGCGACGGTTTTCAGGCCGCGCTCGCAACACTTCCTGGGAACGACGCGACGGCGATCGACGCTGCGGCGGCGCGGCAGGCTTCTTTGACGAAGCCCGCCGGATCACTAGGCCGCCTGGAGGAAATTGCCCTCTTCATGGCGGGCTGGCAGAGCCGCGAGTATCCGCGCGCCGACCGTATCCGCGCCGCCATCTTCGCTGGCAATCACGGCGTTGCCGCACGGGGCGTCAGCGCCTTTCCAGCGTCCGTCACTGCGCAGATGGTCGCTAACTTCCAATCTGGCGGCGCGGCGATCAATGCGCTTGCGGGCGCTTGCGGAGCCGATCTGGTGATCGTCCCGCTTTCCCTTGAACAGCCCACCGCCGACATATGCGAGGCCCCGGCCATGACGGAGGCCGAGTGCCTCGAATCCCTGAACGCAGGCGCTGCCGTGGTCCCTGAAGATTGCGACCTGCTCTTCGCCGGAGAGATGGGCATCGCCAACACCACCCCCGCCGCCGCGCTGTGCCTTCACGCCTTCGGCGGCGAGGCGCAGGACTGGACGGGGAGGGGAACGGGCATCGACGAAGTAGCCCTCGCCCGCAAGACGGAGGCCGTCCGCGTCGCGCTTGCCCTGCATGCATCCCATTGCACCGACGCCTTCGAAACGCTTCGCCGCCTCGGCGGTCGGGAGATCGCCGCCATGGCAGGTGCGATCCTAGCCGCGCGGATGATGCGCGTGCCGGTGCTGCTCGACGGCTTTATCTGCGGCGCCGCGATCGCTCCCCTCGCGCGCGACAATCCCGCCATCACTCAACATTGCCTGGCTGCCCACTGCTCAGCCGAAGCAGGCCATGCCCGGCTGCTCGAAAAGCTCGGCCTCAACCCGCTGCTGCACCTCGGCATGCGCTTGGGCGAGGGAAGCGGCGCGGCCGTCGCGGCACAGCTCATCCGCTCGGCCCTCGCGGCGCATGCGCATATGGCGACCTTCGCGCAAGCCGCCGTCGCGGGCGCGCTATGAGCCCGTTGACGCTCCACCTGATGCGGCATGGAGCACCACAAACGCCCGGACTTATGCTCGGTCACACGGACATGCCGCCTGATCCAGCCGCCATGCAGCTGTGCATCGATCGATCACGCGCGCTCACATTCGACTGTCTGACCAGCTCCGGCCTGGCACGCGCCAGCACGCCCGCCACGCTGATCGCCATCGATCGTCAAGCCGCCCATCGGATCGACCCGCGCTGGCGCGAACTGAACTTCGGCGAATGGGAGGGCATGGACCCCGCCACGCTTCCAGCCGGCGACACTGCCCGCTTCTGGTCGTCTCCCGACGACTATCCTCCGCCAGGCGGCGAAAGCTGGTCCGACCTCTGCCACCGTGTTAGCGCGGCACTGCGCGACGTAGGGGAGCCCACCCTCATCCTCACGCACGCAGGAGCGATCCGTGCTGCGCTGACGGTGCTTTGCGGCCTGAATTATCAGCAGGCCTGGGCGATCGATATCCCCTATTCGGCGGTGCTCACGCTGCGCTTCTGGCCCGGAGACAATCCCGGCGCGCAGATCACAGGCCTCGTAACATGACCCGCCTCATCCTTGCCCTGCAACTCATGACCCGCCTGCCGCTCCCGAACGTAGGCGCGGACGAAAACGACTTCGTCGCCGCTATCCGCTGGTTCCCCGCAACAGGCATCATCGTCGGCCTGACGGTCGCCGCCGCCATGACAATGGGCTTGCAGAGCGATCCCTGGATCGCCGCCTTGCTCAGCCTCATTGCCTGGGTCGCCATGACGGGAGCGCTCCATCTCGATGGCCTGGGCGACATAGCCGACGGGGCCGGAGCAGCGCATCATGACCGGGAAAAGCTGTCCGCCGTCCTTGCTGATCCGCACATCGGCAGCTTCGGCGTCGTCTCGATCGCCCTGCAATTGCTCACAAAGCTCGTCCTGCTCCGCCTGTGCGCGGAGCATGTCCCGCCGCTAGCCCTTGTCGCCGTGCCCTTCGCAGCCCGGATTGGCCCGCTCGCCTGGACCCTGTGGCTCCCGCCGCTTCACCAGGGTCTCGCCAGCCGCTTCCGCGACGGTATCGGCGCGTCGCATCTGTTGGGCTGGACAGTATTGGCCGCAGCCCTCTGCCTGATGATCCCCCCGCTCTTGTCCGCCGCCCTCTTCATCCCATTATGGGCATGGTGGTTGCGCAGTCGCATCGGCGGCATTTCGGGAGACGGCCATGGCGCGGGCATAGAGCTTGTTGAAAGCGGCTTGCTCTTCGCGCTGGTGCTGGCGCGATGAGCGGCATCTTCCACTGGCATGGCGGGCGCCTCGCCGCTGCGCGTCAGCATTACAAGGAGGCGCGCCTTCCCTGGATCGATCTCTCTACCGGCATAAACCCGCTCGCCTGGCCCGGCGCGACTGCGATAAAGACCGATTGGCGATCGCTCCCAGATCCCGCAGCACTCGCCGATCTCGAACAGGCCGCCGCCGCCCATTTCGGCGTTACCACCGGCCATATCTGCGCTTTGCCCGGCAGCGAGACCGGCCTGCGCCTGCTCGGCCATCTGCTCGACGCCCCCGCCTGCCACATCCAACCGTCCTACCGCACCCATGCGCAGGCTTTCCCGAATATGCATGCCTTGCAGCAGCCGGAAGCTGCACCGCCGGGTACCGCGCTCCTCCTCGCCAATCCCAACAATCCTGATGGCCGCCTCTACACGCGGGCGCAGATGTGGCAGCTTCTGTGCCGTCAGGAAAAGCGGGGCGGCTGGCTGATCGTCGATGAAGCCTTCGCCGACTGCATGCCTGCCGCCAGCATCGCCAGCGAGGTTGCCGATAACCGAAGCCTGATCATCCTCCGATCCTTCGGCAAGTTCTTCGGCTTGGCGGGGGTGAGATTAGGTTTCCTCCTCGGGCCATCCGCCATTGTCGCTGCCTGCCGCCGTCTGCTGGGAGATTGGCCGCTATCCGCGGCGGCGATCGATTTCGGCCGGGCTGCCTATCGCGACCGGCGCTGGATCGACGAGACGGTCGCGAGCTTGACCACTCGCGCGGCCCGCCTTGACGCGCTGCTCATCCGCCACGGCTTCAGTCCGCGCGGCGATTGCCCGTTATTCCGCCTGATCGATACGCCAGACGCTGCTTCGTTGTTCGATCGCCTTGCGCGGCAAGCGATCCTCACGCGTCCGTTCGAAGATTATCCCCACTGGCTGCGCTTCGGCCTTCCTGCCGGCGATGCCGATCTGGCCCGGCTGGACGAAGCCCTTGGTTGAGTTGGCCGCGCTCTTCCTCGACGCAGTTCTCGGCTGGCCAGCCAGGCTGCAAGCGCGCGTCGGACATCCGGTCGGCGCCTTCGCCCGGATCATCACCGCCTGCGAACGCGGCCTCAACCACCCCGGCTTCAGCACCCCGCGCCGCCGGACAGGTGGCATCCTCACGCTGCTGATCCTCCTGGCAATCACCATCGCGGTCGCCTGGGGTGCCGATCGCCTTCTTCGTCAACTGCTCGGGTCCTGGGCCTGGGTGGGGCTCGCGCTTGCGGCCTGGCCTGCTCTCGCGCAGCGCAGTCTGTTCGATCATGTCTTGCCCGTGGTGCAGGCGCTGGAGGCTGGCAATCTCTTCGCCGCCCGCCGCGCCGTCGGCCACATCGTCGGCCGCGACACCGCCGCGCTGGATGAAGCAGGCGTTGCGCGCGCCGCTATAGAAAGCCTCGCGGAAAGCTTCTGCGACGGCGTCGTCGCGCCGCTTTTCTGGCTGCTTGTCGGCGGCCTTCCCGGCATATGGGCCTATAAGGCCGTCAACACCGCCGACAGCTTGATCGGGCACCGGGAAGAACCGTTCGCAGCATTTGGCTGGGCCGCCGCCCGCTTTGATGACCTTTTGAACCTCATCCCTGCGCGCTTGTCGGGCTTCCTCATCTGCTTGGGCGGCCTGGGCGGCTGGCGTATTTTGTGGCGCGATCATGGCCGCCATGCCTCTCCCAATGCGGGTTGGCCGGAGGCGGCGATGGCGGGCGCGCTCCATATCCGGCTCGCCGGGCCGATCGCCTATGAGGGGGAGTTTCATGCCAAGCCATGGATTGGCGGGGAGGGTGCGGAAGCCACCCCCGCCGCCGCGCGCGCGGCGCTTTCGCTTTATATCCGGGCTTGCGCCTTGCTCTGGCTCATGACTGCGGCAACCGAAGGATTTCGCTGATGGACGCTTGGCAGAAAATGCTCGTGCTCGGTGGCGCCCGCTCAGGCAAGAGCCGCCATGCCGAAGCGCAGTGCGAGGGCTTGCCCGGCACCATCAACTATATCGCCACGGCGCAGGCCTTCGATGCCGAGATGCGCGACAGAATCGCCGAGCATCGCGCCCGGCGGAGCAAGCGATGGCAGACGATAGAGGCGCCGATCGACCTGCCCGCCGCCATCGCGCAGGCGCAACAATCTGGCCCCATCCTTGTCGACTGCCTTACTCTCTGGCTGTCAAACCTCTTGCTCGCGGGTGAAGATATTGACCGTTGGAGCAAGGATCTGGTCACCGCTGTTGGTGGTTGCACCGTGCCCATGGTGCTTGTGAGCAATGAAGTCGGGCTGTCGATCGTTCCTGAAAACGCCCTTGCTCGCCGCTTCAGAGATGAGGCAGGCCTTCTCAATCAACATGTCGCGGCTGTCTGCGACAGGGTTCATTTCGTCGCTGCCGGTCTGCCCGTGACACTCAAGCAAACCGGATGAAGACGCGTGGGCGCATCTGCTCATATTGAAAATCGCGCGAGCCATCCGGGCAGCTTGCCGTAGAGGCTGAATAAATTCATTGCGCGAATCGATGGCGTGATAAATGGGTGCGGCGGCTTGCCTGCGATCGACTGGATCAATATGGGACGCCCAATAATGGTTGGAGGGGTTTTATGGGAGCCAGCGATCATGGCAGGGGCGCTATGTCCCGGACCGGGGGGAAATCGGAAGACCGCCAAGGTGTCTTGATCGGATCGCGGCTTCTGGACAGGGGATAAGTCAGTGAACGCATTGAATGCAGATTATCTGTTCGTCTTCATTTTGGCGGCTTTTCTTGGTTTTCAGCTGATCAAGAAGGTGTCGCCATTGCTGCACTCGCCGCTGATGTCGCTGACCAATGCGATTGCGGCGGTGGTGATTGTGGGGGCGATCACGATCACGGGTGAGGAAGGGGCGACGCCTCTTGCCAAGACCTTGGGCTTCATCGCGGTTTTTTGTGCGACGGTGAACCTGGTGAGCGGGTTCATGATCACCGATCGCATGCTCAAGATGTTCAAGCCGCGGGGGAAGTAACAGATGGACGCCTTCGTACCTTTCGCGGCGATTGCCGCATCGGCCCTGTTCATCCTGTCGCTGATGTGGATGAGCCATCCCTCGACGGCCCGGCGCGGTGTGCGCGCGGGCGAGATCGGCATGGTCATCGCCATCATCGGCGCGCTGGTCCAGCATGAGGTGGTCGATTACAACCTGATCATCATCGCGATGATCGCGGGCGCGGCCGCGGGTATTCCGATGGCGCTGCTGATGCCGATGACGGCGATCCCGCAGCGGACCGCCATCTCCCACGCCTTCGGCGCGCTTGCGGTCGGCCTCATCGGTGCTGCCGAATATTACAAGCATGCCCATGCCGAATATGCCGGCGGCTTCATCATGTGGGCGCTGATGTTCGAAATCCTGCTGGGTTTCCTGACCTGCACGGCCTCGATCATCGCCTTTGCCAAGCTTCAGGAACTGATGGGCAGCCGCCCGGTGTCCTTCCCGGGCCAGCGTATCGTCAATGGCGCGGTGGCGCTGGCGGCGGTGGTGATCGGCGTGACGCTGGCGCTTGATCCGACGCAGACCTGGTTGTTCCCCGTTTTCGCGGCGCTCGCCCTGCTGTTCGGCATCCTGCTGGTGATCCCGATCGGCGGCGCGGACATGCCGACGGTCATCGCGCTTCTGAACAGCTATGCCGGTCTTGCCGCTTCCGCCATGGGCTTTGCGCTGGGCAACAAGCTGCTGATCGTGGCAGGCGCGCTTGACGGCGCGTCGGGCTTCATCCTTGCGGTCATCATGTGCAAGGCGATGAACCGCAGCTTTGCCAACGTCATGTTCGGCGGGTTCGGCAATGTCGTGGCAGGCGCCGCTGGCGGCAAGGACGACCGCGTCGTCCGCTCCGCCTCGGCCGAGGAAGCCGCGATGCAGCTGGAAAATGCCGGCACTGTGGTGATCGTGCCGGGCTATGGCATGGCCGTCGCGCAGGCGCAGCACAAGGTCAGCGAGCTTTACCAGGCGCTCACCAAGAAGGGCGTGGACGTCAAGTTCGCGATCCACCCGGTGGCGGGCCGCATGCCCGGCCATATGAACGTGCTGCTGGCCGAAGCCAATGTGCCTTATGAGCAGTTGGTGGACCTGGACGACATCAACCCGGAACTGCCGCAAGCGGATGTTGCGGTGATCATCGGCGCGAACGACACGGTGAACCCCTCGGCACGCGACGATCCCCAGAGCGCGATCGCGGGCATGCCGATCATCGAGGCGGATAAGGCCAAGTCGGTGTTCGTCATCAAGCGTTCGATGAACGCAGGATTCGCCGGGATCGACAATCCGATCTACTATAACAGCAACACCCAGATGCTGTTCGGCGATGCCAAGGACATGGTCGGCTCCATCGCCAAGGAACTGGCAGGCGGCGGCAGCGGCCTCCACTGAGCCCTCGCCCACCGGTAAAAGAGAAAAGCCCGCTGCTCTAAAAAGCAGCGGGCTTTTTCGTGTCCGAGATCATGCCACCGGGAGTGAGCAAAGATCGGCGCGTCGCTCCCAACATCATGCACGAACAAATCTTGCGACCTAAAGTGCCAGCGATGACACTTTACCTTCGGGCAAAGTGTCATGCGCGACAAAAGCGACCGATTCCTGTCGCAAGGGATTCACATTGGCCTCCACCTGTGCTTGATTCATCCCCGTTATGTTTCACGGTTCGATCAGGCCCCCATCATTCGGAAGCAGCGATTTGTCGGCGCTGCTTGACCGGCTCGCTCATGCGAGCACGCGGCCCCGCTATGCTTTCATGCTGCTCACCTTGATCGCCGAAGTTGCCCGGCCTGACGGCAGCGCGGGACCCTTGGTGGCGAAGGATGGCGGGCTGCAGCCGCTGCGCGACTGGTTGTGTGATGCGCTGACGCCGATGGGCGGGCGCGATCCTCGCCGCCTCGCGCTCGCCGCACGAGTGCGGGCCGAACTTGCCGGGCAGGAGCGTCTGCCAAGTGACCAAGATGCTGCGGACCTGGTGGTCGAAGAGGAAGTGAAGCTGCGGGTCCGCGCGTCGGGCAAGACCAATCTCAGCCGCGCAGTCTCGGAAATGGTTGCGGCAGGACTACTCCGCCGTCATTATCAAGGCTATCGCGTCGACCATCATAATCGCGGGGCGCAACGGCAGGCGGTCTATACCTTGACCGGCCTTGCGCGCATCCTCGTCGCTCCGGCGGCGCCGTCCTCCGCCCGGCCCCCGGCCCCAGCGCCAATCCCGACGCCCCCGCAACCCCGCCAAGGTGAACTTGGTCTGTAGAACTGCTGACCTCAGTCCGGTATTATTCCGTTCCGTCGATCAATAATGTTGACGACAGACAATATTTTGGAAAATGTTCCGGCATCATCAGTTGCCGGAAGTGGCTCGACCGTACTTGAGCGCCGTTATGTCAGCGATGAACGGCTCCTAATGTGCAAAACCCGGCGAATTGCTCGGGATGAAGGAATTGGATGTGAACCAAGAATCATCACGCCGCTTTGATCCGGCCAGCTTCCGCGAAGTGACGAGCCTGTTCGAGCGCCATATAGGTCAGGGTGATGTCGCAGGGGCAGTGCTCTCGGTTGCTGTGGGCGATGAAGACCCTTGCTTCATTTCCGTCGGTGAGACGGGGTTCGGAACCGGCCGGCCAGTCCAGCCCGACAGCTTGCACCGCATCTATTCGCAAACGAAGCCGATCACCGGGATCGCCACGATGATGCTCGTCGAAGAGGGCGTGATCGGTCTCGATCAACCCATAGGCGAATTGCTTCCGGAACTTGCCAAGCTCGATGTGCTCGTTTCAGAAGAAGGCGACGCCATGCGTCCGGCCAAGCGGCAGCCGGTGGTGCGCGATCTGCTTACCCATAGTGCAGGCTTCAGCTACGGTCTGCAATTCTCACCTCTTGCGGCGCGTTACCGGGAGCTGGGCCTTTTGCCCGGCGACAGGATTTCCGCGCATCGTGACGGTGGCGAAGATCCGCGCGATTTGGCGCACATGGTTGAACTGCTCGGCACCTTGCCGTTGGCGCGCGATCCGGGCGAAATGTTCGAATACAGCCTCTCGATAGACGTGCTTGGAGCGCTCATCGAACGCGTTTCCGGCCGTGGCCTTGATGCCTTTTTCGAGGAGCGCATCTTTGGTCCGCTGGGGATGGCGGACACCAGTTTCGTCGTACCCTCCGATAAGCTCGACCGGCTCGTCAACCTTCACGAACGCGGTGAGGATGGGACATGGCGCCTGGTGGATGATCCAGCCGATAGCGCTTATGCCCGTCCGGCGCTGCTTTCAGGCGGTGGCGGGCTTGTCTCGACCGCCCAGGATTATGCGCGATTTACCGCGATGCTCGCGAATGAGGGTGAATATCGTGGCAAAAGGCTGCTGAAACCCGAAACGGTGCGTTTGGCGCGGTCCAACCTGTTGCCGGCCGGGATCAATGCCCAATTCTACGGCAATGTGATGCAGGATGTCGTCTTTGGCGCGGCTATGCAGGTGAACCTGTCTGCCTCACGCACGCCGCCGGGGCTGTACGGCTGGGGAGGCGCTGCTGGCACCGGAATGTGGGTCGATCCGATCCACCGGCTGCATGTCGTCCTGATGACCCAATATTTTCCGCCGGAGATCAATTTGACCTTCCGTGAAGACCCTGTCGCGGCGGTTTATGCTGACCTGGGGCTCTGGCCTGCTGGGCCGAGGGCGATGCTGCATCATCATCTTGATGGCTGAGTGCGACTGCTAAGCCGCGCATGGTGTTATCAAGGCCTCGTGTCTGCGATTTCTTCAATCAGGACCAATGCACGAAGTCGGCACTTCCGCATCACAGCCGTTTCAACCGGATATTCCGATATTCCACCTTCATCGGTGGACCTACATGCACTTGCATTCCGATCTCGCCACTGCAGCGGCGGCCCTTCGATTCATCCATTGCCGCCGCCATCAGTTGTCCGTTCAAGAGATGATAGAGGGCAGGGCCTTTGGCGATGATGTGGACTTCATTCCAGTCCGGTCTGATCATCGTCTTCAGGGATCCGGGCTCCCCAATCGCTCCGATCACTTGTGAAGGCTCTGTCGTCGTGCGTGCGAATTGGCCGCGTCGGGCGATAAAGCTCCGTCCTCGCTCCTCATATACCATGGCGGTGAAAAGATTCTGGCCATCGATATCGAACTGCAGCCCCGACAGTGCAAAGCGGTTGGTGGGGGTGGTTTCGTCTTTGACGACCTTGCTGCGGTAATTGACTCCGCTATTGCCCTGAGCCGTGATCCGATAGTCCAACTTCAGCTCGAAGTCTTCAACTTGACCCCCGCTCCAGATCAGAAACGTGTTGCTGCGGAGGAGGGTGTCCGGTGTCACCTCTCCCACGATCATGCCGTCCTCCACGCGCCAGTATGTGGGATCACCGCGCCAGCCCGACAGACTCTTGCCATCAAAAATCGGCGTGAAGCCGGGCCCGTCGCCCTTCGCCGGCCTAGGCATCAAGGGCATCGGCTTTGGTTCCGGCGGCAATGTCCGCTGCGCGGCAGAGGTCAAGGAAGGGAATATCGCCAAGGCGCCAGCGCCTGCGATGAATGTTCGACGTCCGGTCCGGTGTTCCATGATGTCCCCTTCAGATGCGGCCAGCAATTTACAGGAGTGGTCGCGGAAAATGCTGCTCGGCGCAAGCCGATCCGCTTGTCCACGCTTCAGATCCATCCAGTTGGGCGTGAACTTGCAAAATCAGGCCCGGCAGTTGGCGGGAAGCGATGCTCGGGGTCGCCACCCGCTTGGGGAACTGCTAATCAAGTCAAGGGCATCGCGGCGATCAAGACCGCGTGATCAGAGGATGAAGAGATGGCGAGCAGCAGCGATTATGGCTTCGGCCCGTTCCAATATCCGCGCGGGTGGTTCATGATAGGGGCCGCAGATCAGGTGATGGATCGGCCCGTGCCGGTGCGGTATTTTGGCGAGGATCTCGTCCTCTACCGAGGTGAGAGTGGCAGGGCCTACCTCGTTTCGGCCTATTGCCCGCACATGGGCGCTCATTTGGCCAACAATGCCACCAGTTACATCATGCGAGATGGCGATCAAATCCAGGGTGAATCCATCCGCTGCCCCTTCCACGGCTGGCGCTATGGCCCCGATGGAAGGTGCAATGATATTCCCTATTCCGACTTCATCCCCGGAACTGCGCGCCTCAAAACCTACCACCTGGTGGAACGGGCGGGGATATTGTGGGTGTGGCATGATCCTGAAGGGCTGGAGCCGGACTATGCTCTGCCGGACTTCGGCGGCCATTATGATCAGGCGGGGTGGGTGAACTGGAAGATCGATCATCTGGGCGACATCGACATCCACGGCTGTGAGATTGTCGATAACATGGCGGACCTGGGGCATATGTCGCCCATCCATGGAGCCGAACGCTGCATCTACTTCGCGAACAGATTTGACGGTCATGTCGTTCACCAGCTTTTTACCGCGGTGAACCGCGGCTGGGGAAATCTTCCGCCGACCCTGAGCCAACTCGATACATGGTATACCGGGCCGGGCATTCTTCAGTCCGACATGAACAGCCACCTGCCGGTGTTCATGCTCGTCGCGCATACGCCGATCGAGGATGGCCGCACCCGTGTATGGCACGCGACGATGGTACGGATGAGCGATGGCTCAGGGCCGCTGAGCGACGAGGAACGTCATGTCGCTTCGACATATCAGGACCAGTTGAGAGACGGCCTAGTCCAGGACGTGGAAATATGGGCCAACAAGCGTTCTAGCATACATCTGCTCACCGTGCCCGCAGATGGTCCTTATGGGCGGCTCCGCAACTGGTACAAGCAGTTCTACAATGAGCGCGACAAAGTGGCCAATATTCAGTCCCGCGTTAACGGGACGGTCGTCACGCTGGATCAAAGCTCCACATTGAAAGGCGGCGAAGCGGCCTGACCAGCTCGAAAAGCTGTATCTGAGCCAAATAAATGCAACGAATGTGTTTACTTCTTTGGTGTCGGCGGGATATAGCGACGGCGGTCGTTCATGTCGCGCCCTGAACTGGGGGCGCAGCCAAGTCTCAAAGGGGAATCCTATGGTCCGTCATCATCTTTTGCTCGGGTTGCTCTGTGGATTGGTGCTCCCCGGGACCGCTTTGGCTTCGGATGTACCGCGGCTTCAGAGTGAAGGTGGACGGCATACGTTCTTGGTCGATGACAAGCCCTATCTCATGCTGGGCGCTCAGGTTCACAATTCAAGCAACTACCCTGCGGTTCTTCCGCAGGTCTGGCCCGTCATGAAGGCGCTGAGCGCGAATACGATCGAAATTCCCGTAGCATGGGAGCAGTTCGAACCGGTCGAAGGGAAATTCGACTATAGCTGGGTCGATACCTTGCTGGCACAGGCGCGCCAGAACGACATGCGGGTTGTCCTGCTGTGGTTCGGCAGCTGGAAAAATGGCGAATCCACCTACACCCCTGAGTGGGTGAAGAACGACACGACCCGTTTCCCGCGCCTGATGCGGCGCGATGGCCGTCCTACGAAGACGCTGTCTCCTTTGGGCGAAGCGAGCCTTGCTGCCGATCGGAAGGCGTTCACGATGCTGATGCGGCATTTGAAGCAATCGGATCCCAAGCACACGGTGATCATGGTGCAGGTCCAAAATGAGGTGGGGACGCATGGCGTTGCCCGTGATTATTCACCTGCTGCCGAGAAGCTTTTCAACCAAGCGGTTCCAGAAGCGGTCTTGCGCGCCTCCGGCAAGCCTGCCGGGACATGGGCCGAGGCCTTTGGCAAGGAAGCGGATCAGGCATTCGCTGCCTGGACATATGCGCGTTATGTGCAGGAGGTCGCCGCTGCGGGGAAGGCAGAGAAGAATCTGCCGATGTACACCAACGCTGCTGTGTTCGACGCGACGAGTACCATGATGGCCGCACAGGTCGGTAGCGGCGGGCCCAACTGGAATGTCTTGCCGATCTGGAAGACGATCGCGCCGGCGCTGGACCTGATAGGTCCGGACCTGTATCTGCCGATCGAAAAGACCTACCTTGGATTGCTTGACCGCTACACGCGACCGGACAACGCCTTGTTCGTCCCCGAAACGAGCAATGCTGCGTCGAGCGCGCGGTTTTTCTGGGCAGCCCTGGGCAGGGGAGCCATCGGCTGGGCCCCGTTCGGCATGGATGCGACTAACTATTCCAACTATCCGCTCGGTGCTCGCAAGTTGGACGCCGCAACGATCGAAGCGTTCGCCGCTCCCTACCGGCTGTTCAAGCCGATCGCGAGTGAGTGGGCGTCGATCGCTGGAAAGCACCCGACCTGGGGAAGCTCAAAAGGCAGCGAGGGTGAAGAATCCACGTCGATGGGCCGGTGGAAAATCACCGCTATCTATGGCCGCAACAACTTCGATATCCCCGCGTGGCCCGGCATGGAGTCGCCCGCTTGGGCAAAGGAAGCTGTAGGTGGTGGGGTCGTCGCGCAATTGGGACCAGACGAGTTCCTCGTTGCCGGGCAATATAGCCGTTTCCAGTTCACCCCGGCCGACGCTGCGCTGAATGGTCAAATTTTGAGCGCTGAGGAGGGGACATTCGTGAACGGCCAGTGGAAGGCATCACGTCGCTGGAATGGCGACCAGACGTCCTACGGGTTCAATTTCAACGAGCAGCCGACTCTGCTTCGGGTAAGGCTCTCGACATATTGAGGGTCTTACCCTTGATGAATTGAGCGTGGTCGGAACTGCTGTCGTCAGCAATTTCGACCCGTCCGGTTGCAGTGCAAATTAATTCCGCATTCCTGCACGTCAGTGGCCATAGTAGCGCCGGGCCAAGGCGAACGATCACTCTAAGGCTAAGGGTAAGCAGCCCTGCGGCTGCTACGGGCACGCCAGCGCGACGACGAGCGGGTTGATCCCCGCTATTTCAGCGCTGATTGCCGGAAGCGGCGGTCTCCGGTTGCGCAACTGTCTGGTCGATCACGCCGAAGACTGGTGCGCCCGCTTCATCCTCCATCCAGATGCTCACCCGGTCGCCCCACCGTAGGAAAGGCGTATGCGGCTCCCCCTGAAGGATCTTCTGGACCATGCGCGCTTCGGCGATGCAGCTATAGCCAAGGCCGCCATCGGCTGCGGGCCGTCCGGGGCCGCCGTCTGAGCCACGGTTGGACACGGTGCCCGACCCGACGATCGTCCCGGCGGCGAGCGACCGGGTCTTCGCCAAATGGGCGATCAGCATGCCGAAATCGAACGTCATATCGACTCCGGCATCGGCCCGGCCAAAGGGCTGGCCGTTCAGATCGACCTTCAGCGTGCCGTGCAGCTTGCCGTCCCGCCACTGCGCGCCCAATGTATCGGGCGTCACGAAGACCGGTGACAATGTGCTGGCGGGCTTCGACTGGTAGAAGCCGAAGCCCTTGGCCAACTCGCCTGGAATGAGGTTGCGCAGCGATATGTCGTTCACCAGGCCGACGAGCCGGATGAGGCCGCGCGCATCCTCCGGGCTGACGCCCTGTAGCACGTCATCGGTAACCACGACGATCTCCGCCTCCATATCGCAGCCCCATGACTCATCGGCGAGCGGTATAGGATCGCGGCAACCCAGGAAACTGTCCGACCCTCCCTGATAGACCAGCGGATCATGCCAGAAGCTGTCGGGCAGTTGTGCACCGCGCGCCTGCCGCACCAGTGCGACATGGTTCACATAGGCTGATCCGTCCGCCCATTGATAGGCGCGGGGCAGGGGAGCGGCCGCCTCCGTCTCGTTGAAGGGTAGGCCGGGCACCGCGCCGCTTTCAAGGTCGCGCGCAAGTGCTTCCAGGCGGGGCGCGACCGCCGCCCAATCGTCCAGCGCTGCTTGCAGGGTTGGAGCGATCGCCTGCGCATCGGCATAGGAGGACAGATCGCGGGATACGACAACAAGGCGTCCGTCTCGGCCTCTTTTCAGACTGGCGAGCTTCATGCCTTTGGCCCCTCATGCAGCCATTGCGCGTGGCGGGGCGCGCGCTTTGTACGGCTCCATTCCTCAAGCATCAGCGGCGCGACGCGCTTCAACTCCGCATATTGTTCAGCCGTGCCGATATTGGCCGCCAGTTCGATGCGATGGCCATTAGGATCGAAAAAGTAGATCGACTTGAAAACCCCATGCCAGGTGGGGCCGAGCACGTCGACGCCCTGCTCCTCGAGGTGCGCTTTCGCGGCGAGCAGCGCGGCTTCATCCTCCACTTCGAAGGCAATGTGCTGGACCCAGGCGGGCGTGTTGGTGTCGCGGCCCATGGCAGGCTGGTGCGGCAGCTCGAAAAAGGCGAGGACATTGCCGCCGCCGCAGTCGAGGAAGACGTGCATATAGGGATCGTCTTCGCCGGTCGAAGGCACCTTGTCCTCTGCAAAGGCAGTGGTGAAGGTCATGCCCAGCATGCGGGCATACCAATCGACCGTCTCCTTCGCGTCGATGCAGCGATAGGCGACATGGTGAATGCGTTTGAGGTCTGGGACGGTCATGCCGGTTGCTCCACGTTCAACGCGCCCCGCCGCATCTGATCACGTTCCATGCTTTCGAACAAGGCGGTGAAGTTGCCTTCACCAAAACCCTCATCCTTCTTGCGCTGGATGAATTCGAAGAACACGGGGCCGATCGTCGGCTGCGCGAAGATCTGGAGGAGGAGACGCGGGTCCCCCTCCTGCGTCGACCCGTCGAGCAGGATGCCGCGCGCCTGCAACTGCTCCACCGGCTCGCCATGGCCGGGCAGCCGCTCATCCAGCATCTCATAATAGGTGGCGGGCGGAGCGGCCATCAACGGCGTGCCCATCGCCTTCAGCCGATCCCAGGCGGCAACAAGGTCGTCGCACAACAACGCGATATGCTGAATGCCCTCGCCATTATAGGCGCGCAGGAATTCCTCGATCTGGCCGCCGCCGGTCTTGCCCTCTTCATTGAGGGGGATGCGAATTTTGCCGTCTGGCGCGGTCATCGCCTTGCTGGTGAGGCCGGTATATTCGCCCTTGATATCGAAATAGCGGATCTCGCGGAAACCGAACACACGCTCGTAGAAGCTCGCCCAGTGCGCCATACGCCCACCATAGACATTGTGCGTCAGGTGATCGATGATCCTGAACCCAGCGCCGACAGGATGCCGCTCCACGCCTGGTTCATAGACGAAGTCGATGTCGTAGATAGATAGCGCGCCATCCTCGCCCTCATAACGGTCGATGAGGTAGATGATCGACCCGCCGATGCCGCGCACGGCGGGCAGCCGCAATTCCATGGGTCCGGTGCGCACCTCCACCGGCTCCGCGCCGCGCTCGATCGCCATGGCATAGGCCTTGGCCGCGTCCTTTACGCGCCAGCCCATGCCGCAGGCGGACGGGCCATGTTCAGCGGCGAAGTAAGCGGCCGGGCTTCGCGGTTCATAATTGGCGATCAGGTTGATGCCGCCTTGCCGCCATAGCTGCACATCCTTCGATCTGTGACGCGCGATCATGGTGAAGCCCATGGCGGTGAAAGCAGGTTCCAGCAGGCCCTTTTCCGGAGCGCTGAACTCCACAAACTCAAAGCCGTCGAGCCCGAGGGGATTGTCGAGACCAATCATGCGCAAACTTCCTGAATTGATGGAGCCGACGATGATGAAATCCTAGCATATACGGTCGAAATTATGTTTCATTTGATGGAAAATCAGGGCGATATGAGATGAGGTCCCATCACAAAGCTGGCGTGATGGATGGAAATGCATCAAAGATTGCGCCGAGCTGATCGACACTGAGCGGCTGCGATTCGCTCCTGTTAAAAACAAGGAAGCCTCTGCCTGATGCCCATCCGTCCCATTGACGCGATCGATCGCAAGCTGCTGCACGAATTGCAGCGTGACGCATCGGTCAGTCATGCCGAACTTGCTGAGCGGGTCGGCGCGTCAACCGCCTCATGCTGGAGGCGGATAAGGGCGTTGGAGGCGGACGGCGTGCTGGGCCGTCAAATCCGCCTCGTTGACCCGGCGCGGCTGGGTCGCAGCCTCAACGTGCTGTGCCATATCAAGATCAAGAACCATCAAGCAGAAACGACCGAGGCATTCGAGACCTTCATCACATCGCGCGACGAGATCATCGAATGCTATTCCATGTCGGGCGACTGGGACTATCTGCTACGGATATTGGTCGCGGATGTGGAAGAATATAATCACTTCCTGATGCGCACCGTCCTGCGCCATCCCACCGTAGCGACCGGATCGTCCCACTTCGCCTTGTCGCAGGTGAAATATACGACGGCCGTGCCGATCTGACCCATGCCATCATACTCGATTATCGATTATAGACATGAAGCTATTGCGATCTTCGGCATCCGGCCTTGGCTGATGACAGGATTACAGGATGAGTATCGAAAATGAAGGCGCACTGAAGCTGGTGACCGCGATCCTGGGTGAGGAGGATGGCCGCCGGATTGCCGCCATGCTGACGCCTATGCTGCCGGCCGGACATCAGGACCGGCTTGGCGTCACCCGCGCGCAGATGGCGGCCGCCATGAACATGCTGCTGTTCGCTGGATTGCTCGAACGAGTGCCGAGCGCCGCCAGCTATGTCGCGGACGCCATCGCTAGCGGCCGCCGCCTGTGTTTCGATCATGGCGCAATCCGCACCGTCGCTCTCGTCGATAAGGATACGGGCGCTCTGCCCCGCGGCGAATTGGCGTTCCGGCGCATACTGGAACCGTTGGGCTATGAGGATGTAGCGACCTACCCGCTTCCGGCGCTGCGCATGACCGGCCGCGCCTATCGTCATCGGGATTTTCCGGAAAGCATCCCGCAATTCTTCGTCAGCGAATTGCATGTGGACCAGTTCGACGAGGCGTTCGCCGCGGTTGCGGATCGCGTATTTGGCAGTTCGCAAGACCCGCTGGACGAAGATGCTCTGGCCGCGCTGGATCAGTTCGCGGCGGGTCGAACCATTCCCTTCGACGTTGCGCAGGCCGTGCTGCCGACGCTGGTCGCTGCTTTCGGGCGACATCATGCGCCCTGCACGGTCGCCGATTATGAGGCGCTGCGCAGCGCATCGGCAGAGGCGGCGTGGATAGCGACGGAGGGCAATGCCTTCAATCACGCCACCGACCGGGTGGCCGACGTCGTCGCGCTAGCAGAGGAGCTGAAAGCGCTGGGTCGGCCGATGAAGGACAAGGTGGAATTTTCCCGCAATGGCCGCGTCCGCCAGACCGCTTTCAGAGCTGACATGGTGGAACGGGAATTCGTCAATGATCAGGGTGACATGTGCCATATGAAGGTGCCCGGCTCCTTCTATGAATTCATCAGCCGGGACGTGGACCCCGCCACCGGGAAGCTCGACCTCTCCTTCGACAGCGGCAATGCGACCGGCATTTTCCATATGACCAAGCAATGATCGCGGCAGCGACCTCATCATGAGTGCGCGGTGATGACTATTGCGCCTATTCCTTCGCCAGTTTCGAGGCTAGTCTGCCGGAAAAACTGGCGATTCCAGGCCTGACATGACGGACGAGCATATTTTCAGCGCCGATATCGGCCTCGACCGGGCGGTGGTGGAGGCTGCCAGCGCCGCGCCGATGCTGGATCAACTGCTGCAATGGTCGGCAGTCAACAGCGGATCGCGGAACCTGGCGGGGCTGGCGACGGTGGCGTCGCTACTGACGGACGCCTTTTCCGTGCTGCCGGGCGACATGCAACTGCGCCCTGCGGCAGAGGTAACGTCGATCGCGCTGGATGGGCGGGAAGATGCCTTTGAGCTGGGCGACAACATCCTGCTCACCGTGCGTCCCGATGCACCGCTGCAACTGTTGTTCACCGGGCATATGGACACGGTGTTTCCGGCGGAGAGCAGTTTTCAGCACTGCCGCAGGGACGGCGATCTGCTGAATGGCCCCGGCGTGGCCGACATGAAGGGCGGGATCGCGGTGATGCTGGCGGCTCTGCGCGCGTTTGAAGCTTCACCACTCCGCGCGCGCATCGGCTATCAGGTCGTGTTGAACAGCGACGAGGAAATCGGTTCGCCCGGCTCCGCGCCGTTGCTGCGGGAAGCTGCGCAGGGAAAGCAGGCCGCATTCACCTATGAGCCGTCGGCACTGCCCGACGGCACGCTGGCGGGCGCGCGTCCGGGGAGCGGCAATTTCTCGATCATCGTCACGGGACGCAGCGCGCATGCGGGACGCAATCCCCGCGACGGCCGCAACGCGGTGCTGGCCGCGGCCGACATCGCCCTGCGGCTGGAACAGCTGGCGGGCGAGGGGCTGTCCGTCAACCCGGCGCGGATCGATGGCGGCGGCCCCAACAATGTCGTGCCCGACCATGCCATATTGCGCGTGAACATGCGGCCCGCGTCGGCCGATCGGCAGAAGATGGCCGAAACCGCGATGCAGGCGATCCTTGCGTCGGTAGCGCAGGCGCGGGAGGTTGCGATTCACGTGCATGGTGATTTCGGGCGGCCGCCCAAGACGCTCGACCGCCAGGCGCTGGCGCTGCTCAACCTCGTCAGCGATTGCGGGCGAAAGCTGTCGCAGCAGATCGGCTGGCGTGACACCGGCGGCGTGTGCGACGGCAATAATATCGCGGCGTGCGGCGTGCCTGTGGTGGACACGATGGGCGTGCGCGGCGGATCGATCCACTCGCCCGACGAATATCTGATCGTGCCGAGCCTTGGCGAACGGGCGGCGCTGACCGCATTGCTGCTCTGCACCCTAGCCAGGGAGGGCATGCCCCGCCCGGCCTGAGCTCCTACTCCTGAGCGGAGCAGAAGCGGGCCATCGCTGCGCGCGCTTGCTATTCACGAGTATCAAGCGCAGATCAGGGTTATCGCCGAAGAAGAGAGGATCACGGATGAACCGTCTTGCGCGCGCCGGTCTGCTGCTGACTGCCCTTGCCGTACCTGCCTTGCCACTTGCGGCACAGCATGCTCAGCACTCTGAGCACGGGAAAACACAACATGGCAACGATACCGCAGTCGCCGTTGCAGCGCCCAGCCGGACCGTCGCCAACACGGTTCGCGACAAATATCGTCATCCCGCAGAAACGCTTGCCTTTTTTGATGTTGAGCCGACTCAGACGGTGGTGGAATTCAGCCCGGGCGGCGGCTGGTACACCGAAATTCTCGCGCCTCTGCTGCGCGAAAAGGGCACGTTCTACGCGCTCCAGCCGTCGGGCCGATATCTTGAGAACTATCGCAAGTTTCTCGCGGCCAAGCCGGCCGTCTATGACAAAGTAAAGCTGATTTCTTACCCTGACCAGACCGCCATGATCCCTGCGGGCAGCGTCGATACGCTGCTTACGTTCCGCAACGTGCATAATTTGGTGATGGCGGGTACGGAGGCAGCGACCTTCAAAGCATTTTATGATCTTCTCAAGCCTGGCGGGACGCTCGGTATCGTCGATCACCGCCTGCCTGAAGACCGGGACAGCGCGCTTGAGAAGCAAAGCGGCTATCTCAAGGTCTCGACCATTCGCCGCTTGGCCGAGGCCGCTGGCTTCGAATATGTCGCAGCTTCGGAAATCAACGCCAATTCCAAAGACAAGGCTGATTGGCCCAAGGGGGTTTGGACCCTTCCGCCCACTTTCGCCAATGGCGATGTGGACAAGGCAAAATATCTAGCGATCGGCGAAAGCGACCGCATGACACTGAAATTCCGGAAGCCCGCCCCATAGGATATTGGCTGCTGTGCCTGTCCACGATCATGATCTTGAGCGGCATGCATCTGTGCACGCCAACGGCGCGTGCAGCACTTGCTAGCTGACGGAACCGATTAATACAGTCTGTCGCATAATCCGACCTAGAGTGGCTCCATGGGATCTCTCACTTTCAGCATCAACGTCACGCTGGACGGCTGCATCGATCACCAGGCAGGCATTGCAGACGACGAAACGCACGCCTTCTTCACCCGCCTTATGGACCAGAGCGGGGCGATGCTTTGGGGGCGCGTCACATATGAGATGATGGAGAGCTACTGGCCATCGGTTGCGCGCGGCGACACAGACGCGCCGCCAGCGGTGCGCGAATGGGCCGTCAAGCTCGAAGCCAAGCCGAAACATGTCGTGTCATCAGCGCGGAATGTCTTCCCATGGACCAACAGTCACCACGTCGCTGGCGACCTGCGGGCGGGCGTGCAGAGGCTGAAGCGCGCAACGCCGGGCGGCGTGTTGCTAGGCAGTGCTAAGCTCGCGGCTGAGCTGGACCGGCTGGGTCTGATCGACGAATATAGGTTCCTAGTTCACCCACGGATCGCTGGCCACGGGCCTACCCTCTATGAAAGCGGGCTGGCCAGCACGCGACGGCTCGAGCTGATTTCGGCAAGCCCGCTAAGCAACGGCGTGGTCGCCATGCATTACCGGCGTGCAAGCTGACCTCCTCGTCTTCAGCCTGCGGTCTGGGCACCATCCACCGGCAGCGCGATGCCGCTCACGGTGCGCGCATCCGCCGAACCTAGATAGGCGATGGCGCCGGCGACTTCGTCGGCCTCGATCAAATCACCCATCTTTGAAGCGTTGCGCATCAGGAGCGATATATCGACGCCTTCGGGGAGGATGCCGGTGGTCATGGGTGTCTTCACGCCGGTGGGGCAGATCGCATTCACGCGCACGCCCGCGCTCGCATATTCGATAGCCAGCGACTTGGTCAGACCGATGACCCCATGCTTTGCCGCGCAATAGGCGGTGGTGTAGGCGATCCCCACCAATCCGGCTGCCGAGCTGATATTGACGATGTTGCCTTTCGTGGCGACCAGATACGGCATCGCCGATTGGCACAGGTAGAAGATGCTGGAGAGGTTGACCCGCATCATTCTTTCCCATCGCTCTTCGCTGAACATCGGCAGCGGCCCCCAATCCATGATCCCGGCGATGTTGCACAGCATGTCGATCCGTCCCGCCTTTTCGGCGGCAGTGGCGATGAAAGTACGACAGGAGGCGGGATCACCAGCATCGAAGCCGATCACTAGCGGCGCGAACTGCGTATCCAGAGAGTCTGCCAAGGACCGAGCGCCCGCCTCATTGATGTCGCCCAGCACGAGCTGCGCGCCCTCCGCAGCCAGCCGCTGCGCGGTCGCCCTGCCGATCCCTGATGCAGCGCCGGTGACGATGACCAGCTTGTCGCGATAGCGCATTTTCTCTCCTTGAAATCCTTATCTTTGTCCGTCCGCCCGGGCCGAGTTTGATCGGCCCGAGAATGGCCTGCTTCCAGCCTTCATGTGGCTGGTTCAAAAGCCGAACGCCCTCCACCTCCAAATCAATTAGGCGCCGGGAAAAGCGCTCGTTGCGCGACCCCCTCCATTTCGACGAGGCGGGGGAGTCTCAGCTACGCCATGCTGCGAAAAACCGGCGAAGGACCGGGGTGATGGAGAGAGCAGGATGAGCTTCGTGGGGAAGTCCGCAATTGTGACCGGAGGAGGCTCCGGGATCGGCGCTTCTGCTGCGATGCGCTTGGCTGCGGAAGGCTGCAAGGTCGCCGTGGTCGATATCCGCATGCAGGATGCGGAGCGGGTCGCGAGCCTGATCGAAGCGCGCGGAGGCACCGCCCTTGCGATAGCTGGCGATGTCAGCAGGGAGGCGGACAACGAGCGATTCTTCGCCCAGGCCGAAGCCGCGCTCGATGGGCTCGACATGGCCTTCCTCAATGCTGGCGTGATCCAGCGCTATGGCCCGTTCGACCAGATGCCCGTCGAAGAATTCGACCGGATGATCGCCATCAATCTGCGCGGGCCCTATCTTGGCCTGCGGCAGGCGCAGCGACGTCTGCGCCCTGGGGGTGCAGTGGTGGTGACCGCCTCGGCTGCCGCGCTCACCGGCTTTTCGGATGCGGCGGGTTATAGCACTGCCAAGCATGGCGTTGTCGGCCTGGTGCGCTCTGCAGCGCGCGAATTTGCCAGCCGTGGTCTCAGGGTCAATGCGATTTGCCCGGGCGGGGTGGAGACGCCGATGACCGGAGCGGAGCAGCAGGACAGCATCGTTGCGCCGGATCAATTGGGCACGCCGCCCTATCGCGGCAATCTCACCCCACAGATGGTCGCGGAAGTCGCGCTGTTCCTGCTCAGTCCTGCTGCGGCCGCTCTGAACGGCCAGGCGCAGCTTGTCGATGCAGCGCTGTTGTCCGCCTTCCCCCCTGCGCTCGAAAACCAGTGAAGCGGAGAAACCAGATCGTGCCGAAAGCCGCCATAGACGCCAAAATCAGCTACGACCCTGCCAATGTCGTCACTTCCGAAGTGGTAGTGATCGAGGCATCGCCCGCTCTGGTGTGGGAAGTCCTGACCGACCTCGATCGGTACGGCGATTGGAATCCCTTTTGCGTGAAGGCCACGTCCACGCTCGAAATGGGCGCGCCAGTCTATATGAGCCTCGTCAATTATCCCAATCCCGGGGCGTTGCTCCAAGGATGCGAATATATATGCGAGCTCCAACCAGAGCGGAGGCTCGCCTGGGAAGCGAGATGGCATGAGAACTGGCCCTATGCCGCCCGTCGCGACCAGTTCATCGAGCCGATGGCCAACGGCCACTGCCGCTATTGGTCGACCGACGCATTTCTTGGTGAAAACGGCGTCCATGTCATGCGCTTTTGCGGACCCTGGGTGAAACGGGCGTTCGACGACACCGCCCATGCGCTGAAGGCCCGGGCTGAAGCCCTGCACGCCGAAAGGATAGGGCGCTGATGTCCGGGCGGCTTGCGAGCAGGCCAGCAATGTGCGTTTCATCTGGAGACGGGGACCGCGACGCCGCGCGGGGCTTCCTGGGCTGGCGCATGGTGGCCATCGCGGCGGTCACGCAGAATGTAGCGGTGGGTCTGACCTTCGGCTCCTTTGGAACGCTGGTCCTGGCCATCGAAGAGCGGTTCGCGACGACCCGCACATTGTCCGCGCTTGGTATCTCGCTGGTCATCCTCATCTATTCGCTTAGCGCCCCTCTGATCAGCCCGTTGATCGCGCGGACATCGATTCGGCGGGTCCTGACCACAGGCGCGCTGCTGGGAGCGTCGGGCTATTGTCTGCTCCCTCTGGCAGGCAGCATTGGCCAGTTCCTCGGCATCTTCGCGCTGTTGATCTCACCCGGCTTTCTGCTGCTGGGGGTCATTCCGTCCAACATATTGGCGAGCAATTGGTTCGTGCGGCAGCAGGGACGAGCTCTGGGCTTCGTGACCATGCCGGTGTTCGTCATGCTGGTGCCGATGATCAGTGCCTGGGGTCTCCATCATTATGGACTGACCACCGTATTGGTGGGCGTAGGCCTTGCGCACCTGCTTGTCCTGCCACTTATGCCGTTCGTGATCGACCGTCCCGAACAGATCGGTCAGCAGCCCCTTGGCCATGCCGATGGGATCGCACGCGCAGAAATACAGCAGCTGCTTCCCTGGCGAACACTGCTCGCCCGCCCAGCACTGTGGCTCGTCACGCTGGCAGTCGGCATCGTAGTGGGCGGCGGCGTGCTGAAGGCCGCGCATATGGTGCCGCTTATTATGGGGCAGGGTTGGAGCCTGGAGGAAGCCTCCTTCCTCTTCGCCCTGTCCGGGGGCACCGGTATCCTGGGAGCAATGGCCTTTGGCTGGCTGGCCGACAGATTTGGTCCGGGCAGAGCATTGGCCGCGAACAGTGTGGTGCAGGGATTGGTATGGTTCATATTCCTTCAGCCCGCGCCCTATTGGCTGCTGGTCCTGGACGCGGTCGTCGTCGGGGCATGCGGCGGCGGCATCGCCGCGGCCCAAGGGGTGTTGCTCACCAGATTGTTCGGACCACGAAACTTCGCGCAGGTAATGGGCATGGTGACGATGTTCACCGTTCCCTTCACCTTCGGCGCCGCCCCGCTCGCGAGCGCGCTTTTCGATGCGACGCACAGCTACTGGACACCGATCGCGCTCCAGATCGCGGGCTTCGCTCTCGCCGCCGTCATTTTCCTGATCCTGAAGGCCCGCGGCGCTGCACAACTGTCGAATATGGAGAGATAGACGTGATATTGAAGGACAAGGTCGTCATCGTGTCGGGCATTGGGCCTGGCCTGGGACAGGAACTCTCGTCGCTGGCGGCTGCCGAAGGGGCCCATGTCGTGCTGGCCGCGCGTACCCCCTCGAAGCTGGACGCAGCGGAAGCCATGATCCGGGAAGCGGGACATGATGTGCAAGTCCTGAAAGTTCCTACCGACATTTCGAAGCGGGAAGATGTGGAGAGATTGGTCGACGCGACGGTGGAGCGCTTTGGCCGTATCGATGGCCTTATCAACAGTGCCTATATCCCGGGTGCATTTACCGATGTTGTCGATGCTGACCTCGACGAATGGCGGCGGACGTTCGACGTAAACCTGTTTGGCACCGTTGGGCTCTGCCAATCCGTCATTCGGCAAATGCGCCAGACGGGCGGAGGCGCCATCGTCAATGTGAACACGCAGGTGACGCGCAAGCCCTGGGTGCAGCAGGCCGCTTACGCCACGTCCAAGGCTGCGCTCGCCATGGCGACGGTGCAGATGGCGACGGAGGTCGGGCGTTGGAACATCCGTGTCAACTCCACCTTCATGGGCTGGATGTGGGGTCATTCGGTCGAACAGGCGCTCGATTATATGGCAAAGGAAAGTGGCCGGAGCGTCGCTGAACTGAAGGCGGAGCAGGAGCGGGGCATCGCCCTTGGCCGAATGCCGACCGATCGTGAATGCGCGCGGCCGATTATCATGCTGCTGTCTGACTATTGCTCCGTGGTGACGGGCGCCAGCCTCGACATCAATGGCGGCGAATTCATGCCGGGTTGAAGGAGGGGATGTTGGAACTATCCACCATGCGCGTCGCGGACTTCATCGATCCGGGACATGTCGCCGCGCGCAGCGATGCGACGCGTCCCGTGCCTGCAGCCGGAGAGGTGATTGTCGCTGTCGAAGCCTGCGGCATTTGCGGGTCCGATCTGCACATGTTCCGCAACGGCAGCTATCGCGATCAACTCGTCCGCGCGACGCCAGAGGGCTATCATGTCCCCGGCCACGAATTCGCGGGGACCATCGACGCCATCGGTGATGGCGTGACGGGATGGTCAGTCGGTGAGCGCGTGGTCGGCGTGACGGGTCTGGGCGGCGGCATGGCCGATTATGTGGCTGTGCCCGTCAACCCATTTCAGCTGGTGCGCATGCCAGAAGGCGTGGACATGATTGAGGCAGCCACCACCGAACAATTGGCGGACGGCCTTCAAATGGTGCGCAAGGCCGCGATCAAGCCGGGCGAGTATGTCGTCATCTTCGGTGTCGGCATCATCGGGCTGAGCGTCATCCAGGCCATTCGGGCGCGCGGGATAGAGGCTGGGCAAGTCATCGCGGTCGACGTTCATCAGGCACGACTGGAGGCCGCTCTGGCGCAGGGCGCGACTGCCGTGGTCAACGCCCGCGACGGGGACGTCTTCGATCAGATCGCGGCAATCACCGGCACGGAAGAAGGCTATCAGGGCAAGTCCGCGCGGATCGGCGCGGTGATCGATTGCGCGGGCTATATCAAGCATATGCCCGGTCCCCCGCCCCTGGAAGCCGCGCTGCGCCTCATCGACTTGGACGGCGGAAGGATCGTTTGCTTTGGCGCCTATGAGGATAGGATGACGATCGACTTTGGTCCTATGATACAGAAGCAGCCGACAATCATGGGATCGAACGGCTATGCGGCTGAGGAACTGGTCGAAGCCCTGGCCTATATGGCTGAGCGCAAGGTCGACCGTGCGTCTCTCATTTCCCACCGTTTCCCGATCTCGCAAGCAGCCCAGGCCTTCGCCGCTCAATGTGCGCCGGAAGCCATAAAGGTGATGCTGACGATGGAAAGGAACTGACGAGGTGGAAGCGTTCGACGAGGAAGTGGACGTCCTGATCGTGGGTTCGGGGGCTGCGGCGCTGACCGCTGCCATTGTCGCCGCAGACAATCGCGCGACGGTGGCGCTCATAGAAAAGGGCGATCAATTTGGCGGGACCTCTGCCACGTCGGGTGGCGTTATCTGGATTCCTGCCAGCCATCTTGCCAAGGCCGCAGGCGCCGATGACAGCCCGGAAGAAGCCGCAAGCTATATAGCGGCATTGGCAGGCGACGATGCCGAGCCGGAGCGCATCAGCGCCTTTGTCGAAAACGCACCGCGCATGCTGGCTTATATGCAGGAGCGGACGGAGGTCCGCTACGCCTCTATTCCCTACACCGACTATCATGCCGAACTGCCGGGCGGAAAGATGGGCTGGCGCAGCCATGACCCTCAGCCGATAGACGGGCGGCGGCTGGGCGCGGATCTTGCGCGGCTGCGCCCGACCCATCCTGCGGGCATGCTGTTCGGCCGGATCAGCTGGACGGCGGCAGAAGCAGCACCGATGATAACGCGCATGCCCGGTTGGCAAAAAATGCTGACCCGCGCGCTTTGGCGGCATTATTCCGATGTCGGACAGCGCCTCCGCTCCACGCGCAGCCGGTTTCTGACTTCCGGCAACGCCCTGCTTGCACGGCTGAAGCTCTCGCTGGACGATCGTCAGGTGGAGATACGCTATCGTCACGCGCTCATCTCGCTGATCGAGTGGAATGGCCGTGTACAAGGTGCAGTGGTGCAAACGCCCACAGGAACCCGCCGCATCGCCGCGCGGCAAGCCGTCATATTGGCGGCGGGCGGCTTCGAACGTGATGCGGATATGCGGCGGCGCTATCTGACCGGATCGGCCAATCCCGAATGGTCCGGCAGCCAGAACGGCAACACAGGCGATGCCATCCGCGCCGCCCAGGCTGTAGGCGGAGCCACGCGGCGGATGGATTCAGCCTGGTGGGCACCGACGATCAAGGTCCCCGGCGAGGATCGCGCCCGTCCTCTCTTCTTCGAGCGCTCGCTGCCCGGATCCCTCATTGTCGATGCCAAGGGCCGCCGCTTCCTCAACGAAGCAGCTTCATACCATAAGGCAGGCGAAGCCATGCGCGATGCGGGCGGAGGGCAGGCCTGGGTGATTTTGGATGCACGGTTCAAATGGCGCTACCCGATGGGACCGTTGATGCCGATGATCCCCAGCTGGATGCATCCAAAGGCTGTACGGCGCATTCTGCGCAAGGCGAGCAGCATAAGGAAACTTGCTGTGCAGATCGGGGTCAGCCCGGACGTGCTGGAGAAAAGCGTTGCCCGCTTCAACCATCATGCCAGCCGTGGAGAAGACCCGGATTTCAGCCGCGGTCAGCAACCCTATGACCGCTATTATGGCGATCCGAAGGTGAGCCCCAATCCTAACCTGTTGCCGCTGGAAAAGCCGCCCTTTTATGCTTTGCCCGTCAATGCGGGGGACATCGGCACCAATGGTGGGCTTGCGACGGATGCGCACGGCCGGGTCGTGGATGACATGGGGTCGCCAATCGAGGGCCTCTATGCCGTCGGCAACAGTGCGGCGTCGGTGACCGGACGCTCTTATCCCGGTGCCGGGTCAACGATCGGGCCAGCCATGACCTTTGGCTACATCGCCGCGCGGCATGCCACGGGTGCGAACTAGCGGGCTTCTGCTTTGCTGCGGCCTTTGTCCATCGGCTTCCCTTGGATTGATCAATTAGCCTGTCCGCCTCTTTGCTACATCGAAAAAAGGAGAGGGAGAATGACCAGCAGCGCAAATCGCGATCTGTTCGTAACAATGTTGACGGCGCTGGGGCGAAAGGACTTTGATGAAGTCGAACGCTGCCTGGCCGAGGATATCCTGTTTGAATGGCCATTTCCTGTCATGGATGGCTTCCCAGTGGAGCATCGCGGCGCACGCTGGTTCCTGGAAGCCATGCAAGCGAGCTGGCGCGATTTTGACGACTATGCTTATCGCATAGAAACCATCCATGACTTGGCTGGAGATGATCAGCTGATCGCCGAATATAGCTCGCACAGCCGGTATATCCCTACCGGCGCGCCATATTCCAATCGCTACATCAGCGTTTTCGATTTTGCTGACGGGCGGATCACACGTTGGCGGGAATATGTAAACCCACGCGTCGTCGCGCAAATATTGGGCGAAGGAGCGTCCTGGAGCGAGGACGGCGGAGCACAGCGTCGCGCCTAATCGATTTCGACGTATCCGGGCCGAACGCAAGATGATGTCCTGCATTACACCCCGCGCGTCCCGACTGCCTGATGGCGGACAGAGGAATAAAGAAAGAGAGTGGATCATGGAAAAGGCAATGTTTCCGGAGGGCGCTGCCCTTGTGTTTGGCGGCAGCGGCGGCATTGGCCGCAGTGTCGCGGAGAGTTTTGCGGAAGCTGGGGCTGACGTCGCAATCGGCTACCACAGCAAGGCGGATGCTGCGCAATCGCTTGCCAGTCAAATTGAAGCAATGGGGCGCAAGGTTTCGGTCCATCGCGGCGACGTACGCGATCAGGCACAGGTAGAGGCCTTGTTCGAGGCAGCTGTAGCCGCGCATGGCCGGGTCCATACCATTGTCTGGGCCGCCGGGCCTCTCGTCGATCAGGTGATGATAGGCGATATGACGCATGAACAATGGCGCCGGGCCATTGATACCGAGGTGCATGGTTTCTTCAACGCCGTGCAGGCTGCGCTGCCCCATTTCCGCGCGCGTGGCGGTGGCTCCTTCGTAACGCTTGGGTCCGCTGGCCATATGCACTGGCCGGAAAAGGATGGTCTGTCCGTCGCGCCGAAAGCGAGCAATGAGTCGCTGGTGCGCGGCATCGCCAAGGAAGAAGGTCGCAACAACATCCGCGCCAACAGCGTGCTCGTGGGCGTGATCGAAGCGGGCATGTTCCTGGAACTCACCCGCCAGGGCGTCTTCGATGCCCAATGGGTCGCCGAGGTGCAGAAGGGCCTGGCGCTCAAACGCTGGGGCCAGCCCGAGGAGATCGGCCACGCTGCCGTATTCCTGGCGTCCAATCGTGCCGCTTATGTGACGGGACAGCAGATTAACGTCTCGGGCGGCTACGGCATCTGACGCGGCAGGAGAGGGATAATCATGGCTTACCGCCACCTCCTCGCGCCGGGACGCATTGGCGCCATGCCGCTGCGCAACCGCATCTTCATGACGCCGATGGGATCGAACCTGGCGGACGAGGATGGCATCACGGGTGACCGGCTGCGGGCTTATTATGAGGCGAGGGCGAAGGGCGGCGCGGCGCTTATCACCATGGGTTCGGTGTCGATCGGCTATCCCGACGGATCGGGTAACTGGCGGAACGAAGCGACTCCGACGAGCGGCATGTGCCCGGCGTCAGGGCGCTAGCCGATGCGGTTCATGCGCATTGTGCAAAGCTCGCGATGCAGCTTCAGCATGCGGGGCTGGTCGCGATGAACGACATGCTCGCCGGGCGTCCGATCTGGACGCCCTCTATTCCACCCGTTGGCAAGAGCGACGGCGACATGATGGAGGGCTTTCTGGAAGATGAGCTGGCGATCTTCACCGCGCCCTTCGCGGCGGTGGGGGAACCCAATTACAAGGTGATGACCGCGCAGGATATCGAGCAGCTGGTGCAGATGTTCGCTGGCGCCGCCGAACGGGCGAAGCGGGCGGGGGTGGATGCGGTGGAAATCCATGCGGGGCATGGATATCTGATCTCGTCATTTCTGAACCCATTAATAAATCAGCGAAAAGACGAATATGGCGGATCGATCGAGAACCGATCCCGTCTTCTTTGTGAGATCATTCATGGGATCAGGTCCGCCGTGGGTCCCGACATGCCGATCTGGCCGCGTCTCGACAGCCAGCATTTCCTGATCGACGGCGGCATCACCGTCGAAGACGCCGCCACCACTGCAAGGCTTGCCCAGGAGGCGGGCGCCGACGCCATCCATGTGTCCGCTGACGGGCATCCCGGGCGCGGCACGACCTATTCGACCGGCCACGCCACCGACATCCGCAACGGCTTCGTCGAGGCAGCCGCGAGGATCAAGGCGCGGGTGGACATTCCCGTCATCTGTCCGGGGCGGATCGAGCCCAAGGACGCCGACCGCTTCATCGCGGCGGGTAAACTTGATTTCGTGACGATGGGCCGCAAGCTGCTGGCCGACCCCGCATTACCCAACAAATTGAAAGCGGGGCAGGCCGAGGCGGTGCGTCCCTGCGTCTATTGCTATACCTGCATCAGCCAGATTTTCTTCAGCCGCCCGGTCAAGTGCGCGGTCAACCCGGAGACAGGGTTCGACCGGGAAAGGGCGCTGCATCCTACGGCGCAGGCTCGGCACATCGCAATTATCGGGGGCGGTCCCGCAGGCATGGAAGCCGCGCGGAGAGCGGCGGCATCTGGTCATCGCGTCACATTGATCGAGGCAACCGGCGGGCTCGGCGGAACAGCGCGCTTCGCTTCGATCGCCTATGCGCCCAATCAGGGCATCGTCGATTGGCTGAAGCGCGAGACAGCAGCCCAGCCCAATGTCACCATCCGCCTCAACACACGGGCCACGCCTGAATTGTTGAGGGAGATCGCGCCGGACGAGGTTATCGTCGCGACCGGCGCGCGGCGCGAACTGCCGCCGATCCCGGGCGCCGACCGCGACAATGTATTCAGTGGCGGCGAGATGCGCAGCCTGATGCTGGCAGAGGATCTTGGCCAACTGAACGGCAAGATCGACGGCAAGACTCGCCTGATGATGCGCGCGGGCAAAGTGACCGGCCTCACCGCTCGTCCCGGCTTCGTCCGCGCAGCCAGCGGCTTCTGGATGCCTTTTGGCAAGCAGGTCGTCATCATCGGGGGCGAACTGGTCGGCCTGGAACTGGCGGAGTTCCTGGCAAAGCGCGGTCGTCGGATCGTCGTGATCGATGAAACGCCGCGCATGGGCGCAGGGCTTCAGGTGGTGCGGCGGTGGCGTGTGCTTGATGAACTGAAGCATCTGAACGTCAAGCTGCTGCCCGGTGTCACCGACATCGCCATTGGCGAACGCACCGTCAGCTATGTGAACGGATTTGGCCAGCGCCGGACCGTGGGCGCGGACCAGGTCATCATTGCGAAGGGCGCGCAGGGCGATACGCGGCTGGCGGACATGTTGCGCGAGGCTGGTTTTCAGGTGCGCAGCATCGGCGACGCCAATGGCGTCGGCTATATCGAGGGCGCGATGCAGGATGCGGCGGATGCCGTCGCCGCGATCGGATGAAGGGAGGCGGCATGTTCGATTTCAAAGGGCGTCATGTGCTTGTCACCGGAGGGAGCAGCGGCATCGGCGCGGGCATTGCGAGTGCCTTCATGGAGGCCGGTGCGCGGGTGATCATCACGGGCACGCGAGAAGCGGTCGAACCACAGTTGATACCCACCGGCGCAGAATATCACAGCCTCCGCCTGGAGGATCGGGACAGCGTCCACGCACTCGCAAACAGCCTCGGCAAGCTCGACATATTAGTGAACAATGCGGGCGGAACTTCGATGCCGGAGGATTTCGACGCGGCCATAGACGCCAACCTGAAGGGGGTGCATACCCTGACCAGCGCTTGCTTGCCCCTGCTGGAGCAGACCGATCATGAAGGCGGCGGGGCGGTGGTGATGATCGCATCGATGATGGCGATATTCGGCAATTCCATGTTTCCCGGCTACAGCGCCGCCAAGGCAGGGATGCTGCTCCTGACCAAATCACTGGCACAGCAATGGGGTGGCAAAGGGGTTCGCATCAATGCGCTGGCGCCCGGCCCTGTTCGCACGCGCATGACCGAGCGTTATGCCGACGATCCTGCTTATGGCCCGGCGACCGCGCAGCGCATGGCGCTTGGCCGTTGGGGAGAGCCCAAGGACATCGCTGGTCCCGCATTGTTCCTGGCCAGCCCCGCGGCGGCATTCATTACCGGAGAATGTCTGGTGGTGAGCGGTGGCTACATGATCGCAGAGGCGTAAGGGCCGCTCGGCTGCTGCGCAATTGGCAACATCTGTTCAAGCCTCTACCATGCTGGAAACGGCCGCACAGGGCCGGTGCGGGAGAGGCACGAAGATGACTGACGATGCGAGCAGGCGGATGGAATTTTCGCGCCTGATGCTGGCCCTGAACCAGGGGCTGCTGGGCGATGACCCGTGGCGCGAATTTCTGTTGATGCTGCGCGACCAGACCAATGCCCGTTATGGAACGCTGATCCTGACGCCGCCGGATCTTTCGCTCACCACGATGATCACGCCGACTGCGACCAGCGAGTCCATACAGCGCTATCTGGACCGCTATCTCGAAATCGATCCGTTCGTGAACCTGCCCGAGGGCAAGGTCATGACGCTGTATGAATATGTGGGAGAGGCGGCGCTCAAGAACTCGGCCTATTACAAGGAATGGATTGAATCCATGGACGGGTCCCATGTGCTGGGCGTCGACCTGCGCATGAGCGGCGGGTTCGAAGCGCGCCTGCGCCTGACCCGCGCTCCGGGCGGCGATCCCTTCAATCGCGAGGAAACCGGCCGGGTAGAGGAAATTGTCCCGCATCTGCGGCAGGCGATCGAATTATATCAGAGGTTGGAAACATCCAGATCCGAACAGGCCGTGATGATCGGCGCGATCGAACAGTTCGCCGTCGGCACCGTCATTCTGGACCATGATCTGAAGGTATTGAAGGTCAACGAGGTTGCGGCATCAATCCTGGCGGATGGCGACGGCATCGGGCTGGTGGGAGGCCGTGTCGCCCTTACCAACCCGTCACGCGATGCCGAATTCCGCAAGAGGCTGAAGGCGGCCGCGTCGGAATGCGGCAACGGGGGAGGCCGGTTCGTTTTCCTGGCGGAGCGTCCTTCCGGGCATCGCGACATCGGAATGGTCGTGCAACCTGTGCAGATTCCCGGTTTCATGCATACCGGCAGTTCGCCTGCCCTCGCGCTGTTCCTTGGCGACCCGGAGCGGCAGTGCGTCGTGACAGCAGATGCCGTGCGCAAGCTCTTCAATTTCACACCGACCGAGGCGTCGATTTCCGCATCGCTCGCAAATGGTGTGTCAGTCATCGATACCGCGCATCGGCTGGGCATCGCTGAAAACACGGTACGATCACATCTGCGGTCAATCTTCGCCAAAACGGGGGTCGCCCGGCAATCGCAGCTTGTTCACCTGATCCACACCAGCATGCCGGAACTGACGCTGCCGCGTGGCTGATCTCTTCGATTTGACTTAATCGATATGGAGGTGTCTTCCCTCCCCTAGCTGCGCGATGCTCCTCGAGACGATCTGCTGAAGGCAGACGCGATGACGAGGAGAGGATGGGCTGCCACAAGGCGCCTCATGGCCAACGCGAATAGGGTCGGACTGCGATCCTCGCGAATGCGCGCCATGCGGATCAGCCGGGCAGCCTTAGCCACCCCCTCCGTTCGCGACGCAGCCAGTGATGCCTTCGTCGGGCGCTGGCGTAGAGAATGGGGAGGAACAGCATGTCTCGAATTTTCTGTTGCACATTATTGAGCTGTGTCGCGCCGGGCGCCCTCATGACAGGTGTCGCCCGTGCGCAGGACAGTGCTCCAGCAGCGGGCAGGACCGAGGCTGGCCTGACCGATATCATCGTGACGGCGCGCAAACGTTCTGAAAATATCCAGAATGTTCCAACGGCGGTCACTGCAATGGATGCGAAGCTGATCGCGGATCTCCAGATCGAAAGCTTTCAGGATGTCGGCAAGACGGCACCGAACGTGGTTATCCAGAAGCAGGCCGGATCGCCGACCGCGCCCCAATTCAATATTCGCGGTGTATCTTCGGGCTCCATCAACTTTCAGATCGATTCCGGCGTCGCTCTCTATATTGATGGTGTGTATCTAGGACGGCCGGGCAATTCCGCATTCGACCTCGCAGATATCGAACGGATCGAAGTGCTGCGCGGACCGCAGGGCACTTTGTTTGGCCGTAACTCCACCGGCGGCGCAATCAGCTTCGTGACAGCAGGGCCTACCGGCAAGTTCGGCGTAGTCGTTGACGGCACCATCGGAAATTACCAGCGGCGGCGGGGCCGGATTACCGTCAATACGCCAGAATGGAATGGCTTGTCCGCCCGCGTCACCTATGTGCATGATGAAAATACAGGCTATGTGAAGAACAGCGGTCCGCGCAGAACCTATCTGTTTCCGGAACCTTTCGGGCCGCAAACCAGTGCGGACAGTTTCGGTGCGAACAACAATGAATCCGTTTTCGCGGCGGTACGCTATACCGGCATCGATAATCTGACGCTCGACTATCGGTTCGACTATGCCGATCTGGTGACGACGCTCGATGCGATGCAGTTGTTGAACGGTGGGGCGGCCTTTGGCGCGATCACCAATTTTCCTAACCAGCCTGCTCTGGGCGGAACGGCGGTCGAGAGTTTGAGGCGGCTGGACCGCGTGCCGATCGACGGTTTGGCTGCCGCGAGCCAGAAGACCTGGGGACATAGTCTTACGGCGGTCTATGACTTAAACGATGCGCTCAGCGTCAAATATATCGGGGCTCTTCGCGGCTTCAAGGTGAACAGCACTTCCGATCTCGATGGCAACGCGCTTGTCGATCCTTATGGCGGGACGGGCGGTTATTTCCAGGCATTGGGCGCAGTACGTTATGCCAAGCAGCGGCAATGGTCCCACGAACTCCAGCTGCTGGGGCATATGGACCGGTTGGATTTCGTCGGCGGCCTGTTCTACTATCGCGAGAAAGCCTTCCTCAACAGCCCGGTGATCTTCGGCCTGGTGGCGCAACCCGGCCAGCCGATCCCGATCGTCAATCCGGACAGCTATCTGGCCGGCGGCGACCTGTTGCGAGTGCTCAACAAATCTTACGCCGCCTATGCCCATGTGGATTTCCGGCTGACCGACGAGCTGGAGCTGAGCGCGGGCACGCGTTATTCCAAGGATGATCGGACGGAGAATGACCTGCTGGCGGCTCCGCGTACCCCCACGGTGCCGCGCGGCAGCTTCCGGGCGAAGCAGGGGCGCTTCGACTATGACGCCTCCATTCGTTACCGCTTCGCGCCCGACAGCAGCGTCTATGCCAAGTTCACCACCGGGTTCGTCTCAGGCGGCATCTTCCATGGCGCGGAATTCGAGCCCGAGACGATTAAATCCTATGAAGTCGGCCTTAAATCCGAATTCCTGAACAGGCGCGTCCGTATCAACCTGGCGCTGTTCCAGGCGGATCGCAAGGCGCTTCAGGTTACCGGCTTCGATCCCAACCAGGGCGGCAACATACTGCTCAACACTGGCACGGAGCGGGCGCGGGGTGTCGAGGTCGAAACCACCGTGGTGCCGGTGGATGGCCTGACGCTTAATGCCAATTACGGCTTCACCGATGTGAAGCCCAAGGCGGAATCGTCCAATCCCGCCGCGACGCCGGTGCGGTCCTACCAGCCCCGGCATACCGCGTATCTCGCGGCGCAATATGAAGCGGCGGCCTTCCCGGACGGCACGACGCTGAGCTTTCGCGTGGATGGCCAATATGAGGGCAAGCATTACCGGCTCCAGTGCCCGATCGGCGCGCTGCAGTCGCCGACCGAAGGCTGCCTGGGGAGCGGAGACGCTGCGCTTGATCGCGCGCTGGTCATTCCTTCGAGCTGGCAGATCGGCGCCCGCATGACCTTTGCCGATATCCCGCTTGGCAGTGTGAAGGGACGGATTTCGCTGTGGGGCAAGAACCTCAACAATTCGGACAAGCCGGAATTCCTCTTTCCCGTATTCGATACCTGGACTGTCGGAACCTTCCAGGCGCCGCGCACCTATGGCGTCGATTTCGGCGTGGAGTTTTGATGGGACCGCGTTTGAACCTTATCGCAAAATTTGAGGATTGGTCATGATGATACGGCTCGAAGACATAGAGCTCATCAAGCAGCTGAAGCATAAATATTGCCGGTATCTGGATACGGCCGATGCAGACGGCCTTGCCTCCGTCCTTACGGAAGACATCGTCGTCGATTATGTTGGCGCCAGTTATCACTTCCATGCCGAGGGCCGCGATGAGGTGGTGTCTCTGCTCCACGCGGCCTTCCATGAGGACTTCGTCGGTTGCCATACAGTGCATCAGCCCGAGATCGACGTGACGAGCGATGATCGGGCGGAAGGCCGCTGGACGCTTACCGACTATGCCATGGACTTCCGTACGGGCATGGAAACGAGCGGCGCCTGCCTCTATCGTGATGAATATCGCAAGGTCGATGGCCAATGGCAGATCGCTCGGTCCTCCTACCGCCGCCTGTATGAGCGGATGGAAAAGCCTGCGGTGGCGCCCAATTTCACGTCGCGCTATCTTGCGGAGAAGGCCGCCAATCCGGAAATCTGATGGCGTGGGTGCTGATCGAGGGGTAAGCGGAGCGGCTCATGCATGTCCCATCATGGCGGATTCGGACATGAATTGGGCTAATGCTTCGACACAGTCTTCGCGGGCGCGCGCCGCGTCGGTTAGCAGCCGTTCAATCCTCCGCTCACCCGATCTCGCGGGGGGTACATATGCCAGCGACCAGGTGATGAACCGGCGGCAGGGATATGCGCCCTCTGCGATGGTGCGGATATCTTCGTGCCGGAGGTCATCGAGGATGATCCGCTGCAATGTGTCCACCGAAGTCGCGGGGCCTTCAAGATATTGCGCGAAATGGCGGCCGGTGAACAGCAGTGCGCCCGTGACCTGGAGCTTGCGATTGCGAGGTATCGAGTCCCTGACGATATCCGCCACCAGCTCATCGGACTCCTCCTCGGCAAGCCTGCTCGTGCTGATGTAGAACCATCGGAAAATCATTTAGCGAACTCCGGGATTGTCGATCGTCATTACAGGAGAAGCGGCTGCCCCGTCTCCAACTCACTAGGGTTAAGCAGAAAGTCCCAACCGTGGGCCCAGCCTTTCGCTCAGCTTCGCTTCATCTTTCGTGGGGCACGTTCGGCTGCACCGCAAAGCTCAGGAGAGAAGATGTCCGTCGCTAAATTGTCTTTGGCATTGAGCCCGCTGATGCTCCTCCATGCCTGCGATCGAGAGCCGCGCGACCCGCGTGGCGTTGGTCATGATGAAACGCTGCTGTCCGTCAGCGCAACGGGACAGGGCGACACGCGTCCTGATCAGGCCCAGTTCCAGGCCGGTATCAATAGCTGGGCGAAATCAGCCGCCGAAGCTACTGCCGCGAACCAACAGCTGATCGGAAAGATCGTGGACGCACTTTCCGGTGCAGGGATAGCGGAGAAGGACATCCAGACACGGAGCCTGAGTGTGCAACGGCTCGATTGGGGCGATCGCAAAGGCCAATATCAGGCCAGCAACATCATCAACGTAACCGTGCGGGACGTTGATCGGGCATCGGCCGCAGTGACAGCGGCTACCACGGCGGGTGCCAATGTCCTGAGCGGTCCCGATCTGCGCATGGCTGATCCGGAGAAGGCGGCGAACTCCGCATACACCGCAGCGTACAAGGCCGCGCACGCGCGCGCTGAGGCCTAGGCCGATGCGGCAGGAATGACTATCGCGCGCGTGCTGTCGATACGCGATGCAGGCGGCACCCAAGGGAACCGCTATCTGCCGGGTGCGGTGCCGGTAGCGCCCCCACCCATCGCGGTCGAACAATCCGCCGCCAACGCTTCGAATGTGCCGTTGATGCCGGGGCAGACAACGAGCACAGTCGCCGTGCAGGTGGATTTCGCACTCAAGCCGAAATAAGCGCTATATCTAACCGCGATCGAAGCAGCCGTTTGCACGAACGGCGATCATGTTATTTGTACTTTGCGTAGCCGTGACTTTAGGAGGGGTGGCATGCTGGTCCTTCGCAACAGCAGGCCGGTCCACTAACGCCGAGCGTGACGAGAAAATTGGGAGAGAGTAGATGAGCGGTCGATTGAGCGGCAAGCGGGCCATTATCCTTGGCGTCGCTCCACAGAATGTCGGCGCCGCCATCGCGCGTACCTATATCGATCATGGTGCACAGGTCGTCATTGCCGGCCGCAGGACGGAACCGCTGCAACAGATTGCGGACGAGATCGGGGCGGAATGGGTCGCCTGCGACATCACCGACGAAGCCAGTCTCAACAAGGCGGTGGAGGATGCCGCCGACAAGATGGGCGGGCTCGACATCGGCGTCAACAGCACCGGCTGGGGCTTGCTCAAGCCGTTTCTGGAAACAAGCCGTGACGAGCTGGAGCGCATGGCCGCTGTCCAGTTCACCGGCCCATTCCAGTTTTTTCAGACGCTGGTGCGGACCATGCAGCATGGCGGGTCCATCATCCAAATCTCATCGGTGACGGCGACGATCATGTTCGAGGATCATGCCGCCTATATGGGCACCAAGGCCGGTATCGATCACGTCATCCGCACGATCGCGAATGAATTTGGCGAGAGGGGCATCCGGGCCAACAGCATCGCGGCTGGCGGCGTCGCGGATGCACCCATGTCGGGCGGGGGAATGGCCATCCCGGCGATGCGCGAACTTTATATGCGAGAAATCCCCCTCCGGCGGCCGGGCATGTCTGCGGATGTCGCCAACGCCGCGCTATGGCTGGCGAGCGAAGAGTCGAGCTTTGTTACAGGTCAGGTGATCCATGTCAGTGGCGGCCAGACGCTGCGGCGTAATCCGTCCATTGCGGAAGTCTATGCCATTTTCGGGGCAGAGCAATGAACCGATAATGGAGATTGGCTGACCTTCCGCAAGATGGAAGGTCAGCCAGATTGAAGCGTCACTACAGCACTTTGCCACCCGGAGGCGGGCCGACTCGAACTTCCGGATGTCGATGCACGAAATCGGCGCCAAAATCCGGATAGCTTGGTCGCTGTCTTTAGGCTTCCGAATTCCTGGAAACTTCCAGTCCTTCGAGATCGCCCTTTTCGCGCCATTTCTTCAGTTCTTCGAAATAGGCCAGGGTGCCACCGGCATAGGGAGCGTTGCGGGCCATCTTGTGGTCGCCGAGCGATCCTTCGTTGTTGTAGAAGCCCGGGGTGCATTCGGTGGAGAATTTGCCGGTCCCTGTCAGGTGCGACATGAGCACGCCAAGCCAGTCTTCCTGCGCCTGCTCGGTCGGTTCGAAGGCCCGGGCGTCCAGGTCGACCATGCGCTTGATCGTGTAGGCGGTCTGTGTCGCGACATTATCGAGAATGGGAACGACATTGACGCCGGTGCCGCCCTGGACCAGGCTGGACATCAGCAGGTTGGGGAAGCCCTTCGTATACATGCCATGCAGGGTGGCGGCGCCGTCCTTCCACGCGTCGGTCAGCGACTGCCCGCCTTTGCCGTACAGTTCAAAGCCGAGGCGGCGGGTATAGCCTGTCGAGACTTCGAATCCCGATGCATAGACGAGGCACTCGACCGGATATTCAGTGCCGCCGACCACCACGCCGGTGGGGGTGATGCGCTCGACACCCTTGCCGTCGGTATCGACCAGGGTGACGTTGGGACGGTTGAAGCTTTGCAGATATTCGTCATGGAAGCAGGGACGCTTGCACATGGTGTTATACCAGGGCTTCAATGCCTCTGCCGTGGCGGGATCCTGCACGATCTGATCGATGCGAGCGCGAATGCCCTCCATGCGGGCGAAGTCGGCCAGTTCATACTGATCGTCATCAGCCGCGCCGCCTTCGAAATTGACGCCGCCTGAAATCTGCGTCCAGCCATCGTTGATGAGGTCCTGCTCGACCGGCTGACCGGCGACCAGCGCCTCGAAATTCTCGATCCGCTCCTGCTGCCATCCTGGCCGGAGCGAAGCGGCCCATGCAGGATCGGTCGGCCGATTGTTCCGCTCACCCACGCCGGACGGCGTGCGCTGGAAGACGTAGAGATGCTCTGCGTCGCGGGCAAGATTGGGCACCGCCTGCACCGCCGTCGCGCCGGTGCCGATGATGCCGACGCGCTTGTCCTTCAGGCGATCCATCGGCGTGGTCGGGCTGCCACCGGTATAGGCATAGTCCCAGCGGCTGGTGTGGAAGCTGTGCCCCTTGAAGGTTTCGATCCCCGGGATGCCGGGCAGTTTGGCCTTGTGCATGATCCCGCCGGCGATGACGAGGAAGCGTGCCGCCAGCACGTCGTCATGGTTGGTGCGCACCAGCCAGCGGGCGCGTCCCTCATCCCAGCGGACTTCCGTTACCTGCGTCTGGAACAATGCGCGGTCGTAAAGGTCGAAATGGCGGCCGAGCTGCTGGCAATAGCCGAAGATTTCCGCTGCCTTGGCGTATTTTTCCGTCGGGATGTAGCCGGTTTCCTCAAGCAGCGGCAGGTAGATATAGCTTTCAATGTCGCAAGCTGCGCCCGGATAGCGGTTCCAATACCAGGTGCCGCCGAAATCACCTGCCCGATCGATGATGCGGAAATCCTCGACGCCTTGCTGCCGCAGGCGCGCACCGGTGAGGAGCCCGCCGAAACCGCCGCCGACGATTGCGACCTCTGTTTCTTCGACGATCGCCGGGCGCGTGAAGCCCGGTTCGACATAAGGGTCGGCGTCGAAGTCGCGGAAAACGGCGTTGGGATCAAGATACTGGCTCGGACCATCGGCCCGCAGGCGCTTGTCGCGTTCGATGCGGTATTTTTCTCTTAGCGCTTCAGGAGATATCCGGACCGCTGTTTTAACATCGCTCATGAGCTAGCTCCAAAATCTTTAAATTCATCTTCGAATATCATCCCGCGATGCGCCACATCAGTATAGACCATGCGAGAGGCAATCAGTCCCGACCGTCCTATTGATAGGACGGCGGGACTCGTCGCCCGTTCCTTCATTTGCCGTGGTCAGGCGACAAATTGCATGACTTCGACTTTATGACCCTCGGGGTCGGCCACGATCGCATAGCGGAACTTATGCTCCTCGAGCGTCTCAGCCGCTCTGGCGATGCTGCCGCCCGCGGCCAGCGCTGCAGCCACGACGGCGTCCACATCGTCGACCATGAAGGCAATTGCTGCCTCTCCCGGCGTTGGCGTAGGCCTGTTCACATAATGCATCAAGGCGAGTTGCTGGTTGCTTTCTCCCCCTTCTGCCTTCAGGAAAATCTCTATGTGGGGCTCTTCGGTTTCGAGGCCGTCGAAGCGTCCCACTTCCTTCATTCCGAAAGCGTCGCTGTAGAAACGCACCAATGTCTCTGCATCGCCAACCATCAGTTTGAAATAATATAGGGAAATCTTGCTCATCGGTTTTTTCCTATCGTGATCAAATCACTGAAATATGGTCTATGTTTGTCAAAGGCCGAATTGCATGACCTCGATGGCGTGACCTTCAGGATCGGTAATCGTTGCCCAGCGGAAATTATATGCCTCCAGCGTTTCGGCCGGCAGGATTATGCCGCCGCCTCTGGCTTGCGAAGCCGCCACGACTTCGTCCACATTTCCAACCGTGAAGGCGACCCTGACTTCGCCAGGCTGGGGCGTGGGCTTGTTGAAATATTGCATCAGGCACAATTGTTCGGTCTCTCCTGCCGACAGATATATCTCCAGGTGAGGGCGTACATGTTCGGGTTCGTGAATACGCCGGATTTCCTTCATTCCGAAGACCTCACGATAGAATGGCGCCAAAGCCTCCGCATCGTCGACCATCAACTTGACGTAATAAAGGGAAGTATTGCTCATCGATTTACCTCTTTGCGATCAAATTACCGGCTTTTGATATTCAATTTCTTGATGCCTCTGTGCTCGCCCTAAAAGGAGTAGCGTGCACGAACGCCGTACATGCGGGGCTCGCCATATAGGGTGGCAGAATAGAGAACCGAATTGAACACATTGCTGTTGGACACCCGGTACAGTTTGTTGGTGATGTTGGTGCCGTAAAGGCCGAGATCCAGATTGCTTCCGCCGATTTTCTTCCAATCGATCGACAGGTTGAGCGTGCCAAACGCCTCCAGCTTTTCGCCAGGCTCGTTCGGCGGGACTATGGTGCCCGACGTGTGCTGCGAAGATGTATGTGAGTAGATCGCGAAGAACGAGATCGTGCCGAGATCGCCGCCAAGCGATTGTTCAGCCGAGGCATGAATGCTGTAGATGTAGGGCGAGACATATTGGAACGGCAGACAGGTCAAGTTTGCGGTGCCAGGCGCGGTGACGAAGTTGCCCGAGCAGTCCTGTACCAGCACGCTCGGTTGATATTCGTACCGCTTATATTTGGCGTCGGTGTAGCTGAATGTGCCGCCGATCTCCACGCCGGGGAACGGCCGTAGCGAAGCTTCCGCCTCTACGCCCTGGATGCGGGCATCAGCCTTCAGAACCTGAGCGCCAGCAGCCTGCGTGCCAGGATTGAAATCACCGGCCGCCCGCTGGATATCCTTGTACGTCAGGTAATAATAGGTGGCGTTCAAACGGAGCGGCATGCCGGCAATACGGACGTCCGACTTGAAGCCGCCTTCATAAGAAGTGACATATTCGGGCGGGAATGTACGGGTGTTCGCAAAGACGGCGTTGGCGTTGATGCCACCGGCCTTGTAGCCGCGACTGACCTTTCCGTACAGCAGCAGGGCAGGAGATACCCTATAGTCGAGGCCGATATTCCACGTTGGCGCATTGGTCTTCAGATTAGCCGAAAACTGACAATCGGAAGGCGTGGTGGCAGGGATCGTGGGATCGGTATAGCAGGCGACAAAGCCCGGGCCCGCCTGATACAAATTCGCCGTGCCGCTCACCTTGTCCCAGGTATGCCGGTATCCGCCCGTGAGCTTCAAATTTGCGAGCGCGGGGGTAAGCAGGCCAAGGTCAAGAGTCGCTTGCGCATAGAGCGCCTTGGACCTGTTGGTGATCGAATATCTGATGTCGTATCCCGGGCAGAAACCGGTAAAGGCGGCAGGGCAAAAGCCGACAGATCCGGCGCCCTGATTTGCTACCGGACGCTGGTCGTAGAGAAATGCGCCAGTGGTGAATGTCAGAAGATTGTCGAGCAGATTGCCCTGCAGTTGCAGTTCCTCGGTGAAAACTTTCAAGTCGTCCCTTGGAAGATCGGTCAATGTCGCATTCAGGTAGGTAAGCGGCGTTCCATCGCCCGGCAAAACTGCCTGTCCCGGCGCAGGATAGCGCCGTGGGTCATTATCTTCCTGTTGGAAGACGCTGCCGTCGCTATCGATGCTATAGGATGAGGTGAAGCGCTGGTAGCTTACGATATTGCGGAGGGTCAGTTCGTCGTTCAATGCGAGCGAGGAGGTGTTGGTAATGCCCCACGTCTTCGTTCTTTGATAGGAGTCGGTGCCATGAGCCGTCTGCCGCGGGCCGCGGGCTTCTGAATCGGCGACAGCCGCCCGGTACACATCGCATGACGCGATCACGCCGGGGATGGTCGGGCCTTCCTGACAAAAGCCGAGCGTGGGGTCTGACAATGCAGCGATGTTAAACCCAGTGTTGACCGTGCCGGTGCCATTGTTCCTGGAATTGGCTCCATATGCCATGGTGTAGTTCTCAAACCCCTCGAAGGGCTTGAGCGTCAGGCCGATGCGTCCAGAATACCAGTGGGTGTTGTCGCGATCCTTGTCCCAGACTACATCATAGGTGTAGCCGTCACGGTCATGATAGGCACCTGCAACGCGCAGGAGAACCTTGTCATCGACGATCGGCACGTTGATCGCGCCTTCCAACTGCTTATTATCGTAGTTGCCGAACTTGGCCTGCGCATAGCCTTCAAATCTGTTCGTCGGTTTGTGCGGGACGAGGAGAACGGCGCCGCCAGTGGTGTTGCGGCCGAAGAGCGTGCCCTGCGGCCCATTCAGAACCTGCACATTCTCCAGATCGACGAAGTTCCCGGCGCCGCCCTGCTGCGGGGTTGAAATGGACGCGGGCAGCGGGACTTCGTTGAGGTACACCACTACACCAGGAGACGCCTGGAAGGTCGCACCCTGGCCGCGGATCGTGAAGCTCTGCGCTTCACGCGAAGGATTTCCGTTATTGCCCACGACCAGGGAGGGAACTGTCGCTTGCAGGTTTTGCGCCTCCGTAACGCCTTGCTGCTGTAGACGCTCAGGAGAAAAGGCCGTGATCGCTATAGGCACGTCTTGCGCGCGCTCATCACGGCGTTGGGCGGTCACGACGATATCGTTCGAAGGAAAGCTGTTAGGATCGGGCTCCGCAACGGCTTGATCTTGACCCTGGGCCTGCACATTCTGGGGAATGGCGACAGGCAAAAGAGTAACTGAACATAATAAGGCGATGCGAATCCTAGTATATCCGACCATTTAACAGCCTCCCTTTATTCGTTTAATGTCGTGCCAAAATCTATTGGCTGTCGTTATTCATCAGTAATTGGCGACGAGCTTCTTCATTCTGCCGCCAGATCGTATATTGCGGGCATGATCGTAGGCGAGCCTGGCTCGAACACGCTGGTGAGCAACTGGATGAACTCAGGGTCGTGGAGCGGATCACTCGGCGTTTTGAAAGCTATGCCCCGCGCGCGCAGTTCCGACAGGAAGATATCGAAAACCTGCTCATGAGACAGGTCGTCACTATGATCCAGCGCGACCGTCATTTCATCCAGGTCCATGTACATGTCGGCGCCCCAATGGAATAACAGGCGGATTTCGTCGGCGGGCAACTGCTGAATGACGTTGCCATCCGTCTTGATTTGCCAGCCGTCCGAATTGGGGTCGGCTGCGATCACCGAATTGATTGCCAAGCCTTCGGGCTTGCGCATTTCAGCCGGGCCGCATGCATTGGCGCCGTGATACATGACCTCATTTTCCACGACGGCAGCACGGCCCCACATCGGCGCATAAAGCTGTTTGGGCTGCCCCTCGGGGCCGTCAGGCCAATAGGTGAATCCGCCGCCGATCTGCCCCTTATAGTACCAGGTCAGAACCTGCGCTTTCTTGACCTGCCAAGGGCGAAACAGCCCGCATTTGGTCATAAGCCCGATAAGCCAGCCGGGTGTGTTCTGAATGGTCACGCCCCGATAGTCGGCGCCATCGACATGAGGCGCCCCGCCCGCACCGGCGGGCCCCTGAATATTGCAGAGCATGAGGTTTGGCGCTGCATATTTGGCGCCCCAATAACCCCGGGCGAGATCAAGAAACTTGCTGTTGTAGAAGCAATCCTCGACCTCTGGGTAAAGGCTTGCATAGCCGCGGCCGAGCGTTGACCGAAAGACCGGGCTGAGAAACATGTCCCACGTCGGTACGAATCCTTCAGGAAGTGAGCCGGATGTTGCGCCGATTACCTCTTCAGGCGAACTGAATTCCTGGGACAGGATCGTCGTCCAGGGGCCCTTATTGCGCAAGACAGAGAAAAGCCGCTGCCGCTGATCTTCGCTGAACGCGTTCTCTATAAGCTGAGGCTCAGCGATCGGTCGCAGGAAAGAATGCGTGTTCATGATTTCTCCTTTTGCTGCCGGAACAGCCAATTGTTTTTTGTGTTCTCGCTGTGAGAGAAAGATATCCCTCAGCTTTCCCTAAGTGCTTTCAATGGATCGGCCTGTGCTCCGGCATGGCCGTATCCATATTTGGGACCGACCTGATATCCCATGAGTTTGAGCAGATCGTCAGGCAAGGTCCGCGCGATTTCCGGGGGGCAGGCGATATATTGATTTTCACCTTGTCGTAGCCATCCCAGGGAATAGTTTATCGCCTGCGCAATACGCACATCATTTGACCGGTTGTTGCCGCCGGCATGCCAAAGCTTGCCTGAGAAGATCAGCACTGATCCCCGCTTCATTTCTGTCGGCAGCGTGTCTTCCATTTTGTAATGGGCAGGCGGACGAGCATGGCTTCCGGGGACGATGCGTGTGGCACCATTCTCTTCAGTGTAGTCGGTGACAGCCCATAGAGTATTGCAACAAGCGATACAGTCGTCCGGGAATATGAAGTCATCGTAGAGAAGTTCATCTGTATGGATGACTTGCGCCGGAGCACCCGGGTTGAGCGAGATCATCTCGGTCGTGCAAATCTGGAACGTCGATGCGCAGCTGAGAATGTTCTTGACCACGCCTAAGACCAGTGGGTTCATCGCCAGATCGCGTCCGGCCGGCGATCGGGCGATCAGCTTGCCCACCCGTTGCGCATAGTCCCCGCCCCACTCTGCGTCGGTCAGCTGAGCCTGCGGATTGAATGGCTGCATGTCCGATCGGACCTGATCCATCACCGACTCAGGAACCAGGCAATCGATAATGACATGACCATGTTCCTGCATTACTGCAGTGGCTTCTTCGATCGTTGCCGTATTTGGCAGATGCTGCACGCTCATTGTGAAGCTCCTTCATTGAGCTCGTATGGTTGTCATCCCGGCTTCTTGGGAGATGTCGCCCGAAACAGATTCAAACCGAAACTGCGTCACCTCGTTTTTCTAAGTATGTCGAAGAGTGTTTGCGTGATGCGATCGATCTGGTCTCGATCGATGATGAGTGGTGGGGAGAGTGCGATGGTGTCACCATTGGCGCGGACTAGAAGCCCCTTTTCAAAGCAGTCCACAAATACATCAAAGCCGCGTGATCCGGGGTCATCGGGTCGGGGCGAAAGTTCGATCGCGGCGATCAGGCCCATGGCCCGGATATCGGCAATGTGCGGCGCATTCTGCAATGAGAGCAAATTGCGCTGCCAATGCTCCTCAAGTTCCGCAGCGCGCATGAAGAGGCCTTCGCGCTGATAAATGTCGAGGCTGGCAAGACCAGCTGCACATGCGGCGGGGTGGCCGGAATAGGTGTAGCCGTGGAATAGCTCGATCGCGGCCTCGGGCCCCTGCATGAGGGCGTCGTGGACGTGGCGGGATGTGAACACCGCACCCATCGGCATGGCGCCGTTAGTCAGCCCCTTCGCCGTCGTCATGATGTCCGGCGCGACATCGAAATGCTGGGCTGCAAAGGGGCTGCCCAGGCGGCCGAAACCGGTGATGACCTCATCGAAGATCAGGAGGATGCCGTGCCGCGTCGCGATCTCGCGTAGCCGCTTCAGATACCCCTGCGGAGGCAGCAACACCCCTGTCGAGCCAGCAACCGGTTCGACGATAACCGCAGCGATCGTTTCCGCGCCATGGAGTTGGACGAGCCGCTCCAGATCGTCGGCCAGTTCGGCGCCATGTTCGGGAGGGCCCTTGCAGAAAAGGTTGCGGCTCGGATCATGTGTGTGCCGCATGTGATCAACGCCATGCAGGGTGGAGAAGGCGCGTCGATTATTGATCAGCCCCCCTACCGAAATGCCGCCAAAACCGACCCCATGATAGCCACGCTCACGCCCAACCAGCCGAGTGCGTGTGCCTTGACCAATCGCGCGCTGATAGGCGAGAGCGATCTTGAGCGCCGTGTCCACGGATTCTGAGCCGGATCCGGTGAAGAATATCCGGTCGAGACCCGGGGGCGCTATTTCGGCCAGGCGTTCTGCAAAGCGGAAGGCAAGGGGATGGCCTAGTTGAAAGCTTGGTGCGTAGTCCAAGCCCTCCAACTGGGCGGCGACCGCTGAAGCAATCTCCTTCCGACCATGGCCGGCGTTGACGCACCACAGGCCCGCTGACCCATCGAGTATGTCGCGTCCGTCATCGCTGCGGTAATACATGCCGGATGCTTCGACCAGCATTCGCGGCGCCGCCTTGAACTTCCGATTAGGCGTGAAGGGCATCCAATAGGCATCGAGTGCTACGCTGTTGGTCAAAGTCTTCATTTGATCATCCGTCAATTTGTTGACATGTTGATCGTTTATCCAGGCATGCCGCAAGGCGTTTTCAGCTTTTAAGAAGATCCTTGATTTTCAATAGGATGCCTTGATGAATGTTCGATATATCGAACATATTCAACAGGGAGAGTCGTTTCAGTGTCGGAAGTGGAGATCGGATCGCGCCTGCGCCGTGCGCGTGAAAAGGCCGGAATATCTCAGCGCACGCTGGCCAAACGTGCTGGGATCACCAATTCTACCATCTCGCTGATGGAATCGAACGGCACCAATCCGTCGATCGGCGCCTTGAAGCGCGTGCTCGATGCCATGTCCGTCAGTTTGTCCGATTTTTTCGCGATGGACGAACCGGACCGTCCTCAGTCTTTCTATAAGGCTTCCGAACTCACGGAAATTGGCAAGGGGTCCGTGTCCTTGCGCCAGGTGGGATCCAACCTGGCTGGGCGGCAACTGCAGATCCTGTCGGAGACGTGGCAGCCGGGCGCGGACACGGGGAAGATCAGCCTTACTCATGAAGGCGAGGAGGGCGGGGTGGTGATATCAGGCTTCATTGAAATCACCGTCGATGACGAACGATGCATCCTTGGACCTGGCGACGCTTACAACTTCGACAGCAGGCGGCCACATCGCTTCCGCTGCGTCGGGGATGAACCGGCCCGCTGCATTAGTGCGTGCACTCCTCCCACCGTCTAGGATATTTCGATTATATGCCAGCTTCGCATAGCTCAGTTTGATTTCTGTACTTTTCAGTATGGCCTATCCATCGATACCGGCAGGCAAGCTTAGATATGATTGGGATGGAAATGGGCGCGCCCGAACAAGAAGAGACGTTTTCAGACATCCGCGAAGGCATCCGCCGGCTTTGTGCGCGGTTTCCCGGGGCCTATTGGCAGGAGTTGGATGCTGAGCGGCGCTATCCCACCGAGTTCGTGACGGCGCTGGCCAGCGAGGGTTGGCTTTCAGTGCTGATCCCGGAGGAGTTTGGCGGCTCGGGTCTTGGGCTGGCTGCTGCAACGGCGGTGCTGGAGGAAGTGCACCGTTCGGGATGCAATGGCGGTGCGGCCCATGCGCAGATGTACACCATGGGCACTGTCCTGCGGCATGGGTCGGAGGAGCAGAAGGCACGCTATTTGCCGAAGATCGCCTCGGGTGAGCTTCGCCTCCAGGCGTTCGGGGTCACCGAACCGACGAGCGGCACTGACACGACCCGTATAAGGACCTTCGCCAAGCGGGATGGCGACGACTATGTCGTCAATGGCCAGAAGATATGGATCAGCCGCGCTGAACATTCCGACCTGATGGTCCTGCTGGTGCGCACCACGCCGCGTGAGGAATGCGCCAAGCCTACCGATGGCATCAGTGTCTTGCTGGTCGATATGCGTGAAGCGGTGGGCAACGGCCTTACCATTCGGCCGATCCGCACCATGCTGAACCATGCGACGACGGAACTGTTCTTCGACGATTTGCGCGTGCCAGCGGCGAACCTGATCGGCGAGGAAGGAAAGGGCTTTCGGTACATCCTGTCCGGCATGAACGCCGAACGCATTCTGATCGCGTCGGAATGTATTGGCGACGCGCGCTTCTTCATCGATCGCGCGAGCGCCTATGCGAAGGACAGGTCCGTCTTCGGCCGTCCGATCGGGCAGAACCAGGGTGTCCAATTCCCTATCGCGCGCGCCTATGTGCAGACGACCGCCGCCGCTGCCATGGTGGATCGGGCCGCGGCGCTGTTCGACGCGGGGGTGCAGCCGGGCACCGAAGCGAACATGGCCAAGATGCTGGCGTCCGAAGCGTCATGGTACGCCGCCGACATGTGCGTCCAGACCCATGGCGGCTTCGGCTTTGCGGAAGAATATGACATCGAGCGCAAGTTCCGCGAAACGCGCCTCTACCAGGTCGCGCCGATTTCGACCAACCTGATCCTCAGCCATGTGGCGACGCATGTGCTGGGCCTGCCGAAGAGCTTCTGATGGGAAAAGTGCTGGCAGGCTTGCTGGTCGTCTCGCTGGAACAGGCGGTGGCTGCGCCGCTGTGCACCAGCCGCCTTGCAGAAGCGGGGGCGCGGGTCATCAAGCTTGAGCGGGCGGAGGGAGACTTTGCGCGTGGTTATGACTCCGTTGTGCATGGCGAGAGCGCCTATTTCGTCTGGCTGAACCGCGGCAAGCAGTCGCTGCGCATTGATCTGAAGGATACCGCCGACGCGGCGCTGATGGAACGGATGCTGTCCAAGGCAGACGTGTTCGTCCAGAATCTCGCCCCGGGCGCGGCGGCGCGATCGGGTTTCGGATCGGCTGATCTGCGCGCCCGCTATCCCCGCCTCATCACCTGCGACATCACCGGCTATGGCGAGAGCGGCGATGCGGCGGGGATGAAGGCCTATGACTTCCTGATCCAGTGCGAAGCCGGGCTTGCCAGCATCACCGGCACGGCGGATGATCCTGCGCGGGTCGGGGTTTCGGTGGCCGACATCGCCTGCGGGATGAATGCGCATGCTGCGATCCTTCAGGCTCTGATCGAACGGCGGCAGACCGGCAAGGGTCGCGGCATCGCGTTGTCGCTGTTCGATGGTTTGGCTGACTGGATGACGGTGCCGCTGCTGCATTATGATTATGGTGGCAAGGCGCCGTCGCGCGCTGGGCTGAAGCATCCTTCGATCGCCCCCTATGGTGCCTTTGCGACGGCGGACGGATCGCAGATCGTGGTGTCGATCCAGAATGAGCGGGAATGGGCGAAGTTCTGCGCCACGGTGCTGGGTGATGCAGGCCTAGCGACGGACCCGCGCTATGCGTCCAACACGCTGCGCTGCGCCAATCGTCCAGAACTGGACGCGATGGTCGGCCGTGTTTTTGCAGCCGAAATGCCTGACGCACTGATCGCCCGGCTGGAAGCGGCTGGCACGGCTTGGGCACGATTGAACGGCGTTGATGGTTTGTCGCGGCACAGCCAGCTTCGCCGCGTCACCGCGGAAACTCCGACCGGCCCTGTCGCCTTGCCAGCCTCGCCCGTAAGATGGGATGGGGAGGAGGCGGTTGCGCTGCCGGTTCCGGCTTTGGGGGGCGATGATGAAGCGATCCGGGCGGAGTTTCTGTGAGCCGAGCGATCGAACATCGCACCGATATAGCCGCCGCCCGGCAAGCGCATTTGCTTGCGGCGCTGCTTGATCACGACACGCCGCCGTGGCGGGCGGGAGAGTTGCCGCCGCTTGCGCACTGGTTGTTGTTTCCGCCGGACGCGCGGCAATCAGGCATTGGACCCGACGGTCACCCGATGCGGGAGGATGATGGCTTGCCACGCCGGATGTGGGCCGGCAGCCGTGTGCGTTTTCTCGCCCCGATCCTGCTTGGCAGCGAAGTGGAGCGGGAAACGAGCGCGACCGCGATCAACGACAAAGAGGGGCGATCCGGGCGGATGCGCTTCGTCACCTTGCGGCACCTGTTGAAGGTGGACGGCCAGGTCTGCGTTGAGGAAGAGCAGGACGTCGTCTATCGCGAAGCTGGGCGGAACGGGGCTCCTCCGCCGCCCGAAGAAGTGACGCCTGCGCCGCCTGTTGCGCGCGTGGTGACGATCGATCCGGTGCAGCTTTTCCGCTTCTCTGCTCTCACCTTCAACGCGCACCGCATCCATTATGATTTGCCCTACACGCAGGATGTAGAAGGCTATCCCGGGCTGGTCGTCCATGGCCCCTTCATCGCGACATTGCTGATGGATCATTTCCTGCGCCATGCTCCAGCCGCGCAGGTCTCAAGCTTCTCCTTCCGCGCGCAGCGGCCGATTTTTGCGGGAGAGCCGTTTACTTTTAGCCTGTCACCGGAGGGAATGGGTGGCGACTTGATGGCGATTGATCACGCGGGCGGCCTGGCGATGCGGGCGCGTGTGGAAACTCGCTAGTCCAGTCCTGTTCATTGGTAGATTCGCCAGATCGCTAAGTCGCCTTAGGCTGTAGAGCTGAGAGGCTATGACGCCAGGCACGTCAGCTTTTTGACCTCCGGCAGTGAGGCAAGGTCAAGTGCAGCCGTGGCAAGCGCGTCCGCCTTGGCCGCTCCCAGCACTGGAGCGGCAAGCGCGATGAACTTGGCCATCAGCTTGTCGGCCCCGAGGAAGTTGGAGGGTTCACCAAGGGGCACGACCACCTTGCGGCTGAATGTCTGACCGCGCGCGGAGATGGTGATTTTCCCCGACATGTTGGTCGGGAACTCAGCCTCAATCTCCGGATCGTGGATGCAGGCGACCTTGGGCAGCATTGTGCGGATGACAGGGTCGTTCAACCGCTGATAACTGTCCCATTCCATCGCGCCTGTCACCAGCGCGCAGGAGAGGACGAACGGCGCGCTGAACTGCGCGTCCACGATGTTGCGTGGATTGCGTTTATGCTCGATCGGCGCGCCAACCAGCAGCAGGCCAGCGTTGGACAGGCCATAGGTGATGCTGTCCACCTGCTCCGGCGACAGTCCATGCTCCGCCCGCAGCGCCAGCACCGCGTCTATACCGGCATGGCCGTAGCGACAGGATGGATAGGGTTTGATGCCGGTATGCATCAACTCGTAAACGGAGCCGAGATCCTGCACGACCCGCTCTGGCCGTGGCGCAGGCGCGTAGCCCTGAAGGAAGCCATGGCGTCCCTCGATCGCTCCTGCCGGACCCTTGTAGCCATTGCGCGCCAATGTCGCAGCGGTAAGGCCAGCCATCGCTGCCCAGCCGACTTGAAACGGCTTCGTCTGCGCTCCGTCGGCCAGGAACTGGAGGCTTCCCGCGCTCTGGCTCAACGCAATGCCCAGCGCGGAGCTGATCCCTGCGGCATCAAGGCCGAATATCCGCGCCGCCGCAGCAGCAGCGCCGAACACGCCGCAGGTCGCGCTGGGATGAAAGCCGCGGGCATAATGATCGCCCGCTGGCAGTGCCACAGCGATCCTGCAGCAAGTCTCATAGCCAGCGACGATTGCGGCTAGAATGTCCGCGCCGGATGCTCCCACAATCTCCGCTGCGGCAAGTGCGGCCGGGATGACCGGCGCGCCGGGATGCAATGTCCCAGCGGCATGGGTGTCGTCAAAGTCGAGCGCATGCGCCAGCGCGCCATTGAGCAGCGCCGCACCCGCCGGGGCATAGCCTGCCGGGTCGCCGAACACGCGGGCTGCACCATTGCCCATGCCCATCGCGGCTACGGTTGCGAGCAGGGGCGGAGCGACCGCCGCCTCGCTGCGCGCTCGCACGATGCTGCCGATGAGGTCGAGCAGGAGAAGGGGCGTGCGCTCGACCACCTCTGAGGGCAGGGACGCTATCGAGACGTTGGCACAGAAATCCGACAAGGCTTCCGTGATTTTCATGATCTCACCGGATCACGAATGGATTTGATACCGGAGAGCCGAGGTCGATCCATACGCTTTTGGTCTGGAGATATTCGTCCATCGCCTCCTGCCCGTTTTCGCGTCCGATGCCGCTGCGCTTCATGCCGCCGAACGGGGCCATGAAACTGACGGCGCGATAGGTGTTGACCCAGACCGTGCCCGCCTCGACGCGTTCAGACATGCGAATGGCGCGGCCGATATTCTGCGTCCATACGCCCGCAGCGAGGCCATAGGGGCTGTCATTGGCGATCGACAGCGCCTCTTCCTCATCATCGAACGGGATGATGGCAAGCACCGGCCCGAACACTTCCTCGCGCGCGATCGGCATCTGGTTGTTGACGCCGGTGAAGATGGTGGGCTGCACGAACCAGCCGTCCTCCAACCCGGCAATCGTAGGCAGGCCGCCGCCCAGCACGCATTCTGCGCCCGATTGACGAGCGCCCGCGATATGATCGATTATCTTGCCGCGCTGCGCCAGGGTCGTCACTGGCCCGACCTGTGTGTCGGCCAGCTTCGGATCGCCGATGCGAGCGGTGCCCGCCAGGGCGACCAGACGCTCCACCACCTCGTCATGGACGTCGCGCTGTACCAACAGGCGCGATCCCGCGATGCAGGTCTGGCCCGATGCGGCGAAAATGCCGGACACCGCGCCATAAACTGCGCGCTCCAGGTCGGCATCGTTAAAGATGATGTTGGGCGACTTGCCGCCCAACTCCAGCGTGACCTTCTTCAGATTTTCGGCAGCGGAGCGATAGACGGCGATGCCGCCGGGTTCGCCCCCGGTAAAGGCGACCTTGGCAATGTCAGGATGCTTGACCAGCGGCTCGCCACATTCCTGTGGCAGGCCGGTGACGGTATTGACGACGCCCGCCGGGAAGCCTGCGCGTTCGAACAGTTCGACAAAGGCGAGGGTCGAGCAGGATGCATGTTCCGACGGCTTGATGACCGCCGTGTTGCCCGCCGCCAGCAATGGCGCCAGCTTCCACGCGAGCAGCATGAGCGGCGAGTTCCACGGCGTGATGCAGGCGATCACCCCCAGCGGCTCGCGGCGGGTGAAGGCATGCATTGATGGCTTGTCGATGGGGAGAACCTGCCCCTCGATCTTGTCGGCCAGACCCGCAAAGTAGCGATAATAGGTGGGGAGATTGCCAAGCTGCGCCCGCATTTCCGCGATCAGCTTGCCATTGTCCTGCGTTTCGAGTTGCGCGAGGCGTTCCGCCTCTTCCGCGAGGATGTCGGCAAAGCGATAGAGCAGGGCGCCGCGCGCGGTTGCTGTCAGGCCACGCCACTTGGGTGAGCGGAAGGCGGTGCGCGCCGCCTCCACCGCTGCATCGACATCGGCAGAGGTGCAGCGCGGGATCAGAGCCCAGGGCTTGCCAGTAGCGGGGTCAAGGCTCTCCAGCCATTCGCCGCCACCCGCCTCACGCGCACTCCCCGCCAGCAGATTGCGGAACCGGACCAGATCCTCAGCCATCAAACTCTCCCCTTAGCCCAGCGTGGCCTGCTGCTACTTTAATTCGGCCCGAAGCCCAGATGTTCGCGCATGCGTGCCTTCAGCCATACACCATCGCGGGCGGGCAGGGCACGCGGCGTTTCCTCGTGCACGATGCGGATGACGATCAGGCGCGGACCTTCACCGATCGTGCCGATCGCTTCGCGCGCCCGAGCGATGCCCGCCTCATCGGTGACTTCGAAACATTCCGTAAAACCGCACACTCGCGCCATCTCGGCCAGGTTGATCCCTGCGCCCGCGTGGCTCATCTGTCCGCCGGTTTCGCCATAATGGCCATTGTCGAGAACAACGATCGAGAGGTTGTTCGGCCGCTGAACGCCGATCGTTGCAAGGCCGCCAATGCCCATCAGCTGCTCTCCATCGCCGGTCACGACCGTCACTGGACGCTCCGGCTGCGCCAGAGCGAGGCCGAGCCCGGTCAAAGCCGCGCCGCCCATGGCTCCCCACAGGTAGAAGTTGCCGGGATGGTCGCCCGCCGCGAAGACATCATAGGTGGGGGAACCAAGGCCAGTGACGATCAGCATATCCTTGCGATCGGCGAGCAGGTCCGCCACGGCCTGGCGGCGGTGGAGACGGTTCACTTCAGCCATTTCTTCGCTCCCAGCATGCTTTGCGACAACAGGATAGCGATCGGCTGATCGCTTTCGAACGCCATGGTCGCGGCGGACGCCATCATCGGGGCGAGGTCTTCAAGCCGGTCGATGCGGATGGTGGTGACGCCCATGATCTCAAGCGCGGCGGGCGTCGCGCGGCCCATCGACACTTGCCACGGGTTGAATTCCTGAAACTCGCCGCGCATCGTGACGATCGTCAGAAACGGAACGCGGCAGCTCGCCAGCAGCGAGAGCATGTTGATGCAATTGCCAACCCCGCTCGACTGCATGAGGAGGGCGCTCCGCTCCCCGCCCAGCCACGCGCCGGTGCAGAGGGCGATACCCTCTTCCTCGGTGGTGAGGACAATGCTCTTCATGTTCTCGGCGGCGCTGCACATGCGGATCAGCCGGGCATGGCCTGCGTCCGGAACATAGCTGACCTGCCGGACATTCGCCTGCTGCAAGGCGTCGAAGATTATAGGTGCCCAGGGGGAGTCGGCATGTGCCCCTGTTTCCGTCTCGCTAATGGCTGACATGTGTCCCTCGAAGTGGATTTCGCAAAGCCTATTGCGGGATTTGCTAAACCAATAGGAACAATATACGCGTCCAGCTATGTCGGTTGGGCATGATAGAAAGGCGCGTGCAGGTGGACTTCCGGCGGCTTGAACATTTCCTGAAAATCGCCGAGCTCGGCTCGCTCAGCCGGGCGGCGGACAGGATGCGGATCGCTCAGCCCGCGTTGAGCAGACAGATGCGCATCCTTGAGGAAGAGGCAGGCACACCGCTGTTTTACCGCCATCGCAGGGGCATGCAGCTCACGCCGGCTGGCGAGGAATTGCGGCAGCATATCGCAGGACCCGTGCGCCAGGTCCGGCAGGCGTTCGACGACATACGCAATCGATCGGCGGAAGGAGGCGGGCAGATCGCCCTGGGGGTTCCTCCGACCGTCAGCTATATTCTGGCTGGACGGCTTGCCCGCCGTGTCGCGGAGCAGGCGCCCAATATCTCGCTGCGGATCGTCGAGGGCTATGCCGGGCACCTGATCGACTGGCTGCAAAGAGGCGAGATCGATGTCGCGCTGCTCTATGGACCGGCTTCGGATTTCCAGATGAATGTGGCGGAAATACTGTATGAGGAGTTGGTCCTTGTGGGCCCCTCATCCTCCGACCTGAACCCTGCGAAGCCGATTTCGATCCAGGAAGTCGTCAAACTGCCCATCGTGTTGCCCAGCCAGTCGCACGGACTTCGGCTGATCGTGGAGGCAGCGGCGCGCAAGGCCGGTGTTCCGCTCAATGTCCGATTTGAAGCGGACTCCTTTCTGGTGCTGAAGGAGCTGGTGGAATTCGGTCTAGGCTATACTGTATTGCCACTCTCATCGATGAGCCGGGAAGTCGATGCTGGCATCCTGCGCTATGCGCCGATCGGCCATCCGCCCGTCGTCCGCCAGTTGGTGCTCGGCATGCCGCGCGAGGAGCAGCTGACCCGTTCGACGCGGATCATCGTTCGGCTGGTGCGTGAGGAGATCAAGCATCTGGTGGATAGCGGTGTCTGGAAGGCGCAGTTGCAATATTGATTGAGAGGTATCGGCGCCGTTCGGACATATCGATCCGGCATAGGTGGCGATAGCTGTTCTATGACTATGAGCGCAGTGCGGGGGCTATTTCATCGCGATGCCGGAACGAGGAAATGGTGGGGAGGACAGGGTTGGATAGGCGGGAAGCCGAGCCATCGGCCCGGATGAAGCGGAAGGCAGCGGGCGTCCTTTCCCTTGGGGACTATGAAGCCCTTGCGCGCGCGCATTTGCCACGCCCGCTGTTCGGCTATGTCGCTGGAGCATGCGAAGATAATCTGACGGTTGCCGCCAATCGAGAGGCGATGCGCCGGGTCGCTTTCGTCCCGCGCGTTTTGCGGGACATGGCGGGCCGGACCCAGCAGCTTTCCCTATTCGGTGAGAATTGGAGTTCCCCTTTCGGCATAGCACCCATGGGACTTTCGGCCCTGATCGCCATGCGGGGGGACATTGCCCTCGCGCGAGCCGCCCACGCCGAAAATGTGCCGATGCTGCTCAGCGCGACATCGCTCATCCGGCTGGAGGAGGTGCGCGCCGTCTCGCCCTCTTGCTGGTTCCAGGCCTATCTTCCCGCTGATCGCGAGTGGATCGACGGCGTGGTGGACCGGGTCACAGCGGCAGGCTTTGGCACGCTCGTCATTTCCGTGGATGTGCCGGTTCTGGGCAATCGTGAGAATTTGATCCGCGAACGCTTCTCGACGCCGCTCAAGCCGTCGCTTCGGCTGGCGCTGGACGGGGTGCTGCACCCCCGCTGGCTGCTCGGCACCTTTGCGCCGACCCTGCTCCGCCATGGCATGCCAGCGTTCGAGAATTCAAGCGCGACGCGCGGCGCGCCAGTGATCGCGCGAAATGTGGAGCGCAGCTTCGGACAGCGCGACCGACTGACCTGGGACGGGATCAGGCATATCCGGGACCGCTGGCGTGGCAATCTGGTCATCAAGGGGTTGCTTCACGCGGAAGATGCCAGCTTGGCGCGCAGCGTCGGGGCGGATGCGATCATCCTGTCCAACCATGGCGGGCGGCAGCTCGACGGGGCGATTGCGACGCTCGATGCCTTGCCCGGCGCCGTCGCCGCAGCAGGCGATATGCCGGTCCTGATCGACAGCGGGTTCCGCCGCGGCAGCGACATATTGAAGGCGATCGCCTTGGGCGCGCGCATGGTTCTGATTGGACGGCCTTTCCTCTATGCTGCGGCGGTTCACGGGGAAGCGGGCGTGCGCCACGCCATCGGGCTGCTGCGTGCGGAAATCGACCGCAACATGGCCCTCTTGGGGACCAACTCGCTGGATGAGCTTGGGCCGGATTATCTTCACCGCACGGACGGAGCAGCCATATGACAGAGACCGAGCAGCCCCGCCCATGCCCCGGCCCACCAGCCGAGCAGGGACCGCCAACCCGTTTCGTAATGCCCGAAGGCGCGATCGACACACATTGCCATGTCATCGGCGCCCCGCCGGTATATCCGCTGGTGGCAGAACGGTCCTACACCCCGCCGCCTGCCAGCGCGGAGGCCTATCTCGCGATGCTGGATGCTGTGGGCTTCGCCAAGGGCGTCCTTATACAGGTCAGCGTGCATGGAACGGACAATCGGCTGCTCCATGAGACACTGTCGGCGCATCGCACACGATTGCGCGGCGTTGCAGTGATGCCCGCTGACCTGCCCGAGGCAGAATATGCACGGGCGCATGAGGCGGGCGTGCGTGGCCTTCGCCTCAACGATTTCATCCGCGATGGCGCGGGTCTGTACGGCGGAGGCATAGGTTTCAAGGATCTGGAGCGGTTCGACGCCCTGGCCTGTGAAATGGGCTGGCATCTTCAGCTTCTGCTGGACGGGCGAAACCTTGTGGACCTCGCTCCCCGCATAGCTCGTCTTCGTGCCCCATGGGTCATCGATCATATGGGACACATACCCTATGAGGTCGGCGTCGATCATCCAGGGTTCCAGACGCTGGTGCAGATGGTCGCGGATGGCGGATGGGTCAAGATTTCGGACGCCTTCCGCATGTCGGAACAGCCGGGTTATCGCGATTCCATCCCCTTTGCCCAGGCGCTGGTCGCTGCAGCGCCCGATCGATGCGTCTGGGGATCCGATTGGCCCCACGTCGCGCAGTGGCGGCCCATGCCTACGGTATCGGGGCTGCTCGACCTGCTCGCCGAATGGGTGCCTGACGAAACGGTGCGCAACCGCATCCTCGTCGATAATCCGGCACGCTTCTATGGCTTCTGATACCGTCATGACGGCCTTGCGGGGGAGGCGGTTGCGCAGCGGTTCGGTCAGCATTTCCTGCGCACGGGCATGGCGCTCACTTCAGCTATTTTCCCTGAGCAAATCTTCTGTTGCCTGCCAGAGCAGGCGGGCCGCGTCCGGTTCAAGCGAGGAGGAAGACACGCCCCAGCCCGAAGGCATCGGCGGAGCCCAGATCGGCGCAATGGCGCAATCTTCGAGATACAGTCCCCCTTGGCCCTCCAGCTCTGGTGCGACAGCGGCCCACACCGGCGTTGCCGCGCCTTCATCCGCCGTCTTCATGCGGCCCTGCGGCAATGAGCCGTCTTCATTGACCCACCCCAGCTTGACCGCATCTTCAAAGGTGACATGTCGGCCGAGTCTGGTTTCAACCCCACCCGGCGTGACCGCATTCATCGTCACGCCCACTTCCGCATGACGACGGCTATATTCGACGGCAAGCAGGTTGGCGCAAAGCTTGGCATGGCCATAGGCCTCGAATTTGTCATAGGCACGCCTCTCATAATTGAGGTCATCGGTATCCAAAGTCGCCAGCTGATGGGACCCTGAAGAGACGATGACCACCCGGCCGATCCCGCTTCCTTCCCTCGCTGCTGCCAGAGATGGCAGAAGCAGCTCTGACAGGAGAAACGGCGCGAAATAGTTGACGGCCATTTGGCTTTCGAAGCCATCCTTGGTCATCGTGAGCGGCGGGCCCATCAGCCCGGCATTGTTGATGAGGAGATCGAGCGGCCGACTGCGCCAACGCTCGGCGAAGGCGCGGACAGAGGCCATTGAAAGGAGATCAACCTGTTCGACAGCAGGGGATGCCACTCCTCGCGAAGCGGCGATGCGTTCTGATACGTCCCGTCCAGCGGCCATGTCGCGCACCGCCAGCGTTACCTCGGCTCCCGCACCGGCAAGCGCTGCGGCAATGGCCACGCCGACGCCGGAGGATGCTCCAGTTACGACGGCAGTGCGTCCTGTCAGGTCCACGCCACGCAGCACGTCATCTGCGGTCGGCAGCGATATGGTATCGGACATTTTATCTCCCGTGATTGGTGTCACGCTTTACCGTTCGCGTTCAGTGCGGCAACCGAGCGGCTCCATTATTGCGCATTTTTCATGAATTTTGCGCATGATGCGATAAGCCGCTGCTTCGGGCATAGCTCCAGCCGGCAGAGGAGCAGACCTATTCAATCCGTCAAACTTGACGGAAAGAGATCAGCAGGTCAGGCCCTGCCCGCGACGGAACCAGATATTGGCTGGCGAATGCCACAGGGCGGCCGTTCCCATCAGCAGAACCGCCACGGCCTTCGCCATTGCGCTATGCAGCGCGCCGTCATGTAGCGTGATGCCTCCATGGTGCAGCGCCAGAGCAAGGCCTGATCCAGCAACGATTGTCACGCCGATCCGGGCCAGGCTCGACCCCAGCATCAACAGGGGCAATAGCACAAGCAACAGGCCCGCCGAAACGATGATGCCTACATCATCCCGGCAGCATATGTCGCTCATTTTGAACAAATAGCAGAGGATGGTGTAACCTGCGGCACCCGCAATACAGGCTGTTCCGATGAGCACTTCGAGAGGGGGGATGCGCATGCTGGCTCCGGTTCAAGCGCAGCACCAATTATCCCTCGGCTCAGATGTTCCAGATATTGAAGGTGAAGAAGGTCTTCATTGCTTCGGATCAATGACATTTCTTCAGACGCCGGGCGCCTCGTCCAAGGCCACGGCAAGTTCGTCGCTCCGGAACGGCTTCACTAACCGCCTTAGATCCGGCGCGATCTCATCCAGCTCGGCATAACCCGAGACGATAAGCACTTGTATTTGAGGCAGTGCCACAATCAGGTCGCGCGCAAGCTCTGTTCCGCTTTTCCCCGGCATCAAATGATCGGTCACGAGCAAATCGGGCGACAATCCTTGCTCGACCAACTTCATCGCTTGTTCGGCGGAGGCCGCTTCGACCACATCATAGCCGATGTCGCCCAGCATCGCGGATGTCGTCATGCGGGCAAGATCTTCATCGTCGACGACCAGCGCAATCCCGGCCGCCGCTTTCTGACCTGCCGCTGCCGTGGGGAGCGGGGCGGCAGTGGCGTGAGCGCTGCTGATCGGCAGCCACAGCTGCACGTTGGTTCCCACTCCCAGGTGGCTCTGAATGGTGAGGGCGCCGCCGAGTTGTGATGCAAGGCCATGCGCCATGGACAGGCCAAGACCTGTGCCTTGACCGACGCCCTTGGTTGAGAAGAATGGTTCGATCGCGCGTGCCAATGTCGCTTCGTCCATGCCTACACCCGTGTCGGCAACGGAAAGCTTGAGGTAGCGTTCGCCCGTCAGCTGTTCCGGGCGGTTGCCCTGATCCTCGGAGGCAACCACGCTGATGCGGAGCATGCCGCCGTCTGGCATGGCATCGCGTGCGTTCACCGCGAGGTTGAGGAGCGCCATCTCCAACTGATTATGATCGGCATGTGCGGGAGGAAGATCGTCCGCGACCTCCACCGCTACCTTGATTTGAGGGCCCGCCGTGCTGGCGATGAGATCGGCCATGCCATGGACGAGGCTGCCAAGGTCTACCGCGCTCGGTTGCAGAGGTTGGCGGCGAGCAAAAGCGAGCAGGCGTTGCACCAGAACCTTGGCGCGTTCAGCCGACTGTGCCGCGCCTGCAATCAGACGCTGCTCGCGTTCGCCTCCCAACCCCCTCCGTTGCAGGATGTCCAGGCTGCCGACGATCGGCGTCAGAAGATTGTTGAAGTCATGTGCGACGCCGCCGGTGAGTTGGCCCATCGCCTCCATCTTCTGGGCGTGGCGCAATTGCTCTTCCGCTTCAGCAAGACGCTCCTGCTCGCGCAGCAGATCGGTGACATCGCGCCCGATGAGGTAGGCCGCTGTCACCTCTCCAGACGCACCGCGCACCGGCTCAAAATGCATGTCATAGGCTCGCCGGTCTGCCGGACTGTCGCCCCACCATGCGCGCTGCTGGAAAGATTCGCCGGCGAGAGCTCGCGCCCACAGCTTTCGCGCTCCCTCACATTGTTCAGGCAGATGCGATAGCAGTTGAAGCAATGATTGGCCGATCTGGGGCCGGACGCCGAATACGCGTTCATAATCAAGCTGACCGGCCGGGTTGATGGCCAGGAAACGATAATCCACGCCGATCATCTGGATCGGGGAGTCCGTCGCGGCGACGATTTCAGCAAACAGCCGACGCTCGGCCAGCGCTTCACCGACCCGACGTTCCAGCGTCGCGTTGAGTTGCCGCACTGCATCTTCGGCACGTGCGCGTTCGACCGCTGCCCAAGTCCTCTCCGCGACCTCCAACGCAACGGCGGCCTCCTCATCCGTCCACATTCTTGTTTCGGCTTCGTGGAGGTATAGGATCGCCGTCAGGCGGCCTTCCTTTATCAGTGGCACGATCAACAAGGCCGTAGCGCCGATGCTGGCATATCCCTCGGCGTAAGGCGCGGCGACAGCATCGTCCGCGACCGATGGAATCCGAAGCAGCTTGCCTGCCTTTAGCTGCGCTATGATGGCAGGGCCGAAAACATCCAAGGAACGCGTTTCGCCCGCGAGAGAGGCCATGCGGCCATCGCTCCAGTCCCGCTCGACGGTGACATGGCGCTGCTCCGCGTCGATCTCACCATAGCCGGCGCGGCCGACGCGCAGATATCGTCCCAGAAGGCGCGCCGCAGTCTCCTTGATCTGCTCGGCCCGAACCAAGGGCCTCAATTCATCGCCAAGCTCAAGAAAAAAGCCTTGCCGTTCGGCCAGGGCGCGCAAATCCGCTTGAGCATGGGCCCGCTCCACGGCCGACCAGGTGCGCTCAGCCACCTCCTGGATCAAATCGACCTCTTCGGCCGTCCAGCGGCGCGGTTCTTGATGATGCAGGTAAAGCGCGGCGACGAAGCGGCGATCCTTGATCAGCGATACCGTCACCGCAGAGCGGACTTGCAGGGCAGCGAACGCGGCAGCGCTCATGGAACCCTGCGCGCGCGGGTCCGTCAACGTATCCTCAACCGCCAGGGAGACGCCATTGCGCAGCGCAGAGAAAATCTCGTCACCAAAGGCGGCGAGATCATGGGTGCCGTTGTGATGCGGCACGGAGCCATCAGTCCAGTTACCGGACGTGGTGAAATAGCGCCCTTCCGGATCCAGGCTGCCATAGCCGACCCGGCTCATCCCGAAATGCTCACCAAGCAGCGCCTGGGCCGCCATGACAATCTCTTCGGCGTCTTGCAAATTGCGGAAGGAAGCTTCCAGCCGGCTCATGAAATGCTGGCGCTCTCGCGCGATCACGGTTCGGGTCGTTTCCGTGCAGACGCAAAGGGCGGCGACGGCAGCTCCGGATTCGTCTCGTACCGGGCTATAGGAAAAGGTGAACCAGGCAGGCCCGGGCTCGGGCCGATGAAGCGTGACCGGCAGGTCTTCAAAGCGTGTCGCTTCGCCTGCAAATGCCAGGTCCACTACCGGCTCGATCACATCGCGGACTTCCGGCCACACCTCAAAGAACGGGCGGCCCATCGCGCTGGGGTGATGCGGGCCGAGAATGGGAATGTACGCGCTGTTGTAGACCAGCCGACGCGTCTCCCCGATGAGGATAAACATCGGGAACGGCGCATCCGCGATGACGCCGGTGATCAATCTGACAGACATCGGCTGGTCCGCGACAGCAGCTATCAGCAGCTCCTGCTCCGCAATGAGCGGCAGGTCGGTGGTGCATTGGTCGCTTTGTTGCATTTGCGCCTAGCGATAGAGAAGATCGCGTCGATGCGCCAGAGAGCTAAATGGACGGCCAGATCTTCCTGGCTTTTCGGTTGGAGGTGGGGGCGACTTAAAACCCGCCCCCTCGAAAATTATTTTCCTCCGAAGGTTCCGATATAAAGCCCTGCCGAGTGGCCGGACTTTCCGGCGGGATCCTTGATGGCAAAAGCTATGCGGCGGCCGTCTGGGGACACGGTGGATTGATGCGCCTGCGCCCCCGATCGGCTAACATTGGTAAGGGCCCGGCGAGACTTGCCGTCCATTGTGATGACGAAGATGTCGAAGCCCTTGCCGGAGTTGGCGGCGGCGATCTCCGCTGCATTGCTTTTACCCGCAAAGCGCAGGATCTGTTCGACGCCCGGTTTGATATGGGCGCTAATGCCGCGATAGGGACCATCCGGATCGGAATGGATATTCGCTTCTTCCAGGCCATAGCGCTCGTCCGGGAAGACATGGGTTTCGTTATGTGACGGGGTGGCGTACACCTTGCTCACGGCCTTGCTCGCGATGTCGACCTTGTACATTTCGCTGTCAAGCGTGGCGACCTCGGTGGTCCAGAACATGACGCTTTGCCCGCCGTCGATGAAGTCATAGGCTTCAGGGAAGCTGGCCGGTCCGGGCTGGCCGGGGCGATAGGTATAAAGGGCCTGCTGGTCCGCAAGGCGGGCGGTGCGTCCATCATTGACAAGCCTTGCCTTGGTGAGTTCCAGGCCCGTGGCGGTCGGGCGTGACCAGGCGATGTCGGCCGATCCATCCGCATTGGGGCTGCGTGCGATCGCGATGTCGCCCATGGCCCCGCTGTTCAGCGAAACAGGGCGGGCCAGCTTCTTCGACATCCAGAAGAGCTGGGTGCGGCCCGCATCGGCCGCGCCGCCGCTGCCGCCTTTCATTCCCGGCGCGGCCTCGATCAGGAAGCTGTTGTCGGGCAGGTAGAAAATGCGGGTGACGAATTGCGTGTCGCCGAACTTGCAGGTCAGGCAGCGCACTTTTTTCGTACGGAGATCAATCTCATAAGCCGGGCTATCGACCAGATCGTCCTTCGTGAAGGCTATCCGGCGGCCATCGGGCGACCAGTTGGGCCGGTTGCCCCAGTCCAGCAGACGCTCCTGATGGAAGGGCGCGGTCAGATAGTCGATCTTGGCATCCTTCGCCGTTGCGGCAGGCGCGGTCAGGGGGAAGGCTACGGTCAGGAGCGCCGCGCTCAAGATGCGGGCGGCTCGATTGGGCTTACGGGCCGCAATGATATGGGTCACGCTTCAGGCTCCTTTGTCGATATTTTTGTGAGTGTGTACGGGAGTGCTGCCCAGGCATTGCAGCACGGTTGCGCGATCGGGGATCGAGGCTGCCGCGCCGAAGGACTGGACAGCGATGGACGCGGCGGCATTGGCTTCGGCAGCGGCCCGCTCGATCGTGTCGCCTCGGGCAAGCCCAGCGGCGAGATAGCCGCAAAAACAGTCGCCTGCGCCGGTGGTGTCGATCACCTTGGCAGGCCGTCCCGCAATACGCTGGACCTTGTTCTCACTTATGATCGCCAGACCATCAGCGCCTAGGGTCACGAGCAGGATTTGGGCAGGCTCCAGTCCGAGCCGAGTCCTGCTCGACAGCAGGCCATTGTCGTCCAGCATGGGTCCAACATCTGATCCGGCAAGCAATGCCAGTTCGCCTTCATTGACGATAAGCAGATCGCAGAGCGGCAGCAACTCACGCGCTCCTGTCGACGCGGGCGCGGCGTTGAGGATGGTGAAGGCGCCGAGCGTACGGGCACGCCGGAACAGGACTGCCGTGGCGGGAGCAGGCGTCTCCATCTGAGCGAGGCAGACGTCGGCCGGGCCAAGATCAACCTCCGCCGCCAGAGCGGCATCGACATCGCTGTTCGCGCCCGCGATGTGAATGATCTGATTATCGTGCGGCGATGTGGCCACCAGCGCGCAGCCCGTGGCGGAGGAGGTGGCACGCACTCGTTCCACATCCACCCCATGACCGGCAAGTGCAGCTGTCATGCTGGCTCCGTCTTCATCCTTTCCGACAGCGGCCAGCAGGATGCAATGCGCCCCCGCGCGCGCCGCGCCGACGGCCTGGTTCGCGCCTTTGCCGCCCAGTTGGCGCGTCAGGCTGCTCCCCGATACGGTTTCTCCCGCAAGGGGCAGGCGCGGCGTGCTAACCAGCAGGTCGACATTGACGCTGCCCAATATGACGACCTTGCCAGCCATGCTCAGCCGCCCTGCTCCAGCAATGTGAGCTTCGCGACGCGGCGGCGGAAATGTTCTTCGTCGCTGAACTGCGCCGACAGAAAATGGCGGATGATGTCGAGGGCGATTTGCGGTCCGGTGATCCACGCGCCGATGCACAACACATTGACATCATCATGCACCACCGCCTGCCGGGCGACATAGGTGTCGTGCGCTACCGCAGCGCGGATGCCGCGCACCTTGTTGGCGGCGATGCACGCGCCCGCGCCGGTGCCGCAGAGCAGGATGACCCGATCTGTCTGCTTGTCGAGGATGGCCTGCACCGCGCGCCGCGTAACGTCGGGAAAGTCGACAGGCTCTTCCGACTGCGCCCCGACATCGATGATCCGTCCGCTATGGCGGCCAAGCAACTCCAGCACCGGCGGGCGCAAAGGGAAACCGGCATGATCGTTGGCAAAGCCGATGACATCCCGATACGGGATAAGCTGTTCGTCACCGGACAATGTTTCTGGTTTGCGCATTGATCCCCGAGCCCCCTTGCCAGTGCCGCTTCCGCAGTCTTTTACCGGCAGAATCGAACTGCCCACTGGCGCTTTGATCCTGCTGTGGTATTACCAGTTTGGAATCCGATCAAGGGGGAGGGCCGAATGACGCAGGGCAGGGAGGAAGCGATGGAGCGCGGCAGGCTCGCGGCCTTTTGCGTCACCGCACTTGCGATCCAGGCTTACGCGACCCTGGTCACGGTGTTCCTGCCTGAATTTTACGCCAATGCGCTGGCGCTGCCGGTGGGCGCGGTCGGCACTGCCTTCATGACGGTGCGGGTGCTGGACCTGATGATCGACCCATTGCTGGGCGGAATGATGGACGCCACGCGATCGCGTTGGGGACGGTATCGCCCCTGGCTAGTGGCGAGCGCGCCCATCCTGATGCTGTCGACCTATGCACTGTTCCAGGCGGAGCGGGGAGTCGGCATGGCCTATCTATGGGCATGGCTGTTCATTGCCTTCATCGGATTTTCGATGATCGTGCTGTCGCATCTTGCCTGGACCGCAACCCTCGCCACGGGAGCAGCGGAGCGGACGCGCATTTTTGCCTGGTGGCAGATTTTCGCGACGGCAGGGCAGTTTTCTATCCTCGCCATATTGCCGCTCGTCGCGAGCGCCTATCCGGGCGACCCGGGAGCGGGGATGCATGCGGCGGGTTGGGTCATGATCGTGCTGATCCCTGCCGCGATCTTGCTGGCGCTCAAGACGACGCCTGAAAAGCAGCCCTCCGAGGGTTCTCAGGCAGCCCTTGCATTGCGCGATTATGTCGCGCTCTTTTCGCAGGGGCCGGTCGTCCGGCTTGTGCTGGCAGACTTGCTGATTGCCCTGTCGACCGGCGTCGCCAACGCCGTGGCGCTGTTCTTCTATATGGGGCAATTGGGGTTCGACCGGGCGGCTGCCAGCACGCTCATCCTGATCGCCTATGCCGCAGCTTTTGCCGGAACGCCGCTGTTCGCGAAGCTTGCCGGGCGGATCGGCAAGGCGCGCGCGCTGCAAGTTGGCGCGTTGATGCAGGCGGCACTGCAACTGCTCATGGCGACGCAGCCTGCGAAGGCCTTCTGGCTGACGGCTGCCAACGTCGCGGCGCTGGGCCTCTGCATACCCATCGCCTGGTTCCTGCCGCGCGCGCTGATGGCCGATGTCGCCGACGCTACTCGCGCCCGCTTCGGCGTCGATCGCACCGGGTTGCTCTATGCGACGCTCAACGGATCGATGAAGCTGGCGTTGGGGCTGGCGGTCGGCCTTGCCTTCCTGCTGCTTGGCTGGCTCGGCTTCGATCCCGCCCATGCCAGCGATCCGCGCAACGCCTTGCCGCTGCGCACATTGATCGGCATCGTGCCCGCGCTGTTTTCCCTTGGCGTGGTCCTGTGCATGATGCGCTATCCCGAAACCTCCTTGCGGGAGGCGAGCCGCAAGGCCGCTCTCGCCTGACCCTTCCAAACTGAAAGATATGCCGATGAATCGCCGCGATCTGCTCAAATCCTCTGCTTTGTTGATGCTGGCGGCGGGCGTGCCCGCGATGGCGCGCCGCAAATCCTCTTCCTTGCTTGGGAAGGATGGGGCGGGGGTCCAGCTTTATATGTTCGATCCTGACCTCAACCGTGACTTCGACGGCGCGCTCGCCAGCATCGCGGCGACAGGCGTCCGGTCGGTGGAGCTTGCGTCGCTACACCGTCGCTCCGCCACTGAATTCCGGGCTGCGCTGGACAAAGCGGGCCTTGTCTGCCGGAGCGCGCATGTCGCCGCATCGTCGACGGTGCCGGGCGCAAGCGGGCTCAACTTCGATGATCTCGACAAGCTTGTGGACCAGCTCAATATCCTGGGTTCGCGCAACGCCGTGTTGCCGCTTTTCCAGTTCCCCAAGGACCCGATCTGGGGTCCACCGATCTCCTTCATGTCGCTGATGAAGCCCGGCGGAGCGCCCATTACCGCCGACCGTTATGAGCGCATGGCCGACTTCCTCAATGAGAAGGGCGCGGTGCTCAAGAAACACGGTATCCGCATCGGCTATCATAATCACAACGGCGAACTGGCGCCGCTGGGGAACGAGACGGGTTTGCAGATCCTGCTTGAACGAACGGACCCGAGCATCGTCGATTTCGAGCTGGATGCTGGATGGCTGGCAGCGGGCGGGCACGACACCGCCGCCTGGCTCGAACGCTATCGCGGCCGCTTCACCCAGATGCATGTGAAGGACATCGCGGCGGGTACGCAGATCAACTATCATATGCAGCAGAAGCCGACGGAGGTCGGGTCGGGCATAATGAACTGGCCCGCAATCCTGAAGGCAGCGCGAAGTGCGGGCGTGCGCAATTTCTTCGTTGAACAGGAGCCGCCTTTCACCGGCGCGCGCATCGACTCTCTCAAGAAGAGCCTTACTTATCTTCGCAAGCTGGAGACCGCATGATGAACCGTCGCCTGATGAGCCGCACGGCGATCTTCGCTTTTCTGATGGTAGGCGCGATGCCCGGGCAGGCGCAGAATGAAGCCGCGTCGACACTGATGTTCGACGATGTGACGGACACGCATGTCCCCGTTTCCAAATATCTCCACGCCCTGGATGTCGCGCTGGTTGACGTGGACGGTGATGGCGATCTGGACGCAGTGCTGGCCGTCGAAATGGGCCCGAACCGGCTCTACATCAATGACGGGCAGGGGCGCTTCACCTGGAAACAGGGCGCGCTTGGCACCAAGGCGCATGATAGCGAACATGTGCTGTCGGCCGACTTCAACCGCGATGGCTTTCCCGACCTGATCTTCGTTGCCGAGGAGGATCATGCGCACCAACTGTTCCTCGGCGGGCCGGGGGGTGTGTTTACCGAAGCGTCGGACCGGTTGCCGAAGATGAGCGAAGGCAATGGGCTGGCGGTCGGCGACGTCAATGGCGATGGCCTGCCCGACATCGCCATCGGCAATTCGGCGGAGGACCGCCCCGGCAAACCGCGCGCTTCGGGACAGAATTTCCTGTGGCTCAACGATCCCAAACAGCCCGGCACCTTCATCGACGCCACGGCAACTCATCTGCCCGCTTATGAGGATGATACACAGGACATCGCGCTGGTCGACGTGGATGGCGACGGCGATCTCGACATGGTGGTCGCTAATGAGAGCCCGCCGAACCGGCTGCTGCTGAACGGTGGCAAAGGGCATTTTCGCGAGTCGTCGAAGGGCCTCCAGTTGCTGACGCCCATGGAGACGCGCGAAGTGCATGTGTTCGATGCCAATGCCGACGGGCGGCCCGACATCCTGTTCCTGAACCTGACCAGCAACAACAAGAAATGGGACAAGGATCCGCAGGCGCGGTTGCTGATCAACAAGGGGCGGGGCAAGTTCCGCGACGAAACCAAGACGCGCCTGCCTGCCAATCGTTTTTCCAGTTGGGGCGGGATGGTGATGGACTTCAACCATGACGGCCATCCCGACGTGATTGTCGGGGCGATCGACGTGCCGGGCTTCAAGCCGTTGCAACTGCGTGCCTATGCCAATGACGGCAAGGGCCGCTTCAGCGATGTGACGGCGACCGTGATGCCCGCCACCGCCGTGGGGCGCAGCTGGAGCATGGCGAAAGGCGACGTCAACGGAGACGGCGTGGAAGACCTTTTCGTCGGCACCTGGGGTACGCAGGCCCGCCTGCTGCTGGGGAAGAAGGCCAAATAGTTCGACGACAATAGCGTTCCGCCAGATGGAATTGTCCTTTTCACGCAAGTTGCGATTTGCAGCTTCCACCTCCGCTTTGTAAGCCAAAGACATAGCGGCGGGCGAGGAACGGACATTGACGGAAGGCGACAGGGGGAAAGCGGCGCGGATTGCGCTGGCGCGGGAGATGTTCGACGTCGCCCTGACAACGGTATCGGCCGCGCGCTGTTTGCCATCGCATCTGCCGCCCCCTCCGGAAGGACGGCGGCTGGTACTGGCAGTGGGGAAGGCCGGAGCGGCGATGGCCAGCGTGGCGTTGCGCCATTCGCCGCCGGGTACGCAGGCGATCGTCCTTATTCCTTATGATCACGGGCTACCGCCAGGCACTTTGCCGGCCGATGCGCTGGTCATCGAGGCGGGGCACCCCTTGCCCGACCAGCATGGCCTGCACGCGGCGCAGATGATCCAGGAAGCCGTACGCGACCTTAGCGAACAGGATCAGCTGCTGGCGTTGATTTCTGGCGGCGGGTCGGCTCTGCTGGCGCTGCCGGTCGATGGCGTGTCGCTGGATGACAAGCGCCGCGTGACACGGGAATTACTGCTATGCGGGGCGACCATCTCGCAGATCAATTGCGTGCGCACGCACTTGTCGCAGGTCAAGGGCGGCCGTCTCGCCGCGCTGGCGCACCCGGCGGAGGTCGTCACCCTCGCCTTCTCCGATGTGCCAGGGGATGATCCCGCGCTGATCGCGTCAGGCCCGACCGTGGCGGATCGCACGACGCTGGAGGATGCGCGCCGGGTGATCGAGCGTTATCGCATCACGGTTCCCGACAATGTGATGGCTGTGCTGAACGATGACCGGCATGCAACGCCGCGTCCCGGATCGCCTGAACTTGCGCGCGCGGACACGCGGATCGTCGCGCGCAACCGCATGGCGCTGGAAGCTGCGGGGGAGGTGGCAGCGGCGGCGGGATATAGGCCGGTCTATCTGGGTGATGATCTGGAAGGGGACGCGACCGAACTCGGCATCGTTCACGCTGCGCTGGCCCTGCATCATCAGCGCAAGGGCGGGCGCTGGGCGCTGCTGTCGGGAGGAGAGACAACGGTGCTGGTCGGCAACCCGTCGGGCAGGGGCGGGCGCAACAGCGAATATATGTTGAGCCTTGCCATGTCGCTGGACGCCGCTCCGGGGATTTCCGCGCTGGCGTGCGACACAGATGGCATCGATGGCGTGGGCGGACATGCTGGCGCGATCGCTGACGAAAGCACGCTGGCGCGGGCCAGAGCGGCCGGCCTGTCAGCAAGCGGAATGCTGCGCGAGAATAACAGCTTCGGCTTCTTCGAGGCGTTGGGTGATCTGCTGTTCACCGGCCCGACCCGCACCAACGTCAACGACTTTCGCGCGATCCTGATCGACGGCTAAGCATCCGGGGTGGTCCCCTGCAGCTTCCACGCGGCGCCGATCGCGAAATGGCTGAGGATCAAATCGTCAGCCATGGACGCGTCGCCAGCGCGGACGGCCTCATAGATTTTGCGGTGATGATCGACCAGATAATCCCGCGCTTTCGGGCTGTCCGCGATGCGCCTGCGGCGTTCGACATGCGACCGTTCCAGCAGATGCGTGATCGTGCCATAAACAGTCGTCAAAGCGGGGGAATGTGCGGCGGCGACAAGTTGGGTGTGAAAATGAAGGTCGGCATGCCCCCCGCTCGACACATCGTCGATGGTCGCTTCTATCTCCTCCAGCGCTCCTTCGAGGTTGCGCTGGTCTTCAGGCGTCGCCCGGGTGCAGGCAAGGCGCAGCGCCTGCCGTTCCAGTGCGATGCGGACCTCCACAATGTCGTCGATGATCGCGGGTTGCTGCGCCAGCGCAAGCGAGAAGAACTCCCCCAAGACCGCCGCATCGGGGATGCGCACGGTGCTGGCGCGTCCGTGGCGCGTTTCCAGCACGCCGATCATCTCCATCGCGCGGACGGCTTCGCGCACGGCGGGACGGCTCACCCCCAGGCTCAACGCCAGTTCCCGTTCGCTCGGCAGGCGGTGCCCTGTCTCCACGCCGCCATTCACCAGCAGGTCACGCAGGTGCGCCAGCACCCGGCGATATCCTGAAGTCTCCGGTTCTGTGGGGACGGCGGCGCACTCGATGGTCATGCATTGGCTTTACCGCCCGCAGCGTTTCCTGACCAGCGGTTAGTCGCGCTGTCCATATGGTGAAACATCCATGACATCAGCTTGACTTGCAGCAGCGGCCAAGCTGCTTGCGCAAGGCTAAGGAGAAAGATCAATGAAGGCAAAGCATGTACTAACCGCCGCGCTCTTTGCGACCGTGCCCTTGTCCGCACTCACCGCGCAGACCTTTACACGCGGCGAGGCCGTGCCCGCGACGATGCCGCTAGGAAACAAGCCGGGCAATCCCATTCAGGACATGCCGCCCGGACAGCGGCTGATCTCCGCCTTCGGAGAAAGGCCCGTGTTCTCGACCAAGGGGGACAAGCTGGCGTTCATCGGCAAATCCTATGGCGACGCTTATGAATATGACATGGCGACCGGCCGCACGCGCAACTTGACCAGCCACTCGCCCAGCGAGGGCTATTTGCGGGTGCATTATCTCCCTGACAGCAGCTACCTTCTGCTTGGCCCCCGTATTCTGGGAAAGACGCGGGAAGAGACCCGGCATGGCCGCATCGAACTGTTCTGGATGGACGCTCAGGCGATGAGTGCGCCTGTTCCGTTGGGCATCACCGTGTTCGAAGGGATAGCGGTCAGCCCGCGCAGCAACATGATCGCGTGGAGCCAGGTGAAAGCGGCGGCTGGCGGCAAGCCGGCATCGACGACCATCTACACCGGTCGCGTCGCCGTCAACGGGCAGTCGGCAAAGCTTGAAGACGTGCGGGAAATCGTGACGACCACCGAATGCTTTGTTGAGGCACAGGACTTCTTGCCGAGCGACAAAGGCCTGACGATGCCTTGCTACGGTTTCGGCAAAGGGCCGACGGGTGTCGAGACGAAAGTTCTTTCGGTCGACTTCGCGACCAGGAAGATCACAGAATATCCCACCCCTTCTACCCTCTATGGCGAAGTTGAGGGGATATTTCCGGACGGAAAGCGAACCTTCGTCGAATGTGCGCAGGACCGTTCGAAGGGCATGGATCTGTGCATATTGGACCTTGATCCTAAGAAGCCGCGCTACACGCGCATGACCAACATAGTGCAATATGGCGGCTGGAAATATGGCAATCCCGTCGTGCGGCCGGACGGCCGGATGGTCGCGGCGCAGGTAGGGTCGGCCGATGTGATCGACGCAGGGGTCGGGCAGGGCATCGTCTTGATGGACCTCGCCCCGAATTTCTGATCCGCATTGGGCGGGGGAGAGGCGGTCAGCCGCCTCTCCCCCGCTCGTCCTTTCAGATCATAGTGAGTTGTACCGCCTCGAACGTATCGACCGGCGGCAGATCGAACCACAGATGATCGCGGTCCCCAGCGCGCCGCTTGCCCTTGACCGCCTTGCCGGCCACCAGCATCCGGGCTGTGCCGCCTACAGGGCCACGAACGCCAAGCTTCAGCCCCTGGGCAATCACCGGATCGCCATAATGGGTGTTGCGCTGGCCCGAATAGTTTATGACGTGGACCAGCATTTTGCCCGCAGCGGGTTGCCGCATCGCCATCATCTCGATCGGGCCTGCGCCTTCCAGAAGAAGGGGCGGCGGTGGGGCGTAGCGAGCGATCAGGCTTTCGAAAAGCACGCGATGCGCGTCGATCCCGTCACGATAATAGAGCCAGTCGGGCAGCCAAGGGATATGGACATGATGCCCCTTGCCATAAGCCATGACCAGCGCGCCCGCGTCGGCGCGCGCCGTGTCACCGGGCCGGGCGTAGGAAAATTCGGGGGGTCCGAAGCGCTGGTCCGGCGCGAACGGGATCAGGCTTGTCGCGCCGCTGCGGGGCGTCACCGGGAAGAATGTCTCGTCGATTGGTATCCGGCCAGGGCCCATGGGAATGGCCGCCTTGCTCATGTCGAGCGACCAGCCATGGCCGTCGCGCGGTTGGCCAAAGCTGCCTACCGGGCTCGATTTCATCGGCGATGCGGAGCGCGGCTTGCCGTCCTTGCCCAGCGCGCCGGTATAGCCAGTGGCAATGATCAAGCCCCCTGCTTCTACGAAAGCATCGAGCGCGGCGGCGTCACCTTCATCAAGGGTCATGATATGCGGCATGATGATGACATCATAGGCCCGATCGCGGGTGGCCTTGGCCACTTGCATGCCATTGGTCATCCAGAATGGCAGGCGCGCATCGACTAGCGCCTGATAGGCGCCCCGCTGCGCATTGCCGCCATAGCGGGCCAGTCCCGTGCCAGCCGACTGGAAGATCGAGCCCATATTGTAGAGTGCGACGCGCGCGCCCGGCTCCAATCCTGCATAGTGCTGCTCATTGGCGGCATGCCAATGATAGAGGCGCGAGATTGGCGGCAGGAAGCGCGGGTCATCCTGATCGCCCAGCGTCCCCATCAGATAAAGATCGAGCTTGGCTCCAGTCCCAAGTGCTTGGGCAAAGCGCAGCATGTGGTTTTGCGTGCTTTCCGTCACCTGCCGCCATGGATAATCCATATGGGCGGTCGAGGTGGCGGAAAAAGCCTTGCCCGGCGCCAGCGCCATCAAGGCTCGCGTCTGTTCACCCATGGCGTGCGGCCATTCCGGCGCCTTGCGCGAAACGCGCCGCTGCACCTCTCCGCGCGCGACGACGCCGCCGAAAAAGTCCATCAGAGGCACGTTTGGACGTGCTGTCTTTATGATGTCGCGCGCTTTGGCCGAAAGTTCCGCCATGATGCGCGATTGGAACTGTTGATAGGCGCCCCAGTTGGGATCAGTGCCGTCTTCGGTCCGGGGTAGTTCCAGCTTGTACAAGTCACGGAACCGCCGCTTGCAATTGTCGCACACGCAAATGCCGTGATCGACGTCAGAATAGTCGGTTCGGACGAAAGCCGTCATGTTGAAGAACAGGCCGTCGACATCGTGCCGCTCGACCCCTTCCTTCAAGATTTGCAGGCTGTAATCCTGCGCCCAACCGCCATTTGGGCATGCCTGGTAAGTGCCGGCATATTCGCGCGGAGTGCCGTCGCGGTTGCGCATGAACCAGTCGGGATGCGCGTCAAAAGCCGGCTTGGTCGCCTTGGAGAGGTCGAAGCGCCCGATATAGGCGAGACCCTCCGCATGTGCGGCGGCGACCATTTCACCCGCGAAATCGCTTTTCATGAAGGGGTTGCGGTAATGGAGCGGCAGCTGAGTGGGATAAAATGCGACGATCCCACCGATGTTCGACACGATGACATTCGCACCGAAAGCGCGCGTTTCGCGGGCGATCGTCCGGGGGTCCTCCAGCGCATCAATCTCACGCAGATTAGTCTGGAGGATGCGATATTCATGCTTCCACCATTGCCGCCGATCAAAGCTGCCAACATCTGCGGCGGCCCAGCTCTGAATGGGAAGGGTGCTCACGATCGCCGTTACGGGCAGGGCGCGCACAAGGTCGCGGCGCGAAATCCCGCCGTTCGCTCTCAACTTCATGCTCGTCACGCTCCTGATTGTTTCGAACTCCCCATGCCCATTCTGCTCCGACAAAGAGCGATGGACAATCATCCGGCAAACTGCATTCCGTCCTGTGGAACGCATGCCGTTCAACGGCGAATATGTTCCGCATCGCGGAAAGACGAGTTTCGTTCGCATGCTCTCCAGCCTAGCGACCGCTGACCGAGGGTGCTGAACCCGCGAAAAGCTGCGGCGCGATGGGAGCGGAAGTTGATCGGGAAAAGGGCAACGGTGGCGCAATGATCTGGGCGCAGAATTACGATCCGTTCGGCAACGGCCTGTTGTCCGCACTTGTCGCCGCCATTCCTGTCGTCGTGCTGCTTGGCGCTATCGGCCTGTTCCATGTGCGCGCGCATATCGCAGCGCTTATGGGCCTGGGTGCAGGTCTGGCGGTCGCAGTGCTCGCATTCGGCATGCCTGCGGGGCTGGCCCTTCGCGCTGCTGGGTTTGGCGCGGCTTATGGACTGCTGCCGATCGGCTGGATCGTGCTCAATATCATCTTTCTGTATCAACTGACGGAGACGACCGGGCAGTTCCATGTCCTGCGCGGGGCGATCACGTCGATCACGGCGGACAGTCGGCTACAACTGTTGCTGATCGCTTTCTGCTTTGGCGCCTTTTTCGAGGGCGCGGCAGGCTTCGGCACTCCGGTCGCGGTGACGGGCGCGATGCTGATCGGGCTTGGCTTCACGCGCTTGCAGGCGTCCGGGCTATCGCTGATCGCCAATACCGCGCCTGTGGCGTTCGGCGCGCTTGGGACGCCGCTGGTCACGCTATCCGGCGTGACGGGTCTCCCCTTGCTTGAACTGTCGGCGATGGTCGGGCGGCAGATGACGCCCTTCGCTATCATCGTGCCCTTTTGGCTGATGGTGGCATATTGCGGGTGGCGGCGAACGATGGAAGTGTTGCCCGCCGTGCTGGTCGCAGGCGTCAGCTTTGCGGTCGTGCAACTGCTCATTTCCAATCTTCACGGTCCCTGGCTGACCTCCATCGGCGCGGCGCTTGCCTCGATCGCTACGCTGATCGGCTTCCTGCGGATATGGCAGCCCGCGCGCATCATGCATGTCAATGAGGCAAAGCTCGCTGCGGGAGACGAGCGGGACGTGGCCGCGACGGTAGATGCGGCCCATGCCCAGCCGCTGCATGATCCTGCCGCAGTCCGCCGTGCGTGGATGCCGTGGATCATCCTGACCGCCTGCGTCTTCCTGTGGGGTCTGCCCTTCATGAAGCAGGGCTTGGACGCGATCTTCGCGCTGCGCCTGCCCTTCGCCGGGCTCGATGGCGTGATCCAGCGACTGCCCCCTGTCGTGACCGCGCCGGAATATGAAAAGGCGGTTTATAATCTCAACCTGCTTTCAGCGACGGGCACAGCGATACTGGTGGCCGCGCTTGCCTCTGCAGTGCTTCTGCGTGTGCCTGCGCGGACGATCGGCCTTGTCTATCTGCGAACATGGAAGCTGGTGCTGCCCTCGCTGCTCACCATCGCGGCGATGCTGGCGCTGGGCTATCTCACCCGATATGGCGGCATCGACGCTTCCATGGGGCTGGCCTTTGCGGCGACGGGCGTGCTCTATCCCTTCTTCGGCACGATGCTCGGATGGCTGGGCGTTGCCGTGACCGGATCGGATACGGCGTCGAACGTGCTGTTCGGCGGATTGCAGAAGATCACCGCCGAACAGCTGAACCTGCCGCCCGTGCTGATGGCGGGCGCGAACAGCGCGGGCGGGGTCATGGGCAAGATGATCGACGCGCAGAGCATCGTCGTCGCCTCTACCGCTACCCAATGGTTCGGGCAGGAAGGCCGCATCCTGCGCCATGTCTTCCTTCACAGCCTGGTGCTGGGGGCGCTCATCGGTTTGTTCGTGATGCTGCAGGCCTATGTCTATCCCTTCACGCTGCTGGTGCCCTGACGGCATGGGCGACCTTCCACAAGCGGCAGCTACCCGCGCGCTGCTGAAAAATATTTACGTGGAGGCGCTGGACGCCGTGCGCGGGGAAAGGCTGGTCGAAGGGCTGGGCATCCCGCAAGGCGACCACTGGCGCATCCGCCACCGGGGCAAGGCCATCAACTGGCCCTTGCACCCGGAAGGCCGCATCTTTGTAATCGGTGCGGGTAAAGCGGCTGGCTCCTTGGCGAAGGGTCTTGAAACACTGCTCGGGGCTCGCCTTTCGGACGGCTGCGTCATCGTGAAGCATGGCCATGCCGAACCACTGACGCGCATCCGGCAGCTACAGGCGGGACATCCCATCCCTGATGCGCAAGGAGTCGACGCGACTGCCGAGATGCTGCGCACGGTCGAAGGGCTGACAGAGCGCGACAGCGTGATCGTTCTGCTGACCGGCGGTGCGTCCGCCCTGATGGTCGCGCCCATCGAAGGCGTCACGTTGCAGGAAAAGGCGGCGGTGACGGACATGCTGCTGCGATCCGGCGCGTCGATCGAGGAGATCAACGCCGTCCGCAAGCGACTGTCGCGGGTGAAGGGCGGTGGGCTGCTGCGCCATCTCCAACCTGCATCTGTGCTGACCCTGCTGATATCCGATGTGCCGAGCGGCAATCTAGACATGATCGGATCAGGGCCGACCTTCCCGTGCAGCGCGGATTTTACGGATCCGATGGCGATCCTGGCGCGCTATGGGCTGGAGCAAGCGGTGCCCGCATCCATCCGCGATGCGCTCGCGAAAGAGATGCAGGCTCCTCCTGAAGCCGGAGGGCGCCACGAGGCGCTGATGCTGGCGGACAGCGCCATGCTTGTCGAGGCGGTCCACGGCATCGCGGCGCGGGAGGGGCTGAGCGCTTACGATGTGGACGCGGGAATGGCGGGCAACACGCATGACGCAGCGCTGAGGATGGCGGACGCTTTGCGGACCGTGCCGCCGCAGGATCGCCCTGCGCTGCTTGTGTCGGCCGGTGAAACCACCTTGCAGGTGAAAGGCAACGGGCTGGGTGGGCGCAATCAGGAGTTCGCGCTGGTCGCAGCCTTGGCGCTGGCCGGGGAGGGAAATGCCGCGCTGCTCGCCGCTGGCACCGATGGCACCGATGGGCCGACCGATGCGGCGGGGGCGTTTGCCGATGGCACCCTGCATGAACGAGCGCGGGCAGCTGGGCTCGACCCGGCAGAGATGCTGGCGCGCAACGACAGCTACCGCTTGTTCAAAGCGACCGGCGACTTGGTCCATACGGGGCCAACGGGAACCAATGTCATGGACCTCGTTCTGGGCATCGCCTTCTGACCGGAACGAATTGAGAGAGAAGAGATATGGTGAAGCTGGCGGCTAATCTGTCGATGATGTTTCAGGACCTGCCGTTCCTCGACCGCTTCGATGCGGCAGAGGCGACCGGCTTTTCCGGCGTCGAGTTCATGTTTCCTTATGACCATAACCCAGCCGACGTGGCGGCGCGCGCGCAGAAGTGCGGGCTTGAGGTCGTTCTGTTCAACCTGCCCGCAGGTGATTGGGCAGGGGGAGAGCGCGGCATTGCGGCACTTCCTGACCGGGTCGAGGAATTCCGCGCGGGCGTGGCTGAGGGGCTGGATTATGCCCGGACGCTAGGCTGCCCGCGCCTGCATCTGATGGCCGGAAAGGCGTCTGCCAGTGCCGAATGCCGCGCCGCGCTGCTCTCGAATATCGGGTATGCCGCCGATCTGGCCGCAGCGGACGGTATCGAGATACTGATCGAGCCTATCAACACGCGTGTCGATATTCCCGGCTATTTTTACAGCACCACTGAGGAAGCGATGTCTGTCATGGATGAGGCGGCTCGTAGCAATGTCCGCCTGCAATATGACATCTATCACATGCAGATCATGGAAGGAGATCTTGCCCGCACGATCGAGCGGCTGCTGCCCCGGATCGGCCACATGCAGTTGGCCGACAATCCGGGCCGCGCCGAACCGGGCAGCGGGGAGATCAACTATCCCTGGCTGCTCAGCCATATCGATGCGCTGGGCTATGATGGATGGATCGGGTGCGAGTACCGGCCTGCGGGCGACACGAAGGCGGGCCTAGGCTGGGCACGCGATTATCTCAAGTCCAGGAGACCATGACATGAAGATCGGGTTCATCGGCCTTGGCATCATGGGCCGTCCCATGGCTGGGCATCTGCAAGCGGCAGGGCACGCGATCTACAGCTGCGCCAATCGCACGCCGATGCCCGAAGAGTTGCGTGAAGGCGGCGCGATCGCATGCGCCACACCCGCGGCGGTGGCGGCAGAGGTGGACTGCCTGATCCTGATGCTGCCCGACACCCCGGACGTCGAACACGTACTCTTCGGCGCGGGCGGCGTGGTGCAGGGTGTGAAGCCCGGCACGACCATTATCGACATGAGCTCCATCGACCCGATCGCCACGCGCGATTTTGCGGCGAGGCTTGAAGCATTGGAATGCAACTATGTCGACGCGCCGGTATCCGGCGGCGAAGTGGGCGCGAAAAATGCCGCCCTGACGATCATGTGCGGAGCGAAGCAGCATGTGTTCGACAAGGTCCGGCCTCTGCTGGAACTGATGGGCAAGAACATCACGCTGGTCGGTGATGTAGGCGCGGGACAGGTCACCAAGGTCGCCAATCAGATCATCGTCGCGCTGAACATCGAAGCAGTGTCGGAGGCGCTGGTCTTTGCATCGAAGGCGGGAGCGGATCCCGCACGGGTGCGCGAAGCGCTGATGGGCGGCTTTGCGGCATCACGCGTGCTGGAGGTGCATGGCCAGCGCATGATCAACCGCACGTTCGATCCCGGCTTCCGCATTCGGCTGCACCAGAAGGATCTCAATCTGGCGCTGGCGGGTGCACGCTCGCTGAGCATATCGCTACCCGCCACGGCGAATGCGCAGCAACTTTTCAGCAGTTGCGTTGCGCACGGCGATGCGGAAAATGATCACAGCGCGATGGTGACGGCGCTCGAACGGGCTGCTAACCACTTGGTGAGTGGTTACTCAACCGCAGACATTTCTCACACCCATAGCTTCTCCGGAGGATGCTCATGACCAACAATCGTCTTAAAGACCGCCGTATCATCGTGTTCGGCAGCGCGACCGGGATCGGCGCTGCTACGGTCAAGCGGCTGGCGCAGGAAGGCGCGCGGGTTTGCGCCGCCGACATCAACGTCGAAGGCGCGACGCAGGTGGCGCAGGAAGCAGGCGGCGAGACTTTCGCCGTTCATGTCGACATCTCCGATGAGGCATCGGTGCAGAAGGCAACCGAGGAAGCGGTGAGCCGTTTCGGTGGCCTGGATGGCGCGCACATCAACGCGGCGGATCTGCGTGTCATCATGGAGGATAGCGATGCGCTTGCCATCGATCTCTCCACCTTCGATCGCACGATCGCGGTCAATTTGCGCGGACATCTGCTGTGCACGCGCGCCGTCGTTCCGCACCTCGTCAAGAGCGGTAAGGGGGCGATCGTCTACACGAGCTCCGGCTCAGCGCATGGCGGCGAGCCGACGCGGCCCTGCTACGCCATGGCCAAGGCGGGCGTGAACGCGCTTGCACGCCATGTCGGTGCGCGCTGGGGCAAGGAAGGCATCACCGCCAATGTGCTCGCACCCGGCTTCACCGTCACTGGCGAAATGAAGAAGGCGATGGAAGCGAATGCCGAAGAAGCGACCAAATGGGCCGACTATTTCATGGCGCGCACCCCGCACACGCGTCTGGGCGAATCCGAAGACCATGCGGGCGTCGTCGCCATGTTGCTTTCTGAGGATGGCCGCTGGATCAACGGCGCGATCTATGACGTCAATGGCGGATCGCTGATGCGCGCTTGACGACACTGGCTGCGGCGCTCGCTCCTGCACGGGCGGGCGCCGCAGCGCTTGTTCAATAAAGCGCGATCACGCGCGCGGGCATGCCAGTGGCGTTTTCCAGCGGCGCCACTCCCGCGAACAACAGACCGCCTGCAGCAGGCGCGCGGTCGAGATTGGCCAACCCCTCCAGCGCCCATCGCCCGCTCCGCAGCCATGCCTGATGCACCGGGAAGGCGGGCATAGCCTCGCCCGCGTCGATCGACATGGCGTCAACGCCAATCCCCCGCACGTCGCGCTTCATCAGAATGTCCATCACTGCAGCGTCGAAGCCGGGGCTCTTGCGCCGCTCGGGCGCAGGCAGGCTGCCGTAATTGGTGAAAGCGCCCAGCGGGTTCCAGCCCGACAGCATGGCGACGCAGGAACCTTCCGGGATGCGGCCATGGCGACGTTCCCAAGCTGCGATGTCCTGCGGTTCGACCCGTGCGTCCCGGTCTGCCTTCGCCTTTTTCCTGATGTCGATGACCACCAGCGGGACGATCAACTGGCTGATCCCCATGTCTCCGACCGATGCTCCGTCCGGCGCGAAGTGGCGCGGCGCGTCGAGATGGGTGCCGGTATGTTCGACGATGGATATGCGGTTGAGCGCCATACCTGCTTTCGTGCCTGATCCCTCGATGGCCTCCAGGGAGAGGCGGCCCGGCGTGAAGGCGAAAGCGCGCGTCAGCCGGTGCGTGAGGTCGAGGATATGCAATTGCCGTCCATGAAGCGGTAAGCTCGTCTGGTCCGGCATCACTGCGGCGGCGTCGGCAGGCGATGATGTGCCGAGGGTGAGCGCACCCAGCGCGCTTAAAGCTAGCATGTCGCGGCGGTCGATCACGGCGGCTGGTTCTTTCTTGAGGAAAGCGTTGGTCAATTTCACGGCGGCGGATTGGGAAAAGCTGCAAAGCTAAGTCAAATCGATCGCAACCACTTCATGGAAGTCGACGTGCGGCACCTCCACCTCGACCCAGCCATTCGCCGCGCTGTGCGTAACGTCGGCCCCGGCCGTCAACAATCGCGCCTGCGCCGCACGCCTACCCTCAGGCAGTTGCAAACGGATGCGATAGGGGCCGGTGCGGATCGCCTCGCGATAGCTGCCGCGCATCGCCATGGGATTGTTGAGGTTGACCAGATGCGCGGTGATCGACCGTTCCTGCCGCCAGCAGGCGATGTCGAGGAGGCCGGGCCCATCGATCTGCAAGGGATGCGCTTCGTCATGCGCCCAGTTGAGCATGGTGCGCAGCAGTGTCAGATGATCGCCATGGCCAAGCTCCGCAAAGCTGCGATCGAGGTCCATCGGCAAATAGACGACGCGCCCGCGCCCGACCTGACGGCAAATCGCCATGGGTATGTCGGTCTCTGTCCGGTCGGTGAAGACCCGCTCCATCGGCAGGTCCGGATAGCTGGGCACCAGCGTCAAGGCGACGTCGCGTTGATCGCGCGCTGTGACGGGCAAGCGGAACAGCGGGCCGATGGTCCGGCTGATGTCGCTCAGTCCAGCCATGGCCGGATGCGCGTGGCGCAAGGTGAGGTAAGCGTTTCTCAGCGGACCTTCCGCCTTGCCTGCGATGGAGCAGCCGAACAGGTCGGCGAGGCCGAAATCAGCCCGCTGCCGTCCTTCACCGTCATAAAGCGAGGTCTGATAGGTTGCGACGACGCTGCCGCCGCGCGCTACGAAGGCACGGATCTGATCGCATTGCTTGTCCGACAGCACCGTTGCGTTGGCGAGGATGATGGTGCGAAAGCGCGACAGGCTGTCGGCATCCAGGAAATCCTCGTCGATAAGGTCGAATGGCACGCGGCTTTCCAGCGCGGCTTGGTAAAAGCCGTCGCCATGCTCCTCCAACTTTCCGCGCCCGGTCCAACCGCCAAGATAGGCGGTGGTCCTAGGCGTATGAACCAACCCGACCCGCGCCAGATTGCGGGTGTTCCGCAGATAGGCTTCATTGGCATGGTGCCAGCCGTAGATTTGCCGGACGACATCCATCCAGCGGCGATCCAGGGGTTTGGCGTTGAACTTGGTGATCCAAGGGCGCGCACCCTGGGCGATCGCGCCAGCGGCCCAGATGCGGATTTCCGCCGGGCTCTGCACTGAGTCCTTCCAGCGATAGGCCTCCTCCACCCCCACCGAAATGATGTGACCGACGGGCTTGTCCTTCATGAAAGCGCGCAGTTCGCGCGTGTAGCGGCCCGCGCCCCAGACCTCCGGTCCCGTCCCCCAGGGAGAGCCATCCGATGACCGCGCCTGACGGTCGCAGAAAGCAAGCGGCAGACGTTTCGACAGGGCTGGACCATTGAGATCGACCAGACCCCGGCGATCACCGCCTGGAATGAAGAAGGCTTCTCGCCGGTGCTTGCGCGCTGCCGCATTCCACAGGTCGATGAGGGAGAAGAGCCGATCTTCGACCCATGCGGCATAGCGTCGCCCCTCCGGTTTGGACGGGTCCGGATCGAGCGGGATGTCCTGCCCAGATGCCGCGCGGTAGAGCGTCCGGCAGCTTTGGCAATAACAGGTGCCGCTGCCGTTCCAGCGATTGCCGAAGAAGCCGTCCACTGGATAGCGCCTGGCGATCTCCTCGATCACCTTGGGCATCAGATCGAAATTATAGGGTCCGTAGGCGCAAGTCAGGGTGAGGTCCGGCGCACTACCATGCCGCTTGATCTTCCCGTCGGGGCCGGTCAGCGCCCATTCGGGATGGGCAGCGGCTGCAGCCGCGTTCATCGCGTGCGGATCAATGCGGGCGAGCACGCGGAGCCCGAGTGTCTTGCATGCCGTAACCATGTCGCCAAACGGATCGACGCCCTTGCCGACCCCTTGTGCCATGCCATGATAGGGGATGGCAGTCGGATAGAAAGCGATGCCGCCCCCGGCGCTAAGGCACACGCCATCAGCGTGAATCTGCCGGAAATAGTCGGTCCAGAATGTGGGATCGTAGCGTCCCGGATCATCTTCTGTGAAGGCGAGCTGGAACCAGCGCATCGGCCCGCTCGCCCAATCAGGGGGTGTAGCGTTGCCTAACCGGCGCGCGAAGGCAGGCTCGATTCCGGACAGCAGGACGCCAGCACCCAATGCGAGCGCTGCGCGGCGATCGAGTGGCAATATGTCGGGCATCATCTCTCCTTGCGGCGATGAAGTTAACTCAAGCAGCGCCATCTACAATTCATCATCCCATCATACGGAACATCCCGATCGAGCGTGGTCCTTGTCCACTACGCAGAAAATATATCGACAAGCATGAGCAAACAGGTCATACCAGTTTGAAAGGTTGTCGCTCGTGCGGTGGTAATCAGGCAAGGTGAGGAACAAGCGTGGCCGATAGTCAGCAAGAGCCGGAAGACGGCCTGCTAGGGCGAGTTCAGTCGCTGGTGCGGGCATTTGGCATTCTCGATGAACTGGCAAAGAGCGACAATATGACGCTCAGCGACCTGTCCCGCGCTGTCGGCCTGCCAAGATCCACCACCCATCGCCTGCTGACGACCATGGAAGCGCTACGTTATGTGGCGTTTGACCGACGCAGGAACGGCTGGTCCATCGGGGTGCAGGCTTTCACGGTCGGGGCCGTGTTCGCGCAAACGCGGGACCTTGGGCAACTGGGCCGTACGATCATGCGATCACTGATGTCCGAAGTGCAGCATTGCGTGAACATCGCCGTGCCGGAAGGCGCTGGCATCTGCTATGTCGGTCAGGCTGCGGCGAACGGGTTCCGCCAGACGGCGGCCCGGCCAGGCGCCGTCCTACCGCTGCACACGACGGCGTCCGGTAAGGTGCTGATGGCGCAGTGGTCCAGGGCCGAGTTCGACCGCTATCTGAACAGCGCGCCGCTTAAGGCCCGCACCGCGCGCAGCATCATCGATGGCGATCGGCTCCGTCGCGAGATGGCGGACATTCATATCCGCGGCTATGCGCTCGATGATGAAGAGCATAGCGACGGATTGCGCTGCGTCGCGGCGGTCGTGAACGATCGCTATGGCCTCCCGAAGGGGTCGCTGTCGATTTCGGATCGATCATCCCATCTGGCCCGCGCACGGCTGGATGAGTTAGGCCCGGCGCTGATCAGCGCGGCACAGCGGATGAGCATGGAAATCGCGGCGCAGAGCTTCTGACCAGCGGTCTGAAGCTGCCGTTTAGGGTGCCTTCCGTCATTTGAGATCATTTCTGCCGGGTTGATGAACAGAAACGCCGTGGCGTGCCCTCGATCCACTGCGGAATAAGAAGCGCAGACGCCAGCGTAACAGCGCGAGGCGGCAGGATAGAGGATGATGAAAGATATGAGGGCTCATGGCCTAAAGAGGTGCGCCGCGACGGGATCGCTGGCGGCGGCCAGCCTGCTGATGTTGGGCGCGTCCACGCCGCAACCGCAGAGTTTCTCCTTCGCGCTGACCAACATCTATGTGGCGGCCTATGAGGATGAAAAGGCGTGCCGGGGCTTGTCGCTAAGCTCAGCCGACCTATTCCTGAAAAGCCTGCCTCCCGCTGAACGGGCGAAATACGAAGCGCCTGAAAAGGTACAGGAGCTGCACAAGCTGATGGGCGAGCGGCTCGGCTTCAAGATGGTGCCGACAGGCAAGGATTCCGGTTCTAACGGCAGCATGGCGCGCCTGACCGAGGCCGAGCAGCAGGCATTGCGGCAGAAATATAACATCCCGAAAGGCAAGGGAATTCCTGCCTTTCTAGGTACGCGGTTCGCCTATGACAGTTGCACCAATCCGGAAGATTTCCCGTTCATGGAAAAGGGGAATGAGGATTATCGCGGGCCTGTCGCCTATGGCATTGATCTCGATGGCCGCAATGGCAAGGAGGATTATGTCGGCCCGGACCAGCAGCCCGGGGTCGACAACCAGCTGATCCGGGCGGTTGGATGCACCTTTTCGACGCGCGACTTCGGTACGCCGAAGGTGGCGGATAATGTGATCACGTCCATGTCTTCGCCCACGCTCGTGGAAGTGAGCGGCATCGACCATCCAGCGAATGACGATGATGTGACGGTTCGCCTTTACGCCAGCGCCAGTCCGCTGGAGTTGTCAGGTGCGGGCAAGCCGTTGGCTTGGGCCAGCCTGGACGTCGATCAGGATCGCCGCTTCATGGCGCAAGCCAAGGGAAAGATTCGCGACGGCGAGTTGATCACCGAACCGTTTGACCTGCAGGTGCGGCTGCGCGAACAGATCATCGACAGCTATCGCGAACTGCGCCAGGCGCGCATCCAGGCGAAGATCAAGCCCGGCGAAGCGATCGAAGGTGGCATTTACGGCTATCACACGCTGGCCAGCATTGAGGATAACTATCATCAATCGACCCAGGTCGGCGCCAATCTGACACGCATGTCCTGCCCGGCGTTGATCAAGGCGGTGCGCCGCTATGCCGATGCCTATCCCGACCCCAAGACCAGACGCAACAGCGCCATCTCGTCCGCGCTGCGTTTCAAAGGCGTGCCCGTCTTTCTGATCAAGCCGCAGCAGGTGGCGTCAGGGAGGCAACCATGATTTGTCCGCTAAATTCTTCACGTGTTCTTCGCGCTTTGTCCGCTGTCACCGCGCTCGGATCGATAGGCGCCATATTGTTGGCGGCAAGTGCCGGACATGCCGATGCGCCATTGGAACACGCAGTTCAGCAGCAACAGCAGGCGCCCAAATTCCGGCGGCTGACTGAAGCGCAATATCGCGCCACCATCGCCGACATATTCGGACCCGATATCAAGGTCAGCGGCCGGTTCGAGCCTGACATGCGGGTCGGAGGCCTGCTGGCGGCGGGTACAAGTGCGGTGTCGTTGACGCCCGCGGGGGCCGAGCAATATGAGCAGATCGCACGGGGCATCGCTGAACAGGTGGTCGACGCGAAGCATCGCGACAAGCTGGTCGGATGCGCGCCCCAGCCGTCCGATCCCCAAGGCGCGGCTTGTGCAGAGGGCTTTTTCAAGCGGGTAGGTCTGCGGATATACAGGAGGCCGCTGACGGAAGGTGAGGTGAAGCTTGCCATTGCCCAGACCGTGGCGGCGTCAGCGACCCTCAAGGACTTCCACGGCGGCCTTGCGATCATGCTCACGGCAATGCTGTCGGATTTGCCTTTCCTGTTCCAGACGGACCGGGAGGTTGCGGACCCTCGCGCCCCGGGAGGCCGCACGATCGACGCCTGGTCGCGGGCCAGCAAGCTCAGCTATTTCCTGTGGAACAGCACGCCGGACGAGCAACTTCTGCAAGCTGCAGCCGACGGTAGCCTGATGACGCAGGCGGGTCTCTCGGCCCAGGTCGACCGGCTTATGGCTTCGCCCCGGTTCGAAACGGGCGTGCGGTCCTTCTTCGACGATTTTCTGCAACTGGAAGGCATGATGTCGCTGTCAAAGGACGGCATCATCTATCCGGCTTTCCGCTCCTCCGCCGCGCCTGCTGCCCGCGAACAAACGTTGCGCACCATCACAACGCTGCTGGTGGCGGAAAATGGCGATTATCGTGACCTGTTCACCACGCGGCGTGTGGCGATGAACCGGCAGCTGAGTCCTCTCTACCGCATGCCTCATGGACCACGCGATTGGTCGATGGTCACGCTGCCGGATGATGATCCGCGCGTGGGCGTGCTGACACAGATCAGCTTCCTGGCGCTCCATTCGCACGAGGGCCGATCTTCGCCCACGTTGCGCGGCAAGGCGGTGCGGGAGGTACTGATGTGCGAGCATGTTCCGGCCCCGCCCGCCAATGTGAACTTCACCATCGTTCAGGACACAAGCAATCCCGCCTTCCGCACCACGCGCGAGCGGCTGAAGGCGCATCTGGATGATGAGGAATGCGCCAGCTGCCACAAGCTGACCGATCCCATGGGACTGACGCTCGATAGCTTCGATGGCGCTGGGCAGTTCCGGGCGACAGAAAATGGCGTGCCGATCGACACCACCGGCATGCTGGACAAGATCGCGTTCAATGACAGCGCGGGGCTCGGCAAGGCATTGCACGACAACCCAAAGGTGACGCAGTGCCTCACACAATCGGCATGGCGCTATGCCGCTGGCCGAGCCTTGTTGCCGTTCGAGGAAACAGTCACAAACCGGCTGCATGAGGATTTCGCCCGGACCGGATATCGCATCCGCTCGCTATTCCGGCGGATCGCCATAGATCCCCAATTCTTCGCCGTCCGGTCGCCTGCGGCGCCCCGTGTCGCGAGCAAGCCATCGTCAGGAAGGAAAGGCTGATGACGTCTTTGAACAGGCGCGGATTTCTGCTGCGCGGCATGTTGGGCGGGGGAGCGGTTGCCGTGGGGCTGCCATTCCTCGACTATTTCCTCGACAATAACGGCGCGGCTTTTGCCGCAACCTATGGCGGCGGCCGCCTGCCGGTGCGTTTCGGCACTTGGTTTTGGGGATGCGGGATGATCCCGGATCGCTGGAATCCCAAGATGGGGGGAGCCAATTACGACCTGCCGCCCGAACTCGCACCGATCAAGCCGGTGCAGGACAAGGTGTCGGTACTCTCCGGCTTCAGCGTCACGCTGGGCGGCAAGAGCAACCAGCCTCACATCTCCGGCAACGTTGGGCTGCGCACCGGTACGCCCAGCGATACCTGGCAGCAGATCGCGGGTCCGACCTTCGACGTCAGTATTGCCGACGCCATTGGCGCAGGCACGCTGTTCCGCAGCCTGGAACTGAGCGCGGACGGCAACCCGCGCACCAGCTTTTCCTATCGCAGCGGGACGGAGATGAACCCCAGCGTCGCGTCGCCGATGGAACTCTACCGCCGGATCTTCGGCGCTGATTTCCGTGACCCCAACGCGGCGGAGTTCACGCCCGATCCCAAGGTCATGGCCCGGCGCAGCGTCCTTTCCGCCGTCACTGAGGAGCGCCGCCGCATGCTGGGCAAGCTGGGTGCTGAGGACAAGGCCCGCGTCGACAGCTACTTTACTTCCATTCGTGAGGTCGAGAACAAGCTGGCGCTGCAATTGGAAAAACCGCCCCGCGCAGAGGCCTGCGTCGTTCCGGCGCAGCCCGAGGACATTGCCGCCAGCACCGATGTTCCGGCCCGCCAGAAATCCCACAAGCTGATGGCGGAAATGCTGGCGATGGCGATGGCATGCAACCAGACCAAAGTGTTCAACATGGTGTTTTCGACCGCCACCGCCGATCTGCGGCAGGCTGGATCGCCAACCGCCTATCATCAGGCGACGCATGAGGAGCAGGTGGATCGCGCCAAAGGCTATCAGCCCACAGTCGATGAATTTTCGACGCAAAGCATGCAGGCATGGGCGGATTTTGTTGCGGCCATGGCAGCAATCAAGGAGGGCGACGGCACCTTGCTCGACAATATGCTGGTGGTCGCCCATTCCGAGGTCAGCTATGCCAAGAATCATGATGTGAACGGCATTCCCGTGATGCTTGCCGGCCGGGCAGGGGGCAAGGTGAAGAGCGGCATTCATGTCGCCAGCCAGGGCGATCCCATTTCCCGCATCGGGCTGACCATGCAGCAGGTGATGGGCGTTCCCGTCGATGCATGGGGCACAGAAGCGATGCGAACCTCGCGCACTTTGTCGGAGATCATGGCGTGAAAAGGGTTGCCCTGATCCTCCTGTCCCTGCTGTTGGCATCCCCCGGCCTGGCGCAACAGGCAAATCCAGCGACGGCATCAGGTTTCAGCTTCCTTTCGCTGGAAGTGGCGGACATGGCGCGTGCAAAGTCCTTCTATGTCAATGGATTGGGCATGAAATCGGTTTTCACCGTCAGCAAACCGGGTGACCCCGCGGAAAAGATCGCCTTCAACTTTTCAGGTGATCCCAGGTCCAGCGAACCGCTGTTGATCCTGATCCATCATGAAAAGCCGGATGCGACGCAGAACCGTTCGACCGGCGCGAAAGTCGGTATTCGGGTCAGTGACAGCCGCGCGGTGGCCCTACGGCTGCAAAAGGCAGGATTTCCCGTGATCAGGATCGCTGCCGCGGATGAAAAGGGACCGGTGATCAACAGTGTGGTGCGGGACCCCGATGGAGTGATTGTGGAATTGGTGGAGTTGCGGACCAGGTAGGACCGCTTTGGCCTGCCAGCGTCTGACCTATCCAGTTTTGGCTTGCGCTAGCCTGCGGCGAAATTCGGTTGGTGCCATCCCGGTCCAGCCACGAAATGCCCGGCGCAACGCATCGGAATCACATAGATCCAGCCGCTCTGCGATGTCTTCGATCGACATGCGGCTGTTGGTGAGCATGTCGATGGCCATTTCATGGCGCAGTTCATCCCGGATTGCCCGGAATGATGTTCCTGCGCTGTGCAACCTGCGCCGCAACGTCATCGGTGCCATGGCAAGGTGCCGCGCCAATTCTTCAAGCGAGGGCAGCTTGCGCCGATCGCGCAGAGCCAGCGCCATGACGTGGCGCGACCGGCGCACGATCTCCAACGGATCTTCGCCGACCCTCAACCCGAACAGAAAGTTAAGCGTCGGCAACGCTTCGCAATCCGACATGGTGCGAATGACCGGCTGGTCAAGCATGGACGCGGCAAAACGCATTTCCAGCTGATCCGCGCCCAGTAGCAAGTTGAATGGGAGCAGTTCGACGTCCAGGTATCGCACGGCAGACTCGGGAAAGTCGAGCGCAACTATGCCCTCCAGAGGCTTACCGATGAGCCAGCTGAAGATTGAATGGAACATCAACTGGCCATGCAGCGTCACGATGAAATCCATCTCTTCATCGCCGCTGCGCGCGCCGGTGTAGGACAGTACAGCTTTTCCGCCGCTACGCTTCAACGTCATGCTGCCCATCCGCCCGTCAATCGCCAGCAGCAATTCCTCGGTGCGCATGATCGCCTCACGCAAGGTGCGGCTGCCAACGAGGCAGTAGAAAAGCAGTCGCCAATCGCCGCCCCGGAAAGGCGGTCGTCCAGCGGCTGCGGCCTGCATGTCCGACAGTTCCACGCTGGCGCGCGACGATAGTTTTTGCAGATCCGCGATATCCAGTTCGGGGAGCGTGCTGACGAGAAATCGCTCCAGCGGTTCGTAAAAACCATTGGTCCGCAACACACCGGCAGCGTTGCCCCTACGCCCGGCAATCAATTTTAACAGCCGCGCCACAATATGACGCCCCGGTTGTCCCATGTTCGTGGACAGCAGGCTACCACCTTCAGCGGCACTTATTGCAGTTTGGGACGGAAACTCGTGCACCCCATTACCATCCATCATCCTATGTCGCGGTTTAAGACAACGAGTTGGTGACACTAAGTCAATGGCATCGACGATCCCCGTCATCCCACATCATGGGATAAGTGAAGGATGCATTTGATCTCGCCCACGCTCCTGGTGTGAGGATGGTGCGCATCTTAAAGGGGGCGTAGCGCCTGGATAGTTCCAGGCGCTACTGCGCCAGCTATCAGCATTGTTCCACATGGTGGGATGCATGCTTATGGCGCGCAAACCCTTCCTCTAAGATGTTCGCTGCCCAGCAACGAATAATCGTCATCAAAATGGAGGGGACTATGAAAGGTCGAAGGGGTCATCATCTCATCAGCTTGTTGAGCTGTGCCTGCGGGCTGGCCATCGCCAGCGGCGCAGCGGCGCAACAAGTGGAGCAGGGCGCGGAAGAACCGAACGCTGCGGAAATCATCGTAACTGCCACACGCCGCGCGGAAACGCTGCAGGAAACGCCAGTCGCAGTCGATGTCGTATCAGGACAGGAAGTCGCCAAGCTTAACCTGTTCGATGTTAAGGAAATCCAGAACGTCGTTCCGGGCCTAACCCTCGAGAATGGCGACGGCCGAAGCAATATCGCCACTTTGCGCGGCATCTCGTTCAATCCGGATAGCGGATCGAGTGACGCAGTTCAGGTCTATTTCAACGAAATCGACGTAGATCCCAACACCTTCTTCAGCGCCATTTACGACATCGGCCAGATCCAGGTTCTGCGCGGACCGCAGGGCCTGTTCCGTGGCAAGGTGTCGCCTGCAGGCTCGATCGTCATCGGCTCCGCTCGCCCGGACCTGGTCAAGCCGACCGGCTATGCACAGGCGGCAGCCAGCGACCTGCATGCATACAATTTCCAGGGAGCGGCGTCTGTGCCGATCATCCAGGACAGCCTCGCTGTGCGCGGCGCGCTTCTATATGACCGCAACCGTGCCGGTCAGGTGAAGAATGTCGACGGACGTAAATCCTACAACGAAACGATGAGCGGACGTATTTCGCTTGCGTGGCAACCGTCGTCAGAATTCCGTGCCGACCTGGTCTACCAATATCTCTGGACAGACACGCGTCCGTTCCGTGCCGTGTTCGGCCCCGGCAACCAGCCGAGCCCGAACAGCTTCTTCCCCCTGCGGAGCGGTCCCGCAATCAGCCTGAACGATCGCTTGGCAGTGAGCGAAGGCGCGTTGCGGTTTACCAATGAAACGCATCTCGTCACTCTCAATACCAACTATGACTTTGGTTGGGGCGAACTGGTTTTCAACGGGGGCTATCAAAAGACCCGTCTGGAACAGCAGCGAGATCAGGACGAGGGCAATGCGGTCCCCGGCTATCAGCTGAACCAGCATGTTCACACCCCCTATGATCTCTGGACCGCGGAAGTCCGTCTTCAGTCGCCGAGCGATTCGCGCCTGAATTGGGCGATTGCGGCCAACTATGATTATTCAAAGTTCAATGACGTCCGCGTAAACCAGAGTAACGACGTCTTTTTCACCGATCCATTCGGGGGCATCTTTCCTGGCATGACTGGGCCCGGTCCTGTTCCACCGCAGATTTTCACGGTCCCTGTGGATGTTGCAGTCACCCTTCCTATCCTAAGTAAGTCCTATGCAGTGTCGGCATTGCTCGGTTATGAGGTGGTTGACGGCCTGACGATCACTGGCGGCTTGCGCCAGACGTGGGGCACGACAACTCGGACGCAGACGACTACCCTCGTAATTGATGGGGGCGCACCTACATCTTCGGTAAAGCCCAGCGTGGTAAAGCCGAGTGCTCTCACCGGTGGCGCGGCGATCAGTTGGGCCGTCAATCCCGATCTTAACCTCTATGCTAACTACGGCCGGTCTTTCCGTCCCGGCGTGGCAGCGACCGGCGTTACTACCGATCTAGACCAGAAATATCTTCAAACCCCTGACGAGACTTCGGACGGCTTTGAAATCGGCTTAAAATCAAGCTTGTTCAACCGGAAAGTAACACTGAATATCGCAGCCTTCTATCAGACGTTTAAAAACTATGTTGATTTCGCGCCGGATCTGAGGACCAACTCTTCACGCGTTCCCGGTCGCACCGATACAGCGACTGCACCGCTGCCGACATTTGGTGATGCGATCAGCAAGGGCGTTGAAGTTCAGCTAGGCTTCCAACCTTCTGAATGGGTGGATTTTAACGTAAACGCTACTTACGCGGACGCTCACTACGATAACGCCAAACTATATTGTAACGATTATAATGGTGACGGCGTGCCGGACTCCATTGGTACGCCCAGCGTTCCTGGAACTGAGCAGGTAGCTGTTTGCACCCGCAACGATCGTATCGCGGATGTTCCAAAATTCAGCCTGACCAGCAATGGTGAAGTTCGCTTCGCCATGGGTTCTCTGACCCCATTTGTTCGGGGGCTGCTCTCGTATCGGCCTGGTTTCAGGTCGCAGAATAGCGACTATACATATCGGGACTTCACTAAGATCGATCTTTTTGTCGGCCTGCGTGGTGAAGATCGTTGGGAGTTCAACCTGTTTGTGAAGAACCTCCTCGACCAAACCCGTGCCCAGCGCGTGTCCCAAGGTAACTTCCAAGTCGGAACGCGCTCGCTGCCCGTGTTTGAAGCCCTTGATCCGATCCCATTCGATTCCGGCTATCGTTTGGCGAACATAACGGCGCCACGCGAATTCGGCGCCACACTGCGCTTCAACTGGTAATTGATCGGCCGGGGATCTGCGAACTGATCCCCGGCCATCAACATGACTTCTTGGATAGTCGCGGCTGGCTGGCGGTTTTGCCGCCCTGACTACAACTTCGTTGAGATTGGGCAGCCTGTCCATTGCGGCCATCAGTGATACAAGGCGATCGCTGCTGCCGGGCACGTGCTGGTCATGTAGCTGCCTTTAGGAGAACCTACACCCGGAAGCTGCAGGTGTGCCTTGGAAACAGCAGATTCAGCGGTGAGCGACCAAGGTCGGTCGGTGCTGACACATGTCTGCGCGTTGATGCGATTGTCGGAGTATGGCATCTATCATCTGACAGAGAGTTCCGGTGAACGAATAGCGCCGTTCCCCGTTCATAGGCGATGACCGAGGACGTATGGGCTCCTGACCCTTATATTGTGGCGCTGACGTTATCAGGTTTTCTGATCGCCCTAGTTGCCTGGCTCCCGCTCGCACTCAAGCGTCTGCCGCTGTCACTGCCGATCGTTTGCATAGGCATCGGCATAGTTATCTTCTCGCTGCCAAAGGTGGGATTTCGGCCATCGCCACTCGCATATCCGGAGGTCACGGAGCGGTTTACCGAGTTCGTGGTGATCATCGCACTGATGGGCGCGGGGCTGAAACTTGATCGGCTCTTTGACTTTCGGCGATGGAAGGTAACCTGGCGTCTGCTGGCGATCACCATGCCACTCAGCATCCTGGCAATAACCTTGGTGGCCGGGTGGGTGCTCGGGTTGCCTTGGGCAGTGGCCTTGCTCCTGGCTGCAGCGCTTGCTCCCACCGATCCGGTCCTGGCGTCGGATGTCCAGGTCGGACCTCCGAAAAGTGGTGAGGAGGATGAGGTCAGGTTCGGCCTCACGTCCGAAGCCGGCCTGAACGATGGGCTGGCCTTTCCCTTCGTCCATCTGGCGATCGCCCTGACGGCCGCTGCGGCAACGGGTGAACCCTGGGCTGCCAGATGGCTCACCTATAACGTGATCTGGGAAGTCGCAGCGGGCGTTGGCGGGGGCTGGCTGATTGGCCGCTTGTTCGGTTGGCTCACCTTCCGCGTGCCTGCAGAAACGAAGCTAGCCAAAACAGGGGATGGCCTCATAGCCATTTCCGCCACGTTCCTGTCATACGGTTTGACCGAGTTGATCCATAGCTACGGCTTTCTCGCGGTGTTCGTCACGGCGCTTACCTTCCGGCATGCCCATCGTGACCATGACTTCCATCACGACATGCACGATATCACTGAGCAGATTGAGCGTATTGCGATGATGGTCCTGCTTCTACTGTTCGGCGGTGCGTTGGTTAACGGATTGCTGGCGCCGCTACAGTGGATCGACTATTTGGCAGCTGCTGTCATCCTCCTTGTCATCAGGCCAATAGCGGGCCTCATAGGTCTTGCCGGATTTGCGGCTGCTCGGGCAGAGAAGCTCACCCTCGCTTTCTTCGGAATACGGGGCGTGGGGTCATTCTACTATCTGGCCTATGGATTGAACCATTCCGACATCGCTGTAGGGGAGCGGCTTTGGGCGATCGTCGGTCTTGTCGTACTTGGATCGATCCTGTTGCATGGGCTCACGGTAACGCCGATCATGCGGGCTCTTGATCGTCAGCATGGACGCAATCCTGACACGGGCGACAAGATGCGCGATGCCGCCTAGACATTCAAATTGCTTCACGTCCCGTTACCTTCACCGGCGATCGTGTGGTGAAGATACATGTGCAACTTGGCATTTCGTAGATCATTGGTTTAATTATCTCTCCCTTATAGCGAAACTCCAATTGGCTCTCAGCCTTGTAGATGGATGCCTCGCGGTTCGCTTGCGTCGAACCGCCGCGCGGTGGCCCCGCAATGCCCTGGCGTGAGAGGGGCAGTTCTACTTCGGCGTCGTTAAACAAACCCTTTATCGTCTTAGCACCACCAGGAGTATGCGCTCTTCGGCGGTCAACGCTATGCCTGCGCGCGACCGTTCCATTAGGGTGCCACCGATCGATTGTTCCAGCTGGGCGATCGCGATCGACACAGACGGTTGTCAATTAATGAGCAGCCGAACGCCGCCGCTGATCGAATGTGCGCGGTATGTGGCCACGAAGGTTTGAGGACGCGAGCGTCAATAATGCTTGGCGTCTTGCTCTCCAATACAGAAAATCCCTTAAAGCCGCTACTTCGATACGTATTAAATCGTCGTACAGATCCTCGTGCAGCACCCATGTCTCTCGCGATCATTCCGATCGAATCTTGGTGAATAACGCTGTGAATTCGCGTCGCGGCCGAAAATTAATAAGAGGCCTGCGAGCAGACTTCGTCAGCGTTCACCGTGCAGCAGATCAACAGACCCTTCATCCTAACATCATCGGACCAGCGCCTCCTTGTGCAAGTAAGGCTCCGCCGCCTGTTAGCGGCTGAGCCTTACTTTTCACCTGCAAAAGTAGAACCGCTATAAGCCGGTCATCACGCCATCAGTCCGACCCGCCGAACTTGTAACGCGCGCGCAGGCCGAACATTCGCGGTTCGCCATACATCTGCGTCCAGGCACCGATCGTCTGGTATGTGCCGGTATTGGTGATCGCATAAAGCTTGTTGGTCAGGTTGGTCGCAAACAGCGACAGGTCCAGCCCGCTGGCAAGAGCATTCTTCCAGTCCAGGGTGGCGTTGAGCAAGCCGAATGCCGGCAGGCGCACACCTGGCTCGTTTGTGGTGCCGTCTGGGAATGTCTCCGTCGAGAAAGGCGCGGTTTCCTGCGCGTCCGTCCAGTTATAGCTGACGAACAGGCTGACGTTGCCGAACTTCTCGGAGGTCGGGATCGTGAAGCGACCGTAGACCGAGAGAATATTGGGAGACAGATATTGCAACGGGCGGCAGGTCATGTCTGCTCCGGCAAAAACCTTGGGCGACGTGATGGACTGAGCCGTGCAATCCCAGACACCCGAGTTCGAGTCGAACTTGAACGACTTGTAGTGGGAAGAGGTATGGCTGTAGTTCAAGCCGAGTTCTATTTCCCGAGTTGGCCGGATCATGGCCTCCACTTCCACACCCTTGATCACGGCCGAAGCAGTGCTGAGCGTGATCGCGCCGTTGCCGCCGGTGGCGTTGTTGCGGTCACCCGCAGCGCGCTGAATGTTCGAATAATCCAGATAGAAGCCGTTGACGTTAAACCGCGTGGCCATACCGCCGACCTCGAAGTCGGATTTGAAGCCTGCTTCATAGTCGGTGAGATATTCCGGCCCGAAGGTCCGGGTGTTCGGGAACACTGCATAGGCGTTGAAGCCGCCTGCCTTGTAGCCCTTGGTCACCTTCGCATAGAGCATCAGGTCGTCATTCGGCCGATAATCGATGCCCACTGTCCAGTTCGGCGCCGAGCTTTTGAGGTTGCCGGTAAACCGGCAATCAGTGAGCGGCGTCGTTGTGAACTGCGATTTCCAGGAGCACAGGTTGATCACGGCACCCCCGCCCACCGGGATCGCCGACCAGGAAGCCGTAAAGCCCTCCACATGATCCCAGGTATAGCGATAACCACCAGTCAGCCGAACACGATCCAGCGCGGGCACGAACGCTCCAAGATCAAGGCTCGCCTGAGCATAGAGCGCCTTTGATTCATTGGTCACCCCAACTTGGCTGGTGCCCAGCGCGCAGCCAGCCTCGGTCTTGTTACTACACACGTTGATGGAGAAGGACTCCATCAGGCCTGCAGGGGACTGTTTGAAGTAGAAGCCACCTACGGTATAAGTAAGCTTGTTGTCCAGGGCATTGCCCTGCAACTGCAGTTCTTCCGTGAACAGCTTGTAGTGATCACGCGGAGACCGGCGACTTTCAACCGTCGTGCCAGTGTTATAGATCGGCGCGATCGTGCCGTCCTGATCGTTCGAGTAATAGGATTTAAAACGAGCATAGCTGATGATGTTGCGTATTTTTATGTTGTCAGTCGCATCAAAATCAGTGGTGTTCGTGATCCCCCAAGTCACTGTCTTGGCGAAATCATCCACGCCATGAGCAGTCTTCCGGGGGCCAAGCTCATTGGCCTGCGCTATCAGATCGGTGTAGTAATTGCAGTTCCCGGCGGAACGACAGAAATCGAATGACGGCACAAAGCTGTCAAGCGCCTGAAAATAGCCCGTGTTGAACCCCTTGGCGATTGATCCCGAACCGTTTGTCCGGGAATAGCCGTAATAAGCCATCGTATAGTTCTGAAGAGTTTCGGTCGGGGTCAACAACAGGCCTAAGCGAGCCATGCGCCAGTGCGTGTCGTCGCGATCCTTGCGCCAATTAACGTCGTAGGTGAAACCGTCACGGTCGCGCGTTGCACCGACCAGGCGAATGCTCACCTTGTCCGTAACCGGCACGTTGAGCATGGCTTCCAGTTCGGTCATATTATAGTTACCGACGCCACCGCCGATATAGCCCTCAAGCCGATCCGTCGGCTTGGCCGGAGTAAGCAGGATCGCGCCACCAGTAGTGTTACGGCCGAACAAAGTGCCCTGCGCACCCGACAAGACCTGCACGCTCTGAAGATCGACGAAGTTACCTGGGCCACCTTGGTTCGACAGTGTGTAGCCGGATGGCAGCGGTACTTCGTTCATGTACACGACAACTGCGGGCGAACCCTGAAACGATGCCGACTGACCTCGAATGGAAGGTGACATGACGTCGCGTGACGCCTGACCATTGGGCGCGATGACCAACGACGGCACCGATGCCTGCATGTCTTGAAGGCTTGTGACGCCGCGCTCCCGCAGCCCTTCACCTGAAACCGCTGTAATGGTGATTGGAACATCCTGCGCACGTTCCTCACGCCGCTGGGCGGTTACGACAATCTCGTCGATCGCAGTTTGGGCAGCCGCGATATCAGGCGCGATCACCGCACCCGCAGCAACACCTGCAAGTAACAGCCGACCCGCATGTCGTCTAAACGCTAGGAATTCAACCCCCATGTCATCCTCTCCCTTATCTTCTCGTGCGAGAACCATTGAATATTGGAAGAAAACAAAGAAGATTGCCGCCAACAACGCACAGCCATCATAATGCCGACCTTAGGGTCGCTGAATTCACTGAGACGTATGATATGGTAGAGCGTTTTCACTCCGACCCTCTCCAACCTGTTTATTCTTTCCGAATATTTTTAATCTACATACCACTAGGATATATGACCTGCAATGGCCATTTATCAGCTATGACAACTTCTCCGACATGAACATTATACGTTATCAACTTATTTAAGGTCTTGCCCCCGATGACCCGACATCGACACGAGCAGCATCGATACGACCACTCCTGACCTTTACTGTCACTGCTGGATCATGATCCGAAGCACAGCAGATGAACAGGTCACGCCCATCCATTCCGCCCAGCATACAGGCATATGGTCGAGCGCCCTCCATCGGTATCTGTGTCAAGATCTCGCCACCTTCGCGCACGCGTATGACAGAGTTCGCGAGGGCAACTGCCACCCAGACGCAGCCTTCCGCATCGAGGCAGATGCCATCTGGTGCATAGCCGCCCAAGTCAGCAAATACCCGCCGATTGGAGAGCCGCCCTTCCTCATCTATGTCAAAAGCTGTCAGGCGAAACGCGAATGTTTCGGCAACGATGAATGTTCGACCATCTGGTGTGATAACGCTGCCGTTCGGGCAATGCAGGTGATCCGCCGCGACTGTAACCATCCCCTCGTCCGCAACCGCAGCGATACATGTTGACCGGGGCGCTTCACCATTGAAATAATCAAATCCGACATTGCCTACGTAGGCGCGGCCCAGATGATCAACGACCATGTCGTTGCTCTGCCCCGAGTGAATGTCCGCCAATTCGGCATGCACCACTAATTGCGCATCCGATCGCCTGCGGTAAAGCCTGCGCTCGTCCATCGACACGACGAGCAGGTCGCCATTCGGCAGCCACCCCATGCCCGACGGCCCGCCCGGCACATCGAAATGCTCGTGAATACTACCATCAGGCTCAAGGACGTACACGGTTCCGCCATGCTGGTCGGCGAACCACAGACGCCCTTCATGCCAACGCGGCCCCTCCGGAAAGGCAAAACCGCGCGCAATGGTTCGGATCATAGGTGCCTTAACGCCGACTGCGGTGAGTTCTTCGGCGAAACCCAAGCTCTTACCTCCCCACTGTCTGCGCTTATTTTGCGCCTTTCCTCCATGTTTACGCACATTGAAACCTCCTGACAAGGGGAGTCTGTCGTTTTGCGGAATGGTAATGCGCTCGAGGCATGCAAATCTTCGCCAATGACCCAATATCTTGGCGCACGCGTAACCAGCCGGTGACCCTGATGCGAATTTTTGCGGCACTAAGATTGCAGCTATTCCAACGCACTATCGTCCGCTGTCACTTCATTGGCATCCCTTACCCGATCACTCCGTTCATCTTAGTTCCCGGATGCGTACGAGGAACTCCTCAAAGTCATGGGGCTGTTCTTTACCTCTGCATAATGCGCATCCATTCAGCTACCAGCACGTCAACCAACAGATATCGCACGCTCCGCGACGAAATCGGGTTCCTGGCAAGATTGCACGCGTCGCGCGGCTTTACATGTTGTTAATCCGCAGAAAAATTTGATCCAAAGCCGACCTCCGCGAGCAGAAATGAAGCTCCCGAAAGCGGCTATTCATACCGGCACTCGGCGCGCCCGACCTCGCGAGAGTATCAGTGAACGCTCGCCGCAAAAGCTCCTATGCCTGTCTCTGCCCGCACCCGTTGGGCAGGATAGCCCGCCTTGTCGATCACAGCGCGCCGGGAACGATCGAATAGCGAGATCAGCCAAATTGCTATGAAGCCCGCAGGCACTGAAAAGATCGCTGCTGAACTATAGGGGAATGGCGCAGTTCCGAGATCGAAGGTGTTGGTCCACACTGCTGGTGAGAGCAGAGTAAGTACAAAAGCACTCAGCAATCCGATTGTGCCGCCACATGCAGCGCCGCGTGTAGTACATCCGCTCCAAAGCAACGAGAGAATAAGCACCGGAAAATTCCCTGAAGCTGCCAGCGCGAAGGCCAGGCTGACCATGAAAGCGACATTTTGCTTTTCGAACACCAGGCCCAACAGCACCGCCATTGCGCCAAGCGCCAGGGTGGTCAGACGTGACATGCGGAGTTCGTCTGCGGACGTAGCGTTGCCGTGTCTAAATACGGTGGCATAAAGATCATGGCTCACTGCCGAGGCTCCGGACAGCGTCAACCCGGCCACGACAGCTAGGATAGTCGCAAAGGCGACCGCTGAAATGAAGCCAAGAAAGGCGTTGCCGCCGATTGCGTGCGCGAGATGGATGGCGGCCATATTGCCGCCGCCCCGCAGCGCTCCTTCTGCGTCTAGATAACTGGGCTCAGTCCCTACGAGCACGATCGCGCCGAAGCCGATGATAAAGGTGAGGATATAGAAATAGCCTATCCAGCCCGTAGCCCAGAGCACGGATTTGCGCGCTTCCTTGGCGTCAGGAACGGTGAAGAAGCGCATGAGAATGTGAGGCAGTCCCGCAGTACCCAGCATCAGCGCCAGGCCAAATGAAATGGCAGAAACGGGATCCTTGATGAAGTTGCCCGGCGCCATGATCGAGCGGCCCTGCGCCGCAGCTTCAGCTCCGTCCACCCCCTTTGCTAGCGCGGCGCCTGCTTTCACCTCTACAGCGCGAGCAAAGAGGGCCTCAAATGAAAAGCCCATATGCGCCATGACCATGAACGCCATGAAGCTCGCCCCGCCGAGCAGCAGCACCGCCTTTATGATCTGGACCCACGTCGTGGCGCGCATACCTCCGAACAACACGTAGAGCATCATGAGGACGCCGACGATCTGCACTGCCAAGGCGTAGGGGAGACCGAACAGGAGCTTGATGAGCTGTCCGGCCCCGACCATCTGCGCAATCAGGTAGAAGCTGACAACCAGCAACGTGCTGATCGCGGCGAAACTGCGAACCGGCGCTTGGGCGAAGCGATAGGACGCCACATCAGCGAAGGTATATCGGCCCAGGTTCCGCAGCCGTTCCGCCATCAGGAAGAGCAGGATCGGCCAACCGACTAGGAAGCCTGTCGAGTAGATGAGGCCGTCATAGCCATCATTGAAAATCTGTGCCGAGATGCCGAGAAAAGAGGCGGCCGACATGTAGTCGCCAGCCATAGCCAAGCCGTTCTGAAAGCCCGTGATGCCACCGCCAGCCGTATAGAAATCCGACGCAGTGCGGTTCTCGCGGCGGCGGCTTTGGTAATCCAAAGTGTCAGCCCGACGAAGGCCACGAACATGGCAATCGCCACCCAGTTGATCGGCTGACGCTGAGCTTCCCCCTCGAGCGCCGCAGCGAATCCAGGTGCCGGCAGGAGGATCAACGGAAAAGTGAGGGCAGCCAAAGCAGCCTTCATGCGCCATGATCCTTCAGAATGTTCGCCATAGCTGCGTCAAAATGGCGATTGGCGTAGACGACGTAGGTGGCAGTCAGAGCGACGGCGAGCAAGATGACACCAAGGCCGACCGGAATACCAAGAGAAGTAACGCCTCCCGCAATGGGCGTTCCCAGCAGCGCCTTGTCGAACGCGATCAGCATCAAATATCCCAGGAAGGTAAGGAAGATTATTGCCGACAACCACCAGCCGAGCCGCGAGCGACGTCTTACCAACATCACATAGCGCGTGTCGGCTGTCATAGCCGAAATCAGCGCCGCTTCCTCTCCATCGGTCATTACCGCACCCCCCCTTTGTTGCGTGACGATAGGGTTGAAGCATGGGATTGCAAGCCCGACCCTTTGTCGCCATTCAACTGCTAATTTGTCGTTCTCAGGTCCAGTCGGCCCGCTTTTCTATTTGGGACGTTTTAATTCTGAAAACCAGAACGGCGATTTGCCACGCCTTTGGAAATTTGCTGGCACGCGATAGGCGAAGTAGCCGGGCATCTCACTTGAGGGTGTTAAACACACCCCCCATGTAGCCCTGCCAATCACCCTGCCTCGTTAATGGATTTCACCTCCCTTATCTTCGAATAGCTGTACAATGCCGCATGAAGTTTCTCGGGTGTGAAAGGCTTTTCCAAAATAGTGACCTCGAGGTCGTCCCGAAGCAGCTCTCGTGCATCTGCATAGCCGGTGATAATCATTGCGGCCAGTCCGGGAAGAATGCGCCGCACCTCCTTCACTAGCTGTGTGCCTGAGATTTTGGGCATGGCATAATCAGTAACAAGTATATCAAACTTGCCTATATCGCTGCGGATCATGTCCAAGGCAGACAATCCGTCTGCCACATCAGTCACCCGATGGCCCATATCCTCCAGCAGGGCCGCCGTTGTCGCACGCACAGCGTCATGATCATCGACCAGCAATATGCGCAGGGCCGTTTGCGGGCTACTTAGATCATCGTTAGACAGAAGGTTCGGTTCTGGCGTTCGCTCCAGCTGCGCCTCAGGCAACCATATCTCAACGCAGGTGCCGGCGCCGAATTGACTGTTCACCCGTACAGTGCCGCCGGATTGTTGTGCAAAGCCGTATACCATGCTGAGGCCCAACCCGGTTCCCTTCCCCACCGCCTTCGTGGTGAAGAACGGCTCCATTACCTGATCCAGCAAATGTGGCGCTATTCCGCAGCCGGTGTCGGTGACGGTAAAAGTGACGTACCTTCCGGCTGACAGGTCGCTCAGATCTTCATTTTCGATCACTTCTGCATTCCGGGCGCCGACCGTGATGATGCCGCCGTCGGGCATTGCATCACGGGCGTTGATGATCAGGTTCATCAGCGCCAATTCAAGCTGCGCGGCATCGGCGAACACATCAGCGGTGCCGTCCTGCACGTCCCATCTGAGTTCGACCAGGCCGCCCAAGGTATGATCGAGCAAGCTTGTCACGGATGTGGCAAGCTGATTGACGTCAATCACACCTGGCGCCAGCTTCTGGCGACGGGCAAAAGCGAGCAGATGCTTCACCAACTCTGCACCCTGTTCGGCAGCGTGACGCATCATGTTGATGATGCTCTTCTGCTTTTCGTCTAGCGCCACCCGCCTCTCGATCATTCCCAGACCGCCAAGCACCGCCGCCAGAAGATTGTTGAAGTCGTGCGCAATGCCGCCGGTCAACTGGCCGATGGCATCCATCTTACGGACCTGATTCAGCTGGACCTCCAAGTCCTTCCGTTCGGTGACATCAAAAAGCGTACCCGCATATTCAACCGGATTGCCGGAGGAGTCGCGAAGCAATACTGCCTGATCTATAAAGTGCCTGTACTGCCCATCGGCACACTGCCAGCGATATTCGACCGACATGGATCGCTCGGTGGGACGCTGTGCAACCGCTTCCAGAACGCGCTCGCGATCTTCCGGGTGGAGCCGGTCGACCCAAAGAGACGGGGAATGCTGAATTTCTTCAAAGTTGAAGCCCGTCACCGCCTTGAAATTGCCACTGACGAACTTGGGCATGCGCGGACTGACGTGGAGCTCCTCCAGATAGAGGATGATCGGCAAGGACTGAAGGATGGCTGCCTGGCGCTGCCCGATCAGGCGCAGTTCCTTTTCGGCGCGCAGCCGCTCAAGATTGGCTTGCAAGGCTGCGTCGAGCAGTGCCTGCTCCTTGCGGGCCTTGCGTTGCACTTCCTTATTCATGGTGAACAGGTCCACGAACACGGCAACCTTCGAGCGCAGCACGACGGGCTCGACGGGCTTGAACACATAGTCAACGGCACCGAGCGTATAGCCACGCAAGAGGTGCTCATTTTCCTTGTTCACGGCTGACAGGAAAACGATGGGCACTCGCTTTGTCTGCTCTCGCGACCGGATCATCTGGGCGGTCTCATACCCGTCCATTCCCGGCATGAACACGTCGAGTAGGATGACTGCAAAGTCACCCTTAAGAAGGTGGCGCAATGCTTCTTCGCCCGACTTCGCGACCACGACCTCTGCCAGATCCTCCAACACATGGGTGATCGCGAGCAGATTGCGTTCATCATCGTCCACCACCAGCACGCGCGCCAGGTCGGACGTCGGTCCTTGCATTTGGTCGCCAGCTTCGGCCCCGGGCGAAGCAATGGCAAAGTTTTCCCGCATGGAAGTAATCATCACCTCAATTGCGCTCCGCCGCCATCAGCGGCAGGACGCTATCCTCCTCGCGAGCTCGCGATATCCACACCCTCAGCAGAGCGAGCAGCAAATCGATGTCGACCGGCTTGGCGATATAGTCCGAGGCTCCAGCGTCCAGGCATTTCTGCCGGTCCCCCTTCATCGCCTTGGCCGTCACCGCGATCAGGGGCAGCGCCGCAAGTTCGGCGCGCTTCCTGATCTGCTGCATCGTTTCATAGCCATCCATTTCGGGCATCATGATGTCGATGAGGGCGATATCGATACCGGGCGTCTGCTCCAGTATCAGGATACCGTCTCTGCCGCGTTCGGCATGCACAACCTCCACACCATAGCTCTCCAGAACGCTGGTGAGCGAGTAGATGTTGCGGATGTCGTCATCGACGATCAACACCTTCGCGCCTTGGAGCTCCGGTACTCCCCGCACGAGTTGCTGTTCTTCCAACCTCGCTCGCGCATCCACTCCGACACTCACAGGCGCGCTCCTCATCGCAGCAGCCAGCTTCTTGAACACTTTCGCCAATTGCGCCCTTTCGGCAGGCTTCTCCGTGACACCGAATGCGCCAAGGTCGAGGGCGCGCGCCACTTTTTCTGCGCCCGAAATCACGTGCACGGGTACATGCATGGATTCAGGATCATGTTTGAGGAGGTCGAGTAGCACGAAGCCGTCAATGTCCGACAATCCGAGGTCCAGCGTGATCGCGCTGGGCTGAAGTTTGCGTACCATTGCGAGTGTACCGGCACCCGCGGCGGACACGACCGCCTTCAGGCCTACCGATCTGGCAATGTCGAGCAGGATGGATGCGAAGGTGGCATCGTCTTCTACGATGAGCACAAAAGGCTCGCCATTCAGATGATCGCGATCGTCTGTCAGTTCAAAAGGAGATGGCAGCGCGGTCGGTACCAATGCCCCGCTATTGTCATAGCGCGGCTGGGTTGCCTGTTGCGGCAAGTCTACAGGGGCAATTGCCTCAAACGGAAGGAACAAGGTGAAGGTCGAGCCTTCGCCAGGTGTCGAGCGAACTTGCAGTTCTCCGCCCAAAAGACGTGCAATTTCGCGGCTGATGGAAAGTCCTAGACCCGTGCCGCCATATTTCCGGCTCGTCGTGCCATCTGCCTGCTGGAAGGCTTCGAAGATCAGTTTCTGCTTGTTCTCTGGAATGCCGATACCTGTGTCGGTAACCGCGATTTCAATCGCCTTATCGACCGCGCGCAACACTGGATGGTTCGAGCTCCACCCTTTGGTGGCGGCCCGGACCGCGAGGGTGACGTTGCCAACCGAGGTGAACTTGAACGCGTTAGAAAGCAGGTTGAGTACGATCTGCTGAAGCCGCTTCTCGTCCGTGCGGATCGTCGTCGGCAGATCGGAGGCGAATTTCACGTTGAAATCCAGCTTCTTGTCCGCAGCAAGCTGCCGGAAGGTTCGCTCCATATGCTGGCGGAGCGTCTGCATGGGCATCTCGCCCACTTCGATTGACACGGTGCCCGATTCGATTTTGGAGAGGTCAAGAATGTCGTTGATGAGGTTCAGCAGGTCAGAGCCGGCCGAGTTGATGGTGCGGGCGAACTCCACCTGCTTTTCGTTCAAGTTGCCCTGCGGATTGTCCGACAACAACTTTGACAAAATCAGGAGAGAGTTTAGCGGTGTCCGCAGCTCGTGCGACATGTTCGCCAAGAATTCGGACTTGTATTTCGAAGTGAGCGCCAGCTGCTCGGCCTTCTCTTCCAGAGCCCTTCTGGCCATTTCGATTTCGAGATTCTTCCCCTCCACCTGCTTCTTTTCATTTTCCAGGAGCTGCGCCTTTTCCTGAAGCTCCTCGTTCGTGTTGTGCAACTCTTCCTGCTTGGTGGTCAGTTCCGTCTGGCGAGCCTGGAGCTCCTGCGTTAGCAACTGCGACTGCTTGAGCAGGCCTTCAGTTCGCATCGTCGCCGCGATCGTATTGAGCACGATGCCCACAGACTCCATCAGCTGATCGAGAAAGCTCTGATGGGTCTCGTTGAATTCCGCGAAAGAAGCCAACTCAATCACGGCTTTCACCTCATCCTCGAACAGCGCAGGGAGGATTGCGACGTTCGCGGGTGTCGCATGCCCCAAGCCTGATCCTATGCGCAGGAAGTCGGATGGAACTTGTTCGAGCAAAATCGGCCGCTTGTCTGCCGCCGCTTGGCCCACCAGGCCCTCTCGCAGCATGAATTTCGATTTCAGTTCCTCTTTACTCTCCGCACCATAGCTCGAAGCGAGTTCAAGAACCGTCTCGTCGCCTTCCCGGGTGCTCACATAAAACACGCCGTATTGGGCATTCACCAGCGGTGCGAGCTCGGACATGATGAGATTTGAGACCGTGGTCAGATCGCGTTCTCCCTGCAGCATGCGGCTGAAGCGAGCGAGGTTCGTCTTAAGCCAATCCTGCTCCGCATTCTTGAGCGTCTGGTCCTTAAGGTTGCGGATCATCTCGTTGATATTGTCTTTGAGCGCTGCCATTTCGCCCGACGCCTCCACAGCGATCGATCGGGTCAGGTCGCCCTTTGTGACGGCGGTTGCCACATCGGCAATCGAGCGCACCTGATTCGTAAGGTTAGCGGCAAGCTGATTCACGTTGTCTGTCAGGTCGCGCCACAAGCCTGCTGCGCCTGGAACCCGCGCCTGTCCGCCCAGCTTGCCCTCGATCCCCACTTCGCGCGCCATGTTCGTCACCTGATCCGCGAAGGTGGCGAGCGTTTCGATCATGAAGTTGATCGTTTCTGCCAGCGCCGCGATTTCACCCTTGGCATCGACGGTGAGCTTACGCTTCAGATTGCCCTGAGCCACTGCGGTCACGACGTCGGCGATGCCGCGTACCTGGTTGGTGAGATTGGTCGCCATCAGGTTGACGTTGTCGGTCAAATCCTTCCAGGTTCCGCCCACACCGGGCACCTGCGCCTGACCGCCAAGCTTTCCTTCGGTGCCGACCTCGCGCGCCACGCGCGTAACCTCTGATGCGAACCCGTTGAGCTGGTCCACCATGACGTTGATGGTGTTCTTGAGCTCCAGGATTTCGCCCTTCACATCGACGGTGATTTTCTTGGATAGATCGCCGCGTGCCACGGCCGTAGTCACATCTGCGATATTACGGACCTGACCGGTAAGATTTGCCGCCATGAGGTTGACGTTGTCGGTAAGGTCCGCCCATGTGCCAGCGACACCACGCACTTGGGCCTGACCACCCAGTTTGCCCTCGGTTCCCACCTCACGCGCCACGCGCGTCACTTCCGAAGCGAAGGAGTTGAGCTGATCAACCATTGTGTTGATGGTGTTTTTCAGCTCCAGGATCTCACCCTTCACGTCCACAGTGATCTTTTTGGAAAGATCCCCCAGCGCCACGGCCGTCGTCACTTCGGCGATGTTGCGGACCTGACCCGTGAGGTTCGCCGCCATGGCGTTCACGTTATCGGTAAGGTCCTTCCAAGTGCCGCCCACGCCGGGGACCTGCGCCTGGCCACCGAGCTTGCCCTCGGACCCGACCTCGCGCGCCACGCGCGTCACTTCGGACGCGAAGCCGTTCAGCTGATCCACCATGACGTTGATGGTGTTCTTGAGCTCCAGGATCTCACCCTTTACGTCCACGGTGATTTTCTTCGAAAGGTCGCCCTTCGCCACGGCCGTCGTCACTTCGGCGATGTTACGCACCTGCCCCGTGAGATTGCCCGCCATTAGGTTGACGTTGTCGGTCAGGTCCTTCCAGGTCCCCGCGACGCCCTCAACCTGCGCCTGCCCGCCAAGCTTGCCGTCCGAACCCACTTCACGCGCCACCCGGGTCACCTCGGAGGCGAACCCGTTCAGCTGGTCCACCATGGTGTTGATGGTGTTCTTGAGCTCCAGGATCTCGCCCTTAACCTCCACCGTGATCTTCTTGGAGAGGTCGCCTTTGGCCACAGCGGTCGTCACGTCAGCGATGTTACGCACCTGCCCGGTGAGGTTCGCCGCCATCAGGTTGACGTTGTCTGTCAAATCCTTCCAGGTCCCGGCGACCCCTGGCACCTGCGCCTGGCCCCCGAGCTTGCCTTCGGTGCCAACCTCACGCGCCACGCGCGTTACTTCGGACGCAAAGCCGTTCAGCTGGTCCACCATGACGTTGATGGTGTTCTTCAACTCCAGAATTTCGCCCTTTACGTCCACCGTGATCTTTTTGGACAAGTCGCCCGAAGCCACCGCCGTCGTCACCTCGGCAATGTTGCGCACCTGACCGGTAAGATTGTCGGCCATCAAGTTCACATTGTCGGTGAGGTCCTTCCAGGTACCCGCAACGCCCGGCACCTGCGCCTGGCCGCCGAGCTTGCCCTCGGTGCCGACCTCGCGTGCCACGCGAGTCACTTCCGATGCGAACCCGTTCAGCTGATCCACCATGACGTTGATGGTGTTCTTCAGCTCCAGGATCTCGCCCTTCACGTCCACCGTGATTTTCTTGGATAAGTCACCGGATGCCACCGCAGTCGTCACCTCAGCGATATTACGCACCTGACCGGTGAGATTGTCGGCCATCAGATTGACGTTGTCGGTGAGATCCTTCCAGGTGCCCGCGACGCCTTCCACCCGCGCTTGGCCCCCTAGCTTGCCTTCCGTACCCACCTCACGCGCCACACGTGTCACTTCGGAAGCAAAGGAGTTCAGCTGGTCCACCATGGTGTTGATGGTGTTCTTGAGCTCCAGGATCTCGCCCTTAACCTCCACCGTGATCTTCTTGGACAAATCACCCGACGCCACCGCCGTCGTCACCTCGGCGATATTGCGCACCTGTCCGGTCAAGTTGGTGGCCATGGCGTTCACATTGTCAGTGAGGTCCTTCCAGGTGCCCGCGACGCCCTTCACCGTAGCCTGACCGCCAAGCTTCCCTTCAGTACCGACCTCACGAGCAACACGCGTAACCTCCGAAGTGAAGGAGGCGAGCTGTTCGACCATGGTGTTCACCACCTTGCCGATACGCAAAAATTCGCCGCGCAGCGGGCGTCCATCAATCTCGACCGTCATCGACTGGGACAGGTCGCCCTTTGCCACCGCCCCGATGACCCGCGCCACCTCTGCCGTGGGCTGGACCATGTCCTCGATCAGTTCATTTATCGCCAGCAGCTTTGTTTCCCATCCGCCGGTTGCCCCACGAACATGACCGCGCTGCGTGATTTTGCCCTCTTTGCCAACGACCCGGGACAATCGGTCGAACTCGTTGGTTATTTCTTCCTCAAGTGTAACGACCTCATTGAACAAGGTCGCAATCTCCCGGTCGGGTCCGTGGACATCCTCTGGCAGGCGAACTGAGAAATCACCCCGGCGGAAACTTCGCAGGGCGGCAACGATTTCACGACGGTCAAGGGCACCGCGGGGCGATTCTGCGTTCACCAAGCACTCCTGCATCTCCATCGAACGTGGAGATATGATTAGGCCCCCCGACCTGCGCTTCTGATAGCAGCGACGAACCGTTACGAGAAGTGGACAAAAATGGCGCAAATTCAATTGCAACACAGGTCAGAGCAGCTAGAAGGCACGCGCATTCGGGGGAAAATCGCAGTGGGAGACGGCAAACGGCATGCCCAGCCGGCAAGAAACCTCGGCCTTCATCCGCTCAGCCTTTCGATCGGTCTGGTCGCTCGAACTTATGTGCGTTCTGCGGAAAGACCCGGAGCGCCCGTGGAGCCAACCAGAGCTTGTTGCAGCCATGCGCAGCAGTGACTTGGTCGTTCAGCAAAGTGTAGACCTGCTTCTAACGGCCGGCTTGGTGGTGACCGATTCAGCCGACCGTGTCCGGTATCAGCCTGCCAATGAGGCTACAGAGCGCATGGCGGCAGCTGCAGAAGCGCTGTACATCCAACGCCCTGACGCCGTTCGAAGGATGATCGTGGCGCCGGCCTCGTCTGCCCGTCTGTTCGCGGACGCATTTCGACTTCGGAGGGAAGAATGACTGGAGCCATTTTCCCCTCGATTGTGTACGCGCTATGCTTTGCGACAAGTTCGGCTTGCGCCTATCTGCTTTGGCGCAGCCACGCGGCAAGTGGCTCACGGCTGCTCTTCTGGAGCACCGCATGCTTCACTCTACTGGCGCTCAATAATCTCTTCCTCGTAATCGATCTGGCACTTATCCCATCCGCCGACCTCCAGCTTGTGCGCCTGCTACTCTCGCTTTGCGCCGTCGGAGCGCTCCTCTTCGGATTCATATGGGAGAGCGAGGAGGATATATGACCTTGCCAGCTTTTCTTTCCGGAGCCGTTTCATTCGGATTTCTGCTTATCTCGCTGTTCTTCTTGCGCTTCTGGAGAGAAACCCGAGATCCTTTGTTCGTTACGTTCGCAGTTTCGTTTTTGCTGCTTGGGGCCGGCCAAATCTTCCTTGCGCTTGGCGGCATACCCGATGAACAGAGGAGCTTCGTGTACCTTGTACGGTTCGCCGCCTTCCTGCTGATCATCCGAGCTGTCGTGGCCAAGAACCGGGCGACTTAGATCTGGATCGGTGAGCGCGTCCCGCAGGTCGGGCGCCTTTATATGGCGGGGTTGCGTGATACGAGCGCTATTTTGCGCTGACATCGGTTATGGCCTCGGATAAGCTTAAAACCTAAGGGATGCTGAACAGGCCGACGGAGCTGAGTTCGCAGTTGTGGCTGCGTTCAGCGGCCTGCTTGCCGACAAGGCGACGATCATGACGCTGCCGCAGGTCGACGCCCGCGCGGTCCTTCGCCGGACGCTCAATCGCCCTTCATGTACACGCGGATCAAGGGCGAGTTGGAGGACGCGGTTACGCGCCCGGAATTCCCATCACTCACCATCGTTCGCCCTGGCTTTATCGACGGAAGGGGACAAGAGCACCGGCCAATGGGGCATATATTAGTCCGTCTCCTTCGCCACCATAGGACCTATCCCGCCGTCCGCCGCACGAATTAGCCCTGCAAGGACGATCGCCGCTTTTCTCGTGGATGCGGCGTTGGGAGGTCCAATCGGCAACCACCGCGTCAGCCCAGCATATATCGCACGTGCCGCGGCCAAATTGGATCCTGATCCGATTGTATGCGTCGCGCATAGATTTAATGTTGGTAAATCTGCGGATAAATGCGACCATTCTTTACCGTTCCCGGCCAATTTCAAGTGCCCAACGGCGGGCCGTCAGGTTTTTCGTCCCGACCGCCCTCGTTGGCCGATAGCCAAATCACCCTCACCTCCATGGGGAAGCCCAAGTTCCTAAAGATCTTGAGCAAGGGGTGCATCACCCCAGTTCACCGATGATTGGACAAACTGCGCACCTGTATCGTGAAGCAGGGACAGCTTCTTCGCGCCCAGGCTGCGACGGGTTCAACGGCACGGAGCGAACATCATGGCCTCGCGCAAGGATATGCGCTTTGCATTCACGTCCATGGGATCATGGCGGCCCGACTGTGCCCCGCATCGATGAGGCCGGTCTTGAGGTCAAAACGCGTCAGGTAGATGGCGCCGGTCCGGCACCAATGATCAGGCGTCGAGCGGCTCAGCCATCGCAGTCTTGTCCTTAGCAGATCAGATCATATGCAGCTCTTTTTGAATGAAGAAGTTCCACTCCTCCGCACTCGCCGCGCTCATCCCGGCATAGCTTGGCAGGCCACTTGTGGAACAGCTGGCGAGCTAAGGAGTTGCAAGAGCGGAGCTTACCATCAGGTCTGGCCCTATGCTGGAAACCGTCGATCATATGGACAGTCAATCAAACGCCACGGCAAACCGCCATGAACGAAGGAAGGCCAAGGCGCTGGCAAGGGAACGGAAGGACAGAGCCTGCAACTGCGGCATGGCACACCATCATCTTCCGGCTCATCCGGCAGGCACTTCATCAGGTTAGGGAGCTTCTTAGTTGGGCGAAGAGGCACTCGACGCGGACTTTTCGTGCCACGGCACAATGCGACTAGTGCATATCGGAACAGCGGGATGGAGCATCTCGCGCGCTTCAGCGGAGGACGTTCCCAGTGACGGAGCTAGCCTTGAAAGATATGCGACAAGGTTCAGGGCTTCAGAAATAAATAGCTCGTTCCATCGTTCACACCGACCCTCCACCTGGGCGCGCTGGCGCGATAGCACGCCTGCAGATTTTCGCTTCTCGGTGAAGCTCCCCAAACGCATCACCCACGAACTTAAGCTTCAAGATTGTTCATCTGTTCTCGATCAGTTTCTTGCTGAGGCCAGCGAGCTGGAGCAAAGTAAGCGGGGTCTGGCGACCGCCTTGCGCAGCGCCCATTAGCCGGGATGATTGCCGCTCTTTAAGCGGGGTGGCCGGTGTCGGACGAGATTGAAGATTCAGCGAGCAGCGCAGCGACTACTCATACGAGCGGTCGTATGAGTAGTCGGATAGAGATCGTTAGCCGGGTGTCAGGCCGGCGGCGGTGGACGGTAGAGCAGAAGCTGGCCGTGCTGCAGGATGCATTCGGCCCGGAGGGCTGCGTGCGCGCGGCCTGTGAACGCCATGACGTCGGCAGCGGCTCGATCTACACATGGCGGCGACAGGCGATGTCCGGTGAGCTCGCCGGGGTGCGCAAGTCGATCAAGCCTGCCTTTGCGGAGGTGCAGATCAGCGATCAGCTGGCCTTGCCTGGGCCAACGGTCGCAGCACGCAGCGAGGGAGTGATCGGCATCGAGCTGCCGTCTGGCATCAGGGTGAACGTGGACGCCACCGTCGATGCCGATGCCCTGTCGCGGGTGATCGGCGTCCTGACGCAATGATCCCGCTGCCGCCCTCAACGCGGATATTCCTGGCCTGCGGCGCAACAGATATGCGTAAGGGTTTTGACGGCTTGGCTGTGATGACGCAGCAAGTTCTGGAGCAGAGCCCGCATTCCGGTGCGCTGTTCGCCTTTCGAGGGAAGCGCGGTGATCTGGTAAAGCTGCTCTGGTATGACGGTCAGGGCATGTGCCTTTTCTCCAAGCGGATGGACCGAGGCCGGTTCATTTGGCCATCGACCAAGACCGGTTCGGTGGTGATGACGGCGGCCCAGCTTTCCATGCTTCTGGAAGGCATCGACTGGCGGCGGCCGGAACGCACTTTCACCCCATCACTCGCGGGCTAAAAACGCCCATTTTCCGGCGCTTTTTCTGGCATTGCGGCGTCTGTTCCGCTATAGGGTCGCGGTGTCGGACGCAGGCCTTTCCACCGCTGATAAAGACGCTCGGATCGCCGAGCTCGAAGCTGCTTTGGCGGCCGCCCATGCCGATATTTCTGCCCGAGACATCCTGATCGACACGCTGCGCGTGCAGATCGCGCGCCTCAAGCGGATGCAGTTCGGCAAGTCGTCCGAGAAGCTCGACACTCAGATCGCACAGCTTGAGCTTGCGCTCGAAGAGCTCGAAGGCGAGGCCATCGTCGCCGCCGCCCGCCGGGCCGATCCGGCAGAGGTTGATCGGCCGTCGCCTGTTCGTGCGCTGCCTGCTCATCTGCCGCGGGAGGAACAGCGGATCGAGCCCGAACAGGGCAGTTGCACCTGTCCAGATTGCGGCGGAGCGCTGCGGCCTCTGGGGCAGGATAGCGACGAGATGCTCGATGCCGTGCCAGTGCAATGGCGTGTCGTTCGGACCATCCGGCCCAAGTATAGCTGCCGGTCCTGCGAGAAGATCGTCCAGGCGCCCGTGCCGGTAAAGGCGATAGCGCGCGGCAAGGCGACCTTCGGCACGCTGGCCCACGTTGTCGTCTCCAAGTTCGACCATCATCTGCCGCTTTACCGCCAGGCCGAGATCATGGCTGCGCAGGGGGTCGAGATCGACCGATCGACACTGGCGGGCTGGGTAGGACAGGCATCCGTGCTGCTCGACCCGATCGTCAGTCGCATTCGCGAGGTGGGCCTCACCGCCTCAAAGATCCATACCGACGATACGCCTGTTCCCATGCTTGATCCGGGCCGGGGCAAGACGGCCACCGGCAGGCTTTGGGCTTACGCCGTCGATGATCGTGGCTCGGGCGCTACGACCCCCTCGCTCGTCTGGTATGAGTTCACCACCGATCGCACCGGTGCGCATCCCCAGCGTCAGCTGGCCAACTTCGCCGGCTACCTGCAGGCTGATGGTTACGCCGGTTATGACAAGCTCTACGACACGAACCGCGTCACCGAGGTTGCTTGCTGGGCGCATTTCCGGCGGAAGATATTCGACATCCACGCCACCAAGCCGACGCCGCTCACCACCGACCTGCTAGAACGCATCGGCCAACTCTATGAGATCGAGGCAGAGGTTCAAGGCCAGCAACCCGAGATCCGCCGACGAAGCCGGCACGACCGCACTCAGCCGTTGATCGATGATCTGCGGCAAGCACTTGACGATGCCCTGCGCCGCCTCTCGCCCAAGTCCGAGATGGCGAAAGCGATCGCCTATGGCCGCAAGCGCTGGGTGGCGCTCACGCGCTTCCTCGATGATGGGCGTCTGGAGATCGATAACAACATTGCGGAGCGTGCCATGCGATGCGTGGCCTTGGGCCGTAAAAACTGGCTGTTCGCCGGATCAAAGGCAGGCGGCGATCGGGCGGCGGCCATCTACTCCGTTATCGAGACCGCAAAGCTCAACGGCCTCGAACCACAGGCCTATATTGCCGACGTTATCGCCAAGATCGCCGGCAACTGGCCTGCCGCTCGCTGGGATGAACTCATGCCGTGGAATTGGCGACCAGATCAGCAACCGATCGCCGAAGCCGCCTGATCTGCGGCCTCCAGCCCACGCTTACGGAGCAAAAGCTAGCCGTGTTGCTGGTTCAGCTGCCGCCCAAGCTCGAGTTTGGCCCCAAGGTAGCCACCGGCTTCTTCAGCGACCTGACATCGAGAAGTCCAGCCTTCACCGCTTGCGAGCCGCGCCACCCAAGTTGGTTCGGAGCCGAGGCCGAAGTGCTTCTCAACCAGCACCGGATTGCTCGTGTGGCAGCCGATCCTGCTGTCTGCCCAGCCGCCTCGTACCCCGGAGGATGGACAGGCTTGCGTTACTGGCGGCTGCATGGCTCTCCGGTCATGTACCGTTCCAGCTATGCCGAGCGCGTGAGCTATTATGCGGAGCAGCTGCTCCGGCAGGAGCAAGCGGATGGGCAGATTTGGTGCATCTTCGACAATACAGCATCCTCAGCTGCTATCGGCGCAACATCGGTAATCTTGATATCTTCGCGTGCGGGCACATTGGCTTGCCCTGGGGCATCTTGATCTTGAGATCCTCGAAATCCTCGGCGATCGAGGCGATGTCTACCTCCAGCCTATAGTTGTTGCACATCGCTCCTCCTTTCTGCCCCCGCTTGCTCCCGCAAATTGTTCCTTGTATGTTCTCGTCATGGACTCGAAAGCCCTTTGATGCCGACGCGCTCGGGAGCTGCCGTGCCATCATCCGGCGCAATCCAGAGGACGTCCAGGAAATGGAGATGATCGAGGCGGTCTGGGGTTCCAATCCGCGCTTCTGTGACGGCGTCCGCTATGAATTCATCCGCTGCGAAGGACGCACATTCCCGACCAATCGCTGCTTGGTGCCCGCGTCGGAGTTTCACATCCGCAACGGCGACAAGAAATTTCGCGTGCATCTGGAGGATGGCAACTTCTTCTACCTTGCTGCCATCTGGGGAACGGCCGTGGGCGAATGGCCGGTCAGCTACCGCATCATCACGGTCGACGCGAACCCGGAGGTGATGCGCTATCAGGAGCGTCATGGCGCGATCATTCAGCGGCGGCAGGTCATGCAGTGGTTGGACCCCAAGGTGCCGGAGGCTGATCTGCTGGTTACGCCGCCGGCGCATTTGTTCTCAGTCGAGGAGATATCCACAAAGCCGTTGCAAACCAGCTTGGCGTTTTAAGCAGAATGCAATGTTCGTTGATTTCGACGGATGAACTTCTGCGGGGCGAGGTGGCTTTCCGGATTCGGGCAACACCGAATGCCAAGCCCGTGCGAAGCATGACTTGGCTTGAGACATTTCTGCCGTTCGCCGCTGTTATTGGGAACGTCAGGCTATGCTAGCACCAGACGTTCACGAGTCGCGAAAGCCTTCCTCCGATGGCTTCAAAACACTTTGGAAGATCTGCTCCGAAAGATCGACCGAGTACTATGGGGCTTCATACGAGCAACGTGATAGAATTTTAATAAAAGTGCCTGTTGGGGCCTCACGCTTTTTGATCGCCGCTTTGAGCCAGTGCGCCATAATACGCACAGCCATAAACGGTGATGGCAGTTGCCAATGCGCAAGCGCTCGCCGCGACCAACGAAAGCGGCATTGCGATATCGCCTCCGCCTCCAAAAAGCTGACGGTCAAGCAGCGGAATGATTGCGGAACCGAGCGACAATCCGACCAGCGCGTTGGCGAGTAGAAACAGGGCAGAATTCGTCGCCCGCATGCGCGGCGGCGTGGCGAGCTGCAGTGCGGCGATGGCGCATCCGAAATAGGCATTGAAGAGAAAACAGGCTGGCGCGAACAAGGCCAGCACCAGCACCGCCGATGGCATCAGCGGCGCCAGCGTCGCGGGCGCAAAGGTGCCGATGGATACGACCATGACCACGCGCAGGTTGGCGTCGCTGCGGCCACGCAGCGCCAGCCGTTCGGACAGGAGCCCTCCGCAGACCGCCCCTGCGCTCCCCAGCAACAGGAAGACAAGCCCGAGGTAGCGGCCAGCCTCCCCCGCTGACAGGCCAAAATTGCGGATGAGCAGCGTCGGATACCAGGCCGTCATGCCGTAACCCATGATGCCGAGGATGCAGGACGAGAGATAGATGCTTGCAAAGGCTCGTCGGTGCCGGGCCATATGGGCGAGCAGCGAAGAAAGCCCGGTTCTGTCATCGTCAGGCCTGCCGGGCTGCCCCGACCCAGCGCCACGCCGGGGTTCGCGGATGGTGGCGACCAGCAGGGCGACGAGAAGGCCGGGGCTGGCGACGATCAGGAAGGTGGCCTGCCATGAGCGGAAGGTGCCGAGCGGACCCATGTCGACATTGCGACTTGTGCCGATAAGGTCGATCACCGTGCCGCCGATCATCAGCGCCAGCCCGCCGCCGATGGTGATGCCGAGCGTGTAGATCGCCATCGCGCGCGCCAGCCGGCTGCGGGAATAGGCATCGCTCAGAAAGGAGTGGGCGGAGGGCGACAGGGCGGCCTCTCCGACGCCCACGGCCATGCGCGAAGCGAAGAGAGCGGCATAGTTCTGGCGAGGCCGCAAAAGGCTGTCGCCACGCTCCAGAAGGCCACGCCCGCCGTGATGATCCATTTGCGCGGCCATCGATCGGCCAGCAGGCGGAGCGGCACCCCCAGGATGGAATAAAGCAAGGCGAACGCCATGCCTTGGAGCAGGCCCATTTGCAGGTCGCTGACACCCAGATCGCGGCGGATGGGATCGACCATCAGGCTCAATATCTGGCGGTCGACGAAGGACAGGATGTAGGCGAGCAGGAACACCGCCAACGCATAATCCGCCTGCCGACTGGTCAACGCGCCACTGGCGGCAGGAGAGGAGTGCATCGCCAATAGGAGCATAGTTCGATAAGATGCAGATGCCCTGCGACCACTGCCGAAAGGTCATCCGTTCGTCCAACATCCTTGCTCGCTCCAATCGTTACGTTAGCGAGAAGATTGCAGCGAAACTGTGCCATGTCACCTGTGGCAGAGGAGAATAAGATTGCTTCCGTTACATTGGCTTACCCCGCCAGCAGTAGCGGATAAGGTGCCATTCGAACGAAGGGGGTCCCGCCGGTCTTCCGGATGCTCGGTAGGACGACTTTGGCCACCCAGCTCTGGAACTCCATGGCCTCCGGTTTGTCGGATCGCATGATGAGCTTGTAGAGGCCAGACTCCGAAACGGCAGACGTATGGGCTTCGCCTTTCAGCCAAGCGAACCCATCCCCCTCACTAATAATGTGGGGGTATCAGCCTGACTGCCACCCCTATTCGGCATATTGCGGGAAACAGCCGCCGCTCCTCGGGGTCCAGCTTCGAAGTATACTGAGCAGTGCCGCGTTCGTATCAAGGTCGAGGTGTGGCGAACGCACCTCGAGTCATGGGTGATTGGTCAAGCTTCGGTAAGAGTCCAATTGCCCGGTCTAGCGGACCCCACAGACGGACCCCACAGAAGGTTCCGATTGCCCTCTAAGCAACTGAAAAACATCAGAAAACTTAAACTGGCTGGGGCGGCAGGATTCGAACCTGCGCATGGCGGTACCAAAAACCGCTGCCTTACCGCTTGGCTACGCCCCAGCATGCGCGCGGCGGTGCCGGGCGCGGGGACGGCATATAGCGTCTCTTGCGCGAAAGGAAAGCCTAGTCATCACAGACTTGCTCCGCCAATATGCGGGCGTCAAAAGCTTCCTGGAACGCCCGGCATGAATGCAAATAGTTCGCCCGCCAATGCACCGGCTTCGCAGGTCACGCCTGCCTCTCCCCTGTTCCTGCGGGAGGACGAAATCCGGCGCGGGATCGAGATGTTGTATTTCGGCTACTCCGCCCTGACGCGGTCCATCGATGATGGGCTTGCGGCGCAGGGGCTGGGGCGTGCGCATCACCGTGCGCTGTATTTCATCTCGCGCCAGCCTGACCTGACTGTGAAGGAATTGCTGCGCCTTCTGTCCATCACCAAACAGTCGCTCGGCCGGGTACTCAACGACCTTGTGGAGCGCGGCTATATCGAAACCCGGCAAGGGGCGAATGACCGGCGGCAAAAACTGCTTCGGCTCAGTGCCTCGGGCAAGGCGCTGGAGGCTGAATTATTCCGTGCCCTGCGTGAAAAGATGGCGGCGGCCTATGCGCAGGCGGGGCAGGGCTCCGTCACCGGCTTTTGGCGCGTGTTGGAAGGATTGATCCCCGACGCCGACCGGTCGATGGTGTTCGGGTTGCGCAGCCGCTGACTGGCGAGCAACCATAATGTCTTGCGGTGGTTAAGCTCAGGCACTCCACGGTAAGATGAGGAAGATCATGAGATTATCACTTCTGGCTGGCCTGGCGATCTCGGCGGGCATGAGCCTGTCCGCTTGCTCGGAAAAGGCAGCGGATAGCCTTGAGAATGCGGGATCGGCGATCGGTAATGATGTCAGCCGGGCAGTGGATCAGGCGGGCGAGAAAATCGACAACGGCCTCGACGATGCGGGGCGGGCGTTTGATGAGGGCGCAAATGAAGTCGGAGCGGCCAGCCGCAATGCAGCTCAGGATGCCCGGCGCGAAGCACGGGAAGCCAAGCAGGACGCGGGCGCCGCTATGGAGCGCGCCGGCAATGACCTCAGGCGAGATTGAACCCGCACCGGGCAGGGCTTTAGGCCTGAGATTGGCCGGAGAGCTGGCTAAGCGCCGCTGCGACATAGCGGCGGCGTTCAGGGTCGCGGCTGATCTCCAGCATGGCGCATAGGCTCGCGCGCGCCGCCTCGACCTCGCCATGCACCAGCTGCAAGCGGGCAAGTGCCCACCAGCCGGCGTCATGTTCAGGCGCGACCACGGTCATCCGCTCATATATGGTGCATGCCCGCCATGTATCACCCGCATCCTCCGCTCGCGTAGCTTGGTTCAGGAGGAGGCGGACGAGGGTCATGCGGTTCGACATCGGCTCGACGGCGGATTGGGCCTGGGGACCGGAAATGGCGGCCCTCGTCAACAACTCTGACAATTGTTCAGCCTGCACCAGTGCGCCACGCCGGAAGGGATCGATGATCGCCGGAGCATCCTCAGGCCCGATGCTGACCAGGACATGTCCAGGCGTGTTGAGGGCGTGGGAACGCCATCCCGCCCGCCGCGCGGCTGCCACATAGAGGATGGACAGGCTGACCGGCAGCCCCAGCCGGCGGTCCAGCACCCGCACCATGTCCGCGTTCAGCGGCGCATCATAGCTCTCACTATCACCCGCAAAGCCGAACTGCGTGCCAATCACGCGCGCGAGCAGGGCGCCTTGGGCCTCACCCGATTGCAGCTCATCGTCCCCGGCGCCGGACCGCTCCGCATCGATGGCTTTGCCAATTCCGCGCAGCAGCTCCAGATAGGGTTCAACGTCGATCCCGTCATGATCGAGCGCACTCAACATCAGCGCGGCGCTGTCGAGTTCGATCTCCTCATCGGCCAGCAAACCGAGATAGGCGATGCTCTCGTTCATCGAAGCACCGATGCGGCGAGAATGGAGGGAGCCCGCAGCTCCCGGAAACTCACGGTCGAAAAACTTGCCATGCCCCCTAGATGGGGCCGCTCGCGCCGCTTTCCACCAACCTATGAGGAAAAAGACGCTGGCGGGACAGGAAAGACATTATTGTACAGCAATGGGGGGCGCTGCGAGGCGAACCATGTCGGCATCTTCGCACAGCTTCGCCGCGCAATTCAGCAAGCCCTTGGGATCAAATGGCTTTCCGATCAACATCCGGTCCTGAAAGTCCTCGGGCAGGCTTTCCCGGCCATATCCAGTCACAAAGGCGAAGGTGATGTTCCTCTGCGCCAGTGCCGCGCCAACATGATCGACGGACATGCCCTGCAAATTGCCATCGAGCAGCGCAGCGTCGAAGTCGGCGCTCTTGATCAATGCCAGCGCTTCTTCGGCCGAGCCAGCGATCGTCACCCCTGCCGCCCCGCCATCCTCCAATAGGCTTGCAATCTCCATCGCCACCAGCGGTTCATCCTCGATCACCAGGAAAGCGCGCCCGGTGATCGCGCCGCCTTCAGCAGCATTCAGCTCTTCGCCAGGATTGATCCCCGGACTTGCAATGTTGACCCGGCTGATGCGCGGCCCCGTGGGCAATGTCATGGTCCAGCAAACGCCGCTTTCCTCATAGCTCACACGCGCCTGTCCGCCTTCCGCCTTCAGGCTGCGTTCGATAAGGGCCGTGCCAAATCCTCTGCGCGTGGGCTCGGCAACGCGCGGACCACCGCTTTCTGCCCAACGGATCGCCAGATGCTCACGCTCCATCTTCCACGACAGCGACACGGTGCCCGCCGGTGTGCAAAGCGCGCCATATTTATGGGCATTGGTCACAAGCTCGTGCAGGATGAGAGCGACATGCAGCGCCAACTCGGGCGCCAGCTCCAGTTCCGGCCCCTCTATCAGCAGCTGCCCCAGATCGATGGCGCCAATGTCGATCTGGCCATTGACCAGTTCGCGCAAAGACGCGCCCTGCCACGTAGTGCTGCTGAGCAAGGAGTGCGCGCGCGCAAGGGCATGGATGCGCCCCGTGAAGGTCGGAGCAAAGTCGGACGGACCCGAGGAATGGCGCAAGGTCTGCACGGCGATGGCCTGCACCGACGCCAGCGTATTCTTGACCCGGTGGTTCAATTCCCCGATCAGCAGGCGCTGCGTCTCTTCCGCGCGCTTCCGTTCGGTCACGTCGAGAATCTGGACATTGACGGACACGATCCGTCCCTGCCCATTGAGCAGTGCCGAACAATAGCATTCGCATTCCAGCGTCAGCCCTTCGGCCGTGCGCATGCGCAAATGCTGGACGGCGCGAACGCTGCGCCCGGCGATCAGGTCGCTCATCAACCCATCGAACGCGGCCTCATCATCGGGGTCGATCCATTTGAGTTCGCTCGTCTTGAACCCGGCCACTTCCGGCGATCGCCATCCGAACAGCCGCTCGGCACCATTGGACCAGCCTATGATATGGCGTGCCGCGTCAAATTCGATGATCGCGAGCGGCGAATTGTCGCTATGCGCGTGCAGCCGGGCGAGGGCGGCGGCAATCTCGTCACGCTGGCGCGCCAGTTCTTCTCGCTGACGGAAAAGCTCGACGAAGACGGTGGTCTTGTTCCGCAGGATATGCGCATCGACGGGCTTCAGCAGATAATCGACGGCGCCCGCCTCATATCCCCGAAATCGCCGCCTTTCATCGGTGGCGACGGCCGTCAGGAAGATGATCGGCACCCGCCGGGTTCGCTCGGTCCCGCGCATCAGTTCGGCAAGTTCGAAACCATCCATGCCCGGCATCTGCACGTCCAGCAGCGCCAGCGCGACATCATGAACCAGCAGCAGTTCGAGCGCCTGCACGCCGGACCGCGCCCTCAGCAGCTCGACGCCTTCTCCAGCGAACAGAGCCTCCAGCGCGAGCAGATTCTCCTCGACATCATCGACCGCCAGGATCTTGGGCTTTTCATGCTGCATGGCGCAGATCCTCCAAGTCCTTCACATTGCGCCGGTAGATTTTCTCTGCCTCATGGAAATCGGCAAAGGCTGCGGAGTAGCGGGAGAAGCGGAGCGTCTCCTTCGACCCCAATCCCAGAAATCCGCCGCGCACCAGCGATCCGCCGAACAGCCCGAGCGCCCGGTCCTGCAATTCGCGATCGAAATAGATCAGTACATTGCGGCTCGACACCAGTTGCACTTCGGCGAACACTTGGTCACTGGCCAGATTATGTTCGGCAAACACCGCCCGGCGGCGCAGCGTCTTGTCGAACACGGCCGCGCCATAGGCAGCGGTATAATAATCGGACAACGACTGCTTGCCGCCTGCCAGCCGGTGATTTTCCGTAAACTGCGCGATCCGGTCGAGGTCATAGATCCCGGCCTCCGCCTTCTTGAGCGCGGCGGGGCTGATGTCCGTGCAATAGAAGATGGTTCGATCCTCCAACCCTTCTTCCCGGAACAGGATCGCCAGCGAATAAAATTCCTCGCCATTGGCACAGCCTGCGATCCAGATCTTGAGCGAAGGATAGGTGCGAAGGTGTGGCACCACCAATTCCCGCAACGCCCGGAAATAGGCGGGGTCGCGGAACATCTCGCTCACCTGGATGGTCAGGAAGCCCATCAGGTCGGCGAACACCGCCGGGTCGCGCAGCAGGAGATGCTGAAGCTGCGACAGGCTTTCGCACCCGTGCCGCTGCTGTGCGCGCGCCAGCCGCCGGTGCAGCGACCCACGCGAATAGCCGCGAAAGTCGTAATGATAATGCCGCCAGAGCGCCTCCAGCAGCAGGTCAAGCTCCAACTCCTCGTGGGGTGCGAATATCTCCTCGCTCATCGCGGCATCCACACGCGCGTCAGGCTGAGTAGCTTGTCGACGTCCAGCGGCTTGGCCAGATAGTCGTTCGCGCCAGCGTCCAGGCAGTCCTGCTGGTCTCGCGCCATGGCCTTGGCGGTGAGCGCGATGATGGGCATCTGCCTGCCCCATGGCTGGGACCGGATTTCCCGCGTGGCCGTGAGGCCATCCATCTCCGGCATCATCACGTCCATCAGCACCAGATCGACAGGATCGGAAAGGCCGCGCGCCGCCTCGTCCAGCGTCTGGAGCGCCTCGCGCCCGTTACGTGCGATCCGCACCTTGGCCCCATGCGGCTCGAATATGGAGGTGAGGGCATAGACGTTGCGGATGTCGTCCTCGACCACCAGGATTTCGCGTCCGTCCAACGCGGCGTCGCGGTTCAACGACTTGGCGATCAGCGCCTGCTGCGGTTCCGGAAGGTCGGACACCACCTGATGCAGGAACAGCGTCACCTCATCCAGCAAGCGCTCGGGCGATTTAGCGCCCTTGACGATGATCGACTTGCTGTAGCGCCTCAGCCGCATTTCTTCTTCGGGAGCAAGGTCGCGGCCGGTATAAACGATGACGGGCGGGAAACCGACAGCCTCATCAGCGCTCAGTCGCTCCAGCAAGTCCAAGCCCGAAGCGTCGGGCAGGTTGAGGTCGAGCACCATGCAATCGAATGTCTCGCGGCCGAGCAGATCGAAACATTGCGCGGCGGAATGCGCCTCGACCGTCTCGACATCACGCGACGCGAGCAGCAGCTTCACGCTCTCGGCCTGCTGCGCATCATCCTCGACCACCAGAACGCGGCGCAGGCGCTGGGACATGCGCGCTTCCAACCCTTCCAGCATATCGACCAGAGCGTCGCGCTTCACCGGCTTGAACAGATAGCCGATCGCGCCGCTGGACAGCGCCGCCTGACTATCGTCATCGACGGATACCACATGCACCGGAATATGACGCGTCCGCACGTCGCGCTTGATCCGGTCCAGCACCGAAAGGCCGGTATGATCCGGCAGGTTCATGTCCAATATCACGGCATTGGGCACATATTGCCGCGCCATCAGCGCGCCTTCGTCGGCGGTGGTCGCGATCAGGCACTGAAAATTCAGCTCATGCGCGACATCGCAAAGGATCTTGGCGAACACCGGATCATCCTCGACGATCAGGATGACGCGCGCATCGCCCGACAGCGTTTCCCGGTCGTCCTGCGCGGCCGGGCCTTTGCGGCGGCGGGCAGGCTTGGGGTTGGACGGGGCAGGGCGGAACTGTTCGACCGGCCGCAACATCTCTGCGGAACCGCTTGCCGCATCATCATAGCGCTCGGGCAGGATCAGCGTGAAGGCGCTGCCTTCGCCAGCGATACTCTCCACCTGCACTTCGCCGCCAAGCAGGCGGGCGAGTTCGCGCGAAATGGAAAGACCAAGGCCGGTGCCGCCATATTTGCGGCTGACGGTGCCATCGGCCTGGCGGAAGGCTTCGAATATCACCTGCTGCTGTTCGGGCGGGATGCCGACGCCCGTGTCCCGCACGGTAAAGGCGATCCTGCCGTTGGCGGCTGCGTTCACGGCCAGAGTGACTGATCCCGTCTCGGTGAACTTGATGGCGTTGGACAGGAAATTCTTCAGCACCTGTTCGATCCGCTGGGGATCGCTGTCCATTTCCGCAGGCGCGCCCGGCTCCTGCTTCACGCTGAACGCAAGGCCCTTCGATTTTGCGGACGGCGCAAAGACCGCCTCCATCTTTTCGGTGAGCGCACGGATGCTCATGCGGCGGGTGTGCAGTTCCAGCTTGCCCGCCTCGATCTTTGAAATGTCGAGAATGTCGTTGATCAGCGTCAGCAGGTCATTGCCTGACGTCTCGATCGTCTCGGCATGCCGCACCTGCTCTGGCCACAGGTTGCCGCCGCGATTTTCCGCCAGCAATCGCGCCATGATCAGCAGCGAGTTGAGCGGCGTGCGCAGTTCGTGGCTCATATTCGCCAGGAACTCGGACTTGTAGCGGCTCGCCTGTTCAAGCTCGCCAGCCTGGTTTTCCAGCGATCGCTGCGTCCGCGTCAGGTCGTCGCGCTGGATTTCCAACTGCCGCGCCTGTTCTTCAAGCTGGGAATTGGTCTGTTCCAGCTCCGCCTGCTGGGTTTCCAGCCTAGCCGCCGATTCCTGCAACTGGCGGCTTTGCTGCTCCAGCTCTTCATTATTGGCGCGCAGCTCCTCACTTTGCGCCTGCAATTCCTCGGCCTGCTGCTGCGTTTCTTCCAGCAGTTCACGCAGGCGCGCACGATATTTGCCTGACCGAATGGCGACGCCCAGCTGCGCACCGATCCTGTCGAGCAATGCCTGTGCCTCGCTATCGGCGTCCTTGGGCAAGCCCAGTTCGATGACGGCGTTGATGGTGCCGTCGGCCTGTGTCGTGCTGATAAGCAGGCTGTCGGGCTTCGATTGGCCCAGTGCCGACCCGTAGGACAGATAACCGTCAGGCACGTCCTTGAGGAAAAAGCTGCGCTTGTCGCGCACCGCTTGGCCCAACAGCCCGTCGCTCAGCGAAAATCGCTCCGGCAGCGGCGCGTCCGCAGGCACCGCATAGGTGGCATAGCGGCGAAAACCTTCCCCATTGGCGATGTACAGCGCGCCCGCCTGCGCCTTTAGATAATCGGCCAGGAATGTAAGCGCACTCGTCGCCAGCGTATCGAGCGGCTGTTCGCCGCCGACCGCCTTTGCAAGGCCGACCTGTCCGCCTTGCAGCCACTCCTCCCGCGCGATCGCCAGCCGGTTGCGGATGAACAGCACGCCGATGATGGCCAGGACCCAGCAGGTAACGCCTGCCAACGCACGGTTGGTGATCGCGACCTGGGGATCGACGCCCGGGGGCGCCAGCGTGAAACCGACGATGGTCAGCAGCGTCGCCAGCGCGGTAACGATCAACGGAACCTGCTGCCGCCGCGCCACATAGGAAAGAACGATGGGAAGCAGATAGGCGACCCATACCGCCGTCCCGAGCGGGAAGATGATGTCGGCTGCGAAGGGCAGGGCGAGAAGAACGGCCAGCGCACCATAAAGCCAGGCCTGCGTGATCGGCGATTTAGACTGCTGCATCCGTTTAAAAAAAGCCCCTGTCGCGCAGTCCGCGCCACAGGAAGCCCACTTCCCCCTTTTTGCCCTTCGCCCGGCATGCACGAATAGCCCCTAAAAAGGGTTTTCGGGCGTGCCTTGAAGGGCTTCAACGACCGGAGTGGCGAATGGTTCCCTCACAAAGTTCGCCGCCCACTCAACTCGCGCTTGTTCCTTGAAGCGCTTCGCCCCTATGCAGATGACCATAGCGAACAAGGGGGAGGGCGGATGAACGCGCAAATGGATGCCGCCGATGGGGCGGTCGGCAAGCGGGAACTAAGGACGGTCGTCGGCGCGAGCCTGATCGGTACGATGATCGAATGGTTCGACTTCTTCATCTATGGCGTCGCCTCCGCTCTGGTGTTCAACCGCCTGTTCTTCCCGTCCTTCGATCCGTTGACGGGCACGTTGCTCGCCTTTTCAACCTACGCGCTCGGCTTCCTCGCCCGGCCCTTGGGTGGGATCGTGTTCGGCCATTTCGGCGACCGCATCGGGCGCAAGACATTGCTGATGATCAGCCTGCTCACCATGGGCCTTTCGACGACCGCCATCGGCCTGCTCCCCACCTATCAACAGATCGGCACCTGGGCGCCGGTACTGCTCGTCCTGCTCCGCCTGCTTCAGGGCTTTGCCGTGGGTGGCGAGTGGGGCGGCGCGGTGCTGATCGTGGCGGAGGTCGCACCCGCCTCGCAACGCGGCTTCTGGACCAGCTGGCCGCAAGTCGGTGCGCCCGCGGGCAATCTGCTCGCCGCCGCCGTTTTTGCCATGTCTTCGGCCCTGCTCACCGAAGCTGACTTCATGGCCTGGGGCTGGCGCATACCTTTCCTGCTGTCGATCGTGCTCGTGTTCGTTGGCTGGTGGCTCCGCCGCGCCGTGTCCGAAAGCATGGTCTTCGCCCGTGAAGCGGCCGCTGGCGGCGTCGAGCGCTTCCCCGCGATCGAGGCGCTCCGCCGCAAGGGCCGCGCCCTCCTCATCGGAGCGGGCCTCCGCTTCGGCGAGAATATCTGCTACTATGTCGCCGCCACTTTCGCGATCACCTATTGGACGGAAATCAAGGGCGGCGATCGCTCGCTCGTCCTCAACGCCGTGCTGATCGGCTCCGCGCTCGAATGTCTCACCATGCCCCTGTTCGCCGCCTTGTCCGACCGTATCGGGCGCAGGCTCGTCTATGGCGCGGGCGCGCTGTGCGTAGCCGCCTGGTTCCTCATCTTCTTCACGCTGCTTGATGGGGGCACGATCTGGAGCGTTGGTATCGCCATAACCGTCGCGATGGTGGCCCATGGCGCCATGTACGCCCCGCAGGGCGCGATGATCACCGAGCTTTTCCCCACGCGCCTGCGCTATTCGGCCGCCAGCATAGCCTATCAGGCGACATCCATCGTCGCAGGCTCGCTCGCCCCGATCATCGCCCTGTCGCTCTACAAGGCGAGCGGGGGCACCGGCATGGTCGCCGCCTATGTGATCGGCGGCCTGCTTATCACCCTCATCGCCGTTGCGGCGGCACCCGAAACGCGCGGGGTGGATCTCAACAAGGTGGGGTGATCGCGAACATTATCGAAGCCCTAACCTATGTACGCGCACCCCTGTTTCCGCTCGCCTAAAAGGAAGATGTTCAGGGAAGAGATGGCGAGAGACCCGGCAACTACCAGCCCGTCTCTCGCCACCCTTTGATACTCTTACGGAACAAGCTGAAGCTCCATCTGTTCACTATCCACCAAGAGGAGGATAGAGATGGCCGAAGTTCACAGAGATCCCTATACCGGAGACCGGACGGTCGTTCACAAAAGCCGCGGCGGGCGCACGCTTGCAATAGTATTGATCCTGATCCTGGCAGTCGTCGGCATCCTGTTCGCCACGGGCTTCTGGAAGGCCGATGTCAAGGGCGGCGACATGCCGGAAGTCAGCGTCCAGGGCGGCGACCTTCCCAAGGTCGACGTCGACTCGAAGGAGGTCGTCGTTGGCTCGAAGAAGGAAACCATCGACGTTCCGACCGTTGGCGTGAAGGATAATGGCGAAGAATAATCCTCGCTAAGAAGCCGAGAAATAGTTTAGCGGGTGAAACGCCTTGGCAGCATCAAAGGGCTGACACGGAGTTTCACCCGCTTTTATTTCAATCAAAAGCGTCGCGGTATCATGCGTCCGCGATGATGACCTCAGCGCCTGCATGTTCCAGCATGGCGATGGCACGCGGCTCGACGCCCCGATCCGTGACCACGACATCCACCTCGTTCAGGCCGCAAACGATCGCTCCTGACGACGACGTGAATTTGGAACTGTCGACCAGCAGGATGACCTGCTCCGCCCGATCGATCAGGCGGCGTTCGGCGGCGACCAGAATGACATCCTGCTGCATCACGCCCTGAGGCCCCACGGCCGCTGCGCCCATGAAGAGCTTGGGCGCGTGAAATCGCGGCATGGACTCTTCGCCCGCAGGCGCCAGGATGATGTTCTGTTCCCTGAACAGCGTGCCGGAAGGAAGGAGTATCTGCGTCCCCGCCTGCGGCAGCAGCGCGTTGGCGATATGCAGCGAATTGGTCAGCACCGACAGGTCCAGCCCATCGATATGCGGGCACATCTGCAACGTCGTCGTGCCGCCATCGATCATGATGCCTTCGCCATGCTGGCACAATTCGGCAGCAGCCCGGCCGATCGATCGCTTCTGCGCCAGATTTTCGGTGATGGATTGGGCAAAAGGCGTGCCCGCCAGCCGTGCCCCGCCATCCGGCTTGCCGCCATGGCTTTCCGTCAGCCGCGCCCCGCCCCGGACGCGGTGGATCACACCCTCGTCCTCAAGCCGGGAAAGGTCGCGGCGGATCGTGGCCGGGGACGCTGCAAGCCGCGATTCCAGGGCGCGATAGCTGACGAAGCCGGTAGGGCCCATGGCTTCGATGATCAGCCTTTCGCGTTCCTCCGCGTGCATTGTCCCCGAACCCCCTTGATCAGGCAGCCGCCCGTTCAGCTTCAAGCTGTTCCAGCGACTTGCCTTCGTTGCGCGGCGCCCAAAGGGTGCCGATGACGCCGCTTATGACGAGGAAGCCTGTCAGAATCCACGCCAGCGTCGTGAAGCCCGTAGCGCTCAGCATCGGAACGAAGAAGCTGAATATGCCAAGGCTGATGCGAACGATCGCAAAGCACAGGCCCTGCGCGGTCGACCGCAGCATGGTCGGGAACATCTCCGAACTCCACAGCTGGAAGAAGCTCTGTGCGCCGAAACCGCCGCCGAACTGAAGTAGGAAGACGTGCAGCAGCGCGATCGGGATGGTCAGCGGGAAGATGGCCAGCAGGACCATGCCGATCACCTGGATGATCGCCGAAATCGCGAACAGCGTCCGCTGGTTGACCTTGTCGGCATAGCGCATGAAGACCAGGCCGATGGATGCCATGCCGATCGCGAAGGACAGCGCTTGAATGGCGACCGACTGCGCCTGCGTCGCCGCGCCCACCGTGCGCAGGATATAGGGGAAGAAGAAGCCATTCGTCCCCGCCCACAGGTTCCAGAAACCATACATGCCGACCAAGCCCAGGATGGACGCCAGATATTTGGGCTGGAACAGCGTGGACACTGGCAGCTTGGTGACGCCTTCCGCCTGCGCGGCTTCCCACCGTTCGGATTCCTTCATCCGCGAACGCAGGAAGGTGAGGCCGAGCGCGATCACCAACAGATGGGCAAAGACGATCCGTGCGCCAAGTTCGCCAAGGCTGGTCAGCGCCAGGCTGAGCAACAGCACGACCACCGGCCCCAGATACCAGAGCACTTGCGCCACGCCGGAATGCTTCCCGCGCCGGTCATCGGGCGCTTGTTCGGCAATCAGCGACCAGGACGCCGGAATATCCGCGCCCACGGCCACGCCGACGATCAGGAAGCCGACCACGATCATCCACGGCGCGAAGGCAAAGACCAGCATCGCCATGCCGATCGCATAGACCAGCATGTCCCACTGGTAGATCTTCTTGCGGCCCAGCTTGTCGCACAGCCGCCCGCCGACATAGGCGCCCACGCCCGCGCCGATCGCGTTCGGCCCGAAAGCGCCGATCAGGCCGATGAAGTCGTTCGACAGCCCATAGCTTTCCTGCCAGAGCGCGAGTGCGGCAGAGCCAGCGACGATAGACCCCGCGTCGATATAGTTGGCAAGTCCAGCAAGGATCGTGTCCCGCCAATTATCCTTCTGTGCTCCCGCACTCATACCATGTCCCTCCCGGTCAAAATGCTCTGGTTTATGTCCGCGATAGTGGAACAGCCGGTGAGCGCCATCGCCACCCGCATCTCCGCTTCGATCAATTGCAACATCTTCGTGACGCCCGCTTCACCCTGCGCCGCCAGCGCATAGGCCCAGGCGCGGCCGAGCAGCACGCCCTTCGCGCCCAGCGCCAGCATGCGCACCACGTCCAATCCCGAACGGACGCCGCCATCGGCAAGCACCGTCAGCTTGTCGCCGACCGCGTCCGCAATCGGGGGCAGGGCGCGCGCGGTCGACAAAACGCCATCCAGCTGCCGCCCGCCATGGTTGGACACGACGATACCGTCCGCTCCCAGCGCAGCCGCCTCCCGCGCGTCCTCGGGGTCAAGCAGCCCCTTGATGATCAGCGGGCCCTTCCATTCGGACCGGATGAAATCCAGATCGCGCCAGTGGATCGACGGATCGAAATTATTGCGCATCCAGGCGAAGAAATCCTCGATACCGGTCTTGCCCTGCAACACCGGCGCGACATTCCCCAGCGTATGGGGACGGCCGCGCACGCCCACGTCCCAGGCCCAGCCCGGCCTCATCATCGCTTGCGCCGTGCGCCAGATCGCGCCCTTTAGCCCCTCCGCGCCCGCAAGGCCGCTATGATAGTCGCGATAGCGGCTCCCCGGCACCGGCATATCGACCGTGAAGACGAGGGCGGAGCATTGGGCGGCCGCCGCCTGCGCCAGCAAATCCTTCATGAAGGCGCGGTCGCGGATCATGTAAAGCTGGAACCAGAAGGGCTGCGACGCGGCGCGCGCGACTTCGGCCAGAGAACAGGCGCCCACCGTCGAAAGAGTGAAGGGCAAGCCCGCCGCTTCGGCAGCGCGCAGCGCTTGCGTCTCGCCGCGCCGTGCATTCAACCCGGCCAGGCCGATCGGGGCGAGCGCCACCGGCAGAGCCTGCTTCCGGCCGAACAGGCTGGTGGATAGTTCTAGGGCCGACACGTCGCGCAACACCCGCTGGCGCAGCGCGATGTCACTCAACTCGCTCACATTCTTGCGCAGCGTCACCTCGGCATAAGAGCCGCCGTCGATATATTCGAACAGGAAACGGGGCAGGCGGCGTCGGGCGGCCTCACGAAAATCGGCGACGCTGGCTATCGGCATGCACGAAACCTTTTAAGAAACAAGCTCACCAATTCCAGCTAACCATCTGGAACGGTAGGAAGAAAGATCCTGATCAAGCGGCTCTACCCGGCTCAACGATCCTTGGGGCTTCAGGCTGGGATCGATCAGGCGGAGCGCGCCGAAGGACACGTCATTATGGGCGTTGGCGGTATAGACCTCCATATCCGGCCGCAAGGAAGCCAGCGCCCGCACGAACACTTCGGCATCGGCAAAGCGGCCCTCGACCAGCAGCCGGTCTCGTGATCCAATCAGGTCCAGCATCGTGTCGGCAACCAGCGCAGCGTAGAGGCAAACCGCCGCCCGCCGCTGATACCAGTCATCCGGGCGCTCCGTCCAATTGCCGGAACCGGCGGGGTAGGGGCCAAAGCCGGGCGCAAGCGTCGGCAGCAGCATGGCCCCGGATTTTAGCACTTCCGGAACCGCCGCGATCAAAGCTGGCTGATCGGGCTTGATGTCGACCCGGCGCGTGTCAAATTCGATCACCGTTTCGATTTCCCGGCCGCCCATGAAGCGGGCTGATGGAACGGCGCTGCCATAGGCGTCGACATTGACCAGGCAATCCCGCCCTTCGGCAAGGCTGCTCGTTGCCAGCGCTTCCTGGGGCAGGCGCATGGCGATGAACCATGTGCCGGTGGAAAGGATGGTTGAATCGCCCTGCGCGATCTCATCAAAGCCGCGCGCCGCCAGCAGGGCCGCATTGGAATCATGCAGCCCGGCAAGGACGCGGATGTCGGCAGAAAGGCCGGTGCGAGCCGCAAGATCGGGCCGCAGCGTACCGATGCTGTCGGCCGCCTTCACCAGCGGTGCGAAGCGTTCAGCCCAGCCCATCCGCTCGGCCAGCGGAGAGAAGCGGCCAGTATCCGGCGTCCAAAGATCGCTATGGCAACCAAGGCTCGTCACCTCGGTGGCCGCCGTGCCGGACAGGAACCAGCCCCAATATTGCGCCCAGGGCAGCAACGTTGCTGCCGCCATTTCGGCCGGGTAGAGGCGATCCAGCCAGAACAGCTGAGATCCGATGTTCAGGCCATCGGGCAGGGCGGGGGAACCTGTGACCGCAAAGGCGTCGCGCTCCTTGCGGTAGGCGCTCATGATGTCGTCCGGAATGGACTGTTCATAATCGAGCGGCGGGAAAGCCAGCTTGCCATCGGTCAGGGCAGCGACGCCTGCGCCATGGGCTACGGGCACGATCACTTCGACATTGCTGGAGGCGTAGCGTGAAAGTGATTCGACGAGCCAGCCGCCGATGCCGTCCGTGTCGAGGCGGCGGATGCCGTCCTGCGTTCGCACCTCGTTCGGGCGCACCTGACGGTCCAGAATCCGGCCGTCGCGCGACCATAGGGACACTTTGCTCAGCGTCTTGCCGATATCGACGATAATGGCGAAGCCGAGGTTCAGTTCGTCCTCCCGCATGAAAATTTTCTCATCTTGTTTGATCGAATATGATCGATTAATAACGCAAAGGATTGATTGAGGAAAGCGCAAATGATAATAGGAGCGCCATGAACATGCAAAATCCCGTCTCGTCCTCGGCACTTCCCTTTGCCGTTCCTTCCAGCCGCTGGGATGACGGCGTCGCCGCGAATCTCAGCCCCGCCGAACTGCTCCTTTACCGATCGAATCTGCTCGGTTCGGACCTTACGGTGACCAATTTCGGCGGCGGCAATACCTCCGCCAAGATCGTGGAAACCGATCCCCTGACGGGTGAGAAGGTGGAAGTGCTCTGGGTCAAGGGCTCGGGCGGCGACATCGGCTCAATGAAACTCGACGGCTTTTCAACGCTCTACCAGGAAAAGCTGCTAGGCCTTGAGAAGCATTATGGCGGCCCCGACGACGACGACAAGATGGTCGGCTACCTGCCCCACTGCACGTTCAACCTCAATCCCCGCGCCGCCTCGATCGACACTCCGCTGCATTCGCTACTTCCTTTTGCACATGTCGATCACGTCCACCCCGACGCCATCATCGCGCTCGCAGCCTCTTCGGGTGGCGAAGCCGCGACCCGTGAAATCTGGGGCGGCAAGATCGGCTGGCTGCCCTGGAAGCGTCCGGGCTACACGCTCGGCGTCCAGCTGCGCGACTTCGTCAGGGCAAATCCCGGCGTCGAAGGCGTCATGCTTGCGGGCCACGGCATCATCTGCTGGGCCGACACCGCCAAGTCCTGCTACGAACATACCGTTCAGCTGATCGCGGACGCCGCCGAATATCTGAACGCAAAGTTGGCTGAAAAACCAGCCTTCGGTGGTCAGGTGGTTGCGCCCAACGCCGACCGTGCAGCGATCGCCGCCGACCTGATGCCGCGTCTGCGTGGCCTGATGACCGGCGCACGCGCCAAGGTCGGACATTATTCCGACGATGTCGAAGCTTTGGAATTTGTGGGTTCAGCCGATTTCCTGCGCCTCGCCGCGCTAGGCACGTCCTGCCCCGATCACTTCCTGCGCACGAAGATCGCACCGCTGCCGCTCGATCCCGCAAAGCTGCAGGATGACGCTTATCTCGCTGACCAGATCGCCGCCTATCGCGATCTCTATGCCGCCTATTATGAGCGGTGCAAGCGGTCCAATTCGCCCGCCATGCGCGACGCGAACCCGATCGTGATCCTCGTGCCGGGCGTCGGGCGTATCACCTTTGCCGGTGACAAAACCACTGCACGTCTGGCCGGAGAGTTCTACGGCAACGCCATCAACGTGATGCGCGGCGCCGAAGCGATCGGCGAATATATCGCGCTCGATGAGCAGGAAGCATTCGACATCGAATATTGGCTGCTGGAGGAAGCAAAGCTCCAGCGCATGCCAAAGCCCAAGCCGCTCGTCGGCAAGATCGCCCTGGTGACGGGCGGGGCGGGCGGCATTGGCGCTGCTACTGCTGCCCGGCTGCTGGCGGATGGCGCTTGCGTAATGCTCGCCGATCGCGATGCCAATGCGATCGAAGAGGTTCGCTCAGGTTTCGCCAAGCAGTTCGGCAAGGATGTTATCCGCGCCGCCGTCTGCGACGTGACCGATGAAGCGCAAGTCCAGGCCGCATTCGACGATTGCGCCCGCGAATTTGGCGGTCTCGATATTCTCGTCGCCAATGCGGGCATTGCTTCCTCGGCTCCGATCGAGGAGACCACGGTCGCGCTGTGGCGCAAGAATTACGACGTGCTGGCAGAAGGCTATTTCCTCACCGCCCGCGCTGCCTTCCCGCTGATGAAGCGGATGAAGGAACAGGGCGGCGCGTCGATCGTGTTCATCGGCTCGAAGAACGGCGTTGCCGCCGCGACCAACGCGTCGGCCTATGCATCGGCCAAGGCTGCCGCCAACCATCTGGCGCGGTGCCTGGCGTTGGAGGGCGCACCCTTCGGCATCCGCGTCAATACGGTGAACCCCGACGCAGTGATCAAGGGCAGCAAAATCTGGGACGGCGACTGGCGCAAGGAACGCGCTGGCGCACATGGGATCGACTCCGGCAAGGAACTGGAGGAACATTACCGCCAGCGCTCGATGCTGAAGCGCGACGTGTTGCCGTCCGACATCGCCGAGGCGGTTTACTTCCTGGCTGGCGACATGTCGGCCAAGTCGACCGGCAACATGATCAATGTCGATGCGGGCAATGCCCAGGCGTTCACGCGCTGATCGGCAACGGAGAGGTTATTATCATGAGCAACCTGCCCATTTCCGCCGAACTAATCGCGGAAGCCAACGCCCGCGATGCGGACGCGCTGGACGAAGATTATGCCGCGCTCGGCCGCAAGCTGTCGCGCACCGGCATCGACATCGAAGCAATCAAGGATCGGGTGGCGGGCTTTTCCGTCGCCGTGCCCAGCTGGGGCGCGGGACGGGGCGGCACGCGCTTCGCCAAGTTCCCGATCGCTGGCGAGCCGACCAACATCCATGAGAAGCTGGAAGATTGCGCCGTCATCAACCAGCTGAGCCGCGTGACGCCGCGCGTGTCGCCGCATTTCCCCTGGGACAAGGTCAGCGATTACAAGGGTTTGCGCGAGGAAGCTCAGAGCCTCGGCCTGGGTTTCGATGCCGTCAATTCCAACACCTTCCAGGATCAGGCCGGGCAGGCGCAGACCTACGCCACCGGATCGCTGTCCTCTACCGTGGAAGCGACGCGCCAGCAGGCAGTTGAGCATAATATCGAGTGCATCGAGATCGGCCGTCAGTTGGGTTCGACTGACCTGACCGTTTGGGTCGGCGATGGCACGAACTTCCCGGGTCAGCAGGATCTGGGCCGCAGCCTGGACCGCTATCTGGAAGCTGCCGCACAGGTTTATGCCGCGCTGCCCGACGACTGGCGAATGCTGCTGGAACATAAGATGTTCGAGCCCGCCTTTTACTCGACGGTCATCTCTGACTGGGGTTCATCGATCCTCGCCGCGCAGGAACTTGGCCCCAAGGCGAAGTGCCTCGTTGACCTTGGCCACCACGCGCCCAACGTCAATATCGAACAGATCGTGGCGCGCCTGCATCGCTTCGGCAAGCTGGGCGGCTTCCACTTCAACGATAGCAAATATGGCGACGACGATCTAGATAGCGGTTCGATCAATCCGCACCAGCTCTTCCTCGTCTTCAACGAACTGGTGGAGGCAGAACTGCACCCGCGCGACGGGTTCAACCCCAGTTACATGATCGACCAGTCGCACAATGTGACTGACCCGATTGAATCCATGCTGTCATCGGCGGAAACGATCACGGCCTGCTTTGCCAAGGCACTGCTGGTCGATCGCGAAGCGCTGCATGCGGCGCAGGAAGCCAACGATACGATGATGGCGTTCCAGGCGCTGCGTCGCGCTTATAATGTCGATGTGGCGCCGATCATCGCCAAGGCGCGACTGGAAGCTGGCGGCGCGATCGACGTGCTGTCGACTTATCGGGCCAGCTTGTGGCGTGAGCGCAAGGCGCAGGAGCGCAAGCCTGTAGGCCTCGGCGCAGGCATCGTCTAAGTTCAAGCAGATTTGGGGCGCTGGCAATATTGTCAGCGCCTTTATCCTACTTTACTATTTAACATAATCCTTATTATCGACCGATCTCGTTTGTAAGACGATCTGGCTTTTCATACCTCACGCAGCAATAGTCTCTCTTCGACGCGCCTCCTCTAGCGCTTCGTGATTGTCGCCGATCCAGTCGCAGATCCCGCTTACCGTTCCCAGGAAGCTTCGGCCTAAATCCGTCAGCCGATATTCCACGCTTGGCGGCATCGTCGGCAGCACCTCGCGTGAGACCATTCCGAAGCGCTCAAGTTCGCGCAGGGTCTGCGTCAGCATCTTGGAGCTGATCGGTGCAGCACATCGCTTGAGATCAGAAAAGCGCATCGCGCCCTCTCCCAAACGATAAGTGACAAGCATTGTCCATTTGTTTCCGACAAGCTCTAGAATCTCGAGGGCAGTCTGGGGGTTCACTCTGGTATCCATAAGATACCTAATACCCGATCGGTGCCTTGTTGCAAATCGAAACTCGAATCGATACCTCTCTCGATCAAGAGGCGCGGCGCGCCCATGGAGAGGACCCTATCATGAAAATTCTCGTCGTCGGCGGCACCGGTATGATCGGTGGTCATGCAGCCCTTCATCTTGCTTCCAAGGGGCACGATGTCACGGTTTCAGGCCGCAAGCCTCCCCAACAAAGCACAGAACTTTCTCGCATGCCGTTCCTTCAGGGCGATTATGTGGAGGGCAGCTTCACAGGGCAGGATCTAGCGGGATTTGACGCAATCATCTTTGCTGCGGGCAATGATATTCGTCATGTTCCCGAAGGCACTGATTATGACGCCCACGTCTATCGCGCCAATGCAGAGGCCGTGCCGCAATTCGCAGCGCTCGCCGAGCAGGCCGGGGTGCGCCACTTCATTCATGTTGGCAGCTTCTACCCCCACGTCGCGCCGGAACTGGTGGAAAAGAGCGTCTATGTTCGTGCTCGGAAAATGGCGACAGACGGAATTGCCGCGCTGGCGGATGAAAGCTTCCATGTCGTCAGTGTGGATGCGCCCTTCGTGGTTGGCACTGTCCCCGGCATGAGCCTGCCGATGTTCGAGGCCTATACCCGCTACGCCGAAGGACAACTCGGCATTCCGCCCTTTGGCCCTGCTGGCGTAACCAACTTCATTTCGACCCAGTCCTTGTCTGAAGCGATCGAAGCCGCGCTCGAACGAGGAGAAAATGGCAAGGCCTATCTCGTGGGTGACGAAAATCTGAGCTTCGCCGATTACTTCAAGCTGTTCTTCCAGGCTGCCGGTAACGACGTCGATGTACCTTCGCTCGACCAGGAACATCCGATGCTTCCCGATGTCGCGATCTTCACCGGGCGCGGCAATGTCGTGCAATATGAGCCTGACGCGCAAACGATGGCTGACTTGGCGTATCGCCGCAATGATGTCGCTCGCGCGGTGAAGGAAGTTGTTGACCAGTTTCGGTCAGTCAAATGAGCGCCGCTCCGCTTGCGGGTATGACAGCAGTCGTCACTGGCGGCAGCGGTGGGATCGGTACTGCCTGCGCCAGGGCCTTGGCGGCTGATGGCGCCCGCGTGCTCATCATGGGCCGCAGGGAAGAGGCGCTTGAGGCAGCACGCAGCCGGATCATCGCGGACCTACCCGATGCGCAGATCGCTGTCTTCGCTGGCGATGCCTTATCCGAAAAGGATGTCGGGGATGCTCTGGCGAAAGCCTATGCCCTGGCCGATCGGCTCGACATATTGGTTCCGGCTGTCGGCGGTGGCGGCTTTGCGCCCTTCCTGTCGAGCAGCGTCGCGGATTTGCGCCGGGATCTCGACCTCAACATCACGAGCGCCTTCATCGCCATGCAGCTCGGGGCCAAATTGATGCGAGAGGGAGGGTCGATCATATGCATATCGTCGACCGCCGCGACACTCCCCTTCCCCGCGCTTGCGGCCTATTGCGCGAGCAAGGCGGGGCTGGAAGGGCTGATCCGGACAGTTGCGGATGAACTGGGGGAGCTCGGCATTCGCGTCAATGCAGTGCGTCCAGGTCTTACCCGCAGCGACGCGACCAGGGATATGTTCGCCAGCCCAGCAGTCATTGACCGCTTTTTGGAGCAGACGCCGCTCAAGCGGACGGGAGAACCGGAAGATATAGCAGCCGCGGTGGCCTATCTTGCCAGCCCTTCTGCATCCTGGGTCACCGGCCAGTCTTTCGCTGTCGATGGCGGGCAGGAATTGCGGCGCAATCCCGATCTGTTGGGCGCGGCGTGATCAACGCATGAATGAAAGCAAGGATTGGATGATGCTGGATTTTACGGGCAAGTCGGTTTTGGTGACCGGAGGAGGAGCGGGCATCGGGCGCGCCTGCGCCGATGCTTTTGCGCGACAGGGTGCGCGGGTTTTCATAGCGGAAATCGATCCGGAGCGCAGCGCCGGTTTCACGGCGGGCACGGCCATTCAGTGCGATGTTACGAAGCCGGAACAGGTTGACGCGCTGGCCAGGAGATTGGAGCAGGAGACAGGCGGGAAGCTCGATATTCTTGTCAACAATGTCGGGCATTTCCTTCATTCCAGACCGTTTTCTGATCTCAGCGGGAATGAGATTCAGGACATTATCGGCGTCAACCTGATCAGCCTCATGCAAGTGACCAACCGTCTGCTGCCGCTGCTCAAAGCTTCGGCCCCCGGATGCTCGATTATCAACATCACCTCGATCGAGGCCTATCGCGGCATTCCCAACTGCGCCGTCTATGCTGCCGCCAAGTCGGGCATCACCGGCTTTACCAAGAGCCTGGCCCTCGAACTCGCGCCGCTCGGCATTCGGGTCAACGACATCGCACCTGAAACCACGGACACGCCGCAGACGCCGATCGACTATATGGTGCCGCCGGAAAATCGCGAGCATGTCGAAAGATGGGTCCCGCTCGGACGCTTTGGCCATCCTGATGATTGCGCTGGCGCTGCCCTCTACCTCGCCAGCCCGCTGGCGTCCTGGGTGACGGGCACGGCGATCCATGTGGATGGCGGTTCATTGGCGGCGGCGGGGTGGATCCGCGACGTCAAGGGCGTCTGGACCAACATGCCGATCGTCACCGGCAATGGCATGAACCTGTGAGCGGCGCCATGAACAGACTGGCGGATGAAGCGGCGCTGCGGCGCACAGCCGACGTTTATGCCCAAGGAGCCGATCGCAAGGACAAGCAATTGTGGCGATCCGTGCTGGCGGAAGATTGCCGGATCGAAGGCCCCGGCTTCGTGACCGAAGGACTGGATGCCACGCTGCAATCCATCGATGCGCTGGGACAGATGTTCCGGTCGACCTTTCACAAGGTCCATAATCAGATGGTTATGATTGATGGCGACAGGGCGAGCGGAGAAACCTATTGCACCGCCGATCATCTCCTCAATGACGCGGATCAACTGCTGCGCTGGACGATCCGCTATGTGGATGAGTGGCGCCGCGACGGCGAGGACTGGCGGTTCACGCGCCGCAAGCTGGAGCTGCTTTGGGAGGAGACGGTTCCCGTAACCGTCCGCCAAGGTTGATGTAGTTGCCAGTTTCATTTGGCAGCAATCATGATCGCGCTACACTGCCGCAAACGGCCCGGATCATCTGACGCACCGTCGGCGTTAAGGGTCTGAGCAAAAAAGTGGAACGCGATGAGCGACAGACGTGCCTGCATAAACGCCATCGGCTGCGCCGTTCCTGATCAGGATGTGCACGTCGCTTTCATCAACTGGGCCAGCCGCCAGATCACGGATGAACGGGCCCGCAGCCTTTTCACCCGGATGGCGGAACGGAGCGGCATCAACCATCGCTGGTCGGTCCTGCCGCCAGTCGATGCGGGCGGGTCGCCGGTCGATCCCGGCGGCTTCTATGCGGATGCCATGCCTTCGACATCGAAGCGCATGCAACTTTACCACCGCTTCGCGCCGCCGCTGGCCCTGCGTGCGATCGAGGACCTGCGCGCCAGGACAGCGCTGGACGGCATCACTCATCTCGTGGTGGCAAGCTGTACCGGCTTCGTAGCGCCCGGCATCGATCAGATCATCGCGGATGCGCTTGGCCTGGCAGGTGTCGAGCGGACGCTGGTCGGCTTCATGGGCTGCTACGCGGCAGTCGCGGCGTTGCGGACGGCGCGGCATATCGTCCGGTCGGAGCCACAAGCCCGTGTGCTGGTCGTCACGGTCGAACTATCCTCCCTTCATCTTCAGCCCGAGCAGCAGGTCGAAAGATTGCTGATGATGCTGCAGTTCGGCGACGGCGCAGCCGCCGCCCTGGTCAGCGCGGAAGATCATGGTTTCGCCATGGATGCGCCCTTTGCGATCAACCTGGAAGCTTCTGCCGACCTCATTCGCTGGGAAATCGGCGACACTGGGTTTGTGATGCACCTGTCGGGCGAAGTTCCGTCGCGTATTCAGGCAGCGCTGCGGGACGATGGCATAAGAGAGAAGATCTGCGGTTCGTCCGATCCAGCGTCGATCGGGAACTGGGCGGTTCATGCCGGAGGTCGATCGATATTGGATGCGGTGCAGAATGGCCTGGATCTGGGGCCGGATGCCCTGTCGGTCTCGCGCGGGGTACTCGGCCGGAACGGTAATATGTCATCCGCCACATTGATGTTCATCCTCCATGACCTGCTTCAGGAAGAGCGGCGCGGCAATGGCGTCGCGCTTGCCTTTGGCCCCGGCGTCGCTGCCGAGGGTTTCCGCCTTTCCAGAGCAGGCTGATGCCGGAAACGCTGATCATCGGCGGCGGTCCTGCTGGCTCGGCAGCCGCCATCACGCTGGCGCAGGCGGGCATGCGGCCGCAGTTGATCGAGCGCCACCGGACGGCCCCGGCTGGCGTGTGCGGCGGCTTTCTGGGCTGGGATGCCATTGCGGGACTGGAGGAACTGGGAGTCGATCCCTGGAAACTTGGAGCGCGGCCTATCACAGGGTTCCGGCTGGCCTCGGCCAAACGCTGCATCGAAGCCTCCCTGCCTGCAACGGCTGCCGGAATTTCCCGCCGCACCCTGGACGACGCATTGATCGAAGCTGCCGGAAATGCTGGCGCTCTCGTCAGCCGGGGCCGAACCGTACGGGCCATCGATCCGGACACACGCACGGTGCGCTTCGACAATGGCCAGGACAGCGCGGCCGACGCTGTTTTCATCAGCGTGGGCAAGCATGAGTTGCGGGGCGTTGGACGCGATTTTTCATCTTCGTCCGTCGGTTTGCGAACCACCCTCCCCCCGTCCCACATCCTGCATGATGCTTTGGAGGGCATGGTGGAATTGCACCTGTTCGACAGGGGCTACGCGGGGCTGCTGTTGCAGGAGGATGGATCGGCCAATCTCTGTCTGTCAGTCAGCCGGGAGAGGTTGACCGAAGCGGGCAGCGTTCCCGCGCTGATCGATCAATTACGGCAGGAGGCACCGCTGCTGAAGGCGCGGTTGCAGGGTGCGTCCTCCCGCTTCGACGCGGTAGCTGGCGTCCCCTATGGCTGGCGTGCGAGCGTGACGCACAAGGGCATCTTTCGTACCGGCGACCAGAGCGCCGTCATCGCATCACTCGCAGGCGACGGCATCGCCATAGCATTGGCCAGCGGGACGAGCGCCGCCCGGGCGATGCTGACGGGCGGACCTGATGCCGCCCCGGCATGGCAGCGCGCGTGGCGCAGGCAGTGCGGCATGCCCGTTGGCATCGCCGAAGCGCTGCGCCACGGCGCCGCCGCGCCGCTTCCGCGAAGCCTGCTCATGACGGTGCTGAATTGCGCCCCGGCGCTAGGAACGAGCGCCGCCGCCTTCACCCGGATCAGGAGAGTGTGAGCGGCTCTTCCCTCACCCGCTCGACACACAGGCGAAAGGCGAAGCGGCGCACGATGCGCACCTGATCGGCCGTGATGCCCGCCTCCGCCAGCGATCCGATCCAGTCGGCACGGCGGAAGGAGCGGGCGATCGAAAGCTGGCCATCCTCACGCACGATCCGGTGGACGCGCAGCAGCCGGGCCAGGATGGGATAGCCCCAATGGGCAAAGCCATGGCGGTGCAGATCACAGATCAGCCAGCCCATCCGCGCCTTCGCTTCCATATGATGGAGAAAGGTCATCAGCTGTGCATCGGTCATGTGATGCGTGACCTGGCTGGAGATGATGAAGTCGAAGGATTCAGGCTGGTCCTGATAATCTCCTGCTCGATAGTCGATGGATAGCTCGGGAGGCGTCGCGCTCCGAGCCGCCGCCAAGCTCTTTTCGTTGAGGTCCACGCCGACAAGCAGGGCATCGATGCCCTGCTTGCGCGCCCAGCGCGCTATCGCGCGGAGGACATCGCCATCGCCGAACCCGACATCAAGCAGGCGGAACTGCCTGGCGCTTCCCACCGCCCGCCGGAGGAAGGCGATGCTTGGCCAGGCCGTGAAGGTCCAGCGGTTCACCCGAGCGAGATCGTGCAGCACCCGCTCATATATGGCGGGGTCAAGGTCAGGCGCGTCCATCTGCTCTTCCTGACGCGATCTTGTGCTTAGGTCGGCCATGGTTCATTCACTCCCCTCACCCTCCTACACCGGGAACGGGGTTGATGCGCCAGACTTTTGGGATCACCGTGAAGGCGAGATGATGGGAGAATGACGATGTTGGCGGCTGCCCTGCTCATGCTGGCATCTTCGGCTGCGGCTCCTGCTGCCGACGTGACCGGGCTTTGGATGACGGACGATGGCAAAGGGCTCGTCCGGATCGCGCCTTGCGGCGCAAAGCTGTGCGGGAGGATCGTCAAGGTGCTGGACACACGGCCTGACGTCCCAAGGACCGATGTGCACAATCCTGATCCGCGCCTTCGCACGCGTCCTTTGGCGGGGCTGCTTACGCTGTGGGATTTCACCCGGTCGGGATCGGCCTGGACCGGAGGGCGGGCCTATGATCCCAAGAGCGGGAAAAGCTATCGCTCGTCCCTTGCGAGAAACCCGGACGGGTCGCTGAAGCTTACCGGCTGCGTGCTTTTCATCTGTGAATCGCGGCGCTGGACGCGAGGCGGCTAGATCGCCTCCCACTGAAATATCCCATAGCGCATCGCCCCCGTTCGCAGGGCGAGGATGAGGCGCGGCAGGCTCAATATGAAGTCACGGCTGGTGGTGGCCCGGCTGAGCGCCAGCTGGCGGATGCCGCGGTCGCTGAACAGGCTCTGCGAAAAGCGCGCGAGGCAGATCGACCAAGTGCGCCGAACCTCCCGGCTGACGTCCTGATAATCCATCAGGCGAAATCCGGCGGCGGAGGCCCACTCCAGATAGTCTTTCCGGCTCCCCATGCTTGGCAGCCTGCCCTCGCGGCAGATCGGCAGCAGCAGGTGCCGCACTTGCCAGGCAGGAACGGCCTCTCCTTCCAGCCAGGCGCACACGATCAGCCGCCCGCCCGGGCGCAATATCCGCCTGGCTTGCCCGAAGAAGCGCGGCTTGCTCGTCATATGTTCCGAGCTTTCGATGGCATAGGCGCCGTCGAATGATCCCGGATCAAGGCCGTTGTCGAGCCAGTCCCGCAGCAGGCAAGTGAAACGGGGCGAGCGGGCGCTCCCGATCCTGTGCTGCGCGGCCGAAAGGGTAAGACCGGTGATCGACACGTCATGGCGGGCCAACAGATCGGCTGCGGTCGCGCCATAGCCGCAGCCGATGTCGCAGAGTCTTTGCCCCGGCTCGATGCCAAGCCTCCGCTCTACTTCGGCCACCAGCTGCCCAGCTGCCTGCTCCGGTGTCTCGTCGCCTCGGCGCCAATAGCCATGATGGACATGATCTCCCCAGATGCGGCGATAGGCGAGGTCTAGCTCGTCATAATGAAGGGCGACGCTCGCCGTGTCTGACGGTTGATCGGGGACGATCATGCCGGTCAGGGCACCGGCCGGTCTGCATGCGTCGTCGTGAGGAAAGAAGGATAGAGCAGCGTCACCGAAGCCGCCGCTATGATGATCAGCGCCGCGATCAGCGCGATGCCGCTATTCACCCTGCCCCTGTTGCGCGCGTAGAGCACCAGGCCCAGCAAGGCCGCGGCGATCAGGATGATGATGGCAGTAAGACCTGTTAGCGACATCGATCACACTCCTGAGGTGGGAAGATCAGCTCGCCGGGATCGCAAACACTGCAATCACCGAGCCGCCAATTCGTTCCGGCTCTCATCCCCTGGCGCCGCTGCCGAGGACGCAGGAACCTGGGCATCTGACGTACGGGATGCCGGGTCCGGCGCCCTGAGGCTGGTATAGGCGATCAGCGCAGCAAGGGCCAGGCACGCAGCCACGATCGCCCACAGCCATCGCTTGGCACTGCGCCTTTGTCGTCGCTCTGGATCGCGGGGCATTGTTTCACCTTTCCATACATCGGCGCGCGGATGATCGGGCGAAAGGTCCTGATGTCCTAACCTGGGTAAGTGATCGAAGCGGATCAGCGGCTTTGCCCACGCGTTTCCTCAATCGAACGACGGGCGAACCAGTTCCCGGCTGATGAGGATGACTATTATGAATGACCGCAACGCATTTCTTCAGGGGCAGGGCTCTCCGATCAAGGACGATGCCGCGCCGCCCGAACAGGGATGGCGCGGGGAACGATCGGCCAATGAGGTGGCGGGCGCGCAATCGCAGCGCCGCCATATTCCGGGCGTAGGGCCCGAAGTGGAGGAGATTTCCGGCACCGCCTTTGCCGAGGCGCAGGGGCTCGATCCGCACCCCCAGGATGAGGACGGGTACGAAAAGCGGACCTTGCCTGAATCAGGATCGCGGGGCGAGCAAGGCGGCGATGGCGTCAGCGATCTCAGCATGGCGGGGAGCAGCCCGGGTGGCGAAAGCGCCGGAGCCCCCTACCCGCACGGCCGCCGCAAGACCGGCAATGATCCGGGCAGCATCATGGGCCATGGCGGGCAGAGCGAGATCGACTATCACGGTCCCGGCCATCTCGGATCGACCAACACGGGCGACGACGACAATCGCAACGGCGTCGCCGAAAAGGATGACTGACGGGCTCATCCACAATAGCCAAGCCCGGCTAGGCGGGCGGTTCGGCAATCGGGCCGAACCCCCCTTGCCTTCGCGGCGCGATAGGCAGAACATCGCTCCCTTACATAGACCGTCTTGCCCGACAAAGATGGATGAGGAGAGCAAGGATGAGCGGCACTCAATCGCGCTCCATTGCGCTGATCGGCCCCGCCGGCGCGGGTAAAACCAGCCTCGCTGAAGCATTGTTGCACATCAGCGGGGCTATCACGCGACAGGGAACGGTAGAGGCGGGCACCAGCGTCGGAGACGCGAGTCCGGAAGCGCGCGAGCGGGGAAGCTCGACCGAAATCAACTTCATGCAGTTCGAATGGATGGGCGATCCCTTTTCGCTCATCGACATCCCCGGCTCCCCGAGCTTTGCGGACGATGCGGCCATCGCGCTCAACGCTGCCGATCTGGCCATCGTCGTCATCGATCCGGACCCGGCGCGAGCGCCCCTGGCAGAGCCCGTCCTGCGCAAGCTCGAACGTGCAGGCGTCCCGCACGCGCTGTTCGTCAACAAGATCGAGCAGGCCCGGGGCAGCATCCAGGAATTGCTTGCCGCCCTCTCGCCAATGAGCGCCGCCGCCCTGGTCGCGCGGCAAATTCCCATAAGGTCGGGCGATCGGGTAGATGGTTTCGTCGATCTCGCGCTGGAACGCGCCTATCATTATGAGGCAGGCAAGCCATCGCAACAGATCGCCCTGACCGAAGAGTTGAAGGCTGATGAAAGCGACGCGCGCTTCCACATGCTGGAGCAGCTTGCCGACCATGACGACATCCTGCTCGAACAGCTTCTTTCGGATGAGCAGCCACGCCTCCAGACCATCTTCGCCGATCTGGCGCAGGATACCGCGAGCGGCCTGATCGTGCCGGTGCTGTTCGGCTCCGCCGCCAACGGCTTCGGCATCCGCAGGCTGCTCAAGATGCTGCGCCACGACACGCCTTCACCGGAACAGACCGCCGAACGGCTTGGGATCGACGGCGCGGCGGCGCAAGTGCTGAAGATTTCCCATGCAGCCACCGTCGGTCGGCTGGCGATCGCGCGACTGTTCGGCGGAAAGCTGGCAGACGGCGCGGAGTTGCAGGATAGCGCGGGCCAGACCTTGCGCGCAGGCGGCCTGTTCGCGCTTCAGGGCAGTGCCACCGCCAAGATCGCCTCCGCCGATCCCGGCGCGGTGCTGGGCATTGCAAAAGTCGACACGGCAAAGGCGGGCGATCTAATCGGCATTTCGGCAAAGCCCGGCGGCGGCGCTCTTCAAGCCGATCGCCCCGCGACCAATTGCGCCATCGCAATTGCCGCCAAGGATCACAAGGATGAGGTGCGCCTGTCCACCGCCCTCAATCGGCTGGCTGAGGAAGATCACGCCCTTCACTGGACGCAGGATGAGGCATCGCGCGAGACGCTGCTGCACGGGGTGAGCGACGAGCATCTGAACGTCGTGCTGGCTCGCCTCAGGCGCCGCTATGGCGTGGCTGTCACGGCGCAGCCACCGACGATCGCCTACCGGGAGTCGATCCGCAAACCTGTGACGCAGCGCGGACGGCACAAGAAGCAATCCGGTGGCCATGGCCAGTTTGGCGATGTGGTGCTGGAGGTGCGTCCGCTGGAGCGCGGCGAGGGCATTCGCTTCGAAGAACGGATCACGGGCGGCGCCATTCCCAAACAGTGGATACCCGCCGTGGAAAAGGGCGTCCAGGACGCCATCGCCAAAGGTCCCCTTGGCTTTCCGGTGGTCGATGTCGCGGCTATCTTGGTCGATGGCTCATTCCACAGCGTCGATAGCTCCGAACTCGCATTCCGTACGGCAGGGCGTATCGCGATGAGCGACGCGCTGGCCGCGGCCTCCCCCTATCTGCTGGAGCCAATCGCACATGTGACGATCATGACGCCCGGCTCGGCATCGTCCCGCATCACCTCCGCCGTCGCAAGCCGGCGCGGCCAGATGCTGCGCATGACGAGCCGGGAAGGCTGGTCGGCCTGGGACGTGATCGAAGTGCTATTGCCGGAAGCAGGGCTGCAAGGGCTAGAAGCGGAGGTCCGATCCATGAGCCAGGGCATGGCTTCCTTCGAAACGCATTTCGATCATCTCGCTGAAGTGGCGCCAAAGCTCGCCAGCAGCATCGTCCAGCGCGTCAAGGAACCGGCCTGATCACGCCGGGAGATGCTGCCGTGCCCAGTTGACGATGGCAGCCGTGGGCATCGCCCCGGCGTTGCGGGCAATTTCCCGTCTCTTGTGCACGATCACCAGCGACGGGATGCTGCGGACCGCATAGCGGGCGGCAAGATCGGTTTCCGCCTCCGTATCGACTTTCGCGAGCCGGACGCGCGGTTCCAGCTGCGCGGCGGCAGCTTGGAACGCGGGCGCCATCTGGCGACACGGCCCGCACCATCCAGCCCAGAAGTCGATAAGAAGCGGAATGTCGCTGCTTGCGGCATGCTGGGAGAAATTGCCGCTGGTGAGCGTGATCGGCCGTCCTTGAAACAAGGCCTGCTTGCACCGTCCGCAGCGCCCCTCCCCCAGCCGCTCCTTCGGCACGCGATTGAGCGCGGCGCAGGAGGGACAGCTGACGAGGAGAGGGCTGGTCATGCGGACTGCCTTTCCGTTACGCTGCCAGCCCGCGCGAGCGGAGCAGGGCGTCGACTTCCGGTGCGCGGCCCGCAAAGGCGCGGAAGTTGTCCGCGGCGGGGCGGCTGGCACCCGCCGCCAGGATTTCCCGGCGGAACGCGCTGGCCCCGCCACCTGGCAGATCAGCGTGCGAGAAAATCTCGAAAGCATCTGCCGACAACAGTTCAGCCCAGAGATAGGAATAATAGCCCGCCGCATATCCGCCCGCGAATATGTGGCTGAAAGCATGAGCGAAGCGATTCCACTCAGGCGGACGGACGACGGCCACCGCCGCGCGCACCCGGTCCAGCGTCTCGATGACACGCGCTCCCTGGGCGGGATGATAGTCGCGATGCAGCGTCAGGTCGAAGGTCGCGAACTCGATCTGGCGCAAGATTGCGAGCCCGGCCTGAAACTGACGCGCGGCCAGCAAACGATCGAACAGTGGTTCAGGCAGCGGCTCGCCTGTGTCCACATGTCCGGACAGACCGATCAGCGTGTCCTTTTCCCACGCGAAATTCTCCATGAACTGGCTGGGCAGCTCGACCGCGTCCCATTCGACGCCGGAAATGCCACCGACCGAAGGCAGATCGACCTCCGTCAGCAAATGATGCAGCACATGACCGAACTCGTGGAACAGCGTCACCACGTCATTATGGGTGACAAGCGAGGGACGATCCCCCGCAGGCGGCGCGAAATTGGTGGTCAGATAGGCGATCGGCCGGTGGAAAGCGTCCGCGTCCCGGAACCGCGCCCGGCACACATCCATCCAGGCGCCACCCCGCTTGCCCGCCCGAGCAAACAGGTCGAGATACACGCCCGCGACGACCTCGCCGCTCGCATCCTGCACATCATAGAACAGGACATCGGGATGCCAGGTCGAAACACCGCTCCGCTCGACCAGGCGTACATCGAAAAGCCGCTCGATCAGCTTCTGCGTCCCCGCAAGCACGCGTGGCAGCGGAAAATAGGCCTTCAGCGCTTCCTGGTCGACGCCGTGCAAGGTCCGCCGCATGGCTTCTGCCACATAGGACAGGTCCCAGGGATAGAGTTCGGTCAGACCGAAATGTTCAGCGGCAAAAGCACGCGCCTCTTCCAGCTCCTTCTCACCCACCGGGCGCGCGCGCCTGGCAAGGTCGTCAAGAAAGGCCAGCGCTTCATCCGCATCCGCCGCCATCTTGGTTTCCAGCGAATGCGCGGCAGAATCGTTGAAGCCCAATATCTGCGCGGCTTCATGCCGCAGCGCCATGATCTGTTCGATCCGATCGCTATTATCATGGCTGCGGTCGTCCGACTGATCGGACGCGCGCGTATTATGGGCGCGATAGACACGTTCCCGCAGGGCGCGATCATCGGCGTGCAGCAGGATCGCCAGCACGCTTGGCTGGCGGAGGGTGATCAGCCAGCCGGGCAGGCCCTTTTCCTGCGCATAGGCGGCCAGTATCGCCTTGTCGCTTTCCGGCACCCCGGCGAGTTCCGCTTCGTCAGTGACATGCTCGCTCCATGCTTCCGTCGCGTCGAGCACGGCGTTGCCGAAGCGGGTGCTAAGATCGCTCAGCGCCACGCCGATGTCGAGGAAGCGCTGGCGGGCTTCGCCTTCCAGCGCCACGCCAGCCAGGCGGAAGGCCCGCAGCGCCAGATCGACGGCACGCTTCTGCGCAGGCGGCAGGCCGGCAAAGTCCGGCCGTGCAGCCACGCGCGCGACGGCATCATGATGCGCGCGGTTCTGCCCCGCTTCCATCAGGTAACTGGTCATCAGCGCCTGCGCCGACGCATGGGCCTCCCGCAACTCGGGGGTGTCGGCCACGCCTGCGAGATGGCCGACGGGCGACCATGTCCGCGACAGCAGGAAGTCGGCCCGCTCCGCCGCCAGAATGACGCTGCCGAAATCGTCCGCCTGCCCTTCGGTGATCTGCGCGATCGCAGCGCGATGCTGCTCTATCGCTTCTTTGATCGCGGGAACCACATGGGCCGCCTTGATGGCGGCGAAGTCGGGCAGGTCGGTGTCGGCAAGGAGGGGATTGGGGGAGGTCATGGCTACTCTTGGCTGAGGTGTCCCGAAGGACTGAAGAGTTGCCTAATTGGGCGATCCCCCTCCGCTGTTCAAGCTCCCATCCCGCCCGAGAAGCTCAGCGCTCCGTGATTCCGTTGATCGCCAGCACCGACAGGGCAAGAGCCATGGTCCCGCTGCGGATCGCGGGCGCGGCGGCCGGTGCATAAAGCGGTGAATGGTTGGTCGGCGGCGCGACACCCTTCGCCTTGTAGTCGGCCAGCTTTTCGGGCGTATCGCCACCGATCATCAGATAGGCCGATGGAATACCGGCGGCTCCGAACTCCGAAAAATCCTCGCTTCCGGAAAAGCCGGGTGCACTCGCGGGAATGGAGACCACGCCCGGTCCGAATGCGGATTTGAGCGCGGGCGTAATCCGGGCGACCAGCACCGGATCATTGAGGGTGGCGGCCGCGCCATTCAGGCGCGTGATGGTCGGTTCGGGGGCGCCAGCCATCATCGAGGCGGCCTGAGCGGTTTTCTCCACGCCATTCAGCAGCAGCTTGCGCACCTCAGGCGTGAAGGACCGCAGGCTAAGCTTCAGACGCGCTTCATCAGGAATGATGTTGCCGACCGTGCCAGATTGAAAGGCGCCGACCGTGATCACGCCGAATGTGGCTGCATCCTTCTGGCGGCTGACCACGCTTTGCACGTCGGATACGAAATGCGCGCCCATGACGATGGGATCGATCGACGAGCTTGGCGCCGAACCATGCGCGCCCTTGCCATGGAAAACAACCTCCAGCGCGTCGGACGCCGACAGGATCACGCCCTCCTTCATCACCACCGTGCCCAGTGGCATAGCCCCGGCGATGTGGGCGGCGAGCGCATAGTCGGGCTTGGGGAAACGGGTGAACAATCCATCCTTCACCATGGCACTCGCCCCGCCGAGCACTTCCTCGGCCGGTTGCGCGACGAAGACCAGCGTGCCCTTCCATTGCTCCTTCAATGACAGCAGCGTCTGCGCGGTTCCCACCCACCAGGCCATATGCGCGTCATGGCCGCAGCTATGGGCAACGAAGGTCGGCTTGCCATCCAGCACGGCCTGCGCCTTGCTGGCGTAGGGAAGTCCTGTCTTCTCCTCCATGGGCAGCGCGTCCATGTCGGTGCGCACCAGCGTGACGGGACCGGGGCCATTGCGGTACACCGCGACGACCCCGGTCGTGCCGACCTTCTCAGTGACCTCGAACCCCAGCGCGCGCATCTTTGCCGCCAGCAGCTTAGCCGTCCGTTGTTCCTGGAAGCCGAGTTCGGGATGCTGGTGAAGATCCTTGTAGAGAGTTTCCAGCGCCGCGATATTCTTGTCCAGAACCGCATCGATCGCCGCCTTGCCCGGTGTGGGCGCAGCCTGCACCAGCACAGCCGGCGCCAGGAGCAACGATAGTGACGAGATGGCTAGGCTCTTCAACATGCTGACGCGTTTCAACCACAATCTCCTGACAAGATAATCTGCTTTTGGGCCGAAGCCGGGTAGGCTTTTCAGCCGGACTTACTGTTCGGGGCCAAGGTCGGGCGCCCAGGCGACCCCGTTGATATGAGCCCCGCCGTCCACAAAAAGGGTGTTTCCCGTGACATAGCGCGCATCCTCGCTCGCCAGGAACAGGGCGACGCCACCGATATCCTTTTCCGGATCGCCCATGCGCCCCATCGGGTTGGCGGCGGCGGCCTGCGAAGCCTGCTCCGGCTGAAGCTCTGCAAAATGGCGGAAACTGGCGGAAGCGGCGGCCGGGCAGATGATGTTCGCACAAATCCCATGTTGAGCCCATTCGCGGGCAGCCGAGCGCGTGTAGGCGCGAAGCGCTTCCTTCCCGACATTATATTCCGCAGTGCCGATATGCGCGTTGACGCCGTTTAGCGATCCGATGTTGATCACCCTTCCCCAGCCCCGCTGGCGCATATGCGGGAATGCCGCCTCCATCGACCATTTGACGGCGTACAGGTTGAATTCCAGGCTGTCCGCGAAGATGTCGTCGCTCTTCGTCTCGATGCGGGTCATTTGGTCGCCGCGATAGGCATTGTTGACCAATATATCGATGGAGCCGAACTCCTCGACACAGGCGCCCACGATGCTCACGATCTGCTCGCGGTTCCTGACGTCGCACCGCCGGAAAGCTGCCCGCGCGCCCATGTCCCGGAGGCTCGCGGCTACCGCCTCCCCCTTCTCGACATTGATGTCGACCACCAGCACGGCAGCCCCTGCAGCGGCGAAGCGGCGGGCAATGCCTTCGCCGATGCCGTCACCTGAACCAGTGATGACGGCCGCACGGCCAGCCAGTAGAGCATCAGTCATATTTCTCTCCCTGATACGGCACGATGCAGCCGTCATTAAAGCAACGCCTATTGTATTAACATGGTCGGGCTGGCACAGCCCATGCAAGCAAAAAAGACGTTGAGGAAGAACATGCAGAAGACCGCATTGGTGACAGGCGCCACCCGTGGGATCGGCCGCGTGATTGCCCTGGCTCTTGCCCGCGCAGGATTTGAGGTTGTCGTGACCGGCCGTACGCTGACTGCCGGAACCGGCCATCATGACGCAATGGGCGGCGTCCCGATCCCAGGCAGCATCGAGGAAACTGTCGCCGAGATCGAAGCAGCGGACGGGGCCGCCTATGGCGTACGGCTCGACCTGGCCGATCGGGCGTCCATCGACGCCGCGGTGGAAACGGTGCTCCAGCGGTCCGGACGAATAGACCTGTTGGTCAACAACGGCATCTATCAGGGCCCTTCCATCATGCAGAAGGTCCTGGATATCGACCTGGCCGATGCCGAGCGCGCCACCGCCGGGAATTTCATCAACCAATTTCATCTCAGCCGCCTTGTGCTGAAGGCGATGATCAAGCAGGGCGGCGGCCGCATGATCTTCATGTCGACGCGCTCCTCCGTCGACCCGACCGAGACTGGCGGCGCGCTTTTCTATACCGGCCCAAAAGCGGCCTTCAACCACATCCCCGACTATATCAATTTCGAACATCGCGCCGACGGTGTCAGTGCATTCCTGATCGAGCCTGCCTTCACCATGACGGACACGTTGCGATACGCATGGGCAGATGCCGAGGCGGAGGTGGGTCTGGGCACGAAGGCTCATGATCCGCAGGAAACGGCCGACACGGTGGTTTGGTTGGCGACCAACCCCGAAGCCGTGCGCTTCGCCGGGGCGCAACTGCATAATGCGCCCGACTTCTTTGAAAATCATCAGATCTCGCCCGGTTGATGCGGCACTGAGCCTGATCAGAAGCGCTTGAGCGCCAATCCTGAGAATGCTTCTTTATACCGCATGCTAATTGTCGCGTGATGAAAATCCCCTGGCCAACAGCATGGATTAACAATTTGCCGCAATAGCCCGGAGGAAGCGGAACTCCACATGATCCTTCCTGTTCACTTGCTGGATTTGGACAGGAAGGATCATATATGCAGCAGCCCCCCGAAACATCGGGCGATCTGCGCGAAGAATTGCGCGGGGACGCCCAAAAACTCACCAGCACCGCCGCTGAGCGCCTGCAAAGCGAGGCGGATGCCCGCAAGGGTCCTGCGGTAGAACAGGCACGCTCGGTAGCCTCGGCCCTGAACAAGGCCGCCGAAGACCTGGGTAGCGGGCAAAGTCCCGGCTGGCTCAAATCGCTGTTCGAACAAGGCGCGCAGCAGATACAGCGCCTTGCCGATACGGTGGAACAAAAGGATTCCCGCCAATTGATGAGCGATCTTCGTCAGGTCGCGCGCGATAATCCCACGACCTTCCTTGCCGCCTGCGCCGCCGCCGGGTTTGCCGCAAGCCGCGTGCTTCGGGTAGAACCCGCCGTGCCAAGCAGTCAAAGCTTTTCTGCGCCACAGGGTGGTTGGTCCGAGCCTCCAAGTCCAAGCGTGGGGGCGATCTGATGGCAGACACGATGAACAGAACGGCAGGGCCGCCAGTCGAGGGCGCTACGGCATCGGGACGGGACGACAATATCGTCTCGCTTCTTAGGGACTTGACCAGTCAGGGGTCTCATCTGGCCGAACAGCAACTCGCGCTGATCAAGGCCGAAGTGCGCGAGACCGGCAATGACATGAAGAAGGCGATCGGCGCGATGGCAGGCGCGGCGGTCGTCGGCATTGCGGGCCTTGGCGTCCTGTTGATGGCCTTCGCCTATCTTCTTGCCGACGCGATCGACCATCTCGGCCTTGCGACCTTGATCGTCGGGGTCGTGACGCTGATCGTCGCCTACATTCTTTACAGGGGCGGCGCGGCGAAGATGCGCGATGTCGATCTGGCCCCCGAACGCACCCAGCACAGCCTTGAAAGAACGCCCGCGGCCCTTCGCGGAGACCTTCACCCGGAGCATAAAAGATGACCGACACTCTCGAACGGGACCCCGATGCGATCGAGCGCGACATCCGCCGCACGCAGGAGGATATGAGCCGGACGATCGACAAGATCGGCGATCAGCTTACTCCCCGCAAGATTTTCGACGCTTTGCTGGACAAGGCAGACGAAAATAATGTCGATGCCCGCATGCTGCTCGACGGCGCGCGCCGCAATCCCATTGCCCTGGGATTGATTGCGGCAGGCACGATCTGGCTGATCAGCGACAAGGACTCCAAATTCCCCAGCCTTCCCTCCCGGAGTGGGGGGCGTGAGCAGCAGCCCCGCGACCTTGACGTGCATCACCGCGATTATGTCAGCCACATGTCGGCGGTCGAGATGCGGGATGGCGAAGATTTCGCCGCCTACCAGCGCCGCCGCGATCAGGCGCGCGCCAATTACCTGATGCTGGAACGGCGTGCCGATGAAGATGACAGCAGCTTCCGCCAACGGCTTGACGAACTGACCGACCGGTTCAGGGAGAAGCGCCATGCCTGGGCGGAAAGCTCCAGCAGGGCCGGGCAGGCAACGGCGCGCGGTGCGAGCCAGGCGGCAAGCAGAGCGCAGGATCTGTACGAAAGCAATCCGCTGGTCGGCGGCCTGATCGCCGCGGCTGTCGGCGCTGCCCTTGGTTCAGCCCTGCCGATCAGCCGGGTCGAGCAGGAAAAGCTCGGCTCCCTGGGCGAAAAGGCGCGCACGATGGCCAGCGAGCAGAAGCAAGGCCTGACCGACACATTGCGTGAAAAGAAGGACGATCTGGTCGGCCGCGTCGATGACAAGCTGCAACAGGGCGACAACACGGGAAGCCAGCCCGGCAACCAATCGACGGGAGACGCCTTCCACGCCCAACATGATCAGGGAAGCGCCCGGGATTTCGGAGCGCCCAAGATCTGACGACCGGCGGACATGGTTGGGAGTTGGCGGCGCGGGCTTCACCCATGCCGCCACTCATATTATTTGGCCAGAAGCTCGACGACCTCGATCAGATGACCTTCGGGATCGGTCACGAAGGCGACCTTTACGCCATGCGCTTCCTTGACCTCGATCGGCTGCACCACGCCACCGCCAGCTTTCTCGACCCGTTCGACAAAGGATACGAGATCGGTAGTCTGGAAACCCAGAATGACCTCATCTTTCGCGGGAGCGTCACGGTCGAGGAACTTGAACAGCACGAAGGTCGCGCCGCCCTCACCCGTGGCATTGAACAGGATTTCATCGATCTGCCGATCGCCGACCGCATCCTGCACGCGCGCCATTTCGACCAGGCCTGCGACTTCCTTGTAGAAGGTGCCCATGGCTTCGAGGTCCTGCACAACAAGCTTCGTGAAACCGAAATGTGACGTCATTCCATCCTACCCTTGGTCATGCTTATGAAGAAGGGGCCGGTTGGTGATCCAACCGGCCCCTGCCTTTATCTTTAGAACTTGAAGTTGCCCGTCAAGCCAAACTCTCGTGGGTTGGTCACGTTGACCAGGCGATAGCCCGAGTCATAATCCAGTCCGGGCGTAGCTGTGCCAACGGTCGCATTGCCAAGGCTGATGTTGGCAATCCGCTTCTGGTTCAAGGCGTTCTTAGCGAACAGCGTGAACTCCCAACTGCTGTCCGGGGCGCGGACACCGATAAACAGGTTCAGCAGTTCGCGGCTGCGATAGTTGTAATCCACCCGATCCGAATAAAAGCCCGGGCGATAGGTGAACAATCCGCGCACGAACGGCGTGACATTGTCCATCGGGAACCGGATTTCCGTATTCGCGGTCAGGCTGAAGTCCGGAGTATCGGCCAGACGGCCATTGCTGACGCAATAGCTGACATTGCCCGGACCCGTGACGGTCGCCGGTCCATCCTGGTTGGGTGTGCCGGTGCCCGCGAAGTCGTTGCAGGGCAGGAGCGCATTCTTGAAGCGGGCCCGGGTATAGGCCGCGCTGATCCCGAAGTCCCAATCGCGCGTGATACGGCCGTCCAGCGATCCTTCGATGCCCTTGATCCGGGCATCGCCATTATAGTTGAAATCGAAGAAGCCGGTCGGCGGCGAGGCGATGGTCGATTCGTAATAGATGTTGGTGAAGCGGTTCAGGAAGTTGTTGAGCTTCTGATAGTAGACCGACACCGCATAATGCAGACGGCGGCCAGCGAAGCTGCCCTTGATGCCTGCTTCGATCGCGTCCGTCTTTTCCGGCTGGCCGACGATCAGATCATCGCTGAGCCCATCTGGCAGGCCGACACCGACAACGCCGGCACGGAACGAGTGGCCATAAGAGGCAAAGATGTTCATCGACGGCATCAACTGGTAGCTGATGGTCAAACCGCCGGTGATCGGCGTATCTTTCGTGCGGCGAAAGCGATCAGGAATGATTTCCGTAGCCGGATAGGTCGCAGGCAGGCAGCCGAAGGATACCGCATCAACCTGCGGATCGCCCGTGCAGGCCAGAATATTGCCCGGAGTGCTCAAGGTGAGCTGACTGCTGTTTACAGACTTGATGATCGAATAGCGGATGCCTCCTTCGATCGACAGGCCACCCCCACGGAAGTTCGCATTGGCATTGAACGACCAGACGCTACGGTCGACCGGCACTGCAATGGCAGTACCGATAGGCAGATAAGGCAAGGCACCGGCGGTATTCAGGCTGTCGTTCGGCTCCAGCGGGAAGAAGAAGCTGTCACCCGGCTGGTTGAGGCGTGTCGTACCACCCATCTTGTTGTAGAAAACGCCGATGCCGCCGCCGAAGCCTTCCTTGTTGTTCGTCGCCAGGCGCAGCTCGACCGTGTCATATTTGAAGGGAATGGATCCCGTCGAATTGGAGATGTAGTTCGGAACGGCATTGGCGACATCCAGGTCGCGCTGGGTCTTCAGCTTTGTATATTGATGCGCGCCGACAAACGACAAGGTCGCCGGGCCCAGATCCCAATCCACCGCCAGGTTGACGATGTGACCTTCATTCTGGTTGCGGACCCTGCCTTCGCTGACTGCGGCATAGTCATCCGCCTCAAGCGGCGGACCTGAACGCACCGACGTGTTCGGCACAAGGACGCCGCCGAAGAACGGGCCGGCCTCAAACGTCGAATTATTGCCTGTCCCGATAACCTGCTGCGGCTGGAAGTTGTCTGCATACAGATACTGATAGGTCAAATAGGCTGTGACATTGTCCGTCGGACGCAGGCCTAGCGTCAGACGCGCGCTCTGGGTGCGGCTGCGCGAGCGTTCGCCGGTCGTGATGTTGCGCACGTTGTTCAGACGATTGCCATCCACCAGCGCCGCGACGCGCAGTGCCACCTTGTCAGAAAACGGCAGCGAAACGCCGCCCTGGACGTTGAAGCCGTCGCGCGTGGTCGCGGTAGCTTGCGCATAGCCTTCGATCTCGTCGAAGCTCGGGCGCGCCGTGGAAATGGTGATCGCACCGGCGGGGGCGGAGATACCACGCAGCAGGCCCTGCGGGCCGCGAAGCACTTCGATCTGCTTGATATCGTAAAGCGCCGTATAGACCGTCTGCGCATCAGTTGGAATTTCGTTGAAGTAAACCTGAACCGCCGGATCGGTACCCTGGTCAGGATCGAACGAAATACCACGCAGTGTGGTGGAATTGTTGCGGCCCGTGGTATTGGTCATTTCCAGCCCCGGAGCGAGCTGCTGCACGTCCTTGGCATCGAAAATGTTCAGTTTCTGCAACTGCTCGCCAGTGGCCACATTGACGCTCATGGGTACTGACTGGAGCGAGCGGGCTTCGCGCGTCGCCGTAACGACGATCTCGCCACCGCCATCGGCCGCATCCTGCGCCCAGGCGGCGGCAGGCACGATCAGCGCTGCACCGCACAACAACGCAGAAACATAATTCCCCTTTTTCATGACTGCTTCCTTCTATCTAGCAGGGCCAAGTCCACAATGTTGACAGTTGCTAACCATCGTGCAGGCACCCCGCAATCCACGCAGTCATTTTTTTGTAAATTTTTCGAAATCCGCGTGCTGTATGAGCAACATCCCCTAATTCCGCAGCCGTGATCTACGCGCATAAATCCGACAAGAGATGCGCATTTCTATGGAATATCACCAATATTATCGTGGAAATCGTGATATGCCCCTCCCGTCGCTTCGGCGGCTGATCCGCACCTGAAACCTCTCCCCTTGTTATTGATACGACGACGTGCGATTGTGTCGAAATTATCCGAGGGGAGCAAAATGATCGACACCCGCAAGACAGTTTTCCTTACCGGGGCCACCGGCAATATGGGCCGCGAGACGGTGAAGCGTATCGCCGCGAAGGCGGATTCGCTGCACTTGCGAATATTGGTGCGACCGGAAGAAAAGGCGCATCCTGTGGTAAAGGATGTTCAGCGCCGGGGCCTGGCGGAGATCATCTGGGGGGATCTTACCGATCCGGCATCGATCCGCGAGGGCGTGAAGGGCGCCGACATCGTTCTGCACGTGGGCGCGCTGGTCTCGCCGCTCGCAGACCGCCTCCCCGTCGAGCTGGTGACCCGCGTCAATGTGGGCGGCGCCCAGAACATCGTCGACGCGATCCACGCCGTGGGTGATCCCAAGCAGACCCGGCTCATATATATCGGGACGGTCGCCGAAACCGGCAGCCGCAATGCGCCTGTCCATTGGGGCAGGACCGGTGATCCGATCAAGATCAGCGCTTACGATCATTATGCGGTGACGAAGACACAAGCAGAAGCGATCGTCGCGCAGAGCGGGATCACCCATTGGGCCTCAATACGCCAAAGCGGCATGGCGCATTTCGAGATGTGGAAGATTTTCGACCCCATCATGTTCCACAATCCGCTCAACGGCGTGTTCGAATGGTCTACTGCCAATGACAGCGGCCGCCTGATGGCCGCGCTCTGCGGCGATGATGTGCCCGGCACGTTCTGGCGCAACTTCTACAATCTGGGCGGCGGTGCTTCTTCGCGGGTGGTGAACCATGAGTTCATGGAGAAATCCATGCCCAACTACCGCAAGGTGCTGAAGCCGCACTGGTTCGCCACGCGGAACTTCCACGGCCAGTGGTACTCGGATTCCGATCGGCTCGAAGCCCTGGTGCCGTTCCGCGAACAATCGCTGGATGACTATTTCCGCGAAGCGCCCCGCCATATTCCATGGATCGCGCGCACGGTGCCAAAGCTGATGCCCGGCGTCGTGTCGAAGCAGATCGACAAGCTGGCGAACGGGCCGGACGGCAGTCTCAACTGGTTCGCCACCAACAACGAAGCCAAGATCCGCGCTTATTTCGGATCGCGGGCAGCGTGGGAGGCCATTCCCCGCAACTGGGACGAGTTCCGCTTCGCGCAGCCGTCGCGGGAACCGGCCTTGCTCGACCATGGCTATGACGAGAGCCGCTCGCCCGACGACTGGCGCGCCGACGACCTGAAGGCAGCGGCGGAATATCGCGGCGGCAAATATCTCGGCAGCTCGTTCGACGGCCCGGATGCGCCGGTGGAATGGCAGTCGGCGGCAGGCCATCGCTTCACCATGACGCCGCGCCTTTATCTCCAGGGCGGCCATTGGTGCCCGGTCACCATGCTGGATCCCGCAGCCTATGAAGCAGAGGCCGCGCGCAATCCCTTCTTCGCGCAGGTATGGGGCGACGCAGCCGGTTAAGCTGGGCAGGGCCGGGGTGATCGGCCGTTCCGTCGGAGCGCAATTGACGATCCGCGTACCGCCAGCAGGGTGCGATCACCCAGGAGTGGACGGCGGGTTGTTCCGTTAAATCGACCTCAATGGCTTCGGGGCGAAGGACGCCCCGAAGCGCTGAGTGCGCTGCCCCTCTAGCGGAGCGGCACCTTGAGCTTTGTCGTCGTGCGAGTGAGCGGATAGCGCTTGCCGTTCCAAAGGAAATCCCCCGGCAATGCGGCTGGCCGGGTGATTTGCGCATTCAGGGTGGTGCCGGAAACCCGATAGCGAACGCTGACCGGCCCCTGCGGCGTGGCAGCGGTCGCGGACAGGCTCTTGAGCGAGCCCAGCGCAGGCTCGACCTTCAGCCTCGCATAGCCCGGCGCGGCGGGGCCGACGCCTGCCACGATGCCGAGTAGATCGGCGCTTGGATGCGCGCTCCACGCGTGGCTGTCGGAACGGGTCGACTGCCCCTTCCCGCCTTGGCCCGCATCGTCGCGCTCTTCCGGCCAGGTCGTATAGTGCATTGCCAGCAGATCGCGCCACGTCTTGAGCATGTCGAGATAGCGGTCGTTCTTCCCGGCATGGACCAGAGCCTGAGCCAGATACCATGAGAAATAATAGCTGACGCTGGTGATCCCTTCCGGCGCATCTATGCCTTTGCCCGGCACCATGATCCGGTCGATGATCGCCCCGGCTTCGTCGCGGGTGGCGACATCATAGAGGATGGCCAGCGCATTCATATGCTGGCTGAACCGGTCGCCATCGGGATTGTCCGCGTAGAGACCCCGCGCCGGAACCCAGCAGCGGTTGCGGATCGCGGCCTTGACGGTGTCGGCACGCGCCGCGTAGCGCCGTGCCACGCTGCTGTCGCCAAAGGCCGTCTCGATCGCCGCCCCCTGCTGAAGCGCGCCAAGCCAGCTGACGCTCATCAAACAGCTTTCATCCGTCTTTCCGTAGGACGGGAAGATGGTGCGGTCGGTCGCCGGCTGGCCTACCCAATCGATGAAATTCCATTGCGGGTTCTTGCCGAGCAGGCCGCTCGGGCGGCGGTATGTTTCGAACCAGTCCAGCACCCGGCGCATGCGCGGGATATTGCGGACGATCGGTGCAGCGTCAGGCTGGCGCAATCGCCAATCGTCCAGCATGCCCACCCACATCAGCGCGAAGGGCGCGATCACATTGTTGCCGCGCGTCGGCCATGCGCCTTCCATCAGGCCGCCTTCGGCATCCGACGCGGCGAAGGCGTCGATCGCCTGCTCGGCCAGGCGCGGATCGCCCGAAACGGCATAGGAAATCAGCATCTGAAGGCGCGTGTCGCCGGCATATTGCAGCTGTTCCCAATAGGCCGTGTCCATATAGGTTTCATGCGCGTCGATCCGCGCAGTGCGCCAGCCTATGTCAAAAATTCGTGCAAGTTCAGGATCATCACTCGCGAACTTACCGACCTGTTGAAACGGGTAGCCAGTTTCGTAGGCGCGCAATCCCTCCAGCACCAGCGGCTGATCCTTGGTTTCGACCGTGATCTCCGCGTAGCGCCAGGTCCGCCACCACAGCGGCGCGAAGCCGCGCTTTTCCCCATCGGCTATGAAGCTGTCCCATATGCCGATCGGCTTGCGGTCCTCGATCAGGTTCCGGTCGCCCTTGCGGCTCTTCGCATCATACAGCGCCTCTGCCCACAGCAGCTTGATCGACGCACCCTTGCCGCCCGACACATCGAGTTGCGGATAAGCCGAGACCATCGCGTCGCGCTGGATTAGCAATGTCGCCTTGCTGTTGGCGGGGATCGTCACCGCCCGCGCGGGGAAGGTCATGGCGGCGGGCAGGTCCGTCCGCACCACCTTGCCCGCTGCCACCGGGGTATAGGATTGCTGCGGCAGCCGGTCGGGCACCAACGTCCGCTTCGCCGCATCGGGAGCGGGAACCGCGTCCTGCCAGCCCTCGCCTTTCTCCTGCGGCCCGGCGGCGTCGAAGTCGGCCTTTGCCGCGTCGATCTTTTCGGGGTTTCCGGCTACATAATACCATCGCTTCACTTGCCCCCAGCCATTGGCAAAGCCGCGGCCCTGGTCGCGCTTCACCCGCCAGCCCGCACGATCTGTGGACAGCTCCGCCGCATCGCCTTCACCGATCAGGCGAAAGCCGGTCGCGACGCTCTGTTGAAACAACGGCGCTGTGTTGGTGAACAGCGAATTTCCCTGCGCCGCCGAAACTTGCGCAGGCGTTGGGTTGGCGGGCAGCTTCAGCGGCTGCACGCCGTTCCACACCGTCGCCGCGACGACATTGACGCCGCGCTTCATATAGGGGGCGAGGTCGATGCTTTCCTCTCGCCAGTGAAGGATGTCGCCAGTCGAAGGACCGGTCGCAACGCGGGCGCCGTTCACGAACAATATGAAGCGGTTATCGGCCGTCACTCGCACCTTGTAGGCGCGTGGTTTGCCGGGCAGCGTGACGGTGCGGCGGAAATGCAGGACGATCGGGCGCACCGCTGGCCCCGCCTCCGCATGACTGATCCAGCCCTCGGCTCCACCGGGCTGAGCGATAGCGGCGGGCGCAGCGCCCATCATCAGCGAAGCGGCCAGAAAGGTGCGCATTTTCATCATTTCTTCTCCGGCGATAAGGCACGGGCAAGCGCTGTTTCCAGCGCGGCATTGAACTGCTGGGATATGGCCGCGCGCGGCGCGATCATCTGAAACCCGTGGAAGGCGCCCGGTATCACCAGCAATTCGGTAGGCACCTCGGCATCGATGAGGCGGCGGGCGAACTCCACATCCTCGTCGACGAACAGGTCGATCGACCCGACGCCGATGAAGGTCGGCGGAAGAGCCTTGAGGTTTTTCACGCGCGCGGGCACCGATCCTTCAGGCTGGGTGGCAGCACCGGGACGCCGCCCCAACAGCGCCTGCCAGCCCTTGCGGTTCGACTCCGCCGTCCAGATCAGCTGGCCGATATGCGGCGGCACCGGACGCGACGATCCCGTCCGATCGTCCAGCATGGGATAGACAAGCGCCTGGAACGCGACCGGCACCTCGCCCCTGTCCCGCGCGGCGATCGTCAGCATGGCGGCCAGGCCACCGCCCGCGCTTTCGCCCATGACCACGATCCGGCGCGGATCGACGCCCAGCGTAGCGGCACTGCCATGCAGCCATTTCAGGCCCGCATAGGCATCCTCTAGCGGCCCGGGAAAGCGTGTCCCCGGCGCCAACCGGTATTGCACCGATACGATCACGCAGTTTAGCCGCTCGGCCAGGCTCTTGAGCGCAGGCAGATTCTCCCGCGCGTCGCCGCCGATGAAGCCACCGCCATGGACGAAGAAGATCGCCCCGCGCGGCGGCCCCTGCTCCGCACCGGCGTTCACGACGTAGACCGGCACCGGCGGATGCCCGCGCGATCCCGGTGCCTGCCGTTCCTCAACCCCTGCGGGCAGACGGCCGGGCTTCCAAGGCTTGTACGTCGCTCCTTTCCGCTGCGCCTGCATGATGCCGCGCGCGATCGGCCGCAACTCCGGGTTGACCGACTTTAGCTCCGCATCTGGCGAAGGGGCGGCCGGGGCAGCCGCTATCAGCAGGCAGGAAGCGAGCGCGGCAGCGAAGCGCCGCCCTCTCAACGCTGTGCCTCCAGTTTCGCCGGTCCAACCCATCCCGCCGCAACGGGCTTCAGCTTCTTGTAGATCGTGTCCTTGGGATCGATCATCGCATTTTGCGGAACGTTGGCGATCGCGACACTGATGTCGTTCTTGCCAGCGCGAACCAGCTTCGTCACATCGACGCGGAACGGAGCGCTGAACAGCGTGGGCAGGCTCTGCCCGTTGACCGTGACCGTCGCGACATCATGCACCTTGCCAAGGTCGAGGATGACGCGCGTACCCTTGGTCAGCCACCCGGCATCGACATTCATCGCTCGGCTATAGGTCGCCGTTCCCGCAAAGCGCGACAGTTCCGGCACCTCCGCCCAATCCTTCAGGCTGACCGAAGCGAAATCATGCGCATAGGGCTCGCGCTGCACATGACCATTGGCCTTAAGCCGCCAGCCATCCACCGGCAATGCCACGCTGCCCACCGTCGCCGCAGCCGGGATGGTGACAGCCTTGGTCTGCGGATCAAGCATCAGCAGGGCGCTTTCCCCCGCCTTTAGGCTAAGCGGCACGTCCGTGCCTTGTCCCCCGGCCTGCGCGGAAACGGGCGTCACCGTCCCATCCATCGCATTCCACCGTGTGACGCCGCCAGCGCCCGGCAGCGTCACCGTCACCTGACGGTCGGCCTGCCCCCGATTATAAACGAAGGTCGCCGTCCGGCCGTCGACGCGCCGCTGAACGAAATACAGGTCGGCCGCGTCGCCGGTGAAGCGCAGATTGGCCGGGATCGCCGCCGCGCGCAGACTATCCGTCAACCCGGCAGCAGGCACCACCTTCGCCCCCGCCTTCAAAGCGGCCGCGATCGCCTTCTTCACCCGTGCATCGCGTTGGCGCGCCTCAGCCAACCCCTCGTCACGCGATGGAGCGCGGTCGGTGAAGAATATCGGCAGCCCCGCCTTTGCGAAACGCGCGATTGCCTCCGCCGTCTCTGCCTGGATGCCGTCGATCGGCGGCAGCACCAGCACCGGATAGCGCTGGCCGCCCTGCGAAACGAGCTGCTTTCCTTCGATCCGGGCATGCGCCATCGAATCGGGATTGATCCGGTCGAAATCATAGCCACCCGCCAGGAACGCCTTCTCGGCTGCCTGCTTGCCAGCGCCATCATCCTCGATGCCGATATAATAGCCGTAGCGGCCGTAGAAATAGGCGACCGGGACCACTGCCTCGCCAGCCTGCATCACGGCCTGCAAGCGGCCGATATAGGTCGCCATCGGCTTCATCGCGGGCCACACCGGGTTGGTCTCGTTCAACATGCTGGAAAAGCCGCCCGCAAAGGGGCTCGGCTGAAAAGCATGCCAGCCAGGCCAGTCTTCGGCATGGAAACGGTAATTATAGCCGTGCAGGATCATCGAATTGACCCCGCCCGAAATCAGCGCATCGATCCTGCGGCGCATCTCATCCGGCGTTACCTCATAGGGGCGGTTCGGCCATGCCAGGCTCTCTGCCGACACGATGGGCCGCCCATAAAGATGCGCGCCCGACCGCGCCATCCGCATGAAGAAGGGATCGCCTTCATGCGGCAGGTCCTCGGTCTCCGGAATGTCGGCCAGCCCATATCCCCGGATCGTGTCGAACGCGCCACCATGCGCCTGGAACTTTGCCTTGAGCCCTCGCGCATGGTTCCATGCGACGAAAGGTTGGATGAACCCCTCGATCATCATGTCGGACACCGTGCGGCGATAGTCGGCGCGCACCCGCTCTGCCAGATCGCTGTTCGGCGTATCGAAATAGGGGGGCGACCAATGTTCGGCCCAGGCCTGCATCCATCCTGGCTGCACGACGAAAGGCAGATAGGGCGTCAAGTCATAGCCGCGCCGCTTCCCGAACTGCTGCAGCAATTCAGGTCCCCACTGAATATCCTGCATCAATTCCAGGCTGTCGACGAATGTCGACCGGATACCCGCCGGGTTCTTGCCCAATGGATCCCCGACCCTCGCGGCATGCGTCGCAAAGGCTTGCGGGTTCATATGATCCAGGATCAGCTGCGGCCCCTGTCCCGCTGCGCCCAGCACGCCGACATCGGACGCATATTGGCGGAACACGAAAATCTGCCAATCGCCCGGCGGCGGGGTCCAGTTCAGCGTGCCGTCATCGCTCATCTTGTCCGTCAGGAGGATGCTGGAGGACGGGTCCAGCGTTCCCGCCGTCACCACGTCCCGCCATGGCGTCAGTGTAAGGCCCATCGCGCCGGGTGCGGACGGCTGAAGCACGGGCGCCTTCCCCTTCACGGCAACCACAGCCACCGTGCGGGCGCGGGCGTCCATCCGCTTGCCCCAATCGGCAACCTTCGGGTCCTTGACGCGCGCATCCAGGAAACTCAGCGCACCCAGGCGGCGGGTGCGCTTGGGGATGTTCAGCTTGATTGGTCCTGCCTCGCCACCCTTCACCTCAGTGCTCGCCATGGCAAGCTCGGTGAAGGCCAGTTCCGGGGTGATGGCAAAGCCGCCGCCCGATGGCCAGGATGAACCAAGCGTGTAGTCCAGCGTCAAACCAGCCTGCCTTGCGGCATCCGCAACGGTGCGGACGTGCGCGAAGAAGGACGGTTCGGCATATTGATTGACGCGCAGCTTCTCGTCCGGCGTCAACGTCACGAAATTGGGCGTGAAGGACTGGATTTCGGCACCGGCAAAGCCCGTGTCCGCCATCAACTTTATCTCACGCCGCAATTCCTCGTCCGTCACGGCATCGCCCGGCCACCACCATCGCAGCCGGGGCCGCGCCTCCATGGGGGGTTGCTGGAAATGATCGTCCAGCGGACCTGCAAAGGCGGGGGCATCCGCAAGCGCAAGTATCGCGGTGGCTGCCAGCAGGCAGGTCTTCATCAAACGCTTGGACATCATGGCTCAGGGCCTCCGGGTCATGCGGTTCAACCGAGCCGTGCCGGTCAGCACCGGATCGGCGGCAGATGTGCCCACCTCCACCTTGACGTCGCCCGCCGGGACAACCCAGCGCTTCGCCTTCGCATCATAGTCGGCCAGGACGCGCATGTCAGCGGTCACGGTAACTTCCTTGCTCTCGCCAGGCTTCAGGTTCGGTTTCGCCCATCCGATCAGCCGCTTGGCCTTGCCGGGCCGGGTCACATAGACCTGCGGCACGTCGGCGCCTTCCCGCTGGCCGCTGTTGGCCACGGTAAAGCGCACCGACAGCGTCTTGCCGCCGGTCACCTTCAACCCTTCATAGCGGAACTGCGTGTAGCTGAGGCCGTGGCCGAAGGGATAAAGCGGCTTCAACCCCTTTTTGTCGAACCAGCGATACCCGGCGTCCGAACCTTCGGGATATACGATGTCGAACGGCTTCAGACCAGCTTGCAGGCCATAAATGGCGCGGGTTTCCTTGTCCGCTGGCGGCGCGTCGGATCCCGGCAGCACCGGATTTGGCAACTGATCGACAGAGGCCGGGAAAGTCACGGGCAAGTGGCCGGACGGGTTGACCTTGCCGCTGATGACGCGCGCGATGGCTGCGCCGCCGCGTTGGCCACCATACCAGGCCGAAAGGATCGCAGGCACCTTGGCTTGCCAGGGCATCAGCACGGGATTGCCGGTTTCCAGAACGACGATCGTCTTGCCGTTCGCGCTTGCGACTGCATCGATCAGTTCATCCTGGCCTTCGCCCAGCGACATGTCCTTATGGTCCATTGCCTCGGTCGCATATTTCTCGGCAAAGGCGATGACGATGTCCGCAGCCTTCGCGGCCTGAACGGCGGCAGCGACGTCCTTACCGTCCAGATAGGTGATCGCCGCATTGGGTAATTCCGCGCGCAGTCCGTCGAGCGGCGGTGTGCCGCCATAGCCGCGCCGCGCAAATCCGGCGGCCGGACCACCCTCGGCAGGCTTGGAGACGCGCTTCAACCCACCCACGGGATTGACCTGGCTCGATCCGCCACCGCTTGGGACGCCGACGTCGGCATTGCCCCCGACGACCAATATCTTCTTCGCCGTTGCGGCCAGGGGCAGGATGCCGCCTTCATTGCGCAGCAGGACGATGCCTTGTTCGGCGGCCCGCTGTGCGATGTCGCCATTGGCGTCATAGTCGATCGGCTGCCCTGCCTTCAGCGGATTGTCGGCCACCCCATAGGCATAAATCGCGTAAAGTACGCGTCCTGCTGCCTTGTCGACAGCCGACTGCGGCACCTTGCCAGCCTTCACCGCTTCGACCATCAGACTGGAGAAATAGGGCTTTCCATCGATCTGCTCGCCTGATTGCTGGTCGAGCCCCGCGACGATCGCTTCGGTCGAGTGCACCGCGCCCCAATCCGACATCACATAGCCCTTGAACCCCCAGTCGCGCCGCAGCACGTCGTTCAGCAGGAAGGGGTGCTCACATGCATAAGTGCCGCCAACGCGATTATATCCGCACATGACCGACCCCGGATTGCCGCGTTCCATGCCGATCTGGAAGGCCAGCAGATCGCTTTCGCGCATAGCCTGCTCATCCATGTTCACCGACGCGATATTGCGTCCGGTTTCTTGATCGTTGAGCGCGAAATGCTTGATCGTGCCGATGATGTTGTTGGACTGCACGCCGCTGATCTGATTGCCAACCAGTTCACCCGCCAGCAGCGGATCTTCGCCCAGATATTCGAAATTGCGGCCCGCACGCGGATCGCGGACCAGATTGACGCCGCCAACCAGCATCACGTTGAAGCCCTTGGCGCGCGCCTCGGCACCGATCATCGCACCGCCCGCGCGCGCGATTTCCGGGTCCCAGGTGGAAGCCAGCGAAAGTCCCGATGGCAGAGCCGTGGCCACGTCACCCTTGCGCTGTTCCATCAGATTGGACACGCCCAGACTCGCATCGCTTTCGACCAGCATCGGAACGCCTAGCCGCTCGACGCCCTCGATATATCCCGCGCTGATGGGCACGTCCTTCGGCCTCTTGGCTACAGGCACCAGCGCGGTCATCGGCCCGTGGATCAGCCGGATCTTTTCTTCATCCGTCATTTTCGCGAGCGTTTCCGCCGCCCGGCGCTCTGCAGCGGTCTTGGTATCACGGGCATGTCCCGCAAGCGGCGTCAGCATCGTCCCGGCTATTGCGAGCAACAGGATTGATGAGGAATTCTTCATGGATGTTCAGCCCTCTCCGCTGGTGGGACATTTTGAGCATGTCGGCAGTTTTCATACTATGGGCTGAAACGACGGGCGTCAATATTCGATCGGGGGCGTTCGATTGATTTGGGACAGGCCATTGCTTCCGCCGATGGCTTGAGTCAGAGAAGTGATCATGCCAGCTACCAAGATGGAAAAAACCTTTACCCCCAAGCGGGGCCGCCCCGACGCAAAGCAGGTTGCGGCGATCGACAAAGCCATCCTCGCGACGGCGACGCGCATGTTCCTGGAATTGGGCTATGACGGCGTCGCGATGGAAAATATCGCGACGGAAACCGGCGTGTCCAAGGGCACGCTCTACGCGCGCTACCCTTCAAAGGAGGCGCTGTTCACCACGGTCATCCAGGACCGGGTCAGTCAATGGTCCCTCGCCTCGGCGCGGGAGGATCACCTGCTCACCGACGACATTGCCGAGCGGCTCCACCATCATGCCCAGACCATCGCCAGGTCCGTCCTTCAGACGGAGGTTCATGCGTTTCAACTCCTGACGCTCGCCAACCGGGAGCGATTCCCTGAACTTGCCCGCGCGATGTATGAGGCAGGCTATCTCTACATCGTCCGCCTGATCAGCAACGACATCAGCGAAGCGGCGAAGCGTGACGGCATTCCTGCGCGCGATCCCTCCGCGATCGCGCGGATGTTCGTATCCGCCATCACCGGGTGGGAATTGCAGGAAAGCAGCGCAGGCCCCATCAAGGAAGCGGAGTTCATCAAAGCTGCGCGCCAGACGGTCGAACTTTTTATGGCGGGCCGCGCAAGTTGGTGACTTGAATTTAGAACGTAGCCGTGCGATATAGGCCCGGTCATAATGGAGGATCCTGTTTATGCGTCTTTTGATTCTTGCCGCTGCTGCTTTGTCGGTTGCCACCCCCGCGCTCGCGCAGACGGCTGTCACCCCGGCCCCCGCACATGCGGCCCATGCCAAGCTTAACACGACCGACACCGAACTTGGCGTCCTGCTGGACAACCCCGCTGCCAAGGCGATCATTGAAAAGCATATCCCGGGTATGACGGCCAATGATCAGGTCGACATGGCCCGCGCCATGACGCTGAAGTCGATCCAGCAATATGCGCCTGACGATGTCACCGACGCGCGCCTTGCCGCGATCGATGCGGACCTTGCCAAGCTGCCCTGAACCGGTCACCCTACAAGCAATGAAAAGAAAAGGGCGCGAAAGCGCCCTTTTTTGTGTCCGCTCCTCTTCCGTCCCATTGCAACAGGCAAAGAAAAGGCCGGCTTTTGGCCGGCCCAAGTAGGTGTAGGAGAGTGCCTAAAAGGCATCTCTAATTGAACATGCTTCTATGATAGGTCAAGCAATTAGTGAGCGTCCGTCAACAATTTCATCATGTGGGAAATGGATCGTCGTCCCCCGCTTGACGCGGCGTCACCAGGCGAGCGGCACGCGGCGCGATCCATCTTTCGATGCTATCGACGATCTCATAAATCACAGGAACGAAGATGAGCGACAGGGCCGTCGAGGTGATCAGCCCCCCGATCACCGCCAGCGCCATCGGCTGACGAAACTCCGCGCCCTCGCCGATCCCCAGCGCAGTGGGCAACATGCCCGCGGCCATCGCGACCGTCGTCATGACGATCGGCCGCGCGCGCTCACGGCAGGCATTGCGCAGCGCCTGCGTCATCGGCGTTCCCGCCCGCTCCTCCTCGATCGCGAATTCCACCAGCAGGATGGAGTTCTTCGCGCACAGCCCCAGCAGCATCAGCAGGCCGATCATCGCTGGCAGGTCCAGCGTCTTGCCGAACAGCACCAGCGCGGCAAAGGCGCCAAGCAGCGACAGCGGCAGCGCCGCCAGAATGACGGCCGGTTTGAAGAATCCCTTGAACAGCAGCACCAGCACCGAAAATGTCAGCCCGATACCCGCCACGATCGCCAGCATGAAGCCGCCGAACAGCTCCGACATCGCCTCCGAATCGCCAACCTTGGCCTCTTGAACACCCTGGGGCAGGTTCCGCATCACGGGAAGCGCGGCGACCTCCTGCAGCGCCTGGCCAAGCGTTCGCCCGGCCACAAGGTCAGCCTCGACTGACACGCGCCGCTCCCGGTCATAACGCACGATCTTGCCCGGCCCCGCCTTGAACTGAATGTCCGCGACCGCCGACAAGGGCGTCGTCTGCCCATCGAGCGTGGGCACCCGCAGGTTCGCGATCGTGTCCAGATCCTGACGCGCTCTTTCGGGCAGGCGCACGCGAATCGGCACCCGTTCGTCGCCATCCGAATATTTGGCCACGCTCGCGTCGATGTCGCCAATGGTTGCGATGCGCAGTACCTGGGCAAGCGTCCGGCTGTCCACGTTCAGCCGCGCGGCTTCCTCTGCCCGCGGCGTCACGATCAGTTCGGGACCGGCAGGCGGAGGCGCCGGGCGCGGGTCGGAAATGGACGGCACCTTGCGCATCTGCCGCAGCAATTCGGTCTGCGTGCGCTCCAGCGCCTGGCCATCCTCACCGGCAAGGACGATGTTTACCGATGCCGATCCGAATGTGCCCTGGTTCGATAGACGGACGTCCGGAATGTCGCGCAATTTCGGCCGGATGATCGATCGGAATTCGTCGGTCGTCACATCACGATCATGCTTCAACACCACCGTCAGCGTGCCGGTGCGCATGTCGTCACCCGCGCTGAAGCCGCCCGATGTCGATCCCACCTGGGCGAAGACGCGTTCCACGGCGGGCTCTGCCGACAACATGCGGGTCGCATCATTGACGGCCCGCGCCATGTCGTCCCGCGTCGCGCCCGGCGGTCCCTGCACGGCGATATAAAGATAACCCGGATTGCCGACTGGCTGGAAACCTACCGGAGCGAAGCTTGCGAGCAGGATCGACAGGGCGAAAATTCCCGCGCCGATCCCCATCGTCTTCCAGCGGTGCGCCAGCGCCCAATCCAATATGCGGCCATAGATCGGGTTGACCGGCCGCTTCTCCCGATGCGCGCGATCCTTCAGCGGCACGAGGAAATAGGCAGCCATCAGCGGCGTCAACAGACGCGCGACAACCAGCGAGAACAGCACCGCCACCGCGACCGTCAGGCCGAACTCGCGGAAAAACTGCCCCGCCTGTCCGGGGATCAGCGACACCGGCGCGAACACCGCGATAATCGTGGCGGTGGTGGCGATTACCGCCAGCCCGATGGCATCGGCACCGATCAGGGCGGCGCGATAGGGCGTCTCTCCCGTCTCGATCCGCTTCTCGATATTCTCGACCTCCACGATCGCGTCATCTACCAGAATGCCGATGACCAACGTCAGTGCCAGCAAAGTGATGCTGTTGAGGCTGAACCCCATGGCCGACATCAGGACGAAGGTCGGGATCAGCGACAGGGGCATGGCCACAGCCGCTATGATCGTCGCGCGCCAGTTGCGCAGGAAGATATAGACGACGATCACCGCCAGGAAGATGCCCTCGATCAGCACGTGCTGGGTCGATGCAAAGGTCCGCCGCGTCGAATCCACCGTCGATACGAGCTTGGTGAAGGTGACGCCGGGATGATCGGCCTGAAGCTGGGCAATCACCTTGATCGCCCGGTCCTCGACGCTGATGTCGCTCGCTTCACGCGTCTTGCTGACCTGGATCGCCGTCACCGGCCTGCCGTCCAGACGCGCAAAGCCGCGCTGCTCGGCCGATCCGTCGCCAATCTCCGCGATGTCGGCCAGGCGGACGTAGCGGCCCTGCACCGGAATGGCGAGTTCGCGCAGCCGGTCGATGGTCATGGACGATCCAAGAACACGGATCGTCTGTTCCACCGCGCCCACATCGGCGCGGCCGCCCGGATCATCGCTGTGGAACGCGGCCAGGGCATTGTTCACCTGCGGCGCCGTAACGCCCAATGCCGCCATGCGCTGCGCATCCAGCACGATGTTGATTTCGCGGTCGGCCCCGCCAATGCGGTGAACCTGCGCGACGCCGGCCTGCGCCTGCAACGCGCGCGTCACCACCTTGTCGATGAAGCGCGACAGTTCCGTGTCGCCCATTCCCGGCGCACTCACGGCATAAGTCAGGATCGGCGCGCTATCGATGTCCAACCGTTGCACCAGCGGCGGGTCGATGCCCGGCGGCAGATCGATGCGCGCCCTCTCGACAGCGGTGCGGACATCGTCCGTCGCCTTCTGCATGTCGCTGTGCAGTTCGAACTCGACCGTCGTGGTCGATGATCCCAGCACCGCCGTCGAACTGATGTGCTTGACCCCCGCGACGCTGCTCAGGGCATTTTCGATCGGCCGGGTGATCTGGTTTTCGACTTCGCTCGGCGCCGCGCCATTTTGCGTGACCGTCACGCTGACGACGGGAAAGTTCACATTGGGGAACTGCTTGATGGGCAGTCCCACATAGGCCACGATCCCCGCGATCGTCAGCAATATGAACAGCGAGACGACGGGAATCGGATTCCGGATCGCCCAGGCGGAAATGCGCATGTCTATGGCCTCCCGCTTGGCGCGATCCGCACGCGGTCGCCTTCAAGCAGGAAAGCGCCGCCGCCCAATACAGCCCGAACACCGGGCTTCGCGCCGCTCACTATCTCCACCATCCCTGCCGCGCGCCGTCCCGTGCGCACCGATGCGCGATGCACGCGGTCCTGCTTGTCGAGCAGCAGCATATAGGCGCCATCGGCATCATAATGCACCGCGCGTTCGGGCGCGCTCAGCACCGATCCGGTGGCCTTCACGAAATCCGCCTTGGCAAAACCGCCAGGGCGCAGTTCGGGATTTACCGGCAGCGCGATGCGCGCGCGTGACAAGCCCGTCTGATTATCCACACGCGCGCCCAGCAGCCGGACCTTGCCGGTCAGCTTCGTGCCCGACGCCAAAGTCACCGCGACCGGATCGCCGATCGACAATGTGCCCATCGCCGCTTCGGGGACTTCAGCCTCCAGTTCGACCAGATCGTCCCGCGCGATGGTAAAGAGTATCGTGCCCGAGGCCGATGGTTCGCCCGGCCGTGCCGACCGCTGGAGCACGCGTCCCGCGACGGGCGACCGCACGATCAGCCTGCGCTGACGCGTCAGCAGGTCGTCCAACTGCGCCTTTGCCACGCCGACGGCGGCTTGTGCCGACCGGGCAGCGATGCGGCGCTGGTCAATGGCCTCCTGTGAAAGCACCCCCTGATTATCGAGCCCCGCGACGCGTCCTGCTTCCATGCGCGCTCGTTCATAGGCCACCTGCTGCTGGCTCAATTGCGCGCGCGCCTGATCGATCTGCGACCGCAGGAGTGTGTCGTCCAGCACCGCCAGCACCTGTCCAGCGCCTACGCGGGCATCCTCCTCCACCATGACGCGCGCAATGCGATAGCCGGAAAGCTCGGGCGCGACCGCCACTTCCTCGCGCGGGATCAACCGCCCCGAAGCGCTGAGCCCTCCTGCCAATCCCCGTTCGCCGACCAGCGCGACACTGACGGTCGGCGGCGGCGGCTCCTTCGCCCCGTCCGTGCTCCCCCCGCAGGCCGCGAGCAGCAGCGTCAGGGAAAGCGTCATGGCAAGGGGACGCGGCTTGAAGATCACGGCAGTTCCTTGGATTGGATAGGCAGGGCGACGGCGGGCTGTTCAGGCGCCGTCGCGGGATCATCGGGATTCCATCCGCCGCCCAGCGCCCGGAAAGCGCCAACGACATTGGTCAGCGCTTGCGTCCGCGCATTGGTAAGCGCCCGGCGCGCGGCGCGCCAGGTCTGTTCGGACTGGAGCAAGGTGGTGAGGTCGGTCAGGCCTGCGGCAAAGCCCTTGCGCCCAGCGTCGAACGCAAAGCGCGCCCGCTCCTCTGCAAAGCTGAGGTCAGCCAATCGCGCCCGATCGGCTGCAACCAGCGCAAGCGCGATGTCGGCATCGCGAAAGCCTGCCTGCACAGCCGCCTCATAGCTTACCACGGCCCGCTCACCTTGTGCCTGCGTGGCGCGCAGCTGTGCCATCAGCCGCGTGCGATCCAGCACCGGCAGGCTCAATCCGGCTGCGATCGACCAGATGCTCGAAATGCCCACGGCCGGGCCGGCGGTGCGGCTGATATTGCCATTGCCTTGAAGGGTGAAGCGCGGGAACAGGGCCAGCCTGTCCACCTTGACCGCGCTCGTGGCTGCCGCAACCCGCGCCTCGGCGGCCAATATGTCTGGACGACGCGCCAGCAGCATGGCGGGCATCGAGGCCGGGACCGGCGGCGGCGTGTCGAGCCGCGCGTCGATGGCGAGGCTGCTCGTCGGCGCATCCGGCGATCCGATCAGGACCAGCAGCGATCGCTTGGCGTTCCGCAGCGCTGTCTCGATTCGGGTAAGCTCTGCCTTGGCTGTCGCCTCGTCGCCTTCCAGCCGCGCGGTTTCGGACGCTGCGATCAGCCCGCGATCGCGCCCGAGTTTCGACGCGCGTGCCAGATCGCGCGCGATCCGCAAACCTTCTTGCGCATCGTCGCGCTGTACCGCCAGGCCGCGCGCCTCGAACAATGCGCTGGCGACGTCAGCGGCCAGGCTCAACCGCGCGGCGTGATAATCATAGGCTGCCGCTACATAGGTGGCTCGCGCCCCTTCCCCGATCGCACCCAGCCTGCCGAACAGGTCGATCTCCCAACTTGGGCTGAAGGCGAGCGACTGGCTGTCGCTCTGTGCCGTGGAACCGAACAGGTCCACGCCGGACAATTGGCGGCCATTCTGCAGCTGCGCCGATCCGCTGATCGCGCCCGTGGGCAACCGCTGCGACAGCGACTGGTCGCGTATCGCCCGCGCCTCGCGCAACCGGAAATAGGCTGACCGCGCGTCGGTACTCTGCGCCAGCGCCTGTTCCACAAGTGCGGAAAGTTGCGGATCGCTGAAACGCTCCCACCATCGGTCGAGCTTTTCGTCGGCCACCGCTGCGGGCGCGGCCTCGAAGCGCTCGGGCAAGCTGATGTTCGGACGCGCCAGCTTGACCGACGGCGCACAGCCGCACAGCAGCACACCCAGGAAGAGGGACAGGGGGCGCGAACCCGGCAGGTGCGGCAAGTGGATGACCTCCAATCTAGATCAACGGCCTCTCGAATAGCGGACCGAAAAAAAGAAACAAGATTGTTTATTTTCATCCCAATCTTTTTTTGCCAATGCTTTCCTTCATGACTTCCCCTCCCCCCAACCGCCGTCCGGGCCGCCCCCGCCGCGAAGAAAGCGGCGACGTCGAACAGCGCCTGGTCGACACCGCGATGCAAATGCTCGCCGAACATGGTCCCAGCCTGACGATGAACTCCATCATCGCCGCGTCCGGTTTGTCGCGCAAAACAGTCTACGCCTATTATCCCAACAAAACGGCGCTTTTTGCCGCTGTCGTCCGGCAAATGCTCGGTTACGCGCTCAGCCCCGTCACCATTCCCCCGCGCCCCGACTGGCGGGAAAGTCTGCTCGCCTTCGTCGAAGCCTGCCTGGTGGAAGTCTGCGAACCCTATGCCACCAGCATGCGCCGCCTCCTTATGTTGAACCCGTCCTTCATGGAAGAAGCGCGGCCGCATATCGAGCAAGTGGTCGTGCGTCGTTATCTCGACCCGCTGATCGCTTTCCTCCAGTCATTGGTGGATCAGGGGACGATCCCCGAACAGGATGTCCCCTTCGCAGCGGAGTCCCTCACCAGCCTGATCCTGTCGGAATCACACCGGCGCTTTTTCACCGGGGAAGCGGACAATATCATTGATCCGGTCCATCTGAACGCGCACGCGCGCCGCCTGACAGGCCTTTTCTGCGGCGGCGTTTTTGCGCCGGGGGCCGTTCATTGATCAAGTGGCAGGCGTAGCCTGGACTACTCCTAACGCGTTGCGAAATCTTGCGCATGAGGTTCATTTCGCACGTAGCCGTTCAGAAAAACTATTGCCTGCGTTTTTCCCTCCGATATAGTGCACGCAAACGGCCAATTCATAAGAGCCGTTTTATCAACAACACCTCTGGGGAGGATTATCGATGCGAATGAAGCGTGCCACACGCGCAGCGCTCCTGTGCGCTGGCGTTTCTGCTTTTGCTGTACCTGCGCTGGCTTACGCCCAGGCTGGGTCTGAAAATTCGACTAGCGACATCGTCGTCACGGCCACGCGCCGCGCTGAGAACCTCAAAGACGTGGCTATGTCGGTCAACGTCGCGACAGGCGAGCAACTTGAGAAGTTCAATATCTTCGACGTCAAGGATGTTCAGCAACTCGCGCCTGGCCTTGAACTGACCAACACGACTGGCCGTAACAACACGACGACCCTTCGCGGCATCACGTTCGATCCAGACCAGGGCACCGATCCGGCAGTCCAGCTCTATTACAACGAAATCCCAACCGATGCGCAGACTGCCTTTACGGCCATCTACGACATCGAACAGATCGAAGTTCTTCGCGGTCCTCAGGGTTTGCTGCGTGGTATATCAGCGCCCGCAGGCTCGATCACAATCCGCACCCGGCGCCCGAATTTCGATCAGATCGAGGGCTACGGCCAGGCGACCGCGACGGATCGTGGCGGCTATAACGTGCAGCTCGGGACGACCCTGCCATTCAATGAAAACCTGTCGCTACGGGTCGCAGGCCTGGTTGACGGGAACCGCATCAACCACGTCTACAATATCCCGCGTGACAAAAGGTCGTACGGCCAAACCCAGAGCGCCCGCGTCACCTTGGGCTGGCGGCCTACGGAAAACCTGACGACCTATCTGACCTATCAGTATCTGCAGGCAGACAATAACCAGTACACTCAGTCGTTCGGCCCCGGCAACACGCCGTTCTCCGCCGTTCCAGTGGCAACTCTGGCCGGTATCTTCATCCCCGATACGACGGTTCGTTCCGGCCCACCTTTGTCTGCGACCGACTATGCGTCGGTTCAAGAAGGCGGTTTCCGCACACGCAACCGGACCCACCTCATCAATCTTGCCGCGGATCTGGACTTGGGTTGGTCCACCCTGTCCTTCGTAGGCGCCCACCAGTACAGCAAGCTCCAAACCAATCGCGACCTGGATACCACCAATGCGATCCCGGGCTATATACAATATTCCAATGTTGTGACCCCTTATAAGGTCGACACGGGCGAATTGCGCCTGCAGTCAAATAATGACGAAGGTCTTGGCTGGGGCGTTGGCGCTTTCTATTCACGACAGACTGGAACCACCACCGTTAATCAGGATGCATCGCAATTCTGGTATGCGGCCGCGCCAGGGTCGTTTAATCCGGTGCCGGGTTGCATCCTTGATCCCACGGCGCCTTGCGATACACTTACGCCCTTCCCGATCCCCAACACTTTGGCCATCAGGACGCTGGTCGATGTACCGGTCAATGTCAAAACCGCATCGTTCAGCGCTAATCTGCGCTACAAGGGCGGCGGCCTGACCGTAGAAGGCGGCCTGCGCTACACCATCAGGAAGCAGGTCGACTCAACTATATTGACCTTGGTCGGGGACGTGAACAGCGGTCCGGAGGAAATCATCCCGGCTTCGTTGCGGCGCAGCACTGACAAGCCACTCACAGGCGGCCTCAGCGTCAATTATGCACTTACCGATGATCTGAACGTCTATGCGGCCTATGGCCATTCATTCCGTTCGGGCAGCACCGGCGTCTCTGTTCCTGCTGGCGTCTCGAGCGATTTGATCCGGACCGATCCGGAAAAGACCGACTCCTATGAGGTCGGCTTGAAGGGATCGGTATTTGACCGGAAGGTGAACTTCACCGTCGCGGCCTTCTATCAGAAGTTCGACGGCTTCCTCAGCCGGTTCACGGGCATATTCTATAACTGCCCTGATTTCGGAGACGGTACGTGCGCCCTCGGCGCGCCACCGATCGACAATGCGACTGACGTGCCTGCAACAAATGGCGGTTTCGACTTTAACTACAATGCTCCTGCCAAGGTAAAAGGCATCGAAGTCACCATCGACGCAAGGCCTACGCCTAACTGGGACCTGAACATTGCCGCATCCTACGCGCGTGCACGGTTCAGCAACGCACTGGTTCCCTGCAATGACTTTGCAGGCACCGGTACGCCGAACCAGGACGGCACGCCGCGTATCACCGGAACAGGCAATGTCAGCTTCTGCCGCACCAATGGCCGACTGGCGGAAGCCCCCGATTTCGGCCTGACCGCAAACACGGAACTACGGTTCCCGATGGGCGACTACACGCCATTCATCCGTGGCTTGTTGGCCTATCGTCCGGGGTTCTATTCGGAGCGCGTGCAATATGATTATCGTAGCCGTGAACAGATCAACCTGTTCGTCGGCTTGCGTGGTCCGGAATCCAAGTGGGAACTGACCGGCTTCGTCCGCAATCTGCTTAATCAGAAGCGGATCAGCAACATCGCCGGTGGCGAGGGTCAGGTGAATGCCCTGCTTGGAAGCACGTTCAACTCGGGCTACCGCTCGGTAAATGTTACGGTTCCGCGGGAATTTGGTATCACCGCTAACGTGAAGTGGTAAAGAATTGCCAGCCTCCGCCTCCTACGGGAGGCGAAGGCTGGCATCCTTCGGCTAATGTGCCCCCCTGCGCCTGCACTTATTCGGCTGCAACGGGCGCAATCTCCTGATCTTGCGAACTCGGCATCAGGCATGCGCCAATGTCGATGAAGAAGAGGGCTTATCCAGCAAGCTTCTGGATTCCCACTCCCCCGCCACTATCATGACGGTAAGCTGTCGGCGAATGCCCGGTCCATGCTCGAAATGCCTGACGAAAGGCGTCGGAGTCACAATAATCGAGCCGCCCTGCAATATCTTCGATCGACATGCCCGTGCGGCGTAGCAGGTGCAGCGCCAACTCGCGGCGGCAGCTTTCGCGTACTTGCCGGTAACTGGTGCCCTCGCGCGCCAACTGACGCCGCAGCGTCGCCTCGCTTCCTCCCAGGGCGTTGACGAGTTCCCCGAAGGCGGGCAGCCGCCCCTCGCTCTTCAGCGCCGCCATGGCGATGCCCCGCACACGTGTTTCAGTCGGCATGCGATCCGTCTCTCTGACGCTGGAGACGAACAGCAGATTGCTGAGCGGCCGCCGCTGTTGGTCTTCCCAACTGCGCATGACGGGATAATCAAGAAGGGAGGCGCTGAAATCAAAACCGCTCCAACGCTCGGCGAGCCGGACCGGAAAAGGCAAAGGGGGCAAATCGAGCGAAGCGAAGACTCCCGGCGGATGATTGAGCCAAGCACTCCGGACACCGATCGGATGGTCGATCAGCCAGCCAAGAAGACCATGAATTTCCATCACGCCGAACAGGTCGATCAAACAGCCTGTCGAAGTCGATCCGCCCGCCCGCACCGCTTCAAGTTCAAGCTGAGCCGTGTCGCCATGGGTGCGAAGCGCCATCTTGCCGCATCTCCAGTCGATCGCCTCGAAACATTCGCAACATCGCACGATTGCTTCACGCAGAGTGCGTGCGCTCGTCAGGCTGTACATCACCACGCGCCAGTCGCAACCGCGTAAACCTTGGCGGCCCGCCATCACCGCGTCGCGACGAGCCAGTTGATTGATGGCGAAGCTGGTCATGCGGGCAAGATCTGCCACGGGCAGGCTGCTCAGCGTACGTCGGCCGTCAGGCCTCTGCCCCACATGTTCGAAAAGGGGTTCAATCGATCCAAAAGCTTCGGAATAGATCGCGAAAACACGTTCGGCGACGCTTTCGGCCAAGTGCCATTTGCTTAATTCCGCCTGTGCTGACCGCATCACCGCCTCCCGTTATTTTCGATCAGTCTATTATATGACGCGTGCAAGATAAATCTTTCGCTTTCCTACACCGCTCAGCTTCCCATGCGCGAAATTGCCGCGTCGGATGATCGTTTTTGGGGTGGTGGCCAGTTGCGGGAAGAGTCATGAAAATAGCAATGCCCGTTGAAGCGGCATGAAAGGACGACATGAAGGGCAGAGAGGACTTAACCGGCCATATGCCGGCCAAGGCATATTGGGCCTTACCCCTGATCGCTGCATCCCTGGTTGGCGCCGACGCGCCGACAGGCGGCGAAGAGGGCGTGCACGCCTTTGTCCTCAGCAATGTCTATCTTGCGCAGGGGGGTGAAAAGGACAGTTGTCCCAGCCCGGACATCGGTGATCTTGATCGTTTCTACGCCATGCTCTCGCCCGCGGAGCAGGCCAAATATGCGGGCAAGGAAAAGCGGCAAGCACTTGAAGAGCGGATGAATGAATATTTCAAGTTCCGCCGCATATTCATCCGCGGCGAACGCGCCTCTTCCGTGAAATTCCCGCCGAACTATGATCCGAAGGCAGAACCGACACAGGAACTTGCGGCAGCGATCGGCGCGCTGAATGGCCTGCCCAAAGGCGCCGGCCGCCTCGCGTTCCAGAAGCGCGAGGTAGTCTATAGCGCCTGCTCGAACCCTGCTGACTTCCCGATGTTGGGGAAAGGCTTCAAGACCTACGAAGGCAAGATCGCGGCAGGCATGAACCTCGACGGCAAAGTCGGGAAATCCGACTTTGACGGGCCAAATGGTGAAAAGGGAATCGACAATCGGCTGTGGCGCGCTGTCGGGTGCGTTTCTGCATTTCGCGAGAGCAGCAAGGAAGAGCTCGCGCGCAAGACGATGATGTCCATGCGCGCGCCTACCGTGGTAGAGTTGAGGGGCGTCGATAGTCTTCAGGATGATCCTGACGTGACTGTGACTGTTCTGGCCGTCAACGAACCGCTGACCCGCGACGGCCGCGGAGAGCCTCTCGCCCGCGTAACCTTCACGCCCGATCCCAACCCGCAGCTTCGCGCATCGGTGAAAGGGCGCATCACAGGCGGGGTGCTGACGACCGATTCGGTCGATCTGACGCTGAATTACAAGGAACAGATATTGGACACGCCGCGCCATATCCGGGGCGCGCGGATAAAGGCGAAGTTTGGTGCCGATGGCTCCATCAACGGCAGCATATTCGGCTATTACACGCTCGACAGCTTCTATGACTCGATCGAGCAGATGACGCAGAACGGCGCCAACCTGTCGCACGTCTCCTGCCCCGGCATTCGAAGGGCCATCGACCGCTTCGCCGATGGTTATCGCGATCCCCGCACCGGCCGGTTCACCGCCATATCATCCGCTTATGACTTCGTCGGCGTCAGGGCGTTCCTCGCCAAACCCGATCAGGTCGCGCAAAGAGAGACATTGCCATGAAGATCAGGGCACTGCCGTCGCTGGCACTTGCAGGAGCTTGCCTGACCCTCGGCCTCAGTATCGCTTTCAGTGGAGCGCGCGCCGACGAAAGCCACGCCGATACGCCGCCCAGCCAGATCCGCCGCCTGACCGAAAGCCAATATCGCAACGTCGTCGCGGATGTTTTCGGACCGGACATCAAGATTGTCGGCCGGTTCGAACCCGATCTGCGGATAGATGGACTTCAGGCCGTCGGGACCAGCGCCGTTTCGGTAACTGCCGCCGGGCTTGAACAATATGAAAATTTGGCGCGCAGCATTTCGGCGCAGGTGACGGACGAACAGCATCGCGCTAAACTGGTCCGCTGTGTGCCCACCCCCGCCGATCAGAATGGCGCTGCCTGTGCTCGCCAGTTCTTCCAACGCGTGGGCTTGCAACTCTACAGGCGGCCTCTAAGCGATGCGGAGGTCACGGCTCTCACGAAAGCCACCACTGACGCGACAACGACGCTCGGAGACTTCCATGCGGGGCTCGCTGCGACGCTCAGCGGCATGCTGACCAGTCCCGAATTCCTGTTCCGCATCGATCGGCCCGCGCCGTCCCGCCGCAATATCGATGCCTGGTCGAAAGCAAGCCGCCTCTCTTTCCTGTTCTGGAACAGCATGCCTGACCAGACGCTGCTTGACGAAGCGCGCAGCGGAGCGCTCGATACGCAGGCGGGGCTCACGAAAGCAGTCGATCGCCTGATCGCCTCTCCGCGTTTCGAACAAGGTGTCCGCGCCTTCTTCACCGACTATCTCCGCCTCGACGGAATGGACGAGCTGGCAAAGGACTCGCTTATCTATCCCGCCTTTTCGCAGGCGATCAGCACATCGCTGCGCGAACAGACGCTCCGCACCATCAGCTGGTTTCTGGTGGAGCGCAAGGGCGACTATCGCGACCTGTTCACGACCCGGTCCATCGCCATGAACCGCTCGCTCGGCCCGATCTACGACATACCGGTCAGCAAGGCCGACTGGTTCATGTATGAATTCCCGCAGAGTGATCCCCGCAGCGGGCTGCTCACCCACGCCAGCATGTTGGCGCAACATTCCCACCCAGGCCGTACATCGCCCACGCTGCGCGGCGTGGCGCTGCGCGAGATATTCCTGTGCGAGAAGATTCCCGCTCCCCCAGCGAACGTGAATTTCGCGGTGGTGCAGAATGTCGATAACCCGACGTTAAAGACCACACGGGCACGGCTGCAGGCGCATCTGGATGACGAGGAATGCGCAAGCTGCCACCGGCGCACTGATCCTATTGGTCTAGGCCTCGAACAATTTGACGGTGCGGGACAGTTCCGCAAGGTCGAACATGACGAGGTGATCGACGTCAGCGGCGATTTCGAAAAGCAGGCGTTCAATGGTGCAGCGGCGCTCGGTCAGCTGTTCCGCAACAATCCGCGCGTCAGCAGCTGCCTCGTTCAGTCCGCATGGCGCTACGCTAATGGCCGCAATCCGTCCGGCAAGGATGGGGCGGAAATCGCCAAGCTGGACCAGAGCTTTGCGGCAGGCGGACATCGCTTTCCGTCGCTGATGCGCGCCATCGCTCTTGATCCCGCCTTTTACACGATGCCGCGCCTTGGACCGGAGCGCCGCTTGGCTACTGTTCGCAGAATGAAGGAGACTGGCTGATGCTGATGCATGGAACGACGCGGCGCGGTTTCCTGCTGCGCGGCATAATGGGCGGCGGCGCGGTGACGCTTGGCCTGCCCCTGCTCGACGCATTTCTCGACAATAACGGCACCGCCTTTGCCGCGACGCTTGGCGGAGGGCGCCTGCCCGTCCGCTTCGGCACATGGTTCTGGGGATGCGGGATGATCCCGGATCGCTGGCAACCGAAAAAGACCGGGACGGATTACGACCTGCCGCCGCAACTCGCGCCGATCGCCAATGTGAAGCAGCATGTCAGCGTCCTCACCGGCTTCGACGTGGTGCTGGACGGCAAAGGCAATCTGCCGCACCTGACGGGCAATACCGGCGTGCGAACGGGCGCCCCCACCGACGACTGGCTCGCGATCCGCGCGCCCACGATCGATGTGCTGATCGCCGACGCGATAGGCAGCGGCTCCTTCTTCCGCTCGCTCGAACTGTCGGCGGATGGCAATCCTCGTACCAGCTATTCCTTCCGCGACGGCCGCAGCATGAATTCGGCGACGCCCAACGCTGTCGAATTCTATCGCAAGATTTTCGGCCCCGACTTCAACGATCCCAACAAGGCTGACTTCAAGCCGGACCCCCGGATCATGGTTCGGCGCAGCGTCCTCTCCGGCGTGACGGAGCAGCGGCGCGCCTTGGAAAGCAGCCTTGGCGCGACCGACAAGGCGCGTCTCGATCAATATTTCACCTCCGTCCGCGAGATGGAAGGAAAGCTGGCCCTGCAACTGCAAAAGCCGCCCCCGGCCGAAGCGTGCGTCGTGCCAGCGGACGCTCCTGCCGTATCCGGAGACACGACGGATGTGGAGCAGCGCAAGATTAATCACCGGTTGATGGCGCAGATGCTGGCTATGGCGCTCGCCTGCAATCAGACCCGCGTATTCAACATGAGTTTCTCGACGGCAGCGTCCGATCTGCGCCAGGCAGGGCAGACGACCGGATACCACCAGAACACGCATGAAGAGCTGATCGACCGCTCCATCGGCTATCAACCGACGGTCGATTTCTTCGCCATCCGCAACATGGAGGCATGGGCCGATTTCGTGTCGGCACTCGCGGCCATCAAGGAAGGCGACGGCACCCTGCTCGACAATACGCTGGTTTTTGCTCATTCCGACGTTTCCTATGCGAAGAACCATGATGTGCTTGGAATCCCGGTGATGCTCGCCGGGCGCGCTGGCGGAAAGGTGAAGACCGGCCTGCATATCCAGGGCAATGGTGAAACGATCAGCCGCGTCGGCTTGACTCTTCAACAAGTCATGGGAATTTCGATGGATAGCTGGGGTATCGATGCGATGAACACCAAACGGCCCATCAGCGAAATATTGGCGTGACGATCACAGAAAGAATGAGGCAGATGATGAAGCTCCCCTACTCCCTGGCCTTGGCGACCGCCGGTTTGGCCGCAAGCTATGCTGCTTATGCCGCCACGCCCGCGGTCACCAACGCGATCAAGGCGCGCCAGGCCAGCTACAAGGAAATCGGCGGAGCGTTCAAAAGCGTCAATGACGAAATCAAGTCCGGATCGCCCGACATGAACAGCGTCCGCCCGCTCGCGCGCGACCTCGCCACGCGCGCAGCGCTGCTGCCCAAATATTTTCCGAAGGGCAGCGGCCCGGAATCGGGCGTGAAGACCCGCGCCAAGGCTGAGATCTGGAAGGACAATGCCGCCTTCGTGAAGCTTCAGGGCGACATGATCACCGCTGCAAAGGCGCTTGATGCGGCCGCCGCCAGCGGCAATGTCGCGGGCCTTACTGCGGCCCGCAACAGCTTGGGCGGCACCTGCAAAAGCTGCCACGACCGCTTCCGCGCGGAGCTCTGATGGTGAAGGCGGACGCGAGCAGCGGGGCTGTGCGCCTGCGCATCTGGGATTTGCCGACCCGCCTCTTCCACTGGACGCTTGTGCCGCTGCTGGCCTTCGCCTGGTGGACTGCTGAAGAGCGCATGCTCGACTGGCACCGGCTGGCTGGCTACAGTATCTTCACCCTGCTGCTGTTCCGCATCATCTGGGGCGTCGCGGGCAGCAGCACGGCTCGCTTCGCCAATTTCGTGGGCGGCCCCTCCAGGCTATTCCATTATATCCGCGGCCATATGTTCAACCGGTCCGCCGCTCCAGCGCCGGGGCACAATCCCGTGGGTGGATGGAGTGTGATCGCGATGATCGCCATATTGGCGGTTCAGGTGGGCCTCGGCTTCTTTTCCGTCGACATCGACGGCATGGAATCCGGCCCCTTCTCCTATCTGGTCGATTTCGAAACAGGCAGGGTTGCCGCGGAGTGGCACGCCTTCATCTTCAACATCATCCTTGCCTTGACGGCCTTGCACGTCGTCGCGATCCTCTTCTACCTGCTTCACAGGCGGGACAATCTGGTCGGTCCGATGATCAGCGGACGGCGAAAATGGACGGGAGACCATCCCACTCTGCATTTCGCGTCATCCTGGACAGCGCTCGTCCTCTTCCTGCTGGTCGCGGGCGGGACATGGTGGCTTATCGCTCAGTTCGGCCGGGCCTGAGCCCGATCCAAATCTTTTGAAGGACATTAAAAACCTCTCCTTGCATATGCGAGGAGAGGCTTTTTCTACGCATGACCGGCCGGTCAGGCTTTGAGATGCTTCGCCAGGTGCTTGTTCATCTCGAACATGCTGGCCTTCTTGCCGCCGAAGATTTTCTCCAGCTTGTCGTCCGCCAATATTTCCCGCTTGTCCTTCGGGTTTTGAAGATCATTGGCCTTGATATAGTCCCAGATCTTCTTGACCACCTCACTACGCGGGATCTTCTTGTCGCCGATGATGTCCGCGAGTTCCGGCGACGGCGTGACCGGAGCCGTAATGCCGCCACGCGCGCCACCCGTCGCCTTGCCGGTCTTCTTCACCTTGGCGACAGCCGCCTTCGTCTCCTGTTCGCCACGTTGCTCACGAGTCCGCGCCATGAAATTCTCCCTTGCTGATCGCTCGCGGGTCCATGATCACGCTAAGTCATGAGCAGCGAAAAAGTTGCCTCTCCTGTAATAATCGCTGATCAAGGCACCTTTCCAACCGTATCGGCGACATAGGCGTCCCGCTCGCCCATCGGCTTTGGGCGGCCGACTGTCGTGTCCTCCGCCGTCTGATGTTCTATCTCGCTGTTCAGTTCAGCGCCAAGGATCAGGATATAGGCGGACAGATACAGCCACATCAGCGTCACCACCACCGCGCTCAGCGCACCGTAAGTAGCGCCGTAATTCCCGAAGTTGGACGCATAGAGGCCAAAGCCCAGGCTCACCGCCAGCCAGCCCACGGTCGCCAGCAGGGACCCGGGCGTCAGCCAGCGCCAGCGCGCCCGCTTACGATCCGGAGCGAAGCGGTAAATGGTGCTGAGCAACATGCTCGCGGCCAGCGCGGCTAATATCCAGAAGCCGATGCGTATCGCCGTGATGAGGATCGCGGGCGCACCAGGCATCAGCTGCTCCAGGAAAGCGAGCGCAGCGATCGCGAAAATGGCGATTATCCCTGCCAGCAACAGTCCAAGCGTCATCAGACAGGCCAGGGCCGTCAGCCTGATGAAGCTGCGGGTCTCTTCCTCATCATAGGCAATGTTCACCGCCGTGACGATCGCGCTCGCGCCGTTCATCGCACCGTAGATGGAAAGCGCCAGCGAAAGAACGAGCCCAAACCCCTTCTTTCCGTTGCCCGTGTTGACCACCGACAGAAGCTGCTCCCCGATCAGCCGAGCAGCTTCTTCCGGGAGCAGCCGGAACAGGGATTGCAGATGTCCGGCGATCGCCGCCGGGTCAGCGAACAGGCCGTAGCATAATACCAGCGCTGCCAAGGTAGGGACAAAGGCGAGGAAGCCGTAAAACGCCACCCCTGCGGAGATCAGTCCGATATTGTCGCTGCCACTTTCATTCCACGTCCGGATCAGAATGTCCCGCCAAGCGGCCTTGGGCATTTCCCGTGGGCTCGTCGCCGTCCGGCCTCGAGCGCTATCGGTATCTGACATCTTAACTCCCTCCTGTGTTGGGGAGCAAACAACTGAGGGGCGAGACTGATCCAGTGATTGGTGGGAGTTGATTATCGCCGCCCGATCCCGCGACCTCTTCTCAAACCATCGCGGTCACGCAAAAGCAGTCCCGTCCAGCGCTCGCACGGGCACGTTCAGCCGCTCGAGAAGGCGGAGGCTGCGGACGATATTGCCGCTGAGTTCGCTCGCGGGCCGATGGCAAAGCTGAAGCGCGGCTTCCGCCATCGCCTCGACTGGTTCCAGATGATCGCGTTCATCCCATCCACCGACCGACAAGGCCCCCTCGCTCGCGACCGCCCCGACGGGGGCAAGCGAATTGACGGCAATATTCTCGCGCGACAGCTCCACCGCCCATCCGGCAGTCAATCGGTCGAGCGCCGCCTTGGTCGTCCCGTAAAGCGTAGCGTGACCATCGCGATTGAACCGGGTGTAGCGATCTTCTGGATCATAGGGCGCAGGCGGCGGCACGTCCGCAGTCGCGCTGGAAATGTTCAGGATCCATCCTTGGCCCCGATCGCGAAAATGAGGCAGCGCCTGCTGCGATAACTCCTGCGGCGCATGGACATTCATCTGGAACGCCAGGTGAAAATGCTTGGGCTGAGCCTCCCAGATCGGCACGAAACGCGACCAGGCGGCATTGTTCACCAAAATGTCCAACCTGCCGAAATGCCCCACGGTTTCAGCGACGATACGGGACCGATCATCCGCATCGGCAAGATTGGCGCCAATGGAGAGGCACTCGCCTCCGGCTGCGCGGATCAGCGCGGCTGTTTCGGCTAATGAACCCGGCAGGCTGCTGCCTCCAGCCTCTACCGTCCGTGCGACAATGGCGACCCTCGCTCCCTCAGCGGCGAAGCGTCGTGCAATGGCGGCGCCGATCCCCCGGCTGGCACCGGTGATGATCGCGACCCGTCCATCCAACAGCGCCATGGCTCTCTCCCTTTTCGTTCTCAGTCCAGCAGCAGATGCATCCGACCCGTGGCGATCGGCTTGTCCCGATCCGCCTGCCAGCAAATCGCATCGGCATTCACCACCCGGCGCCCCACGCGAACGAGCCGCGCCTGCCCATAGCTATCGACCATCCGGCCACCGCGCAGGAAATCGAACGACATGTTTATCGGCTTGGGCCAAGGCTCCCCCCGATCCTGGGCGACAGCCTCAAGACATGCGAGTTCCAGAAGGCTGGCGATGACGCCGCCATAAAGGAACCCCGACCGTCCTTCGAGCGACGCGGCAGCTGGCATCATCAGGACGGTGTCGCCATCCAGCCCAACGCTTCGGATGCCCAGCATCTGCGCATAGGGTGTGCGAACGATCATGACTCGTCCGTGAAGAAGAAGCTGGCGGTGGCCGTTGCGATCGGCGCCTGCGGATCGCCATCATGCACATCGCAACGGGTGAAAGCGACCTTGCGGGTGATATGATGGCAATGGGCGCGCGCATGAAGGCTGTGCCCTGCCCTTGCGGGCCGCAGATAATCGATATGCAGGTCGAGCGTGGCCATGGGCCGCCACTGGCGCGTGCGCGCGATGATGGCAGAACCGGCCGCCGCATCGACCAGCGATATGATCGGCCCGGAAGATACCAGGCCCGCGTCCGCATCCATCAGAAATCCGGGAGCGAAAGGACAAGCCAGTTCCGCCCAATCCGGTCCGTGATCGACATTGTAGATGCCCAGCAACGCATGATGGCCCCGCGGTGGCAGGTTCTTCAATCGCTCAAAGGCATCTTCCTCCTCCACCGTTCAGGCGTTCCCGCGCGGCTCTCGCGGCAGGCCCAGTCCCCGCTCCGCGATCAGGTTGCGCTGGATCTGGTTGGTGCCGCCGTAAATCGTGTCAGCGCGGGAGAAGAGGAACAGGTTGGGCAGCGTATCCCATTCATATTCGGCATGATCGCTGATCTCACCGCCTTGGCCAAGTACGTCCATGGCCAGTTCCCCAAGGCTGCGGCGCCAGCTCGCCCACTGGATCTTGTAGGTCAGGGCAGCGCCATCGATCTTGGCATGATCCGTTTGCGACAGCATGCGCAAGGCCCCGTACCGCATCAGACGCAGGCCCACTTCGGCCTTGGCGAGGCGCTGGCGGATCAGCGGGTCATTCGCCGCGCCATTGGCTTTGGCCGCCGCGATGATCTCGTCCAATTCATTGCGGAAGCCCATTTGCTGGCCCAACGTCGACACGCCACGCTCGAATGCCAGCAGGCCCATGGCGATGCGCCACCCATCGCCCACTGCGCCGATCAGGCTGTCAGCCGGGCACCGCGCATCGGTGAAGAAGGTTTCGTTGAACTCTGCGTCGCCATTGATCTGGCGGATGCCGCGTATCTCGATACCCGGCTGGTCGATCGGCATCATCAGGAAGGTCAGGCCCTTAGGCCCCTGCGACCCTTCCTCCGTGCGTGTCACGACAAATATCCAATCGGAAATATGGGCAAGGCTGGTCCAGATCTTCTGGCCGTTCACAACCCATTCGCCGTCTTCAAGCCGCGCTTTCGTTCGCACGCTCGCCAGGTCCGAACCGGCATTGGGTTCGGAAAAGCCCTGGCAGAAAATGGTCTTACCGCCTGCGATCCCCGGCAGGAAGCGCTGCTTCTGCTCCTCGGTGCCGAATGTCAGGATCGTAGGACCGGCAAGCTCGATGCCGATATGGTTCACCCGCCCTGGAACGCCAGCGCGGGCATATTCCTCGGCAAAGATCACCTGCTGCGCCAATGTCGCGTCGCGCCCGCCCCATTGTGACGGCCAACCGATGCAGGACCAGCGGTGCTCGGCAAGCTGCTGCTCCCACTCCTTGCGCCGTTCGGGACTGCCGGTCAGCTTGGTGATGCCCTTGATGTCGCGAAATTCGCCCGCCATCTGGCCGTTCAACCAGTCCGCGCACTCCTGCCGGAACAGTTCCTCTTCCGGGGAAAATCCGAGTTTCATGCCGCTTCTCCCAGGATCATCGTGGCGATCTTCTCGCGATGCCAAACATTGGTGCCAAGCATCGTCTGAAGCGCACGGGCGCGCTTGAAATACAGATGCGCGTCATGCTCCCACGTGAAGCCGATGCCGCCGTGCAGCTGGATCATGTCACCGGCGCAGCGGAAAAATGTGTCCGTGGCGAAGGACTTGGCGGCGTGAATGGCCATTTCGGCCTCTTCCGCGCCCTCGTCCACGGCGCAGGCAGCCCAATAAACCGCCGACCGGGCCTGTTCAATCTCGATCATCATGTCCGCCAGCCTGTGCTTGTAGGCCTGGAACGACCCGATCGGCCGACCGAACTGGATGCGCTCCTTGGAATAATCGACGGTCCGATCCAGGCACGCCTGCGCGCCGCCCAACGCTTCTGCGGCCGTAGCAATAAAGGCCGCGCGATGAACAGCGGCCAGAGCCGCCGCCGGATCGCCAAGCCGCTCGCCCGTCACATTGTCCAGCTGCACATGAGCCAAGGGACGGGTCTGGTCCATGCTCGTCTGGATCGTCACACTAACGCCGGGCGCATTCGCGGGGACAATCCAGACCTGCCGCATGTCGGTAACCACGAACATGTCGGCAGAGGCACCATGGGCAACGAAACGCGATCCGCCCGTCAGCCGATCGCCATCCGACTGGATATCCGCACCATAGAAATAACCGCCGATCACCTCGCCAGAGATCAGGCGCGGCAGCCATTGATCCTGCTGCTCGGCATCGCCGCCCGCCGCAATCGCCTGAGCCGCTTGCACAAGACTGCTGAGCATGGGCAATGCCGCCACCTGAGCGCCTGCCGCTTCCGCGATGATCGCCAGTTCCACCATGCCCAGACCCGCGCCGCCAGCGCTTTCCGGCAGCCCGATGCCGGACAGGCCCAGCTCCTGGCAGAAAGCCTGCCAAAGCGCCCGGTCAACGCCGTCGCCCGCCATAGCCTTGCGCGTGCGCTCGCTTGTGGCATTCTCCGCGAAGAAGCTGCGCGCCGTCTCCGCGATCATCTGTTGTTCGTCGGTAAATGCGAATTCCATCTCGGCCGCCTTTAAATATGTTGGCGGAGCTTCTCGCCCCGGCACTCGTCGGGGTCGGATGTCAGCCGCCCGGTAGACCGGCCGCTCTCTCCTGCCATCGACGGTTGACGACAATATGCCGCAAACGCCGTTCAGATAGTGCTATATGAGCTTAATTTTCTTTTCAAGCACTCATATGCGGAATTTTGAAATATTTAAATTCCGAATTTATTTGTTCGACCTAGCCTCACAAGCTGCTGACGGTTTGCGCGTCCGTGATCCGCACTACCCGATTGCTGAACTTGACAGTCCTGACCGCCAGCGAGGTTTCGACATGATTAACCCCCTCCATTGCCAGGATCTGTCCCGATGCCATCCTGTGAAGATTGTCGAGGTCATCATAAAGGCATGTCGCCATGATGTTGCACGGCCCCAATGTGATCATCACGGCCTTGACCAGTGGGATATGCGCGATGTCACGTGCGATCTGCCGGACATGACTGACATCGGCCTGCACAGCGATGAAGGCCACATTGGTCGCCTTTTCAAGCTTCAACCCTGTCAGCGCGGTGAAGGCAATCAGCTTTTCCTGCTGCAGCCGCTTGATGCGGCCCCTGACGGTGCCTTCATTCACGCCAAGATCCGCTGCGATCTTGCGGTTGGAAACGCGCGCATCCTGCGCCAAGATGGCGATCAGCTGGTGGTCCAGCTCGTCCAGGTCCGGCCTCCTCATGCAAGCCTCCTGCGATCGATCGGAGCGGTGTCCAAGCCATAGCGGACGATATCGAGCCCGATCGCGGGTATCATCGATCTTATTCCCGGCACCTTCGATAAACGATCCGTTATCAAAGAGGGAAGCTCGTCAATGTCATGGAGCGTCAGGAGCAGGCTGATCTCATAACTACCCGTCACCAGATGCGCGGCAAAGACTTCAGGAAATACAGCGAGTTCTTCCGCTACGTCCAATGCCGACCGGCCACTCACCTGCACCGCCAGGTGGATGAGGACATGATATCCGTGCACCGCGAAATCGGACACTGCCACGACGCGCAGCATCCCCGCATCCTCCATCCGCCGGATGCGCGTCGAAACGGTGGAAGCAATCAGGTTGAGGGATTCCGCGATCTGCTGATTGGTGGCTCGGCCATTTTGCCGCAGCTGTTCGACAATCTTCCGGTCCGTCTCATCGAACGCAAAAGTCTCACTCATATTCCCGCTCAACCTCTTTCTGCCGCCACTCTTGCCAGCAAAGGGTCAGAAGGTCGAATCGAAAGAGCATCATTCAGTCGCGCACGGTCCTGCTCCACCCGGCTCGCCGCCCCCCAACCGAGCAGCGCTGACAGGAAGCCGAAGGGAATGATGAGGGTCAGCGCCATGCGGAGCGAAGTCGCGTCATGGCCCAGCATCTGGCTGATCGCTCCGGTCGCCCATGGTCCCACGAAGAAGCCCAGCAGCGTCGTAACCGCCAGAAACAGAGCCGTCGACGCCGCCCTTATGCGCGCAGGCAGCATATATTGCAGTGTCGCGATAAACCCGACGGACCAGCCTCCGCCCAGCAGCCCGGCAGGGATCGCCGCCAGCTTCGCCATATCGAAGCTGCCAGCCCAGCTGGACATCAAGATCGCGCAGGTGGCGGCGCCCAGCGCCAATGCGGAAAGGCGCGACGGCCAGATCATGCTGCGCTTGGCGAGCCGGTCGGACAGCGCGCCGAACAACAGCATGCCGATCAGCCCAGACAGACCGAAGTTGATCGCGAAGGCCGACTTGGCCGCCACCGGATCAAGCCCATAAGCCCGGGTGAAGAGTTCCGGACCCCAAAAGCCAAAGGACACACCGGACAAAACACCAAAGCCAAAGGCGAACATCATCAGCAGATAGGCTGGACTGCGGACGAGGCATCCGACCAGCTGGCCAAGCGGCAACGCTTCCACCTGCTCTCCACTCGTACCGCTACGCCGCGGCTCGCGGATCAGCAGGAGCGCGCCGAGGCCCAGAAGGACCCCGACAAGGCCCATGCTGTGAAATGCCATGCGCCAATCATGCGCAGCCGCAATCGCTGGCCCTCCCGCCTGTCCCGCAATCTGGCCGACATAGGCTGCAAGTCCCAATATCGCGAAGGCGAGCCCACGCCTCTCCGGCCGGAAATAGTCGGATAGCAGCGAATAGGCCGGCGCTACGAAGGCCGCTTCCCCCACGCCCACGCCAACCCGGGCGAGGGTCAGGCTGACCGGGCCGCTCGAAAGGCCGGTGGCGACCGTCGCCGCGCTCCAGAGGATGCAGCCAGCCGCGATGATCCGCACGCGCGACGTGCGATCCGCCAGCCGCGCGAAGGGCACGCCGAGCACCACATATAGCAGCACGAAGGCGGGGCCCATCAACATGCCCATCATCGCATCGCCGATGCCGAACTCGGCCTTGATCGGGCCGATCAACCCGGTGATCAGGTAGCGGTCGGCATAGTTGACGATGTAGATCGCCAGCAGCATCGCCAGCACGACCCAGGGGTTGGAAGCACGGCCCATGTCTTTCAATCTCGCAAAAGCGAGCCGCCATTGACGTGCCAGAGTTGCCCGTTGACCCATTCCCCATCATCGGAGGCCAGGAAAGCGACCGCGCCTGCAATATCGTCCGGCTTGCCGAGGCGGCGGTGCGGCAGATTTTCCAGCATCCTGTCTACATAGTCCTGTGTCAGATGCTGTGCGACCGCTTCTGTCAGTACCACGCCAGGGCAGATGCCGTTGGCGCGAATGCCCTGCTTCCCGAATTTTCTGGCGACGTGGCGGACAAGGGCATGCAGCGCATTCTTGGTCATCGGATAGGCGACCTGCAACGGGTTGCCTGAAATCGCCGCGCCAGAGGAGGTGTAGATCATCGCGCCGCCGCCCCGCTCCAGCAGCACTGGAAGAGCGGCCTGCGTCGCCAGGAAATGGCTCTTGGCATTGATCGCGAAGGACCGGTCCAGCACCTCTTCCGTGCAGTTCAGCACGTCGATGTCGCCTTCGGTCCCACCCGCCAAATTGCTGTGGTAGAAGTCGAGCCGCCCGAACTCGGACAAGGCCGCCTCCACGATCGCGCCCTGCGACGCTGCCTTGGTCCCATCGAGTACGACGCCGATCGCCCGCCCGCCTTCCTCACGGATCGCGCGCGCCGTTTCCTCGGCCCAGTCGCCAACGATGTCGCCGATTACGACCGATGCGCCTTCGGCGACCAGCCGCCGCGCCGTGGCCGCGCCGATACCGCGCCCGCCGCCCGCGACGATCCCTGCCTTGCCTTCCAATCCGCGCATCATTCTCTCCAATATCTTAAACCGCCGGACGCCTGTTCTTCCAGGGCGCAGCGCTTTCCAGCTGACCGGCTAAGCGGAACAGCGTCGCCTCGTCGCCATAACGGCCCGTGAACATCACGCCGATCGGCAGACCTGCCGACGACATGGCGAGCGGCACAGACATGGCGGGCTGGCCGGTCATGTTCGCGACCTGCGTAAAGGGCGAGAAGACCGCCGCCCGCTGTCCCCATGCCGCAAAATCGACATCGGGAGTGAGGTTGATCTGGCCCAGCTTCAATGGCGGAGCGGCCAGTGTCGGCGACAGGATCACATCATAATTCGCCATGAACTGCGCCATGCTGATAGCCGCAGCCTGAAGCGTGTTGTTCGCACGGGCGAAGTCCATGCCGGCCGCCTTCTGCCCATAGCCGACGAAACCCAGCGTGATCGGTTCCAGCACGTCCGGCCCTATCGCCATGCCGGTCGCCTTCGCGCGATCCGTCATGTCCGCTGCAACCGATGAACCGATCAGCACGAAACTCGCCGCGCCCATCGCCGCGACGTCCAGCTTCGGCGCAGCTTCCTCGACATGATGACCCAGGCTCTCGCACAGCCGTGCCGCCTTGCGCGCCGCTTCGACGCATTCGGGGTCGACGGGCGATCCCGCAGGCGCATTCAGCATCAATGCTATCCGCAACCGGCCCGGAGCCTTGCCGACTTGCGACAGGAAAGTCTCGCCCGGCGTCGGCGCGGCATAGCGGGCGCCCGGTTCAGGCCCCTGCGTCGCATCCAATATGGCGGCGGAGTCCCTCACGCTGCGGGTGACGGCATGATGCACCGACAATCCGCCCCACCCTTCGGTGCGCGGCGGTCCCATCGGCACGCGCCCCCGGCTCGGCTTCAGCCCAAAGAGCCCGCAGCACGACGCCGGAATGCGGATCGACCCGCCACCGTCGGTAGCGTGCGCGGCGGGGAGCACGCCCGCCGCCACTGCCGCTGCAGCGCCGCCTGACGATCCGCCTGTGATCCGGCTCCTGTCCCACGGGTTGCGCGTGTCACCGGTCAGCTTGTTTTCAGTCGTGCCGGTCAGGCCCAGTTCGGGCACTGTCGTCTTGCCGAAGATGACAAAGCCAGCCTTCTCGATGCGCCGGACCAGCTCGGAGGTTACCTCAGGCATGTAGCCCTTGTAGAAACGGCTGCCATTCTCGGTCGGCAGGCCCGCGATATAGGTGTTGAGATCCTTCAGCAGCCATGGAACGCCGCTGAACGGCCCTTGCGGCAACCCCTTGGCGATTGCCGCGCGGCCATAGTCATAATGTTTCTGCGCAAGGAAGTTGAACCGCGGGTTCAGCGCCTCCGCCTTGCCGATCGCCGCCTCCAGCAATTCGCTTGGCGAAACCTTGCGCTTGGCGACCAGTTCGGCCAGCCCGAGCGCGTCGTGCGTGTCGAGCGGAGTGGAGCGCGGCGTCGCCGCCTTGGCAGTGCCGGCCAGCCCCACAAGCACCGCACCGCCCGCCATCGTTTCCCGGCGTGTCATGTCCATTCCTATCTCTCCAAGAGCTTCTTTTGGCGTGACAGCCATAGGGGATCATCTATCCCCCGCCCCGCTCGCCCTGAGCTTATTAAAGGGCTTAGCCAGGACGGGAGTGGCGGTGCAGCTACTCGTAATCCGCTTTATTCCGCGGCCGCCACGCTCTGATCCGCATAGTAGCGCGCATAATATTTGCGGAACTGCGGGATGGGGCCGTCACCATCGCAGATGATCGGGTTGGGCTCGAACTTCTGCCGGTCCCACACGACCTTATCCTGGTCGAACTGCTTGCAGATGTCGCGGATGATCGCCTTGGCGACCCCCGCCCGCTCGCCTTCGGCCTGGGCCTTGGGCTGGGTAAAGCAGAAGCGGACATGCACATGGTCCAGCTCCACCGGCGCGAGGCAGGCAACCAGCAGCGTCTCCGAAATGCCGGTAAAGCGCGTCCAGCTTTGTCCCGGCCCCATCGTGTCGTAGCTGATGCAGCCATCCACCTCGCCCCATGGCGTGCCCATTTTCGCCTTCACGTCAGCGCCGCGGCCCCAGTCTCCCCAACGCAGTTCGCCCAGCGGCACGTTGGCGGTGCCATGGATGAAACGGAAATGCGCCACGTCGACGCCATTTTCCGCCATGTTCTGCAGCGATCCCCAGACATTCCATTCGTGAACCTCATAGTCGGTCCATTCAGGATCGCTCGCCTCGGGCAGCACCGCGACTTCGAACAGCGGCGCTTCATCCTGCGGGTGATACCAGGCCCAGATGAAACGATTGGCTTCGGTAATGTGCCAGTTGCGCGTGCACTTGCGCTTCACCTGCGGCGGGATATTGCGGGCATAGGGCACGTCCTTGACCACCGCCTCGTCGCCATCATAGCGCCAGGCATGGAAGGGGCACTCCAGCAGATTGCCGTGCACCTTGCCGCCATGCCCCATATGTGCGCCCAGATGCTTGCAATAGGCGTCGAGCATGCGGACCTTGCCGTCCTCGCCGCGCCAGATCGCCAGGTCCTGCGAGAAATAGCGCAGCGGCTTCACTTCTCCGACCTGCAGTTCCGAAGACAGGAGGATCGGATACCAGCCAAAAGGAATGCCGATATCGAGGTTGCGCTCCTTGATCGAAGCGCGGTCCTTCACTTCGGCCAGCCGCCAATCGAGCAGGTCCTGCCCTTTGAGCTTCTCAAGGATCTGCCATACGGCAACCGGCGGCGTGCGCGCATCGGATGCGGCGGCGATTTCGGGGTTAGACATGGAAAAGGCTCCGTCAGATTATTTGAGGTCAAAGACCTTGATGGCGTTTTCACGCAGGAACTTCGGCCATACCTCGTCCTTGAAGGGGACGTTCTGCATGTCGCTGAAGATCCGCTCCAGGCTGAGGCCCATGGGAAAGTAGCCCGCATAGATGATCTTGCCCGCGCCGCGCGTATTGGCGTAGTCTATGATCGCCTTGGGATAGTGCTTGGGTGCAAATGCGCTGGTCGAATAATAGAGGTTCGGCCATTTCAGCATCAGCTTGACCGCCAAAGCTTCCCACGGCTCCGCGCCATGACGCATGACGACCTTCAGGTCCGGGAAGAACCAGCAGACCTCGTCCAGATGCTCGACCTTCTGCGTTTCCATCGGGATACGCGGACCCGGAATGCCCGCATTCAGCAAGACCGGCAGCCCCAGTTCCGCCGCACAGGTATAGAGCGGGAACATATATTTGTGATTGATCGCCACTTGCGGCAACGTGCCCGCCGGAAAGACGCTGATCGCCGACAGCCCGACTTCCGCATGGATGCGCTTGATCCGCTTTACTTCCTCCATGCCCCGGTTGGGATCACAGGGCAGGTCGAAGAAGAAGCGGTCGCCATACATTTCCTTGGCGCGGTAGGATGTCGCATTGTCGTTCCATCCGACCAGCGCCTTGTCGATACCATATTGGTCCATCTGCTCGACGGTCCATGATACGAAGTCATCAACCTTGCCGGTCTGCGGAATGTCCTTGAACATATATTGCGCGGGCATAGCGAACTGCTGGAGCGTCTGCTGGTCCTTGATCAGCGGACGAAAGGGATCGAACCATGCGGAGCGGTCTTCCGCCTCCGGAATGCCCAGCATGCAGTCGATTATCTTTATGTCCTTGGGCATGCCCATGCGGAACTCTCCTGTTCAGTTGTTGCCGGCCAGTTCAGGCCACAGCGCACGAAGCGCGATCTTGTTGATTTTCTGCGATTGGTTGCGCGGCAGGGGCTCGGCGGAAAAGGCGACGCGCACCGGCGCCTTGTAGGGCGCAAGCCTGCCCGCCACCCAATCGATGACGCTGCGTTCGTCCAGGCCATCCGCCTGAACCACCGCGACCAGCGCCTCGCCCAATCGCTCATCCGCTATCCCGAATGTCGCGCATTCAGTGATCTGCGGCATTTCGCTGAGGACGCGCTCGACTTCGGCGCAATAGATATTCTCGCCGCCTGAAATGACCATGTCCTTGGCGCGATCGACGATGAAGATGTACCCGTCCTCATCCTGATAGCCGATGTCGCCGGTACGCAGCCAACCGTCAGGCGTGAAGGTCTTCGCCGTATCCTCCGGCCGGTTCCAATATCCGCTCATGATCATGGCGCTGCGCACGATGATCTCGCCGGTTTCATTGGGACCGCAGACAGTGCCGTCCTCCCGCTCGATCCGCAAGTCGACCAGCGGCAGCACCCGTCCCGCCGAAGCCCGGGCCGCCAGGAAGTCCGCTCCAACAGCCTGGGCGATCGCGCCCGATGTCTCGGTCATGCCATAGCCGGTCCCGATCATCGAATGGGGGCACAGCTTCTGCACCTCCTCCAGCAGATTGAGCGGCAGCGCCTGGCCGCCCGATCCGATGTTCCGCACCGAACTGAGGTCAGCATCCTTGGTGCGCGCCCGATGCACCATGTCCCACAGCATGGTCGGCACGGTCGAAAGCTGCGTAACCCGCTCCCGCTCGATCAGCCGGACAGCCTCTTCCGCATCCCAGCGGCGCATGATGACAATCTTGCCGCCTGACAGGAATGGCGCGAGGAAACCGGAGCCCAGCCCCGAAATATGGAAAAGCGGATAGACGAGCAAAATGGCCTGGGGCGGCACCTGCGACGCAATGGCGTCCACCGAAACCCCATATTGTTGGGCCATGTTATGCAGCACCATCGTTCCGGTCAGCTGCGTGCCCAGCAGCCCGGTGATCAGGCTGCGATGGGACAGAACCGCGCCCTTCACCCGTCCTGTCGTGCCTGATGTAAACAGAATGGCGCAGGGATCATTCGGCGCTGCGGTCTTATCGGGTTCTACGGCAGTGGGCGCATCTCCCAAAGGCCGCGTTACATCGATCAACCGGCCCGCATAACCGCCATCGCGCAGAAGCGCGGCTCTGTCGGTATCCGCCAGCACAAGCTCCGGCGTCACCTCTTCGACCATCGCGTTCAGCTCGGCGGGCGATCCCCGGCTATTGAGCAGCGCTGCAACGCCGCCCTGCTTCACAACGGCGAGAAAGGCGACCATCCATTCGGCACGGTTGCGCATGCAAATCGCAACCCTCTGCCCCCGCGTGATGCCGAGCCGAGCCGCCAAATGGTCGCGCCAGGCGAACAACTGGGTGAAACTCACCCGCCGCTCGCCCTCTGCGCCGTCAAAATCGACGATGCATGTCTGGTCGCCGAAGCGCCGCGCCCCTTCGATTAACTGGTTGAGGTCCGAAGGCGCGTTTACGAAGAAGCGGAGGCCATCCTGCTCGCCGATTTCGAAAGGCGTGCCGGGTGCGGTGACGGCCGCGAAAATGGGATCGATCTTGCTCATGCTATCCTTGGGGATCACCTCACCGCCGCAGGGATCGTCCGACGGGGAATTGCGCCGGAGCCTTGGCCCCGGTTCGATTCCGGCATCCTCTATCCTCGACTCATCGCCGTTCTGCTTGAACACGACTCTATTCCGCCGCCCGCGTAATTCAACAACATTTTTTTTCCGCATGATCAGTGCACTTGATTGATGCCAGCATTTTCTAGGCCAACAACGTGATTGCCCCTGTATTTACTAGATTTTCTCTAAGCCGGGAGCTGCCCATATCACGATCTATAAATGGCTCATTTGCCTGCAAGGCCCCTTCCATATCACCTCCAGAACATTCAAGTTCGGAATTTATCGATTTACAAATTCCGTATTTTTGGGAATCTTGAGTCGCATCGCACCCACACTCGGAGCAGAGTGCGATTCTGTTAGGTGAGGTTCTGGACGTCGACATGAGCGAGGATTTTCAAGGCCGCGTCGCCATCATCACGGGCGGCAGCGATGGCATCGGCCTCGCCACTGCCAGCTTGCTGGCGCAGCGCGGCGCGCATGTCGTCATCTGTGGGCGCAGGCAGGCGCTGCTGGACAGCGCGCGCGACAGCATTTCGGCGCAAGGCGGCCTGATCGAGGCGATCCAGTTGGACGTCGCCGACACGGACGCGCTGACGGCGATGATCGAGGGCGTAGCCCAGAAATATGGCCGGCTCGACATGCTGGTGAACAATGCCATGTCGACCCATTATGCGCCGATCAGCAAGTTGACGCTCGAACATTGGCGCAAGGATTTCGCCGTCAACAGCGACGCCGCATTCGTCAGCACCAAGGCCGCGCTGAAAGTGATGGCTGCGGCGGGCAAGGGGTCGATCGTCAATATCGCCTCGACCTGCGGCATCCGCGCGACCGTGAACATGGCCAGCTACTCCGCTTCGAAGGCCGCGCTGGTGCATTTCACGGCCGCCGCCGCGATGGAAGCCGCACCCCTTGGCATCCGGATCAATGCCATCATTCCAGGGCAGGTTCAGACAGCCCCCACGGAACTGTTTTCCGCGCGCGCGTCCGACACCGCCGCTCGCACGACGGCCGCCATACCGATGCAGCGTGGCGGCCAGCCTGAAGAACTGGCGCACGCCATCGTCTTCATGCTTTCCGACGCTGCAAGTTACATCACGGGAACGGCATTGCCTGTAGACGGCGGAAAGGCCGCTCAACTGTATATGCCCGGCTGATACCTTCCAGGATCAGATCAACACTGCCTGATCGGCGCATGCACGAAGATTTCGTGCGCCCACGTTCATCCTCATCACCATCTTCATAATATCCAAGGGAGAGATATTCATGGCCAAGACATATAGATATGCTGCGCTACAACTGATCATGGGGGTCAGCGGCCTCGCACTTGCCAGTCAGTCGATGGCGCAGACCGACGCCGAACCGGCAACGTCCGGTCTCGAGGAAATCGTCGTCACCGCCCAGAAGCGCGCCCAGAATCTTCAGGACGTTCCCATCGCCATCAGCGCGATCAGTTCTGAAAAGGTGGAGCAGCTCGGCATCCGCGACAGCCGCGACTTGAGCGGCCTGGCGCCCAACGTCGTCGTGACCCAGGGGACGACCAGCAACGCCGCCGCCGTCTTCTCCATTCGCGGCATCTCCAACGGTGGCAGCGAAAGCTTCGGCATCGACGCTGCCAACGGCCTGTATGTGGACGGCGTGTATATTGCTCGCGGTGGCGCCCTGGGCCTTGGCGTCACTGACATCGAACGCGTCGAAGTGCTGCGCGGGCCGCAGGGCACCTTGTTCGGCCGCAACACGACTGGCGGCGCGATCCATTTCATCACCCGCGCGCCTTCATCCACCTTCCGGCTGAAGGCCGAGGCTGGCTATGGCAATTTCAACGCCTGGAACGGCAAGCTGTCGATCGATCCGGGTGAGATTGCGGGCATATCAACCAGCTTCTCCTATAGCCACAGCGAACGCGACGGCGTCATCGACAACATCTTGCAGCCCCGCGACTCTCGCGATCCGGGCGCCCGCACGTCCGACGCGTTCCGCGGTGCTGCCCGCATCGATCTCGGCGGAACCGGCAGCATCCAGTATATTTTCGACTGGAACCGGATCAAGGGCACGCCCCTTCCCTTCATCCTGACCAATGTTGCGGACGGCACGCCCAACGCGCCGATCACGGTCGATGGCCGCCAGGCCTTGGTCACGCAGCAGGCCCCGGTGGCACAGTATCTGGCGGGCGCGACCTTCGCCGATCCGGAATGCGCAGCGCTCGCAACGCCGGAGCGCAGATACCGCCATGAAGTCTGCAACAACATCCTCAGCCGCGCCGTCGACAAGACCTGGGGTCACAATCTGCAGGTCCAGAATGATTTTGGCGGCTTCAAGGTCAAGTCGACCACCGGCTACCGGTTCTGGAACAGTGACAATGTGACCGACCTGGACGGCCTCGGCGCGTTCAGCGGCCCGGCCTTCTCCAACGCGACCCTGTTCAACGGCATGCCCGCAGACCTCTTGCGGCGTACTGGCGCACTGCCGGCAGCCGCTATTCCGTTCATCTCCGCTGCACCAGTGCCGACGATCACGCAGGATCTGTTCTCCGTTGAAAATAGCCGGCGGCACAAGCAGTTCAGCCAGGAAGTCGAAATCTCCGGTGACAGCAGTTCACTGGACTGGGTCGTCGGCGGCTTCTATTTCTGGGAGAAGGGCTCCGAAAATGGCCGTCAGAATAGCGGCTTCATTCTCGACACCAATTCCGTTTTCCTCGGAAACTTCGGCCCGCTTGGCCCTGACTTAGCGGCTGAAAATCCGGCACGCTACCGCCTCGTCCAGACGCTCGCCCGGCTGAGATACACGGCATGGAGCGAAAGCACCGCAGTTTATGGCCAGTTTACCTTCTATCCGGGTGGCCGTGACAGTGGCATCCGCCTGACCGCGGGCGGCCGCTACACCTGGGACGAAAAGAAGATGCTCCGCCTCCAGAACGGCGCAGTCGCACCCGCCGTGCCGGAATATGGCAAAGCCAAGTTCAGCAAGTTCACCTGGAACCTGATGGCGGGCTATGATGTCGCCGACGGCATCAACCTGTATGCCCGCGCGGCCACCGGCTATCGCTCGGGCGGCTTCAATTCTCAGGATCCGGCAATCACTGGCACGAGCCAGCTCGGCAGCTTCGAACCGGAAAAGGTGACCTCCTATGAAGTTGGCGTGAAGACCGAGCTTCTCGATCGCCGCCTGCGCCTGAACCTTGCAGCCTATCATAACATTTACGACAATCTTGCCGTCATCGGCCCCGTCACCAACGCTCCCGTCGGGACGTTCGCCACGCGCATCATCAATGCGGGCAAGGTGGTTTACAACGGCGTCGAAGCAGAGGCTCAGGCTGTCCTTTCGGACAATTTCTCTCTCGACGGCAGCATTGGCTATATCGACATTAAATATAAGGAGTTCCTCGCAGGCCAGTCGCCCGTAGCCGGGGAGCCGCCGGTCAACATCGCGTCGATCGCAACGCCCGGTTATACGTCTCCGCTCACCGCCAATGTGGCGCTGAACGCGCAGTTCCCGTTGAACTGGCGCAACGCCACCCTGCGCGCGCGGATCGGCTACACGCATGAAGACGGCAAATATAATTTCAGCAGCCCGCTGGGATCGCCGTTCAATGAGCAGATCAAGGGCGACGATATCGACCTGATCGATGCCCAGATCGGCATCGACGGCTTCGCGCTTGGCTCGGGCGAAGGCGAAGTCCGCCTGTGGGTCAAGAACCTCACCAATGCGAAGGATTTCGTCCGCGGCATCGACTATGGCCAGCTTGGCTTTGCAGGCGGCTATTATGCCGAACCGCGAACCTACGGCATGACCGTGGGCGTCAAATTCTAAAGCATCGTGCGCAAAAGTGGGAACCGGTTTTGCGCTTGTAACGATGTGACAACAGACAACTGGAGCGCGCGACCTGCGTCCGATTAAACGCAGCGCGCTCTAACAAGCTTTCGGGGCATTCGTGCCTCCCTCCCCATGCCCCGTCTCCTTTTTGGAGGCGGGGCTTTTTTTGCTGGTTTCGGCTGCCCATTTCACTTCGCATTCAGCCCGGCGGCGCTAAAAACTGCCTGAGGTCAATAGCAAAGTGAGAGGGTAAAGTTGCTGAAATCATTGGGTGCTGCTTCGCTTCTTGCCCTGTCATTGGCGGCTACCGTCGCCCATGCCGAAACCTATTATGTCAGCTCGACGATTGGCGATGACCGTTCCACAGGTACGTCCCCCACACAGCCATGGGCGTCGCTCTCCCGCGTAGCCGCCTTCCCTTTGCAGCCCGGTGATGAAGTCAAGCTGATGGCCGGATCGTTGTGGCGCGAACCGCTCACTCTCACCCGATCAGGTAGCGAAAATGCACCGATCCTCGTCACGGCCGAAGGCATAGGATCCCTTCCGCGCATCGACGCAGGCGGCATTTCTCCCTACGGCGTCGCCATCATCGACGCCGATTATGTGACGGTCAGCGGCCTGGAAGTCACGAACGACAGCATGACGCCAGCCGCCCGCACCGGCGTCCTCGTATCGGCCGAAGATCGGGGCATCACGCGCGGCATCCGCATACGCGACATGTATATCCATGATGTGCGCGGGACGAACGATCGCAAGGACAATGGCGGCCTAGTCTTCCGCGTAGCAGGGCAGAAGACACCGACGAAGTTTGAAGACCTCATCATCGAACGGAACATCGTCTGGAACGTGGACCGTTCGGGCATTGCAGGCATCAGCGACCAGGTAACGTCCGCCAACTGGTTCCCGAGCGAGAAGGTCGTCATCCGCGACAATTATGTGGAGGATGTGGGCGGCGACGGCATCGTGCCGCGCGGAACCAATGGAGCGCTCATCGAACATAATATTGTTCGCTATGCAGGCAGCCGCGCGCCCGGCTACAATGCGGGTATCTGGCAATGGAGTACCGACAACAGCCTCATCCAGCTCAACGAAGCCGCCTATACCCGCACCCGCTATGATGGCCAGGGCTTCGATTCAGACTTCAACTCCCGCCGTACGACATTCCTCTACAATTACAGCCATGACAATGCTGGTGGCTTTCTGCTCATCTGCTCGCCCCGGCATGATGACAGCGGCAATATCGGCAATCATGGAACGGTCGCCCGCTTCAACGTCAGCCGCAATGACGGCACGCGCATATTCCAGATCGCAGGCAATGTGACGGGAGCATTGGTCGAAAGAAATGTCGTCCATGTCGGCAAGGCGATGGACGTTCAGATGGTCGTCGCGACGCAGTGGGACGGATGGGCGCGCGACATCCGATTTCGCGACAATGTCTTCAAGGTCGCGGGCACTGCCCGGTACGGCAGCGAGATCGGACGGAAAGGCCCCGATTATCTGATCAAGGCTGGCTTCGACCCGGCGGAGTCTTTCCGATTCAAGGGCAACAGTTATTTCGGCAGCCATGTCGATGCCCCGGACGACGGATCAGCCCGAATCGAAGCGAATTACGAGGAACAGCCATCGGACTGGCAGGTGCCCGTCTTCGATCCATCCAGCGCCAGGGGCTTTCCCGAATTCATCGCGAACCACCGCAGCTGGATGCTGGCCATGCTCCGCCGGGAACTCGGCACCTTCGTCAAACTGAAGCAGCCCCGCCGCCTCCAGCTCTCAGAGGAGCGGCGGTAATGCGCCATCCGGAATCCAGTGCCCACCCCCCATCCGTTCGGGCTGAGCCTGTCGAAGCCTGCCCGCTCGCCCCGACAGCCTCAGGGCGAACGGGGTCTTTGGTGCGGACAAATCCGCCTATCCTCCCCTCACTCCGAGCCAAGCCGCGCCGCATGCCAGCGCAGATGATCCGTCATGAAGCTCGATATGAAATAATAGCTATGGTCATAGCCCTCGCGCATGTTGAGCGTCAGCCCGATCCCCGCCGCATCGCAGGCCGCCTCCAACAGTTCCGGGCGCAACTGCTGCTCCAGAAACTGGTCGGCTGTCCCCTGATCCACCAGTAAGTCGGGCACGCACGCGCCATCCTCGATCAGGGCAACGGCGTCATGCTTGCGCCACGCGGCCCGATCGTCCCCCAAATAGCCGCCCAACGCCTTCTCGCCCCAGGCCACCTGGCCGGGCGCGACGATCGGCGCGAAGGCAGACACCGCCTTGAACCGGTCCGGATGACGCAAGCCGATGGTCAGCGCGCCATGGCCGCCCATCGAATGTCCCATGATCGACTGGCGGCTCATGTCGGCCGGAAAATGCTCCGCGATCAGGGCAGGCAGTTCCTCCGTCACATAAGACCACATGCGATAATTGCGATCGAAGGGCGCCTGAGTAGCATTGACGTAAAAGCCGGCGCCAAGACCGAAATCATAGGCGCCCGCAGGATCATCGGGCACGCCCTCTCCCCGCGGCGACGTGTCCGGTGCGACAAAGATGAGCCCCAATTCCGCACAAGCTTTTCTGAACTCGCCCTTTTCCGTCACATTCGCATGCGTGCAGGTCAGGCCCGACAAATACCAGACCACGGGCAGCTTCGCGCCCTCTTCATGCGGCGGCACATAGACCGAAAAGCTCATGTCCGTCGCGGTTTCAGCGGAGGCATGGCGATAGACGCCCTGCACGCCGCCAAAGGCCTTGTTGGCGCTGACCTGTTCCATGCCGCTGCTCAAAACACGACAACGCTGCGGATGCTCTCGCCCGCATGCATCAGGTCGAAACCCTTGTTGATCTCCTCCAGCGTCAGCACATGGGTGATCATCGGGTCGATCTCGATCTTGCCGTTCATGTACCAGTCGACGATCTTGGGAACGTCCGTGCGGCCCTTCGCGCCGCCGAAAGCGCTCCCCTTCCACACGCGGCCAGTAACCAGCTGGAAAGGCCGGGTGGAGATTTCCTTGCCCGCTTCCGCCACGCCGATCACGGTCGAAACGCCCCATCCGCGATGGCATGCTTCCAGCGCCTGCCGCATCACTTCCGTATTGCCGGTGCAATCGAACGTGTAATCCGCCCCGCCGTCGGTCAATGCGACCAGATCAGCAACCACTTCCGCCGTGCTCTTCCCCCTGGGGTTGTAGAAATGGGTCATGCCGAAGCGCTTGCCCCACTCGGCCTTGCCGTCATTCACATCGACACCGATGATTCGGTCCGCCCCCACCATGCGCGCCGCCTGCAGGACATTGAGGCCGATACCGCCCAGGCCGAAGACGATGACATTGCTGCCGGGCGTCACCTTCGCCGTATTGATGACCGCCCCGATGCCGGTCGTCACGCCGCAGCCGACATAGCAACTCTTGTCGAAAGGCGCGTCTTCCCGGATCTTCGCCACGGCGATCTCGGGCAGCACCGTGAAGTTCGAAAAGGTCGAGCAGCCCATATAATGGAAGATCGTCTGCCCCTTGTAGCTGAACCGGCTCGTCCCATCCGGCATCAGCCCCTGGCCCTGGGTCGCGCGGATCGCCGTGCACAGGTTGGTCTTGCCCGACAGGCAGCTTTTGCACTGGCGGCATTCGGGCGTGTAGAGCGGGATCACATGATCGCCCGCCTTGACCGAAGTCACGCCCGGCCCAACCTCACGCACGACACCTGCGCCCTCATGGCCAAGGATCGACGGGAATATGCCCTCGCTGTCGAACCCGTCGAGCGTGTAGGCATCGGTATGGCAGATGCCGGTCGCCATGATCTCGACCAGGACCTCGCCTGCCTTCGGGCCTTCCAGATCGACCTCTACGATCTCCAGGGGCTTCTTCGCTTCAAATGCGACGGCGGCGCGGGTCTTCATGCAGCGTTCCTCAGATCGAATGTGGGGCTGCACCAGCAGTGGTTCAATTTGGCCGCGCGATCAAGCCGCCGGTCTGCTTCATCCGTCAGGATTTGCAGCGATCATGACGAAGTTCTTACGCCTTCGCCGGTAAAAAATGAAGCACAGCGTCCCGGGTGGGGAGATGGGTCTTTGGGACGCTGTGCTTCTCTCCCATAGTGCGACCCGAGGGAGTTAAAGGAGATAGTGCCCGGCAGAACCGGCCAAGAAATGCTGCAATCTGGCTGGTGGCGAGCTGGCCTGATCAAGGCCCGCGCCATCCAAAACGAATAGCGAGTTTAAGGCCGACGCCATATTGCGCGCCCAGGCGGCCCGAAAATCATGAATGAAGAAAAGAGGCTGAGCGACTGCATTGCGTCATGTCCTGCTTCGGTAACCCCGCTGTCTCAATCATGAGACCGGAAGCTTTGCGTCTTGCCGTCACCGGCAGTTTGCCTTTTCGGTCAGATCACTCGCTATCGCGCGCTTTTCTGCCTTAGCAATTGCTTAACCCAATTATGCCCTCGGGTCAATGATTTGTGGCGGAAAAAAGATGCGTCGTGGAAACTATGCCATCGATCCACCTGTATTTGTTCACCGCTCATCGGCAGGCCCGATGCGCTGCTCCAATTCTTCAAGCCATAGCGTCGCCGTGCCGTCCGAAGGCGCTCGCCAATCCCCACGCGGCGACAGCGCGCCGCCTCCCGAAACCTTTGGCCCGTTCGGCAGCGCGGATCGCTTGAACTGGCTGATCGTGAAGAAGCGGTAGAGGAAATTGTCGAGCCAATGCCGGATCGTGGGCAAGTCATAGGCCTGCTTCGCACTGTCGGGATATCCGGGCGGCCAACTGCCCTCCTTCATGTCGCGCCACGCATGCCAGGCGAGGAAGGCCACCTTGGACGGCGGCTGTCCCCAGCGCACGATATGGTGCAGGAAAAAGTCGTTGAGCGCATAAGGCCCGACCCTGCTCTCCGTGCTCTGCATCGCACCCGACGCATCGGCGGGCACCAGTTCGGGCGAGATTTCCTGATCGACGATCGCCTGCAATATCCGGTCCGTCTCCGCATCGAACTGGTTCGTCGCGATGCACCAGCGGATCAGATATTGGATCAGCGTCTTGGGCACGCCGCTGTTGACCGCATAATGGCTCATCTGGTCGCCGACGCCATAGGTGCACCAGCCGAGCGCCAGTTCGGAAAGGTCGCCCGTCCCGACGACGAAACCGCCATGCCGGTTGGCCAGGCGGAACAGATAATCGGTCCTCAACCCCGCCTGGACATTCTCGAACGTCACGTCATACACCGCCTCGCCGCGCGCAAAGGGATGGTTCATGTCGGCCAGCATCTGCCGCGCCGCCGGACGGATATCGATCTCTTCGCCGGTCACGCCCAGCGCCTTCATCAGCGCCCAGGCATTGGCCTTGGTCGTCTCACCCGTGGCAAAGCCGGGCATCGTGTAGCCAAGGATAGCCGATCGCGGCAGCCCCAGCCGGTCGCACGCCTTGGCCGCGACGATCAGCGCATGAGTGGAGTCCAGACCGCCCGAAACGCCGATCACCAGATGCTTGCCGGACGTCGCGCGGAAACGGGTGACCAGCCCCTCCACCTGAATGTTGAACGCCTCATAACAGTCCGCATCCAGCCGCGCCGGATCAGCCGGGACGAAGGGGAAGCGGCGCACGGGCCGGTAAAGCCCTTCCCGCATCCCAGCGGCCACAGCCTCGAACGCCACTTTCCGGAACCGCTGCTCGGGATGCCCCATCGCCTCGGCCGTATCGTTGAACGTGCCGTTGCGCATCCGCTCCAGCCGCAGCCTTTGCGCATCGATATCGGCATAGATGATCTCCGGCGCATCGCCGAAGCGTGCCGATTCCGCCAGCAGGTCGCCCATCTCATGCACCATCGCCTGCCCGTCCCAGGCCATGTCCGTCGTGCTCTCGCCATAGCCCGCCGCCGAATAGGCATAGGCAGCGATGCACCGCATGGATTGCGCCGCCGACAAAAGGTCGCGGTCCCGCGCCTTGCCCACGATGATGTTGGACGCCGACAGGTTGCACAGGATCAGCGCGCCCGCCAGCGCGCCAAAGGTGGACGGCGGCAGCGGCGCCCAATAATCCTCGCAAATCTCGACATGGAATATGAAGTCGCCGCGTCCCTCTGCCTCAAAGATCAGGTCCGGCCCGAACGGCGCCCGATGCCCTGCGAGGTCGATCTCCAGCCCGGCCAGCCCAGCTCCCGGCGCAAACCAGCGCTTTTCATAATATTCCCGATAATTGGGCAGGTAGCTTTTGGGGACGATGCCCAGCAGCTTCCCCCCGGCAATCACCAATGCGGCATTGTAAAGCCGCCCCGCCCGCCGAACCGGCGCGCCCACCAACAGCACCGGCAGATCAGCGCTCTCCTGAACCAGCCGCCCGATCTCCGCCTCCACCCTATCGAGCAGCGCGTCCTGCAAATGCAGGTCATCGATGGCGTAGGAGGACAGGGACAGTTCCGGAAACAGGATGATGTCCGCCCCATTGCCAGCCGCCTCACGCGCTAGCCGCAGGATCGCCGCTGCATTCGCGCCTATATCGGCAACGCTCGCTTCGGGTGTCGCGGCAGCCAGCCGCACCAGCCCATGTGTTTCAATCGCCTCGAACCGTTCAGCCCCCATGCACCGCCTCCCTCATCATGTCCAAGGCGACCGCGATCGTTTTCAACCGGATCGGCCCGCGTCCCAGATCACCGAAATGCTCCTCCCGATGCCGTGTCCTTCCGCCGCGCCGGGCGCACCCGAAATGCACCAAGCCCGGCTCATCTCCCGGCGGCGCAGAGCCCGCATAGCCCGTCACCGCCAAGGCGATGTCGGCACTCGACTGGGCTATCGCACCCTCTGCCATTGCGATCGCGACATCGCGGCTCACCGCGCCGCACGAATCGATCTTCTCCCGCGCTATGCCCAGCAGCTCGCACTTGGCATCCTCGCTATACACGACAAACCCGCGCTCGAACGCATGGCTCGCGCCTTCCACATCGGTCAGCAGCGACGCCAGCAGCCCGCCCGTGCAACTCTCCGCCGTCGCGATTTTCAGGTCGGCGTCGCAACAGAGTTTCAGCAAGGCTTCGGCGGCCTCTTCCGTCTCGTTCGGCAGAGCAGGGGACAGGGTTTCAGCAGGCCCGCCGCCATTCGGATCGCCGTTCATCCTTTCCTCCCTCTAATGGACACTCGCTTTTTCAACGACACGGGCCGCGCCGCCGTTCCCTGCCGGGCCCCTTCCCCGGAACGATCTGAACCGATAACAGCTGTTCGGATAATCTAGATAAGAAGCTCGGACGGCAGGCAGGATGAGAAATGACTGATCAATTGATCATCTTCGTGCAAAATGGCGTCGGCCGCATCCGCCTTAACCGGCCAAGGGCTCTCCATGCGCTGACGACCGAAATGTGCGCTGCCATGATCGATGCGCTGCTCGCCTGGCGTCACGATGAAAACGTGTCCGCTGTCATGCTCGACCATGCCGTTTCCCCCGATGGCGATCCCAAATTATCGCGGGGCTTCTGCGCGGGCGGCGACATCGCCATGATCGCCAACAGCGCGAAGGGTGACTGTTCGGAGGCCGAACGCTTCTTCCACATCGAATATCGGCTGAACCATCTGCTCTTCATATATGAAAAGCCGGTCATAGCGTTCATCGACGGCATAGTGATGGGCGGCGGCGTCGGCATATCCGATCCCGCGCGTTTCCGCGTCGCCACGGAACGCACCATCTATGCCATGCCCGAAACGGGCATCGGCCTTTTCCCCGATGTTGGCGGCGGCTGGTTCCTGCCGCGCATGCCGGGCCGGACGGGCACCTGGCTCGCCACCACCGGAGCGCGGATCAATGGAGCCGATTGCGCGGCGATCGGCATCGCCACCCATTATATGGCCTCCGAAAAGCTCGACGCCGTCAAGGCACGGATCATCGCCGACCCGGATGGCATCGGCGAGATTCTGGATGAAATGAGCGACCCGCCGCCTCCCTCCCCTTGGGAAGCACAGCGCGCCGACATAGACCGGCTTTTTGCCGCCCGCCGCTATGAAGATATCCTCGCCGCCTTGCGTGCAGACGGCTCACAATGGGCCGCCGATCAACTGGCGGTGCTCGCGACCAAATCGCCGCAGACGATCAAGGTCGCCTTGCGGCAAATGGCCGAGGGCGCTGGCTTCACGGACTTTGCGGCGAACATGCGCAATGAATATCGCATCGCCTGCCATGTCATCCGCCGCCCCGATTTCATCGAAGGTGTCCGCGCCGTCATATTCGACAAGGATAATGCGCCGCGATGGAACCCCGCGACTCCCGAAGAGGTCACGGATACACTCCTCGACAGCCTCTTTGCCCCCCTGCCAGCGGACAGGGAGTGGACGCCGCTTCCCGAACTGAATACGGGCGTCTAAGGTGCAATCGCACGCGTCCATGCGATTGATACAAAATAGATGGAGAGGAGACCCATTCGATGAAGCGTCTTGCCCTGATCACCCTGGCCCTGGCGATTGCCGCCCCCGCCGCCGCCCAGATGCAGATCACGCCGATCGCCAAGCCCAAGCTCGCCGAAATCCCGCTCTATCCAGCCTCGAAGGATGCGGACAACGAACAATGGGAGCATTACAGCATCCATTATGGTCAGCTGAACATGGAAAATGACATTGTCCGCAATGTCACGCGGCCGACGGTCACGCCCTATCTCCCCGACCCGGCAAAGGCGACAGGCGCGGGCGTTGTGGTGGCGCCCGGCGGCGCCTTCCTTCAGCTTTCCATGGTCAGCGAAGGCGAAGAGATCGCTCGCTGGCTCGCCAGCCAGGGCATCGCCGCCTTCGTCCTCAAATATCGCCTGAATGAATCGCCGCGCGATGCGAAGGCGTACAGCAAATTCATGGGCCAGCGCATGGCCCAGGCGACCCAGCCGGGAGCCGTCGACAAGATCAAGGAACCCCGCGCGACGCAGGACGCATTGACGGCACTCGCAATGATCCGCAACCGCGCCAAGGAATTTCGCGTCGATCCCGCCCGCCTCGGAATGATCGGATTTTCCGCCGGTGCCATGACGGCGCTCAGTGCCGCGCTGGAGGGACAGGGCGACGCGCGCCCCGCCTTCATCGGCTATATCTACGGCCCCATGACCGCCGTCACCGTTCCCGCCGACGCCCCGCCGATGTTCGCCGCCATCGCCATGGACGACAGCCTCTTCAAGAAGCAGGGCTTCGCCATTGCCGACGCATGGCGCAACGCCCGCCGCCCCGTCGAACTGCACGCTTATGAACGCGGCGAGCACGGCTTCGGCGCGGGACGCCCCGGCACCACCACAACCGGGCTGCTGCCCCAGTTCGCTGACTGGATGCGCATGCACGGCTGGCTGAAATCCTCCGCGACGCGAACGCATTGATCCAAACCGATGAAGATAGGCGCCTCGGCTTCGCACCACCTTCCCTCTCCCCTTCAGGGGTCGGCCAGAGGCGCGTGACTGTGGCCGAGGTGCCGAGCGCAGCGAAGGCGGGAGAGGCGACCGCCTTCATCCCCCTCGCAAGCGTTCAAACAAGGCACGTAACTCGTCTGAAGGACCAGAGCCGCGAGCTTGATCAAACCGTCCAAACGCCACTCGCCGCTGCATCCCGCGCATAATCTGCAAACCGACGCGGCTTCCGTCCCAGCACCCGCTCGACGTCATCGGTCAAATAGGCAAGCTTGCCATCCGCGATCCCGGAATAGGTATAGGCATATTCCTCGGGCAACCCGCTCGCCACTACGCCCTCGCGATAAGCATCCAGACTGATCGGGACAAAGCTGATCTTCCGCCCCGTTGCTTCTGAAAGCGCCCTCGCAGCCTCCTCAAAGCCCAACAGCTCGGGCCCGGTCAGCTCGTAAATCTGCCCGGCATGCCGCCCGTCTAGCAAAGCCGCCACCGCCACGGCGGCGACATCTTCGACATCGATGAACGGCTCTTTCGCGTCCCCCACGGGCAAAACCAGTTCGCCCGCCAACACCCCGTCAACAAAGAACATCTCGGAAAAATTCTGCATGAACCAGGCCGGGCGCAGGATGGTCCAGTCAGCCCCGCTGGCCCTGAACCCTGCCTCGACCGTATCCATGAAGCCTACATCGGCGCGCCCGGACAGCAGCACCTGCCGCTTCGCGCCGCCATCCCGCGCCACCTTCGCCAACCGGCCGATCTGCGCGCCCGCGTCAGGATGCGTGTTGTCGGGATGGGCGATATAGACGCCGTCCACTCCGTCCAGCAGGGGTTGCCAGCTGGCCTCTTCCTCCCAGACGAAAGGCGACTTCGCCTGCCGCGACCCGGTGCGGACCTCATGACCCAGGCCCGTCAGTCGATCCGCCACGCGGCGGCCCGTCTTACCGGTCGCGCCGATGACGGCAATGGTCGATTTCTGGCTCATTCCTGTCCCCTTGTCCAACATCAGCGCTCAGCAGAGCCGCTGGTCTTTCGATGGGGATATTCTGTCCAAGCCAACCCCGCGTCACAAGGGCAGTCCGACATAATTCTCCGCGATCGCCGTCCGCGCCACTCGCGAGGCGACTGGCGCGCTACGCGGTGACAGGCTATCAGTCCGCCATGAGCGAGGATATCCGCCACATTCTCGATCGCCTACGCACGCCGCTTGACAACCCCGTCGCCCGCGCCCGCCGCATGGTCGAGGCCTATGTGCCCGAGCATCGCCGCGGCCCAGGCTGGGATCGCCACTGGCGCGAGCTGGAAGCCTATATCGAACTGCCAGGCCGCTGGATCGGCGGAGAGAAAGCCGAAGATGACGTCTGACAAGATCATCGACCTGCTGGTCGCCCGACTGGTCCGCGACCATGGCCGCAGCAAGCATCACTGGCGCAAGGTGCTGGGCGCGGTCCGCCTTTACAGCCGCCACACCCACCCCCATTGCAACTGGACGATCACTCCCACCGGCACCAGTCACGAAATCTCGGTAATCGAAGGTCTGATGGACGACCTGCGGATGAGGCATCCTACGCTCAGCAGTTAAGCTCGGCCCGTTTGGAGCCTGGCTCAGCTTCCCGCTTGCGTATTCACCGGCGGCGCGAGCGGATTGGCGTCATCGACCTCGCCTTTCTCGATCTTTTCCTCAGCCTCGCCGCTTTGCTGATCGCTGCCGTCCTCTGGCGATCCCCGTTCGGGCGGCGGGATGTCGTTGCTGCCCTCTGCCGGTTCATCTGGCGATTGGCCGCGTTGCCTGTCCTGCTGCATGAAAATTTCCTCGGTTGCTATCTTCGGTCCAACGCTGCGGTGGCCGCAGGTTTCCCGGCGCCGAGCCTGCCGCTAACATGGATGAGCCCGTCGGCATGGCACCCTCGGCCATCAGGAGCGTTCAGCTCCAATGGCACGCGCGCTAAAGGTTTATCGCACTCCGATCGGGTTCCATGACGCCTATGTCGCGGCCCCGAGCCAGAAGGCCGCGCTCGAAGCCTGGGGCACTGACGCCAATCTTTTCGCTCGAGGGTCAGCAGAGCAGGTCACCCAGCCGGACCTGATCCGGGAGCCGATGGCGCACCCTGGCACCGTCATCAAGCGGCCACGGGGTAGCGAAGCAGAACATCTCGCCTCCCTTTCCAAATCTCAGCAGGCGCAAGGACGAAAGGCGCCCCGCAGCAAGACGCCCGCCCAAACCAGGCAGCAAGCGCAGAAGCGCACCCCTCCCCCTCGCCCTCGGCCCAGTCGCGACGCCCTGAACGCAGCAGAAGAGGCGCTCGCCCGGCAGGCGATCGAGGCCAAGGCCGAACTGAAACCGCTCGAGGAGGAACAGGCCCGGCTGCGCGCGCAGATCGAAAGCCTGCGTAAAAGGCAGCAGAAAGCGAGTGACGAGCTCGAACGCCGCGCCGCCGCCGAACGCCGCAAATATGATGCAGCCCTCGAACGCTGGCGCGCCTCATGACCAGTCATCTTTCAGTGGGATGTGACGGATTTTTGCCATTCCGGCACAATAGCTTGGCACCAGACGCGCTTTGCATCGTTATCGACAGTCAGGAGGGGTCTTGAATGGACACCCGTGACGACATTGTCGCAATAGGCCTTTTGACGCAGAATGATATTCAGCGGCTCGGTGACAGTTTTTCCCGCCTCTTTCCCCTACCGCGCGATGGCGCGTTCGAGGATTTGATCAAGGCGATCGATGAAGCGGATCGCGAGCGGGAGCAGCGTTCAAAACCCTGATCGCTCTTCAGCATCTCATGATCAGATCGCGGCAGAATTGGGCCCGGCTGTAAATCGTCGACCTTCTTCATGGTCGGGGCAGCCGGGCCCGGTTCCGCAAGCTTGGGGGTATCTTGCGGACGCCGCAGGCTCCCCGAGCACCAGCGACTGAGGGCATTGTACAATTGACAAGACCCGCAGGCACTGACGCTTAATGCTGCCCGGCCGACGATTAGGGACGAAGCCGCGTCTCCTTTAGGAGAATTGAACAGGAGCCGCGCTATCCCCATGGAATCGTGACTAGCTATCCGGATAGCCGCCGCGCTTGAGATCGCCTCCGCAGTGGCATTATGACGATAAAATGTTATCTCTTCATCGTGCCATAGCAGTGCTGCCTCTGCTCCTGACAGCCTGCGCATCCTACCAACCCGTATCCGACACCCCAGTCCGCGTCGGGCCTGCCTACACGGTGCGCGGCGTCACTTACGTCCCGGCCCAGCAGCCAGGCTATGACGAGGTCGGCTATGCCAGCTGGTATGGCAATGAATCCGGCAACCGGACCGCGCGGGGAGAGAAATTCCGGGCCAAGGGGATCAGCGCCGCTCACCCCACATTGCCGCTGCCCTCCTATGTCGAAGTGACGGAGCTTGGCAGTGGACGCACCCTGCTGGTCCGCGTCAATGATCGCGGGCCTTTCTCACGGGGGCGGATCATCGACCTGTCTCGCGGGGCTGCCCAAGCACTGGGGATACGCGCCGCAGGCCAGAGCGCCGTGCGCGTACGCCTGGTCGATCCGAGCGAGAAAGATCGCAAGCGCTTGCGCAAGGGCAAGGCCGCCAGCGAACGGCCGCCGCTGACGGGTGACGCACTTGAAGCGCAGCGCAACCGGCTTTCCTTGCCCCGCTGATCCCGCTCCCGGCACGTACAACTCCAATTTCCCCATCGCCATGGCTGGGAAGCGCTGTATAGCGGCATATATATCTCCGGCTTTGGACAGCATATGCGTCGCCTCCTCTTTTTCCTTCTCATTCTGTCGGTTTTTGCAGGCCGATCCGCTGAAGCCCGTGAGCGCGGCCCTCTTGTTCTGGCTGCGGCCAGCCTTCAGGATTCCTTGACCGCTGCGGCCGACGCATGGACCGCACAGGGGCATGAACGGCCCATCCTGTCCTTCGCCGCGTCTTCGGCCTTGGCCCGGCAAATCGAAGCCGGAGCGCCTGCCGACCTGTTTCTGTCAGCTGACGAACCCTGGATGGATGCAGTCGCCAAAAAGGGGCTGCTACGCCGAGGGACACGTGCCACGCTTCTCACCAACAAGCTCGTCCTGATCGCGCCCGCGGGGACGATGAAAGTGATCCCAATCCGGCGCGGCTTCCCGCTCGCCCGCGCGCTCGGCAATGGCCGTTTGGCGATCGCAGACCCCGGCAGCGTTCCCGCTGGCAAATATGGCAAGGCATCGCTCACCGCACTCGGCGTCTGGCCTGAAATAGCCGTGAAGATCGCTGCGGCGGAAAATGTGCGGGCGGCGCTCGCAATGGTAGAGCGGCGGCAGGTGCCCCTGGGCATCGTCTACGGAACCGATGCACGCGCCAGCAAGGCGGTGAGGATCGTCGGCGTCTTTCCGGCGGCCAGTCACCCGCCGATCACCTATCCCTTAGCGTTGCTCAGCCGATCGACCCACAGGGAAGCGGCAGGATTTCATCGCTTCCTTTTTTCCGCGCGCGGCAAGGCAATTTTCCGCCGCTATGGCTTCGGCACGCGGTGACGGTAGCAGCGCTCGGCCCGGAAGAATGGGAGATCGTGATGCTCTCCCTGAAGGTCAGCCTCGCGGCCATGCTCATTACCCTGCCGCTGGCCTTCGCCCTCGCCTGGGTTCTCGCGCGTTGGCGCTTTCCCGGCAAGCTTCTGCTGGATGCGGCCGTGCATCTGCCGCTGGTCCTGCCCCCCGTCGTAATCGGATGGATGTTGCTCCTGACCTTCGGGCCCGCTGGTCCAGTGGGCGGCATGTTGGAGCGCTGGCTCAACCTGTCCGTCATGTTCCGCTGGACGGGTGCTGCCGTCGCAGCGGGAATCATGGCGCTCCCGCTGATGGTCCGCGCGATCCGGCTTTCGATCGAAGCCGTCGATCACCGGTTGGAAGAAGCGGCCCAGACCCTCGGCGCCAGTCCTGCCCGGTGCTTTTTCACGATCCTCTTGCCGCTGTCGCTGCCTGGCATCGCAGCAGCCTTCATCCTCGGCTTTGCCCGGTCCCTGGGGGAATTCGGCGCGACCATCACCTTCGTCTCCAATATCCCGGGGGAAACGCGCACCCTGTCCCTCGCCATCTATAGCGCCCTTCAGGTGCCGGGCGCGGACGCGGCCGTCTGGCGATTGGCGCTGATTTCGATCGGCCTTTCCCTGGGCGCGCTTCTCCTCTCGGAAGCTCTGGCCCGACGGACGAGCGCAACGGGAACGCGCCATGTCCTTTGACGTCGATGTCCGTAAAACCCTTGGCGATCATGTCGTGGCCGCGCGCTTTGTGGCGTCCGACGGCATCACGCTGCTCTGGGGCCCATCTGGCGTCGGGAAAACGTCGGTCCTGAACATGATCGCGGGCCTGATGCGCCCCGATCAAGGCCATGTCAGCATCGATGGACAGATGCTGTTCCATGACAGCGCCGCCATAAACCTTCCTCCCCACCGCCGCCGCATCGGCTATGTCTTTCAGGACGGACGTCTGTTCCCCCATCTTCGGGTGCGCGCGAACCTGCTCTATGGCTATCGCCTCGCGGCTCCGGAAAACCGGTGGATGTCATTGCAGGGGGTCATCGACTTCCTCGGCATCGAACATCTGCTCGGTCGCTGGCCTGGCACCCTGTCGGGCGGCGAGGCGCAGCGGGTCGCCATCGGCCGGGCGCTTCTGTCCGGTGCCAGGGCCCTCCTCATGGACGAGCCCCTAGCGTCGATCGACCCCGCCCGCCGGGAAGGCATCATGGACGTCATCCTGCGCATTCGTGATGAGCTTCGGCTCCCGATCGTCTATGTCACGCATAATCCGGCGGAGGCCGACCGGTTGGCGACGCGGAAGATCGAGCTTATGCCTTCATCTCGATAGTCGCGATCAAGCCTCCTTCTTCGGCATTCATCAGCCGAACCGACGCATCGAAAGTCATAGCCAGCGACCGGGCGATGGTGAGGCCAATGCCCGTTCCCGGCCGCCCCCCCGGTTGCCCTGAAGCACCCCGGGTGAAGGGTTCGAACATCTGGTCGAGTTGATCCGGCGGAATGCCGGGGCCTTTATCCCTGATGTGGATAAGGACGCGCCCGCCTTGCCGGGAACAGCCTACCTCTGCCTCGCCGCCATATTTGATGGCGTTGCTGACCAGATTGCTGATGCACCGGCTCAGGGCATTGGGCTTCACACGAATGGTGCCCCCGCATCCGCCTGAGAACCGCAAGGGAGCGCCCAGGTCCTGCGCATCCTCAACCATGCTCTCCAGCAGGGAATCTATATCGACGACTGACCATTCTTCCTGTGTTTCCGTGCTGGCAGCCAGGTCCAGCCCTTCCTTGACCAGCGTCTGCATCGCCTGATGGTCCTGCAACAGCCGCGCGCGAAGGTCGTCATTCTCGACAAGTTCGAGCCGCAGCCTCAACCGGGTGAGCGGCGTCTGCAGATCATGGCTGATCGCCGCCAGCAACTGTGTACGCTCGGCAAAACCCGCACGGGCGCGCCTTTGCATGACATTGAATGTCGATAGCGCCGCCCGCACTTCCTCGGGACCGCTTTCGGGAATTTCCTCCGGATCGAGCGACAATGAAAAGGACTCGGCGGCATGTTTGAGTCGGCGCAAGGGCTCGGCCACGATCCGCGCCACGACGATGGCGAGGCCCGCAGAGGCGATGACGATCAGCAGCATGTAGAGCGGGTTGGCCATCATGCTCGCTGGCCGTTCCATGCGCGGCAGGTTGAGCGCCATGGACCTTCGCGCACCTGTCCTGTCGGTGAAGCGCACGATCCAGCAGGAAGGGCGTGGCGCGTCCACGACGCCTGCCGCACCTACCGAAGGATCATAGCGTTGGCGGGGGAAGCAGAGGCCTGCGGGGACCTGACTTGCCTCCGGGTTCGATCCTCGTCCAAACCTTACCCTGAGCGCTTTGGCCAGCGCGGCGTCTGGTTCCGCGACCGCAATGCCTTCGGGCGCCAGAGCTGCGCCCATGATCTGCTGGGACGCCAGCATGGCCTCCACCCTTTTGGGATCGCGTTGCAGGCGGTGCGCTATATCCTCTGCGCTCGCGACGACGCGCTGGATGCGCCAGCTTTGAAAATCCCGGCTGCGGCTATGTTCGGCGACCAGCAAGGCGAGCATCGCGGCCAGGGACATGCCGATCGTCAACAACAGGAATATGCGCCCGGTCAGCGACCGCAAAAAGCTCCGGACGCGGTGCCATAGCGGCCTGATCATTCGAAGGATACCGGACTGGCAAGCACATAGCCTTCACCCCGCACCGTCAGGATGAGCTCTTCGCCCCCCGGCATCGCCGCGAGCTTCTGCCTCAACCGGCTGACCTGAAGATCGATGGACCGATCGAAGGCGGCCGTGGCGCGGCGCTCGGGGACCAGGTTCTCGCGAGAGAGCACGACATTGGGTTCATCGATGAAGCGCGACAGCAGACGAAATTCAGCGGACGACAGCATGACGAGGCGGCCATCCTCCGCGATCAACCTGCGCTGAAACAGGTCAAGCCGCCAGGGCCCGAAGCAGGCCGTTCGCGCGCTCTTGTCGCGCTGCCGCTCCGGATCGTCGATATGCGCGCGGCGAAGCAGGTTGCGTATCCTCACCAGCAATTCGCGCGGCTCGAAAGGTTTGGTGAGATAGTCATCAGCCCCCAGTTCAAGCCCAAGTACCCGATCGATCGCGCTGCCGCGCGCCGACACCATGATAATGCGAACGTCGCTGCCCTGTGCACGTAATTCCCGGCACAGGTTCAGGCCATCTCCATCGGGCAGGTTGAGGTCCAGCACGATAAGGTCGGCAGGGTGCACGGCAAGCGCGTCCTGAAGCTCCGCCAGGCTACCGGCAGGCACGACATCATAATGTTCCTGCTGAAGCTGCCGGACGATCAGGTCGCGAATATCAGGGTCATCATCAACAACGATCAGGCGTGCTGGGCGGCTGTTCATCTGGTCAGGCATGGCCGCCTTCTAAGGCTTTAGGCAGGAAAAGTCTGCCCATCTCAAAGGGGCTGATACGTGCTGATACATTCCGACATATTGCGATGCACAATGGAACATCATCGGCCTTTTAATGGACCTGCCGAAGAGCGAATAGGAAGCGTCGGAGCATGGCCCGTGACGCTCGTCATCAAGGTCGGCCCGTCCTTCACCCGGCGCTCCCCCTCCCCCTGCGCCGGGTGAAGTTCTCGCAATTGTTGATTTCCTTATTGGATTTGCCCGCCGCCATGCCGCTGCGCTTCGCTCCCTCATCATTCCCCGGCGTTCAATTGAGCCTAGCGCTATGCATGCTCGCGACCGCCTGCAGCCAGAACAAGCCGCCGGAGAAGAAACAGGTCGAGGTCGGCGTAGTCACGCTCCGCGCTCAGGATGTGACCGTATCAACCGAACTCCCCGGCCGCACAGTTTCAACGATGATGTCGGAAGTACGCCCACAGGTGGCAGGCGTCGTCCAAAAGCGCCTTTTCACCGAAGGCTCATACGTCCGCGCGGGTCAGCCGCTCTATCAGATCGATCCGTCACTCTATCGCGCGTCCCGTGACGAGGCGCAGGCCGCCCTCGCCAACGCGCAGGCTACGGCGGTTGCGGCTCAAGCCAAAGCGCGCCGCTATCAGGCTCTCGGGAAAACCGAGGCCGTAAGCGCTCAGGAACGTGACGATGTGGTCGCCGCTGCCCGGCAAACGGGAGCGGCGATCCAGCAGGCCCGTGCTTCGCTTCAGACCGCAAACATCAACCTGCGTTTCACGGAAGTCAGGGCACCGATCAGCGGTCGGATCGGCCGATCCTTGTTCACGCCCGGCGCGCTGGTGACTGCCAGCCAGGCGAGCCCGCTCGCCACCATCCAGCAACTCGACCCCATTTTCGTCGACATCACGCAATCCAGCGCCCAACTGCTTGCACTCCGGCGCAGCCTGGCTGCCGGCAAGACGCTGCCGGCAAGCGCTACCATCCGTCTGAAACTCGACGATGGCAGCGAATACCCGCTCGAAGGGCGCGTCGAATTTGCCGAGCCCATCGTGGACCCGAACAGCGGCACGATCACCCTGCGCGCGCGCTTCCCCAATCCCGACAGTCTTCTTCTTCCAGGCATGTTCGTGCGCGTCGTGGCGCCTCAGGCCGTGATCCCCGGAGGCATACTTGCGCCCCAGCAAGGCATCAGTCGTGATCCAAAGGGAAATGCCACGGCATTGATCGTCAATCGCGCGAACAAAGTCGAGCGCCGGACAGTCACCGCGGCTCAAGCCATAGGCGACAAGTGGCTGATCACCTCAGGCCTCAAGGCTGGTGAGCGGCTGATCGTCGAGGGGACCGACAAGGTAAAGCCGGGCGACACAGTCCGCGCCGCCACGATCAGCCAGGGGCGTTAGGATCTCGAAATGATCAGCCGCTTCTTCATCGATCGCCCGATTTTCGCATGGGTTATCGCCATCGGCATCATGCTCGCCGGTCTGGGCGCCATGCTGGCACTGCCGATCGCACAATATCCCGACATTGCCCCGCCCGCCGTCAATATCCGCGCGAATTATCCGGGCGCTTCGGCGGATACTGTCGAGACCAGCGTTACCCAGGTTATCGAGCAGCAGCTGACCGGCATCGATGGCCTGATGTATTTCTCCTCGACCTCCACGGCCAACGGCCAGTCGCGCATCAACGTCACCTTCAACAAGGGAACGGACCCCGACACCGCGCAGGTGCAAGTTCAGAACAAGGTGCAGCAGGCGCTAAGCCGCTTGCCGAATGCGGTTCAACAGCAAGGCCTGACGGTCACCAAGTCGCAGACCGACTTCCTGATGCTGGTCGCGCTGTACGACCGCACCGATCGATCCACTCAGGCCGACATTTCGGATTACCTCGTCAATAATTTCCAGGATCCCATTTCCCGCCTGGAAGGCATTGGCGACGTTCAGATCTTTGGTTCGCAATATGCCATGCGCATATGGCTGGACCCCTATAAGCTCGCCACCGTCAAATTGATGCCGTCGGACGTGGAAAGCGCCATCCGGTCGCAGAATATCGAGGTCTCGGCTGGGCAGATCGGCGCTGATCCAGCGCCTGCCGGGCAGCAGCTCAATGCTACCGTGCGGGCCCGTTCCCGCCTCCAGACGCCAGAGCAATTTCGCAACATCATCGTCAAGACGCAGAATGACGGTTCGGTCGTCCATCTCTCCGATGTCGCCCGGGTTGAACTTGGCAATGAAAGCTACACGTCTTCCGCGACGCTGAATGGGCATCCGGGTTCAGGCATCGCGCTGCAGCTTGCCCCCGGCGCGGATGCGCTGAAAACTGCCGAACTTGTAAAGGCCAAGGTGGAAGAATTGTCCACCGGACTGCCCTATGGCTACAGCATCGCATTTCCCCGCGACACGACACCTTTCATCCGGCTTTCGGTGAACGAGGTCATCAAGACGCTCATCGAAGCGGTCGGGCTGGTCGTCGTCGTCATGTTCGTCTTTCTGCAAAGCTGGCGCGCGACCCTCATCCCCGCAGTCGCAGTGCCCGTGGTCCTGCTCGGGACCTTCGGTGTGCTTGCGCTCTTCGGCTATTCCATAAACACGCTCACCCTGTTCGGAATGGTGCTGTCGATCGGCCTGTTGGTCGATGATGCCATCGTCGTCGTCGAAAATGTCGAACGCTTGATGCATGACGAGGGGCTGGACGCGCGATCCGCCACGATCAAGTCGATGGAAGAAATTGGCAGCGCCCTGGTCGGCATTGCGCTTGTCCTGTCGGCCGTCCTGTTGCCGATGGCGTTCTTTGGCGGATCGACCGGCGTGATCTACCGGCAATTCTCCATCACCATCGTCTCTTCCATGCTCTTGTCCGTGGTCGTGGCGCTCATTCTTTCGCCTGCCCTGTGCGCCACGCTACTGAAACCGACGAGCGAGGAGCGCCGCCAGCAGGGTTGGGCTGGCAAATTCAACCGCTGGTTCGAACGTATCACCGGCGGCTACATGCGCCGGTTGGAAAAGGTCATGCATCGGCGTGCCCTTTTCTGGGGTGTTTATGTGCTGATCCTTGGCATCCTTGCCCTGTTGTTCGTTCGCCTTCCGACCAGCTTCCTGCCTGTCGAGGACCAGGGACAGGTCATGGTGCAGATGACGCTTCCCGCAGGCGCTAAGTCAACCCGGACAAGGCAGGCGATCGACAGCGTCCGCAACTATTTTCAAAGCGAGGAAAGCGAAAATGTCGGGAGCGTCTTCATCGCACAAGGTTTCAGTTTCGCTGGGCAAGGCGAAAATACCGCACAAGGCTTCATCAATCTGAAGCCTTGGGAAGATCGATCGGGCAAGGCGAACAGTGCGAGCGAGATCGCGAGCCGCGCCACGAAGCAACTGGCAGCGGTGCGTGACGCAAAGATCCTCGCGATGACGCCGCCTGCCATCCGCGGCCTCGGGCAATCAAATGGCTTCACCTTCGAGTTGCTCAACACGGGCGGTCTCAGCCGCGACAAGTTCCTGGCCTTGAGGAATCAATTGCTTGCTGCGGCTGAGGAAAGCCCCCTTCTTGCCGGTGTCCGCGCGGCGACGCTGGAGGACACGCCACAGCTCAAGGTCGATATCGATAGTGAGAAGCTTGCGGTACTTGGACTTACGCAGAGTGACGTCGATGACGTACTGAGTTCTGCCTGGGGAAGCACCTATATCAACGACTTCATCGACCGCGGCCGTGTGAAGCGGGTCTACATGCAGGCTGATGCGCCATACAGAGCTTTGCCGACCGACATCGACAACTGGCAGGTCCGTTCGGCGGCGACAGGAGAAATGGTTCCTTTCTCAGCCTTCGCGACGACGCATTGGGAGATGGGTCCTACGACTGTGGCTCGCTTCAATGGTCAGTCCTCCTATGAAATACAGGGTCAGGCCGCGCCTGGGGCAAGTTCCGGCGAAGCCATGGATGAAATGGTGAGGTTGCAAAAGCAACTGCCCGCCGGCACAAGCTACGCGTGGAGCGGCCTTTCCTATCAGGAACAATTGTCGGGTGGGCAGGCGCCATTGCTCTATTCCCTTTCGGTGCTCGTCGTGTTTCTCTGCCTCGCCGCGCTGTACGAAAGCTGGTCAGTGCCGCTCGCCGTGCTGTTCGTTATTCCGCTTGGTCTCATCGGTGCAGTCGTTGCGGTATGGGGGCGCGGTCTGGAGAATAATGTGTTTTTCCAGGTTGGGCTGCTCACCACCATGGGGCTCGCCGCGAAGAATGCGATCCTGATCGTCGAGTTCGCCGAATTTGCCTATCGGGAGGGCAAGGACGCCATGAGCGCGGCGATCGAGGCCGCCAAGCTTCGTTTCCGCCCGATCATCATGACGTCATTGGCGTTCATCGCGGGCGTTCTCCCGTTGGCGCTTGCCCATGGCGCAGGCGCGCAGAGCCGGGTCGCTATCGGCACAGCAGTGGCGGGGGGCATGCTGACCGGCACGGTGCTGGCCATCTTCTATGTGCCTTTGTTCTTCTTCACCATCGTGCGCCTGTTCACCCGCAAACCTGCATCACCTACGACCGGTTCGGAGGTGCCAGCATGAAACGCCTCGTCCTCCTTGGCCTTACCGCCGCCTTGACTGCCTGCAATCTCGCGCCAACCTATAAGCGGCCTGCCGCGCCCGTCCCGCCGGCCTGGCCTGCTGGAGCAGCCTATCCTGCGGCCATCTCCACGAAAGAAGCAGGGCTGCCATGGACGGCGCTGCTGGGCGATCAGCGGCTGCGAACCATCATCGGGCGAGCGCTCGCGAATAACCGCGATCTGCGCGTCACGCTGGCAAATCTACTCGCCGCAAGAGCGCAATATCGCATCCAGAGAGCGGCGCAGTTGCCCACAGTCACGGCGGATGCAGGCGCTACCTTCTCGCGCCGCAATGATCAGCGGCAGGATAGCTACAGCGCCGACGTCGGGTTCAGCGCTTTCGAAATCGATCTGTTCGGCCGATTGCGCAACTTGAGTGAATCCGCGCTCCAATCCTATCTGGCGACCGAAGAGGGAGCGAGGGCAGCCCGCATCGCACTCGTCGCGGAAACGGCCAGTGCCTATGCGGCGCTCGCTGCTGATCAACAATTGCTTGCTGTCGCGCGCGACACGCTTGCCAGTGCAGAACGAACGCTGGCGCTCACCAGATCGCTCAACGGCGTAGGCCTTTCCGGTAAGCTCGACGTTCACCAGGCCGAGACCGTGGTAGAGCAGGCGCGGTCCGATGTCGCGGCCGCTGTCACACAGGTGGCGCAGGACCGCAATGCACTGAACTTGCTCGCCGGAGCCCCGGTCGAAGAAGCACTCCTGCCCCTCTCCCTCTCATCATTGATCGGAACGACCGCGCAGGTGCCCGCAGGGACTTCATCGGACGTCCTGCTGCGACGGCCGGATGTGCTCCAGGCTGAGCACCAACTGCAAGCTGCCAATGCCGACATCGGCGCAGCGCGCGCCGCGATGTTCCCGCGCATCAGCCTGACCTCAGCAATCGGCGTGGCGAGTTCTGCGCTATCGTCTCTTTTTACAGGCAATGCCTTCACCTGGTCAGCAGCGCCCTCCGCCAGCCTTCCCATATTCGGTGGCGGCGTCAGGGCCAATGTCGAGTTCAGCAAGGCGCAGCAGCAGGCAGCGGTCGCCAATTATGAAAATGCCATCCAGAACGCATTCCGCGAAGTAGCCGATGCCTTGGCCCGCGCTGGCACCATAGGGGAACAACAGCGGGCTCAGCGGGCCTTGGTTGTTTCCAACGAGAACGCCTATGCTCTATCCGAGCAGCGATATCGCGCGGGCATTGACCCGTTCCTGACGACGCTGGTCAATCAGCGATCGCTCTATTCGGCGCGGCGAAGCGCGATCGCCACGGATCTTGAACTGCTGCAAAACCGGATCAGCCTCTATCGCGTGATAGGGGCCGATTTTTAGTAGGCGGTTGATAGTCTCCTTCCGGACTAAAAGCTGAAGTCACTTAATTGCTAATGACTTGCATCATACCCCCATCGCAGTATGAAGGGGGGCATGAAAGCGAAGGCTGGACCCCCTGCTCCAAAGCGCTGGAGCCGCATCCTTTTGGCAGGACCAGGAGCGATCTGCGTCACCGTCATCGTGATGGCGGGCATGACCTTGTGGTTGCCCGGAGGACGGGCGGGAATCGACAATCTGGTCTTGCCGCTCGTGCTCGCGCCACTGATCTGGGCTGTGCTTTTCTTTCACGCCTGCCTTGATCGCAGCGTCGGCCGTGTCGCGCTCATTGCGCTGGCGCTGCTGCTGACACATGGCGGGCTGCTCGCGCATAAATGGGCCAATTGGCCATCAACAGCCAAGGAGCGTGGCAGATGATCCATCTCCCGAAAAATGAAACCAAGCTGATGGTGGCCGTTCATGGCTGGTCGGGAATATTGCTCGGCCTTGTCCTCTATGCCGTGGTCCTGACTGGCACGGCTGCCGTGTTCGCGGAGGAAATCGGCATTTGGTCTTCGGGCCATATGTCCAGTACATCAGCGTTCGAGCGCCCGGTCGGGCAGAGTGTCCAGGCACTGGGAAGCCAGACCCCAACCAAATATCATGAAGGCGTCGATCTCTTCGAGGTTGGCGACCATGATCTTGGCGCCTTCTTCCACCGGCATGAGATTGACCCGGACGGTGAACTGGTAAGCAGGGGCATCTTCTACAGGGTCAACAGCAATGGCCAAGTCATCGATCGTCAAGCCGGCACCAGCGAGGAAGTTTTTGGTCCGCGCAACGACGATGCGCTCAGCCATTTTCTGGTCGACACACATGTCCGTCTGCATCTGCCCAATCCTTGGGGCCTGCTGCTGACCGGCATACTCGGACTGGCGATGCTGGTGGCGGCGGTGTCCGGCCTGATGATACACCGCCACCTGTTCAAGGACATATTCACCCTGCGGCGAAAGGCAAATCCGGTGCTTTTCAATCGCGACCGGCACAGTGTCGCGGGCACGTGGAGCTTGCCCTTCGCCTTCATTCTCGCTTTCACGGGGAGCTTTTTCTCCTTCTTTGGCACGGTAGGCGTTCCGATCGTCGCCATGGCCGCGTTTGGCGGCGACGTTCAGGCTCTTAACAGCAGCGTATTCGGCAATCCGGGGCAAGCGGACCCCCGCCCGGCCCCCACCAGCGGCATTGATAGGATCACGCGCGACGCCATCCAGCGGACCGGTGAAATCCCGACCTTCGTGACGATAGAAAATTTCGGCCGCGCAGATGCCAAGGTCACGACTTTTCACCCGCCGGAGAAGGGCGGCGTCCTGCCCATCAGCCTGCTATATGACGGTGCGGACGGCCGTTTCGAGCAGGTGAAGCCGCTGATTGGGACAAAGCCGTCAGCCGGTGGCGCCCTGGCAGGGATCATGTCGCCACTGCACTTTGGCAATTTTGCTGGCATATTGTCGAAAGCGGTCTGGTTCGGGCTTGGCTTTGCGATGTGCTATGTGACCTTGACCGGTCTGCGCCTTTGGGTCGTTCGCCGCGCAAACGAGACGAGGTCATTGGGCTGGCTTGATCGGATGGTTACAATCGTCGGTCTCGGCCTGCCCTTTGCACTGCTTTGTACCGCTGTCGCATTCCTGTGCACCACCTCGTCCGGAAGCGCCCTTTTCTGGACACCGGCTGGTTTCCTGATGGCGTCCGCTCTGGTGATCATAGGCGGAGCATTCATCAGGGACCGGATAAAGCTCAGTATCCTTCTTGAATGCGGCATGGGCATATTGATGCTCATCCTGCCTTCCCTCCGCCTGTTCATGGGCGGTCCGGGATGGGTCATCGCCATGAAAGCAGGTCAGCCCATTATAGCCGCGGTCGATATCGCACTTCTGATCGCAGGCGTCTGGATGCTTGCCCGCCATTTCCCGCAGCGCGCCCCGCGTTCAGGCGAACTTACACTTCAGGCGGCCGAATGATGATCTGGCTTGTTCTGGCCGCAACGGCATTTTCCATCGGCCTGCTCACCATCCTGGGCCTTGGTGATCCTAAGCGGAGGCGGGCTGCGGGATTAAACGGTGGCCAAGGTCAGCCAATGCGCCATCTCTATGTAGTTGGCGCTATCGTGCCCGGAGTGGTCATCGCCTACACGGGCGATGCCGCAATGTGGTTGATCTGGTTCGGCGGCTGTGCCGTCGCGGGATGGATCGTGGCGCTTTGGCTCGCCCAATCTGGTGCGGAGCGTCAGGACAAGAGCGCGCGGTAATCGCGGCGGCTGATGCCTTCAGTCGTTGGGACGGCCTATGCTGCTAAGGCCTTCGAGGGGTGACGACGCGCAGCCGCCGATATCGGGCTTCCACCAAACTGAACAACCCAAATAACGCGAGTCCGGCGGCCACGATCAGCAGCAGGATAGGACCCTGATCCTGTTCGCGCACTTGCCTGAGCGCCGCGCCTAATCCGCCAGCCTCATCAGGATTGCGATGAAGCACGACATTGATCAGAAACCACCCGATCATCGCAAAGACCAATGCGCGCGCAGCATATCCGATCCGGCCGAGCCAACGCACTTGCACCGGGGCTGGTACGTCGCCTGCCAAGTCATCGAAGCTGGCCTTGTAGGCCTTGAGCGCCTGAGCGGCCGCTGTCGCGAAGAATGCTATCGCCACCAGAGCCAGCAAAACCGGCCCGGCCGGCTGTTCGAGCAGCCAGGCGGACCAGCTTTGTGCTGCCTGGTCGCCGGGGCTTCCGCCCGCAGGCGCGGCCTTTCGCATGGCAAGCTTTGCAGCTGCGGTAGCCAGCCCGACATGGATGATCCCGCTCACGGCATATCCCGCGCGCTCAAACCGGCCTTTCATGTTCTCGCCCCTATGTTCGGGGTCCAAGGCCGCCTCTGTAAGCCGCCAGAAAGCATAGCCAGCAAAGCCCAGGGCGCAAAGAACAAGGAGAAGTCGTCCCATCGGCGCTTCCGCGATCGTGCCCATCACGCCCTGATTGTCGCTGGGACGACCTCCATTGAGCGCAGCGTCGATGGCGAACACGCCGATCAACAGATACACAATACCGCGCGCGGCAAAGCCAAGCCGCGCCAACGTGGTCAGCCAGCCAGCGGGATCTTCTCTCATCATTTTCATCAGCATCTCCTTCCGCCGCAACGCAGGGGAGCCGCCGAAGTTGCTGCGCTCATGACATCGATCATGCAACCGGATGCTCAAACATACGTTGCGCTAAAGCAACGGGTCAGGAGATGCCGATGAAATACCTTGCCTTTCTGATCGCCGTGGCGGGAGGAGCTTCGGTGGTGCAGGCTCAACTTCCAGCGGCAACGCCGGTTCTTACACCGGATGAAACGCTACTCGTCGTCAGCGGCGAAGGGCAGAGCCGGCAGGTGCCCGATCTTGCCGTTTTTTCGGCAGGCGTGGTCACGCAGGGAAAGACTGGAGGCGAGGCTCTGGCGGCCAATGCCACGCGGATGGACCAGGTGATCAAAGCGCTCAAACGTGCGGGCATCGGAGACAGGGATATTCAAACCTCGGCGCTCTCGCTTCAGCCGCAATATTCCAATCCTGAACAGGAGGCGCAGCTGAGGGCGCGAATGGCGCGGGAACCCTATGTCTCGCCGGTTCAGCCGGAGGCGCCGCGCATAATCGGCTATGAAGCGCGCAACAATGTTCAGGTGCGTGTGCGCAAACTGGGCGAGATGGGGCGCATCATCGACACGCTGGTATCGGCAGGCGCCAACCAGGTGGATGGTCCTTCCTTCACGCTGGACGATCCAAAGGCCGCATTGGACGAAGCACGGGTCGCCGCTGTCAAGGATGCTCGCGCTCGCGGCGAGCTGTACGCCCGCGCGGCAGGCCTCAGGATTTCGCGAACCATCTCCATCAGCGAGGGCGGCGGCTACTATCCGGTTCAACCCATCATGGTGACGGGTCGCATGGCAGGAGCGCCCCCTCCCCCGCCTCCACCCAGTCCTGTAGCGCCGGGCGAATTGACTTTGGGTGCGACCGTCTCGGTCCAGTTCGCCTTAACCAGATGAAGTTTGAGCCACGCTGCGCGCTCGCGGCGTGGCTCAATTCAGTTCATGCAGATATCAGGCGCTGACCTGTACTTCGCTTATCAGGCTCAGCACCTGCTCGGCATGTTCCTTCCGGCAGATGAGCAGGTCGGGCAGATACACATCTTCCTGATTGTATATCAGCGGACTGCCATCGATGCGCGAGCAGTGCAGGCCGTGCGCCTGCGCCACCGCGACCGGGGCCATGCTGTCCCATTCATATTGGCCGCCGGAATGGAGGTATATGTCTGCCTGACCCAGGATCACGGCCATCGCCTTGGCGCCTGCCGATCCCATCGGCACCAGCTCAGCGTCGAGCCGTTCGGCGACCGCCACCGCTTCCTTGGCGGGGCGGGTGCGCGACACGACCATGCGCAGCTTTTCGGGCGCGGGCGGCAGCGGGCGCGGCTGATCGGACCGCAACACGGTGCCGCCTCCGCTGCCGGTGAGGTCGAGGCCCGGTAGCGCGACCGCGCCCAGCACGGCCTCGCCATCGACAGCCATGCCGACATGAACCGCCCAGTCGGACCGCTCTTCGCCATATTCACGGGTGCCATCGACCGGATCGACGATCCAGACGCGGCTCTTGGCGAGCCGTTCGGGATTGTCCTTCTCCTCCTCCGACAGGAGGCCATCTTCGGGACGGACCTCCCGCAGGGCGTGGACGAGGAACTGGTTGGCGGTCTGGTCGCCCGCCTTGCCCAGCGCCTTGGGGCTGAACAGCCCCGAGGCCCGCACGTTGATCAGGATCCGTCCCGCGACCTCGGCGAGGTGCGCGGCGAGATCGCCATCGCTCATCGGCTCGCTCATGGGATCAGCCTCGCGATGATGAGGTCAGCGGCCTGGTCTGCCGTCAGCGACGTGGTGTCGATGCGGATTTCCGGGTCCTCTGGCGGTTCATAAGGGCTGTCGATGCCGGTGAAGTTCTTGAGCTCACCAGACCGCGCCTTCTTGTAGAGACCCTTGACGTCGCGCGCCTCTGCTTCGGCGAGTGGCGTGTCGATATGCACTTCGACGAACTCGCCAGGCTGCATCATTTGCCGCACCATTTCGCGCTCCGAACGGAAGGGCGAGATGAAGGCGGTGATGACGATCAGACCCGCGTCGGTCATGAGCTTTGCAACCTCGCCAACGCGGCGGATATTTTCCACGCGGTCGGCATCGGTGAAGCCAAGGTCCTTGTTGAGGCCATGGCGGACATTGTCACCGTCGAGCAGGAAGGTGTGGCGGTTCATCCGCGCCAGCTTCTTTTCGACAAGGTTGGCGATGGTCGATTTGCCAGCGCCCGACAGACCCGTGAACCACAGCACCGCAGGCTTCTGGTTCTTGAGGCCCGCATGGAATTCGCGGGTGACGTCGGTCGCCTGCCAGTGGACATTCTGCGCCCGCCGCAGCGAGAAGTGCAGCATGCCTGCGGCCACGGTGGCATTGGTGATCTTGTCGATCAGGATGAAGCCGCCGAGCGTCCGGTTCTGCTCATAAGGCTCGAACACGATCTGCTTGTCGGTCGACAGGTTCGCGACACCGATGGCGTTCAGGTCCAGCGTCTTGGCCGCCAGATGCTCCATCGTGTTGACGTTCACCTGATATTTGGGTTGCTGCACCGTCGCGGTGACGGTCTGCGTCCCCACCTTCAGCCAATAGGGACGGCCGGGCAGCATTTCCTCGTCCGCCATCCAGACGATGGTCGCTTCGAACTGGTCGGCGGCCTGCGGCGGATTGTCGGCAAGTGCGATGACATCACCGCGAGAGCAATCGATCTCATCGGCAAAGCAGATGGTCACGGACTGGCCCGCCACTGCTTCCTCAAGATCGCCATCCAGCGTGACGATGCGGGTGACGGTGCTGGTCTTGCCGGAAGGCAGCACGCGCACGGCGTCGCCCGGCTTCACCGTGCCGGTCGCGATCAGGCCGGAAAAGCCGCGGAAGTCGAGGTTCGGGCGGTTCACCCACTGCACCGGCATGCGGAAGGGCTTTTCCGCGTCGGTCGCGCTATTGACCTCGACAGTCTCCAGATGCGTGATGAGCGACGGACCTTTGTACCAGGGCGTGTTTTCCGACGGACCGGTGATATTGTCGCCCTTGAAGCCCGAAATCGGCATGGGCACGAAATGCTGGATGCCGATGGAGCGCGCGAACTCGGTATAGTCCTTTACGATGCCGTCGAAGACCGCCTGGTCATAATCGACCAGATCCATCTTGTTGACCGCCAGCACGATATTCCGGATGCCGATCAGGTGCGCCAGATAGCTGTGACGCTTGGTCTGCGTCAGCACGCCCTTGCGCGCGTCGATCAGGATGACGGCGAGGTCCGCGGTCGATGCGCCCGTCACCATGTTGCGCGTATATTGTTCGTGGCCGGGGGTGTCAGCGACGATGAACTTGCGCTTTTCGGTGGCGAAGAAGCGATAGGCGACGTCGATCGTGATGCCCTGTTCCCGCTCGGCGGCGAGGCCGTCGACCAGAAGGGCGAAGTCGATCTCCTGACCCTGCGTGCCCACGCGCTTGCTGTCCGCCTCCAGCGCTGCCAGCTGATCCTCGAAGATCATCTTGCTGTCATAAAGCAGACGGCCGATCAGCGTGGACTTGCCATCGTCCACCGACCCGCAGGTGATGAAACGCAGCATGGTCTTGTGCTCATGCACCTTCAGATATTCGTCGATATCCTCGGCAATGAGGGCGTCGGTCTTGTAAATGGGTTCGTCGAGAGTGTCGGTCATGTCATCTGTCCCGTCATCCCAGTGCAAGCTGGGATCTCGTTGATCTGGTTAAGAGGGTTCACGCGGAGCCGCAGAGACGCAGAGAGGCCGCGCACGCGGCGAAGCCGCATTGTCGGACAAGTCGCAGCATCAGGCGGCACCATGGTCAAAAGGAGAAAGCCTGCGGCTTGATGCAGCCCCTCCGCGTTTTCGCGTCTCCGCGTGAGCAAAGATGGGCGCACCGCCGCCATCAGAAGTAGCCTTCCTGCTTCTTCTTCTCCATGCCCGCGCCGCCCGCGTCCTTGTCGATGGCGCGGCCCTGGCGTTCGGATGTGGTGGTCAGCAGCGTTTCCTGAATGACTTCCGGCAGCGTCTGCGCGTTGCTCTCCACCGCGCCGGTCAGCGGATAGCAGCCGAGCGTCCGGAAGCGGATCGAGCGCATCACCGGCTCTTCGCCCGGCTTCAGCGGGAAGCGCTCGTCATCCACCATCAGCAGCATGCCGTCGCGCTCGACCGTGGGCCGTTCCTGTGCGAAGTAAAGGGGCACGATCGGCACATTGTTGAGGTGGATATATTGCCAGATATCCAGCTCGGTCCAGTTGCTGATCGGGAAGACGCGGATGCTCTCACCCTTGTTCTTCTTGGCGTTGTAGAGGTTCCACAATTCGGGACGCTGGTTCTTCGGGTCCCAGCCGTGCGAAGCAGTGCGGAAGGAGAAGATGCGCTCCTTGGCGCGGCTCTTTTCCTCGTCGCGGCGCGCGCCGCCGAAAGCTGCGTCGAAGCCATAGAGGTCGAGCGCCTGCTTCAGACCTTCGGTCTTCCACATGTCGGTGTGCAGCGGGCCGTGGTCGAACGGGTTGATCCCCCGCTCCTTCGCCTCGGGATTTTGATAGACCAGCAGTTCCATGCCGCTCTCCCGCGCCATGCGGTCGCGCAGGTCGTACATCGCCTTGAACTTCCAGGTCGTGTCGACGTGGAGCAAGGGAAATGGCGGCGGCGAAGGATAAAATGCCTTGCGGGCGAGGTGCAGCATCACGGCGCTGTCCTTGCCCACGGAATATAGCATGACCGGCTTTTCAGCCTCGGCCACAACCTCTCTCAAAATATGAATGCTCTCCGCTTCCAGGCGCGCCAGGTGGGTGAGCGTGCTATTGTCTGTCATCGTCTTTTCCAGCCTTTCGCCGATCCAGATGACAGAAGGTGCGAATCATCAAACCTCCCAAATGGGAGAGCTTCATTTTCTCTCGCGAAAGTCAGGCCCGGCGCGCTTTTGGCCCCAGGGATTGCAGATCCGCCTCGTAGCCCGAAATGATACGTTCCAATGTAATCCGGTAATCACCGAGGATCGCTGGCAACGGATCCCATTCATTCTCGTCTTCGGCGATCAATTGAGCGAGTCCCTCTCGCCGCATCATGCTGATCGCAGCGCCAATCACGACCTGGTTGACTTCGATATATGCGTTGACTGCCAAATTCGCAGGAAGGCCTCTGTTTTCCAGCATCATGAGCACCCTTGCAGAATAGTCGAACGAATGCTGCTCAGGTTCTTTGGCCATCAGGTTGGTGATGAGTTGAGGGAGTGATTGAAACAGCCGATAGGTAATCGTGGCATGCTCGCGCAATATTTCTTGCCAGCTCTGCCCTTCATCCTTGATCAGTGCCTGCCCGACAAGGCGCTGCGCCACGAGTTCAAGCAGATGCTCGCGGCCACGGACATAGCCATATAATGTTGCGACGCCGGTATTCAGCTTTTCAGCGACCAGACTCATTTCCAGCTTGGCGATGCCCACTTCGCAAGCGGCATCGACAATCGCTTCCAGCGTCAGTCTTCGGGGACGCCCTACCGTCCGTTTCGACTGCCTAGGCATGCCGCTCTCCAACTCCATTTCAGAGCGATTCTAACGCTCCTGCCGATATTGACAACGCTTCCCGTCGGCCCAGACCGAACCGGTTGATCTAAGGATAGATTATATCGATGGCTTCATCCCGCCGGTCTGGCGTGTCCGCACGCCATCGCACAGAACCGGTCGGCCGTTCAAGCCGCCGCCGCACCCGACCTTCATTACTGCCCTCATGAAATATGTTGACCGCGTCTTCCACCTGCCGGTCGCTGATGGTCATGCGGTCGCGCTGGCGCAGATAGTCGCCCCAAGTCGGACAGTGATAATGTTCCGTCCAAAGCGCAGGATCGGCGATGTCGCGCGCCACTGACCAGCCAAAGGCACCGCTACGCAGGCGAGCACTGCGCAGCTTCTGCACGGCCGCGTAGAAATCGCGAGCCTTGTCAATATCGACCCTGTAATCGATCTCCACGATGATCGGCCCACTTCGCGGCGTCAGCGCCAACCCGACCTGCGGTTGATGGGTGAGGATGCTTTCTTCCAGGCCGTCAGGCAGCGATGGGGCAAGTGGAATGATGAGGCCCAGCAGCGCGCTCAACATCATAGCCGCTCCCGACAACATCATCGCTTCACCAGTGCCGAATGCACTGGCGACCGATCCCCAAACCCACGCCCCCAGCGCGAGCCCGCCCGTCAATGCCGAGCCGTAGCAGGCAAGCGCGCGCGCCGTGACCCAGCGAGGTGCAGACATTTGAACCGCGACGTTGAACTGCGCGACCAGGATCATCCAGGCTGCTCCGGCGATCATCAATGCCGTGCAGGTGAGAAGCGTATTGCCGCTGACTCCCGCTAGAAGGATCATGGCGCCGAGCAGCAGGGACAGAGACCTGGCAGCCTTTTCCGGCCGCAATCTTTGACGGACAAAATCAAGTCCGGCAGCCCCCAACACAGCGCCTACGCCATAGGCACCCAGCAGCAATCCATAGGTGCTCGCCGTGCCCTGCAGCAGATCCTTTGCGATGAGCGGCGTCAGAGCGGACACGGATGCCCCGGCAAGCCCCACGACATGGGTGCGGATGAGCACCACGCGGATGGAGGGTGCGTGAAGTGCGTAGCGGACGCCCGATATGATCGCCCGGTCGATCCGCTCCGGCGGCAAGCGCGAAGGCTTATGCTCTCGCTGCCAAAGCAGGAAGGCGATGATCAAGGGGAGGTAGAAGACGGCATTGGCCGCGAAGGCGGCCATCGCTCCAAAGGCAGCCACGATGATGCCGCCGATCGCCGGACCGAAGCTGCGGGCAACATTGTAGCTGATCGTTCCCAGGGCAATGGCTGCAGGAAGATGTTCGCCGCTCACCTGCTCGCCGATCGATGCCTGCCATGCAGGCCCGAACAGAGCGACCCCTGCCCCGATCAGAAAACAGAAGAGCAGCAATGTCCAAGGAGAGAGCAACCCGGCGCCCGCAAGCAGCGTTAGTCCCACGGCCATCAAGGACGCGAATATGAGCCCGGCCAGCGCCACCTTGCGCCGGTCGAACATATCCGCGATCGCCCCAGCGGGGAGCGCCACCAGCATCAGGGGCAGCATGAGGGCGGTCTGCACCAGAGCCACCATTTGTGGCGATGAACTGAGCCGCGTCATCAGCCAGGCAGCACCGACGCCTTGGATCAACTGGCCGAAATTCGAAAAGAGGCTGGCAATCCAGATGGTGCGATAGGTCCGCTGCCGCAGTGGTTCCAGCAGGGTGAAGCGCCCTGCCGGGGTTGGCACTGGATCAGCCATGGTTCCGGCCTTGTCGCTCATCCCTATTCCCGTTTCCTGCCCTGAACCCGGTTCGCATGGCTGCTTGAACGAAATCGCGCTGACCGTCCTGGACTTTTCTAGCGCGGCGCGCGTCCTGCATCTTCGCTATCAGGTCCGGCGGAACTTGGGCGGGCGTTTTTCGAAGAAAGCGGCGAAGGCTTCCTGAGCTTCTTCCGACTCCAGCATCTGCTCGAAAAGCCGCGCCTCTTCGTCGATGCGACCAAGCAGCAGCGCCTGATCACCCTTTAGCAGACGCCGAGTGGCGGCCAAGGCCAAAGGCGGCTTTTGCATGAGAGCGGATGCCTTTGCGCGAGCATGCTCGATCAGTTCGCCGCCGTTTATGACAGCCGTTACCAAGCCCGCGCGATCTGCCGTTTCGGCATCCATCGGTTCGCCCAACAACAACATCGCCGCTGCCTTCGCATAGCCCAGGATGGCAGGCGCTAGCAGGCTTGAGCCTGCTTCCGGCACGATGCCGAGATTGACGAAAGGCATGATGAAACGAGCGTCGGGCGCTGCATAGACAAGGTCGCAGTGGAACAGCATCGTCGTGCCCACGCCCACCGCCAGTCCCTGGACGGCCGCGACCAGCGGCTTGTCGAAGCTTGCGATCGCGCGGATGAAGGCGAATGCCGCGGCGCCGCCCTGCGGACCTTGCGTGAAGTCTTTAAGGTCATTGCCCGCGCAGAAGGCGTCTCCCTTTCCCGCGATCAGGACCGCGCCGATATCCTTCCGCGCCGACGCATCGGCAAGGGCGGCTGTCATGCTGTTGTACATGGCCGCGGTCAGCGCATTCTTCTTGTCCGGGCGATCGATATGGATTTCCAGGACGCCGTCCCGTTCGATGATACCGATCTCGTCGCTCATGTCAGTCTCCATTTCCAGACTGTCCACTAATCGGCGAATTGGCCCGGCGTCTATTCTTTTCCCGCCAGACTGCCTACAGCCGCAGGGATGAGCCGTCTTCGGGAAATTGCCGACCCATTCCTCATGCTGCTGATTGCGATGGTGGCGCTTGCCTCCTTCATGCCCGCGCGGGGAGAGGGCGCGCATGTCGTCGGGATATTTGCGGACGCGGGTATCGTACTCCTGTTCTTCCTGCACGGCGCGAAGCTGTCACGTGACGCGATCTGGAACGGCGCGAAGGCGTGGAAGCTGCATCTGGCGACGCTGGGAACGACATTTGCGCTGTTCCCGCTGATCGGGCTGGCGACGCAGCAGGTGGAGGCGATCCCAGTTCAGATGCGGGCGGGATTGCTGTTCCTGACGCTGCTGCCATCGACGGTGCAGTCGTCGATCGCTTTCACGGCGATTGCCCGCGGGAATGTCGCGGCGGCGGTGGTGAGTGCGTCCTTTTCCAACCTTTTGGGCATCGTGCTGACGCCGTTGCTGGTGGCGCTGTTGATGCAGAAGGCGGCGGGAGGCGCAGGCAGTCTGATCTCCCTGTCGGCGATCGAGGGGATCGTGCTGCAATTGCTCCTGCCCTTCCTGCTCGGTCATCTGGCGCGGCCGTGGATTGGCGGCTTCGTGTCGCGGCACAAGGCTATGCTGGGACGGGTGGATCGGGGATCGATCCTGCTGATCGTCTACTCCGCATTCAGCGCGGCCGTGGTCGAGGGACTGTGGCACAAGGTTTCGCGTGGTGAATTGATGCTGATGGCGCTGTTGTCGATCGCTATTCTGGCAGTGGTGCTGCTGTTTACCTGGGGACTGGGAAAACTGCTGGGACTGTCGCGGGAAGATGCGGTGGTGTTGCAGTTTTGCGGGTCGAAGAAGAGTCTGGCGACGGGGGTGCCAATTGCGGGGGTTCTTTTTCCGGCAAGTGCGGTGGGACCGATATTATTGCCGGTCATGCTGTTCCATCAGATTCAGTTGATGGTTTGCGCGGGATTGGCGCGGCGGTATGGAAGTCGTGAAGGAAGTAGTGAATTAAAAGAGTTTTGAGGAGAACCCTCCCCCCGCCAACCGAGTTGTTGTACATATGTATAAATATGACGCGGTCATTATCGGGGGTGGGCATAACGGGCTGGTCTGCGCATTCTACCTGGCGCGGGCGGGGTACAAGGTGCGGATACTGGAGCGGCGCGGCATAATCGGCGGCGCTGCGGTGACGGAAGAGTTCCACCCCGGCTTCCGCAATTCCGTCGCGAGCTACACCGTCAGCTTGCTGCATCCCAAGGTGATCAAGGACATGGCGCTCGCCGATCACGGCTATCGCGTGATCGAGCGGCCGATCGCCAATTTCCTGCCGCTGCCCGACGGACGCTATCTGAAAGTGGGCGGCGGGCTGGAAAGGACGCAAGGAGAGTTCGCCAAGTTCAGCAAGAAGGATGCGGCCGCCCTTCCCCATTACCAGGCAACGCTGGAGAGGATCGCGGACGTGCTGCGCGGGCTGATGCTGGAGACGCCGCCCAATGCGGGCGACGGGCTGCCGATGCTGATCGCGGCCCTGTCGCAGGGCAAGCGGGTGGCGGCACTGCCGCTGGAGGCACGGCGCGACCTGCTGGACCTGTTCCTGAAATCCGCCCGCGCGTTCCTGGATGGCTGGTTCGAAAGCGATCCGGTCAAGGCGGTCTTCGCCTTCGACGCCGTGGTCGGCAACTACGCGTCCCCCGACACGCCCGGCAGTGCCTATGTCCTGCTGCACCATGTCATGGGACAGGTGAACGGCAAGAAGGGTGCGTGGGGCCATAGCGTCGGCGGCATGGGCGCGATCACGCAGGCGATGGCGCGGGTCGTAAGAGCGATGGGCGTCGAGATCAGCCTGGAAGCGCCGGTCGAGCATGTGCTGGTGGACGGCGGGCGCGCCGTGGGCGTGCGCCTGGAAAGCGGCGAAGAGGTCATGGGCGCGGCGGTGATCGCCAATGTCGGACCCAAGCTGTTGTACGAACAGATGATGAATCCCGCCGACCTGCCGCAAGACTTCCGCAAGCGCATGCGCAACTTTAAAGTGGGGTCGGGCAGTTTCCGCATGAATGTCGCCCTGTCGGCACTGCCCGATTTTTCCTGCCTGCCCGGCAAGGGCGAACATCTGGAAGCCGGGATCATCATCGCGCCGGACATGGACTATATGGACCGCGCCTTTTCGGACGCGAAGACAGACGGATGGTCTCGCGCGCCGATCGTCGAAATGCTGATCCCGTCGATCATCGACGACAACCTTGCCCCGCCGGGATGCCATGTCGCAAGCCTGTTCTGCCAGCAATTTGCGCCGCAATTGCCCTATGGACGAAGCTGGGACGATGCTGGGCAAGCAGCGGCGGACGATGTCATCGCCACGATCGATGCTTATGCGCCGGGCTTTGCCGCGTCGGTGATCGCGCGAGACATATTGTCGCCGCTCGACCTTGAGCGGAAGTTCGGCATGGTCGGCGGCGACATCATGCACGGCGCCATGACGCTGGACCAGTTGTGGGCGGCAAGGCCCGTGCTGGGCCAGGGCGCATATCGCGGACCTGTCGAGGGTCTTTACATGTGCGGCGCGGGCACGCATCCGGGCGGAGGCGTGAGCGGCGCGCCGGGACATAATGCGGCGCGCGCCGTGCTGAAGGACAAGGCGCTGGGTGGCCGGCTGTGGCAGCGGCGGAGCATTTGACGCGGCTTGAGGCGATCAGGAGTCGTCCGGGACGCCCGGGAATCACCGTGGCGGAGAGAGGATCGGAAGGTCCGAACGGGCCAGGAGCGCTCTTTAACCCCCGGATTAGGTCGAATCCGGCATGAAAATGTCGGTTAATCGGCAAAAACCCCTCTAGTTGCGGGCGATAAGACAGGTTAAGACCCGTCGTCCACGAAAGGGAGACGATCGATGAACAATACCGAACTCGCCGAAGCAGTTGCAGCCGAGCATGGCCTGACCAAGGCCGACGCCCGCAAATATGTGGACGGCGTGTTTGCCGCTATCGCTGGCGCCGCTGCCAAGGGTGACGAAGTTTCGCTGAGCGGCTTTGGGAAGTTCAAGGTCAAGGACCAGCCGGCTCGTGAAGGCCGCAATCCTTCGACTGGCGCGACCATCCAGATCGCAGCGTCGAAGAAGCTGACCTTCACCCCCGCCAAGGCGGTCAAGGATCAGCTGAACGGCTAATAGGCCAGGCACTCGTCCGGACAGGATGCGTGCCGGATATGTTACGATTGCATGACTTGCAATCGAACTGCCGATCTAAACAATTGTCAGGAGGGGGCCGCGGCGGCAAATGCCGCCCTGCCTTTCAGGCATCCTCTCCTAAAAACTCATTAGGCCGGTCCTTCGGGATCGGCCCTTTTTTTTGCCGTCTTCGGGAAAAGCGGGATCATTGTCCCGCCAATAGGGTTTAGCCGCGATAGACCGAACGGCACCGCGTAATGCTTCCGCTGTTCGATCCTGGGGGATGCTCGCCCAAGTTATTGCAGGCCGTAAACCATTCCGCGCAGCCGGAAATCAGAGGCGCTTCCCGTGCAGCAATGCATAGGATGATTACAGGCCCAATTCTAAGCTGAAGCATGTTCAATCACTATGCTTGCTTGCCGCGTCAACAATTCGGCGGGCCAAGATGAGCAGTCTTGTGAGGCGGCCATGGGCGCAAAACATCTGAATCGTCCATCATAGGGACAGATATCGTGAGACTAAAAGAGCAAAGCTTATTTACATTTGAATTGAAAGCGCGCAGAAGGTCGCCCCAGTTATTCGGTGTGGAGAAGCGTACCAATGTCTGAAGAATCGCAGCCCGACATCACGACGCTCACAGTTCAGCTTTTGAGTGCGTTTGTCTCCAACAATTCGGTTACGAGCGAAGGGCTGGCCGAGCTTATCCGTACGACGCGGATCGCCTTGACTGAAGATCCGGCGGCGGATGCTAACGAAGCGCAGGCGGCGACTTACACGCCCGCGGTTTCCGTCCGCAAAAGCCTGTCTTCGCCTGATCACATCCTGAGCATGATCGATGGCAAGCCTTACAAGACGCTGAAGCGTCATCTGGCGACGCATGGCCTGTCGCCCGATGAATATCGCGAGCGCTATAACCTGCCCAAATCCTACCCGCTGGTCGCGCCGAGCTATTCCGAAGCCCGCCGCGCGGTTGCCACGCGTCTGGGCCTTGGCCGCAAGCCTGCCGCCGCCAACGGTGGAGAGAAGGCCGCAGCACCCAAGCAGGCAGACGCCGCAAAGGCCGCTCCCAAGGCTGCAGCCGCAGACGCTGGCGACAAGGCTCCCGCGCGCAAGCCTGCCAAGCCCGCAAAGGCAGCGGCAAAGCCCGCCGCCAAGGCTTCGCCCGCTAAGGCTGCCGACGCGGCCGGTGGCGCAGAGCCCAAGGCCGCCAAGGCGCCGCGCAAGGCACGTGCCAAGGCAGCTCCGGCTCCGGCCGAAACCAACAGCTGAGATAGCGTCGTTCAAATCTTCCGGCATGTGCCTTTTAAGGTGCTGCCGGGAGGTTGAAAGAAATGGATATGAGGCGCGGTGCTGATGAGCATCGCGCCTTTTTTCTTGGCTATCGATGGTGGTGGGTCAGCGTTGTTCGAATTTTGGTAACGACGGGCTCGGCAGGCGCGGCGAGGAACTGGCATTAGAGCGTTTGCACGTGCCCCTTCTCCCCTCTGGGAAGAAGGATATGGAGCCTTGGCGGCGGAGCCGCTTAGGTGGAGTTGGATGAGGGGGAAGGAGCCGCATATCCTCTCTTCTTCGCTCCCCCCTCTCCAAGTTCGCCTAGCTGCTGGCGCAGCAAGGCTTCCTATCCTCTCCCCTGAAGGGGAGAGGAGAAGTGAGGTGCTCTGCCGTCATTCATGTTGCTCGTATAATTGAACATCATGATAAATATTGAGCAGTGCAATTTATTGCTGAAGGAACTTAGGCCTTTGGCTGAACTCAACCCAGTTCAAGTGATTTGTCCGCGACGATCGTGATGCCGACAATTATTCTCTTGGCTTGAAGACCTATGATCGCAGCTAATGCCGCAGTCCTGATCTGCTTTTCCGGGACTTAACTCTGCGTAGCGGTAACGTGCGCGGTGATATGGCCGACGCGATGGATCAGTTCGGCGGGATCGGTCAACTGGAGCCGACCCGCGCGCAGGACGACCTCACCACGGCGGCGTAATTGCTGAAGCGTGCGGTTGACATGGACCGGGGTGAGGCCGAGCGTGTCGGCAAGGGCGCTTTGCGTCAGGGGCCATGCGAAGCCGCCGTCGCTCACAAGACCGCACAGCGTCAGACGGTCACGCAGTTCCAGCATGAGATCGACCACCCGCTCTTCCGCGCTGAAGCGGCCCAGGCGCGTGATCTGTGCCAGCAGATAGGCTTCATCGAGCGCGTGGCTGACATGATAGGCTTCTTCGAGCGACGGGGAGCCGGGGGACGGAGCCGCGCAAACGGTCAGCGGGCTCAGCGCCACGATGCTCGATACCGACAAGGGGCGGCTGTGGCGGCAATTGCCGATGAGATCCCCGGGCAGCAGGAGGCTCATGATCTGCCGCCGCCCATCGGTGAGGAAGCGGACGCGAGCGGCCCAGCCGCTAAGGATCAGCAGCGGATTGGCGATCGGCGCTCCTTCGGCGAGCAGTTCGCGCGCAGGCCTGAGCGCGCGGCTGCGCAGGGCGGCATCGGCAAGGGCAGCTCGCGCGGACGGATCGAGTGGAGCCAGCGCGGCCAGCCTGCGGATCGCCGGATGCGCCGGGTCGGCAAGGCGGGAGAAGGCGGTCATGTCTGATCGGCCGGACTGAGGGCCGTCAATTCATTGATCAACTGCGCCATTGCAAACGGCTTCCCGAGCCGGGGCACCTCCCGATAGGCGGGCGGGAGAGCCCATTCGTCATAGCCGGTCAGAAAGGCGAAGGGCACCGAGCGGTCGCGCAGCCTGTTTGCCAGCGGATAGCTGTGTTCGCCGTCCAGATTGACGTCCAGGAGGGCGAGGTCGATATCTTCCTCGGCCAGTATTTGCGCGGCCTCCATCGTTCCCGCCGGGCCGACGACGATCGCTCCTGCTTCGGTAAGCGCCCGCTTGAGATCGGTAGCGATCAGATATTCATCCTCGATGATGAGGATGCGCTTGCCAGTGAGACCTTCGGTCATCGGCCGTCCTCCTCTTCCAGGATGGGGAAGCCGCTGTCATCGTCATGGATGACGAGCGGCATGGTGATGCGGCAGCAAATGCCGCCGCCTGAAAATTGCGGACTGGTGGTGCCCCCGAACCGGCGGGGCAAAGCTTCCTCGATCAATTCCCGTCCGAACCCTTCTAGCGCTGGTCTGACCGGAACTGCCGGTATTCCCCGTTCCCGCCATCTAAGATCGAGAATGGGATCGGCACTATCATCCATGTTAACAAGCCACGGAATATCCCGCCTTGGCGAAGAGTCAGCGCCGCAGATGCGCGGCAAGGGGCCGGGCAGGCCGCTTTCCGCCTGCAACGGATGAGCGCACCTTTCGGAAATGCCGGTCCGCATGCCGCTGACCTCCAATAACGCCCGCCGCCTTCCCTCCCCGAACGAGAAACACGGATAGTGCCTTAAGCTATGCGTGAGCAGAAGGGAAACAATGGGGAAGAGGATTGGCTCCCGCCCGTCGCGGCATAATCGACGGGTTAACCTAAAGCAGGGCCAGGCAGGTGAAGGGCTGATTTGTGCAGCGCAAAAATTTCGCTTGCAGCCTGGGATGATCGATGACAGCTTGATCCCAGTCGAAGCAGGGACGCTTCGACAAGAAGGCCGGGACCGCCAATGATGGTAGGGACCAGCCAAGATCCAGCAGGATCGATATCGGCAAGGACGCCGCCCGAACTGGTCAACAGGCCAGCTCAGGCGGCTTTTTTTGTTTCTGACGCGGACGCGAAGGCACGCTGCGAGCTTCCGGAGTCAGGCAAGCTACAGAGGGGGAAGAATGGGTGGATTGAAGATGTTGCTCGGGGCGTCCGCGTTGGCGGCGGTTGGAGCGCCAGCCCTGGCGCAGGATATGGTGCTCAAGCCCATCGTCGAAGCGCGGTTGCGTTACGAGACGGTTGATCAGGACGGCCCACTGCCGTTGACCAGCAGCCGGGACGCTGATGCCGTCACCATGCGCTTGCGGGCTGGCGGGGAATTGTCCAGGGGGCCCTTCGCCTTTCTGGCTGAAGGCGAAGGGACGCTGGCGATTGACGAGCATTATAACAGCGGGGTGAACGGCAAGACACTCTACCCGCTGGTGCCCGACCCCCAGACCGTCGAGTTGAACCGGCTGCAACTGCAATATCGCACCAAGCCGTTGGTCGTGACGCTTGGCCGCCAGCGCATCAACCTCGATGACCAGCGCTTCGTAGGCTCTGTCGCATGGCGCCAGAATGAGCAGACATTCGATGCCCTGCGTGTCGAATATATGGGGATAAAGAACCTGAAGGTCGACATGACCTATGCCATAGCCGCGAGAACCATCTGGGGCATCGACGGGGGCAAGTTCGGGGCGGCCAACCGGCCTACCGAAATTGAGGGCGACGATGTCTTCCTGAACGTCTCCTACAAAACGAAGTTCGGAACGCTGACCGGGTTCGCCTATCTTATCGATGAAGATGAGCCCGTGGCGGCGCTGCTGCGCAACAGCAGCCAGACCTATGGCGCGCGCTTTACAGGAGCGGTGCCCATCGCGCCGAGGGTGAAGCTCAACTATCTAGCCAGCTACGCGCGGCAGAGCGATTATAGCAAGAACCCGGTAGACTATAAGGTCGACTATTTCGCGGCAGAACTGGCGGTGGACGTCGCTTCATTCCGGCTGACCGGCGGATATGAACTGCTGGGTGCCGACGGCGGGGCAACGGGAGTAGCGGGCGGTTTCGCCTTTCAGACGCCCTTTGCGACCCTGCACAAGTTCAACGGATGGGCCGATAAATTCCTGACCACTCCGGGAAGCGGCATTCAGGACTATTATGGCGGGATCGCCTATACCGTGCCGAAGATCGGGACATCAGGACCGCTGGTCGCATCGTTCATCTACCATCATTTCAGCAGTGACCGGTTTTCGATCCATTATGGCGACGAATATAATGCGCAGCTTGCGTTGAAGATCGACAAGCATCTCAGCGCACTCGTCAAATATGCAGATTATCAGAGGAAGGGGATCAGCAGCTTTGCCGGTGATGCTGACACCAGGAAGTTCTGGGCACAGCTGGATTATGCCCTCTGAACAGCTTGCATATGCAGGGCGGCCCGGTGAAATTCACCGGGCCGCCCATGGCCATGATCAGAAGCTGACCTTGACGTCACCGCCAAACGTGCGCGGCTTCTTGTAGGAGCCCGCGCCGAAGCCGAGCCCGCCGAAATCGATGCCGAAATCAAGGTTGCGTTGATTGGTCAGGTTTGCGCCCCAGAGACCAACATCGATTTTGGCGTTTCCGGCCTGAATATCAGACAGCGAGATGCGAGCGCTCAGATCATAGTCGGGCCGCGAGCTGACTTCGCGGTTGAAGGGATTGACCCGGTCGAGCGCAAAGAAATAGATGCGGCTGCGATAGGCAAGGTCGCTGCGCAGCATCAACGTGCCGATGCCCACATCTACCGAATATTGGCCGCCGATGCGCGCGTTCCACTTGGGCGTTTGCGACAAGTGCGCTTCATCCCCCACGTTGATCAGCTGGTTGAACGTCGGGGATGTGAAGTCCGGATCGCGGTACAGATATTCCTTGAAATCCGGGTGGACATAGCCGACCGAACCGTCGATTTGCAGCCCGGCGAAGGGAATGGCCGTCGCTTCCGCCTCGAACCCGCGGAACCGCGCTGAACCAGCATTTGAAACGACCGATGTGGCGCCGCCGCTTCCGCTCTGGAACTGCTGAATCTGCAGGTTGGAATAATCGGTTTGGTAGACGGACAGGTTGAGCCTGAGATGACGGTCGAACAGTTCCGACTTCAGGCCAAGTTCGTAGGCCGTCACCTTTTCCGGCTTGTAGGTCGTCAACTGTCCTTGAGGGTTTTGCGGATCGATGCCGCCCGAACGATACCCGGTCGATACGCGCGCATAAGCCATGATATCCGGCGTGAAGCGATAGTTGACCGAACCCAGCCAGGAAATATTGTCATTGTTGACCACAGTGGCCGCGGTCAACGTAGGCAGGTCCGTGCGCTGCAACGTCTTGCGATCCTGCGTGTAGCGTGCGCCACCCGTGATTTCGAGCTTGCCGTCGAGCGCCGAGGGTTTCCAGCTCGCCTGACCGAATATGGCGGCGGACTCCGAGGTCGCCCGGAAGCCCAGGGTGGGCGTCAGGTTGATGCCGATGAGGCCGCCGGGCGTGAGTTGCGGGTTGGCCAGGATGTTGGCCGCCGTCGTCGCAGGAACACCGAAGGCTTCCAGGAAGGCCGTGGGCGCGACAAGCGTCAGTGCCTGGCGGTTGTTCTGCGACGCCTTTTCGTAGAAATAATAGACGCCTGCCACATAATTCAGGTCGCCCGATGAGCCGAGCGCCTGAAATTCCTGGCTGAATTGCCATTGTTTCTGCGGCGCGTTGTTGCCGTTGTAGAGGCCGACATCGGCCACGGTCACGCCGGTCGGCGAGGCAGGGTCGAAATCGACGACCGGCCCACGCAGATAGCCGTTGCCATCAAGCGTCAGGATGGTGTCCTGCCAGAAGCGGCGGTAACCGGTGATCGACTTCAGCGTCAGTTCGTCGATCGGTTCATAGGCTATGGTAAGCGAATGGCCGTAAATGCGCGACTTGGCACCATAGCGCAGATTGCCAAAGCGATCGACGAAGCCGTCCTGCAGCCCCGGATTGATGCGGTCCGGGCTGATGAGAAATGGATCGCCTCCGAAATTGGGGGACTGGCTGAAATAATTGAAGACGCTCGGCGTTGCGGCCAGCAACTGGAAATAGGGCGCGGTGCCAGACCGGTAGTTGAAGTCGAAATTGTAATTAACCGTCACATTGCCGAGGTCGGCTTCGACGCCTGCATATATAGCATCGCTGCGCAGTGCGCCGGGATCACGGCTGTCCGGGGTGTAAAGATTGTCGATATAACCGTCACGTTCACGATGCATGGCTGCGAGCGAAATCTTGATCGGCGACCCGCCGATGAAGCCGGTATCGACACGGCCACGGACAAACCAGTCGTCATAGCTAGCATAGCCGGCCTTTGCTTCCAGATGCATCTCATCTGTTGGCTTTTTGGTGACAAGCTGGATAGCACCGCCGATCGTGTTGCGGCCGAACAATGTGCCCTGAGGGCCGCGCAACACTTCGATCCGCTCCAGATCGACAAGGTCGAAGATCGCGCCCGCCGCGCGCGCAATATAGACGCCGTCCAGATAGACGCCCACCGCCTGATCGGTCGCCGCGTCAGGCTGCTGATTGCCGACGCCACGGATGAACAACGAAACGGCCGTCAGGCTGGTTGATTGTTGCAGAAGCGAAAGGTTGGGCGTGAAGCGCGGGACGCTTGTGACGTCGAGCACATTCTGCTGCTCCAGGAATTCGCCGGATAGAGCCGTGACCGAAACCGGGACCGTTTGCAGTCTTTCCTGGGTGCGACGCGCCGTAACGATGATGTCGGAAAGCCCGGTCCCATTTGGCTGCGCCTGGGCTTCCGCGCCCTGATTACCAGGAGCTGTCGTTTCCTGAGCAAGAGCCGGTGAAGCCAGCACCATCGCCAGCACGCCGGATATAAATGATCGATTGATACCGCCCATTTCCTCATCCTCCCTGTCATGACACGCTATTTTATAGCTTTTTTGCCCTGCACATCGGCAGGCCAGGTCTGATTATGGTTGCAGATTCGTACCAAATGCGGTTTTCGTCAACTATCTTCGTGGGTGATGCCGATTATTTCCCTGGGTGTGACAACTAGGCCCATCTGATCTCTTCAATGCCGTCTGTGGATAACGCGGTCGGCAAAGCGGCTGATCGCGTCCTTTTTCACGGAAAGCTGGCTGATGTCCGATCCTTCCGCGACATAGCTCTCCATTTCCCAGGGCGTCGGCATCCACGGGATCACGACCATATCGTTGATCCCATGCCCTGCGAGCCGCTCTTCACTACTTTCGAGCAGTGGTTCGATGAGGGATATGACAGGCGAAAAACCAGATGCCGGCAATCCCATCTCTGTCCGAAGCGCCTGGAGATGTTGGACAATGGCGATCGTGTGGTCCACCGTGGCAGGCAATCCCAGCCAGCCGTCATTGGCCGCCGCGCGCCGCAGCGCTGGTGCTGACTTTCCTCCAACCCAGACAGGCACCGGGCCGGGAGGCAAGGGACGGAGCAGCACAGCGTCGAACTGGAAGAATTCGCCGTCATGGCTGACCGTTTCGCCCGCCCACAGCCTGCGGCAAATCGCCAGTATTTCGTCCAGGCGCCGACCACGAGATTTGAAGTCGACACCCGCGGCGTCATATTCTTCCTTCAGCCAGCCGGCGGATACGCCGCAGATCACGCGGCCGGACGTGTAGGCGGACGCGGTGGCGACCGCACGGGCGACCGTGAATGGGTCGCGTAGAGCGGCCAGATAGATGTTCGTCGCCAGCCTCAACTCGCACGTTTCAGCCCCCAGCAGCGTCAGCGTGATCCAGGGGTCGGGCCATGGCGCATCCATGGGCCAGAAGATCTCCCCGGACTCGGTATAAGGATATGGCGTCTTGATCGAGGCTGGCATGATCAGATGATCGGCATAGGTAACACCGTGAAATCCGCAACTTTCCGCGTGCTGCGCCAGTGCGATCATCTGATCAAGCTCAGGCACCGCCATCATCGATAGCCAGAAACGCATGCTTGCCTCCCCTTAAGTCAACAAAGCTTCGCCTGCCCTTGATGAACATAGGCGGTCAAAAGACCCTATACGCCATCTGGCGCATATTTTCGATTAGAAGCGGGATTCAATATTCGAAAGTCAGTTCAAGACCATAGGTGCGGGGGTCGCCAAAGATCGCGCTTGGCAGCCCTCCATTAAAATGGGCGATATAATATTCCTTGTCGGTCAGGTTTTTGCCGAAAGCCGACAGGCGCCAGCTACCGAAGCCGACGGGTATGTCTGACAATGTAAGCCGGGCATTGAGCAGACCATAGTCGCCGATGACATAGCGGGGATCGGCGGTTGACGTCGACACCTTGCTCTTGAGGAAATAGTCGATGTTGGCGGTGAGCACGCCGATTGGCGTGTCAGGGAAGCGATATTCAAGAGACGTGGTCAGCGTATGTTTTGGAGCCTCCACGAAGGTGTAGCGCGACGTGATGTCATTGCCAGCTTGATCGAGGATTTGCTGGAACTTGGCATCGAGGTAGGCATAGTTGACCGAAAGGGTGAGTGCATCGATCGGCTTGGCGATCAAATCCAGTTCAAAGCCCTGGATGCGCGCCTTACCCGCATTGAAGACATCGGTAATGGCGACGTTCGTCGGGTCCGACTGGATATTCGTTTGAATATCCTTGTAGTTCGACCGGAACAGGGCGAGGTTGGCCTGCAAGTGATTGTCGAGCCAGCTAGATTTGATACCCAGCTCGAAGGAATCGAGTGTTTCGGGGCCGAATCCTTCGTTGAAGCGTGCGATGCTGCTTGCGCGGATATTGTAGCCGCCCGTCTTATATCCTCTCGCATATTTGGCGTAGATATTGAGATTTGCATTGGCGTTGTAGCCGATGACGAGGCTGGGGCTGATGTTCGAGAAATGATTGTCGCCTGCTCCGCGAGGCAGCACGGTGGGTAAACCCGTCGCAGGGACGATGGTCTGGTCGAGCGTCGCCTTGCGTTCGTCCCGAGACCAACGCAGCCCGCCGGTCAGATACAGCCCCTCCATGAAGGCCGGACGCAATGTGGCCTGGCCGTACAGCGCATAAGCACGGTTATGGATCGTTGCGACCCGATCCATGCGGGGACGCCCGGTGATCGCGGAATAATCCGAGCTCTCGCCGTCCTCATCGAAATAATAGGCGCCGAGGACATAGTCCAGGCGGCGGTCAAAGGTGGAGCCGACAAGTTGCAGTTCCTCGCTCCACTGATCCTGCTTTTGATCAAAACCAGTCAGGATCAAGGGAAATGGCCCCGCCACCCCGGTCAGATAATTCTGATTGGTGATGCTGGAGAGCTTCCGGTAGCCGGTCAGCGACCTGAGCGTCACATCGTCAGCGACTTCCCAGCTGATGGTCAGATTATGCCCCTGCGATGTGGCATCATTGGGCATGAGGTTTCGGACGAGCGGCGACCCTGCTGTCGGCCGATCCGCCATGCGGGGGTAGAAGGGCGCGGCAACCATGAAGACGGGCGTGTCGTTGATGTCGGAACGATCATAGGTGTACCGCAATTGCAGGGCGTCTGTCGGTTGCCACAGCACGGCCGCGCGATATGCGTCGCGGCGCTGATCACCCCAGCGGTCGACGCCGGTGCCGGGGTTGTCGACGAAGCCGTCTTTCTGGCTGTGCAGATAGCCCAGTTCCACCGCGAGCGTTTCTCTGACGGGAATATTGACGCGTGTGCGGGATCGGAACTGGTCGTAATTGCCGATGGCAAGAGTCTGCTTTGCAGAGAACTCCCCCAGCTCGGGCGCGCGCGTGATATAATTGATGGCGCCGCCTGTCGCGTTGCGTCCATAGAGCGAGCCTTGCGGTCCGCGCAGCACTTCGATCCTTTCGACCTCGGCGACTTCTGCGGAGAGTCCCTGGTTGCGGGCGATGTAGATGCCGTCGAGATAGACGGCAACGCTGGGATCGACGGTGATCTGGTCGTCATTGTTGCCGATTCCGCGAATGAATACGCGAGCCGTTGTCGCGCTGTTCGGATGGGGAGTGACGGCAAGACTGGGGACAAGGGTTCGCAGGTCGGTGATGTCGGCAATGCCCTTCTTTTCAATGTCGGCGCCGGTCATCGCCATCATCGAGATGGGCGTTTTCTGGAGGGATTCGGATCGTTTCTGTGCTGTAACGACGATCTCCTCGATACCCCCCGCTTTGGACGGAGGCGTCGTCCTGCGCGAAGGCGGGTGACGTGGCCGCAGCAAGGCACATTGCCAAAGCGCCGAGCGAGATGAAGCTGTTCATGTTAATTACTTCCCTTTAAGGCCTGAAAGCGCGTATTTGTACGAAGTTGTTTCGTACTAGCTAGCGTATGACCAGATTGATCGGTTGGACGGTCAGGTCGAGAGAGCTGAAAATCTGCTTCAGCGCTGCCGAGCCCCGGCCCGTGATTGCGCCTGCCTTCACCAGTGCGTCCACCGTCTGGTTGCCGGAAACCAGTTCCCCCAACGCATTCCGATCAAGCCGCACGACCGGCGCGCCGTCCGCCTCACCGCGGCGGAATTTCAGCGTGCTGTTGCGCAGTTCAAGCAGCCATGTATCGCTTTCCCCGGCGATGGTCAGGGCGACGGCATGACCGCCAGCTCCGGCGCGCTTGGGATCAACTTTGTAGCGGATTTGCTCAAGCATCAGCGCGACTGGCATCTTGCGGATATTATCCGGGTTCATATAGCGCGCGGTCAGGCCTGCCTGTTGCAGCTTTCCTTCCAGTTCCAGCGCGCCCATCAGGTAGAAGCCGCGCCGGTTGCTATTATAGGTAGCGTAGCCGAGTTTGCGGAAAGCGGCGGCCTTCAGCCGTCGTGCCTCCATATCCTGATGATCAATGGCGATCAGCAGCGCCGCAAGCTCCGCCGCCCATTGCGCGTCCCCCTGTTCGAAAGCGCGGTTGGCGGCGGCAAGCACGGGTGTCCGCCCACCCATCAACGTGACCTCCCGCCGGGCCCGCTCCACGCGTGGCGTGGGCGCAAGGTCGGTCGCATCGCCGGAGAACCAACTGATATAGCCGACATAATAGCTGCGCGCCGCGTCGGCGGCAGTGCCGTAATATTCGGTGGTATAGGGCTCCGAGCGCAGCCAGTCGGGCAACGGCCCAAGAGCGTCAGGCAAGTCGTCCTGCGTCATGCCCTTGTTGATCAGACGGATCGTCTGGTCATGGGTATATTGGATCGCATCTTCATAACGGGTCAGGAGCGCCTTGATCTGCGGCGCACCTTCCACGACCGGGCCGTGCATCGGCACCATCCAGGCTGCGCCATAGCGTTCCATCCTGCGCAGCGCCTCGATCCAGCGGTTGGCGTCGCGCATCTTCGTACCGCGCATCGAATGGAGATTGGGAAATGTCGGTCCCTGCACCTCATCGCCCGAAATCAGCACCTGATAGTCGGGGAGCCATGCCGCGATGTGCGACGCGGCCTCTCCCCCGGTGTGGAACAGGTGCAGCTTCACCCCGGCGATTTCAATGTCGCGCCCGCCATCCACATCGACGAACTGAGTGGGCGGGATGTACGCGGACTCATTCTTCCCCGCCTTACCCAAAGCGCCGCAGCAGCCGACATGAAAATCCTCTGCTTCCTTTCCTGCAAGGCTGAAGCCGAACATGTAGGCCGAGCGCGCGGCGACGATGGGCAGTGTGGCGACCCCTTCGTCGGAAAGCTCCTTCAGGAAATTCGAGGCCGCGAAGATCGGCACCTTGCCGCTGGCGACGTCGGCTGGCGGTACGAACACCCCTGCCCCATTCACATGATCAGGATGATGGTGGGTGTAGATGATGGCCTTGATCGGCTTGGTGGAAATCTGCGCCCTGATCTTGGCCAGAGCGGCAGTCGCAACATCGCGATTCATGCCGGTATCGAGCAGGACGAGCCCGTCGCTGCCCTCGACCACGACGAGGTTCATGCCCTGAAATTCGATTTGCCAGACCGGCGTCTTTCCTACGCGGGTGACGCGTTCCTGGAACAGCCGGGCATGGGCGGTATAGTTGGATGGAGCGGAAAAGGGCACGTTGAGATCCGGCGCATGAGCGATCACCGGTGCGGCCATGCCCGCCAGCACAAGCGCCGAGAGCCCGCGCATGAGAGCTGCGCCACCCATCAAATGCAGCCTGCGAGCGACGCGCCGACGCGCGCCGCGGTCAAGGACCTCCACGGTCATATCCTCTCCTACACAGATATATTGTTCGTTATGGCCGCTTGTACTGTACGAAACTCATCCGTACAAGATGCGAAAGCATAGGGAGTGGATGAAAGATGAGAAAGCGGTCAGGACTGAACTATAAAGCTGGATTTCTGGCACTTATCATGGGAAGCGCGGCGCCGCTCGCGGCACAGAATGTGCTCCCGCGAGCGCCAGAACCCTTTGGGGGCAAGATCGGCGAAACCTATGCCGATTCGGCCCCGGCCTTTCCCAAAGCTGTCACCGCCCCTGCTGGCGCACCCAATGTGCTGCTGATCCTGACGGACGACGTCGGTTTCGGCGCGGCGTCCACGTTCGGGGGTCCGATACCCACGCCCAATCTGGACCGGCTGGCAGCGCGCGGGCTGGTCTACAACCGTTTCCACACGACGGCTATGTGTTCCCCGACCCGCGCCTCTCTGCTGACCGGGCGAAATCATCATGCGGTCGGCAACGGCATCGTCGCGAACCTGTCCACGGGCTTTCCCGGCTATACCAATATCCTGCCCAAGAGCGCGGCGACGGTAGCGGAAGTGTTGCGCCAGAGCGGCTACAATACGGCGATGGTCGGCAAGCATCATAATGCGCCCGAAGCCGATGTATCACCGGCCGGTCCTTACGACATGTGGCCGACCGGATTGGGTTTCGAACATTTCTACGGCTTCATGGCGGCGGAAACCAACCAGTTCACCCCCGCCCTTTATCGCGGCACCACCGCCATCCCGACCCTCAAGGAAGGGGTGCTGGACAAGGCGCTGGCCGACGAAGCCATCCAATGGATCCATAATCAGAAAGCAGCTGCGCCCGACAAACCCTTCTTCCTCTATTATGCGACCGGATCGGCGCATGCCCCGCTGCAGGCGCCCGCAGACTGGATCGCCAAGTTCAAGGGGCAGTTCGACAAGGGATGGGACGCTGTTCGCGCGGACACAGTGAAGCGGCAGAAGCGGCTGGGCATCATTCCTTCTGCCACCAAGGATTCAGCACGGCCCCAAGGCTTGACCGCCTGGAGCGCGCTCACCCCCGATCAGCGCCGGATCAATGCGCGCTTCATGGAAGTCTATGCAGCCATGCTGGCCTATCAGGACGCACAGATCGGCCGTGTCCTCGACGAACTCGACCGTATGGGCGAGAGCGGCAACACGTTGATCATGTTCATCGAAGGGGACAATGGCGCGGCGGCCGAGGGCGGAGAGAATGGCAGTTCGAACCCTATGTCATCCTTCGCCAATGCGATGCAGGAGGATGACAGGATGCTGCTCGCCAATCTTGACAAGATCGGCGGGCCCGATGCGGTGGGCAATTGGGGCTATGGCTGGGCATGGGCGACCAACGCGCCCTTTCCCTGGTTCAAGCAATATGCCTCTCACCTGGGCGGGACGCGCAACGGGCTGGTCGTATCCTGGCCGGATCATATCAAGGAACGCGGCATCCGGTCACAATTTACCCATGTGGTCGATGTGATGCCGACCATATTGGAGGCTGCGGGCCTGCCAGCGCCCGACAGCGTCAATGGCGTTGCACAGCAGCGGATGGATGGCGTCAGCTTCGCCTACAGCTTTGCCGCGCCCCGCGCCCCAGAGCGGCACGACACCCAATATTTCGAGATGATGGGCAATCATGCCATTTATCATCAAGGCTGGCTGGCAAGCACCACGCCAGTCAACCTGCCATGGAAGCGTGGCGACGGCTCCATTCTGCCCAATCAGTATAAGTGGGAGCTATATGACCTGCGCAAGGACTTTTCCCAGTCGCGCGACCTGGCCGCCAGCCAAGGCGCGAAGCTGAAGGAGATGCAGGCCCTTTTCCGCAAGGAGGCCGAGCGGAACCAGGTGCTGCCGCTGGACGACCGCCTGACGCTTGCCCGGTTCCGTGCGACCGAAGGGCAACGGCCCCATCGTTCGACCTACAGCTATTGGGGCGGAGGGATCAGCATACCGTCGGTCAGTGCCGCGCCACTGCTGGCGCGCAGTTTCCGCATCACCGCTGATGTCGACATGCCGAAGGAGCCCGCGACCGGCGCGCTCGTCGCGCTGGGGAGCAAGTTCGGGGGCTGGAGCTTCTATCTGAAGGATGGACGACCTGTTGCGATGATCGCGGCATCGCAACTGGCGGGCGACCAGTCACGGGTGGCGGCGACCCAGCCTCTCCCAGCGGGGAAGAACAGGCTGGTCTTTGACTTTCACTATGATGGCGGCGTGAATGCCGGGGGTGACATGATCATCAGCGCCAACGGCACCAAGGTGGCACAGGCCCGCATCGCGCGGACCATATCGAAACTGCCGGAAATGAGCGACACGCTGGATATCGGTTTCGACGCCGATACGCCGGTCACGTCCGATTATAAGGATGGCGGTCACTTCCCTGGTGGGATTGAGAAAGTCGACATTTCGGTGGGTAAGCCCGGCGCGCCCGGCAAGGCGCCCTGAACGGAACAATCCTGATGCCTGCGGACATGCGCCGCAGGCATCAGGAGACGCTTTTCGGCTTTGCCCGTTGACGGCGCGCCCCGTCCGGCGGTTAAGATAGGCCCAGATGGTCGAAATCACTTCTCAACCCGTGCATGCCGAGCGCGATAACCGGACCCAGATCCTGAACGCCGCGGGCCAAGTATTCCTGGCCGATGGCTTTGAGCGAACGAGCGTCGATCGGATCGCCGCCGTCGCCCATATGAGCAAGCAGAGCATCTACGAGCTTTATCCAAGCAAGCTCGCTTTGTTCGAGGCCGCCGTCCGCAGCAAATTGAACGGTGCGTGGCTCAACCTCAGGGCCATCGATCGCGGGGCAAATGCGGAAGACACGCTGACGCGCTATGCCATGCGGCTGTTCGAGGGTTTTGCCGAGCCCGTGAATTTCGGCCTGTTCCGCGCCAATATCGCGGCTGCTAACCATGTTCCGGAATTGGCCGCGGAGCTGCACGAGAAGCGTCTGGCATCGTCGCAGCCACTCGCCGATCATCTCGCGCAGCTTATCGACGACGGCGTAATCATAGCCTGCGATACGATGGCCATGGCCATCCGCTTTGGCGGCATGGCGGTGGAAGGCGCGCGCTATTTTCTGGGTACGGAACTGCCCGGCAAGGCCGCGCAGAAACGCATCGTGGATTGTGCGGTGCATCTGTTCCTGGACGGCTATCGCGGCGTGACGGACGTTGCGCGCGACACTGCCCCTGCCCCCGCGATCGAGCCGCCTGCACGCGAGGGCGGACCCGCGATGCGCCTTTCCGCTGACAAGCTGCTGGCGCTGCTGGATGCGTCGACGAGCGAATTTCTGGAACATGGCTATCGCCGGGCCAGCATCGACCGGATCGCCGCTGCGGTGCGGGTGAGCAAGGCTACGATCTACCGGCAGTTCGGCAACAAGGAAAATCTGCTGCGCTATATCGTGCAGCGCGACATTTTCGAGGCGAGCCAGCGCCCGTTCACGCAGGTGCCCGTGAGTGACGAGCCCGAAGCGGCGCTTGCCGCGCTCGCGCGGGAGGCGCTGGACCGGCATCTTGAACCGGCGAACTTGCGCATGCACCGGCTGTTGGTAGTGGAGGCTGATTTCCTTCCCGATCTCGCTCAGCTATTTTATGAAGGCCGCGTGCGGCGGCTGGGCGATGCGCTGGAGACGCATCTGCATGCCCTGGGGCTGCCACGCCCGAGCCATATGGCGACGCGCATCTTCTACACTCTCGCGACATTCGCGGTCCGTTTCTTCACGGCGAGCACGCCGCCTGCGGAGAAGGATCGCGAGATCTACGCCCGGGAATGTGCGCTCCTGTTTCTTGAAGGTCTGCGGGCGGACGGGCGCAGTTAGTTGCCCTGTGAGAAGGCGCTAGCGCCAACCTCTTGTGTTGCAAGATTAATCTTGAAGACCTAGCCTTCCTCCCGCTCCGTTGCGGCCAGCGAGGGGGCGTTGGAATCGACCCGAGAAGCCGGAAGGACGCCCGTGGATTTCTATTTCAATCGCTTTGAGGATCGACGACCTCCAGAGCCGCTGCCTCATTCGCGATTGATCGAGTTGATCTGGCAGACATTGGCGCTGCTGATGCTGTTGCTGGGCGCGCGCTATCTGTTGTGGCGCTGGACGGATTCGCTGAACTGGGACGCCTTGTGGTTCGCCATTCCCTTGGTGATCGCGGAGACTTGCGCCTATTTCGGGCTCATCCTTTTCACGCTCAACCTGTGGAAGGTGAAGGATTATCCGCTGCGCGCACCCCCAGCGCGGACCAGCGAATGCGTGGGGTCGGCGGGCAGCGAGGATGATCGGCCCATCTCGGTCGATATCTTCATCGCCACCTATAATGAGGATGAGGAATTGGTGCGGCTGAGCATCCGCGACGCCAAGGCCGTGCGCTACCCTCATCCCATCAACGTGAAGGTGCATATACTCGACGATGGCCGCCGCGACACGATGCGGCAGGTCGCGGACGAGGAAGGCGTCAATTATATCAGCCGCGACAATAATGTCGGCTTCAAGGCCGGCAATCTGCGCAACGCCATGGAGCAGACGAGCGGCGACTTCATCGTGATCTGCGATGCTGACACGCGGCCATTTCCAACGATGCTGGAGCGGACGCTCGGCTATTTCCGCGATCCTGACGTGGCTTTCGTGCAGACGCCGCACTGGTTTTATGATCTGCCCGAAGGCGAGCGGCTGAAGGACTGGATGGGCCGCAAATTTGGAGGGGTGGGCAGCGTGATCGGCGGAGCGGTAGAACGGCTCTTTGGCGAGATACGCATCGGCGAGGACCCGTTCGTCAATGACCCGCAGCTGTTCTTCGACGTGATCCAGCGCCGCCGCAACGCCTATAACGCTGCCTTCTGCTGCGGGGCGGGATCGATCCACCGGCGCGAGGCCGTGATGTTCGTCGCGCTGCGTGCCTATGCCGATGCCATCGCCCACGCTTCGGGCGATGCGAAATCGCGCATCGCCAAGCTCGTCCGCCGCCGCGCCGATCCGGCGGCGCAAGCGCTTGCCCGCTGGCAAGCCGCGCAGGCCGAGGAGCTGACGCCCTATAAATTCCATGTGTCGGAAGACATCTACACCACGATCGTGCTGCATCAGGACCGCGAACGGCGGTGGAAATCCGTGCTTCACCCGCATGTGGAATCGAAGATGCTCTCGCCGCAGGACCTGCTCAGCTGGAGCATCCAGCGGTTCAAATATGCAGGTGGAAGCCTGGACATCTTCTTCCACGACAATCCCGTGACGGCCAAGGGTTTGTCGCTCGGCCAGCGGCTCATGTATTTGACGACCTTCTGGTCCTATATGGGCGCGCTCTGGAACCTTGTCTTCCTGCTGGCGCCGATCGTCTATCTGATGACGTCGGTCGCGCCGGTTTCCGCCTATACGGGCGACTTTTTCGATCGGGCGCTGCCGTTCCTGATCGTGACCGAGCTTGCCATCATGTTCGGGACCTGGGGCATTTCCGGCTATAAGGGGAAGGTCAGCTATATGGCGTCCTTCCCGATCTCGCTCCAAGCACTCTGGGCGGTGGTGCGAAAGCAGAAGATCAAGTTCCCGGTCACGCCCAAGGATCGGCAGGACGGCCATTATCTGCACCTGGTCTGGCCGCAGCTGGCTTTGATGATCGGAACCTTTGCCGCATTCTGCTGGGCGGCGGCAGCGCTATGGCTGGGCTTTGGCAATTACACGCTCGGCGGCCTGATCGCCAACGGCCTGTGGGGTCTCAACAACATTCTGGGCATGTCGATCATGGTCCGTGCGGCCCTGTGGCAACCCAACGAGGAAGAGGCAGGATGAACTGGAAAGAAGGTTTTAGAAGAGGGCGGAGCCATTTGCTGATGGCAGCCATTCTGGCCATCGCCGGGAGCATCGTCGTCAGGATGGAGGATGATGCGCTTCGCCAAGAGACCGGGAAAGCTCCGCCTCAATCCATGACGGACAAGTTGCCTGCCAGTTTGAAGTGACGGCGGGCGATTGCTGCGGTAGCCCTTCGAAAAGCTCATGGCGAACGGTGTTAGCGGATGGCGCGCCGGTCAGCCGCGCAGGCGCTTTGTGAGACGCAGTCGGTTCGTGCCGCCTTCGCTCCGATAATCGATCTGGTCGATGCACGACTGGATGATCCCAACACCGCGGCCGCTCTCCGCATCAGCGGAGATGGTGCGGCATCTGGAAAACAGTCCTTCGGGAACCGCTTCGCCCTGATCCTGGAGTTCGAGCGATACGGAGCCGGGCATAATTTGCACCCCCACGCCGATCATGCCGTCGTCCCGACCGCGATAGCCATGGATGATGATGTTGTTGGCGGCCTCTGCAAGCGCCAACTCGATGTCGATCATCACTTCGGGTGGAACAGCGGCGGCTTCGCAGAGGGCGCGGACATGCTCGCTCAACTGACCGACTTCTTCCAGCCGGGCGGGGTACAGGCGGACAGCCCCCTCGTCAGCCACGCACGAGCGCTCTTGCATCCGGGACCGTCTCGGCAAGCCGGAACACAGCGTCGAGGCGCGTCAGTTCGAACAGGCGGCGCACCGCAGGCTGCGCCCCCGCGATGGCGAGCGAGCCGTCCTTGCCCAGCATCTTGAGGAGCGACACCAGCGCGCCGAGCGCCGTGCTGTCCATGAAAGCGACGCGCGTGAGGTCCAGCACGACCTTGCGCGGACCACCATCGATGCCCTTGGCGAGGTCCGCCTTGAATGCCGGGGCTTCGGCGGCATCGAACCGCGTCGCCTGCACCTCTACCAGGGCCACATCCCCATCCATAGTGATGATCGCCGTCATTCCTTCACCCTTGTCTATCTATGCCATTTCAATCGCGAGAAGCGAGATATCATCGTCAAAACCGCGCGTGCCCCGCCGCATCGCGACGGCGGCCTTCACCCGTTCGACCGTCAGTTCCAGCGGCTCGTCGGCCCCCTCGCGCAGCAACTCGCTGAGCCCCGCGACCTCCAACTGCGTGCCGTCGCGATCGGCGCATTCGGTAACGCCGTCGGAAAAGAGTATCAGCCGTGTCCGGGGTTCCAACGTGACTTCTTCGGGGATGAAAGTAGCGTCACTGAACCAGCCGAGCGGAAAACCACCGTCCAGGCGCAGGGTGGACACGCCGTCTGGCCCGACGATCAGCGGATCGGGATGGCCAGCACGGATGATCCACGCGCGCCCTTCATGCGGCGAGAGCAGGCCGCAGATCAGCGTCGCGTAATTTTCATTGGGCTGCCCCTCGATCTCCCGATTGAGCTGCTCGATCGCGGACGCCAGCGCCGCCGGATCGCCGGGTGCAAGCTGGACCAGCCGGTGATGCAGGTGAAAGGATGCGAGCGCGGCGGGCACGCCATGCCCCTGAACATCGGCGAGGAAAAAGAGAATCTTGTCGTCCTGCCGCGACACGCCCAGCGTATCGCCGCTCATGTTCATCGCTGGCTGATGCGCCCAGGCGATGCGCACGCCGTTCATTTCCTTGTCATTGGGCAACAGCTTGTGATGCAGCGCAGCCGCCGCATCGAGGTCAGCCCGCACATGGCGATAGGCCGCGCGGATACGATCATGCGCCTGCGCCAAATGGCGGTTCCGCCGCTCCAGGCTGCGATGCAGGCGCACATTGCGCCGGGCCGAGGCTACCGTCAGTTCCAGTTGCAGCGGATCGAGCGGCTTGAACAGGAAATCGTCGACGCCCGCAAGCGTGGCGGCCCGGATCGTGTTGCTGTCGCCGCGCGCGGTCATCATGACGATGTGGAGAAAGCGGTTCTGCACCGCCGCCGCCCTCACCTGCCGCACGAGTTCAAGGCCATCCATGCCCGGCATCTGCCAATCGGTGATGAGGACATCGACCGGCGCCAATTGCACATGCGCAAGAGCGGCCGCCCCATCGCCTGCGACCTGCACCGAGCAGCCGAGCGCCTCCATCTCCAGCGCCAGCACCTCAAGGAACAGGTCATCGTCGTCGACGATGAGTATGTTGAGGCTGGTAATGGGGAGCGGCTCCGCCGTCATGAGATTCCTGCGTTTCTCCAAAAACAAGCCTGCCCCACCCTCCCCATCTAACGGCCAAGCCGCCGGACAGGAAGGCTTTGAATGGCAAAGATTTTCCGAAAATACGGTAAATCGAGCGTTAACGCCGTTTTTGGGCTGTCCCTTCCACCCCATCGCACGTTATGCAGCGGCAACAATCCGCCGTCGGGAAACAATCGAATGATTTCACTTCGCTTTCTGGCCCTCCTCGCCGTTTCAGCGCTTTCGGGGCAGGCGGCGCTGGCGCAGGACCGGGGCGTGATCTACGCGGGCGGTTCTGTCGGCGACGGCGCGGGAGGATATGGCGGCGGGTTGATCTCTCTTCCCGGCAACTCGCTCGGCCACGGCCTTGCCGTCCGCGCCGGGGTAAATGGCGGGACGTATCGCTATCGCACCACCGAACGGATCGAGGCCACCTATATCGGCGCGGAAGCCGCCCTCGTCTATCAGACGTCCGGGTCCTGGGGCTGGGCGAATATCGGTGCGGGGCCGCGCTTCACGAAAACCGATCTCGACCCCAATGATCCGGGCAATAAGCTGCAGGGTTCACGATGGGACGTGGGCGTCCAGACGGATGGCGTGTTGGGTGATCGCCTGCGCCTCGGCTGGTTCGGAAGCTGGGGCATCCGCAATGAAAGCTACATGGCGCAGCTCCGCCTCACCCAAGCGGTCAACCGGCAGAGCGATACGCGGCTGGGCTTGGAAGCGACTTTGCAGGGCGATCCCACCTATAAGCGCGGCGGTCTGGGCGCCTATATTTCGACCGCGATCGGCGGCGGCTGGACGGGGCAGCTTTCAGCCGGCGCGACCGAACAGAAGGGCCGCAATGCGCGGCCTTATCTATCCATAGGGCTCAGCCAGGTCTTTTAAGCGCTGTTTGCCGGAGAACGCCGCCGATGACCATGCCTGGTCTTCGACAAACCATGCTGTGGGTGGTGGCGGTCGCCATTCCGGTCATCATATTGGCTGTCGGCCTCATCCTTGTGGCGCAGGCGGACAATGCGGCCCAGCTGCGCCTTGAGGTCATCCGCTCCTATGACCGCCGGTCGCTGATGCAGGACATGCTGTCCGAGCATCAGGATGCGGAGACAGGGCAGCGCGGCTATCTGATGACCAATCGGCGTGAGTTTCTCGAGCCCTACGAAGCCGCTCTCCACGCAATTCCGGACAGCTTCAATCGGATGCAGGCGCTTTCGGCGTCGGCGGAGCAGCAGAAGGGCCTCGACACGCTCCGCACGCTGTCGCGTGAAAAGCTGGCCTTCGTGCAGGAGGCGATATCCTCCAACGCCCGTGGCGGCAGGGATCGGGCGCTGGCCATGGTGGTCAGCGGGCGCGGCAAGCTGCTGATGGATCGCCTTCGCGCCGAGATTGGTCGGCAGCAAGCGGTCGAGGCCAAGCAGCTGGCGCACACATCCGCACTGGCAGACAAGGCGCAGAAGCAGCTGCGTGGCCGTGCCTTTTCCCTCCTCAGCTTTCTGGCCATCCTGCTCTGTGCGGCAGGAATCGTCATTCTCCGGACGCTGAAAGCCAGGGGGGCCGCCCTCGCGCGCCTGGACGATGTGTCCCGTCGCCGCAAAGCCATTCTCGACGCGGCGATGGACGGCATCCTCATCCTCAATCCGAGCGGCAGCATCGAGGGCGTGAACCGGGCGGGTGCGAGGATTTTCGGCTATGAAGATAGCGACATGCTGCGGCGGGACGTCGGCATGCTGTTCGCCAACCAGCCTCCGCGAGGACAGGTCGCAGCCTATCTGCGCAGCATGAATCTGAGCGAAGGGCATCCGGGGCATATTCAGGAGATACCTGGCCGCCGCAAGGACGGCACGGTTTTCCCTTCCGACGTTGCGATAACCGCTGTCGAACTGAATGACGGCACTCATTATGTGGCGGTGGTTCGCGACATCAGCGAGCGCAAGCGGGTCGAGCGGATCAAGTCGGAATTCGTCGCAAGCGTCAGCCATGAATTGCGGACGCCGCTCACATCCATCGCAGGGTCCCTCAGCCTTCTGGCCGGGGGCGCGGGCGGGGAACTGGGGGACCGGGCGCAGCGGCTGATCACGATCGCGCACAGCAACGCCGAGCGGCTCGTCCGCCTGATCAATGACATATTGGACCTGGAGAAGATCGACAGCGGGCGGATGGTCTTCAAGAACCAGCTGATTGACCTGTCGGATTTCCTGAAGCAGGCGATCGAGGCCAATCGCGGCTTCGCCGACCGGTATCAGATCAGCCTGGAACTGAAGATCGACGGACCGCGCGCCTATGTGTGGGCTGATCCCGACCGGCTGATGCAGATCATCACCAACCTGATTTCCAACGCAGTCAAATTCTCTCCGGCGGGCGCGGCGGTAGAGGTCGTTCTGCAACCTTCAGGCGCGGCGCACAGGATCAGCATCTGCGATCATGGCCCCGGCATCGACGAAGATTTCCGGGAACGGGTTTTCAGCCGTTTCGCGCAGGCCGATAGTTCAGACAGTCGGGCCAAGGGCGGCACCGGGCTCGGGCTCAGCATCGTTCGGGAGATGGTGACGCGGCTCGGCGGCAGCGTCAGCTTCGACACGGAGACGGGCGTTGGCACCCGCTTCCACATCGACCTGCCAGCGACGGCGCCGGACAAGGCGGAGGAAGAAGGCCGTATCCTGATCTGCGAAGGGGATCGGCAGACCTCCACCGACATGCAGGAGATATTGGCGAATGCCGGATTCCCCTGCGACGTGGTGCATGACGGGTCCGCTGCATTGGCGGCGGCGCGCGCGCGCAGCTACCGCCTGATCCTCATCGACTCCGACCTGCCGGAGGGCGGCGGCATCTCGCTCGTCCGTTCGCTGCGGGCGTTGGAGGACGGGTCCCACCCGCCGATCCTGATGATCTCCGCCGACAGCCGGGCGGGCTCTGTAGAAGCAGAGGCGCTGCCGATCATCGATTGGCTGCAAAAGCCCTTGCCCACGGACCAGATGCTGGATGCGGTCAAGCACACGCTGTTCGGCGGGCAGCGCGACGGGAAGCCGCGCATCCTGCATGTCGATGATGATCCGGACGTACTCCGCCTGATCGCCACGGCGCTGGAGGATCAGGTCGAACTGACATCGGTTGCGACCCTGCGCGAGGCGCGAGCGGCGCTCGGGCGCCAGCCATTCGACCTCGCGATATTGGACCTGGGCCTGACGGATGGGCCGGGATCGCTCCTGCTTCCCGACCTGAAGGCGGCGGGACAGATACCGGTCATCATCTTTTCCGCACAGGATGCCGACAATGAGGCTGCGGCCAGCGTGCAGGCCTTCCTCACCAAATCGCAAACGTCGATCGATCATCTGGTGGCGACGGTCGAGCGTTTGTGGCGGCAGACCAGCTCCGAAGGAGGGAAATGACCATGGTCCGCATCCTTTATGTGGATGATGAAGAGGATATCCGCGAAGTCGTGGATATAGCGCTGAGCCTCGACCCGGAGCTAGAGGTGCGGCTGTGCGACGGCGGTCAGGCCGCCTTGGAAGCGGCGGCAAGCTGGCGGCCCGCGCTCATCCTGCTCGACTTCATGATGCCGGGCATGGACGGGCCAGCCACCTTAGCGCGGCTGCGGGAGGACCCCGAGACCGCCGATATTCCCGTGGTATTCGTCACGGCCCGAAGCGCGCGCGCGGACGTGGAGCATCTCATCTCCCTGGGCGCGGCGGGCGTGATCGCGAAGCCGTTCGATTCGATGGCGCTCAGCGCCACGGTTCGGGAATATCTGCCGTGACGACGGACGCAGACGCGCGGATGATGGCGGTTCGCGACAAGTTCGTGGCCCGCTGCCGCGAGGAACGCGCGCAGCTTTCGGCCCCTGAGAGCGTGCGCGAAAGCGATCTCGAACGGATCGGAGCGGCCGCCCACAAGATTGCGGGCCTGGCGGGCACCTTGGGCTTCAGCAGCCTGGGCGAAGCCGCCGCGCAAGTGGACCAACACATTGCGAGCCATGGGGAGATTGGGCCCGCCTATCAGCTCTACATCGAGGAATTGAACCGCCTTTTGGACATATAATGGTGATCAGCACCATTGCGCCGATGCGGTGGCGGTATCGGCCATTCGTACGCCCCTCACCCCCAGCTTCTCGCGGGCTTGATCCGGCGTCAGATCGAACACGTCTTCGTAGCGCATCATGTAAAGCGGATCGGACTCCCGCCCGACCTTCGCGCCCCTTTCCACCGCGTCCTGAACCACCAGCCAGGTCTGGGGGTAATGGAGAACCGCGCGGGTAATGATGCGCGTGGAACCGAGAATGGAGAAGGCCGAAAGCTCCCCCGCCAGTTCCGGGCTCAGATGTACGAACAAGTTGGTCAGCCGCATATAATAGGGCACCAGTTCGCCGATGAAGTCAAAGCCGCCGCCGCCCAGAATATGTTCAAGATCGTGCGTCTGCCCGGCGCGCAGCTGGAAATATTCGAAGTCGTTGCGCGGTGTGAATGGTGGGACAATGTCGACCTGTAGATCATTGCCGGTCAATTGCGCATAGAAGATACCCCCAACCGTGTCCGAGCCATAATGTTTGAGGTTATCGCGTCCGAAGATCGAGACGAAGCCTTCGCGGAACCATGCATCGAGTGCAGGATTCTTCTGCCGTTCTGCGGCGAACAGGGCGTTGATATGATCGATGTCCTGAACCTCGCGAAGTATCTGCACGAGCTGGATCGAATCCGAAGGGGTGGGCACGTCAGGTCCGTTTCGCCGCAGCAAATGGGTCGCCACCCAATCGCGGACGCGTGCGTCATTCAGATAGCGGGAGGAACTGACGAGCACGCTGCTGTCGGTTTCCACCGTCTTGATGCCCCTCATCAGATAGGAATAATCGGCCATCTCAACGATCTCCGTTAGCGAAGTCATGCCCGCCGATCGTGGCAGCCAGATCGGGAGGAACAAGGACGGGAAAGCGAAGCAGCATTTGCGCCATCCCCTTGGCGGCGGGGTCGAGCCGGGTACTGGCATCGATGCCGCCAGCAAGGGCGTCGTGAACCACGAAATTGAGAGCGTGCAGCCCCGGCGCTTCATAGCGATGGACCCGAGGAAGGCCGTCGCCCGACGCCAAATGGCGATACCAGTCCGCCACCGCTTGAGGGGTTAGAGACATGCGGAGCCAAGGCAGATATTGCGGGTGACGCGCGATGACGGCGACGTTGAACAAGTGCCCCTTGTCGCCGCTGCGCGCCCATGCGAGCCGGATCAGGTCGACGGCGACCGCTCCGGGTGGCGTATCGGGGACTGGTTGCGGTGCCCTCGGCAGGACAGATGCAGGCTGGCCCACAGGCACTGGCACCGGCCAGGTTTCACCACGAACGGTCACCCGTGGCACGATGCCGCTCTTGCTGACCAGGAACAGGAATATCTCGGTCTTGGGCAGTACCGTGGTGGCGAGGTTGATCGTGGTGCCGACCGCCATGCCGCTGATGCCAGCCCATTGTTCGCGGGCGAATATATCCGCCCCCCGGCGGTCGGGATGATCGACGACCATCTTGCAGATGACTTCCCGTGCGCCCGCCCCGCCACCATGGGGTCCAAAGCTTGCATCTTCACCAATGATGACGGTGTCGGTTTCGGTGAAGTCGGCCAGATTATGGGCGCGCAGCAGCGCCCGGCTGCGCGCATAGAGCGCTTCGGACTGCCGCCTCGCTTTTTCTGCGGCCTGCTCACCGATGATCGGCTGGTAGGCGACGGCGCGCCATCCGCCGTCCGAGGTGACGCAAACCTTGTAGCTTTCGGTCGGCGGGCGGCCCTTCGCGCCGGATACTTTCACCCGATCCTTGCCTTGCTGCTCCAGCCTGACCTCACTGAAATCGCAGCAGACGTCGGCGACGATATAGTCCGCCGGATCGCTGACTTCGTAGAGCAGCTGCTCGGCAACAGTGCCGATCGAGACGAGGCCACCCGACCCTTCGGGCTTGGTCAGGATCATGGTCCCGTCCGCATGACATTCCCCGATCGGAAAACCGATATTTGCCCAATCCGGCACATCGCGCCAGTCGGTGAAGGTGCCGCCCGTGACCTGAGCGCCGCACTCCAGCAAGTGACCCGCCAACGTCCCCGCCGCCAGCAAGTCGAAATCCCCTTCGCCCCAGCCAAATTCGTGGATCAGTGGCCCCAGGACGATGGCGCTATCCACCACCCGCCCGGTGACGACGATGTCCGCGCCCTTCTCCAGCGCCACCGCAATGGGAAAGGCGCCGAGATAGGCGTTGGCGCTGATGACATTGTCGGGGAAAGCGGCGCCCGTGAACATGTCGCGGTGGCCAGCGGCCCTCAGCTGCTCGACTTGCGAGCGCAGATCGTCGCCCTCGACATAAGCGACGGTAAGAGAGAGCCCCGCTTCCGCGATCATACGCTCGAGGGCCGCCGCCAGTCCTGCCGGATTGACGCCGCCGGCATTGGCGACGACCTTCACGCCTTGAGCTGCGATCTGGCGCAGATGAGGTCCGACATGAACGGTGAGAAAATCGGTGCCATATCCCGCTGATGGATCAGCGGCCTGCATCCGCCCGAAGAGGCCCATGGATCCTTCGGCCAGATAATCGAAGACAAGATAATCAAGCCTGCCGCCGTCCAGCAGCTGCGGCACCGACAATGCCGTGTCGGAAAAGGATGCGGTAGCCCCACCGATCCTCACGACCTTCTCTGTTGCGGCGGTCATGGCACTCTCTCCATATTTTTGCCGCAGAGGCTAGAGAAGTTTTTGGCGGAAGAATGTCACCCCTGTTACATTCAATCGGGTGAAAATCAGTGAGCGCACATCGGCGCTGCGTCTCTTGCGCGGCACGGACTGGCTGCGGGATTATCCCGCCGCGCTGGCGGAAGAACTCCTCGCGCACGGGCGGCTGATCCATCTTGGAACGGGTCAATGGGCGCAGACGCAAGGGGATGAGCGGGGCGGGCTTTTCATCGTGATCGACGGCCTGTTCCATTCCTACTGCACCGCGCCGGGCGACAGGCAGGTGATGATCGGGCTTTCCGGTCCTGGATCGGTTCTGGGCCACGCAACGAAGTTCAGCGGCGGCCCGCGATTGGTGACGGCCATATCGGTGCGGCCGAGTATCCTGCTGGAGATCAGCGAGGCGGCGCTGGAACAGATTGCCGAGAACCGGCCGGAAATATGGCGGGCCATTGCCGACTTTGCCTACACGAACATGCGCAGAACCCTGCACATGCTGGCGGAACTGATGGCCCTGCCGCCACGGCAGAGGATCGCTGCACGCCTACTGGCTTCGGCCAGCCCGTCGGAGCGCGGGCTGATCGTCAGTCTGAGCCAACAGACATTCGCGGAAATGATCGGCGTCAGCCGCAAGACCGTGAACCTGCACCTTACCGCATTTGAACGAGCCGGGCTGATCCGTCTGGGTTATGGCTGGATCGAACTGATCGACAGCGGTCGTCTACGCGAGGTGGCGGATCGGGAGTGACGCGGGACGCCGCCGTCAGTCCTGCGGAGCCACTGCCACCCGGGCGAGGCGATGCATCATCGAGCGGAACTGCGCCAGTTGGGCGGGATCCGCCGGGTCATAGGAACGTGAAGGCCCAAGTTGATGCGCGTTGCAGACATAATGCAAGGCGCTGCCCGCGACGCTGTTGAGTAGAACCATCGCTGAGACAGGGTGGAACTGCCCGCTGGCCACACCGGCCGCCACGACATCCTCCAGATCCTGGAGCGCGGATTCGGAGAAGCGCACAGGATTGTTGCCGTAGGCGGCCGAGTCCGCGATGAGGCGCTGGATTATCCGCGCAGCGGTGGGGCGGCTGACGAGGAAATCCAGCCAGGCGTCCAGCAGGGCGAGCAGTCGCTCCATCGGTTCGGTGACGTCTTCGGTCCGGTTGAGGACGAAGGCGTGCATCGACGCGAAGATGTCCGCTTCGACTTCGTCGTAAAGCTGCTGCTTGCCGGGGAAATAATAGAGGATCGACGGACGGCGGATGCCGACGCTTTCCGCGACATGATCGAGGCGTGCGGCGGCGAAGCCGATTTCGGCGAAGATGCGTTCGGCGGCGTCGAGTATCTGTTGCCGAGTGGCGTCGCCCTTGGCCTGGCGGACTGTCTGTCTGGTTGCTGTCATGATCATGTTCTTATGCGGTGGAGCGGGACGGTGGCAACGCGGATTGCATGAATGAAGTAGCGGCAAGAATGGAGTTGCACAACTATCTACGAACTAGTAGGTAGATTCGCACATGCTCGATGAGAATGCGGCCGGATGGCCCGCCGAAGCATGGAGTTTCCCGGGGAGGATATATGCCGAATCACCTGATTGCCCGTTCCGTCGTCACGCTGCTCATGAGTTCGACCGCCCTGCCCGCACTGGCGCAGGATCAGGCAGGCAGCGCGATCGAGGAGATCGTCGTCACCGCGCAGAAGCGCGAGGAATCGCTGCAGGACACGCCGATTTCGATCGCCGCATTCAGCGCCCAGGACCTGGAGAATAAGGGCATAAACGGGCTGACAGACCTGCGCGCCCAAGTCCCCAACCTTCAGCTGACCCCCTTCCCCAACAACGCCGCGACGACGCAGATCTTCATGCGCGGCGTGGGGCTGTCCGATGACCAGATCACCCAGGACGGCGGCGTCGCGGTCTATATGGACGGCGTCTATGTCGCGCGCAGCCAGGGCCTGGCGATGGAAGTCGCCGATCTGGAGCGCATCGAAGTGCTGCGCGGCCCGCAAGGCACGCTTTATGGCCGCAATGCGACCGGCGGCGCGATCAACTTCATCACCCGCAAGCCCGACCTTGGCGACTTCGGCTTCAAGGGTCAGGTGACGATCGGCAATTATGACAACCGGCGCTTCAAGGCGGCGGTCAACATTCCGCTGGGCGAGACCTTCGCGGCCCGGCTGTCCTATGTGAACCAGCGGCAGGATGGCTTCATCCGCAATCCCGGCACGGGGATCGAGCGGTGGGGCGACAAGGATCGGGAAGCGATGCGCGCTGACCTGCTGTGGCAGCCTTCGGACCGGTTCAGCCTGCGCTACAGCTATGATCGCACGGAGATCGGCGACACGCCCTATTATGTCGCGCTCTCGCCGCTTCATCCGCGGGTGCTCGAACGGCCCGAAGCGGGAAGCCCGCTGGTGCGCGACGTCCTGCCCAACGACATCACCGCGCAAGGCCACAGCCTGACGGCGGAATGGGAAGCCAGCGACGCGCTGACGCTGCGGTCGATCACCGGCTATCGCAAGCTCGATAATTTCCAGAACCAGGATTATCTGACCGGCGCCCTTGGCCCCAATCCGCTGCAAAAGAACAGCAGCCGCGCCAAGCAGGACCAGTGGAGCGAGGAAGTGCAGCTGATCGGCGACGCGCTGGACGGTGGGCTGCAATATGTCGCGGGCTTCTATTACTTCACCGAGAGCGGCGACAATTTCAGCAACAGCTACAGCCCGCCGACACTGACGCGCAACTTCACCACCGCGACCATCGAAAACCGTTCCTACGCGCTGTTCGGCCAGGCGACCTATACGCCGCAATGGCTGGACAACCGCCTGCATCTGACGGTCGGCCTGCGGCAAAGCTGGGACAAGCGCGAAGCGACGCTGTCGCGCCAGACACAGGTCAATGGCGGCCCGATCACGACGGTGCCGGGCTTTGGCGATGGCAGCCAGACGTTCAAGGATTTCAGCCCCAGCTTCGTCGTCGCCTTTGACGCGTCGGAGGACGTCAACGTCTATGCCAAGGCGGTGAAGGGCTACAAGAGCGGCGGCTTCAACGTCCGCGCCAGTTCAATCGGGCGCTTCAACGAAGGCTTCGGGCCGGAGACGCTCTGGTCCTATGAGGCAGGCATCAAGAGCCAGTGGCTGGACAATCGGCTGCGCTTCAATGCAGCGGCGTTCATTTCAAAATATTCCGACATTCAGGTCAATGTTCAGTCGGACCCGACAAATATCCGCCTGACCGACGTGCTGAATGCGGGCAAGGCGACCGTGAAGGGCGTGGAGGTCGACCTGACCCTGGCGCCGGTGCGCAACCTGCGCCTGTCCGTGAATTATGGGTATCTGGACGCGCGCTATGACGAGATTCTGGACGCGACCGGCGCGAATATCGCGGACAATTACCGCTTCACCAACGCGCCCAAGCACACCATCGCGCTGGACCTGACCTATGACCTGCCCCGCCTGCCGATCGGTCAGCTGAGCGCGAACGTCAACTATACCGCGCAAAGCGACAAGTTCACCAACAGCACGATCAGCAGCGGCAAATATATCATTGGCGACTATGGCCTGCTGAACGCCCGCCTGACGCTGGGCGACATTCCCGGCGTGAAGGGCGTCCGCGCGAGCCTATGGGGCCGCAATCTGACGGACAAGAATTATTACATCATGCAGTTCAATGTCGGCCGCCCCGGCGCATTGTTCGGCGAGCCGCGCACCTATGGCATCGACCTGAACGTCGAATTTTAAGGGGGAGGGACAGTGAAGCTGATCCGCCTTGCGCTGCCAGTCCTGGCGCTTGCTTGTTCGGCGGCCGGTGTCGCTGCGGGTGATTATCAACCGGGAGCGAAGGATGTCGCGCGGACAGCGCGCCCCTTTGCCGGGGTGGACAGCCTGCGCTTCGTCGTCATCGGCGATCGCACGGGACAGCACCGGCCCGGCATATTTGAGAAAGCGCTGGCGCAGGTGGATCGGCTTCACCCCGACTTCGTCATCAATATCGGCGACCTGATCGAGGGGAATACGGAAGACCGAGCACAGATCGAGGCGGAGTGGAAGGAGGTCAACGGTGCGATCGACCAGCTCCACACGCCCTTCTTCTATGTGCCGGGCAATCACGATCTGACCAACGACGTGCAGCGGCAGATCTGGCGCGCGAAGCTGGGCGCGGACTATTATCATTTCCGCTACAAGGGTGCGTTGTTCATCATCCTCAACACCGAGGACCCACCACAGCCCAAGATAGCGCGCAAGAAATTGCTGGATGCATATGGCGTTGAGGCGATGGGCAAAGTGATGGGCGCGTTGCAGGGCGACCCTGCACAGGCCGAGGCGCTGTTTGCCCGCGAGCCCAAGCTGGGCGAACTCGCCACCAAACTGCGCGCGTCCGAAAGTGTCGCGATCAGCACGGCGCAGATCGAGATGGTGCGCAAGGCGCTGGCGGACAACCCGCGCCCGAGTTGGACCTTCGTGTTGATGCACCGGCCCGCGTGGAAGGTCGCGTCGCCCGCCTTCGAGCGCATAGAGGCGATGCTGAAAGGCCGTCCCTATACCATGCTGGCGGGGCATTTTCACAAATATGCCTATGAGCGCCGGAAGGAGCAGGATTATATCCAGCTGGGCGTTACCGGCGGAATGCCCGGAGCCAAGGCGGACGATCCTGCGGCCCAGGATCATATCATGTGGGTGTCGCTGGCCGATGGCGCACCGCAGATCAGCAACATCCGCCTCGACGGCTTTTTCGACAAACAAGGCCCATCGCCCAAGTGAAGGAACGGTTTTCCATGTCGCTCAATCCTGCTCTCGCATCGCCGTCTTCGCCCGTCATCATAACCGGGGGCGCGTCCGGCATAGGCCTGGCGTCCGCCCATGCGCTAGCCGCCGTGGGACGCCCGGTCGCCCTATGGGACATCGATGGCAGCAAGGGCGCTGAAGCGGCCCGCGCCATCACGGCGGAGCATGGCACGGCGGCGACCAACATTGCCATCGACCTGCGCGACCTGGGCGGCATCGAAGCAGCGCTTGCGGCAACGCGCGAGGCGATCGGCGCGCCGGGCGGGCTGGTCCATGCCGCAGGCGTCGTGGATACGGCGTCGATCGACGGGCTGACGGCCGAAAGCTGGGACAGCGGGATCGCGATCCATCTCCGATCGCTTGCCTTCATCGTGCAGGCGATCCGGCAGGACCTCGCCGCGCAACCGGGTTCGGCCATCGTCGCGATCGCGTCGATCAATGCGACGCTCGGCAATGCGCTCAATCCGATCTACAGCGCCGCCAAGGGCGGGATATTGTCGCTGGTCCGGTCAATGGCCGACCGGCTGTCGACAGATGGCATCCGCATCAATTCGGTGTCGCCCGGCCAGATCCTGACACCCATGATGCGCCCGGCGGTCGAGGCCATGCCCGACGGCCATTTCGAAAAGCGCATCCTGCTTGGCCGCCTGGGCGAGCCGCAAGAGGTGGGACGGGTCGTGCGCTTCCTCCTGTCCGATGAGGCAAGCTATATCACCGCGTCTGAAATCGTCGTAGATGGCGGCAATATTTCTTCCCAGAGAGGGTGATCGCAGGATGACCGCTTTGCTGCTCGACCGCCGTGCCTTCGTCACTGCTGCTCTGGCCGTTTCTGTTGCCGGATTGGCGGGTTGCGCCACCCCTGCTTCCGAAGCGCGCAGCGGGCCGATACCGTTCCTGACCGCGACGGCGGCGAAGGTTGGGACGAGCGACGACTATCAGATCGCGTGGGAAGCAGCGGGGGTGGACCATGTCGTCATTTATGCGGGGTCAACGCCCTCACCCGTGCTGACAGGCAAGCCCGTGGCCCGTGGGCGCGGGAAGGACAGCATCACGGTCAGCATGCCAGCGGTGGGCGCGCGGCCTTATTTCACTTTGGTGCCAGACCGTGGCGCGCCGCTGGTCATCGCAGATCGGGCGCTGCATTTGCCGAGCATCGCCAATCTGCGGGACATTGGCGGCTATCGCACCACCGATGGGCGGTGGGTGAAGATGGGCCTGCTGTTTCGGTCGGACCAACTCGATCGGGTGAGCGATGCCGACCTCAAGGCCATGGAAGAGCTGAGGCTGCGGCTGGTCGCGGACCTGCGGACCCAGAGCGAGAGGACGAGGGAGCCCGACCGGCTGCCGCGCGGAAGCCAGCCCCTGATCCTGGATGTTGCAGGGGACAGCGAGGGATCGCTGGGCGGTGACATGCGCAAGGCGATGGCTGCGATCGCGGCGGGCAAGGGCGCGGAGCTGCTGACGGCGGCGAACCGCGATTTCGTGTCGCTGGGAAGCGCGCGGCGGGCCTATGCCGGCTTGCTGGATGAGCTGAACGGCGCGCCCATCCTCTATCACTGCACGGCGGGGAAGGACAGGACCGGCTGGGCAAGCGCGGTCATATTGACGCTGCTCGGCGTGCCGCGCGAAACGGTGATGGCGGATTATCTGGCGAGCAATGTCTATCTCCAGGCGAAGAATGAGCGGGCGAAGGAGATGCTGGCCAAGTCGAACAGCCCGATCGATCCTGCCCATCTGGACCCAGTCATGACTGTGCGGGCCAGCTATCTGGAGGCGGCATTCGATGAAGTGGCGAAGCGCTATGGCAGCTTTGACGCCTATGTTCGCGAGGGGTTGGGCTTGGGAGATGCGGAGATGGAAGCGCTGAAGTCGACCTATCTTCAGGGATAATCCAGGCAAAAAGACTTTATCTGCGTAATTCTTTGTGGCCGCATCGGCCTTGCTCGTCTACGAGTGATTCATAAGCGAATTTTCGAAAGAAGGACCGGGCTGGGGCACCCAGACTGCGGCCTCTATCCAGGAGAGAGCTATGGTCACATTATCACATCGCGGGATTTGCGTGAGCGACATCGAAACCTCTGCGCGCTTCTATCAGGATGCGCTTGGTTTCGAACCCTATCAGGACCATGGCGTCATCGAAGGCGCCGACATGGAAAAGACCATGCAACTGCCCGGCGTGCGGTTGCGGGCGGTGATGCTGAAGCGGGCCGATGGGCCGGTGATCGAACTGCTCCAGTTTCTGGCACCTGCGGCGACTGGCCCACGGGAAAAGCGATCGACGCTGCAATATGGGCTGGTGCACATTTCCTTTTACGTGGACGACATCGATGCCTGGGCCGCGCGGATCCGTGAGGCGGGGGGCAAGGTCTATGAAGAAACGCGCGCTTATTTCGCCGGGAACGACACGACGATGCTCTATTGCACCGACCCTGATGGGGTGCGTGTCGAGTTGATGAAAGCGCCGGGCGAGGCGGAACGCTTCTCGCACAGCGGCATCTGCGTGCAGGATATCGACGTTTCGCTCCGCTATTATGAGGCGCTGGGCTTCACGGCGGCGGAGAATTATGTTCTGGATCAGGGGCTTGATTGGCTGGGCGTGATCAACGAGGTGCCCGGCATCAAGCTGCGCGCGCAGATGGTCCGTGATGCAAAGGGGAACACGGTCGAGCTTTTGAAGGTGTTCGAACCGGACAGCTTCGGATCGCGCGAGCGCCAGCCGCTCAATCGCTTTGGCCTGACGCATCTGGCCTTCTGGGATGATGAGCCGGAAAAGACATCGGCAGCGCTCAGCGAGCGGGGCGGCTATTTCGTCGAAGAGGCGCATGTGAAGACGCCGCAGATCGAATTGCTGCACGGCGCTGATCCCGATGGGGTGCGGATCGAGCTGATGCGGCCGGTATCGGGCTGAATTAGAGGGTTTCCGGGAAGCTGGTGTGGATCAGGTGAACCAGCTGCAACTGCCGGTTTATCCCGAGCTTGGAGAAGATCGAGTGCAGATGCGCACGGACGGTATTTTCCGCCGTGCGCGGTCGTCGGGCGGCTTCCCAGAGGGACGCGCCGTTGGCAAGCGCTGCCGCGATCGCGCCTTCGGTGGGGGCGAGCGCGAACGGGCGGCATCGAGCAGGATCGTGCCGACTGCGAACTGCTCGACAGCCTCGATCATCACGGCCCGTTCCGACCTTGATTGTTCAAGCCGCTGATAGAGTTCCGGCGCCCGGACCATGCCTTCGCTCGCGCATTGATCCGCGATTAGTCCATATGGGGGAGGCGGCATCGTCCCCATCCTGCTTGGCTATCCGCCTGATACGACGGAGAACATGATGGCAGAGCTGCCCGGCATCGCGAGTGACATGGCCCCGCAGGAGAGCAAAGGGCCGCCTGCCGACCATATAAGGTCCGTTTTCGCAGCTTATGCGGAACGGCAAAGCGCGGGCGATGTCGAGGGCATCCTTGCGCTGTTCGCGGAGGAGGCGGTGGTGCGCGATCCGGCCAATGCGCCTTCCCATCACGGCAAGGCTGCATTGCGGTCCTTCTTCGAGGCCGGCTTTGCCGCATCGGGCGGCGCGAATGACATGAAGCTGGAAGGCGCCGTGCGCATCGCCGGCAATCAGGCAGCGGCGGCCTTCATCGTCCGGACCCTTCGCAGCCGCCCTGTGTACCGTGTCGAAACGCTCGACGTCATGACTTTTGACGACGCGGGACTGATAGCGGAAATGGTCGCCTATTGGGGGCCGGACAACTTCACGCGCGAAGATTGAAGCAACACATCATCCCGCCTTTTGTGACGGGGTGATATGTTAGTCATGAACTTATCGCCTGAGGTCGCTCAGCTTCACGACCTTTGCCGTTGGCAAGGGATGATCAGTCGCCCCCGCCCAGCGAAGCAGTGCCGTTCCTTCCTCATGACCGGCAGTGTCGAGCCAGTTGCCAAAGCCCGGGTCCTGAGCGGCGACGACCATGATGAGGCGTCCGTCCGGCTCCAGACGCGCGCTGCTCTGGTTCACGGTGACTTTGAGGAAACGATAGTCGAGCGATTCCATCCACCAATTGTCGATCTGGAAGTTCCAATAATAGCAGTCCGGCGGGGTGACTTCGATCACCCAGGCTTCATCGGGTGCGAGTTTCCAATAGGCATGAGCATAAAAGATATCCTTGGCCCCGCCGCCCTTCTGGAACATTGACTGGTCGATGTCGGGAAACTGGTTAGGCGTTTCGCGGAACAGCTTCGACCAGTCGATGAAGGTGCTGACGATGCCACGAATGAAGGCCGTCGTTTCCTTCAGCCCCGCGCCCAGTGCAGCAGCGTCGAGCGGCGTGGGCGTCGCGGGGCCATCGATGCGTTCGATCCTGAACTCGCCGGGCTTCTCGCTGGACCGATCGAGATAGCTTTGCCGGACGATGATCATGCTCGCATCAGGCTCCAGCCGCAGCCAGTTCTTCGGCTGGGGCGTCGTGCTGGCGATGATGTCGGCGGCGCCATTCTCGTCCCATATAATCTCGCTGTCGACGAGCGCGCCCGTCGCCTTGTTCGTGCCATCCTCATGATAGCGGAAGGCGTTGGCGACGATCGAAAGGTAAGCCATCGTGCCGCGCTTCACCGTCAGACGATAATCGAACCGGCCGTCGATCCGGGCATTCCAATAGACATTGTCGGGATTGTCGGCGCCGATTTTTCCGGTCGGATGGCTGAGCTGGTAGAAGAAGGGAAAGCTGGTATCGCGCGCCTCCACATGCTGCTCCAGCCCAAGGCGCAGGAGGCGCGTCAGGTAGCGGTAGCCCTCCGCCCGGTCGAGCGGCGAGGCGGGATTGTCGGGATCGAGGACAAGGTCCCCCAGGTCCGCCAGTTCGTTGCAAAAGGCGCGCCAGGCCTGACCGTTTGTCACCGGATCGTCGCTCATCATGTCTCTCCTTTTTATGGCGACGATTCTAGCAGCCGCCTTGGCGCTACCGCTTCCCAGATGGGAGGTTGGCCAAGAGTTTCTGCTGCATCTGGTCAATTTGTAGGTGTCCCGGATGCTCGCCGTGACCGCACTCTCTCCCGCGCAAAACAGAAGGAGAGCCAGGATGAATGTAGCCGACATGCCCGTGGCATCTTTAAGCACAGTCAGAGCACAAGCCGCGAGGTTGGCTGTTCTCCTTGGGAAGTGAAGGCGGCGCTGCGCTATTCTGACAGCGGCCGTGCGCCATTCGCGCGGGTCGGCTGGATGATGCCGAAGTCGCGCCCGTGACGGGACAGGTCGCCGATCAGGTCATTGCCCATGGTCCGTTCGACAATGCGCCACCGCCCGTCGATCTTTTCCAGCCGGTCGAGATAGTCGCCGCCGATGACCGGCTGAAGCGGGCCGCCATCCGCCTGTTGGAAGACCATGACGTAGGAACTGACTTTCGCCCTCCCCTCGCCTTCGGGCACGATCATCACATTGGCCAGCATGTGGCGCGTGCGCGGCGATCCGTCGGCATAGGTCAGCACCCAGTCGCGAAATGACTTTGCGACCGCGGCGGCATCGCGGTCCGCCATGATCGCGCCACCACTGCGCACCACGGCATCGCCCAGCAATTCACCCACCGCATCGAAATCACCGGCATCGAGCGCAAAGGGATAGCTGAACAGCACATTCTGAATGGCGAAATAATCGTCGGCGGTCATCGTCTCTCCTTACCGGCCCTTGAGAAGGCCCATACCCCCACTTATGCGGGTGGCGAGCGGCATTATTCCCTGCCAGCTTCGTGGCGACCACCCACAAATGGACTAAGCCCGACATGATGAGTGCGCGAACGCCCTGAACGCATCAAGCGCATGTCGACGCGCATCCATCCGGCGCACGAGACGCTCCAATGGCCGAACATGTAAGGGCAAGAATAGGCTGTTCATGTAAGAGAAAGGTTGGCAAGAACAGGCAAGGCGCACGTGGCGCTATTTCTGGCGCCACGCGGCATATCTTGTGAAGTAATGGAGGGGGTTCTGACAGCTGAATACGCCATCACGCGATCGGCGGTCGGACGAAAAGCTGCAATGAAGCAGGCCCGACTGTCCGGATCTTAAAAGGAGTAGCGTGATGACTGTCTTTTCAAAGGGATATAATTGTCTCTTAATGCTGACCCTGCTTGGCGGGGTGTCTTCGGCCAGCTTGGCGCAGACGCAGGAGCAGACCCAGGAACAGCCTGCGGCGGATGTCTCGGCGACCGCCTATGTTCCTTCGGCCGAGACCGTCAAGGGCCCCGAGGTCAAGGGAATCATCTCCGCGCGCAGCGGTGACCGGATGCAGGTGACGGCGGAAGACGGCACCAAGTCGGTGATCACCATCAACGACGCGACGAAGATCAGCGCCGTCAAGGGCTTCCTGGGCCTTGGCCGCGCGCGGCTAGCGTCGACCTCGCTGCTGAACGGCGTGCCGGTGACCGTCCAGACGCTTCAGTCGGGCGATGGCCTGGTGGCGAGCGCGATCAAGCTTCAGAACAAGGATCTGAAGACCGCGTCGATGATCTACAACGGCACGGACCAGCGCTTCGCCGAGCAGACCGCAGCCACCGATGCGCTGCGCGGACGCATGAGCGAGATCGACCAGTATAATGTCAAAGCCACGACCAACGTGAATTTCGACACTGGCAAGGCCGTGCTGTCGCCGCAGGCCAAGAATGACCTGTGCGCAGCGGCGAGCACCGCCGAGGGCATGAACAACGCCCTGCTGCTGGTCGTGGGCTACACCGATTCCGTGGGTGACGAGGAATATAACCAGGAGCTTAGCGAGAAGCGCGCTGGCCGGGTCGTCAACTATCTGCAGCAGGCCTGCAAGTGGAAGCCCTACCGCATGCTGACGCCGACCGGCATGTCCGAAGCCGATCCGGTCGCGAGCAACGATACGCCTGAAGGCAAGGCCCAGAACCGCCGCGTCGCGGTGAACATTCTGGTCAGCAAGGGTCTGGACGGCCTATAAGATGTGCGGGGTGGGCTGCGGCCCACCCCCTCATCACTGGACGCTGCTGGCCGCTTGAGCCACCGGAGCCGCGTCCGTCTGCCAACCGCCGCCGAGCGCCCGGAACAGGTCGATCTGGCTGGCGGCGACCTGCGCATCGGCATTGGCAAGGTCAGCCTCCGCGCCCGCCAACGTCCGCTCCGCATCGAGGACGGTGAGCGAGTCCGCCCGCCCTTCGCGAAGCTGCGCCCGGCTGATCCGCGCCGCGACGCGCGCCTGCTCTACGGCAGATTGCAGCGCCTGCCGCTGTTCCAGCCTGTGCGCATAGGCAGACAGCGCCGTTTCCGTCTCCTGAAGCGCCTTCAGCACCGCCCCGTCGAATGTCGCGAGCGCCGATCGGGTGGACGCTTCCGCCTGCGCCACGCGCGCGCGCCCTCCTTCCATATTGGGGAAGGCCCAGCTGAGCAGTGGCCCGGCAAGCCAGCGCAGCGGTCCCGCCCCGAACATGTCGCTTATCGTGTTGCTCGTCGATCCGATCGATCCGCCCAAGGTGATGCGCGGATACAGATCAGCCGTTGCCACGCCGATCCGGGCGGTCTCAGCCGCAAGTCTGCGCTCCGCCTCCCGCACGTCCGGCCGCCGGGCAAGTAGCGCGCGGCCATCCCCGACCGGAATGGGGCGATCCAGTCTGAGGGTGACCGCGCGCTGGCCGACCTCGGGGGGGAGGTCAGCCGGCGCTCTTCCGGTGAGGAGGGCCAACCGGAACAGCGCTGCGTCGCGCTGGGCGCGAAGGGGTGGAATGGTCGCCTGCTGCTGGCTCCGCAGCGCAGTCACGCGCGCGACGTCGAGGCGGCTGGTGCGCCCGGCGGCGAAGCGCTTGGCGCTGAGATCGACGGTGCGATCGAGCAGGTCCAGCGTGCGCTCTGCCACCGCGATCCGCTCGGCCGCCGACGATGCGTCGGCATAGGCCCTGACCGTCTCGGCAACCACGGTGACGCGCACGGCATCGGCGGCGGCGACAGCGGCACCCACATCGGCGCGTGACGCTTCGAGCGCGCGGCGAACGCGGCCGAACAGATCGACCTCATAATTGACGTTCAGGCCCGCATCGATGCGCCAGTCTTCCGCTGGCAAGCCGGGCGCCCGCTGGAGCGCGGAGGTGCGGCCATAGGTAGGCTGTGCCGAAACGGTGGTCTGGGGCAGCAATTGCGTGCGGCTTTCCCGCAGCGACGCCTGCGCTCGTTCCAGATTGGCGATCGCTACCCGCAGGTCGGTATTGGCGGCCAGGGCGTTGCCGACGAGGCCGTCAAGCACCGGGTCCTGATACAGGCGCCACCAGCCGTCCTGCGGCGCATCAGGCGTGGTGATCGCGGGGCGTGCGGCGACGAACTGGCCCTGCGCGCTGGCCCCCGGCTGCGGACGGACATAGTCTGGCCCCGCAGCACAGGCGGCGAGCGTCAGGGAGGCTGCGCCGATCAGCAGATATCGTGTCGTCATCATTTTTCTCATTCCGCTGGGCCCAGCACGGGCACCGCATGACGTGGCCCCTTCCGCTCCCGCCAACGCTGCATCCGTTCCGACAGCGCGCGGGTGACCACGTAGAAGGCTGGTGTGAAGACAAGGCCGAAGAAGGTGACGCCGAGCATGCCGGAGAAGACCGCCGTTCCCAGCGCCTGCCGCAACTCCGCACCGGGACCGCTTGCGATGACGAGCGGCACAACGCCAAGGATGAAGGCGAAGCTGGTCATCAGGATCGGTCGCAGCCGGTTTTGCGCCGCGCGAACCACGGCGTCGATCGGACCCATGCCTTCTTCTTCCGCCTGCTTGGCGAACTCGACGATCAGGATCGCATTTTTGGCGGCGAGGCCGATCAACACGACAAGCCCGATCTGCGTCAGGATATTATTGTCCATGCCGCGCAGATTGACCCCGATCATGGCAGCGAGCAGCGTCATCGGCACGATCAGGATGATCGCCAGCGGCAGCATCAGGCTTTCAAACTGCGCCGCCAGCACCAGGAAGACGAAGAGCGTTGCCGCGGCGAACACCAGTATCGCCGCATTGCCCGCCACCTTCTGAAGATAGGCGACCTCCGTCCATTCGGTGGTGACCCCGGTCGGAAGCTTGGCCGCCAGACGCTCCATCGCCGCCATCGCCTGACCCGAGGAATGGCCGGGCGCGACATCGCCCTCCACATCGATCGCGGGATAGAGATTGTAGCGAACGGCGCGATAGGGGCCCGTCTTGTCATGCAGGGTGGCGACGGCGCCCACCGGCACCATCTCGCCCGAGGCCGAGCGCGTCTTCAGCTGCGCGACGTCGCCCGCATCATCCCGGAACGGCAGGTCGGCCTGCGCGATCACGCGATAGGTGCGGCCGAGCAGGTTGAAGTCGTTCACATAAGCCGAGCCCAGATAGACCTGCATCGCTTCGAACACGCGGGCAGGCGACACGCCGATCATGTCCGCCTTGGCACGATCGACATCGGCAAAGATGCGGGGAGCCGACGCCTCGAACTTCGTATGCACGAAGAAGAGGTTGGGATCCTTGTTCGCTTCGGCGAGCAACCCGCCGATGATCTTGTTCAGTTCCGCATAGCCGCGCCCGGAACGGTCCTGGATCATCATCTTGAAGCCGCCGCCGGTGCTGATGCCGCGGATCAGCGGCGGCGGGATGACGAATACCCGGCCTTCATTGACTTGCGCCGCGATCTTGCGCGCCTCGGCCATGATGGACTGTTCTGTCCAGCCATGCTTGCCGCGCTCTTCAAAGCTGTCGAAGACGAGGAAGGCCGCTGCGGCGTTGGGGGCGACGGTTCCGCTCGGCGCATGATAGCCGGTCAGCATGACGGTTCCCTTGACGCCGGGGATCTTGCCCATCTTGGCCGCTGTTTCGCGCAGCACCTTGTCGGTCTGGGCGAGCGACGTGCCGGACGGCGTGAACACCGCCGTGATGGCATAGCCCTGGTCCTGCGCGGGCACGAACCCTGCCTTGGTGGACATGAAAACCAGCGCCGTCAGGCCGACCAGCCCGACATAGATGAGCAGCACCAGCTTCAACCGCCCCAGCATCGCGCGGGTGACGGTGGCATACCAGTGGCTGAGCCGATCAAAGGCGGCGTTGAACCGCTTGCCCCCGCGATAGGCCATGCGCTTCCACCGGCCTTCGGGCTCATCCTCCGCCTTCGGACGGAGCAGCAAGGCGGCGAGCGCGGGCGACAAGGTCAGCGACAGGATGAGCGAGATGATCGTCGCCGCCGAGATGGTGACGGCGAACTGGCGGTAGAATTCACCCGTCAGGCCAGTCAGGAACATCGTCGGGATGAACACCGCGCACAGCACCAGCACGATGGCGACCAGCGCGGTCGACACTTCGTCCATCGATCGATGCGACGCCTCGCGCGGGGTCATGCCATGTTCCAGATTGCGCTCGACATTTTCGACCACGACGATGGCGTCATCGACGACGATGCCGATGGCGAGCACCAGCCCGAACAGCGACAGGTTGTTGAGCGAATAGCCAAGTCCCGCCAACACCGCGAAGGTGCCGACCAGCGACACGGGGATGGCAAGGACGGGAATGATCGCAGCGCGCCAGCTTTGCAGGAAGACGAGGATGACGATGACGACCAGCACCACCGCCTCCAGCAGCGTGTGCTGGACCGCGCTCACCGATTCCCGGATGAAGTCGGTGGGATTGTAGATGACGCGATATTCCATGCCCGCCGGGAATTTGGCGGACATCGTCTTCAGCTCGGCAAGCACGGCGTCCGCGGATGCCAGGGCATTGCTGCCCGGACGCTGGAAGATGCCGATGCCGACCGAAGGCTGGCCGGATAAATAGGTGTTGATGCCGTAATCCTCCGCGCCAAGCTCCACTCGGGCAACGTCGGACAGACGGGTCAGGCGGCCATCGCCATCGCTCTTGATGACGATGTTGGCGAACTGATCGGGCGCGGTGAAGCGGCCCTGCGTTTCCAGGTTCACCTCATAGGCGGGCGCGCTGCTTTCCGGCGGTTTGCCGATGGCGCCGGCGGCGACCTGCACATTCTGGGACCGAAGCGCCTCGACAATCTCGCCCGCCGTCATGTTGCGCGCGGCCGCCCGGCCGGGATCGATCCACACGCGCATCGCATAGTCGCGCGCGCCGAAGATGCGAACCTCACCCACGCCGTCGATGCGCGCGAGCCGGTCCTTCATCTGGGTCAGCGCATAGTTGGAAAGGTAAGCGCGATCGAGCGTGTTGCCGGGCGAAATCAAGTTCGCGACCAGCAGAAAGTCGGGTGTGGTCTTGCGCGTCACCACGCCCTGCCGCCGCACATCTTCGGGCAGCCGGGGTTCGGCGAGCGCTACCCGGTTCTGCACCAGCACCTGCGCTTCATCCAGGTCGGTGCCCTGCTTGAAGGTGACCGTGATGGTCAGCCGTCCGTCGCCGGTCGATTGGCTCGACATGTAGAGCATGTCGTCGACGCCATTGATTTCCTGCTCCAGCGGCGCGGCCACGGTGTCGGCGATCGTTTCCGACGATGCGCCGGGATAGTTGGCGCTGACCGTGACCGTGGGGGGCACGACGTCGGGATATTGCGCGACGGGCAAGCCGAAATAGGCAAGCGCGCCGACGATGGTGATGATCACTGCGATGACGCCGGCGAAGATCGGCCGTTTGATGAAGACGTGGCTGAGACGCATGATCTCTTCCCTTATTCCCTTTCCCAGGCAGGGGCCGCCGTGGCGCCGTCCGGCGCTGCGGCTCCCATGCCGGCCCTATGGTCAGTCGGCCAGCGTGGCCTGCGACGCGACCGGCGCGGAAACCGGTTCGCTGGTCGATGACGGTGCTGCTTCGATACGCCCCGCGACGGGTTTGACCTTCGCGCCGGGCTGGATGAACTGGCTGCCCTGAATGACTACCTGATCGGATGGCGACAGGCCCGACCGGATGACCCGCAGGCCATTGGCGAGCGCGCCGATCTGGACCGGCTTGGCCGTGGTGCTGCCATCCTTGTTGACGACATAGACCAGCTTGCGCGCCTGATCGGTCATGACGGCCCCATCCGGGACCAGCAACGCGCGATGCGGCGCGCCAGAGCCCAGGCGCATATTGCCGAACATGCCGGGCACCAGGAAGGATTCAGGATTGGAAACGACCGCCCTGCCCCGGATGGTGCCCGACCCGCGATCGATCGCATTGTCGGTGAAGTCGACCCTGCCCTTCCACTTGTAGCCGGTTTCGTCCTGGAGCCGGATCTCCACCTGCTGGCTCGCATCCGCCTGGCGGCGATGCTTCAGGTAGAGTGCTTCGGAACCGTTGAAGGAGAAGTAGATCGGATCGAGCGCGTTGATCGTCGTCAGCACCGTTGCGCCAGCGGCCGTGTCACCCGCCACCAGATTGCCGACATCCACCTGCCGGTCGGAAATCCGCCCGGTGATCGGCGCGCGAATATAGGCGAATTCCACGTTGAGGCGGCGCGCCCGTACGCCTGCCTGGGCGGCGGCAAGCTGCGCCTGCGCCGATCGAACCCGGGCGCGGAGGGAATCGACTTCCTCCGCGCTGACGGCCTCGTCAGCGATCAGCCGCGTGGCACGGCCAAGCTCAGCCCGCGCGAGACCCAATGCGGTCGATGCACTGGCGACCTGTGCCTGCGATTCCTGCAACGCGGCTGTGAAGGGTCGCGGGTCAATGGTGAAGAGCAGTTGCCCCTTCTTCACCACATCGCCATCGCGGAAGTGGATGCCGACAAGCTGGCCTGACACGCGGGGCCGGACCTCCACTGCCTTGCTTGCCTCGAACCGGCCGACATAATCGTCCCAATCGACGACCATCCGGGACAGAGGCGTGGCCACGGTCACCACGGCCGGAGGCGGCGCGGCGGGTGCGGGCGTGCCGTTCCACCAGCTCATGCCCGCCCATATGGCGAGCACCCCTGCCGCCGGAAGCAGAAGGTAGGCAGGCTTCCAACGCCGTCCTTCAGGCGCATCCTGTTGGATTTCCGAGTCGGCTTTGACTTTGGAAAGATACATCGTCTGCCCCACACTTATCTTACGGTTATGTTACTGACCGGTACGTCTCTTGCGCGGTACGTACCGATCTGTTACATGGCCGTCAAGCGAGAGGATGCGGAATTTTTGTTTATGGGCCTGACATTTGGTTCCGATTGCGGCTGCGCGGAAGGAACGCCAAGGAAAACAGCAGCTTCGAAGATATTCGAGACCGCCAAGGACCTCTTCTACAGGCGCGGAATCAGGGCCGTGGGGGTGGATGAGATCGTCTGCGAGGCAGGCGTCACCAAACCCAGCCTGTACCGCGCATACCGGTCAAAGGACGAACTTGTCGCCGCCTGCCTGCGGGAAGATGTGGAGGCGGGCCGGGCGAGTATTTACGCGGCGCTGGACGCGGCCGGTCCGGACCCGCGCGATCGGTTGGACGCCGTTATCCGGCACAAGGCGGAAAAGATGCGCCGGGCCGATTTTCGCGGCTGCCTGATCAGCAATGTTGCGGTCGAACTGCCCGAGCCCGGTCATCCGGGCCGCCTGATCGTGGAAAGCTGTAAATCCGATTTCCGTGCGCTGTTTTGCGATCTCAGCCGGGATCTGGGCGTGGCCGAGCCGGAAAAGCTGGCTGACGGGCTGATCCTGGTCATCGAGGGCGCGATGGCGACCCATCATGTTTTCGGCAGCCAGGGTCCGGCACAGGCGCTGGAAGACACCTGCGCGGCCCTGATCGATTCCCATTTGGAACATGCGCGGGCCAAGGCCTGAAGGCCTCATCACACGCCATCAGGCTGCATTGAGGCGGGATCGATTTCCTACCCACAAGGTTGAGCCTGCAAACCGCTTGGGAGACGCGCATGAACTCGATCGCCGCTGGCCAACCGCATGTCTATCGCGACGGCGATGTCGAATTGATCGGCGAAATCTACCGCCCTTCGGGTCAGCCTAATGGCAGGGCGATGCTGGTCGTCCATGAAGCAGACGGGATCGGCGGCAATGTCCGGCGTCATTGCGCCCTGCTGGCGCAGGACGGCTATTTCGTGCTGGCGGCGGACATGCATGGCGGCGGCCATGTATTGCAAGGCGAGGCGATGTTCGCGGCTCTTCAGCGGTTCAAGGACGATCCTCCGCTGCTGCGGCAACGAGTGCGGGCGGGATTTGACGAACTGCTGGCGATCTCCGGCGTGGATGCGGCGCGGTGCGCGGCGATCGGCTTCTGCTTTGGCGGATTCACCGTGCTGGAACTGGCGCGGTCGGGTGCGCCGGTCGCCGCTGTCGGCAGCTTCCACGGCCTCTTGACGACGAACGCACCGGCACGCCCTGATCAGAAGATGGCGCGGATAGCTGTATTCACCGGTGATCGTGACCCGCTCGTGCCGCCGGAAGATGTGGCCGCTTTCGAGGAAGAGATGCGGCATGCGGAGGCGGACTGGCAGCTGACGAACTACGGCCCAGCCTTCCACAGCTTCACCAATGAAGATGTCGGTTCGCTCGGCGACCCCCGCATGCGCTATGATCGCGCCGCGCATATCCTGTCATGGAAGGCGCTGAAGGACTTTCTGGGCGTCAGTCTCGCGCCTTCCTTGCCGGGATGAACGGCCCAAATCCTGGCGGTTATTGGTAGCCGCCTTCGTCCTTGCGCTTTTGAGCGGCATTCTCCTGCGCTTGCATCTGCTTGTCCTTGCCCTTCGAAGCGGACTGCGATCCGCGCGCGTTGTTGCCGCCGCCGCGTCCCGTGCCCGTGCTTCCGCTGGCGCCATCGCCGCCCTTCTTCGTGATCGCCCCCGGATTACCGCCTGCACCTTTTTGAGCCATGAGAACCTCCTTGCCAGCGCGCATGATGCGCCAGGTCTACAAGCGACTCCTTTCATGGGGGCCGGGTTCCGCCGATCGAAACAGCCGCCATCTCAGGTTAGGAAATGGCATCGCCTAAGAGGGCATGCATCCTCCTTTACGGCAACCGAACAGTTGAGTACCACTCCTCCACAAGAGGCATGAGCATCGAGAGGAAGAGACGCTCCTCCGCTGCATCAATGCCCGGCAGGAGAGACGTGGCCAGTGGCGCGAAAGCATTTTGACATCATCATCGTCGGCGCCGGGTCCGCCGGTTGCGTTTTGGCCAATCGCCTGACGGATGGCACGGGATTGCACGTGCTGCTGCTGGAGGCTGGCCCTGCCGATCGCAGCCCCCTGATCCATATGCCCGGCTTCTTCACCGCCATGTACCGGCCCGGCAAGTTCGCCTGGGTCTATCCCACCGCCCCGCAGGTCCATGTCGATGGCCGGATCATGCGCGATGTGCGCGGCAAGGTGCTGGGCGGGTCAAGCTCCACCAACGGCATGCTTTACTGCCGTGGCGCGGCGCAGGACTATGATGGTTGGGCCGCGATGGGGAATGATGGCTGGAGCTACCGGGAGGTGCTGCCCTACTTCAAGCGCGCGGAAGATCATGCATGCGGTGGGGACGCCTATCATGGCACGGGAGGACCACTGCATGTGCAGCGGTCGCCGGTGAACAACCCGCTGGCAAAGGCCTTCATCCAGGCGGGGGTACAGGCAGGCTATTCCTATAATGAGGACATAAACGGAGCGCGCAGGGAAGGCTTCGGGCCTGCCGAGTCCACGATCTGGCGGGGGCGGCGCTGGAGCACGGCGTCAGCCTATCTCCGTCCTGCCCGCCATCGGCCGAACCTGACGGTGATGACGGGTGCGCACGTCACCCGCATCATATTGGAGAAGCAAAGGGCCACCGGCATCGAACTGCGGCAAGGCAGGAACCGGCATCGCTTCTCCGCAGGCGAAGTGATCCTGTCCGCCGGGGCGTTCCAGTCTCCACATCTGCTTCTGCTTTCCGGCATCGGCGATGGCGACCAACTGACCTCCCACGGCATTGCCGCTCATGCGGACCTGAAGGGCGTGGGCCGCAATCTGCACGATCATGCCAGCATCACCGCCCACGCGACCTGCACTGCGCCCTTGTCCCAGGCCAAGCTGCTGAACCCGCTCTATGCCGGAAAAGAGTTGATGCGCGGGGTCTTTGGCCGAAGTGGCTTCATGGCGGAATGTTCGATCGAGGCGGTGGGCATGATCCGATCGCTGCCGGAACAGGCGGTGCCGGACATCAAATATCAGTTCGTCCCCATCAGGCTCGATCATTTGACGGGCGATCCTTTGCCCGAACATGGCATGGTCAACCGGATGGAGCTTACCGTGCCGGAAAGCCGGGGCGAGTTGCGCCTCGCCTCCGCAGATCCGTCGGCCTTGCCGATCCTCGACGCCAACTATCTGGGGGAAGAAGCGGACCGGAAGCGTTTGCGAGCGGCCTTGCGTACGGCGATCGAGATTTACCGCAAGCCAGCCTTCCAGGAATTTGGCGTGAAGGCAGACATTCCCGTTCGCGACTTGGACGATGATACGGCACTCGACGCCTATATTCGCGCGACCCTGACCAACGATCATCATGCTGCCGGGACGTGCAAGATGGGCAGCGGGGATGACGCAGTGGTGGACGCCAGCCTGCGGGTGCATGGGATCGAGCAACTACGCGTCGTCGACGCTTCCATCATGCCGCAGGTGGTTTCCGGCAACACCAATGCGCCGACGATCATGATTGCCGAGAAGGCTTCCGACATGATCCTCGGGAGAGCCCCTTTGCCCGCCGCTCCAGTCTAGCTGGCAGGATCGATAACCATTGGGTTATGTCCCATGGGGCACATAGTCGAAGCCCACGACATGCGCATCTCGCCTCAGCGCGCTGGTCAGGAGCTCCATCCTCTCCTCATTATCACCCGCGACCGTCGTGCTGAATTCCAGATAATCATCCTTAAGCTGCTGCCGTATCGAACTGGGATGCAGATAAGCGTCCAGGAGAAGAGAGCGGAACGCCGTCTGCGAAACCGGCGAACCACGATCATAGCGCACCTTGACGAGGGCATGGCGCCGTTGCGGCAGGAAGCGGTCGGATATGGTCACCGCCGTGAGGACGAGCAAAGTCGCCACCGTTCCCGCGATGGCGAGGCTGTAAAAGCCGACACCGAACAGCACGCCCAGCGAGGATGTGGACCATAGCGATGCGGCGGTGGTGAGGCCCCGGACGTTGAACCCTTCGCGAAATATCACGCCGCCACACAGAAAGCCGATACCGGTCAGCACGCCATGCGCCATGCGCACGGGATCGATCCGGATGATATCGTCCGGCGTGTCGCTGAGCCACCGAACCTGGTGCACGGCCGCCAGCATCAGCAGCGCGCAGGACAGGCTGACCAGAATATGCGTGCGAAACCCGGCGGGGCTGGCGCGATATTCCCGCTCGGCACCAACGATACCACCGGCGACGATTGCGCCAAGGATTGGCAGAGCAAGGTCGAGGTCAAACAGGTTCATTTTATGCGTTCAGGACAAGGCAGAGACCGAAACAGCGGCTCCGTACAGGCTGCCGCTGCAGGGCCGTTATTTATCGGTCTTCGCCTCCAGATCACGCGCCATCTTCAAATGGCCTTCGACAACCGGCGCGATCTCGCCCGCTACCGCCTTCAACGCAGCATGCGTGCCGCCGGATGCGTAGGATCGCATCAGCGCCAGCGCATCCTCATGCGCATCCACCTGCCCATCGACATATTCCTCATCAAAGGCCGCACCCTTCTTTTGCCGCAGCTCGTCCAGCTCTTCCTTCTGATCCGCCGTAAGCGTCGGGTCGGGCGCCACAGCCGGGCGGGACTTGCCAGCAGCCGCCTTGATCTTCGCGGTAGAGTCCGAATGCGCCTTGATCATCTGCTGTGCGAACGCCTTCACCTCGGGCGACGCGGCATTGGTCGCAGCCAGTTTCGCAGCGGCGATTTCGAACGCATCGCTCTTGGCGGCAAGGTTCACGAATTCCTGCGCGTTCGGTGCCGGTTTCAAGGAGTTAAGCGCATTGTCCGCCACATTTTCGATGCGGTCGCCCGCGCGCTCTGCTGTATTCGAAGCGGAGTCCAATGCGTCGGCGGTGCGTTGTTCACTCGCCTGATTACAGGCCGCGAGCGTGAGCCCGGCGCCGACGATCATCAATGTGATGCGCATTTTTTCATCTCCCTGTATTTCAAGACCGCAAACGCGCCTTTGATGAAGCCGTTCCTTGGTCTTGCTGGCCCGGCGTTCAGTCAGACCACACAAGCCCGGTCGGCACGGGAGTGTCAGGCGATAATCTGCTGCCGGTATTTGTTGGGGCTGGTCCCCGCCTCACGCCTGAACGCGGCGGAAAAGGCGCTTGCGTTGGCAAAGCCCAGACGGTGAGCAATCCCCTTCAGCGGCAGCGTCCTGTCGGCGAGCATCGCCTTTGCGCGTTCCAGCCGAATGCCTTCGACATAGGTGCTGACGGACGTGCCCATCGTTGCCCTGAACAGGCGCCGCAGATGGGACGCGCTGATGCCGCATTCCTCGGCCAGCCGACACACGGTCAGTGGACGGCCCTCAACGGTTTCCACAAGATCGCGGATGCGGCGCAGTTGCCATGCGGCAAGCTTGCCCTTCCCGCCTCCGCCTGCATCGGGGCTCGCGCTGTCGAGTTGCCGCGCCAGTTCCACCAGGATCAGCCGGCACAGCGAGTCCACCTTCACGGCATGGGAAAAGCCCGGCGCGCGAAGCTCATCCGCCAGCAACCTCAAAGCCTGTTGAGACACATCGCCATTCTCGCACGCCATCAACTGCTCAGTGCAATGATGTGGATCGACGCCGGTCGTCTCGTAAATATAGTCATTTTCAAAGTCGCAGAAGATCGCAGGCTTCAGCGGACCTGACTCCTCGACTTCGGCGACCCAGTCGATTTCGGCGGGGACGAACGTCGCCTGCTTCATTTCATGATAATCGCGCTGGTTGGCGTAGCGGAAACGCCCGCGTGGCCGGTGGATGCTGGACGTCCAAAGCCCTACCTGATGAGTTGCTACGCGTCCCGCCAAATGGTGCGGCAGATGCCCGCCATGAGGAAGGTTGAGCCGGACGAGCACACCCGGAAGGCGCGACGTCGCAAGCCGTTCCTCCGTCCAGCTGACATATTCGTGCACTGCCGCGCTCTCCATCCGCCGCGCCTTATGCGGGCTGAGTCTTTCCCCTCTCTTATTGGAAAGACGCGGCGGCGGCGACAAGATTGATCAGCCGCCGCCGGGCAGGTCATTTGGGCAAGGCGTAGGCGACCAGTGAATCCCCAAGCTTTGTGCCAAGGAATTTGTGCCCGCCCGCAGCGATCACCACATATTGGCGGCCATCCTTTTTCAGGCGGTAGGTCATGGGCGTAGCCTGTCCCCCGGCAGGCAGCCGAACGCGCCAGACGACCTTGCCGGAGGCGATGTCATAGGCCCGCAGATAATTGTCCGTAGTCGCGCCAAGGAAGACCAGCCCCGAAGCCGTGGCGATACTGCCGCCAAGGTTCGGCACGCCAAGCTTCAACCATATGGGCGGCGGCGCCTGGTCGCGCGTGGTGCCGAGCGGTACATTCCACAGCGTCTTGCCTGCTTTCAAATCGATCGCGGTCAAGCGGCCCCAGGGCGGCCGGTTGCACGGCGCACCGAATGGCGAGAGCATCGGCTTCATCTGCAGACCATAGGGCGCGCCTTTGGTGGGCAGGATGGCCTCGCCCGCGGCGGTGCGGGACGCGACCTCTGCCTGCGGGATCAGCTTCATGATCGCGCCCACCTGCGTCGTGTTGGCGATCAGGATGCCGCGTTGCGGATCGATCGTCACCCCGCCCCAGTTGGAAGCGCCCTCGAAGCTTGGCCACTGCAGCCACCCTTTTGTCGAGGGAGGGGTGAAGACGCCCTTATAGTTCACCGATCGGAACAGTTCCCGGCACTTATATTTGTCATAGGGGGTGAAGCCCCACATATCCTCTTCGCGCAAATCCGGGTCACGAATGATGAACGCGGGATTGGCGGGGAATGGCTGGGTGGGCGACAGCTTTTCGCCCGGCACCTTGCCCTCTTGCGGGACGGGCCGTTCGACGACGGGGAAGATCGGCTTGCCGGTGCGCCGATCGAGAATGAAGATATGCCCGACCTTCGTGGTCTGCGCGAGCGCGGGGATGGACCCGTTCGCCGTAGGCAAGTCGAACAGCACCGGCTGCGCAGGAAGATCATAGTCCCACACATCGTTATGGACCGTCTGGAACCGCCATTTGACTTCGCCGGTCGTTCCGTCAAGCGCCACGACCGAACTTGCATAATAGTCCAGGCCACGCCGGTTGGCGGCATAATGGTCGGGCGGTGCGTTGCCCATCGGCACATAGACGAGGTTCAGCTTCGGATCGACCGCCATCGGCGCCCAGCTATTGGGCGTGCGCCGGACGAATTGCTCACCCTCGGGCGCATCCTTGGCATCGCTCATCCCCGGCGGCAGGCCGTTCCACGACCATAAGGGCTTGCCGGAATGGATATCGAACGCACGGATTGCACCCGCGGGCATGTCGACCCGCATATTGTCGGTAAGCCTGCCATTCACGACAATGGCATTGCCGATGACGACGGGCGGCGAAGAGATGGACAGGTCGCCCCGCTCCATCTTGCCAAGGCCAGGTTTCAGATCGACCACGGCGTTGCGGCCGAAGGAGCGGCACTCGCGGCCCGTGGCGGAATCGAGCGCCACCAGCCGCCCGTCCAGCGTCCCGGCGAAGATCCGCCCCGCGCATTCCGCACCGGCTGGCACGCTTTCGTCACGGGCATAGGTGACGCCACGGCAGTTCAGCAGATAGGTGCTGAAATTGTCCGAGCTTGGCTGCTTGGCCCAGATTTCCTTGCCCGTCTCCGGGTCCACCGCAGCGATGCGGCCGTTACCCGAGCAGAGATACAGCCGGTTTTCCGCGATGATCGGCGTCGCCTGGAATGTCGGGGAAAGCGGCTCAGGGGCCGTCACCATCCCGATATGATAGGTCCATGCAGGCTTCAGCGCCCAGACATTTTCAGGCGTGATCTGGGTCAGCGGCGAATAGCGCGTCCCGCCCGCATCCCCGCCATAATAGCTCCAGCCCGCCGTTGGTCCGCTATAGTCGATCGCGGGAGTCGGCCGGAACAGGTTCTCACTATAGGCCCAATATGCGCCGCCCAGGACGGCAATGGCGCCAGCACCGATCAGGACAGCGCGGCGCCAGCCACGGCGGCCCTTCTTCCCCCGCGTCCCATTGCCGCCGCCCGCCGCCGCAGGCTCCACATCCTGAAAGGAAAGGCGTGTATCAGTCCGGTTCATATGGCCTCGATCATCGACATTTCCGGACCGCAGCGCACATTCCCCCGCTGGTTCCGCATGAATATGGGCCGGGCATTCACCCGGCTATTGCGTCCACCGCCTCCGCCGCGCCGCGCATCGCCCCTTCGATATAACCAACCCCCTTGGCATCGCCGACGACGTGAACGGCAAAGCCCTGTTCCTGCAATTGGTTGGCGAGCGTCAGGTCCCCCGTTGCGCCCTTCGCGACAATCACATGATCGGCAGCGGCCGACTGCTCCACCCCATCCTTGTCCATGAAGCGGACGGCATCCCGCTCGATCCGGATTGCGCTCGATCCGGGATGGAGATCAACGCCATGCTCCTTCAGTTCCGCGAGCAACCGCATCCGGCGGACGATCGTCAGACCGGCGCCAAGGCGCGGGGCATCATCGACCACGACCACCTCGCGGCCACGTTCATTCAGGAACTCTGCCAGTTCAAGGCCGACCAGTTCTCCACCGATAATGACTATCCGCTTGCCCAGCGGCATCCATTGGTGCGTCGCCTTGCGCACGAAATCGAGGTTGGCGGTTATGCCCGTCATGGAGCCGAGCTTCGTCGCGGCCCGCGTCAGCAGCCCGGTCTTGCGCTTGAGTTCGTCGGAACTTTGGCCAAGCACCATTCGGCGCATGTCATCGCCCGAGAACACATGGGGCATATCATTGCCCGGTATGTCCGGCATCCCGCGCACCGCGCCCGTCGCGACCACGACCGCGTCAGGCTGAAGCGTACGCAGAAGCTCTGGCGTCGCGGGGGTGCGCAGCCGCACATCGACCTGTGAAGACGCGATCTGCCGTTGCAGCCAGTCAAGCAACCGCTCATTGGCCGGATAGGCGAGCGCCGCGAAGCGCAGCGTGCCGCCCAGATATTCACCCTGTTCAAGCAGGATGACCTGATGCCCCAGGCCATCCAGCCTGCGCGCGGCTTCCATGCCGCCCGGCCCGCCGCCAATGACCACTATCCGCTTGGGCGCCGACGATGGCGCGTCCGAACGCAGATATTCAAATCCCGTTTCCGGATTGACCGCGCAGCGCAGCGGATCGCAGACATAGATGGCGCTGATGCAGGTATAGCAATAGATGCAGGGCAAGACATCTGCCGCCCGGCCTTCCGTCAGCTTGCGCGGCAGGTGCGGATCAGCCAGCAACTTGCGGCCCATTGAAACAAAGTCGATCTGCCGGTTGGCAATCGCCTTGTCGCCGACATCAGGCTCGATCCGGCCGGATGCGATGACGGGAATGGAGACCGCAGCCTTGATCTGCGCCGCATAGGGAAGGTTCACGGCGGGTTCGTGGGGCGTGTGCGATCCCGAGTGCAGCTTTCCCTGCGCCGTGTCGTGATAGGCCGTCACCGTGATCGCGTCGGCGCCTGCGGCTTCCGCCATGCGGGCGACCTGCGCGGCGTCTTCGATCGTCAGGCCGCCCTTTTTCCCGACTTCGCGAGAGTCCAGCTTGCACCAGACGGGGAAGTCAGAACCTACAGCCTGCCGAACGGCCTGGATGACCTCGACCAGGATGCGGACGCGGTTCTCCAGCGGCCCGCCATAGGCATCCGTCCGCCGGTTCGATTTCGGCGAGATAAAGGACGACAGAAGATATCCATGCCCACCATGAATTTCCACGCCATCGAACCCGGCGCGCTTCGCCCGGTCTGCGGCGGCGGCGAACTGGCCGATGACCGTCCGGATGTCTTCAAGCGTCATTTCCTTGAAGCTGACAGCCTGGATCTTGCTGAACGGCGCGACGGCGAGTTCTTCGAGCAGGAACGCCTCTGTAAAGTCGCCTTCGGGTGCTTCGGGCAGCGACGGGCACCAGACCGGTCGGCCGCCCAGCATATCCTCCATCGCGACCAGGCCGCCATGATGGATTTGCGGCGCGATCTTCGCGCCATGCTTGTGGACCGCTTCCACGAGCGCCGTCAGGCCCGGCAGGAAGCGATCGTCGGAAATCGCGATCTGGTTGACCTGATTGCCTCCGACCGGCCACGCCACACCGGCAACGCCCGTTATGATGAGCCCGACGCCGCCCTTCGCCTGCTCCTCATGATAGCGGATGATCCGCTCGCCGCAGTGGCCATCGGCTTCGGCAAGGCTCGCCCCCATGGCCGTTACGGCAATGCGGTTGCGCAATTCCATGCCGCCGATCCGGCCGGGGGAAAGAAGATGTTGCAAAGAGTTGGAGGCCATTGAAGTCGTCGCCTGTCTGGAGAAAGTCCTGATATACGTCGTTCATATCTGTTGAGGATCGGGCGAGATCGTCTCCATCTCATCCCAGATGGGGCCGGTCAGCGTCCGGAACAGCGCTTCGTCCGAATACATGCGCTCTCCGGTCAGCCCTTGTTCTCCAAAGACCAGGATCGCCATGATGCGATGCCAGCTGAGCTCTGTTTCCCCGATTAACCTGATCTGGATGTCATATTCCTGCACTACGCCCTGCGGGCCGACGGACTCACTGATGACATGATAGTTCGCGATACGCGGCTGCACGTCATCGATGAAATGGCGGTAGAGGCGGCGCGTCTTTTCAAAACCCGTAAAGCTTCTCCCAACAGGGAAATATTGGTAGGTCGGCTCGCCTTCCATCGTCGCCATGATCGCATCGAGATCCTGCCCGCTTTCCGTCAGCGCATGCCGGCTCGCCACTCCAATGAGATGGACCAGGCTTGTCCCCACCGGATTTTCTCCCCTGCCTCTCCAACAGCCTTATACCATGCCCGCTCTCGGCCGCCGATGCCTACCGCATGCTCTGGCGCGTCATCAGCCCCAATTTATGTCGCGAAGCGCGCATAATCGTTCGGATCGATCATCCTTCGCCAGCTTCCTTGACCCATCGCATCGGATCGACGCCTGATGCTTCCATCGTTATGGGTCGGCCGATGAGCAGCGAAAATCTTGAATCTTCCCCTGTCGAGGCGGAAGGGCCGCCACCTGCTGCCCGCTCTGTCGGACGGCCGCGGCGATTGACCTTGGCGCAGATCCTGGACGCAGCGATCGAGATGGGGCTGGATGGCCTGAGGATCGCGGCGCTCGCCGATCGGCTCGGCGTTCGCCCGGCGGTGCTCTACACCTATGTCACCGGGCGGAAGGAACTAGTCCGGCTGGCGGCGCAGCGCGCTTCGGGGGCCGCCACCTTCCCGGAGGACGAAGGCCAATCCTGGCGCCAATATGCCACCCAATATGCACAAGCGCTCCACAAGCTGGTGGAGGAGGGGCAGCTTGTCTCCACCCTCGTCAGCGGCAATCTGGGACCTGCGGTCGAAATCGACAGTTCGGAACAATGGCTGCAAGTCATGCTGGCGCGCGGGTTCGACCTGCCGGAAGCGCTCGACCTGTTACGCTCCATCGACCTGATCGTGCTGGGCGGCGCGTTCCTCTCTTCCTACGCCCGCGCGGTGGCAGGCGGCGAAGCGGAATATCGCGACGCCGTGCGCGCTTCGATCGATCAGCGTTCGGCGGAAGATGTGCCGGTCATCGCCGCGCATCCTGACCGTTATGCCGACACTGCCCTCCCCCGCTGGCGCACCACATTGGCACTGGTGCTCGACGGAGTGGCGGCGCGACGCGGCGAATAGTCGAACATCTTTTCGGAAATTATTGCAGGCTGGGCGACGATGGGATATTCCCACCTTCGACCCTGCCGTTCACGTGGGGAAATCGATCGCTGGAGAGAGCATATGCCTGCCGATGTCGCTTCCACTTTCCTGCCCGTCGCGCCGCCCAGGATCGTCGACGATCTCTACACCGAAGACCAGCATCAGCGAGTCTTGGATGTCATTCGCCGCGAAGGCCCCTGGTCCCTCATTCTCGCGCAATATTTCTCTTCGCCCGAAGAAGTGATCGCGACCTCCACCGGCTCCATTCCGGAAGGGTTCACGCCGACCTGGGACATGTTCATGAACCCGGTGTTTCGCGGCTACATCGCCGACAACGGCGTCAATCGCTTTCCCGAACTCGACGACTGCTTCTACAACAAGAAGTTCCTGGACATGGCGCGCAGCTATTGGAACACGCCCTATGTCGAATGCGACCAGCTGATGTTCAACATTCAGGGTCCAAGCTCGGCAGGCGGTTCACCGCATGTCGATGGCACGCAGTTTCGCGGCCTGTACGAAGTCAACTGCCCGATCTGGCTGCTGAACATCATGGCGAAGTCCGGCCTCTTCAAACGCTGGCAGGCGAAGAAGGCGCAGGTCATCGCCTGGTATTATCAGGGTTCGATCGGCGGCGGATTCCACTATTGGCCGAACGGGCCGCAAAATGACCCTGCCTGCCTGGAAGCGCCGATGTGGGGACGCGGCGTCGTCGTGGAAAATGAGATGATGTTCCACACCGCGCAGGGCTGCGGCCCGGTGGATCAGCGCAAACCGGCGGGCCTCGCGATCAATTCGACCATGTCGGCTGATCCTGATGTGGCTGGCGGCTGGCGGATCATGACCGGCGACGATGTGGTGGCGAAGATCCCGGAGCAGGAGTTCCGCCTGCTCCTTCACTGGAACGCCCAGGTTTACACTGACCTTAACGACCTGCGGATTTCGCGCGACCATACAGACGACATCACGACAGACATGGCGTTCGAGATTTTCGTGAAGGACCTTCGGGCGCGCGGCGAAATCTTCGAGATGCCGAGCGATCCGCTGCATGACACCAATTTCATCGGCCTGCTGACCCGCGTCTATGATGTCGGCAAGCCCAAGGGCGTACCGCAGGACCCGGTCGAACCGCGTCTGGTCGCCTGACCTCGCTACCTCCGCCGGGGTGCTTCAACTGACTGAAGCGCCCCGGCCCAGCAGTGCTTCCGATCGTTCTCGCAGCATGTCGGACACCGCCAAGATGCGGGCGAGCTTCGCCATTTCCGGGTGCGTCACCAGCCAGAAGGAGCGTGCAATCTCCACCTCCTCCGGGAAAAGGCGCACCAGCGTCTCATCATCGGCCACGATGAAATCCGGCAGCACGCCGATGCCTGCGCCGTCCAGGATCAGTTGGCGCTGCATGCCGATGCTGCTGGACCTTAGCGAGGCTTCCAACCCCGCTTGCACCTCGTCCAGATAATCCAGTTCCGGCGAATAGAGGAACTCGGGGACATAGCCGATCAGCATATGCTCATGCAGCTGTTCCCGGGCTGCCGGAGCGCCGCGCGCCGCGAGATAGGCGGGCGAGGCATAGAGATGCAGCGTGTAATCAGCGAGCTTGCGCACCGCCAGATGCCCGCGCTGCGGCCGCGCCAGCATCACCGCCATGTCCGCCTCCCGCTTTGACGGATTAAGGAAACCGGAAGCGGTGATGACGTCCAGCCGGATGCCGGGATGACGCGCATGAAAGCCGGGAATCGCAGGCGCCAATATCCATCGGCCAAAGCCTTCCGCCACGGACAAGCGCACCTGTCCGTTCAGACTGTGCCGTTCCCCCTTCACATCGACGATGGCCGACATTGCCGCGCTCTCGATGCTTTCTGCATGGCGGAGCAAGGCCGCACCATGCTCCGTCAGCGCCCTTTCCGCCCCCGTCTGCTCGAACAATTGCGCATCGAGCGCCTGTGACAGGCGCGACAATCGGCGGGAAATCGTCGTCGCATCAATGCCGAGCATCCGCGCCGCCGGAGCCACTCGCTTCAACCGCGCGACCGTCAGGAATATCCGCAAATCGTCCCAATCGAACATCAACCGCACCCATGCAAAAATGCAGATCAACTCTGCAATAAAGGGGAATTGAATGCATTATCGCCTTTCGGCATGATAAGGCAAATCTCATCGAGAGGATGCCATGCGCGATATTTCCCACAAGCTCGCCTTTGCCCATGACGGCGAAGCTGCGCGTTACAGTGATGTGTTCAATCCCAATGACGGGCAGGTTCAGGCCCGCGTCGCCCTGGGCGACCGTGCGCTGCTCGACCGGGCGGTCGAAGCGGCGAAGGCGGCGCAGCCTGCCTGGGCAGCGGTCAATCCGCAGCGGCGCGCCCGCGTCATGTTCAACTTCAAGGCGCTGGTCGAAAAGAACATGGACGAACTCGCCCATCTGCTCTCGTCCGAACATGGCAAGGTGATCGCCGATTCCAGGGGCGACATTCAGCGCGGCCTGGAAGTCATCGAATTTTGCTGCGGCATCCCCCATGCGCTGAAGGGCGAATATACCCAGGGCGCGGGCCCCGGCATCGATGTCTATTCCATGCGCCAGCCGATCGGCATCGGCGCTGGCATCACGCCGTTCAACTTCCCGGCGATGATCCCGCTGTGGATGTCGGGCGTCGCGATCGCCACCGGCAACGCCTTCATCCTGAAGCCATCCGAGCGCGATCCGTCCGTCCCCGTGCGCCTTGGCGAACTCTTTCTGGAAGCTGGCCTGCCCGAGGGCATTTTCCAGGTCATCCAGGGGGACAAGGAGATGGTCGACGCCATCCTCGACCACCCGGATATCGGCGCGATCAGCTTCGTCGGATCGTCCGACATCGCCCATTATGTCTACAAGCGCGGCGTCGACAACGGCAAGCGCGTCCAGGCAATGGGCGGCGCGAAGAACCACGGCATTGTCATGCCGGACGCCGATCTCGACCAGGTCGTCAACGATCTGTCCGGTGCGGCCTTCGGTTCGGCTGGCGAACGCTGCATGGCGCTGCCCGTCGTCGTGCCGGTGGGTGAAAAGACCGCGCTTGCCCTGCGCGAAAAGCTGATCCCCGCGATCCAGGCGCTACGCGTCGGCGTCTCGACCGATCCCGAAGCCCATTATGGTCCGGTGATCAACGCCGCGCACAAGGCGAAGATCGAGAGCTACATCCAGATGGGCGTCGATGAAGGGGCTGAACTGGTCGTCGATGGCCGTGGCTTCACGCTGCAGGGGCATGAGCAGGGCTTCTTCGTCGGCCCGACGCTGTTCGACCAAGTAAAGCCCACGATGCGGACCTACCAAGAAGAAATCTTCGGCCCCGTGCTGCAAATGGTGCGCGCCGAAAGCTTCGAGGACGCGCTCGCCCTGCCCAGCCAGCATCAATATGGCAATGGCGTGGCGATCTTCACCCGCAACGGCCATGCCGCGCGCGAATTCGCCGCGCGGGTGAATGTCGGCATGGTCGGCATCAACGTGCCGATCCCGGTGCCGGTCGCCTATCACACATTCGGCGGCTGGAAGCGGTCGGCCTTTGGCGACACCAACCAGCATGGCATGGAAGGCGTCAAATTCTGGACCAAGGTGAAGACCATCACCCAGCGCTGGCCCGATGGCGGCGCGTCCGGCGACAGCGCCTTCGTCATCCCCACCATGGGATGACAGCCGCGAGGGGAGAGCGCATGCTCTCCCATCACTCCACAGGATGCATGATGACCCAGTTCGACCTTACCGACGACCAACGCCAGATCCAGGAGATGGCGCGGCGCTTCACCGCCGACGCGATCACGCCCCATGCGGCTGAATGGGATGAAAACCATATCTTCCCGCGCGACACCATCCGCGCGGCGGCAGAGCTTGGCTTCGGCGGCATCTATGTGTCGGAAGAATCCGGCGGCATTGGCCTTGGGCGGCTGGAATCCGCGCTCATCATGGAAGCCATGGCCTATGGCTGTCCGTCGACCAGCGCGTTCATATCGATCCACAACATGGCCGCCTGGATGATCGACCGCTTCGGCGCGCAGCCGGTCAAAGACAAATATCTGCCCGCGATGGTGCCGATGGATCGGATGGGCAGCTATTGCCTGACCGAAGCGGGATCGGGTTCGGACGCGGCGGCGCTCAAGACGCGCGCCGTGAAGGACGGCAGCGACTATCTCGTCACCGGGTCCAAGCAATTCATTTCCGGCGGCGGTGAAAACGACCTCTATGTCACCATGATCCGCACGGGCGATGACGGCCCCAAGGGCATCAGTTGCCTCGTCATCGAAAAGGACATGCCGGGCGTCAGCTTCGGCGCGCAGGAGCGCAAGCTCGGCTGGCATTCGCAGCCTACCGCGCAGGTCAATTTCGACAATGTTCGCGTGCCTGCTGAAAATCTCGTCGGCGCCGAAGGGGAAGGTTTCCGCATTGCGATGATGGGCCTTGATGGCGGGCGGCTCAACATCGGCGCCTGCTCGCTGGGCGGGGCGCAGCGCTGCCTGGACGAAGCCATCGCCTACACCAAGGACCGCAAGCAGTTCGGGCAGGCCATCGCCGACTTCCAGAACACGCAATTCACCCTGGCCGACATGGAGACGGAGCTTCAGGCCGCGCGCGCGCTGCTCTACATGGCGGCGGTCAAGGTGACGGAAAACGCGCCCGACAAGACCCGCTTCGCCGCGATGGCCAAGCGCCTCGCCACCGACGCCGGGTCAGCCATCGCCGACCGCGCGCTGCAACTGCATGGCGGCTACGGCTATCTGATGGACTATCCGGTCGAACGCTTCTGGCGCGACCTGCGGGTGCATTCGATCCTGGAAGGCACGAACCAAGTGATGCGCATGATCGTCGCGCGCGACCTGCTGCGTCAGTGAAGGGGCCGACCATGACCGACCAACTGCTGATATCGGCAAGCAACGGCGTCGGGCGCATCCGCCTCAATCGCCCCCGCGCCATCCATGCCCTGACGCTGGACATGTGCGATGCGATCAACGCCGCGCTTCTCGAATGGCGCAGCGATCCGGCGATCAAGGCGGTGATGATCGACCATGCCGAGGGGCGCGGCTTCTGCGCGGGCGGCGACATCGCCCTCATCGCCAGCAGCGCCAAGGCTGACGGGGTCGAAGCGGAGCATTTCTTCCGTCACGAATATCGGATGAACCATCTGCTGTTCACCTATGAAAAGCCCATCGTCGCCTTCATCGACGGCATCGTGATGGGTGGGGGCGTCGGCCTGTCGCTCCCCTGCCGCTATCGCGTCGCGACCGAGCGGACGACCTTCGCCATGCCCGAAACCGGCATCGGCCTTTTCCCTGACGTGGGTGGCGGATGGTTCCTCCCCCGCCTTCCAGGCCGGATCGGCACGTGGCTCGCCGTCACAGGCGCGCGGATCAATGGAGCGGACTGCACCGCGATCGGCATCGCCACCCATTATATCGCTTCGGACAAGCTGGATGCGATCAAGGAAGCCATCCTCGACCGTCCAGATGATCTGGCCGCCATTCTCGACCAAGCGAACGAGACCGCGCCCGCATCCTCGCTGACGGAGCAACGGGCCGACATCGATCGCCTCTTCGCCGCCGATAGGATCGAAGACATCATGGCCGCCCTGCGCGCCGATAGGTCCGACTGGGCGCAGCAACAGCTGGCAACGATCGCCACCAAGTCGCCGCAAACCGTGAAGGTCGCCCTGCGCCAGTTGCGCGAGGGCGCGGGCTTCACCGATTTCGCCGACAATATGCGCAATGAATATCGCATCGCCTGCCGGGTCATCCGCCGCCCCGACTTCATCGAGGGCGTGCGCGCGGTGATCGTCGACAAGGACAATGCGCCCAAGTGGAATCCGGCCACGGCGCAAGAGGTCGATGACGCCGTGATCGACAGCTTTTTCGCGCCCCTGCCCGCTGACAAGGAATGGACGCCGCTGCCCGAAACGCAGCGGTGATGGCGCTGTGCATCAAGATAAGGACGAAGCAGGATGACTGAAACGATCGCCTTCATTGGCCTGGGCAATATGGGCGGCGGAATGGCCGCCAATCTTGCGAAGAACGGCTTCACCGTCCGCGCCTTCGACCTGTCCGACGACGCGCTTGCCAAGGCGGAGGCAGCAGGCGCCATCCGCACGGGCAGCGCTGCCGAAGCAGTCACCGGCGCGGATGCCGTCGTCACCATGCTTCCGGCGGGCAAGCATGTGGAAGCCGTCTATACCGGCGAGGTGTTCGGCGCAGCCAAGCCCGGTGCGCTATTCCTCGATTGCTCGACCATCGACGTGGCAACCGCCCGCCGCGTGATCGCCGCGGCGAAGGCGAAGGGCTTCCAGATGGCCGACGCGCCCGTTTCCGGCGGCATCGCGGCGGCCAGTGCCGGGTCGCTCACCTTCATGGTTGGCGGCGACGATGACGCGTTCTCCAAGGCAAAGCCCATCCTGTCCGCCATGGGCAAGGCGGTGATACACGCTGGCAGCGACGGCAATGGCCAAGCGGCGAAAATCTGCAACAACATGCTGCTCGGCGCGACCATGGTGGCGACCTGCGAAGCCTTCGCCATGGCGGAGAAGATCGGGCTCGACGCGCAGACCTTCTACGATATCTCCAGCGTCTCGTCAGGACAAAGCTGGTCCATGACAAGCTACTGCCCCGTCCCGGGCGTCGGCCCCCAATCGCCCGCCGACAATGGCTATAACGGCGGTTTTGCCGTCGCCCTTATGCTGAAGGACCTCAAACTCGCACTCGAAGCGGCAGCGTCGGTCAACGCCAGCGTGCCCATGGGGGCGCAGGCGGAAAGCCTCTACCAGTTGCTCGCGAACAAGGGGGAAGCGGGTCAGGATTTCTCCTCGATCATCAAATTGCTGTGCTGAACCGGATCAACATACAGGCTGCTTAGCTGCATGATCTGCAGCAAGGCCCATGCAACTGAACGTCGCGCCTTCCGTTACATTGATAGGTCGTCAAAAAAATGAGGCAAATCAATGCGGATGGAAAGCGCGACAGGCTGGTCGGCAACATATAGCTATTCACCCCTCTATCGGGAAGATGAGCCAAACCATTGTCCCGGATGTGACCGGCAACAATGGATCATCGGGCGGATGACTGCCGAATGTACTTTTTGCGGCTCTGCCATGCCGCTTGAACATTTCAGCACCTACAGCGCTTCGCCGCGGATCGAGTGCCGCGATTATTCGGCCGACGATCTGCCTGACCATCTGCGGCCAGTGGCCTGAGCTGTTCCAGACACAAAGAGCCCCACCTCCTGATCAGAAGGCAGGGCAGTTTGGGTCGCACTGCAGGATAACCTGCGGGCAGCCAACCAGCATCTCGGCCCTCGGGTTCCGAGGTCGAAGTGAAGGCGGTATCGCCGCCTCGATGGTTAATATGTTGAAACGTCCCGGAAACAGGGGCCTTTGGCGCCCGCTATAACCAAGGCTATAATCAACAATATCACCCGCCAGGGCACGAAATCGGGCCACTCAACCCCGCGCCACCGCCTCGCTCGTCGCCGCATAGCTGCGCAGCCCGGACCATGCGGCCAGAGCAGCGAAGAGCGACGCACAGAAGCCCACCGTCGCCAGCGCCGGGCCGATCTGCCCCTGCCCGCCAAACAAGGCGCTGTCGATCAACGGCACGATGGCAGTGCCCAGCGACAGCCCCACCAGACTGTTGGCAAGCAGGAACAGCGCAGCGCCCGTCGCCCGCATGCTCGGCGGCGTTGCAAGCTGGATCGCGGCCAGCGAGCAGCCGAAATAGCCGTTGAAGCAAAAGGTCAGCAGGGAAAAGAACAGCAACAACAGCGGCGCCGACGACATGATCGGCGCAAGGGCGGCCGGGACCAGGCACAGGAAGGCGAGGATCATCGTCATCCGCAAATTGGCATCGCGAACGCCCTTCAGCGACAGCCTCTCCGCCGCGAACCCGCCAGCCAGCGACCCGAGGCTCCCGAGGACGAGGTAGATCAAGCCCAGACGAAGCGACGCCTGACCCGCTGTCATGCCAAATGTACGGATCAGCAGCGTCGGATACCAGGCCATCAGGCCATAACCCATGATCCCCAGCATTGTGGAATTGCCGTAGATCGCGGCGAACGTCCGCCAATGCGCGCGCAGATGCGACAGCGCGGCGCGCAACGGCATGCCCGCGCTTACCCATCCCGCCCGGCGCGCCGGTTCACGCGCGAGGAAAACAAGCGCCGTCACCACCAGGCCGGGCAGCGCCACCAGAATGAAGGCCGCGCGCCACGTCGGCATCGGCCCGACTCCGGGAACCATCAAGGCCCCCTGCTCGGCGACCATGTCCACCACTGCGCCCCCCACCAGCAACGCAAGCCCGCCGCCGATCGTGATGCCGAGATTGTAGATCGCCATTGCTCGCGATAGCTGCGCGGGCGGATAGGCATCGCTCAGCCAGCTATGGGCCGATGGAGAAAGCGACGCTTCGCCCAGGCCCACGCCCATCCGCGCGGCGAACAGATGGGCATAGCTTCCCGCAAAGCCGCAAAGGGCCGTGCAGGCGCTCCAGAATAATACGCCCACCGCGATGATCCGGCGGCGGCTGATCCTGTCGGCCAGCATGCCGATGGGGATGCCGACGACCGCGTACAGCATGGCGAAGGCCAGCCCCTGCAACAAGCCGACCTGCAAATCACTGAGGCCCAGATCCTGTTTGATCGGCTCGACCATCAGGCTCAAAATCTGCCGGTCGACGAAGGACAATATGTAGGCGAGAAGGAATATGCCAAGCGCGACATGGGCCCGCCGCAAACTGGTCCTGCCGCCTGCTTCGACAGATTCTTCGCTGCTCACTCGCTCATCCCCTCGCGCCACGGCTTTTGATTCCGCCCTGAATTGTCGTGCGTCTCTGCAGATTTTAGGGGGCAGAGGTCAAGCTTGGACATCGACGCGCTTAGGCGTGACGCTAAACCATTGCCATGGCCTTCTGTACTATATAGTATCGTACGTAAATGATGGAAGAGGTTGGCGAGATGAAGAATGTGCGGCGGCTTTTAAGAACCCTGGCTCTCTCAGCGGCTGGAGTGACCGCAATGGCCCAAGCCCAGCCTCCCGCCACGACCTCAGCCCCCGCGGCCGCCCCTTCGTCACCTCAATATGTGCGCCAAGCGCCGAAGGGAGCACCCAACATCGTTCTCGTGCTGCTCGATGATGTCGGCTTTGGCGCCACCTCGACGTTCGGCGGCCCGGCGCAGACCACGACGCTCGACGGTCTCGCTCGCGATGGGCTGCGCTACAATCGCTTCCACACGACCGCTATCTGCTCGCCGACCCGCGCATCCCTGCTGACCGGCCGTAATCCGCATGCCACCGGGATCGGCTCCGTCATGAATTCCGCCGACGGGCGGCCAGGCTATAGCGGGTTCCAGGGCAAGGATACGGCAACGATCGCCCGTATCCTGCGTGAAAATGGCTATGCGACCGGGGCTTTTGGCAAATGGCACCAGACACCCGATTGGGAACTGAGCCAGGCGGGCCCGTTCGACCGCTGGCCTACGGGAGAGGGTTTCGACACCTTCTACGGCTTTCAGGGTGGAGAGACCGATCAGTTCAACCCGACGCTCTATCAGGGCACCACGCCAGTCATGCGGCCAGCGGGCGACAATTATCACCTGACGGAAGATCTCGCTGCCCGCGCGACGGATTGGGTTCACACCATCGGCTCCTCAGCGCCCGGCCGACCCTTCTTCCTCTATTTTGCGCCGGGCGGCATCCATGCCCCGATTCAGGTGCCCAAGGAATGGATCGACAAATATCGCGGCAAGTTCGACCAGGGCTGGGACAAGATGCGCGAAGAGATTTTCGCGCGCCAAAAGAAGCTGGGCGTGATCCCCGCCAACACCAAATTGACGCCGCGCCCGGCGGAAATGCCCGCCTGGGACAGCCTGACCCCCGAACAGAAGCGCTTCTCCTCGCGCCTGATGGAAAGCTACGCCGCTTTTCTCGCGCATACGGACGCGCAAGTCGGCAAGCTGGTCGACGAACTGAAGGCGAACGGCCAGTTCGACAACACGCTCTTCATCTATGTCGTCGGCGACAATGGCGCGAGCGCGGAAGGCGGGCTGGAAGGCAGCCTCGATTATATGGGCAGGCTGACCGGCGTGTCGCCCGCGCCTGACGCAAAGTCATTCGCCCGCATCGATGAAATCGGCGGCCCTTCGACTTATGCCCATGTCAACTCCGCCTGGGCCTGGGCTTCGGATACACCCTTCCAATGGACGAAGACCGTCGCTTCCCATCTTGGCGGAACGCGCAACGCCATGGTACTCAGCTGGCCCAACCGGATCGAGCAGAAGGGCGGCATCCGCGGCCAGTTCGGCCATGTGAACGACATCGTCCCCACCATATTGGAAGTCACCGGCATCCCGACACCAGCCGAAGTCGATGGTGTACGGCAAAAGCCGATGAACGGCGTCAGCCTCGCCTACAGCTTCAACGATCCCAAGGCGCGCGAGCGGCACACGACCCAATATTTCGAAGTCTTCGGCAATCGCTCCATCTATCATGATGGCTGGATGGCCTCGGCCTTCCATGGCCGCTATCCCTGGATGGCCTATGCCCCAAGGGAGCGCCCGCTGGAAGAAGACGAGTGGGAACTGTACGACCTTCGCACCGACTTCTCCCAGTCCAATGATCTTGCCGCGAAGAACCCGAAGAAGCTGGAAGAGTTGAAGGCGCTCTTCATGACGGAAGCTGCGGCCAATCAGCTCCTGCCGCTGGGCGGCCAGGTGCTCGACAAGAGCAAGCTTCCCGATCCAACCGGCGGCCGCCGCGCTGCGGACTATCGCCAGGGCGACATCGGCGTTCCAGAGGTATCGCTGCCTCGCCTGTTCAGCCGTTCCTGGACCATGCGGGCCACCATCGATGCGACCTCCGGCGCGCGCGGCGTCGTTGCTGCGCTCGGCGGCACGGACTCCGGCATGGCGCTCTATCTCGATGGCGAAGGACGGCCCAAATTCACTTATCGTCTCTACGATGTGAAGACCGTCGACCTCGTCGGCCCTGCTCCCCTGTCATCGGGCAAGCACAGCATCCAGGTGGATTTCGACTATGCGGGCGGCGGCTTTGGCAAGGGCGGCACGTTGAAGATGACGGTGGACGATCAGCCGATCGCTTCCGATACCATCCCGGCCACCCCCGTCTTCTTCAGCATTCACGAAACGTTCGGCGTGGGCCTCGACACGGGAGCGCCCGTGGGCAGCTATCCGTCCGATGCTCCGCTCGGCTACCCCATCAGCGGCGCGAAGGTCGACAAGGTGACCATCCGCACCCGGTAAGGGACCCTGCGCAGGGCGGCCCATCGAAGGGGCTCGCCCTGTGCAGCCATGGCCAGCTATTTGGACGTCGTCGTCTGACGATCGATCACGGGCTTTTCGCCACGTTCCTTGTAGATCGACATGGAACGGGATCGAACCTGCCCATCCTTGCGCACATGGGTGTTGGTCATTGACCGCGCCCGCTCGTCATCATCGCGCGCGGTGGCGACGGAACGCTGCCGCGCCATATTGTCATTGAACTTGGCGCGCGAGTCCGTCGTCGCCGTGCCGCCATCCGCCGCCGTGGCGGTGCCGCCACCCGATACGCCGACGCTGTTCGCATCCGTGGTGCCGGAGCCGTAGGTGCCAGCCGACACGTCGCCTGTCGTCGGGGTGGAGGATTGGGAAGCCGCGCTGTTGGTCTGCGCGGAAACACCGCCCGCGCCAGCCAGACAGGCCGACGCCAGGATTATAGCTATTGCTCGCTTCATCATTCGTTCCTTTCCGGTCGCTCGTCGATGATGATCCGGCATCCTTCCGGCCCGCGCGTCACTGTCATGGATCGCCCGGAACCATCGGACGAGCTGGACGCACTGGACGATGCCCTGGACCCGCCTGCCGATGAGGAAGAGGCACTGACATGCGACGAAGCATGCGCGCCATGCGAACTGCTCGACGCAGCCGAAGCGCCTTGGCCATCATCCGCCATGACAGAGGTTTCAACACGGCCATCAGCAAAAATATGGGTGCGACGGCACGTTCCGTCCGACGACTGAACGCCTGCCGCCGCCGCGATCATCATGATGATGGGTCCCATGGTGACACCTTTCTTGGGGACAAGCATGCTTGTCCCCAAAAGGTGGGAGTAAAATCAGCGAGACGGGTTGGTGGAATTCGCCGTGGAATCACCATAGACCTCGCCGGTCGAGCCATTGCGATCGGTCGATCCATAGGCGTCGATCGACGTCGAAGTGCTCTGCGATCCCGTGCCGCTGGCCGAACCGCCAGCCGTCACGCCGCCCGTCGCACGATCACGATCGGTATAGATGGTGCCCGAACCATAGGTGGACGCCGAATTGGAGGTCGCCCCGTCGCGGCGGCTCTCACGATCATGGCGCTTTGCCTTGTGCTTGCCGTGGGCGCGGTCATTGCTGCCTGCGGTCGCGCCGCCAGCCACCGAACCTTCAGGAGTGGACGCCGATACGCCACCGCCTGCCGTCGTTTGAGCGATCGCGCTCGTTCCAAGCAGGCCCGCGGCGGCCAGAGTAGCGATAATCATTCCGTTGCGCATAATGCTCTCCTTCCATGATTGTCCTGATGCAGCGCATGAGGTCAGTGCACAGCGCAAGGGGAGTGAATTAGTTCAACGACTTGCCGCAGCTTTTCTGTCGCCCTGTCGTGTCTAAACCCAGGATGAACAGAGATCATGCAGTGAAAGTGCGGCGATCCGGCAATCATGCTAAATTAAATGCACCCCTAGAACCAATATCCTTTCCGCGCATTTCTACGAACAACAATGGACTTGTGCCCGGTGCTACCGGTCATATCCATGGCGGTTCCAGGAGAATGCAATGAGCACGAAGATAGAATATAGTTTTTCGACCCGCCGCGAGGCTGAACTGGCGGTGGAGCATCTGGTGCAGGAACATGGGTTCGAACGCACCGACATCTTCATCGAACCCAAGGGATCGAACAACAGTGTCGGCGAGGAGATCAGCGGAAGCGACGCCGCCGCTCCTCTGGAAGAAGAACGGGACGACGCACCGCTGGAAACGCCGATCCTCGTATCGATCGACCTGAACGACGACAGCCGCGCCACTCTTGTCAATGACGTTTTCAGCGAAGCGGGCGGCAACAGGTCCTGAGGATAGAGCCTGCGACTATTCCGAACCGGCGCGGCCCGCAATCGCGCGAGCAGCGCGTCGGCCGGAATAGATGCAGTCGGCATAGGAAAGGCCGCTGACATACAGGTTGGAACAGATGCCGACCGCGTTGCGCCCGGCGGCGTATAGCCCCGGAACCAAGCCGCCATCGCGGCGCACCTGCCCCGTCCGCTCGTCAACCGCCAGGCCGCCCACCGTCATGCAGGCGATGGGAAAAAGCTGCGCATCGACCGATGCATCGATGGCATAATAGGGGCCCTGCTCCAACGGCAGCATCTCATCCGCCGCCTTGTGGAACCGGTCCTTGGCTTCTCCTTTTGCCGCGCGGTTGTAAGCAGCGACCTCCGCCGCGAATGTCGCGGGATCGAAACCCATCTTCCGCGCCAGATCTTCGGGCGTCCGTCCCTTCTTGGCGGCGAAGAAGCAGTTGACGATCGTGATGTCCCGCTGAAAGCCCAATGTGCCACGGCGGAAAGCATCGCGCAGCGCTTTCCGGAACAATCTGCGGTCCAATATGATGTAGCCCCGCCCGCCATTGCGTTCGACCATCTCGTCGCCGATCCGCGCGCCATACCAGGTCTCGTTGACGAAGCGTTCGCCACGGCCATTGACCAGCATCCCCTGCCCCCATGCTTCGGGCGGAGAGAGGAAGCGCCATGCGGACACGCGCCCCATCAACTCGGTCGCGGCGCCAGCCGTCACGCCCAGCATGATCCCGCTGCCATTGTCGCCCAGCGTGCCATTGGGCAGTCCGGGCGCATATTCGGGTGCGAAATGTTGGACCATCGGCGGATTGCAGATGAAGCCTCCAGCGCTCAGCACCAATCCCTTGCGCGCCCGGATCCAGCTGCTCTTGCGCACGCTGCTCTCCAGGCTCCGCGCCTCGGCGAGATAGCGATAGCCTACGGCAATGGTGATGCGTGATCCCGGAAAAGTGCCGGGCAGCATCGACATCCATTTGCCGGCAAGGGCGATGTAGCGCGAATGTTTGCGCCGCGTCTCGGGCTCGGCAAACTCCTCGATCCGCACGCCGATGACGCGGCCTTCGCTGTCCAGCGCCAGTTGCCGGGCTTCCGCCCCGGATCGGAACATCATGCCCTTGGCGAGGGCGCTCGCCCGCAAGGCATTGTACATGCCCGCACCCACGCCCCAGGGCTTGTTGCCATTGCGGAAATGAACCCGGTGGCCACGCGCGGCGGGCTGCGTCAGGTCGCGATAAGGCCCCGCCAGGCTGCTGTCAGGATGATAGAGGAATTTGTCGATGGGCGGATAAGAGGTCTTGCCGGGATGATAGCTTGCCTGGAACGGCGCGCCGTGGCTGCGCAGCCATTCGAACGTGCCTGCGCTGCTCTCGCAGAAATCGCGCAGCGTCTCGTCGGAAACGATGCCGCCCGTCTCCATCTTCAGATAGGCGAACATGCGCTCCGGATCATCCGTGATCCCCGCTTCGTGCTGGATCGACGTGCCGCCACCGGCATAATAGACGCCGCCATTGGCCGCCGACGATCCCCCGCCATCATATTGATCGACGGCAATGACGCTCAGGCCCTCTTCCAGTCCGTGCAAGGCAGCCGCGATCCCCGCGCCGCCAAGGCCCACGACCACCATATCCGCTTCCTCGTCCCACGAATGAGCGTCCGGATCAGCGACATGCAGCGGCGCTTCGATCGCGAGGCCCCAATCCTTTATCGCCTTCCCACCAGGCGGAACGGGTGCGTGATCCGGCTTCTTGCGCGGGTCATGATCCAGGGCAGCCATTGCGACGTCGGACATTCATCTCTCCCCCAGGCGAGAGTCGCCCGCCAGCTCTGATTCAATTTGACATGAAGTTGACGATAACTTGTCTATCCGTCAAGTTAAGCTGGAGCGAAAGACATCAACCTCCGGCCGGAAAGGAAAATTGCAGATGGGAACGGTCAGGCCAGCGAGGGACAAAGGCGGACGCCCGGACACTGCGACCGCGTTACGCCTCAGCCACGCGATCCTGGACGCCGCCGAACGGATTTTCCTCGCCCAGGGATTTACCGGAGCCAGCATCGAAGCGATCGCCACTGCGGCTGGCACGAGCAAGCAGACCATCTATGCGCGGTTCGGCAGCAAGGAAAAACTGTTCCTGGCCGTCAGCGAAAGACTGCTCAAACCCAAATTCCCGGTACAGCCCTCGGGCGACGCCAGCCTCGCCGCCCGGCTCGGCACAGCGGCGTGCCAGATATTGGAAGCCATGCTCGACCCGAAGATGGTGCGAATGTACACCATCATCACCGCCGAGGCCCATCGCTTCCCCGAACTCGCCCACGCCGCCGATGACAACCAATCCTTCCCCGCCCGCCTGCTCGTCCTGCACATCATCGAGCGAGCTTTGGAACGCGGAGAGATTTGCTGCGATGATCCCGCAAGCGCCATGCTGATGTTCCAGGACATGGTTCTCGCCGCCCCCCTCCGCTCGACCGCGCTGGGGATCAGAAAGTGGAGCCCGCAAGATCTGGAACGTTGGGCCGACAGCGCCGTGGCGATTTTCCTCAACGGGGTGCGATCATCACCGCTTTAAGCCACGCGCAACCCTATGCTATGGGGTTCCCTCGAAAGCCATGATGGCACGCTATCGTTTCTGGCAGAGGATCAAGCGACACGATGAGGGCGGGCATGCGCCACGTTCCCGGCGGGACTTTCCGCATGGGATCGGACAATTTCTATCCCGAGGAAGCGCCCTCGCGCCAGGTGCGCGTCGATCCTTTCTGGATCGATGAAACGCCTGTCACCAACGCCGATTTCGCGCGCTTTGTCGAAGCGACCGGATATCGCACGCTGGCTGAGACAGCGCCCGATCCCCGTGACTATCCCGGCATGGACCCCGCCATGGCCAATGCAGGCTCCTTGCTGTTCCAGCGGACGCGCGGTCCGGTCGACCTCATGGATTACAGCCAGTGGTGGACATTCAGCTTCGGCACCGATTGGCGTCATCCCCACGGGCCGGGCACCACCATAGTGGGGTTGGAGGACCATCCGGTCGTGCACGTCGCCTTCCCCGATGCGGAAGCCTACGCCAAATGGGCGGGGAAGCTTTTGCCGACCGAAGCGGAATGGGAATTTGCAGCCAGGGGCGGCCTTGATAACAGCGAATATGCCTGGGGTGACGAACTCGCGCCCGGTGGCAAGATGCTGGCCAATTATTGGCAGGGCGCCTTCCCCTATGGCAACACGCTTGAGGACGGCTATGAACGGACTTCGCCCGTCAAAAGCTATCCGGCAAACGGCTTCGATCTCTACGACATGATCGGCAATGTCTGGGAATGGACGACAGACTGGTACGCCCAGCCGCGCATCGAGCGCAAGGCGAAGGGAAGCTGCTGCGTCCCCGCCAACCCGAGGGGCGGGACGAAGCGGGAAAGCCTGGACCCGGCCATGCCGCACACGCCGATCCCGCGAAAGGTGCTGAAGGGCGGATCGCATCTGTGCGCCGCCAACTATTGCCAGCGCTACCGCCCCGCCGCCCGCCACGCGCAGGCGATCGACAGCTCGACCAGCCATATCGGCTTCCGCTGCATCGTCAGGGGCGACTAGAGCGTTTTCCAGGCAGATGAAATCATCTGCTGGCCCGGAAATCGCGGGAAAAAGCGAAATTTTAGAGCAGCCGAACCGATGGCATCGGATCGGATTTTGCCCTGGATTCAGCTCTTCGGGATGCTCCGAAGAACCAGCTTGCCGATGGCCGTGCCCGTTTCCACCAGCGCATGCGCCTGCCTCAGCGCCGCCGCGCTCATCGGTCCCAGATCGCGTGTCATCGTTCCCTGCAACACGCCCTCGTCCACCAGCCGCGCGATCTCGCACAAGGCATGATGCTGCTCGACCATGTCGGACGTTCCGTAGATGGAGCGCGTGAACACGCCTTCCCATGCCACCGTGACCGACTTCTGCCGCAGCGGCACGATGTCGAAGCTCTTCACGTCATCGATGATGGCCATCCTGCCCTGCGGCGCGATGATGCGGGCATAGGCGGGCAAATGCCGGTCGCTGGCGGCCAGACTGGCGATGAAATCGACCGATTTTACACCGATCCCGCTCAGCCCGTCATGCAGCGGGGCGTGATGGTCGATCACATCATGCGCGCCCATTTGCCTCACCCATGTGATGCTCTCGGCGCGCGAGGCCGTCGCGATGACGCGTAGCTTCGTCAGCTGCCGGGCCATCTGCACCAGCATCGAACCGACGCCGCCCGCGCCATTGACGATCAGGATCGACTGTCCCTCACCCCCGCCGCGCGCGACGCGCAGCCGGTCGAACAGCAGTTCCCAAGCCGTCAGCCCTGTCAGGGGCAGCGCCGCCGCCTGCGCAAAGTCGATCGAGCGTGGCTTGCGGCCAACCAGGCGTTCGTCAACCGCATGCAATTCAGCATTGGTGCCCGGCCGCTTGACCGTGCCCGCATGGAAGACCTCGTCGCCCGGCGCGAACAACGTCACCTCCGAGCCAACGGCTTCCACCACGCCAGCCGCATCATAACCCAGCACCATCGGCTCGCCCGCAGGCTTGGCGCCGCCACGCAGCTTCGTATCTATCGGGTTCACCGACACGGCATGGACACGGACGATCAGGTCGCGCGGACCTGGCGACGGATCGGCGACCTCGATGTCGATCAGCGCATCCTCCCGATCGATCGGGCCGCCCTGCCTGAAACCCACCGCCTTCATGCCCAGCCTGCTCCCCAAAAGCCGATCATCCGCCACCCGCTTACCGGCTTCCGGCCAAAAGGAAAGCCGCCCGCTATGTCAGGCCAGTTCCAGCGCCATTGCCGTCGCTTCCCCGCCACCAATGCACAGGCTCGCCACCCCGCGCTTCAGGCCGCGCTCCTGCAATGCGGCCAGCAGCGTCGCCACGATGCGCGCGCCCGACGCGCCGATCGGATGCCCCAGCGCGGTGGCGCCGCCATTCACGTTCAGCTTGTCGGCCGGAATGCCAAGCTCCTTTGCGGCGATCATCGCCACCACGGCAAAGGCTTCGTTCACCTCGAACAGGTCGACATCCTCCACCTGCCAGCCCGCCTTTTCCAGCAGCTTGCGCATTGCCGGGACGGGCGCCGTGGTGAAGCGTGATGGTTCATGCGCATGGGCGGCGCTTGCGACGACCGTTGCGATCACCGGCAGCCCCAGCCGCTCGGCCACGCTCCGCCGCGTCATCACCAGCGCCGCCGCGCCATCGGAAATGGAGGAGCTGTTCGCCGCCGTGATCGTGCCATCGGCAACGAAAGCGGGCTTGAGCGACGGAATCTTGTCCGGCCGCGCCTTCCCCGGCTGCTCGTCCGTGTCGACCACAGTATCGCCGCCACGGCCCCGCACCGTCACCGCCGCAATCTCCCGCCGGAAAGCGCCGCTCGCAATGGCCGCCTGCGCCCGTTCCAGTGATCGCACCGCATAGGCATCCTGCTCTGCGCGGGTGAACTGATAGTCACGCACCGCGTCCTCGGCAAAGACGCCCATCGCCTTGCCCGGCTCATACGCATCTTCCAGCCCGTCCATCATCATCGTGTCGATGATCCGGTCATGGCCGATCCGTGCGCCTGACCGGTGCTTTGGCAGCGCATAGGGGGAGTTGGTCATGCTTTCCATGCCGCCCGCGACGACCAGATCGGCCGCCCCCGCCATCAGCGCCTCCTGCGCCATGATCGCTGCCTGCATGCCCGAACCGCACATCTTGTTGACGGTGGTCGCCTCCGTATTGAGGCCGAGCCCCGCACCCAGAGCCGCCTGCCGCGCGGGCGCCTGACCCAGCCCCGCAGGCAATACGCAGCCCATATAAATGCGGTCGATCGCATCTACCGGCGCCCCTGCCCGCTCCATCGCGGCCTTCACCGCCGTAGCGCCCAGATCAGTGGCCTTCAGCGGCGAAAGCACACCCTGAAAGCCGCCCATGGGCGTCCGGGCATAGCCAGCAATCACAACAGGATCATCCTGCATGGCATTTTCCTTTACCTGTCGGCAGGGGCGGTGCAGCGCCCCGGCCATCGTCTGGCTCGATATAGGAACCTGGCGGTCCTTATGCATCGTCCCGACGACCAGGAAAATGGCTCAGCGCGCGGGCAGAACCTCCTTGCCGCCAGCACAGCGCGCCCCCTCCAGCCCCGCCGCCCAGGCGATCGCCCCGCCGATCATCTTGCGATGCAGCGGCTCGCCATAGGTCGACGCAGCATGGCCCAGCGCCGAATAGAAAGCGCGGCCATCGCCCACGCAATGCGTCCACACCATCGGGTGATCCGCGCCCATGCGGATGTCCTTCGCCTTGGTGAAGGATGTCAGCTTCTGCAGCGGACTGTAGCTTTTCTCATCGATGGTGACGAGGATGCGATAGCCCTTGGCGCGCGGGCTCGCGTCGAAGCTGTACCACTCATCCGTCCGCCGCCACGTCTTGGGCAGGTCGCGGGTCGCGGGATGATCGCGATCCTCGACGTTCAGCGTCGCCTGCTGAAACTGCGGACCCATGATATGGCCGATGAACTGCGCGCCGATCAGATTATCGACATACCAGCGCCACGCATATTGCGGATCGCCACCGGCACCATGCAGCCCGACAAAGCCGCCGCCCCTTTCCAGCCAGGCACGAAAAGCGTCACGCTGCGCCGGCGTCAGCACGTCGCCGCTGACGCTGCTCCACACCACCGCCTTGAACCGATTCAGCTGCGTAGGATTGAATATGGCCGCATTTTCGGTCGTGTAGCTGCTCCACCCCCGTTGCTTCGCGATCTCCGCAATCGCCCGGTTCGCCGCCACGATCTGCTCATCGTCGCGAAAGCCGTTGGTCTTGGAAAAGATGAGGATCGCCTTGTCCGACAGCGCAGGCAGCACAGGCGGCGTCTCGTCATAACTTACGCCCACGCCCAGCACGATGCGCCCAAAATTGCCCGGACCAATCGCCCGCACCATCATCGCCACCAGGATGGCTACCGCCAGCAGGACGATGATCGCCACCCATTTGACGATGCGCCACGCCTTGCTTCTACCCTTCGCCATCCCGTCATCCCCCTTCATGCTTTTCAGCGCCGCGCGTTCAGAAGCGCGGTCCCTAAACCCAACTACGTTCAGCAGCGCGAAAGGCATATCCGGATATTCGGGCAGAAGTAAACATGTGCGTTGCGTTGTCCGCAATGCTGCAATAGTTTCTCGCCACAGTTGAACGGAGACCATGATGAAGAACTGGATGATCGCGGCGGCCCTGATTGCGATGTCGCCGATGCCCGCCTTCGCGCAGACCGCCTATTCCACCGCCACGACCGAACTCGGCACGCTGCTCGACGACCCGGCGGCCAAGGCTGTCCTGGAAAAGCACGTCCCCGGCATGACCACCAATGATCAGGTCGACATGGCCCGCGCCATGACGCTCAAGGATATTCAGCAATATTCGCCCGATGACATCACGGACAAGGTTCTTGCCGCCATCGACGCGGACCTCGCAAAGCTCCCCGCCAAGAAATAATCACCGCTTTTCTGGCCGGGGTGGTTCATCCCGGCCAGCCCGATCACCAGCTTTCCCGTCCGCGCAGCAGGACGTCCACCGCATCGGCGGCAAAGCGCGCGGCCTCTTCCCGGCTCACCTCCCGGATCGTTTCTTCCGTCCTGCGCCAACCCTGTATCATGCTGAGCAACTGCCGCGCCACGCGCTCGGGATCGACCGGCGGCGCCAGGTCGTCCTTCGTCCCTGCGACGATCTCGCCGGTCAGGAACTGAAGCTCATAGCGATAGCCGATCTGATAAAAGCTCTGCGCGATCTCCGGAAAGCGTGACGCGGTCGTCAGGATCAGCCGGTCGAACTGCGCGACTTCGGGATTGCCCAGCGACTCCATCAAAATCTGCGCGTGGCGCTTCAGCCGGTCGGGAAATGGCTCCGGCAGATCCGCATTGCCCGCGCTGGCATCGCTCGACCATCGCTGAACCCGGTCCTCAACCACCGCTTTCATCAGCGCTTCCTTGGTCGGATGGCGCGCATAGAGCGTCCGTTTCGACACCGCCGCCGCCTGGGCCACCGCCTCCATCGACGTCGCTTCATACCCCGTCGACAGGAACAAGTCCCGCGCCGCCGTCAGGATGGCTTCATCAATCTGGCCCGCCTTCTTGTTCGGCGGCCTCCCCGTCCGGCGCGCGGGGGCGTGCTGTCCGGCCGCTTTCGCCTCGCCAGTGTCAGCCTTTTCTATCCCTTTTCCGGTGCGCGGCATGCTCTGTCCAAAAACCTAAATCCGACGCCTCCTTATGTCGGTTTGATTTGGCATCACAAGCAAAGTCTCTGGTGCCCGGACCGTGTCGGCAATCGGGCCACATCCGGGACGCGACGTCGCGCCCCGGTTGCGGCCCGCGCCTCACGCGGCTTCGTCCAGTGCGTCGGGCGGGATGTTGGCCGGGCCGCCGATATCGTAGACGCGGGCAAGAAGGCCCACAAACGCGTTGTCGTTCATCGGATCGGTCGGCACCTCAAACTGGACGCCGCGCTTCTTCATGTCGTCGATCAGCATGCTGATCGCCAGTTCCTGATCGATATCGTCGCGATGGTCATAGGTCAGCTTGAAATCATCGATATCCTTGAACAGGCGCGCGCCCCAGTGAACAAGGAAGCGCATTTCCTGCTCCGGCACCTTCTGATTGACCTTGCCGAATGTTTCGATCTGCCAACCCGTCGAATCCTGCGGATCAGCGCCAAAGGTCGAACTGATGTCCAGCCCCTGTGGCTTGCGAAGCGCGACTGGCCCGGTCGCTTGTCCATGGTGGAACATCATCTCGTTTTCGACCACCACCGCGCGGCCCCACATGGGCGCGTTGATCTGTAACGGTTCAGCCCTTGGTCCATCTGGCCAGCAATTGAAGCCGCCGCCGATCTTGCCGTTGTAGTACCACGCGATCACCTGCCCTTTCTTGGAGCGCCAGCGATCGAACAGGCGCGACTTGGCCATCGTCAGAAGCAGCCACAAGGGACTGTTTTCCATCGTCAGCCCCCGAAAGACCGCGCCATCCAGATGCGGCGGCCCGCCGATCGGGGTCGGACCCTGGATGTTGAACAGAAACGTCTCGGGCTCAGCGAACTGGCAGTTCCAATATTTGCGGACGAGATCAAGGAAGCGCGAATTATAATAGCAATCCTCGACCTCTGGATAGAAGCAGGTCCCCCCGCGCGCCAGATACCCGCGAAAGACGGGATTGAGGCCGATCATGTCCCAGGTAAGCTCCACGCCTTCGGGCAATTGCTTGCCCGCGCCGGACGTCGTTGCGATAACTTCTTCGGGCGTCTTGAAATTCTCCGCCATGATGAGGGGCCATGGGCCATTATCCCGCACCACCTGCAACAGTCGGGCATGTTGATCGGCGCTGTAGGCATCTTCGATCAATTGCGGCGGCGCCACCGGCCGGAATGTGTCGGCAAGTTCATGCAGCATGAAAATCTCTCCTCTAACCTTCAACCCAAAGCAAGCGTTGCGGCGGCACGTTCAGGAACAGCCGACCGCGCCACTATCTCGCGGCAGGCGTCGCCGGGCGTCATCTCCTCGCACCATTCCCGCAAGATATTATCGATCCATATGATTGCGGCGATCAACCCGGTTTCCGCCAGCCACAGATCCGACTGGCTCTTCAAGGACGCCCAGGCTTCCACCGGGACCTGATCCAATGCCCCCACGACGATATCCAGGATCATCGCGATCGCCGTGGAATAGAGCGAAGCCTTGTACTGCAGCCGCAGCTCGGCAGGGTCTAGAACAACGCCCGACTTGTCCGCCAGCTCCTCCACGAACGTTCCAAGCACCAAGTCGACAAGTTCGGCATATCGGAGCGGCTGCGGCATCATCATCATGCCGCTCAGCGCCTGGGCGATGCTCATCTGCCCGGCGCCGCCCCAATCAAGCAGCCCGACGTGCCGCCGCCCCGCAGGATCGCGCCAATACCAGGCATTATCGACATTCAGGTTCGGATGGCAAAGGCCGGTATAATCCCTGTTCGCATGCAGATAGGCGATGACGGCATCCTTATGCTCCAGCCCAAACAGCACATCCTCCGCCCAACGCTCCATGAACGACGGTTCGCGAGCCTCGGCCACGAAAAGCTGCGGCGCCGTCTGCGTCACGAACGTGCTCAGCCGCGCGATCTTCGCCCCGGCATCGCGCACGGGGTCAAAGTCCCGCGCCGCGCCGCCAAAGGGAAACAGGCTCTCGATTTCCGGCCCCAGCCTGCCACATTTATGCGCCGCCACCAGATGCGCGAGCGACCGGGCGAGCAGCGCATAATGCTCCTCTACCCCGCCTATCTCATGATCATAGCCCTTCCGGTACGCAGGTTCGACCGGCGGCACGCCAAAGGCGATGCGCTCGGTAATCAGGATGAAGTTGGTCGTCCGCGCACAATGATCCCCGAAATAATATTTCGCCGTCGTGACCGGCAGGTCGATCTCACTGCCAAGCCGCTGCATGTCCACTTCGCCGCTGCCGAGCCGGATCAGTCCGAATTTGTGATCCGGGTCCGCAGGCGGGAACTTGGCGAACAGATGCGTGTGCAATCCCGGCTCGTCCCGCGCGTAGGCGAGGGTCAGCAGAGACCGCTCCGAAGCGCCCGGCACACCCACCGGCTTCAGCTCGACTATCTCGGTCACTTCATTGTCTGCCGACATCACGCCCGAAGCCCGGAAAGCCTTTGTCAGGAATGCCGTGCCGAACTCCGCCAGCATTTTGGGAGAGATGGGGAACGCAAGGCCATAATGATCGCCCGGCGCGACCGTCCGGTGCAGTTCATCGAACAGCTTCCTGTCAGGCAGCGGCCTGCGGCACATCGTCATATGGCCTTGCACCACCGCTCAGCCCTGTCGCTGGCTGATCTGAAGGAGATGCCCTTCAGGATCCTTCACGAAGGCATGCCGGCCAAAGCCGGGGACTTCCCGGTCTTCCACCACCGTGCCGCCCGCTTTCTTGATGCGCTGCAAGCAGGCGCTCAAGTCTCCGCTCGCAAAGCCGATGATGGATTCATTGTTCGCCGGCTGCGTGTCCTCGGGAAAGCTCGCCAGAATGAACAGCGGACCGCCCTTGTAGGTCGGCTGGTAAACGATCTCCACGACATCGCGCCCCGTGATCTTTGCATCCATCCGGTTCATTTCCACTAGCCCGAACACCGATTTGTAGAAGACTTCGGACTTGGCGATGTCGTGGACGACCAACTTCAGGAACATGAAGTCGATATCCTGTTCCGCACCAAAAGGCAGTTCCATCCATTCTCTCCTTGCTTGATTGCCGTTCGTCTTACCGTGTCAAATGGTCAGCATTTCCATCTCGCGCGCCACGTCCTTGGCAATATCCCCCTCAGCGCGCGTCACATTGAAATCTTCCTGTCGAGGCGCGCGCAGGTCATGCCAGATCCGCGAATTGTGACGCGGAATGGCCAGGATCACCTTTTTCTGTCCATCGGCGCCTTTGTCGCGATAATAGCCATGCGCGCTGCCACACTGCACCCAGGCGGTCTTCGCCAGGTTCGTATCGACATCGTCGATGAAGGCGTCCGTCGCCTGCTGAGTGACGTCGAAGGACGACAGATGATCGTCCACCATCCATTGCAGCAGTTCGACGATGTAATGGACCTGCTGCTCGCTTACCACGGCATGGTTAGCGACCAGATAGCTGTAAGGCGCGCCCATGAAGACGAAATTGGGGAAACCGGTGATTAACATGCCTTCATAGGAGAAGGGATGCGGATCAAACGCGTCCTTCAGCGTTTTCCCGCCAGCGCCACGAATGTCGAACTGCCGCCCGAAATGCAGGTTGTAACCGGTCGACAGCAGCAACACGTCGCATTCGATCCGCGTACCATCGGCCAGGATCACTGCATCCTGGTCGGCCTCCGCCAACTCGCCGCGCACGATCGACACATTGGGCTTCTTCAGCGTATCGTAAAATCCGCAATCCAGGATCGGTCGCTTTGCAAAAACCGGGAAGTTGGGTGTCAGCAGTTCCACCATCACCGGATCGTCGGGGAAATGGCTCTTCACATAACCATCGCACAACATGCGCATGCCATCATTGATCGGGCCGAAGCCGCCCGTCTTCGCGGCATGTTCCTCATCCTTCATGATCATTCCATGCATGTCGCGCATCTGGCTGTGCAGGCTCTGCAGCCGCTTCCACTGGGCGACGAAGGGCACATGTTCCATGGCCCAGCGCTCCAGTTCCGCCACCGGAGCATGGGCGAGCGGATTGGGAAGGATATGTTCCGGCTGGCGCTGCACGATCACCAGTTCGCCGACCTTGTCAGCGATGGCGGTCGCAACCTGCACGCCCGAACAACCCGTCCCGACCAGCACGACCTTCTTCCCCGTCAAATCGACGGAATGATCCCAGGCTGCCGAATGGATGACCGGCCCCTTGAAGCTATCGAGATTCTTCACCTTGGGGTAGTTGGGATTATTGTTCGGCCCAACCGACATGATGAGGACATTGCATTCATGGGCTTCCGGCTTGCCGTTCCGGACCGCCTTGACAGTCCAGATCTTGCGGGCGTCATCCCATTTGGCGCCCTCGACCCAGGTGCCGAACTGAATGCGGTCACGAAGGCCATATTTGTCAGTGACCCGATCCAGATAGGACAGAAATTCCGGCCCGCGCGGGTAGAATTGGGTCCACGAAGCATTGGGCTCGAAGGAGAAGGAATAGATGCGGCTCGGCGTATCGACCGCCGCGCCGGGATAGGTGTTGGTCAGCCAGTTGCCGCCGACCGTGTCCATCGCTTCCAGCACCGTGAAGTCGAACCCAGCCTGCTGCAGCTTGATGGCGGCGTTGATGCCCATCATGCCGGCGCCGACCACGATCACCTTGAAATCGGCAGGCGGCACGTCAGCAGCCTTGCGGATGCGGGTGTCGGTCGTGAACCCGGCATGCTGAAAAGCGACATCCACCGACATTTCCGGCAGGTCTTGACCCAGCAGCAGACGGCTCATCCGCTTGAACATCGGCCGGTCCAGCTGAGGCATGACCGGCGGCTTGCCCGACTTCACCGCGAGGCGCAGGCGATCGCGAATTTCGGCGGCGATCGCCGGATCGATGGTTGGCCGCTCTTCATGGGCGTTGATATCGACGAAGGTCTCAACCAGTTCTTCCTGACGCCCGTCGATTGCATCCCAATATTGGTTGAGCAGCGTCCGGTTGCCCGTCATCTGGATCAACGCCATGAGCGCCATAGTTGGGTCCAGCGCGTCGATGGCAGCGTCGATCCTGGAATTCATGTCCATCACGCGCTCATGCATCCTGTCTCTCCTTCAATTTTCCGGCCCACTTTCGGAGTCGATGGACATGAATTACACATAAATGTGTAATTGGTCAAACAATACTGTGCTTGCCATTGCCCACCGGCTGCGCGACGAGGCAAAAGATGAATGAAGTGCGTATCAAGAGGCGTGCGGGCCGCCCGACGGCGGAGGTGGCCGAACAAAAGCGCATGAACCTGATCCTCGTCGCGCTTGAGGAATTTGCGCGCTCCGGCTTCCACGCCGCATCCCTGCGCGACATCGCGGAAAAGGCTGAGGTGTCGAGCCGGACGCTCTACAATCACTTTCCCGACAAGCTGGCGCTTTTCGAAGCCAGCCTGGAACATTCGGGCGCGCAGCTGATGCCTGACCTGCCCGACCTCGAAGGCGACCTGAACACCCGGCTCGTCACCTACGCAACGGAGATGCAGCGCCAGCTTTCATCCACGCGCAGCACCCGCATCGCGCGCCTCATCTATCGGGAGGGCGGCGAATTTGACGAACTGCGCCAGATCGCCCGCCACCAGTTCGAACGGCATCAGGTCAGCCCGGTCGCGGAACTGCTGGAAAAGGAAGGCGTGGCGGAAGAGGATAGCCGCAACTTCGCCAAGCAGTTCGTCGCCATGGCCTTTGGCGAATGGCAACGCCGCCTGTTGTTCGGTGGTCCTCCCCTGACCCCCGAAGAAATGGCAGCGCACGCGCGATTTGTGACCCAACTCTTCCTGAACGGCATCACCCCCACCCTTCGCGGCAATGACGCGGGCATTTGAAGGCTCCTTCTCCGTCACCCCGGGCTTGACCCCGGGGTCCCGTTGCCTCCGCAGCGCCAGATAGCAAGTCCAGGTGCTCCTGAACGCCCCTCGGAGCCCGCCCCGGACCCGATAGGCCGTTCCCGGCGTTCTCTAGCCGGAAGGGAGAATGATGCATGGAGCAAATGGCATCAGGGGCGCTATTTGACGACGATCCGTCGCAGGAACAGGGCTGGAACCCGTCTGTCGCGGATACTGACGGCAGAGCAGCCGCCCTGCTGGACCTGCTCGCCCTGCTCAAGGCGCGCGGCTATCATTTCATCACCCCCACCCCCGCGACCCATGCACGCCTGATCGAACGCGCGCCACTGCGCCGCGCCCACGACCTGCGCGACGTGTTCGGCTGGTCGCTGCCATTCGACGCCGATCTGCTTGAGCCCGAACTGCTCCATATTCTCGACCGAGCGAGAGCGCTCGAACAGCATGGCGACGGCCTCAAAAGCCGCTTCCGCGTGTCGTCGCTCGGCCCTGATCTGCTGCTGCATTCCGCCTATCCCACCGATGATCAGGACGCGATCTTCTTCGGGCCGGACAGTTACCGCTTCGCCCGCCTGATCAGCGATGAACTGTCCCGATGCCCGCAGCGCGACGGCGCACGGCTTGTCGACATGGGGACGGGCGCGGGCGTCGGCGGCATCGTCGCCGCGCATCATTGCCCGCGTGTCGAAATCATCATGACCGACGTCAATCCCGCCGCGCTCCGCCTCGCCCGGATCAACGCGCAGGCGGCGGGTGTCGATGCGCGCTTCTGCGAGGCTGGGGATCTGTCGCCGATCGGCGGAACGTTCGATCTGCTCCTCGCCAACCCGCCCTATATCGTCGACTCCGCAGGCCGCGCCTATCGCGACGGCGGCGGCATGCACGGGGCTGAGATATCACTGACGATGGCGCGGCAGGCCGTGCCCCGGCTGGCTGATGACGGCCGCTTCATCCTTTATACCGGCAGCGCGATCGTCGGCGGCAACGACGAACTGAAGGTGCGCCTTGCCAGCCTTGCGCAAGAGCATGACTGCCTGCTTCGCTATGCCGAAATCGATCCGGACGTGTTCGGTGAGGAACTGGAAAACCCCGCCTATGCCGATGTCGAGCGCATCGCGCTGATCTCCGCGGTGATCGAACGCCGGGCGGCCTCGAATTGATCTCCGTAAAGGCGCGGCCCCTGCACTTGCTGGCTGGCCTTGTCCTCGGCCTGGCGGCGGGCATCATCACCAGCGGGCCGCTGCAGCAGACCCTTGGGACCATTCTTCAGCCGGTCGGCAGCCTCTGGCTCGATGCGCTGACCATGACGGTCGTGCCGCTGGTCTTCGGCTTGCTCGTCACCGGCATCGCTTCGGCCTCTCGCAACGCCGCTGCTGGCAGCATCGCGGGCCGCGCCCTCATCCTCTTCGCGCTGATGCTGACGGCAGCTTCGGTCTGCGCGGCGTTTCTGGCGGAGGGGCTGTTGCGGCTCTGGCCGGTCGCGCAGGGTTTCGCGCCGGTCGGGGCGCCGCCGCCCCCTACGCCGCAGAGCGCATGGTACAGCGGCATCATCCCCGCAAACCCGCTCAAGGCCGCCGCTGAAACGGCCATGGTGCCGCTGGTCGTCTTCGCGATCTTCTTCGGCTTCGCCATCGCGCGCATCACTCGGGATCTGGCCGACGCCTTGCTCAAGCTCCTGACCGGCCTTGTCGAAACCATGCTGGTCATCGTCGGTTGGGTGCTGGCGGTCGCGCCCCTCGGCATCGCGGCCTTGGCCTTCGGCGCAGGGGCGAAGCTCGGCGTCGGCGCGGTGGGTGCCTTTGCCCAATATATCGCGGTCGTCGCTGCCTGCTGCCTTGCCGCGACGCTGCTCGCCTATATCTGGGCAGCGCTGGCGGGGCGCCGCTCTCCCCTCCGCTTCGCCCGATCGGCCCTCCCGGCCCAGGCAGTCGCGCTCGGCACGCAATCCTCGCTCGCAACGCTGCCCGTCATGGTGGACGCTGCCCGCGACCTCGACGTTCCGGAAGAAACCGCCGCCATCGTCCTGCCGATGGCCGTGTCGCTGTTCCGCGCCTCCAGCGTCGCCGCGAACGTCGCTGTCGCCATCTATCTCGGCCACATGCATGGGGTAGCGATCGGCATCGCCACCCTGGCGCTGATTGCCCTCGTCGCCGTGCCCGTCAGCCTCGGCGCGGTCGGCCTTCCCGCGCAAGTCTCCTTCTTCGCGACGATCGCCCCCGTCTGCATCGCCGCTGGCGTGCCCGTGACGGCGCTCCCACTACTCCTGGCGATAGAGGCGATCCCCGACCTTTTCCGCACCGTCGGCAACGTCACCAACGACACCGCCGCCGCCTGCATCGTTACGCCGCCGCAACGACATTCTTTTTAGAAACCGCGTTTATTTCGCTATTTCCTTTTGGCATTTGCGTAATCCGCGCCACTCCCGCCTCATATTTCAGATTATGCACGGAAATCCCCGTCTCCACCCGCTGCACGCCAGGCAGGGTGCGAATCTTGGCCGAAACCAGGTCATTCAGCTGCTCGATATTCGTGAAAAGACCCATCGCCAGCAAATTGAACCGGCCCAGCAGCAGCACGACGCAATTGATCTCCGGCATCCGCCTCAATTGCTTCGCGATCGCCGTCACCTGCGACGGATCGGCGTTGATCCCCATCATGCAAAGGTTGGGCGACCCCGCGAGGCGGAAATCCGTCACCACCGTGAAATGGATCAGCCCCTCATTCTGCAACCGCTTTATCCGCGCCCGGATCGTCCCTTCGGTGACGCCCAGTTCAGCAGCAATCGCCCGGTTCGAAATGCGCGCATCGAAGGACAGCTTGTCCACGATCCTCCGGTCCAGCGGATCTAGCAGCGGCGCGCTCATGTCGGCCCCAGCGGCACGACGTTGAACTCATATTTGACGATGTCCACCGCGACGCCGGAATCAATCTGCGCCACACCCTCGATGCCGGAGATATGGTCGTAGAGAAATTCCTGAACCTCGGAAAAATCATGGAGCGCCACCATCAGCTCCAGATCATAACCGCCGTTCATGGCATTGACGCTCAGCACTTCGGGGAATTTGGCAAGGTCGCGTCCCACTTCCTGGATGCCACGCCCCTGCACCCTGACGCCGACGGCAATGATGACATTATACCCTCTCGCCGCGAAGTCGGTCACGGCGACGACACGCATCGCCCGCGCATCCTCCATCTTCTGCAACCGTGCCGAAACGGTAGCGGCGGTCACCGACAGTTGCTGCGCAATGTCCTGGTTGGTTGCCCGGCCATTGGTCCGCAGGATTTCGATGATGCTATTATCCAGTGCATCCAGTGCGGGCGGCGCTGCCATCCGCCCATTCCGTATCTGCATTCCCCATGCCTCCCGTAGATGCGCGGGTTATAGCGTGCAGGAATTCAGAGTGCCACCTGACGGCCGGGAGCGGATGACTGGCCGTGGCCGCCCGGTCTTCAACAATGCACAGTTCTGCGCACCGTCACGCCGCATGTTTTGATGGCAACGATCATCCATCATGACGATGCGTATGAAACGGGTGGTTCAGCTATGCGAAAAAAATCCGCTATCTACCGCCCAATCTCGATGGCCCTCCGCAGCCTCACTGGTCCAGCAATGCCTTCACGCAATCCACCGCGTTCTTTGCGCGTTGTTGTGGTGTTGTTCCTGCGTCTATTTGTTTTTGCTGTGGTATTTCGACGCTGAGTGGAGTGTTGGGGTTTAGGGTTTGTGCGAACGCTGTGATGTTGAAGCTGCCTTGTCCGGGGAGGAGGCGCTGGATGCCGGCTTCATGTTCGATGCTGTCTGGATCGATGGTTGCGGGTCCGTCGGAGATTTGGGCGATGGCGATGGCGGGGTGACGGAGGAGCGCCATGCTGGTGTCTGCTTCGCCGCCACGCATGATGTGGAGGAGGTCGGCTGTGACCTTGATGTCGGGGCGGCCGGCGCGGGCTATTTCCTCGAGGGCGGCGCTGAGGGTCCGGACCTGGGAGGGGGGATAAAATTCGAGTGACAGGGCGATGCCGAACGAGGCGGCGAGTTCGGCGAGTTCAACGAGCCTTTCGGTGCGGCGGACAGGATCGCGGTCGTAGCACAGGACATTGGCAAGGGGCGCGCCCAATGCTGCGCCGGTTTCGAGCGCGGGAACGAAGTCCTGGGGGTTGGTACGCCCTGCCATGGTGAAGGGGTAGATGAGGTCGACCTTGACCCCGGTGGCGGCGAGCGCGTCGCGGGTCTTGCGCAGCGCCTGGGGATCGCGCACCAGGTCATAGCTGGGCATGGCGGGCAGCACCTCCATGGAATGGAGGAACGGGCAGATGCCTTCACACCCTACCTCTGCGGCGATCTGCGCCAGTTGCCAGGGGGTGGTGTCGGTGACGGTGATATGGTCGAGCGACAGGCGCTTGTCGGCCATATCCTCTCCTCTTTTGGCTTTGCGTGCGAGCGATGCCGGGCGCGAATGGACGCGCCCGGCGGCATGTCAGGCCGCTGTTGCGCGTTCTTTCAGCATGTCCAATGCGACATCGACGATCATGTCTTCTTGCCCACCGACCATCTTGCGGCGGCCAAGTTCCACCAGGATGGTGCGGGTGTCTAGGCCGTAGGTTTCGGCGGCCTTCTCGGCATGGCGCAGGAAGGAAGAATAGACCCCGGCATAGCCAAGCGCCAGGGTTTCGCGGTCGACCCGGACCGGGCGGTCCTGCAGCGGACGAACGAGATCCTCGGCCGCGTCCATGAGCGCGTTGACATCGCAGCCATGGTTCCAGCCCTTGCGGTCGGCAGCGGCGATGAACACTTCCAAGGGCGCATTGCCAGCGCCCGCGCCCATGCCGGTGAGCGAGGCGTCGATGCGCACCGCGCCGCATTGCGCCGCGACGATCGAGTTGGCGACGCCAAGCGAGAGGTTGTGATGGGCGTGGATGCCGCGCTGGGTCTCGGGTTTCAAGACCCGGTCATAGGCTTCGAGGCGGGCCTTCACCCCATCCATGTCGAGCGCGCCGCCGCTGTCGGTTACATAGACGCACTGCGCGCCATAGCTTTCCATCAGCAGCGCCTGCTCGGCGAGCTTCTCCGCATCGATCATGTGGCTCATCATCAGGAACCCTGAGACGTCCATGCCAAGGTCGCGGGCGATGCCGATATGCTGTTTCGAGACATCGGCTTCGGTGCAATGGGTCGCGACCCGGACCGAGCGCACGCCGATATCATAGGCGCGGCGCAGTTCCTCGACCGTGCCGACGCCCGGCAGGATGAGCGTGGTGAGAACCGACCGGGTCAGCACCGAGGCAACCGCCTCGAGCCATTCCCAATCGGTATGCGCGCCAAAGCCATAGTTGAAGCTGGCGCCATTGAGGCCGTCGCCATGGGCGACCTCGATCGCGTCGACGCCTGCGTCATCCAATGCCTTGGCGATCGATTTCACATGGTCGATGCCATACATGTGGCGGATGGCGTGCATGCCATCGCGCAGCGTCACGTCCTGGATGTAGAGCTTGTCGCCCGCCTCGACGTTGAACGGCTTGTTGGACTGGGCGCTCATGCTGCCACCTTCTTTCCTTCTGCGATGCGCTGCGCGAGCAGCTCGCCGGTCGCCTTGGCGGCGGCCGTCATGATGTCGAGATTGCCCGAATAGCTCGGCAGATAATCGCCCGCCCCTTCGACCTCGAGCAGGATCATGGTCTTGATGCCGGTGAACTCGCCGCGGCCGGGGATGGTGAGCTTGTTATTGTCGCCAAAGCGCTCGAACTGCACTTCCTGCTTCAAGCGATAGCCCGGCACATAGGCCTGGACCTTCTTCACCATGGCTTCGACCGAGGCGCGGATGGTCTCTTCATCAGCGCCTTCGGACAGGGTGAACACCGTGTCGCGCATGATCATCGGCGGTTCAGCCGGGTTCAAGATGATGATCGCCTTGCCCTGCGCCGCGCCGCCGACCTTTTCGATGGCGCCAGCGGTGGTGCGGGTGAACTCGTCGATATTGGCGCGGGTGCCAGGCCCCGCCGAGCGCGAGGAGACCGATGCCACGATCTCGGCATAATGGACGGTCGCGACCTCAGAGACGGCAGCGACCATCGGGATCGTTGCCTGTCCGCCGCAGGTCACCATGTTGACATTGCCCGCGTCGAGATTGGCTTCGCCGTTGACGGTGGGGATGGTGTAGGGGCCGATCGCGGCGGGGGTCAAATCGACCACCTGCTTGCCGTCCTTGCGCAGCGCTTCGTCATGCACCTTGTGGGCGTAGGCGGAGGTCGCGTCGAACACGATGCCGATCTCAGGGTAAACGTCCATCTTCATGAGGCCTTCAAGGCCCTCATGGGTGGTGGCGACGCCGCGCTCGCGCGCCATGGCGAGCCCTTCGGACTTCTCGTCGATGCCGACCACGGCCACCAGTTCCATATTCTGGGGATATTTGATCATCTTGATCATGAGGTCGGTGCCGATATTGCCCGACCCGATGATCGCCGCCTTGACCTTGCCCGTCATTCTTCACTCCTCACGGCATCGCGACCGGGCGATGCCCACTTCGATATTCAGATAAAGCGCGCGGTGCAGCTGCCGACCCCGTGGAGCTGCATCTCGAACACATCGCCTGGCGCTGCCGGTTCGAGTGGCACCAGGCTGCCCGACAATATCACATCGCCAGCCTCCAAGGTAACGCCATAGGCACCCAGCGTATTGGCAAGCCAGGCGACCGCTTGCGCGGGCGAGCCCTGCACCGCATGGCCATAGCCTTCGCTGAGCGGCGCGCCATTCTTGGTGACGGTGACGTGGAGATTGGGAAGGTCGTGGTCGCGCGGGTTCACACGCGCCTCGCCCAGCACATAGACGCCGCAGGACGCATTGTCGGCGACGGTGTCGACGATGCCGATCTTCCAGTCCTGGATGCGGCTGTCGACGATCTCGAAACAGGGGACGATGCTGTCCGTCGCGGCGATCACATCGTCCGCCGTCACGCCCGGCCCCTTGAGGCTGTCTTTCAGGATGAAGCCGATCTCGGCCTCGGCGCGCGGGGCGATGAGGCCGTTTGCCGCGACATCGATGTCGCCCTCGATATACATGCGGTCAGTGAGGAACCCGAAGTCGGGCTGGTGCACGCCCAGCATGTCCTGCACCGCCTTCGACGTAACGCCGATCTTCTTGCCGATGACCTTCTCGCCATCGGCCTTGCGGCGTTCGAGCGCGCCAAGCGAGATGGCATAGGCGTCATCGATGGTGAGCTCAGGGTGACGCGCCATCAGCGGCGGCACGGTGCGCTTGTTGCGCAGGGCCTGGTAGAGCTCCTCTGCAAGCTGGTTATTAAGGTCGCTCACAGATAGGCTCCGTCCTGGAAGATGAGGGGATCGACCGCGTCGCTCAGGCGCACCGCCTTGACCCGTGCGATGACGATGCTGTGCGTGCCAAAGGGGGTCATGCTCTCGATCGTGCAGGAGAGGTTGGCCTGCGCCTCTTCGAGGATCGGCAGGCCATGGGGATCGGCGGTCCATTGCCCCACGCCAAAGCGCGCCTCGCGCGCGACCGCGCCCCCGAACGCTGCCGACACCTCTCGCTGATGACGCGAGAGGAGGTTGATGCTGACCGGGCAGCCGGGCGAGAGATGGGCGTGGATGCCGGCTGTCTGGTTGACGCAGACGAGCACCGCTGGCGGGTCCATGGTGAGCGAGGTGATCGAGGTCGCGGCCATGCCGACCGGCGCCTTGCCCTCGCCCAGCGCGGTGACGATCGCCACGCCCGAGGGCAGGCGGCGCATCGCGCCCTTGAGGCCCATGGTGACGTCCACGGGCTCGGGAACCGGCACGGATGGCGCAGGCGCGGGGTCAGCCATTCAGGAAGTCCAGCGAATAGCGGTTGAACTCCTGAGCCCGCTCGACCTGCACCCAATGGCCAGTCTGCGAGAAGGTGAGGCAGCGCACGTCGGGACAAGCGTCGAGGAAGAGCCGCGCATGGCTTTCGGGGCAGAATTCGTCATTGAGGCCCCAGAGCACGAAGATCGGCTGCGCAACCTCGCCAAGGCGCGGGCCAAGGTTGGGGGTCTTCACCCGGGCGAGCACATCCTTGGGCTGGGTGCGCGCGACGGCGAAGCGCTCCTCGACCAGTGCATCGGTCACATGATGGGCCGAAGAAGGGTGCATGAGGTTGCCGATGAGGCGGCGCTGTTCCTCGACGTTGAATTCCGGGCTGCCAAAGCCCGAGCGCATCTTGGCGATGCCGGGCATGGTGAAATAGCTCGCCTGTTCCGCCACGCAGCCGGGCGCCATCAGGATGAGCTTGCCGACGGCAAATTGAGGATGGTCGAGCGCGATCTGGAGGGCGATGCCGCCGCCCAGCGAATTGCCGATGAGGTGGCCGCCTGTGATCCCATGCTGGGCAAGGGCATCGAGCAGGGTCTGCGTAAACAGTTCGAGCGGATAGTCGGCTTCGGGCTTCGACGAGGTGCCATAACCGATGAGGTCAGGCAGGATGACGCGATAGCCAGCGTCAGCGAAGACTTGCGCATTGTTGCGGAAGTTGGACGCGCCCGATGCGCCGGGACCACTGCCATGGATGAAGATGACGGTCGGGGCATCGGCCGCAGCCCCTGCGATTTCCGCGATCGAAATCTCATATCCGCCCGCAACGCTATAGGTCTTGCGGATCAATTCACTGCCCATGGGCAATCCTCTTTTTGCCTGTGCCAGATGCCATATGCGCGATCAGATAAAGGTGAAGGCGGGCGGTTCACCATTCATCGTGCCGATGACGTCGCTGGTGCGGTTGGCCGGGTCGTTGGCGACATGGGCGCGCGCGGCGTGGAGGTCGAGCCAGGGCTGGAGGATCGGGCTCGACATGTAGATCGCCCGGCCGCCCAGCAGCTTGACCATGCCATCGGCAAGCTCGGCCATGCGGCGCACGACGCTGGCGGACTGGTAGGCAAAGAGCGCGCGCTTTTCCATTGGGACGGGCTCGTTACGCTCGGCATAACCCATCAACTCGTTGAAGGTCGTGCGGTGGGTGAGCTCCATCTCGTTGGTCTCGGCGATCGCGCGGGCGATGGCGGCGTGGAGATTGGGGTCGGCCTTGGACGCCTTGCCGGTGTTGGTCGAGACGCGGCTGCCCATGATCTCCATGGCGGCTGAGGTCGCGGCGCGGATGCCGCCGAAGGCAGCGCTGGAGACCGAGCGGATGAAGAGCTGCGCCCAGGGGATGCGGTAGAGCGGGGCTGCGTTGGTTTCCTGGCCCGGATTGGTGCCGGCAAAGCCGTCGCTCGCCTTGTGGGTGCGGTGTTCGGGCACGAAGACGCGCTCGACCACGATGTCGAAGCTGCCGGTGCCCTGGAGGCCGAACGTGTCCCAGGTGCCTTCGATCACCTGATAGTCCGAGCGCGGCAGCAGGAAGGTGCGCATGTCGGGCGGGCCGCCATTGGTGTCGAAATTGATCGCGCCAAGCAGCACCCAACCGCAGTGGGAGGAGCCCGACGAAAAGCCCCAGCGGCCCGAGAGGTAGAAGCCGCCATCGGCCTTTTCCACCTTGCCGACCGGCTGATAGGTGGAGGAGACGAGCATGTCGGGGTCCTCGCCCCACACTTCCTTCTGCGCCTCGTCATGGAAGAGGGCGAGTTCATAGGGGTGGCAGCCAAGGACGCCGTAGATCCAGCCTGTCGACATGCAACCTTCAGCGAGCGCCTTCTGAATCTCGAAGAAGACATTGGGGTGCATCTCATAGCCGCCATAGCGCTTGGGCTGGAGCACGCGGAAGAAGCCTGCCGCCTTCATCTCGGCGACGGTCTCGGGCGGCACGTCATGGGCGATGGTGCAGGCCCGGGCGCGTTCCCGCAGCACCGGGATCATCGCCTTGGCTTTGGCGATCAGGCTTTCGGGCGAAGCTATTCCTGCATTCGCCTCGTCAATGGGTCGGCTTGCTACTGCCCCAGTCATCATCTTCTCCATTGTAGGCGACTCTGCTTCAGATTTGCTATATGCGTAGTTTATATAAATACCCGTTACGCAAACTGTCAAGGCAAACAGGGCTTGCGCATTTGGGCCGTTGCTTATAGGCGGATCGGGAACGAATTGCCATAAGCTCGTTGAGCGCGCTTAACGCGCCTCCCCAGGCCCAGGCGCAGAACAAGGGCGGCAGCGCCTGCCTCATGCGTATGGGCCCTGTGCATATGGGGAAGGCCATTTTGCAACGCTTGGGCAGAGATGATGGCCGGAAACATGGGAAAGGCCCGTAAAAGACGGGAAGACCCCTTGGTACGGAAAGATAGGGCGAGGTGCTTAAAATGGCAGTGATATCCCTGGGCTATGTGGTGATCGAGGCGCAGGACCTTGGGCGCTGGCAGGATTTTGCCTGCAATATCGCAGGGCTGATGGCAGCGCCTTCGCCCAGCGAGGATGTGGCGCTCTTCCGCATGGACGACCGGCCCTACCGCCTGTGGGTGGAAAAGGGCGCGGCCGACCGTTTCGTGGCGCCGGGCTGGGAATGCGCGAATCGCGAGGCGTTCGAATCGGCGCTGGCCCGCCTCGAGGCGGCAGGCCGCCCGGTGACGCGCGCGGGCGTCATGGAAGCGCGCGCGCGCCAGGTCTATGAGCTTGCCCGCTCGTCGGACCCTGCGGGCAACCCGATGGAGCTCTTCTACGGCCGCTTCGTCGACTATGCCCCCTTCACCTCGCCCGCGGGCGTCAGCCGCTTCGTGACCGGCAGCCCGGGTGGGGCGGACGGCGACATGGGGATGGGCCATGTCGTGCTCACCGCCCCCAATTTCGAGGAAACCCACGACTTCTACAGGGACGTCATGGGCTTTGGCGACACCGACCTTGGCCGCTTCTACCTCCAGGGCGGGGGCGAGGATGATCCGGGCGTGGGCTTTGCCTTCATGCACTGCAACCCGCGCCACCACAGCCTGGCGCTGGGGCAATTGCCCGAAAGCCCCAATGGCGCTGTGCACATGATGCTGGAGGTCGGCTCCCTCGAAGATGTCGGCCGCGCCTATGACCGGGTCTTGAAGAGCAAGGGCAAAGTTCCCCTGTCGGCGAGCCTTGGCCGTCATGTCAACGACAAGATGACCTCTTTCTACATGCAGACACCAGGCGGTTTCGACATCGAATATGGCTGGAACGGCCTGGTAATAGACCCCGACACATGGGTCCCCACCACCAGCCTCGCGGTAAGCGACTGGGGCCATAAATGGGCCCATGAACAGGACTGACTGGCAGGACTGCGCACGGGACCGGACGAGACTGACGTAAAAGGATGACTGAGACTATGCTCGACAAGCGCATGACGGTGGACGACATCGTCGACCAGATTTCCGACGGGATGACCATCGGCATCGGCGGGTGGGCAACGCGCCGCAAGCCCATGGCGCTGATCCGCGCCATCGCCCGGTCGAACCTGAAGGACCTGACCCTCATGGCGGGCTATGGCGGCATGGACATCGGCCTGCTCGCCGCCACCGGCAAGATCCGTAAGCTCGTCTTCGCTTTTGCCAGCCTCGACCATTATCCGCTCGAGCCCCATTTCCGCAACGCCCGCCAGGCCGGTGCCTTCGAGGTGCTGGAACTGGACGAGGGCATGTATCATTGGGGCCTGCGCGCAGGCGCCATGAAGCTGCCCTTCCTGCCGACCCGCGTCGGCATCGGCACCGACATCATCAACCAGTCGGGCTTCGACTTCAAATTCGTGAAGAGCCCCTATGCCGATGGCGAGGAATTCGTCGCCATGCCAGCGCTCGTCCCCGACATCGCGCTGATCCACGCCCACCGTTCCGACGAGCGCGGCAACATCCTCACCCTCTCGGTCGATCCGATCTTCGATGAACTGCTCGTGCGCGCTGCAGGCAAGAGCTATGTGACGGTCGAGAAGATCGTGCCGACCGCAGAGCTCGATATGAAGAAGAACAGCCGCTACAACCTTGTCGAGCGGGCGATGATCACCGGCGTCGCTGAAGCGCCGCTCGGCGCGCACCCCACCAGCGCTGATCCCGACTATCAGCTCGATTTGAAGCACATCAAGACCTATGTCGAAAGCGCCGCCTCGCCCGAAGCCTGGGCCGACTACAAGGCGAAATATATCGACGTGTCCGAAGCGGACTATCAGGCAGCGATCGGCGGCGAAGAAGCCGTCAAGCAGCTTCCCGTCCCCATTTACTAAGAGCGAGACCGAACATGACCCAGAATAGCTATTCGCTCGCTGAACTCGTCATCGTCGCCTGCGCGCAAGTCTGGCGCGATGATGGCGAGGTGATGGCGACCGGCATCGGCCCCCTCCCCCGCATCGGCGCTGGCCTTGCCAAGCTCTCCTTCGCGCCCGCGATCCAGACCACCGATGGCGAGGCCTGGTATACGAGCGAGCCCGTCGGCCCGGGCAAGCGCGCCACCGAGCCCGAGTTCGAAGGCATCGCCAATTATGACCGCGTCTTCTCCGCGCTGTGGAGCGGCCGCCGCCATGCGCTGGTCGGCCCGGTGCAGATCGACCGCTTCGGTCAGGCGAACATCTCGGTGATCGGCGACCACAAGAAGCCCAAGGCCGCGATGCTCGGCGCGCGCGGTTTCCCGGGCAACTCGATCAGCCACCCCAACAGCTTCTTCTTTGCGAACCACAACAAGCGTGCGTTCGTGGAAGGCGAAGTCGATTTCGTCTGCATGGCGGGCTACAACCCGGCGCGCTACCGCAATGGCGCTCCGCCCCAGGGCCTGGACCTGCGCCGCATCATCACCAATTTGTGCGTGATGGATTTCGGCGGCCCCGATCACCAGATCCGCGTGATCTCGCTGCATCCGGGCGTCACCTTCGAGGAAGTGCAGGACAATACGGGCTTCCCGCTGGCGAAGGTCGAGGGCGAAATCCCGGTGACGCCTGCGCCGACGGCCGAGCAGCTGGAGCTGATCGCCAAGATCGACCCCAACAATGTCCGGGCCACCGTGTTCAAGGACAATCCGGCCGGAGACAGAAGGGCAGCCTGAGATGAACGAGACCGACCGCCTGGTCGAACCGCAGCAGGTCGACATTGTTTACGAAACCGATGAGCCGGTCACCTATGAGGTGATCGATCATGTCGCATGGATCATGATGAACCGCCCGGGCTTCAACAACGCCCAGAACGGCCAGATGACCTATGCGCTTGACGACGCGTTCGTGCGCGCCGTGAACGATGACGATGTGCGCGCGATCGTGCTGGGCGGCAACGGCAAGCATTTTTCGGCAGGCCACGACATCGGCACGCCGGGCCGCGACGTGCACCAGCATTTCGAGAACCGGCTGCTGGTGCCGGGCCATGTCAACAAGCCTGCGGCCGAACTGCTCTATACCCGCGAGAAGGAGCAATATGTCGGCATGTGCCGGCGCTGGCGCGACGCGCCAAAGCCCACCATCGCCATGGTGCAGGGGGCCTGTGTCGCGGGCGGCCTCATGCTCGCCTGGGTGTGCGATCTGATCGTCGCCACCGACGACGCCTTCTTCCAGGACCCGGTCAACCGCATGGGCATCCCGGGTGTCGAATATTTCGCCCATGCCTATGAACTCCCCCCGCGCGTCGCCAAGGAATTCCTGCTGCTGGGCGAGCGGATGAGCGCGCAGAGGGCCGAGCAGTTCGGCATGGTGAACAAGATCGTGTCGCGCGAAGCGCTGCGCGAGACCGTCGCGGCCATGGCGGCCAAGCTGGTCGCCCAGCCCCGGCTTGGCAACTGGCTGACCAAGCAGGCGATCAACCATGTCGAAGAGCTGATGGGCAAGAGGAACGCGATGGAGGCGCAATATCATATGCACCATTTCGCCCATGCCCAGAATGACCTCGTCCAAGGCAGCTCGATTGCGGGGCTCGACGCCAAGAAGATGGCTGAGGCCAATAAGAAACAGGCGAGCGAATGATGGGCGACCCGCTGCACACGATCATGACCGAGCGGCTTGGCTGCCGCTGGCCGATCATCCAGACCGCGATGGGCTGGGTTGCCGAGCCTTCGCTGGTCATTGGCTCCAGCAATGCGGGCGCCTTCGGCTTCCTGGGCGCCGCCGTCATGACCCCGGACGAAGCGCGCGAGAAGATCCTCGCCGTCCGCAACGGCACCGACAAGCCCTTCGGCGTCAATTTCCACAGCTTTCAGCCCGGCGCTGACCAGATTGTCGAGCTGATCCTCGCCAACAAGGATCAGGTCCGCGCGGTCAGCTTCGGCCGTGGTCCCAATGCCAAGATGATCGGCCGCTTCAAGGATGCAGGGATTCTCTGCGTCCCCACCGTCGGCGCGGTCAAGCATGCGCAGAAGATGGTGGAACTCGGCGTCGACATGGTCAATGTCCAGGGCGGCGAAGGCGGCGGGCACACCGGCTCCGTCCCCACCACCGTCCTGCTCCCCCAGGTGCTCGACGCGGTCAAGGTGCCGGTGATCGCCAGCGGCGGCTTTGCCGATGGACGCGGCCTTGCCGCAGCGCTGGCCTATGGCGCGGTCGGCATCGCCATGGGCACGCGCTTCCTGCTCACCAAGGAAAGCCCGGTGCCCGACAGCGCCAAGGCGGAATACTTGAAAGCCTCGACCGACCGGATCGTCGTCACCACCAAGCTGGACGGCATCCCCCAGCGGATGGTCCGCACCCGCCTCATGGACCGGATCGAGAAGTCCGGCTCTTTGGGCATGTGGCTGCGCGCGATCGAGGCGGGCATGGCGATGAAGAAGCAGACCGGCGCAAGCTGGATCGACTTCATCAAGTCGGCGCGCGGCATGACCGCCCATGGCGCGATGCCCTTGAAACAGGCGATGATGGCCGCAACTATGCCGATGCTGATCCAGAAGGCGGTGGTCGAAGGCGACATCGAACATGGCGTGATGGCGACCGGCGTGGTCGGCGGGCGGATCGGCGAGATCCCGACCTGCCAGGAGCTGGTCGATCGCATCGTCGCCGAAGCGCATGAGCGCCTTGCAGCGCTCGCCGCGATGGGCCGGCAAACCGCCAGCGCCGCCTGAGAAAGAAGGACAAGACCCATGCCGATCACGCTCAGCATCAACGGCGCCATCGCCGAAATCCTGTTCGACCATCCCCCGGTCAACGCCTTCGACACCAAGGGCTGGGAGTCGATCCCCGCCATGGTGTACGAAGCAGCGGCGAACGAGGATGTGAAGGTCATCCTGATCCGCGCCGAGGGCCGCGGTTTCTGCGGCGGCGTCGACATCAAGGAGATGCAGGCGCATCCCGAGCGCATCGCAAAGCTCAACAAGGATAATTATCTCACCTTCAAGGCGATCCGCGAATGCGCGATCCCCGTGGTCGGCGCGCTCCATGGCTTCGTCATCGGCGGCGGCGTCAATATCGCGGGCGCCTGCGACGCGCTGATCGCGGCCGAAGGCGCCTATTTCTCGCTGCCCGAGATCGATCGCGGCGCGATGGGGGGCGCTGCCTTCATGAGCCGCATGCTCCCTGTCCAGATGGTGCGCGCCAATTTCTTCACCGGCGGCCGCATTCCGGTGGAAGACGCCTACCGCCATGGATCGGTGCACAAGGTCGTGCCGCTCGAGCAGCTGAAAGAGGAGGCCTATGCCTTCTGCGAGGTGATCGCGTCCAAGAGCCGCGCCGCGCTCGTCATCGCCAAGCAGGCGCTGAACCTCATCGAGCCGACCGATCCCTCGGCCCATTACCGGATCGAGCAGGGCTTCACGCTCGAAATGTACATGCATGAAGACAGCCAGAAGGCGCGCGACGCCTTCGTGGAAAACAAGGGCGCGGCGAAATTCTGATGGACCTGACTTATACTCCCGAGCAGCAGGCGTTCCGCGCCGAAGTGCGCGCCTGGCTCGACGCCCATGTGCCGCAAGAGCCGCTCGAACATTTCGACGCGACGCGCGAGGGTTTCGAGGCGCACCGGCAATGGGAAAAGACGCTCAAGTCCGGCGACTGGGGCATGGTCACCTGGCCACGCGAATATGGCGGGCGCGGCCTCGACCTCATTCAGTGGCTGATCTTCGAGGAAGAATATTATCGCGCCGGTGCGCCCGGCCGCGTCAACCAGAATGGCATCTTCCTGCTGGGGCCAACGCTCATCGAGTTCGGCACCCATGAGCAGAAGCAGCGCTTCCTGCCCAAGATGGCGTCGGGCGAGGAAATCTGGGCGCAGGCATGGTCCGAACCGATGGCGGGCTCCGACCTTGCCGGCGTGCGCGCCACGGCGGTTCGTGAGGGCGACGAGTATATTTTGAACGGCCACAAGATCTGGTCGAGCCGCGCGGTGTTCGCCGACTGGGCGTTCGGCCTGTTCCGCGAGCCCGGCTCCGAGCGCCACAAGGGAATGAGCCTCATCTTCTTCCCCTTGAATGCGCCGGGCGTGACAGTGAACGCGATCAAGAAGATCAACGGCCATGTCGGCTTTGCCGAGATCTTCCTGGAAAATGTCCGCGTCCCCGCCTTCAATCGCTTGGGCGAAGAGGGCCAGGGCTGGCACATCTGCATGGCGACCGCAGGCTTTGAACGCGGCCTCATGCTGCGCTCGCCCGCCCGCTACCAGGTGGCGGCCAAGAAGCTGGCCGAACTTTGGGCCGCCAACAAGGAAAGCGCTGATCCTGGCCTCGAGGCCGATGTGGTGCGCGCGCACATGAATGCCGACGCCTATGCGCTCAACATCTACCAGACCGCCTCGCGGCTGATGGCGGGCGCGAAGATCGGGCCGGAAGCCTCGACCAACAAGATCTTCTGGTCCGAGCTCGACATTCATCTGACGCAAACCGCGCTCAACATCCTTGGGCCCCAGGCGGAACTGACGCACGAGGCCCCGGACGCGAATGCCGTCGACTGGATCGACGACTATATCTTCGCGCTCGCCGGGCCCATCTATGCAGGCTCCAACGAGATCCAGCGCAACATCATTGCCGAGCGCATGCTCGGCCTGCCGCGCTAAGGGGAAATTGAGATGGACTTCACTTTAAGCGAAGAACAGCTGATGTTCGCCGAGACCGCGCGCTCGCTGTTCGCCGACAGCTGCACGCCCGACCATTGGCGCCGCATGATGGAGGCAGGCGAAGCAATCGACCCCACACGCTGGGCCTCGATCGTCGAGACCGGCCTCACCCTCGTCCTGCTGCCCGAAGAAGCAGGCGGCATCGGCCTTGCCGAAACCGACTTCGCCTTGATCGCACAAGAGGCGGGCTATGTCGCCCTTCCCGAACCGCTCATTGAAAGCGCAGGCGTCGCCGCGCCGATGCTCGCCGCCCTTGCGCCCGATCATCCGCTGCTGGCCGATCCCAGCGCGACGATCGCCATCGCGCATCCCGCCAATCCCTATGTGGCGAACGCGGACAGCGCAGGCGGCATCATCCTGCATGCCGATGGCGAGGCTTTCCTCGCCACCCCCGACCAGGTGACGCTGACCGCCCAACCCAGCATCGATCCCTTCCGCCGTTTGTTCTCGGTCGAATGGAGCAAGGATAAGGCAACGCCGCTTGGGCCAAATAACCAAAATGGGGCCGACTGGGACCTCGCCTTCGACCGCGCCGCGCTCTTCAACGCGGCCTTTGGCCTTGGCCTTGCACAGCGCGCGGTCGACCTCGCCGTCGACTATGCCAAGGAACGCCAGCAGTTCGGCAAGCCCATCGGCAGCTACCAGGCGGTCAAGCATCATCTCGCCTCCGCCCAGGTCGCAATCGAGTTCGCCAAGCCCGTAGTCGCCGCGGCGGCCGCCGAGATCGGCGCGCGCGACACCCAGGCCCGCGCCCGCGTCAGCCATGCCAAGCTCGTTGCATTGGAAGCCGCCGACAAGGCCGCCCGCGCATCGATCCAGGTGCATGGCGCCATGGGCTACAGCTGGGAGGTGGACGTCCACCTGTTCTTGAAGCGCACGGTTGCGCTCACCCAGACATGGGGCACGCCCGCCCACCACCGCGCGCGCATCGCCACGCGCATCTTCACCCAGCCCATGGGGCCGGACCAGACCTTCGCCCGGGAAAAGACCAATGCCTGAAGCCTATATCATCGACGCCGTTCGCACCCCCATCGGCCGCAAGAAGGGCAGCCTTGCCCATGTCCATCCGGCCGATCTGGGCGCGCACCCGATCAAGGAACTGGTGACCCGCACCGGCATCGACCCGTCAGGGGTCGATGACGTGGTGTGGGGCTGCACCGAAACGATCGGCGGCCAGGCGGGCGATATCGGCCGCACCGCATGGCTGGTCGCTGGCCTGCCGGAAGAAATCCCCGGCGTCACCGTCGATCGCCAGTGCGGCTCCAGCCAACAGGCCGTCCACTTCGCCGCGCAAGGCGTCATGAGCGGCACCCAGGACCTGGTGGTCGCAGGCGGTAGCCAGGCGATGAACCAGATCCCGATCATGGCCGCCATGATCGCAGGCGCGCAATATGGCTTCGACAGCCCCTTTTTCGGCTCCAAGGGCTGGGTCGAGCGCTATGGCACCGAAGAGGTGAACCAGATCCGCTCGGCCGAAATGATCGCCGACAAATGGGGCATCAGCCGTCAGGCGATGGAAGAATTCGCCCTCGCCTCCCACCAGCGCGCGCAGGCCGCCTGGGACAATGGCTGGTTCGATTCCGAAGTGGCTCCGCTCGAGGGCCTTGGCCGTGATGAAACCATCCGTCCCACCACCTCGCTCGAGGGCCTCGCGTCCTTGAAGCCGGTCAATGAAGGCGGTGTCATCACCGCAGGCGTCGCCAGCCAGAATTGCGATGGCGCAGCAGCCCTCCTCATCGCCAGTGAAAAGGCGGTCAAGGAGCATGGCCTCAAGCCCCGCGCCCGCATCCACCACCTCTCGGTCCGCGCCGCCAATCCGGTCTGGATGCTGACCGGCCCCATCCCCGCCACTCAATATGCGCTCAAGAAGGCGGGCATGAGCCTCAATGACATCGACCTTTTCGAATGCAACGAGGCCTTCGCCAGCGTCACCATGGCCTGGATGAAGGAACTCGACATCCCCCATGAGAAGGTCAATGTGCAGGGCGGCGCGATCGCGCTCGGCCACCCGATCGGCGCGACCGGCGCGCGGCTCATGACGACGCTTTTGAATGCGCTGGAACGCACCGGCGGCCGCTATGGCCTCCAGACCATGTGCGAAGGCGGCGGCCAGGCCAACGTCACCATCATCGAGCGATTGTAAGAGGCGCGCCCATGCCCGCCTACGCCTATCAGGGGATCACGCCTGTCGTCGATCCATCGAGCTACATCCATCCGCTCGCCTCGCTGATCGGCGACGTAATCGTCGGGCCGGGCTGCTTCATCGCGCCCGGCGCTTCCCTGCGCGGCGATTTCGGAAGGATCATCGTCGAGGGCGACAGCTCGATCCAGGACAGCGTGACGGTGCATGCCAACCAGCTGCGCGACACGGTGATCAAGCGCGGAGCGACCATCGCGCACGGGTCGATCATCCATGGCTGCGAGATCGGCGAAAATGCGCTCATCGGCATGAACGCGGTCATCCTCGACAATGCCGTCATCGGGGATGAAAATCTCGTCGCGGCGCTCGCCCTTGTGAAGTCCGATACGGTCACGCCGCCACGCAGCCTGGTCGCGGGCAACCCCGCCAAGGTGGTCAAGACGTTCGAGCCGCACCAGGTCACCTGGCGCAACAATGGCGAGGGGGAGTATCAAAAACTCGCCCGCGCAGCCTTGACCGACCTCGTCGAAGCGCAGCCGCTGCGGCAGGCCAGCCCCGAGCGGCTTAGCCAGCGCAGCCAGTCGGAAGCGGTCGCCGTGCGCCTCTCGGGCGCAACCGCACAGCTGCGCGAGGAACGCGCCGCGCAAACAGAAATAGCCAAGGAGTAAGAAGACGTGGGTATCTGCGAAGGACGTGTTGCGATCGTGACCGGGGCCGGCAATGGTCTGGGCAAGGCCTATGCGCTGGGCCTCGCGGCGCAAGGCTGCAGGCTTGTGGTCAATGATCTTGGCGTTGGCACCCATGGCGAAGAAGGCGCGACCAAGGGCGCGGCCGAACAGGTGGTGGACGAGATCAAGGCGATGGGGGGTGAGGCCGTCGCCAACACCGACGACGTCGCTGAATGGGAATCCGGCAAGCGCATGGTCGAACAGGCGCTCGACAGCTTCGGCGGCTTGCATGCCGTGGTCAACAATGCCGGCTTCGTGCGCGACCGCATGTTCTTCACCTGCTCCCCTGAAGAATGGGACGCGGTGATCCGCGTCCATCTGCGCGGCCATTTCTGCACTTCGCGCCACGCCGCTGAATATTGGCGCGCGCAGAGCAAGGCGGGCAATCCGGTCGATGCGCGCATCATCAACACGACCTCGGGCGCAGGCCTGCAGGGCTCGGTCGGCCAGTCGGCCTATTCGACCGCCAAGGGCGGCATCGCGACGCTCACCCTGGTGCAGGCCGCAGAGCTTGGCCGCCTCGGCATCACCGCCAACGCGCTCGCGCCCAACGCCCGCACCCGCATGACCAATACCGGCGCGTTCGACATGGAGGCGAAAGAAGGCGAGTTCGACCTGTTTGCGCCGGAAAACATGGCCCCGCTCGTCGCCTATCTCGTCTCGGAACAGTCGAAGGGCGTCACCGGCCAGGTGTTCGAGCTGAAGGGCGGGCAGGTCTTCCTCTCGCAAGGCTGGACCGACAGCCCGGCCTTCGACAAGGGCGCGCGCCTCGAAGCCAGCGAGATGGACGCGATCGTGCGCAAGCTCATCGAAACGCGCGAGCCCGCCAAGCCCGTCTACGGAGCCGCCTGATGGATTTCGCGCTCAGCGACGATCAGCGCGCGATCCAGGAAGCCGCGCGCGACTTCCTGACCGACGCCGCCAACCCGGACGTCATCCGCGCCGCCGTCGAAGGCACCACAGGCTTTGATGAAAGCCTGTGGTCGAGCCTTGGCGAAATGGGCTTTGCCGGGCTCATGATTCCGGAAGGCCAAGGCGGGCTTGGCCTGGGCGCGGTCGAAATGGCGCTGGTCCTGGAAGAAACCGGCCGCGTCCTTGCGCCTGTTCCCTTCTTCGAAACCGCCGTGCTCGCGGTACAGGCCGTGCTCGCCGCAGGCAGCGAGGAACAGAAGGCGGCGCTGCTCCCCCGTCTCGCCTCGGGCACGCGCGCCTGTTTCGCTGGCACCGCAAGCCGTCCCACCCTGTCGAACGGCCGCTTGACCGGCCAGGCCAAGTTCGTGACCTTCGGCCATGTCGCAGAGCTCATCATCGTCGCCACCGCCGACGACAGCCTGGTCGTGCTCGAAGCGAACACGCCGGGCCTTGCCATCGAGGCGCTGCCCGCGCTCGACCGCACCCGCCGCTTTGCGACCCTGACCTTCGACTGCGACGTCACCCCGGACATGATCCTGGGCGCGCCTGGCAGCGCCAAGGCGGCGATCGACCGCACGCTGACCATCGGCGCTGGCCTGCTCGCGGCTGAACAGACCGGCGGCATGCAATACAGCCTCGACGCCACGGTCGACTATGCCAAGCAACGCGTCCAGTTCGGCCGCCTCATCGGCTCCTTCCAGGCCTACAAGCATATGCTCGCCGACATGATGCTGCTGGTCGAAGCCTCACGCTCGGCCGCTTATTATGCCGCCGCCGCGATCGACGAGAACGGCGAAGAGCTGGCCGAAGCCGCCCATGCCGCACGCGCCTATGTGTCGGACGCCTATTGCTCGGTCACGGGCGATGCCATCCAGCTCCATGGCGGCATCGGCTTTACCTGGGAACATCACGCCCATCTCTATTTCAAGCGCGCTAGAGCTTGCGCGAGCTGGCTCGGCACCCCCGAACAGCATCGCGAAGCGCTCGCTGCCCTGCTGATCGATGGAGACAAGATCGCCGCATGACGGGCGCGCCCGCCCTCCCCTCCACCATGCAGGCCATGGCGATGGACGGCTTTACAGGGCCGCAGGCGATCCGCGCCCGCGACCTGCCCGTCCCCGTGCCCGGCCCGGGCGAAGCGCTGATCCGGATCGCGGCGGTGGGGGTCAACCCCGCCGACTGGAAAGCCTGCGCGGGCTTCCTCCCCTTCCTGCCCGACAGCTTCCTGCCGCTGGTGCCCGGCTTTGACGGCACCGGCACGGTCGTGGCGCTCGGCGAAGGGGTGAGCGCGCTGCAAGCGGGCGAGCGCGTCGCCTTCCTCTCCAGCCTGCCGCTGGGGCGCGGCGGGACCTGGGGCGACTATGCCATCTGCCTGGCCGCACAGGCCGTGCCCCTGCCCGGCAATCTCTCCTTTACTCAAGCGGCCACCATCCCGGTGCCCGGCATCTCCGCGCGCGAAGCCCTGCTTGTCCAGGGCAAGCTGGCGCCCGGCGAGCGCGTGCTCGTCAATGGCGGATCGGGCGGCACCGGCCTCTGGGCGATCCAGATCGCGCGGGAGCTTGGCGCCCAGATCGCCGCGACCGCAGGCCCCGCCAACCAGGACCTGCTCGCCAGCCTCGGTGTCCACTGCCCGATCGATTACCGCCATGAAAATGTGGCGCACAAGGTCGCTCAATGGGCGCCCGAAGGGGTCGACCTCCTCCTCGACACCGTCGGCCAGGGCAGCATCGCCGATCCTGCCGCGCTCATCCGTCCGGGCGGCCGCTATGTCGCGATCGAAACCATGCTCCCTGATGAAACATTGCCCGATGCGGAGCGCTTCGCCGCCAAGGGCATAGCCGCCCTCCGCGCCTCGGCCAGTTACGAAAGCGCGCCCGAGCATCTCGCCGCGCTCGTCGCCGCCACCGCGCAAGGGCGCATGACGCCCCCGCCGCTTGAAACCCTCTCTTCAAACGAGGCCGCCGCTGCCATGGCGCGCGTGCGCGAGGGCCATGTGCGCGGCAAGATCATACTTGTCACAGACGATCATCTGACGGCAAAGACCGCAGCAACCATGAAGGACCCCGCATGACCCCGACCTCGCCCGTGCCGCCCTATCCGACGCCTTTGGGGATGCTCAAGGGCAAGACCGTGGTCGTGACCGCGGCAGCGGGCACCGGCATCGGCTTTGCCGCCGCCAAGCGCGCCGCCGAAGAGGGCGCAAAGCTCCTCATCAGCGACTTCCATGAACGCCGCCTCAATGAGGCCGCCGATCGTATCGCCGAGGAAGTCGGCTGCGAACGGCCCGCTGTGTTCGTGTGCGACGTCACCAGCGAAGAGGCCGTGCAGGCCCTGCGCGACGCCTCCCTGGCCGCGCTCGGCAAGGTCGATGTCCTCATCAACAATGCAGGCCTTGGCGGCGAGGCCGATATCGTCGACATGACCGACGAGCAGTGGGCCCGCGTGTTCGACGTGACGCTGACCTCGCTCTTCCGCATGACCCGCGCATTCCTCCCCTCCATGTACGCCGCCAAGTCGGGTGTCATGGTCAACAATGCCTCGGTCCTTGGCTGGCGCGCGCAAAAGGGCCAGGCCCATTATGCCGCCGCCAAGGCAGGGGTCATGGCCTTCACCCGCTGCGCCGCGATCGAGGCGGCCGAACATGGCGTGCGCATCAACGCGGTCTCGCCCTCCCTTGCCATGCACCCCTTCCTCGCCAAGGTGACGACGCAGGAAGCCTTGGACAAGCTGGTCGAGAAGGAAGCCTTCAAGCGTCCCGCCGAGGTCTGGGAAATCGCCAATGTCATGATGTTCCTCGCCTCTGATCTCTCCTCCTACATGACCGGCGAAATCGTCGCGGTCTCGAGCCAGCGGGCGTAAGGCAGATGGCAACCATCTTTGAAAATCCGCGCGATCTCCTCGGCAAGGAGGGCACCCGCCTCGACACCTCCGACTGGCTCACCATCGAACAGTCGCGCATCGACGCCTTTGCCGACTGCACCGGCGACCATCAGTGGATCCATGTCGATCCGGTCCGCGCGAAAGACGGCCCGTTCGGCGCGACCATCGCGCATGGTTATTTGACCCTCTCCCTCGTCAACCTGTTCATGCCGCAGATCGTCGAGGTCCGGCGCTTTTCCGCAGGGGTCAATGTCGGCATGGACAAGACCCGCTTCCTCACCCCCGTCCTGGTCGGCTCGCGCATTCGCGGCACAGGCGAGATCGTCTCGGCGCAAGAAGTGAAGGGCGGCGCCATTCAGGCGGTGATCCGCGTCACCGTCGAGATCGAAGGAAAAGACAAGCCCGCCTGCGTGGTCGACACCATCAACCGCTATTTTCCGGAATAGCGCTTGGCCCGCGCCCTCTTCGCCCTCACATTGAGCCTGCTCGCCACCAGTCCCGTTGGAGCCAAGACCATGCCCGATCCCATCAAAATGGAAGCCGCCGTCAACGCCTATGTCGCAGCGTTCGAAGCAGGCAGCGCCGACCAGGTCGCGGCCCTCTATGCAGCGGATGCGACCGTTGAAGACCCGATCGGCTCGCCCATCCACAAGGGCCGCGAAGCGATCCGCGCCTTTTACGCTGAATCGATGAAGACCGGCGCGAAGCTGAAGCTCGAAGGCCCGGTCCGGGTCGCGGGCGACTATGCCGTTTTCCCCTTCTCGGTGAACCTCAATTATGACGGCGGCCACAAGCGCATCGACGTCATCGACACCTTCCGCTTCAACGAGGCGAACGAGGTCGTCGAAATGCGCGCCTTCTGGGGCCCCACCAACATGCACGGCTTTTAAGTAAAGGACCATTCGATGCGTGAAGCAGCCATCATCTCGACCGCCCGCACGGGCGTCGGCAAAGCCTATCGCGGCGCGTTCAACGACACCGAAGCGCCGTTCATGTCCTCTCATGTGGTCGACGCCGCCATCGCCCGCGCAGGCATCGATCCCGCCCGCGTCGACGATGTCTATCTCGGCGTCGCCAACCAGTGGAACACCCAGAGCTACAATGTCGGGCGCCTCACCGTCCACGGATCGGTCCTCCCCGACACCACCAGCGGCTTCTCGATGGACCGCAAATGCTCGTCCGGCCTCAACGCGCTTGCCTTTGCCGCGCGCGGCATCATCGCCAACGAGATCGACTGCGCCGTCTCGGGCGGGGTCGAGAATGTCTCGCTCACCATCGACAAACATTATCCCGCCTTCCGCAACCGCTCCGAGTTCATCAAGGCGCGCGATCCCAACGCCTATATGGTGATGATCGAGACCGCCGAGATCGTCGCGGAACGCTATGGCATCAGCCGCGAAGACCAGGACCGCTTTGCCGCCCAGTCGCAGCAGCGCGCCGCCGCCGCCCAGGAAGCGGGCAAGTTCGATGACGAGATCGTGCCGATCACGGTCACCAAGGCCCTGTTCGACAAGGAAGGCAATGAGACCGGCAAGGAAGAACTGACCCTCACAAAAGACGAGGGCATCCGCGCTGGCACCACCTATGAAAAGCTTTCTGAACTGAAGCCCGTGTTCAAGAACGGCACGGTCATCAAGGAAGGCAAGCATGTGACGGCCGGCAATGCCAGCCAGCTCTCCGACGGCGCCTCGGCGCAGGTCGTCATGGACCTTGCCACCGCGCAGAAGGAAAACCTCCCTATCCTCGGCATCTACCGCGGTTTTCAGGTCGCAGGCTGCGGTGCGGACGAGATGGGCATCGGTCCTGTGTTCGCCATCCCCAAGCTGCTTGAGCGCACCGGCCTCAAGATCGACGACATTGGCCTGTGGGAACTCAACGAAGCCTTTGCCAACCAGGCGATCTACTGCCAGCGCACGCTGGGCATCGATCCGGAAAAGCTCAACGTCAATGGCGGGGGCATCGCCATCGGCCATCCCTTCGCCATGACCGGCTCGCGCCTCGTTGGCCATGCCCTCATCGAAGGCAAGCGCCGCGGCGTCAAATATGTGGTCGTCTCCATGTGCGTCGCTGGCGGCATGGGCGCGGCCGGTCTGTTCGAGGTCGCCTGATCCATGCAGCTTGCCTTCGCCCCTGAACTCAAGGCCTTCCGCGAGGAGGCCGCCAGCTGGCTCAATGAGCAGCTCTCCGGCCCGTTCAAGGCCATTCGCGGCCAGACCAACCAGGTCGACAATGTCGAGGAGCGCCGCGCCTGGGAAGCAGCGCTGGGCGAGGCGCGCTGGAGCGTCATTGGCTGGCCCGAGCAATGGGGCGGGCGGGGTGCCTCGATCGCGCAGCAGATCATCTTCGCCGAGGAATATGCCCGGGCCAAGGGTCCGCCCCGCGCCGGGCACCTAGGGGTCGAGCTGCTCGGGCCGACGCTGATCGCCATGGGCAGCGAGGAGCAGAAGGCCCGGTTCCTCCCCGACATCGCCACCGGCAAGGCGATCTGGTGCCAGGGCTATTCCGAACCCGGCGCCGGCTCCGACCTTGCCAATGTGAAGACGAGAGCCCGGCTCGAGGGTGACAAGTACATCATCGACGGCCAGAAGATCTGGACCTCGATGGGCACGATCGCCGACTGGTGCTTCGTGGTCGCCCGCACGGAACCGGGCAGCGTCGGCAACAAGGGCCTCTCGTTCCTCATGGTCCCCATGGACCAGCCCGGGGTCGATGCCCGCCCGATCCGCCAGATGACCGGCGAAGCCGAATTTGCCGAAGTGTTCTTCGACGGCGCAGAGGCGCTCGCGATCGACCGCATCGGAGAGGAAGGCGAAGGCTGGAAGGTCGCCATGGCGCTCCTGGGCTTTGAACGCGGCGTATCCACCCTCGCCCAGCAGATGCAGTTCAGGAACGAACTCGACGACATCATCGCCATCGCCAAGGCCAATGGCTCGGCACAAGACCCGCTCACCCGCCAGAAGATCGCCAAGGCCCATGCAGGCCTCAAGATCATGCGCTACAACGCCCTGCGCATGCTCTCAGGCGGCGAAAACAACCCCGACCTCACCGGCGCCGCCTATACCTACAAACTCTACTGGTCCCAATGGCACAAATCCCTGGGCGAACTCGCCATGGAGGTCATGGGACAACAGGGCGAAACAGGCATCAACGAAGAACGGTTCGACAGCCTCACTACCATGTACCTCATGGCACGATCCGACACCATCTACGCAGGTACAGACCAAATCCAGCGCAACATCATCGCAGAACGCGGACTAGCTATGCCAAGAGAACCAAGAGGGTGACGATAAAAGGGGGTAAAGCTGACCAGCTTTACCCCCAAACTCAACTCGCGCCCAATCAGGCACAATAATGGCCTGCATAGAGTCACGATAAGTGCGCCCGGCGGCCGGAAGCCGCCGGGATCCTGGCAGATCAGATGATCTTCATCTCTCGCAATTCGTCGATGCGCACCGCGTCATAGCCCAGCTCGCCCAGCACCTCGGCGCTATGTTCGCCAAGCAGCGGCGGCGCACGGCGGATCGTCGCCGGAGATTCCGACATATTGGCCAGCGGGCTGGCGATCAGGTCGACAGTCCCAGTCTCTGACCATGGATGCGGCGTCGTCACCCGCAGGCCGCGATGCTGCACCTGCGGATCTTCCCACACTTCTGGCAGCTCATTGTAGCGCGCCGCGGGGATGCTCACCTCATCGAACTTCGCCTGAAGCTCTTCCGAAGTGAAACCACGGCTCCACTCATTGATGATGTCCATCAATTCGAGCCGGTTCAACTTGCCCCGCTTGTAATTCTCGTCGAACCGCGGGTCCTGATAGAGTTCAGGCTGCCCCATCAACACCGTCAGGCGACGCCAATGTTCGTCACCCCCCGCCGTCAGGTACAGCATGCCGTCCTTGGTATGGATAAGGTCCGCAGGCCCGCCGCCATTGCCGCCATTGCCAAGCCGAGGCGGGGTAACGCCGCTCAGCAGATAATCCTGCATGATATGGCTGATCATCGCCACCGAACTATCCAGAAGGGCAATATCGATATGCTGCCCTTCACCGGTCTGGTTACGATGCTGAAGCGCAGCAAGAATGGAAATAGCCACATTATGGCCCGTGATGAAATCCACCAGGCTAGGCCCGGCCTTGAGCGGCCCAGCCCCCGGCTGCCCTTCCGGAATTCCGGTGACCGCCATCATCCCGCCGGTAGCCTGGAACAAACCGTCATAGCCAGGCCGCGCCGCCATCGGCCCCGTCTGCCCGAAACCGGTCACCGAACAATAGATAAGGCGCGGGTTGATCGCCTTCAGGCTCTCATAATCCAGCCCGAAGCGCTTGAGATCGCCGACCTTGTAATTTTCGATCAGCACATCGGCGCCCTGCACCAGCTTGCGCAGGATTTCCTGGCCTTCAGCCTTGCTATGATTGAGCGTGATCGACCGCTTGTTGCGGTTCGCCGCCGCGAAAAAGCCCGCCTGGCGGATATTCATCCCGTCTTTGCCCTTCACCTCGGCAAGGCCGTAGACGCGTCCATCATCGCCAACCCCCGGGCGTTCCACCTTGATCACATCCGCGCCCAGATCGCCCAGTATCTGCGCGCCGATGGGCCCTGCGAGAACGCGGGTCATATCGATGACGCGAATGCCTTCAAGGGCTGCCTTGTTACTGCTCATGGTCGCCTGCCCCTCCAAATTGATATGCGTAGCGTTGGGCGGCCCCTTATCCACTTTTCCGTCAAAGCGCCAGACAAGAGGCCGCGAAACTTGCAGGGAAAGGGAGATATTTCTGCTGTTTCAAGGCTATGGAAATTCGCCGTACCCTGCGCCTAATCAGGCGAAGGGAGCAAGCCCCGTCAGGATCAGCCGGACCAGGTCGGCCTGCCCCTTCGCGCCTGACTTTTCATAGATTCGCTTGGAATAGTTGCGCGCCGTTTCGCTGGTCAGGCGCAGCTGCTCACCCGCGCTGACGATGCTCTCCCCCAGGCTCAATGCATGAGCCAGCGCCGCTTCGCTGCTCGACAGTCCGTGCAGTGCCGCCAGGGTACCCACCGCCGCCTGCGCCGCTTCGCGCCTTGGGGTCCGCACGATGCCGATCACCGCTGGCAAGGCGCAAGGTTCGCTCAACGCCAGATCGGATTTCCGCAGCAGCAGGTCCAGATCCCGGCTCTCATCAATGCGGATCACCCGGGTCGCGCCCGGCGGCGCCGACGCCATTTCCGCGCAAGCCCGGTTGAGCGCATGAGTGGTGTCGGGCAGTAATTGCAGCCGCCGCTCCGCACTTGGGCCGGGCTTCATGGTGAAGCTCAGCATCGCCTCCGCCGCGGGATCGGCTGCCATCACCCGGCCACCCCAATCGAACGCCAACTGCGCCACCCCCAGCCGCGCCAGCGCGCCCTGCGCCATCGCCACCTGCAATCGCGCCTCGATCAAGGCCACCAAAGTCCGCAAGGCTGCGGCGAAATGCGGGGCGATGCTGGACAGCACGGCGACGGCGGAGGCAGAGAAATCCTCCCGTTCGCGCACCAGCAAGAAATGCGCATCCGCCACGCCCCCAGCCGCTACGCGCAACCAGCGGCCATAGCGAATATTCATCTCATTGAGCGCCTCGCGCTGCCGCGCCAGTTCGCCCGCATCATCATAGTTGAGCATCTCATCCAGCGCATAGACGCGCCCTGGACGCAGCGATCCATAAGGATGCAGACGCAATGCTTCGAGTCGGCGGAAATCGAGGGGCGGTTCCTGCGACGCACGCGGCGCGGCGATGTGGATCACCGTGGGCTCCTGTTCCGGCATGGCATTGGCCAGTGAAATGATCAGAAAGGCCCGCCGCGCATAGGTGCGGCTGACGAGATTACGGATGAAAGCGCCAAAAGGCGGGCTTTCATGAATTCCGTCCACCAGCGGCAGGAACAGCTCGTTCTGATCGGCCCAGAGAGAACCCATGCCCCGCCTCTCCCATATGGGAGATAGGCCGTCAAGCTGACTGGCGGTGGTTCAACAGCGGGCGAGCAGCGCCTGCGCCTTTATCAGGTGCGGCCGGTCGATCATCTTGCCATCCAGCGTCAGGACGCCCGCGCCAGGATTGGCGGCAAATGCATCGACCACTGCCTGGGCACGGGCGACTTCCTCTTCCGATGGGGTGAAGGCCGTGTTGATCACCGGCACCTGATCGGGATGCACGGCCATCATGCCCAGAAAGCCGTCGCGCGCGCCGCGCTGCGCATAAGCGGCGAGCCCCTCCAGATCGCGAATGGCCGGATATACCGTCTCGATCGGCAGCACCCCTGCCGCGCTTGCGGCGAACAGGGTAAGCGCGCGCGCCATTTCATAGGGCGGCGTGTAGCTGCCATCGGCATGCCGGGCGGTCAGCGCGCCGACCGCCGCGGGCAGATCCTCCGCGCCCCAGGTAAGGCCAGCCAGCCGCTCCGGCACATCGGCATATTCACTCAGCCGGAACAGCGCCTTGGGCGTTTCCGTCGCGATCGGCAGGATCAGCGCGCGATCATCACCGCGCTGCCGCAGCCGCTCGTCCAAACCCTTGATCGACGCGGCACCTTCCGCCTTGGGCAGCATGATCCCCGCCGGACCCGCTTGCACGACTGCATCCAGATCGGCGTCTGTAAGACCGCCGTCGAGCGGGTTGACGCGCACGAACAGCAGGGTTTCGCCATCCGCCGCTTCCTTCAGAAAGGCCCCGATTTCCGTGCGAGCCGCCGCCTTGCCAGCGAGCGCCACTGAATCCTCAAGGTCCAGGATCAAGGCATCGGCGCCGCTGTTCAGCGCCTTGCGCATCCGTTCGGGCCGATCACCCGGCACGAACAATAATGACCGCAAACGCATCGGCCGCCTGGCTTCCATTCCCTCAATCATCCCCACGCCTTATCGTCACCGGCACGGCTTGGCAAAGCAGATCAGGCCGCCGCCTCCTGCCTCACCTGCCCGTAAAGCGTAGTGCGCTGCCTGGCAAAGCGCCCGGCCGCCTCTGCTGTACGATGCATGCGATCAACATCGAACAATTGGCCGTTAGCGCCGCCTGCCGCGCGTGTGATGGATTCGTCCATCAGCACGCCGCCCAGATCATTCACGCCCGCGCCTAGCGCCGCAATAACGCCCTCTTCGCCAAGCTTCACCCAGCTCGCCTGGATGTTCGAAATCGCGCCGTGCAGCGCAATCCGCGCCACCGCCTGCATCAGCATCGCCTCCCGAAAGCTCGGCCCGGACCGCGCCTTGCCCTTCCGCCATATCGGTGCTTCCATATGGACGAACGGCAACGGCACGAATTCGGTAAAGCCGCCGGTCTCATCCTGAAGGTCGCGCACCACGCGCAAATGCCTCGCCCAATGGCGATAGTCGTCCACATGCCCGAACATGATGGTTGCCGTGCTTTTCAGGCCGACCCGATGCGCCGCCCGCATCACCGCCACCCATTCATCGGTCGAAACCTTGTCGGGGCAGATGATCGCGCGCACCTCCTCATGCAGCACTTCGGCCGCCGTGCCGGGCAGGGTGGACAGCCCCGCTTCCTTCAGCATCGTTAGATAGGGCTCCAGTTCCATTCCGAGCGTCGAAGCGCCATGGGCGATTTCCAACGGGGAAAAGGCATGGATGTGGATACCCGGCGCAGCCTCCCGCACAGCCTTCACGATCGACAGATAGGTATGGCCGTCATAATCGGGATGGATGCCGCCTTGCAGGCACACTTCGGTTGCACCCCGCGCCTGCGCCTCGGCCGCCCGCCGCCCCACTTCCTCCAGGTCGAGCCGGTAGGCAGGCCCGCGCAAGGCCTTCGCCGTCCCCTTGGAAAAGGCGCAAAAGCCGCATCGGTAGCTGCAAATGTTGGTATAGTTGATGTTGCGATTGACGACATAGGTCACGGCATCGCCCACCGTTTCGCGCCGCAATCGATCGGCGGCATCCATAACCCGACGGACATCGGAACCAGCCGCTTCGAACAGCGCGACCATTTCTCCTTCCTCAAGGCCGCGCCCCATCGCCGCCCTGTCCAATATGGCCTCGATCCGCCCGGTCTGCATCGTCTCCCCGGCGGCAGGCAGCGATGGCGGCGGCTCACCCGTTCCCGCGCGCCAGCGTTCGATGATCGGCAAGCCCCTGGCATCCACTTCCCGCCGCACCTTCAGCGCGATTGCAGGCTCCAGCCACTGTTCCGGCTCCTTGGCATAGCGCGGACCCGCCGCCAGCCTTTCGGTCAGCACGCGCCCGGCCGCCGCCGTTGCAGCGCCAAGCGCCATCAGATGCGGCCAGGGGGCTTCGGGATTCACATGGTCCGGCGTAACCGGCGAAACCCCGCCCCAATCATTGACCCCCGCCCGCATCAAACCGGCGAGGCCGTCGGGTTGGAGGTTCGGCGGCGCCTGGATCGTCATCTCCGGCCCCAATATCAGCCGGGCGGCAGCGATCGTCCAAAGATGCTCCTCCAGCGGCGGCTCGGCACGCCCTGCCATCCGCGTGTCCGCCTTGGCCCGGAAATTCTGGATGATGACTTCCTGGACATGGCCATGCCGCGCATGAGCATCGCGGATCGCAATCAATGCTTCGATCCGCTCCATCCGCGTCTCGCCGATGCCGATCAGCAAGCCGGTGGTGAAGGGCATCCGCGCCCGTCCCGCCGCTTCGATCGCCTCCAGCCGCACCGCCGGGACCTTGTCGGGCGAGCCATGATGCGGTCCGCCCCTGGCGCACAGCCGCTCGGACGTGCTTTCGAGCATCAGTCCCATGGACGCCGCCACCGGCCGCAGCATCGCCAGATCATCATCGTCCATGATGCCGGGGTTCAGATGCGGCAGCAGGCTCGTTTCAGCCAGCACCGCCGCCGCTGCCTCGCGCAGATAGCTCAGCGTTGATCCATGCCCCAATCCCGCCAGCGCCGATCGCGCGACCGCATAACGGTCCTCCGGCCGGTCCCCCAGCGTGAACAGCGCCTCCCGGCATCCCGCCGCTTCGCCCGCCCGCGCGATGTCCAGCACTTGCTCGATCGACAGATAGGGCGAACCGGCATTGCGCGGCGCCTTGGCAAAGGTGCAATAATGGCAGACGTCGCGGCACAGATGCGTCAGCGGGATGAAGACCTTGCGCGAATAGGTGACGGTCGCGCCAAAAGACGCCAGCGTCATGGCTTCGGCCTGTTCCATCAAGGATTCCACGGACTGCGGGATCAGCGCACGCGCCCATCCCTCCGCCGTACCGGCTTCTGTTATCCTCATTCCTCGCCTATCCTATTGCATCAAATTGTACAGCAGCGGACAGTTTTGCCCTGCTCCAACTCGATCCCGAACTTGATGCAGCACTGACCCTTGTGGCGCGCCAAATCAAGCATTGAACGGCCTTTCAGCGGGGATCGCCGATTTTCCCCTTGCCCCGGACGCGATCCCATGCACAAAGCTTGCCAATTGCCTCGGCCGCGCCGCTATTTTACGTGGCGTTAACCATGTCGCAGCAAGGATGAGTGATGGACGATGTCGTAATTCAGGATAGGCAGGACGCCGAAAGGCGCAGGGCAGCGCAGGAATCGAGCGACGGCCTGTCGGTGATTTCCATCGCCAAAAGCTATGACAAGCGCACGGTCCTGACCGATGTCTCGCTGACGGTAGGAAAGGGTGAGGTTGTCGGCCTGCTCGGCCCGAACGGCGCGGGCAAGACGACCTGTTTCTATTCGGTGATGGGCCTCGTCCGCCCGGATCATGGCCGCATCATCCTGGACGGTCAGGACATCACCGGCCTTCCCATGTACCGCCGCGCGATCCTGGGCCTTGGCTATCTGCCGCAGGAAACGTCGATCTTCCGCGGCCTCACCGTCGCCCAGAATATCAGCGCGGTGCTGGAACTGGCCGAACCGGACAAGGCATCGCGCGAAGCCCGCCTTGCACAGCTGCTCGATGAATTCGGCCTCACCCGCCTGGCCAATTCGTCCGCCATGGCGCTCTCCGGCGGTGAACGCCGCCGCTGCGAAATCGCCCGCGCGCTTGCCGCCAATCCCTCGATCGTCCTGCTGGACGAACCCTTTGCCGGCATTGACCCGCTCTCCATCGCCGACATTCGCGACCTTGTGAAGCAGTTGAAGACGCGCGGCATCGGCGTTCTCATCACTGACCACAACGTCCGCGAAACGCTGGAAATCGTGGACCGCGCCTGCATCATCTATGGCGGCCAGGTGCTTTTCACCGGCAGCCCGACCGAACTGGTCGCCAATGCCGAGGTGCGCCGCCTCTATCTGGGCGAGAATTTCTCGCTCTGAAATGACCGCGCGGCGCCCCTCTCTCCGGCGTGACGAAACAGGCACCGGCTGATGTCGCTCGCGCCCCGCCTCGACCTGCGGCAAAGCCAATCGCTGGTGATGACGCCGCAGCTTCAGCAGGCAATCAAGCTGCTGGCGCTTTCCAATCTCGAAATCGACGCCTTCGTCGCGGCGGAACTGGAAAAGAACCCGTTGCTGGAGGCAGGCGGCCCGACCGATCCAGCGCCCCCCGCCGATGGCATAGACGCGCAGATAGACCTTCCCGCCCTCGCGCCAGAAGCAGGCGGCATCGACGCCCTCATCGGGCAAGGGCATGCCGAAACCGACGCCCCGCTCGACGTCGATTATGGCACGGAAACCTTCATTGACGATGGCCCGTCCGATCGCGCCGTCAGCGCCATGGGATCAGGCGGCCACGATCTTTCCCAAGGCAGCGGCGAAGCGATCGACTTCGACAGCTTCGCCAATCCGGAGATCGGCCTTCAGGAACATTTGATGGATCAAGCGCGCAATGCGCTCTCCGGCATGGACCTGCTGATCGCGACCCAACTCATCGGCCAGATCGACGAGGCCGGCTATCTGGAGGCCAACCTCCTCGAAACCGCCCATGGCCTCGGCGTCCCTCTTGTCCAGGCGGAACAGGTGCTGAGCATCATCCACGGCTTCGACCCCACCGGCGTCGGCGCCCGATCGCTCGCCGAATGCCTGACGCTTCAGGCCAAGGAGGCGGATCGCTATGACCCCTGCATGGCGAAGCTGCTCGCCAATCTGGACCTGCTCGCCCGTGGAGCCCTCCCCCAACTGCGCCGCATCTGCGGCGTGGATGAAGAGGATATGGCCGACATGATCCGCGAGCTGCGCGCCTATGATCCCAAGCCGGGCCTGCGCTATTCCAACGACCGCGCACCCCCGGTGACGCCCGACCTGTTCGTGAAGCCCGCAGGCGATGGCTGGTCGATCGAGATCAACAGCGCGACCTTGCCCCGCCTGCTCATCAACCGCAGCTATTATGTCGAACTCGCCTCCGGCCCGCAGGATCGCACGTCAAAGGCGTGGCTCGCCGACTGCCTCGCCAGCGCCAATTGGCTGGTCAAGGCGCTCGACCAGCGGCAGAAAACGATCATCAAGGTCGCCACCGAAATCGTCCGCTGCCAGGAAGATTTCTTCCGCCAGGGCGTCGCGCACCTGAAGCCCCTGACGCTCAAGATGGTCGCCGAAGCCATCGGCATGCATGAATCGACCGTCAGCCGCGTCACTTCCAACAAATATCTCTCCTGCCCGCGCGGCGTTTATGAGCTTAAATATTTCTTCACCAGCGGCGTGTCGACAGCAGGCGGCGATGGCGCCGTCTCCGCCGAAGCGGTGAAGAGCCACATCAAGGCCCTGATCGCCGCAGAAACCGCCGACGCGATCCTGTCCGACGATACGCTGGTCGACCTGCTCCGCGGCAAGGGTATGGACATCGCGCGCCGCACCGTCGCCAAATATCGCGAGGCGATGGGCATCGGCTCATCGGTGCAAAGGCGGCGGCAGAAAGCGCTCCAAGGAAAGGCAGCTTAGGACGGAAGCGCGGGCGGCGGCCGAAACCTCAAACCAACCCCAATCGCGTCAACTCCCCCAGCATAGCGGGCGGCATCGCCTCCAGATCATCCACCTCACCCGACCCCAGATCAGGCGGCGCATCCTTCTCCTCCAAGTACCGCCAACCCTGATGCGCGCGCTTGGGCGCCCCGCGCACCGCGATCAATCGCGGCTCCAGCTTGATCCAGAAGCGCCCCTGCCCGGTCTCTTGAAAACCGATCAACGGACTACGCCCCACCAGCCTGTGCTGATGTATCCAGTAAAGCGACCCACCCGCCATCTCCGCCACCCGCTTGGGCAGGTAGCGGGTCGTCAGCCGTGCCTCGCCGGAATGACTTTCAAGCCACGCGCGCAGCGTCGCCGGGCTCTCGCTGCCAAAGGCAATCTTTGTGATGTGAAGGGGCATGGATCAGAAAATGGGCTCTCGACGCACAGGGTCAAGCCCGTCACAGACCCCAGATCGTCGCCAGTCCCAGGAAAGAGAAAAAGCCCATGATGTCCGTCGTCGTCGTCACGAACACCGCCGATGATACAGCCGGGTCGACATTGAACCGGTCCAGCGTCACCGGCACCAATATGCCCGCCAGCCCCGCGACCAGATTGTTGATCAGCATCGCCATGGCAATGACAAGGCCAAGATCATGATTGCCATAGATCAATCCCACGGCCAGGCCGACCATGATCCCGAGCGCCGTGCCATTAGCGCTTGCGATGCGAAACTCCCGCGCGATCTGCCGGATCGTATTCGAACTTGTCAGCTGATTGGTAGCCAGCGCGCGCACCGCGACCGCCATGGTCTGCGTCCCCGCATTGCCGCCCATGCCCGACACGATCGGCATCAGCACGGCCAGCACGACATATTTGGATATCGTCGCCTGGAACAGCCCGACGACCGACGCCGCCAGCACCGCCGTGCCCAGATTGACCACCAGCCAGGACAGGCGCGTGCGCACCGTTTCCAATATCGGCTGATTGATGTCGCCCTCGCCCGCACCCGAAAGGCGCAGGATATCCTCGCCCGCTTCCTCGGAAATGATGTGGACGATGTCATCGACCGTGATCATGCCGACCAGCCGCCCGCTGGCATCCACCACAGCCGCTGAAATCAGCGCATATTTCTGGAAGCGCAGCGCCACTTCCTCCTGGTCCATGTCGACCGGGATCAGCGTCTGCTCGCGCTTCATGACATCCGCCATGGCGATCGAGCGCGGGCAAGTGAGGATCCAGCTCAACTGGCAGGTGCCGATCGGCTTGTGCGCCTCGTCCACCACGAAGATTTCCCAGAAATCCGTGGTCAGGTCGCGATTGTCGCGCAGATAGTCGATCACTTGGCCGACCGTCATATGCTCGGGCACCGCGACCAGATCGCGCTGCATCAATCGGCCGGCGGACTCCTCGGGATAAGCGAGCGCGCTTTCGATCGCCGCGCGATCTTCCGGCTCCATCGCATCGAGGACGGCCTGCTGATCGGCCTCCTCCATATCCTCGATGATCGCAACGGCGTCGTCGGTATCGAGTTCAGCGGCGAAGTCCGCGACCTGCTGCGGCTCCAGCGCATCGAGCAGGTCGTCGCGCACATAGTCGTTAAGCTCGGACAGCACTTCCGCGCCGACCAGATCGCCCAGCGCCGCCGCCACTTCGCCCCGCCGCTCGGACGGCGTCAGTTCCAGAAGGTCGGCAATATCCGCCGGGTGCAGCGGCGATACCAGTTCGCGCGCCCGATCGCGGTCGCCATCCTCCACCGCGTCCAGCACGGCGGAAACAAAGTCCGGCCTCAGCCGGTCATCCTCGTCATGACGGGATTCCGCCTGCTCGGCGGCACGTCCATCAACGACTACGTCGTCAATAGGCAGTTCGTCCGGCCGGGGCTCGGCCATATCGGCTCGCTCGCTCATCGCGTCCCCTACTGTCCGGTTCCTGTAACATTTGGCTGCTTTTGCTCATGATCGGGATAAATGCAATGCCTCAAACATTGATTGAAGCGCTTCCATCCCGGTCCTAACGCTCTATATGGACCAACATTTCCCCACTCCCCCGAAAGAGGAGATTTCCATGGCCGACGAAACGCTCACCCTCACCCTCGACAGCGGCGGCGATGTCGTCATAAAGCTGCGCCCCGATCTGGCGCCCGGCCATGTCGAACGCATCACCCAGCTGGCCAAGGAAGGCTTCTACGACGGCGTCGTCTTCCACCGCGTCATCCCCGGCTTCATGGCGCAGGGCGGTGACCCGACCGGCACCGGCATGGGCGGGTCGAAGCTGCCTGACCTGAAGGCCGAATTCAGCCGCGAACCGCACATCCGCGGCGTCTGTTCCATGGCCCGCGCAGCAAACCCGAACAGCGCCAACAGCCAGTTCTTCATCTGCTTCGACGACGCCACCTTCCTCGACGGCCAGTACACCGTCTGGGGCGAAGTCACGTCCGGCATGGAACATGTCGACGCCCTGCCGAAGGGCGAACCGCCCCGCACCCCCGGCAAGATCGTCAAGGCAACCATTTCCTGACAAGAGCGAAGGGGCCGATCGAAAGATCAGCCCCTTTCTTCTGTTAGCGTCATCCCATTCGCTTCGAACGCAGTCGAAAAGCGGACACCGCTAGCCAAGCTTCCCGCGCCGACTACTCCGAACCATTCGCGACGGCGGCATCGCCAGCCTCGCCCTCAACCGGCGCGACATAAGGTCCGATCGACTCGATGTGCCACCGCCGGTCAGCCTCGCTCGATCCCGGCACGTCATTGACTCGCCGCAGCGTCACCTGCCGCAGCTTGTACCAAGGCTTCCCATTCACCGCGAGCCGCCCATAGACTTGCACCGGCACGGTCACATAGGAAGAGCCCGCCGCGCCCTCCATCTCACCGGGCGCACCGATATTGGCGTGGATTTCGCTAAAGTTGCGGAAACGTCGGGCAAAAGCCTCGTCATCCTCCGCGCCGATCGCGCCCTTCTCGTTCCAAAGGTCCTGCGCGTCGTCGAAACGCCGCTGTTCCAGCAGCGCATAATAGCCCTGCACGACCTGGGCGGCGCCCTGCGGTCCCTTAGGGTCGATCGACCCTTCCTCGATCGGGGCGGCATCTGGCGGCAAGCCGCCGGGCGTACCCGGCTCGGGCGGCCGCAGCGGTTCGAGCACCTCCCGCGCCTCCGCGCGGAAGCTGTTCTCAACCTGCGCAGCGTTGGCACCGTTGGCCAGGTTGTCGATCGCGCTTTCCTCCCGCCCGTCACAGGCGGCGAGCGAGAGGGAAATGACCAGCGTTGCAGCGCCCCACCCAGCCCGCATCAGCGACGCAGCGTCCCGCGCCAGTGCGTTCCATCGGAACGGGTCGTCGTGGAACCAGATGCACCGCTCGACCGGCCGCCGCTCCAGCTGCCGCGTGGGCTACCCGCGCGCGGCTGGCTCTGAACGACCGGAGGAGCAGCCGTGGCATTGTTCCTGTCCCGTCCACGCCATTGGCCATCTCTAACCCGGCGGCCATCGCGATAAAGGCGGCCTTCTTCCGGCCGGGCCAGACTGCCGCGCCAATGGTCGCCACGCTCGTTGCGCCGACCTTCCCAATAGCGCCGCTGGTCGTTGTTCCAGCGGTGACGGCGTCCACCCCGGTCGTAGACATAGTAGCCGCTGCCCGGATAATAATAATCGCCGTACCAGCCATAGCCGGGGCCGTAATAGCCTGAACCATAATAAGCGGGGCCATAATAATCGTCATAATAGCCACCGCCATAATAGCCTAACCCGACGCTCACACCGCCATAATATCCATCGTCATAGGCGCAGCCGCCCAGTGCCACCGCACCGGCAAGGCTGATCGCAGCCAGAAACCTTCGTCCGGACCACGTCATTGCCTCTCTCCTTTTCTCCAATACAGGCAGGATAACGCGTCCCGGTTGAATTGGTTGTGAATGAAAACATCGACTCTGCTCACCGCATGGGCCATCGACGTTCATCCGGCCTTCATCTTCTTGGCTGGATTAGCTTTTTTCTGAATTTGGCCAGGTTGCTTTTGTCGCCCGGCTCTCCGGCTCGCGCCCTCCTTCACGGGGAGCGCCAGGGGTTCGGGGCGGCATTGGACTGCTAGCCGTCCCGGATTCACCCTCTAGCCGCTGTTGCGCAGCGCCGTGGCGATGGCGTTGATCGACAGTTCGATCCCTTCCTTGATGCGCGGATCATCCTCCCCACCGCGATGGCGCTTCATCAGTTCCACCTGCAACAGGTTCAGCGGCTCGATATAGGGCAGCCGCAACCGGATCGATTCATCCAGCTTCGGATTCTTCTCCAACAGCCGCGACTGGCCCGTCGCCGCCAGCAGCCCGTCATGGGTCAGCTGCCATCCTTCCCGGATGCGCTCGAATATCGCGCCGCCCACCGCCTGATCCTCGACCAGCGGCAGATAATGCGCCGCGATCCCCAGATCCGACTTCGCCAGCACCATCTCCAGATTGGCGAGCGCGGATTTGAGGAAGGACCAGCTCTGCGCCATATCGGCCAGCAGCGCCTTGTCCTCGAACGCCTCGAACGCCTGTCCCATGCCGTACCAGCCGGGCAGCATCACCCGCGCCTGCGACCAGCTGAACACCCATGGAATGGCGCGCAAATCCTCGATCCGCGTGCTCTTGGTTCGGCTGGCGGGCCGTGACCCGATCTTCAGGCCGGAAATCTCCTGAATCGGCGTCAGCTGCCGGAAGAATTCCTTGAACCCCTCCGTCCCGTAGACAAGGTCGCGATAAGCGGCGAAGGCGGTCCTGGACAGTTCGTCCATCGCCCCGGCAAAGCGCGCTGCGTCCCGATCCGAAATCCCCTCCGGCTCCAGGCTCGCGAGCAGCGTGGCGCTCGTCATCGCCTCCAGATTGGTCATAGCCACGTCGCGCGTGCCGAACTTCGCCGCGATCACCTCACCCTGTTCGGTGATGCGGATGCGCCCCTGCACCGTACCGCGCGGCTGCGCCTGGATCGCCGCGAAGGAGGAACCCCCGCCACGCCCCACCGCGCCGCCCCGGCCGTGGAACAGCTGCATCGCCGTGCCCGCATCCTCGAACACCGGCGCCAGCGCCTTGCTCGCCTGATACAGCCCCCAGGTCGACGTGATATAGCCGCCATCCTTGTTGCTGTCGGAATAGCCGATCATCACTTCCTGATGACCCCGCTCGCGCACCACCCCCGCAATCTCGGGCAGGCCGAAATAGGCCGCCATGATCATGGGCGCCGCCTCCAGATCCGCGATCGTCTCGAACAGCGGCACCGCCATGATCGCCGCTCGCGCCGGTCCGCCATCCTTCCCCGCGCGCCACAAGCCCGCCTCCTTCAGCAGCAGGTTGACCTCCAGCAGGTCCGAAACGCTCTCCGCCTTGGAGATGATATAGTGGCTGATGCACGCAGCCCCGTAAGTCTCATGTGCCTCCGCCGCCGCCTGCACGATCGCCAGTTCGGACGCGGTCTCCTCCGAATATTCCGAAAAGCGCGAACCCAGCGGCCGATTGCTCGCCAACTCCGCCCGCAGCAGAGCAACCCGCGCCTCCTCATCCAGCGCGGCATAATCCGCCTCAACCCCCGCGACCTTCAGCATTTCAGCAACCACGCGCTCATGCACATCGCTATTCTGCCGCATGTCGAGCGTCGCGAGGTGGAACCCGAACGTCTCGACCGCCCGGATCAGCCGCCCCAGCGCCCCGCCCGTCGCCAGCGCGCCGTCGCCCTCGCTCGCCAGCCCCTGCGCCACCGTCACCAGATCGCGCCGCAAATCCCCCGGCTGCGCATAGGGCTCTCCCGACAACCGCGAAGGACGGGGCGGCTCTTTGCCCACCAATTCCCGATAGGTCGCCGCCAGCCGCGCATAAATCCCCGACAGCGCGCGCCGATAGGGCTCGTCCCCGCGGCTGGGCGAGTTGTCCCCGCTCGCCTCCGCCAAGTCCAGCACTGCCTCCGGGACATGCGCCAGCTCGGTGGATAGCGACAGCTCCGCCCCCAGGGCGTGCACCGCCTCCAGATAATAAGCGATCGCCGCCTCGCACCCACGCCCGAGCGCCGACCGCAACTGGGGCGCCTGCACGAACGGATTGCCGTCCCGGTCCCCGCCGATCCAGTTCCCCACCCGCAGGAAACTGGGAGGCCGCACCCCCAGCACCCGCTCCCACCGCGCATAAAGCGCAGGCAGCACCGGCAGGAACACGTCCCGGAAATAGGTCAGGACATTGTCGATCTCATCCTGCACGAACAGCTTCTGCCGCCGCAAAGGCCGCGTCTGCCATAACAGCGCGATCTGCCGCGCGATCGCCTCGTCCAGATTCTCCCCGTCCTCGGTCTCGTCGCGCCCCGCATCCTTCAACATCATCAAGTCGGCGATGCGGTTCTTATGATCGATCATGCTCTTGCGCCGCACTTCGGTTGGGTGGGCGGTCAGCACCGGCACGATCAGCGAATGGTTAAGCAGCGCCAGCACCGCGTCCCGCCCGATCCCATGCGCCTCCAGTCGCTCGATCGCCGAAGCCACATCCGCGTCCGGATCGGCCGCCACCCCCTGCCGATCCTCCGCCAGATTGGCGAGCATCGAAAACAGCATGAACCCGCGCACGAAGGACAGCGTGTCGTCCAGGCTCAACGCCTCCAGCCCGGTATCCACCACATCCGCGCCGTGCAGCCCCCGCGCCCGGTCGACCGACGCGGAGCGGATATATTCCGTCTGCCGGTAAAGCCGATCCCCGCCATAGGCCCGGATCACGTCGCCGAGCAGACGGCCAAGGTAACGAATGTCCGGATTTTGCGTAACCGGCGGAGGAGGAGAGGAAAGAGTCGCCATGAAATCGATGCTGCGCCGCAACAATCGCCGGGTCAAGGAAATCCGCTCTCGCCCTGTGCATCCTACCTATCCCCGTTCGCCCTGAGCCTGTCGAAGGGCTTTTCTGTCCTTTGAAGAAGAGAAAGTAGGGGCTTCGACAAGCTCAGCCCGAACGGGAGAAAGGAAGTTCCCAGATACCACCCTTGCGCGAATCCCACCGCCTGGGCCAAAGGACAGATGTGACCGCCACCATCAGCATAGGAACCGACGGCAACGGCAACCCCGTTCCGATCGACGTAGAGGAATTGCTCGCCACCCGCTTGCTCGTCCAAGGCAATTCGGGTTCCGGCAAGTCGCACCTCCTCCGCCGCCTGCTGGAAGAAAGCGCCGCCCTCGTCCAGCAGGTCGTGATCGATCCCGAAGGCGACTTCGTCACGTTGGCCGACGAATATGGCCATGTCGTCATCGACGCGGGCGACTATAATGAACGCGAAATCGTCAAGATGGCCGCGCGCATTCGCGAACATCGCGCGTCGGTGGTCCTCAGCCTCGAAAGCCTCGAACTCGAAGCGCAAATGAAATGCGCCGCCACCTTCCTCTCCACCCTGTTCGACGCCCCGCGCGACCATTGGTATCCCGCCCTCGTCGTGGTGGACGAAGCCCAGATGTTCGCCCCCGTCGCCGCCGGTGACGTCTCCGACGAAGCCCGCCGCCTTTCCCTCGCCGCCATGACCAACCTCATGTGCCGTGGCCGCAAGCGTGGCCTTGCGGGCGTCATCGCCACCCAGCGCCTTGCCAAGCTCGCAAAGAATGTCGCCGCCGAAGCGTCCAACTTCCTCATGGGCCGCACCTTCCTCGACATCGACATGGCCCGCGCGGCTGACCTGCTCGGCATGGAGCGCCGCCAGGCCGAACAGATACGCGACCTGGAGCGGGGCCGCTTCCTCGCGCTTGGCCCCGCCATCTGCCGCCGCCCGGTCGCCGTGAAGATCGGCACGGTAAAGACCAGCACGCGCGGCGGCACCCACAAGCTGATGCCGCCCCCCGCAGCCGCGACTGAAAATATGCAGGAGCTGCTCTTCGCCAGCGCAGGCGACGAAGACACACTGCCCCCTCCGCCACCGCGCGCCGAACCCCCACCGCTCCCCGCCGAAGAACTGATGCGCGCCCTCGCCGCCGCACCCCTTGCCAAACCTGCCGCTCCCGAACTCGACTTCGGCCAGAATGAACCCGTGGTCATCGCCGTGCTGGAAGAAATCGTCGCCGACCTGGGGGATGCGCAGCCCAGCGTAGCCACCCTCTATCAGGATTTCGGCGTCCGTTGCCGGATGAAGGGTCTGCGCACACCTCCGCTCGACCTCGCCGCCTTCCGCAAGCGCTTCGCCATGGCGCAGGCAGGCATGTTCGACGCTGCCGACCCGCGCTGGGACGACGCGATGAAGGCCGCGCAGCCCCTGCCCGAAGACATGCTCGCTCCCTTCCTCCTCATCGCCCGCGCCGCGATGCAGGGCCTGCCCTGCCCCGACGATGCCGCCCTCGCCCGCGCCTATGGCACCAGTTCGCCGGGCCGCGTCCGCCGCCTCATCGACTATATGGAAAAGATCGGCGTTATCGTCGCCCGCACCGACTTCGGCGGCCGCCGCTCGATCGGCGTGCCGCACCTCGGCCTCTCGACAGCGGCAGCCGAAGGATGAGCGTCTCTGTCCTCTTCGTCTGCCTCGGCAATATCTGCCGCTCGCCCCTTGCCGAAGCCGCCCTGCGCGCCGAAGCGGAAAAGGCGCGCCTTCATGTCGAGGTCGATTCAGCAGGCACCGGCGACTGGCACGTAGACTGCCCGCCGGACAAGCGCGCCCAGGCCGTCGCCCTGCGCAACGGCATCGACATATCCACCTATCGCGGCCGCCAGGTCACGCCGGACGATTTCCACCGCTTCGACCATATCTTCGCCCTCGACGCGGAAAACCTCAAAAACCTCCGCCGCATCCGCCCCTCGGACGGCACCGCCCACCTCCGCCTCCTCATGGATCTCGTCCCCGGCCGCGAAGGCACCAGCGTCACCGACCCCTATTATGGCGAAGATGAAGGCTTCGACGAAACCTGGTCAGATGTGACAAGCGCGGCCAGAGCCCTGATCGAACAGCTTAAACGCTGACGCAGCGCGCTCCTGCGCAAGCATGAGCCATCCCCTTTGGTTCACGCGGAGGCGCGGAGACGCGGAGACGCGGAGGCTTACAGGCCCGCGCAGCGTAACAATCAAACCCCAGCTCAGTTGCAAGGCCACGCCTGTTCAAAGCCTTACCCTTTCCCCACAACTCTCCGCGCCTCCGCGTCTCCGCGTGCAAAAATTGTTCGCGCAGAGGCGCGAACTGAACAATGCAACTTGTCCCCTGACGGGAACCAGACAGAAGCATATCACCGCTGAATGATATAGCTATTTCCCACATACAATTCATATGATACACCTGCATCATGAACTCCTGGCTAGCCCTCCTCCATCAGCTCCCGGCCAAGCCACCCTATCTGCGCGTGAAAATCTGGCGCCGCCTCCAATCGATAGGCGCGGTTCCGCTCAAAAATGCCGTCCATGTCCTCCCTCATTCGGACGCGTCCGAAGCCGCCTTCCGCACCCTACTGGATGAAATCACCACCGGCGGCGGCGAAGCCATCCTCACGGAAATCCGCCTCCTCATCGGCCAATCCGACGCCGAAGTCCGCGCCCTTTTCGACACCGCCCGCGATGCCGATTATGACGACCTCGCCCAATCCGCGCGCCGCCTGCTCGAAACCGGCCCCGCCACTGCCGCAGACATCGCCAAGCTCCAGAAGCGCCTCGAAGACATCAGCCGCATCGACTTTTTCGGCGCGCACGGCCGCCAGGAAGCCGAAGCGGCGCTCACCGAACTTGACCGCCGCCGATACCAGCATCCGGACGTCACCCGCACCGAACCGGCCGAAGCCCCGGCGATCCTCACCAACCGCATTTGGGTCACGCGCAGCGGCGTCCATGTCGATCGCATCGCCTGCGCCTGGCTTATCCAGCGCTTCATCGACCCCCATGCCCGGTTCCGTTTCGTCGACAGCCGCTCCCATGATCCGGAGCCCGGCGAGCTGCGCTTCGACATGGCCGACGCGGAATTCACCCATGAAGCCGACCGGTGCAGCTTCGAAACCCTGCTGCTGCGCGCGAACCTGACCGACGAACCCGCCCTGCAAGCCATCGGCGAGATTATCCACGAACTCGACATAGCCGACGGCAAGTTCGCGCGTCCCGAAACCGCTGGTCTCGGCGCGATGCTTTCGGGCGTCTGCGCCTCCACCGACGATGATCTTCAGCGCATCGCCCTCGCCAGCGACGCCCTCAACCAGTTCCACGCCTTTTTCAGCAATCGAAAGACCGATCGATGAGCAGCAACGCCTCGACCCTCTCCGCCGCCGCCACGCCCTTGCCCGATCACGGCATCCCGCTTGGCGAAGCCACCCGCATATGGGCAAAGATCGCGGCCTTGAGCTTCGGCGGTCCCGCAGGCCAGATCGCGGTGATGCACCGCATCCTTGTCGAGGAAAAAAAGTGGATCGGGGAGGAGCGTTTCCTCCACGCCCTCAATTATTGCATGCTGCTCCCCGGCCCGGAGGCGCAGCAGCTCGCCATCTACATCGGCTGGCTGCTCCACAGGACGAAAGGCGGCCTGATCGCAGGCATCCTCTTCGTTCTCCCCGGCTTCCTCGCCATCCTGGGCCTGAGCTATATCTATGTCCTTCTCGGCAAAGTCCCGCTCGTCGAAGGGCTCTTCTTCGGCCTGAAGGCCGCCGTCCTCGCCGTCGTGGTGCAAGCCGTCGTCCGCGTCGGCTCCCGCGCGCTCAAGAACAACGTCATGCGCGGCATCGCCGCCGCCGCCTTCGTCGCCATCTTCTTCCTCGATGCACCTTTCCCGCTGATCGTCCTTGCCGCGGGCCTCATCGGCTATCTCGGCAGCCGCAGCGGTATCGCCCAGTTCAAGGGCGGCGGCGGCCATGGTCCCGCGTCCGGCAACGTCATCCACGATCGCGACACAGCGCTCGGCGAAGCCCTTCCCGATCATGCCCGCCCGAACCTGCGCTGGTCGCTCCAGATCTCGACGGTGCTCCTGGTGCTCTGGCTCGCCCCCGTCCTCGCCCTCTTCCTCGCGCTCGGCCCCGACGATGTCTTCGCCCGCATCGCCAGCTTCTTCAGCCAGATGGCGGTCGTCACCTTCGGCGGCGCCTACGCAGTCCTCGCCTATGTCGCGCAGGAAGCGGTCGGCACCTTTGGCTGGCTCCGCCCCGGCGAGATGCTCGACGGCCTCGGCATGGCGGAAACAACGCCCGGCCCGCTGATCATGGTGACGCAATTCGTCGGCTTCCTCGCCGCTTTCCGCGACGCCGGGATGCTGCCGCCGCTCGTCGCCGCCACGCTCGGCGCGATCCTCACCACCTGGGTGACCTTCGTCCCTTGCTTCCTCTGGATCTTCGCAGGCGCGCCCTTCATCGAACGCCTGCGCGGCAACCGCGCGCTATCCTCGGCCCTGACCGCGATCACCGCGGCGGTAGTGGGCGTGATCCTGAACCTCGCCCTCTGGTTCGCGATCCACACCCTCTTCGCCAAGGTCCACGCCGTGCCGACGCCCACCGGATCGCTCGACGTGCCCGTCCTCGCCTCGATCAACCTTCCAGCCGTGGCGCTTTCAACGGCAGCCCTGATCGCCGTCCTGCGCTTCAAGGCCGGAGTCCTCCCCGTCCTCCTCTGCTCAGCCGCAGCTGGCGCCGCCTATGTCCTGTTGGGGTAAGCGACCCTAGCCAAAACCGTCATCCTGAACTCGTTTCAGGATCCATTGTGCCTCTACACGCCTTCCGCTCGTGGGGAGAAATGGATGCTGAAACAAGTTCAGCATGACGGCGAAGTAGAACGAACATCCTACCCCTTCACCCTCACCCGATAGGCATGCAGCAGCGGTTCGGTATAACCATTAGGCTGCGCCACCCCCTCAAACACCAGCGCCCGCGCCGCCTGGAAGGCGATGCTCTCCTCCTCCCGCCCGCTCATCGGCTGGTAGAGCGGGTCGCCCGCATTCTGCGCATCCACCTTGACCGCCATCCGCCGCAGCGCCGCGTCCACCTCCTCGGCCGAACACACGCCATGCAGCAGCCAATTGGCGATATGCTGCGAAGAAATCCGCAACGTCGCCCGATCCTCCATCAGCCCCACGTCATGGATATCCGGCACCTTCGAGCACCCTACGCCCTGATCCACCCAGCGCACGACATAGCCCAGTATCCCCTGCGCATTATTGTCCAGCTCGTCCCGAACATCCTGCGCCGACCAGTTCACCCCCGCCGCCAGCGGTATCGTCAGCAGCGCATCGAGCGAAGCCACCGCCTCCGCCTTCCGCTCCTCCTGCCGGGCAAAAACATCGACGGCGTGATAATGCGTAGCGTGCAAGGTCGCGGCAGTCGGCGAAGGCACCCAAGCCGTATTCGCCCCCGTCATCGGATGCCCGACCTTCTGGTCCAGCATGTCCGCCATCCGATCCGGAGCCGCCCACATGCCCTTGCCGATCTGCGCCCGGCCCGACAGCCCGCAAGCCAGTCCGATCTGCACATTGCGATCCTCATAGGCCTGGATCCACGCCGCGCCCTTCATGTCGCCCTTGCGGATCATAGGCCCCGCCCGCATCGACGTATGGATCTCGTCGCCCGTGCGATCCAGGAAGCCAGTATTGATGAAGACGATCCGGTCCCGCACCGCATGGATGCAGGCGGCAAGGTTGGCCGAAGTCCGCCGCTCCTCATCCATCACCCCGACTTTCAGCTGATGCCGCTCCAGCCCCAGCAAATCCTCGATCGCATCGAACAGATCATTGGTGAAGGCGACCTCCTCCGGCCCATGCATCTTGGGCTTCACGATATAGATGCTGCCCGCCCGGCTGTTGACGAAGCGCCCGCCGCGCCGAATGTCGTGCAAGGCGATCAGGCTGGTGACGATCCCATCCAAAATCCCTTCCGGAGCCTCCGTCCCATCCGCCAAGCGAACCGCAGGCGTCGTCATCAAATGCCCGACATTGCGCACGAACAGCAATGACCGCCCCGGCAGCGTGAACCCACTTCCATCAGGCGCAACATAGGACCGGTCGCCATTCAGCCGCCGCGTCATCATCGCGCCATTCTTCTCGAAGCTCTCCTCCAGGTCGCCCTTCATCAGCCCCAGCCAGTTGGCATAGGCCGCCACCTTGTCCCCCGCATCCACCGCCGCGACCGAATCCTCCAGGTCGCAGATGGTCGACAAAGCCGACTCCAGCACGACATCGGCCAAATGCGCCGGGTCATCCCGCCCGATCGGATGCCCCGCATCGATCACCAGTTCGATATGCAGCCCATGATTGCGCAGCAGGATATTATCCCCTGCCCGTCCTGCGAGTTGCGAAGCATCCCGCAACACCGGCTCGCCCCCGGTCCACTCCGCCCAGCTTCCCTCCGTCAGCGGAACCGCCCGGTCCAGAAACGCCTTGGCCCAGGCAATCACCTGCGCGCCCCGCGCCGGATCATGGCCCTTGCCCGCCGCCACGCCCGGGATCGCGTCCGTCCCATAAAGCGCATCATACAGGCTTCCCCACCGCGCATTGGCCGCGTTCAACAGGAACCGCGCATTCAGGATCGGCACCACCAACTGCGGCCCCGCCAAGCTCGCAAGCTCCGCATCCACCCGGCCCGACCCGATGGAAAAGGGCGCAGGCTCCGGCACCAGATAGCCGATCTCCGTCAGGAAAGCCCGATAGGCCTCCGCATCGAAAGGCCGCCCCGCATGCTCCCCGTGCCAGGCATCGATCTGCGCCTGAAGAGCATCACGCTTCTCCAGCAAAGCCGCATTGCGCGGCGCGAACCGCGCGAAGATCGCAGCAGCGCCTCGCCAGAACGCATCCGCCACGATCCCCGTCCCCGGCAGCACATCCTCATCGATAAAGCGCGCCAGTTCGGCGGCCACCATCAGGCCCGATTTCTCGATCATACCGTCCATCGGCAACTCTCCATCACGAAAAACTATGGCCAAAATCTATAGACCCGCCGCCATCCTCGCACTAGATGATAAAGGTTCAAAGCATCTGTTCCTCACAGGAAAAGATCATCGATGGACCCCGACTATCTTCTCTTCGCCCGCGCGGTGGAAGCAGGCAGCCTCTCAGCCGCTGGCCGCATGCTCAACATCTCGCCCGCGATGATGTCGAAACGCCTCTCTCGCCTCGAAGCCCGCCTCGGCGTCCGCCTCATCCATCGCACCACGCGCCGCCTCGCCCTGACGGAAGAGGGCGCCAGCCTTCACCGCGATCTCGTCGCCATCCTCGACGCCATTGCCCACGCGGAAGAGCGCGTCACCAATCGCCACCGCACCGCGTCAGGCCCGCTGCGCATCTCCGCCCCCACCTCCTTCGGCCGCCTCCATGTCGCCCCCCATGTCGGCCGATTCCTGGAACAGCATCCGCGCGTCGACCTCCAACTCAACCTGTCCGACGCCTATGAAGACCTGCTCGCTGAACGGATCGACCTTGCGATCCGCATCACCAGCGACATTCCCGCCCATCTGGAGGGGCATCATCTCGCCGCCAACCGCCGCATCCTCTGCGCGAACCCCGCCTATCTCGCCGCCCACGGCACGCCGGAAGGGATAGCTGACCTCTCCCGCCACCGTCTGCTCGCCGCCGAAGGACAATTGCCATGGCGATTGGTCAACGGGCGCGCGCGCAAGCTGATCGACGGCCAAAGCCATGTCCGCACCAACAGCAGCGAAATCGTGCGCGAACTCGCCCTGACCGGCGTCGGCATCGCCCTGCGCTCGCTCTGGGACGTGGGCGATCTGATCGCGGACGGACGCCTCGTCCGCGTCCTTGAACCTTGGGAAGGCCCCGCCGACCTCGCCGTCCACGCCGTCCACCCCCGCGCGGCGGGCCGCCCTGCCGCCGTGGACACCTTCATCGCATTCTTGCGCGAAAGCTTCCGCGCCGCGCCGTGGAACAGGGGCGGTTGATAGAAAAAGGCAGGCGGGCTCCCGCTCAACCCGCTGAAAAGCCAAAATTCCATTATGCGAAAATTCGCCAGGCTCCTGTCAAAAAATAGAAGCTTTCCGGCGTTAACCTGCGTAATGGCAGCGGGAAAGGCCGATGTTATCGTTCGAGCCATAAGAAACTTGAGAGAGGATATGGGCCATGCGCCCCAATGACGCGTCACATTTTTCCGCCTGCGCCGCCCAGGAAGCGCGGCAAGCCAGGGAAGCCCGCCTACGCGGCGCCGACCAGGCAACCATCGCCCTCCACAATGAACGCGCCGTCCGCTACCAGGCCATGGCCCTCCGCCTCCAGCGAGAACGAGGCACGACCCTGAACTGATCTTGGCGCGAAGGCCCAGCACCACCATTCCCCTCTCCCCTTCAGGGGAGAGGGTGCCGAGCGAAGCGAAGGCGGGAGAGGGGACTGTAAAGCAACCAGCGCCGCCCCCCTCTCCCCACCCCTCTCCCCTAAAGGGGAGAGGGAGCAATCCCCACCACCCCCCCTTGCCCCACACCCCCACCTCCGCTATCGCCCCCTCACCCGGGCAACCCCCGGGCATGATCGCGCCGGTGCCTCGAAAGAGGCTTAAAAGGGAACATGGTAAGGAAGGCATCCGCCTCCCCAAGCCAGGGCTGTCCCTGCAACTGTAAGCGGCGAGCGCGATGCACATCGCCCCACCTCACAGGCAGGTTGGGGCAAGTCACTGGGCCGGACGCTAAATCCTGCGAGGCCTGGGAAGGCCGTGCATCAAGCGATGACCCGCGAGCCAGGATACCTGCCAGCGTCTGGTCGCTCTTGCCTTGGTCCAGGGGATGGCCGCGGCACGGTGAACTCCGTCTGAGCGACGAATGAGCGGCAAGAGGCCGCTTCGGTGACGCTGGCGGCCGCCTTGGGGGCGTCCGGCCGTCGGCGTGCGCCGGTCGTCGCCTGACGACAGGTCTCTTGCCGGATGTCGCCAGACGCCCGGAGTGCATGATGTGAAACTTCCCGATCATTTCCACCGCGCCGCCTGGGCGCTGACCGCCACTCTCCTCCCCCTGCCAGCCTTTGCCGCCGAAGCGGCCGACGCGGGCGAAGACGCCAGCGCCATCATCGTCTTCGGCCGGGGCGAGGACAAGATCGGCACCGCCCATGCGGCGAGCGAAGGCAGCGTCGGCGGCGCTGACCTTCTCGTCCGCCCGCTGCTGCGCGTCGCCGAACTGCTCGAAGCCGTGCCGGGCATGGTCGCGGCCCAGCATTCGGGCAGCGGCAAGGCCAATCAATATTTCCTGCGCGGTTTCAACCTCGACCATGGGTCGGACTTCACCACCTATATCGACGGGGTTCAGATGAACTTCCGCAGCCATGGCCACGGCCAGGGCTATCTCGACCTCAACGGGCTCATCCCGGAAATCATCGCGCGTGAGGATTTTCGCAAAGGTCCCTATCGCGCCGATGGCGGCGACTTCGCGCTTGCGGGCGCGGCCTATATGACCACGATCGACGGCTATGACCGGCCATGGGTCGCGGCGGAGGGCGGCTCCTTCGGCTGGCGCAGGCTGGCGTCGGGCGGGACCGTAAAGGCGGGCGCGGGCCATCTCACCCTGGTCGCGCAGGCCAAGGCCTATGACGGGCCATGGCAGGAGCCTGAACATCTGCGCCATTATGCGGGCTTCGCCAAATATACGCTCCCCACAGGGGCCGGGAAGATCGACGCCACGCTTCACGCCTATCGCGCGACATGGCGCCCGACCGAGCAAATTCCCGAGCGCATCGTAGGCACGCCGCTCTGCCCCGATGTCTTCTGTTCGCCCGATCCGTCCGCGCGCGGTGAAACCACCCGCATTATCGGCAATCTCGCCACCATTCAGCCGACATGGCGCGCCAATCTTTATGCCCAGTTCTACGACTGGACGATGTTCTCGAACCCCACTTACACCGACCCCGACGGCACCAGCGCGCAGATACAGCAATTCGACCGCCGCTGGGTTCTCGGCCTCACGGGCGAAAAGCGCTGGGATGCCGATCCAGCGCTGCAACTGAAGCTCGGCACGGAAAACCGTTATGACGCGATCGGCAATGTCGGCGTCAACCGAACCGCAGGGCGCGCTTTCCTCTCCTCGCTTGGGCGCTATCGCGTCAACCAAGGCTCGGCCGCGCTTTATGGCGAAGCGACCGTCACGCCCCTTCCCGGCCTGCGCATCACCGGCGGGGTGCGCGGCGACTATTATCATTATGATGTCCGCAGCCGGGACGCCGTCGCCGCCGCGTTGGGTGAAGGCAGCGGCTCGGACACGCTCGTCTCTCCCAAGGCGTCGGCCGCATGGGCAATTACCCCGCAGGTCGAACTCTATGCCAATTGGGGCCGGGGCTTCCATTCCAACGATGCGCGCGGCGCGGTCAATGTGGACACGCCTGTTCCCATGCTCGTGCGCGGCACCGGCAAGGAACTGGGCGGCCGCCTTCAGCTTCCCGGCTTCACCTTCACCGCAACCTATTGGTGGCTGAACGTCGGCAGCGAGTTGCGCTTCGTCGGCGATTCCAACGCGGTCGAACCCAGCGGAGCCAGCCGCCGCCATGGCTATGAGCTTGTCGCCTTCTGGCGGCCACTCCCCTGGCTTGCCTTCGACGGCAATTACACCGCCAGCCACAGCCGCTACACCAATGGCGATCATATCCCCAACGCCTTCAGGAACGCAGCGTCCGCCGGGGCGGCTATCGTCCTCGATCCATGGGAAGCCAGCATCCGCGTCCGCCATCTCGGGCCCTCTCCCCTGATCGAGGATAATAGCGTGCGCGATCCCGGCAGCACTGTCGTCAATGCCCGCGCCGCCTGGAAGGGGAAGCGGGTGCAGATCTATGCCGAACTGCTCAATATCCTGGGCAGCCGGGACAAGGACATCGCCTATTATTACGAATCCTACATCCCCGCCGCCGATGCGGAGCCGGTCGAAGGACGGCTGAGCCGCGTCGTCGAACCGCGAACGGTGCGCGGCGGCGTCAAGTTCCTCTTCTGACAGTTGAAGGCGAAGGCTGGTCGTTGGCAGGAGACCGGCCTTCGCGATCAACGACTTACTTATGGGACGGAAGTGTTCGTAAAGTAAAAGCCAGACATTCTTTATTTAAACAGGTTAAAAGTCTTGGAGTTCAGCATGGAAATTTTGGGCTATGGTTGACGCGCTTTCGCCGCTGTGCAACTTTCCCTTACGGCAATCTGGACAAAGAATCAGTTGCCAGGAGAGGATGTCCATGACCCACCCACCTTTGCGGGGCGCCGTTTTTCACGCCATCTTGCGCGACTGCCTGGAAGCGCAGCGCGCGCCCAAGGAAACCGAAATACAACTGGTAGCCTGCAAGATTTGGCAGGACAGTTTCGCTGCAATATCGCACAAGAACTGGCATGATCTCGTGCCGGGCAGCGAAGAATATGAATATACGCTCAACGCCGCCCGCATGGCCTTTGGCATCCACGCAGCCAACAGCGCCGCCTGAATTTTTGACCTTCAGGTTAATTTTCGGCCCCAAATCTCCAAAAACCCTTTCAATTCACCATTTCCTTCATGGGAACGATCCTCCCCCTCACGACTTGGTGATGGAAACAGAGGATCGTCCCGGTTGGAAAATCCCACCCCCTATTGCGGCACCGCTCCCCTGCCCGCGGAGTTCTGGACCCGGTGGAACTGGGACCCGCTATTGCTGCTGGCCATCGCCGCCACACTCTTTCTCTCCCTGCGCCTTCCTCCCCCTTCCCGAAAACCCGCGATCGCCTTCACCGGCATCTGGGCGATCCTCTACATTTCCCCTTTCTGCGCGATCGGCTCGGCTCTCTTCTCCGCCCGGTCAGTCCACCATCTCGTCTTGATCCTGATAGCCGCCCCCCTGCTCGCCCGCGCGGCAGCCATGCTCCCCAAACGCGGATCGCTCGCCAGCTGGACGGTTCTTCAGGCGCTGGTCCTCTGGTTCTGGCACGCTCCGCCAGCATATGATCTGGCGCTGTCCAATTCCGCCGCCTTCTGGCTGATGCAACTCAGCATCCTTCTCTCCGCCACCGGCTTCTGGCACGCTCTCGCTCGCTCGGAACTCCCCGGCCGGATCATCGCCCTGTTCGCAACCATGATGCAGATGAGCTTGCTCGGCGCGTTGCTCGCCTTTGCCCAAAGCGCCCTCTACCGCCCGCACTGGCTGACAACCCAGCCCTGGGGCATGAGCCCGCTGGACGACCAGCAGCTTGCAGGCATCCTCATGTGGATTCCCGGCGGCACGCTCTATCTCGCCGCCGCCCTCTTCTACGCCTGGCACATGCTTGCCGAACAGCAGGATGACGGGCCAGCCTATGTTTCCCTGGGCGAAAGGGTATAGAGATAAGCGGCGATGTCGCGCGCTTCCTTCTCCCCTATGCCCATGTTCGGCATGGCGTTGCCCGGCACCACCGATTGCGGATAGCGGATCCACCGCACCAGCGCGTCCGGATCGTTCCGCAGCATCCCCGCCACGGTTTTGCGCGCGGCGAAACCAGCCAGGGAGGGGCCCACCGCCCCACGCGATGCCGCTATGCCAGGTATCTCATGACAGGCGCTACATTGCCTCGCCACGATCGCCCGCTCGCCCCGTTCCACAACGCCGCCCGTCAGCGCCTGCGCATGCTCTTCCTGCCTGCTCATCTCCTGCCGCTGTTGCACGGCGAAGCTGCCAATCGCTCCCACGGCGCCAAAGCCAGCCAACACCGCTACAAGCCACAAGCTGCCAGGAACGCGCCTCATGCCCGGCACCCCTCCAGGATCAGCAGAGCCAGAGCCTGGAACATCAACGCCAGAAAGAATATCCCGACCCACAACAACGCACCCCATTTCCCCGGCGCCAGCCTCACCAGCCCCCAGGAAGCAGCGCCAGCGATCAGCAAAAACAGCGCAATCCCAGCGCCCGGCCAATATGTGCCCGCTCGGCACCAGGCATGCAGGAAAAAGCTGATCCCCTGCTGGCTCGCGAACCAGAGCAGCGGAGGCCCGGCGAAAAGGATGGCGTAGCGCGCGTTCCTGCTCATGCCAGCCTCGGCGCCCAGTAGATCAAGGCATAAAGCGGCAGCCAGCTGAGCTCGACGAACCGCCAGTAATTCGCATTGTCCTCCACATCAGCAAACTGCCGGTCGCCCACTTCATGCGTGTGCAGCCAGAGCGCGAGCACCAGCGTGTCTCCCCAGTCGGTGATCAGATGAACCGTGTGCAGGATCATCAGCATCCACAGCACCGACCCATAGGCATGCTCATCCCAGCGCAGCCCCAACGCAGTGAACTCCAACGCACGCGGTATGAACAGGAGAAACGCGGCCAGCGTCATGATGATGATGCCGATACGCACAGCTTTCTCATCCCTCGCCCTGGCCTTCTTGATCAGCCAACGGTTCGGAATTTCACTGAGCAACAGCCCGATCGTGAAGACGATGCCCCAGACCAGCTGCGGAGGCGCGAACCCCTTCGGCGGCCAATCGGAACCCGCCACCATCAGGTAGAGATAAGACCCGCCCGCCAGCAAAAAGGCGGTTCCTTCGATCAGCATGAAACCGGCATTGCCCCACCAGGCAAGGCTTGCCGGACCATCCTTGCTCTCCGGCAAGCTCGACAGGTCCCCCTGCACATAAACTGGCCGATCGGTCATGCCCGCGCATCCTTCCGCCGTGGCCGCGTGGGCCAGAACCAGGCCGTCAACGCCAGCGCCAGCGGCACAGCGCCCCAAACCAGCGCCCAGGGCGTGTAGATGCTGCCCACGAACAAGGCTGATGTCACCAGCGCAGCGACCAGCGGCCAGATGGACGGCCCGGGACTTGGCTGGCGATATTGGGGATTGGCGTCCACCAGGGACGTGACCAGCGCTTCCCGGCATCGGCCGAAAGACCCCGCATCACCGGGAAGGGCTCAAGCGGATTGTCCCACATCGGCGCGGCGCTCTTCACCACCGGCACGTCGGCGAAGGCATAGTTGGGCGGCGGCGAACGGGTTGCCCATTCCAGCGTCGACCCGCCCCAGGGGTCCGCGCCTGATCTTTTCCCGCGCCAATAGCTGATCAACGCGTTCGCCACGAAGATCGAAGCTCCCACCGAAGCGATAACGGTTCCCCCGGTCGCCACCAGGTTCAGATCACCCCAGCCCATCTCCGGCCCATAGGTATAGATGCGGCGTGGCATGCCCATCAGGCCCAATATGTGCATCGGAAAAAAGGCGATGTTGAAGCCGCCAACGATCAGCGCGCAACTTACGATGCCCCAGCCATCGGACATCAACCGGCCCGTTGCCTTGGGATACCAATAGGTGAAAGCGCCAAATAGCGGGAACATCGCTCCGCCGATCAGGACATAGTGAAGGTGCGCGACCACGAAATAGGTGTCAGTGAGCTGCAGGTCGAGCGGCGCCGACGCCGTCATGATGCCGGACAGCCCACCGACCACGAAGGTCAGGATGAATGCGATGATCCACAGCAATGGCGTGCGGTAACTTGGCTTGCCAAGTGCGATCGTAGCGATGAAGCAGAATATCTGGATACCGGCAGGCAAGGCGATCGCCATGCTCGCGGCCGTGTACAGCGCGTTACCGACCTTCGGCAGGCCGACGGCGAACATGTGATGCACCCAAAGCCCAAATGCCAGGATCGCGATGGCGAGCATCGACAGCACGACCGGCACATGACCGAACAGGCGGCGGCGGGAGAAGGTCTCGACGATCGCCGACACGAAGCCTACCCCCGGCAGGAAGATGATGTAGACTTCTGGATGGCCAAAGAACCAGAAGAGGTGCTGAAACAACAGCACGTCGCCACCGCCAGCCGGGCTGAAGAAATGGGTGGATACCAGCCGGTCCGCGATGAGCATCGACGTCACCAGCATCACCGCTGGCAAGGCGACAATCGTCATCACCGCCGACACCAGCATGGCCCAGAGAAAGGCTGGCATCTTCGCCAGCGTCATGCCGGGCGGCCGCATCTTCAGGATCGTGACCGCGACATTGACCGACACTGCCAGCGCCGCCACCTCCGTAAAGGTGATCATCTGCGCCCAGATGTCGGCGCGGTGGCCGGGCGAATAGGATGGGCCCGAGAGTGGAGGATATTCGAACCAACCCAGGTCCGGCGTCACGCCCAGCGTGTGCGGCACCCACAGCATCATCACCCCGCCCAGGTACAGCCAGTAGCTGAAGGCATTGAGCCGCGGGAAGGCCATTGTCCGCTGCCCCAGCATCAAAGGCACCAGCCACATGGCCATGGCTTCCATGACCGGCACGGACACCAGAAACAACATGGTGGACCCGTGCAGCGCAAAGGATTCATTATAAAGCTGCGCCGTCATCCGATGCATCTGCGGCTGGCTGAGCTGCACCCGCATGTCGAGCGCCAAAAGTCCGGACAGGATCAGCAACGCCATCGCCGTCAGAACATATCGGGCGGCGATCCGGCGCGGATTGACGGTGGTCAGGAAGCCCCAGATGCCGGGCGGGTCCGACCATGTCGCCTGAAGCTGCTCATGGTGCTGGCTCATCGCAGCGTCTCCAGATAGCTGGCGACGGCTTCGGCGTCCTGCGGCGACAGGTCGCTCGGGGGCATCGACGTCCCCGGCTTGATCGCCTGCGGCTGAATGATCCAGCCACGCAGGCTGCCATGGGTCATCGGCGCAGTCCCAGCTGCAATGGTCCGGCGAGATGCCACATGCGTGAGATCAGGCCCGACCCGCCCCCGCGCCTCGGTGCCGCGCACTTGATGGCAAACCGCACAACTGGCGCTTTCGAAGACCTTACGCCCAGCAGCCACGCCTTCCCCGGGCGACACAGGTCGCGCCTGTTCAGCGAGCCAGCGGTCGAACTCATCGACCTGCTCGACCTTCACGGCCAGCGCCATATTGGCATGCTGCGTCCCGCAAAATTCGGCACATTGCCCCCTGAACCAGCCGTTCGTGCGGCCGGTCACGGTCATTCTGTTTATCTTGCCCGGGATCATGTCCATCTTGCCCGCGAGGTTGGGCACCCAGAAACTATGGATCACATCCGCCGCACGCAGTTCCAGCAGCACGGGCACGCCAGCGGGCAGGTGGAGTTCATTCGCGGTCTCTATCCACCGCCCATTTCCCGCCTGATATTCGATTCGCCACCACCATTGATGCCCGGTGACGCGCACCTGCAACGGGACTTGCGGTCTCTGCCCCAGCGACCGGTCGGCGAGAAAGCTCGCAACTACCAGCAGGATGAGGCCGAGCAGTATGAACCCGACCCATCCCGCCATCAGCTTGTGATAAGGCTGCTCGCTCGTATCCGCCGCCGATCGTCTGCGGATCAGCCCCCATCCGAGGAACAGAATGACCAGCAGATAGGCAATGCCGCACACCCACATCATCAATCGGAACAGGGACATCAACGTTGCCGCCTGATCGCCTGCGGCATGCATCGCGGATTGCTGCCCGGCGCATCCCGCGAGCAACAGGGTAATGAGAGCAAAGGCCCTCATAACGGCCCCTGCCACTGTCCGGCGGTCGGCTCGCCCTTCTGATCCACCGCTTGCCGGTGCCGCTTGGCCGCGTCGGTGACGGTCAGCGAATTTAGATAGGCGCTGATCTGCCATCTTTGTTCCGCAGCTATCTTCCGGTCATATCCGTTATGCCCGATGCGCGCATAATAGGTGACGAACGGCAGCCGCGGCGGCCAGCCCGTCTTGGGCTCCCCATGGCAGGAGGTGCAGCCATACCAGGTGAAATAGCGCCCACCCTGCGAAATCTGGTAGAAATTGCCCTTGATCGCTGCGATCCGTGGATCATCAGGTCCGGTGGGTGGGGATGTCGGCTGCGCGGCTACCAGCGTGCGCTGCTCGGCGCTGCAACCGGCCAGGAGGATCATCCCGATGATCCAACCAGAACATAATCGCATGGAAGGCAGGCTCATCCCTCCCTTCTGATAACCACCGGCACCGATTTGGCCGCGGGGACATGGCTTTCTTCGGCATGGTGCTCGATCGGGATCAGCACATTGCATTCGGGATAGTAGGCGCCAAGGCACCCACGCGGAATATTGTAGACCGTGGCGATCAGGCCTGGCCGCCGACGCACGCGCCCATCTGGTGACGGCGCTTCAAGGGCAATCACATCCCCTTCCTTCACGCCTTCCGCCAACATGTCCTCAGCATTCATGAACAAGACGTCGCGCGTGCCCTTCACCCCGCGAAACCGGTCATGATAGCCATAGATGGTCGTGTTGAACTGGTCGTTGGACCGGAGGGTGATCAACCGATATTGCCCACCCTTGTCCTCAAAGCCGGTGGCGGACAGGCCAGAAGGCGGCAGGAACTCCGCCTTGCCGCTAGGCGTCTGCCAAATCCGCTCGGCCGCCTTATTCCCTTTCCAAAAGCCGCCCGGCTCGAACAACCGCTTGTTGAAGTCCTTGAACTTTTCAGGATAGGTCGCCTCGATCGCGTCCCTGATCCGGGCGTAGTCCGCGACCCAGCTGTCCCAATCCACATGCGGATTATGCGGCAGCAGTCGCTTGGCGATCGCGCCGACGATAGCCGGTTCGGACAATAGGTGCGGGCTGGCGGGCTCGGCCTTGCCCAGCGAGCCATGGATACAGCTGGTCGAATCCTCCATCGACACGGCTTGCGGGCCATTCTGCTGAACATCCTGCTCGATCCTGCCCAGACAGGGGAGCAACCACGCCTCATGTCCGGGGAAAAGATGGCTGCGGTTGAGCTTCGTCGCGATGTGGACAGTAAGATCCAGATCGGGCCAGGCCGCTTCCATCTTCTCCGTATCGGGTATTGCGCGGAGGAAATTGCCGCCAAGGCCGACAAAGGCCCGAACCGACCCATCGACTATGCCCGTGCATGTTTCGACGGTGTCCAATCCCTTTTCGGTTGGCGGATCAAAGCCATAAAGCTCCTTCAACTTCTCGACCGGCGCGAGTTCCGTCTTCTCCGTAATGCCAACGGTGCGCTGCCCCTGCACATTGCTGTGACCGCGCACCGGCGTCGGCCCAGCTCCCGGCTTACCGATATTACCCCGCAGCAGGAGCAGGTTGACGAGCATGCGGACATTTTCGACGCCCTTCACATGCTGGGTGAGGCCCATGCCGTAGATGCCCAGCACTGCCTTGGACCGCGCATAAACCCGCGCCGCCTGCTCCAGATTCCAACGGGTCAGGCCGGATTCTTGTTCAATCGCATCCCAATCTGTCGCGCGCACCTTGTCCGCGAACAGGTGGAAGTCCTTCGTATGCTGCTCGATAAATTCGTGATCCAGCACGGCAGGATCGCCGACCGCCTTGGCGGCATCGTCCCACTCGATCAGGAACTTGGCCAGACCCATCATCGCCGCGATGTCGCCGCCCGCTTTCACCTGATGATATTGGGTCGATATGCCTGTCTCTTTGAGCGTCGCCATCTCGATCGGATTTTGTGGATCGGTGAACCGCTCAAGACCACGTTCGCGCAGGGGATTGAACGTGATGATCTCGACACCCCGCTTCCGCGCGCGTCGCAGGTCGTGGAGCATGCGGGGTGAGTTGGACCCGACATTCTGGCCGAAGAACAAGATCGCATCGCAATCATCGAAATCCTTCTGCTGGGTCGTGCCAACCGCTTCCCCAATCGCCGCCTTCAACCCGACCGAGGTCGATTCATGACACATGTTCGAACTGTCAGGCAGGTTCTGGTTGCCATACATGCGTGCCATCAGCCCATACATGTACGAGGCCTCCAGGCTCGTGCGCCCGGAGGAATAAAACACCACCGATTTGGGATCCATCAGCCGCAACTTCGCAGCGATTGAGTCGAAAGCTTCTTCCCATGAACAGGCCACATATTTGTCCGCAGCTGCATCATAGCGCAGCGGGTGCGTCAGCCGTCCATGCTGTTCCAGATCATAGTCCCGCCAACCGCGCAGGCTGGTAACGTCATGCTCCAGGAAAAATTCAGGCGTCGTGCGAAGCTTCGTCAGTTCCCACGCGGTCGCCTTTGCGCCCTCTTCGCAAAATTCGGCAGGATGCGGGCTCGCCGGTTTCGACCAGGCGCAACTGACGCACATGAAACCATCGGGCTTGTTCTGCCGCGCCAGTTCCCGCATCCCCTCCGCCGGGAAATGTTCGCGAGGCAGAATCTCGGCCAGCGACCGCACCGAACCCCAACCTCCCGCAGGCCCCTTGAAGGGCTTGATGCGAGGTTTCTCTCCCTTGGTCGCTGCCATTTTTGTTTCCGATTTGTGTCTGGTCAGGCACAAACGGATTGGCGGGGCTTTGGTTCAAAGCTTGAACTGGGTAATCCATTCGCAGATCAGCGCGGGCTTGTCCTCACCCTCGATCTCCACAGTGGCTTCTGTGGTAAGTTGTATTTGGCCTGGCCGCTTTTCGACGACCTCCAGCGACTTGAACCTGCCACGCACATGTTTGCCCGACCGGACCGGCGACAGGAAACGGAGCTTGTTGCTGCCATAGTTGATTTCGGTCGCGCCATCCGGGACGATGTCGCCGCGCGCATCCGCACACAGATAGGGCAGAAGGGAAAGCGTCAGGAACCCGTGAGCAATCGTCCCGCCGAAAGGAGACTGCTTTGCGCGCTCCGGATCGACATGGATATATTGGTGATCCTTCGTCGCTCCCGCGAACTGGTCGATCATCTCCTGACTGACGAGGACCCAGTCCGACACATCTTCCTTATCCAGTCGCGCCTGAAGATCGTCGAAAAACTGGGTCATAAGTCCACCTCTCCTGCCAGTACTGATCACCGCCTGACCAACATGGCAGGAGGGCCTCAAGCATCTTCGTCAAAGCTATGCTCAAGCCTTGCCGATTGCGACAGGAAAATGCTCCAGAGCGAACGATGCGCTCACTTCCGTCTTGTAAGCTGCATCGTGCCCCTTACCCTTCTGCGAAAGAAAAAAGCTGGAGAGACCATGATCTGGAAAGGTAACAAGCTTCGGCTGCACGGATATCGTGCAGCCGAAGAGTCGAGGGATGGATATCGATCACGGAAACGTCCGCGATCAAACATCGCAGTCCGCAATCTAGCGCCATGGCTGGAAGACATCATCCTCCGAGCAGCGAAAGGGATCATCTGATGAGCCCCCCTCATCCCTCCAGCGACCCCTTCGGCATGGAACATGAACTCCTGCTCGCGGCGCTGCGCCGCCGATTGAGAGCGGCGGGACTCACCCAGGCAGATGTTTCGCAAAAGCTGGGTGTGGGCACCGCAACGGTGAAGAGATGGCTGCACGGCCGGGGCCTTGGCCTGCGCACCTTGTCGCAACTGTGCGCTCTCGCCGACACCACCCTTACCGAAATCGCCGAAGAGGCGGCTGTCCGAGACCGGTCATCCGACAAGCTTACGCTGGCCCAGGAAAAGGCGCTGACCGCCAGCCCAGAACTATCGACTGTCTTCTTCATCATCGTCACGGGATGGCCGGTGTCGGAGGCCGAGGAGGGGTTCGGCATTCCGCCCGAACATATCGCACAGCATGTCGAAAGGCTGGAAAGGCTGGCCCTCATCGACCGGCTGCCCGGAGGACGGCTCCGCGCACGGCTAGATCCCGCGCACGTATGGCAACGCGAACCAATGCGGCGACATTTTGAGCAGCATATGAAGCATCTGTTCTTCAATCTGGATTATGGCGATCCCGATACGATCTTCGGGGTCGAAACCGTCAAACTCTCGCCCGTCGGCATCGCGCGCGTTGCTGAACGCATCGAACGGTTTAGGGCAGAATTGCGTGAAATCGCGCAGGTGGACCGCCGCACGTCCGCTCTGCCTGGCGAATGGCACGCCATCCTGGCCGTCGCCTCGCCGGTCACTCCGCTCATACCACGTTGATCGCTGATGGTGCTTGACGAAGGGATCATTTCAAGACACGCTGCATGCAAACAAGATAGCGCGGCCGAAGACTGATCGTTGGCTGACGCTATCAGGAGAGGATGCAGAAAGGGCTCGCGGCCATGTGCCGGCGACTAGGCTGCATCAGGAAGAAGATAATGGCGGCACACCGCCAAGCGTCCGTTGCCGGATGCGCATAGGCGCATTTGGTCGCGGTCGAAGGTCCGGGCTCTTAACAGGGAGTGCGGCCGTATCGAGGGATGGCATCGCCCGACGAAAGGAAGGGGATTGCCATGCGTTCATTCATTGCCGTTGCGTTAGCGGGCATATCATCGTTCGCCACGACAGCGGCCCTGGCGCAGACTGCCGACCCGGCCGGGCAGGCCACGGTTCAGGGGCAGCTGGCCGACATCATCGTGACGGCGCAAAGGCGCGAGGAGAGCCTGCAAAAGGTGCCCGTCGCCGTGACCGCCATCGGCGCGGAGCAACTCGATCAGCTGCGCGTCACCAATGTCCGCAACCTGGCCGGATTGGCGCCCAGCCTTCAGATCAACACGCAGGGCCTACAATCCAATCCCACCATCATCATTCGTGGCGTGGCGTCCGGCACCTCCAACAATGCCGTGGATCCAAAGGTCGGCATCTATCTGGACGGCGTCTATATCGGGCGAACGGTAGGATCGATCTTCGATCTGTCCGACATTCAACGCGTCGAAGTGCTACGCGGCCCACAGGGCACCCTTTTCGGACGCAACGCCACCAGCGGCGCAATCAGCCTTGTGACGGCAGCTCCATCGGGTGAGTTCGGCGTTCGCGGGACCATTTCCTATGGCAATTACGATGCGTTTCGCACGAAAGTCTCCGTCGATCTGCCCGCCTTTGGCCCTTTGTCGGTCAAGCTGTCCTATCTGCACGACGAGATTGAGGGCGATTATCGCAACCGGCTGGGGGGCCGCACGATAGACCTGCGCCAGCGCGATCCGTCCTTCGGCGTGCAACGCATTGCCGACCGGCTGGGCGAACGCAATGTCGATGGTATAGGCGTCGCGGCAAGACTGGATTTGGGCGACCTCACTGCCGACTATCGCTTCGATTATACCGACGCCCGTTCCACCGGCCGCGCGATACAAAGCTTCGGCGTCATCCCGGATGCATCAGGCCAATTGCTGGCGCCGATCATCGCTTTCCAACCGCTGTTCGGCGGGATCACCAATATCTCGACCGACCGGCTGACCTCAGTTGCCAACGCCACAAGCGCGGAACATGTGGTGACGCAAGGGCATAGCCTCACTTTCACCTATCCCGTGAGCGATGAGATCACGATCAAGAGCATCACTGCCTATCGCAAGTTCCGACAGGACCCGAACATCTACGACCTTGGCGCCACAGGCGGCCTGCGCTTCACGACCGCACAACTGCAGGCACTGCTGGCTGGCAATGTTGCGGGCGTACTTGATCCCGCTAATGCGCCGGGACCCAACGACTCCTTCTTTTCCCTGCTAACATCCCGATCAACCAGTCAGAAACAATTCACCCAGGAATTTCAGGTCCAGGTCACATCTGAAGCATTCGACCTGACTGCGGGCCTCTTTTACTTCCATGAAAACACGCCCGCGACCGACATATTGGGTATTTTCCAGCCCGTCGCGAACGGCGTCGTCCTAAATACATCGACCGTGGGAGTGATACCCGGGCTTCCCGTCGGACAGCTGCCTTTCGACATCAATGGCGACGGCGTTATTGATGCGGCGGACTTCAACCCGTCGCTCGACAGCATATTCGGCAGCGGCCTGACCCGCACCCGCGCCACCAATGACAGCTACGCAGCCTATGGCCAGCTCACCTACCATCTGACCGACACGCTCGATCTGACCGGCGGCCTGCGTTACACCATCGACAAGCGCGAAAACCGGATCTTCGCGGTATCAGGCGGCCAAGGCGGGCAGCTGGGCGTCGGTGACTATAAGGTCGATTACAAGAAGGCGACCTGGGCGGCCATCCTGACATGGAGGCCGAACAATAATGTAACCGCCTATGGCAAGGTCTCCACCGGCTACGTGACTGGCGGCATCTTGAGCGGCATCCCCTATAAGCCGGAAACGCTGACCGCCTATGAGCTTGGCCTGAAGACGCAAAGCTGGGGCAACAGGCTGCGGACCAACATCGCCCTGTTCTACAGCGACTATAAGGACCTTCAGACCCAGAACTTCATCAACGGCCGCCAGTTCTTCGACAATGCGGGCAAGGCGAGCATCAAGGGCTTCGAGCTTGAGGCGGACCTGGTTCCGGTACGGGGGGTAACGCTCAGCGGCAATTTGAGCTACACTGACCTTGATTATAAGAGCTTCATCCTGAACGGGGTCGAAGTTGCCGATATTGCACGCACCACTTTCGCTTCCAAATGGCAGGGCCGCGCCTCCGTCCAGTATGACAGCCCGGACATGAACATGGGCGGCCATATCTCGGCTCGGGTGGACGGGCGTTATCGCAGCCGCGCGCCACTCGTCTCGACACCCTTCTTCGACCTTGCAGGCAATAGCGCCGACCTGAATCGCTACGCCTACACCAAGGCATATTGGCTGGTCGATGGACGGATCGGCTGGGTGGACATGCCCTTGGGCGGAGCGAAAGCGTCGCTCTCTTTGTTCGGCCAGAACCTGTTCAATCAGCAATATAATCCATTCGGGTCGCCCGTCCTGCAACTCATAACCAGCTACGAGCGCGGGCGGACCTATGGTGTCGAGCTTGGGGTAAGTTTCTGAAGACAGAATGTAGAGGAGAGAGATGATGGAAAACGACATTTCAGCGCGCGTCAGCAGCGCGGATTTTGCATATTATAACGGCTCTGGGCCGGGTTTCACGACCGAAAGCTCGGTCCTGATAAGTTCCTCGCCCTATCTCAACCATCCGCAATTGCGGGCTTTGATCGCACAGGAAATGCTGCGGCGGAACGGCGCGGAACTACCTAATACCGCCTATATCCCGGATGTCGTGAAAATATTGATGGAACTGGAGGACTGGCCCCGCATCTTCCAGCTGTTCGAGGAAGAAAAAGCACGGCTACCCGAGTTCAAATCATGGCTGGACGGAAAGAAGGTATCACTGTTCAAGACTGAGGAGCTTGCAGGCGCGGAACCCGGAACCCTCCGAGCCGTGATCTACGACTTTGTCGTTAACAGCGGCTATAATATGGACCATTTCTTCCAGGGCATGGAGATCAAGACCGACTTCGACTTCTACATGAAGGAGCGGACTCATACCCATGACATTGAACATATGATCACCGGCTTTGAGACCAATCATGCCGGCGAGGTTGCCCTTATCGCAGCCAATATGCGGGCGCTCTATCAATATTTCGTGCCCGAACTCGCGTCCTTCTTCAACCGGGTCAGCTCTTATCTGCGTGCCAAGACGATGATGAAGAGCGGCCTCTTCTATCCAGAGGCGGTCAAGGTGGAACTTGAAGCGGAGGACATCGGCGCGGCGCAGGGCCGGAACTGGAAGCATCCGCTCTTCCTCATCCCCTATCGCGACTATCTCGATTGGCAGGTGCAGGACATTCGCGAGGAGTTCGGCATCACCAACCCGCCCAAGTCAGGTGAGTGGGCATGGACCACCGCGATCAGCGAAGACCCGAGACCAAACCACCAAGGCATGACCTCCATGGCGGCGGAATAAGTCCAAGCGGCGCTGTCCCTGTAAATCAGGGGCAGCGCATAGCTCTTATGCTGTCAAATCATGGGAGAGTCGCCGTCAGACGGCGGCGAAGTCAATCACAGTGACGGGATCGGCTCCGTCCCAGTTACGAGCAGCGGCTATCCCCGCATCGCACATGCCGCGCATGTCCGCGCCGCAGATAAATTCGAACAACTGCCCGGGCTGACCCGGAGCGCGCAGATAGGCGACGCGCGTCGCGGGATTATGGGCGGTGAACAGCAATTCCATGCCGCCTTCCACCGCCGTTTCGACTGCGGCGTCCAGATCATCAACTATGCGGGCGACATGATGAAGCCCTAGCAATCGCTCGCCATCATCGGAACGATAGGGCGACGGGGCATCATTCGTCGCCTCGATCAGTTCGATCTGCACACCGTCCTGATAGGATAATCCGACATGCATCGTCACCCGCGTCGGCTGGCCGCAATATTTACCGTCCAGGGCGACATTGCGGAATACCGTCCAGGGACCCACGCCTGAGTGACTGATCCAGCTATCGATGCTGGCATCCAGATTTTCCACCAAAATGCCGATCTGGTCGATAGCACCGAATTTAGCCAACCCCCATCCCCTTCGCAAGGCAGGATGCGGAAGACGTCAGCCTCCCGCATCCCCTTCTTTTACTCGGCCGCTTCCAACGAAGCCAGCGCGTCATTCGCCGCCGCCGTCGGTTGCAGATATTCACCCGGACGAGCGCCGGTGTAGCTGCTGCCGTCAAAGGTCTTGACGCCATTCACCAGCGTGAGCCGCATCGGCGCGGCCGGGCGGGTGAAGCGCCACGTCGTGCCTCCGTCACCATCGGGCACGTCGAACCGCTTCTCCATGTTGCGATATTCAACCTCGCCCAGATTGAACACGGCAATGTCAGCGCGGCGGCCGACCTTGATCTCGCCCGTGTCATGCAGGCCGAAGAAATTGGCGAGCTTGCCCGTCTTCACATGGATCGCCTGCTCCAAGGTGAGCAGCCCTTCGCGGACATATTTGGTGAAGAGCAAGATATTCTCGCCGCCACCGCACAGCATTTGAAGATGCGCGCCAGCATCGGAGATATTGCCGACCGTCTGCGGGTCCAGCATCAGTTGGATCGTCAGATCCTCATCCTTCGGGAATGGAGCCATGTGCACCGTGGATTTGGTGCCATTTTCAAGGATCCACTGCGCCATCGCGTCAGAACGATGCAGCCCGCGCGCTTCCGCGAACTCCTTCAGCGTCCCGCCTACCGGCCCAGCGCCATTTTCGCTGTCCAGCAGATAAAGGTCCTGCGGATTGTTCATCGGCGAATGCGGCCAGGCCTTGGTGTCCCAGCTCTCCCGGGCCCGCGCCCGCCAATCGGGATCAGCCAGCAACCGCGCCTTTTCCTCATGCGTCTCGGCGAGGACGACCTCGTGCCAGACATAGTCATTGGACTGGGCGAAGATCAGCGACTTGACGAGGCTGAGCGTGCTGGTCGGCGAAACATGCGCATAGCCGGGCCACACATCGATCCCTTCTTCCTTCAGCTTAGCAAGCGTGTCCTGCAACCGAGGCAGAATATCCTTCTGGAATTCCAGCGTCGGGACAGCCCCTGCCACCTGCATCCGGATCGCCCGGCCCTTCGTCAGTCGCCCAAGCCGTTCCAGGCTCTCCGGCCCGGTCTTGCGCATGAAGGTGTCGATGATGACCTGGTAGGTGGTGCCGGGATAACGTTCCATCACCGAAAACAGCGCCTCGAACTCCGCATCATCGGCAAGCAATGTGGGAATGGCGCGGTCGTCGCCATCATGGTCGTGCAGATTGTCCGACAGGCCAAGAGCGCCAGCGGCCAGCGCGTCCTCCAGCAGTTCGGCCATGCGGGCAATTTCTTGTGGAGTCGCCGCGCGGTCCCATGCCTCGACGCCCATGGCCGCAAGGCGCAGGGCAATATGACCGACGAAGGCGGAGTAATTGGCGGGCAGGCTGATGTTGCGCGCCATTGATGCCTTATATTCCGACCACTTCTCCCAATCCCAGGGGACGTTCTGAAGGAACGGCTTCAACGGGATATCCTCGAAGAAGGAGAAGATCTTGATCATCTCCAACTGCGCGGCCTTTTCCTTCGAAAGCGGCGCGGCGCTAAATCCGCAATTGCCCAGAATGACCGTAGTCGCGCCATTGCCGGGCAGCGGATCAAGGTCCGGCTGCCACCACATCGTCGCGTCATAATGGGTATGGCTTTCGATGAAACCCGGCGTCACATAGCAGCCGTCAGCGTCAACGACCTCCTCACCGGCGGCGGCTGTCAGGCCCGCGCCAATCTCGGTGATCCTGCCGCCTGCCACGCGTACGTCGGCAGGATAGCCGGGCGCGCCTGTTCCGTCGATCACAGTGCCGCCACGGATCAGAATGTCCGTCATCTCTCTCTCCTCTTGAGGCTTGTTTTCCCTCGAGCCGAAGCCATTGCATCTGTGTCGCCTGTCTACGGGCGATCGTGCTGGACACAGGCTATCGCGAGCGGGACGGCCGCCGCAAGTTCACCTTCAAACAAGTCGGCGATGGGATCATGTCATGATCCGCCGTGGTATTGAGTGATGATCCCGTCCGGCTTGGCTCAGGATGCGTCGGTAAGCATCGACCTTATCCGGGTGGCCAGCGCTTCCATGGCGAAGGGCTTCGTGATCATCTCCATTCCGGGCTCCAGAAAACCCGATGCAAGGGCAGCATTTTCCGCATAGCCGGTCATGAACAGGACCTTGAGCGACGGCCGCAATTCCCTCGCCGCATCGGCCAGTTGGCGGCCGTTGAGCCCCGGCAATCCGATGTCGGTGATCAACAGGTCGATCCGCCGCTTTGATCTCAGCATTTCCAGGCCGCTAGTGCCATCGACAGCCTCCAGCGCGGCGTAGCCGAGTTCATGCAATTCTTCCAGGATCAGCCCGCGCACGACCGACTCATCCTCGACGACCAGCACGACCTCACCCTCCTCCGCATGATGCATCGGCCCGGGTTCTGGAAGCGCCTCCTCATCCTCGGCGCTGCCATGATGACGGGGGAGGTACAGCTTGAACGTCGTGCCCTGACCCACTTCGCTGTAGATTTTCGCATAGCCTTCGGACTGCTGCGCGAACCCATAGATCATCGATAATCCGAGCCCGGTGCCCTGCCCGATCGGCTTGGTTGTGAAAAATGGCTCGAATGCCTTGCTGATGGTATCGGCACTCATGCCGATGCCTGTGTCGCTGACACAGAGGCAGACATATTGCCCGGGCCGAACGCCCCGCTGGCGAGCCACATAGGCGCGGTCCAGATGCGCGTTGCAGGTTTCGATGGTCAGCTTGCCGCCATCCGGCATCGCGTCCCGCGCATTGATCGCAAGGTTGAGTATGGCGCTTTCCAACTGGTTCGGGTCGCATTTGGTGACCCACAACCCACCTGCTAGCACGAACTCCAATTCGATCCTTTCGCCGCTCGTCCGGCGAAGCAGATCCTCCATGGATGCGACCAGCCCATTGACGCGCACGGGCTTGGGGTCGAGCGGCTGGCGGCGGGAAAATGCCAGCAGACGATGCGTCAGCGCAGCCGCCCTGTTGGCTGCAGTGGACGCGCCACTGATGAAACGGTCCAGCTCATCGACGCGCCCTTGAGCAACACGCCGCTGCACGATCTCAAGGCTGCCCGTGATCCCCTGCAAAAGATTGTTGAAGTCATGGGCAATACCACCTGTCAGCTGCCCGACCGCCTCCATCTTCTGCGACTGGCGGAGCGCTGCTTCGGCCTCGGCCAGCGCGGCAGCGGCCTCGACCTCCGCTGTGATGTCGCGCCCGAATCCATAGAAGGTGTCGTTTTCCGGCACCGTCGTCCACTGAATGATCCGCTGGTCGCCATCCTTTGTTCGCAAGGTGGTGCGATAATCCAGCAGCGGCATGCCTTCGCGCAAGGAATCTACTCGCTGCTGCCAGCTGTTTTCATCCTCCACCATAAAGTCAGTGCTGCGCCTGCCCAGCGTCTCTTCGCGCGACCAGCCGAGCTTCTGCGTCCATGACGGATTGACGTCGGTGATATGGCCCTGCGTGTCCGTCACGACCTTTAGGACGGGCGACAGGTTCCAGATGCGATCCCGGTCTCGCGCCATGTGCCGTTCTTCGGTGATGTCGCGGCCGACGGCGTGGATACGCCCCGCGTCAGGCACAGCCGTCCAGGCGAGCAGCCGGTATCCGCCATCACGCATGCGATAGCGATTTTCAAACGCCAGCGTCGTGATGCCTTCGCCTAGTTTCTCAATCTCCTGACTAGTGCGATCCACGTCGGCAGGGTGGATGAACTCGGCGAGTTGATGGCCGATCATCTCGTCCTCCGCCCAGCCCAGCATGCGCGTGGCGGACGGGTTGACCGCTGTGATCCGTCCGTCGAACGTGCAGACAAGCAGCAGGTCGCGCGATATCGCCCAGAGCCTGTTGCGATCATCCTGAAGGCGGCGGTTCGCCAGCACCTTCTCGGTAGTCTCGATGACGATCGCCACCACGCCGATCGCTGTGCCGTCCTCATCAAGAACAGGGGAATATTCCAGGTCGGTCCATAATTGCTTGGGCGTGCCGTCGCGGATCAGGGTCAATTCCTGATCCTGGTAGGACAACGTCCCGCCCTCGCGATATACCTTCTGCATCACATTGGCATTGAAGTCGGCAACCTCGTGCCAGCCTTCCAGGACATTGGTGCCCAGCAGAGCGGGATGACGGCCACCCGCGAACGTGCGATAGGCGTCATTATAGATCATCACGCCCTTGTCGCCCCAAAGCGTGACGATCGGCACCGGCGATCGCAGCACGAAGGCCAGCATGCTTTTCATGGCGGTTGGCCATATATCGATCGTGCCGATGCTGGTGACGGACCAGTCGAACTGGGCGATGCGGTCGCCCATTTCACCGCCCCCACCCAGAAAATCATTATAGTTGCCGCCCGCTTGCCCGCCCAAAATCGTCACACGCTTCACACCCATTAGGCCACAGCGCCAGTTTTATGGCTTAGCGGCGGCCGCTTCCGACCGACCGGAACTCCTGATCGCTCAAGGAGTTCCGCAGGCTGGCTGCAGCGCGCCTCGCTCAACTTTTCATTCGGATGGGTCAGGCAGCGGACTGAAGCTTCACCGTTTCGCTGGCCTCTGCCACATTCGCGCCATGGGCACGACGCTCAGGCTCCATCATCAGCTCGATAAAATGCCACCATGCCGGAGCGGCAGGACGCATACTCAACAACTGACCTTGGCGGTGCACAGCGATCCAGCGGCCATCTTCCCGTTCATATTTCCAGTGCGGATCGCAGTTCAGCGGGACTTGCTCAAATTCGTCCGCACGATTTTTCTGGGATCCGATCGCGCGTAATTGGCTTGGAACTTCGCGGCAGACGCCGCCAGGAAACTCGACGAGAACGGACATGATCTACTCCATGCCAGCGGTTCATCAACCGCCGCCCCGTCTAAACGCACGACAAGTGATTGAGTTCTCAAAAGAAGGTGAGGTTTAACATAGATGACGGATCATTGACGTCCGCCGCCAGCATGAGCGAAGGAGCCGAACGCCGCATCACGGCATTCGGCTCCTCCTCAATGATCAGCCGACATTCTCGATTACCAAGGCAATGCCCTGGCCGCCACCGATGCACATCGTTATGAGCGCATAACGACCACCGGTCCGCTTCAGTTCGTAGGCAGCCTTGATCGTCAGGATCGTGCCCGTCGCACCGACAGGGTGGCCAAGCGCGATACCCGACCCGTTCGGGTTCAGCTTGTCGCGATCGAACGCCAGCGCATTGGCAACGGAAAGAGCTTGCGCCGCAAAGGCTTCATTGGCCTCGATCACGTCCATCTGATCAAGCGTCAGTCCAGCGCGCTTCAGCGCCACGGGCGCCGCCTTGATCGGCCCCTCGCCCATATATTCCGGCTCTACGCCCGCATGTCCCCAGCCAAGAATCTTCGCCAGCGGCTTCAATCCCCGCCTTTCCACTTCGCTGCCGGTAGCCAGCACGACGGCCGCCGCGCCGTCATTGATGCCGGACGCATTGCCTGCCGTGACCGTGCCGTCCTTCTTGAACGCAGGGCGCATCGCCGCCAGCGTTTCGATGATGGTGTCCGCGCGCGGATGCTCGTCCGTATCGAAGATGGTGACGCCCTTGCGCGTCTTGATCTCGACAGGAACGATCTGCTCCTTGAAGCGCCCTTCCGCAATCGCCCGCACCGCACGCTGATGCCCTTCAACCGCCAGCGCATCCTGCTGTTCGCGCGTGATGCCGTGGCGTTCGGCGCAATTCTCTGCGGTTACGCCCATATGATAGCCGCCGCTTGCGTCCTGAAGCCCGCAAACCAGCGCATCCTCGACCGGGTTGTCCCCCATCTTGCGGCCCCAGCGTGCGCCGTGATCATGATAGGGCACGTTCGACATGGACTCAGCGCCGCCAGCCACGGTGATCGCCGCTTCGCCGAGCTTCATCATCTGCGCCGCCGACACGATCGCCTGTACGCCCGACCCGCAGAGCCTGTTCAACGTCAGGGCGGGCACCTCGAGCGGAACGCCAGCCTGCAATGCTATGGTGCGCGACAGCATGCCATCGCGAGCGCTAGTCGGCATGACCTGGCCGATGACCACATGCTCGACGTCAGACGCCGGAACGGCAGCACGGGACAGCGCTTCCTTCACGACGATGCTGCCAAGCTGCGACGGCATGAAGGGCTTCAAGGAGCCGCCGAAATCGCCGATCGCCGTCCGAGCGCCGCTTACGATATAGATATCTTCCATCATCTGGTCCTCTGCACGATTGGGGTGCCAGTGCTGCACTTGCACGCGCTCATGCGCCCCTGTGCACGGGTGTCAAGAACAATGCGCATCTTGCCGCGCCGATGTGGGGCTCTCGCCCATCCTCCCTCAATGCGCGCCATATGGCCAAAGCACCAGCAGCCGGTTAGGGTGAAATCCATGACCAGCATCGCCCAAGGCGCCATCAGCGAACCGATCGTCCAACGGACCAGCAAGGGCCAACGCACGGCCGACAGGTTGCTCGATACCGCCGAATTGCTGTTTGCGCAGAAAGGCTATGACGCGACTGCGTTGCGGGACATCGCTGCGGCTGCGAACATCCAGCAGCCCGGGCTCTACAAATATTTCGAAAGCAAGGACGCCCTGTATCGCCAGGTCCTGCAACGCGCATTGCAGCCATTGGCCGACGAGATGGAAGCGACCATCACCAGGTCCCCGCAGGAGGCCTCATTCCGCACCTTGACCGATCGGCTGGTCGATGTTCTGACGCAGCATCCTAATGTCTCCATGCTGCTCATACGCTCAATCCTTTCCTCCCCGTCGGACCGTGACGAAATCGGCATGGCATGGGTGGAGCGGCTGATCGATTATGGACGACGCATCACGCAGGCGGCGGAGTTGGAGCCTGCGGCAGAGGATTTGATCCTTCAGACTGTGGCGATCTTCAACCTGATGTTCGGTTATTTCTGGGCCGCACCCGTGTCGCGGAGCTTGGCAGGTATCGACCCGCTCTCACCAGCCATGATCGAACGGCAAAAGGCTTTGCTCAGCCGCTTCATAGCGACGATCGAACAAGGTAAGCCGCTCAGCGACCCGTGACGGCGGCGAAAGCGCCTCGCCCTCAAAAGGAGCAGATGGCGGCAGCAACTTGTATCCCTTCCGTAAAGCCTTAGACTTTACCATCGTCGCCTGCCGCGACGCTGCCTGTTCCCGGAGTATATTTCCACCAATGCCAGCCACCCGTCTCTCCAGCGCCGGTCGCCGGGCCTCCATCATCGCTGCGGCCAGGGCGGTTTTCGCGCGCCACGGGCTTGAAGGCGCACGGACGCAGCAGATTGCGCGCGCTGCTGGAGTGTCGGAGGCATTGCTGTTCCGTCACTTCCCGACGAAGACGCATCTCTACCGCGCCGTGTTGCGCGAGGTCATCACCGATCAGAATATCGTCATGCGCTCATTTGGCGAGGCAGAGGCAAGTAGCGAGGGCCTGCTCGAAATACTGCGCCGCACGTTCAGCTATGCGATGGCGGGCATGCATGCCGTCAACGCGGAAGGATTGCGCATGGTCGTGGGCAGCCTTGCTGGTGACGGAGGCTATGCCCGCCTCGTCTATCGGCGCGCATTGCGCATGACGCTGCCCAATCTGGAACGGGCGATCGAAGCGGCGAGGGCTGATGGAGGCATCGCCGGAGAGACGCTTTCAGTCACCAATGCCGGGGCCTATGTGGAACATGTCAGCACGATGATGATGATGGCCCGCTGCCATGACAAGGTCGCGATCCCCTATGACGAAGACCGCGCCTTGCGCGACGCGATCCTCTTCTGCGCGCGGGGCTTGGGCGTGGACGAAGGGCGCATCCTGAAATTCCTCAAGCAGATGAAGCCGAATGAACCTGGGGATGCATCCTTTGTGAAACCTGCTGCCAGCGTCCCACCTTCAAACGCCGACTGAGTGACTCCTACTCTGCAAGTCGGTTTGCGGAGCGAGATGCGGTTGCCCGCGCCATCGCCACGAAAATTATGACCACGAGCGCGCAGCCGCCGATGATGATCAAGGCGACTGGCGTATACCCCCCGACCGCGTCACGCAGCACCCCTGCAAGCGGCGGCAGGAAGAAGGTCAGCGGCAGGGTGACGAGGCCGAACAGACCGACGACACGAGGGAGCGACTGCTGACCGAACAAGCGGCCCGAGAGCATGTTGATCGCCGGGAACACTCCGGCGCCCCCTGCCCCCAGCATGAGCGATGCCAATGCCATGATCGGAAAGGAGATGGTCGAAAGCAGAGATGCCCAGCTGATCGCCAGACCCCCCGCAATGAGAGCCAGTGCCAAGGGTGCCCCCAACCGGCCACACAGGAAGCCGATCGCAAGCGAACCGATCACCGCTGCTCCACCCATGATCGACAGCAGCCCCGCCGCCTCATCAGCCGCCACCCCGCGTTCAGCGACAAAAGCGACAAGGTGCGACACCCCGGTGATGCCGACGGCATTCAGGTAACCAGCGCCAAGGCACATCACCCAGAAGGCAGGGCTTCGCAGCACGGTGCGATTGGGCAGCATTGCACTCGACTCCCCGGCATGCGGGTGTCCCGGCTGCTCCCCGCCGTCCTGCGGCCCGTCCGCCACGCCCAGCATCACCGGCAATAGCAGGACGTGCAGCGCCGCCAGGATCAGGTAAAAGGCGGACAAGCCATGGTCGCGCAGGATGAAGATGCCCACCATCGGCAGCAGCGCTACGAACAGCGGCATGTTAGCGACGCCAAGTGCTGGCCCAGGATTATGCCTGAACCAGTTGCTGGCGAGAACGCTCGACGGAAATGGGCCGAACATGGCGAGGCCCACCCCAATGGGCAGGGCATAAAGCAGCAGCACGACAGGCATGCTTGGCGCGATCGCCAGCAAGGCATAGCCGATACCCGACATCAGCGTACCCATCGTCATCGTCCAGCGCAGCCCGATCCGCCCGATCAATGTCGCCACAAGCGGGCTGACAAGGCCCATCATCAGAACGGCCAGAGCCAAGGCAAGCGTCGTCGCGCCCCGACTGGCCCCATGGAGTTCCTGCAACGGCAGAACGGAGATCCCGAAACCGCCAAAGGCGCTGCCCACCGCAACATTCTGCGCGAGGAAGGCGCGGAACACCATCATCCGCGCTCGCCCACCATGGCCGCCCGCAGCAGTGCCCGCGGCAACAGCGCCCGTCATCCCATTCATTCATGAGTCTCCTGCTGGACTTTGGAGAGCTAGGCCAGTTCACCCCTCTTCGCTGGCAAAAAGCAGTCCATCCGTCACCTATTCACGCGATATGGCATGCCCGCCAGAATAAGCGGACACCATTATCGGCCGCAGCCGAACAGACGGTGTGTATTCGTGATAATCATGCCTCTCTCTCCCGAGACTCCGGCCTTTTGCCCGATATTATGTTCTTGATGAGAACTGTCGATGCTGGCCGCCGCGCAAGCAATGGGACGAATTCAAATCTGTCCCGCTCAGCTCGTTTTCGCGAATATCCAGCCTCCTCTGCATGTCTCGCCAGACGGGCGAAGATCATGTCCTTTGCACATTCTCCGACGCGCTTGGACGAAAGGATGATGACGGGGCTGCGTAGCTTTGTCAAAGCACTATTTGCCGCCAAAACCTCCATCGGGGATCAGGCATATTCCTATGCGGCGGGGTTCATAGATTTGGCTGCGCATTGCAGGCTTGGCGGTCCGCCTGGCATCGCTGGGCCAACGGGATGCCGACAGAATCACAACGTCGCCAAATATCCGTGCAGGAATATGGTTGCTGCGCGCTCGGCATAATATCGCCTATCGGACTCCGCGACCGGATGACCTCCCGCAAGCAGGCGGTTACCCCTCATGGCGAGCACCAGAAGTTGTCGCGCGTGCCACTCAGCACTCTCCTTGATGCCAAGGCTTTCCAGCCAAGGGATTAGACCATTTACCCAGGGCTTGCGCAGGACGAGATACACCTCCCTCGCCAAGGCCGCATCGCGCCGCGACTGGCTGATAACGGCACGATGCAGGCGGATGGATGTGGTAGAGGTCAGGCTTTCGAGCGCCGCCTCCACATATTGACGGAGTGCAACGGCATCATCCCGACCCAAGGGAAGCACGGGCGGTTTTGCCCCACAAGCGCAGTCGGAGGCCAATATCCGCATAGCTCCTGCGAAAAGCCCGGCCTTGCTCCCGAAATGCCGGTAGAGCGTACCACGCCCGACCCGCGCCTCCTCCCCGATGAGGTTGAGGTTCGCGCCCTCAAAGCCTTCCTGCAAAAAATAGCGCCCTGCCACGTCCAGCAAGGTCCGGATATGGGGAAGCGGTTCCTCGAATGGCGAAAGCCTCATATCCGCCAAAGGCTCGGGCGGCGGCAATCCGGCCGCTCCGCCACCCCCGGCCCCTTGCACAAATAGCGCAACGGCATGGCGCGCGGCCCACTCACGCCCTTCCGGTGAGGGGGCAGGAAAGCCCATGAGCACGACCGGCCCCTCAACCGCGAGCGATCCGAAGTCCAATGCCAGTTCCAAGGGGACCGGGCGGTCGATGCCCTTCTCCCGCGCATGATCCTCCAAAGCCTGCCGCACGGGCTCCAGGCGCATCCCCTGACCACTCTGCAATGATGCTGCCAGGTCCGGCATCTTGTGCGCCACGCCAGCGGCAACCCAGAGCGCACTGAACATGCCTTGGTCCAGCGCCGAATCGAGAATAACCCTAGCAAGTCCTGCCAGTTCAGACCCGCCCGTCGCTACACTTTCATGCACCGCCGCCGCGCGCGCGTCGAACTCCGCTCCTTGCGCTTCCAGAGCCGCGCGGAACAATGCTTCCTTGTCGGCGAAATAGCGGTAGATGGTTTCCTTGCTCACCCCGGCGGTGCGAGCGATCGAATCGATGCTGACGGCATCGAAGCCCCGCTCCACAAATTGCGCGCGCGCCGACAACAGCAAGTGACGGACGCGCGGCGATGACACCTCGCCCCTCCCTTCTGCCACCAATTTCATCCAGAATCCTTGCGCATTGTCGGGCTGCTATACCAGCCCGTCGCCCGGATACACCCATTGTTGTTGACGGCAACCGAACGGTTCGATACCGTTCGTCGGAGAAAAAGACGGAGAGGCATGAAATGGCACTGCCATGGACGGAACGGCCACTGGAGCCGTTCGGTGTTGAAATCGGCATCGGGTTGCAATGGCCGCTGCCCGACGGTTTCGAACAACGGCTGACCGAATTGTTCGATCGCCACAAGTTGATCCTGTTCCGTAACCAGCAACTCGACGAAGCCGATCAGGTCAGGCTGCTCGAAAATTTCGGCCGGGTCCTGGGATCACATGGCGAATATCGCGAAATCTCCAGCGATGGCGCGCTGGGCTCCGGGCCGCTCACCTGGCACAGCGATCTGGCTTTCACGGAAGAGCCCTTCAAGATCATCTCGCTGCACGCCGTTGCCGTTAATGACGGACAAAGCTGGACCGACTTCGCCAACGGCGCGGTTGCGGCCGCCGCCCTGCCATCGCAGTTGAAAGCCGCCGTCGCGGCCCGGGAAGCGGTCACAATGATCGCGCCGATCCAGACGCACCGGTCGGTCGGCTACGACAGTTCGGCCGACATGCCGCACCAGGTTCGCCCGGTCATCATCCCTCATCCCCGGACTGGCGAGCCGATCCTCTACATCAGCGACATGCAGACCGCTCGTATCGTCGGCATGGACCAGCCGGACAGCGACGCCACGCTCTCAGCCCTGTTCGCCGAACTCTATCGCGACGATCGTGTCTACCGCCACCATTGGAACAATGGCGACCTCGTCATCTGGGATAACATCGCTCTCCAGCATGCCCGCGGCGACTTGACGGGTATGACGCCTCGCCGCCTCCAGCGCATCGTCGTCGCGGACAAGAGCTTCTTCGACCTCCTGCCGCAATTCAAGGTGGGCGATGAACGGATCAGCGCCTGGGGTTCAGGCAACAAGCAATTGGTTTTGGATTGAAGGAACGAGAAACATGGTCGACATTCCCTATCTCGCGCGCGGCCTGATGCCTGTGGAAACAGACAGCAGCATACTCATCTCTTCGTCCAAATATCTCAATAATCCCCGCCTGCGCGAATGGTTGGCGATGATCCTGTTGCGTCGCAACGGACCGGACGTGCCGCCTCCTGCGGAAATGTATGAATTCCTGCCGATCCTCGATTCACTGCGCGATTTCGACGCGATCGAGGACATGTTCACGCAGGAAAGAAAGGTAAATCCCGAACTGGATGCATGGTTCAGCGAAGGCTTCATCTCCACATATACGATCGAAGATTTCAAACAATATGAGCCCGGCTCTCTCGGCGGCATCTTCTACCAGCAGATGACGGCCGGAGATTATGAAATCCAGATCACGCCCTGGAAAGAACCGGAAACGCAGCTTCAATATTATAATCTGCGTTCGGGCCAGACGCACGACTTCGAACATATCCTATGCGGCGGCGGCTTCAACTTCATGGGTGAGCTGGTGCCTTACTGGTATCGCCTCACCAACGTGCCCAAGCATATGCGCAACCCGCATCTGGCGGCGGAGGTGAACATGATCCAGATATTCGGGTCGCTCCGCTACACCGTGCGCACGATGCTTCACTATCCCGAAGTCTGGCCGACCGCCGTCAACGCGATCCAGCGGGGCATGAAGGTGGGGCAGCAGAGCGACGCCCTCTTCATGAAGAAGCTCGAAGCCGTGTTCCACCTGCCGCTGGCGGAAGCGCGCGAGGCGCTGGGCGTGCGCGGCGTCGAAGATGTCGACACCTCGCAAGAGGGCGCCTTCTGGGCGTCGGACGGCAAAACCAGCCTTGAACCCATCGCGAGGGCCGCCGAATGAGCGCATGCGACCTGCTGATCCGGGGCGGAACGATCGTCGACGGCAGCGGCGGTGAGCCGTTCGTCGGCGACGTCGCGATCGCAGACGGGCGGATCGTCAGCGTCGGCACCTTTACCGGCGATGCCCGCGAAGTGATCGATGCGGCGGCCCTCACCGTCACTCCCGGCTTCGTCGATATCCACACCCATTATGATGGTCAGGCCATCTGGTCGGAGGAACTCTCCCCCTCCTCCTCCCATGGCGTGACCACGGTCGTGATCGGCAATTGCGGCGTCGGCTTCGCGCCATGCCGCCCTGCCGATCACGACCGTTTGATCCGCCTGATGGAGGGTGTGGAGGACATTCCCGGCGTCGTCATGGCAGAAGGGCTCAGCTGGGATTGGGAAAGCTTCCCCGACTATCTGAACGCACTTGAAGCTCGCCCCCGCGACATCGACGTCGCTGCCCTTCTGCCCCATAGCCCCTTGCGCGTGTTCGTGATGGGCGAACGCGGCGCGCAGCGCGAACTCGCGACGCCTGCCGACCTCGAAAAGATGCAGGCCCTCACCCGCGAGGCGCTGGATGCGGGCGCGATTGGCTTTGCGACCTCGCGCCTGCTCATCCACCGCACCAAGGCGGGAGAGAATATCCCAAGCTATCAGGCCGATGTGGAGGAACTGAAGGCCATAGCGGGCGCCATGCGCGACGCCGACACCGGCGTCTTGCAGATGGTGCTGGACGCCCCCTTCTCCAGCTGGCCCGACGAACTTGCCCACCTTCTCACGGTCGCAAAGGCAGCGAACCGGCCCGCGACCTTCACCCTGGGCACGTCGAACACGGGCGAGCCGGTCTGGCAGGAGGCGCTGCGCATCTGTGAGGAAGCCAATGCGCAGGGCCTGAAGATCAGCCCGCAAATACTTCCACGCCCCGTCGGCATGATCTGCGGCTTTGAACTATCCAGCCACCCCTTCTCGCTCTGCCCAAGCTATGAAGCGATCGCCGCCCTGCCGCTCGACCAGCAGCTCACGCATCTGCGCGATGGCGATTTCCGCGCCAGGCTCACCACCGAGAAGCCGCATGAAGGCCATCCATTGGCGATGATGACCCGCAACTGGGACTGGATATTCCCGCTCTCCGACCCACCCAACTATGAACCCCCGGCGGAAAGCAGCGTCGGCGCGCAGGCCCGCCGCCTCGGCATCACCCCGGAAGAAGTCGCCTACGATCTCATGATGAACGGCGGCGATGGCCGGGGAATGCTCTACAACACACTCGGCAATTTCTATAATGGCCGCCTCGACACGGTGCATGACCTGATCACCCACCCTGACACCGTCATGGGACTTGGCGATGGCGGCGCTCATTATGCCGCGATCTGCGACGCAAGCTACCCCACCTTCCTGCTGACCTACTGGACCCGTGACCGAGCCGGGCAAAAGCTCAGCATCCCTCAGGCCGTCCGCGCGCTCACCTCCCGCCCGGCGGAGACCATGGGCCTGCGCGACCGGGGCAGGATTGCTCCTGGCTACAAGGCGGACATCAACATCATCGATCTTGAAGCGCTGCACCTCCATGCCCCGCATGTGCGACACGATCTGCCCGGAGGCGGTCGTCGGCTGGACCAGAAAGCGACCGGCTTCGTCGCGACCATCGTGTCAGGCGACGTCATTCGCCGCAGCGACGGCGCGACGGGTGCACGACCGGGAAGGCTCGTCAGAGGCGCTCAGACTGCCCCAGCTTGAAGATGGTGGAGCAACATGCCGAACCGCTGTATCGTATCTCATCGACCACGGGAGAGACGCAGATGGCGACGGCGGCAAAGATCCAGCAGACCGATTGGACTGCGCTGCGCACGATCTTCGGCGACCGGTTCAGCGACAGCGCGGCCGTACGCGATCATCATGGCCGGGCAGAAACCTTTTATCCTGCCATGCCGCCGGACGCGGTGGTCTATCCCCTGAACACTGAGGAAGTAGCCGCCGCCGTCAGCTTCTGCAACGAACAGGGAATTGCCGTTACGCCTTACGGCACCGGCACGTCGCTTGAAGGCAATTTCCTTGCCGCACGCGGGGGTCTCTGCATCGACCTCTCCCGCATGGATCAGGTGCTGCGCGTCAGTACGGACGACCTCGACTGCACGGTTCAGGCAGGTGTCACGCGAAAGCAGCTCAACACTGAGCTCCGGGACACCGGCCTGTTCTTCCCCGTCGATCCCGGCGCAGACGCATCCCTTGGCGGCATGGCTTCGACACGGGCGTCGGGCACGAACGCCGTCCGCTACGGCACCATGCGCCAGAATGTGCTGGGACTGACCGTCGTCCTTGCGGATGGGCAGGTCATCCGCACCGGCGGGCGGGTCAGGAAATCCGCTGCCGGTTACGATCTTACCGGACTTTTCGTCGGGTCTGAAGGCACATTGGGCATCATCACCGAAGTCACCCTGCGCCTATATGGTCAGCCGGAAGCCATCTCCGCTGCCGTCTGCGAATTTGAAACTCTGCGGGGCGCGGTGAACGCCGTCATCCAGACGATCCAGATCGGCCTCCCCGTCGCCCGGATAGAACTGCTTGATCCGCTACAGATCCGCGCGATCAACGCCTATAGCCGCATGAATCACCGCGAATGTCCCACCTTGTTCCTGGAATTCCACGGCACGCCCGCAGGCGTTGCGGAACAGGCTGAAAGCTTCGGCCAGGTCGCCACCGAGAATGGCGGCGGCAATTTCCACTGGGCGACGAATACCGAGGATCGTACCGCCCTGTGGGACGCCCGGCATAAGGTGCACTATGCCAACCTCGCTCTGCGGCCCGGTTGCAAGGCCATCGCCACGGATGTCTGCGTCCCCATCTCGCGCTTGTGCGACTGTATAGAGGAAACACGCCGCGCCATCGACGACAGCGGACTGACCGCGCCCATCGTGGGTCATGTCGGTGACGGCAACTTCCATGTCGTCCTCGTCTTCGATCCGAACTCGGCGGACGAAACGCAAAGGGCAAAGACGTTGTCGGAACAGATCGTCGCAATCGCCCTCGCCATGGAGGGGAGTTGCACTGGCGAACATGGCATCGGCATCGGCAAGAAGGCGCATCTCGTCACGGAACATGGCCCCGCCGTCGAGGTGATGCGCCAGATCAAGCGGGCGCTTGACCCGGCCGGGATCATGAATCCGGCGAAGGTGATCGACGTCTGACGCAGCTCACGCCGCGCAAGCCCATTCTTCAGGCAGAAGGCAGTTGGCTTTCGACCAGTGAGCCGCCCGACTTCCCTCGCTTCCAACTGATGACCAGAATGGACAGCAGGTGCCCCACGGCAGGGCCGATCGCGAAGAACATATGCATGCCCGTGATCCCCTCTGTGCCGGATGACCGGGGGTCGAAGCCCAGGAACCCGACGACCGACAGGGCTATTCCCACCGCCACCGCATAGGCCGCGTTGGTCGTCACGTTGAACACGGACGAAAACAGCCCTGCCCGTTCGACGCCGCTCGCCTCGCGATGGCGGTCCGCCACGTCATATATCATCGATCGCAGCATCAGGTTGCCCGATCCCTGCGTCAGGCCCTGTCCGATGATCAGCAGGATGAACAGCCACATGCGGTCAGGCGTCAGGAACAGGACCATCAGGTTGATCACGACCTGGACGCCCTCGGCCATGATCAGCGTCCTTAGCCGCCCGAACCTGTAGCTGATCCGCGCCCATAGCGGAGCCGCAAACATGCCGAATGCATATTGCAGCATCAGCAGCAGGGCAGGCGATGCCATGCCCATGTAGCGCGTCACGAAAAAGAGGAATACGGCAGTCCGGAAACCCTGCCCGAGCGCAACGAAGAAGTCCGACGCCACGATCCGCCAGAGCGCATGGTCGGTCAGCACCGTCCTGATACCCTCGCGCCAATTCGCTGCCACCGATGTGCGCGGACCAAGCGGCGGCTCGCGGAACAGCAAAGCGATCAGCAGCATGCCAATGGCAAGGACGACCGCCACCAGCGCTCCCATCGATCCTACCCGCGCCTCCGGATTGCCGCGCCCAAGAGCGTCCAGCACTGCGGGCAAGACCAATACCAGGAAGATGCCGATGGACGAGCCCGTCTGTATATAGGCCTGGATACGCGCCCGCTCGACTGGCGACGACGCCATCTCCCCGCCCCAGGCGTAAAGCGGCGTGGATGTCGCAGTCCACCCCAGGCACAGCAGCAACAACCATCCGCCTAGATAGAGCGGCGTGGCTCCGGCAGGTGGTGAAAAGACCGCCAGGAGCGACAGCAGGAACAGCAGGCCGCCGCCCAGGATCCAGGGCTTGCGCCGCCCGATCCGCGTGCGGGTATGATCCGATGCCCACCCGATCATCGGGTCGGCCGCCGCGCTCCACAACCGGCTGATCATGAAGACCAGGCCAACGGTCGCCAGGTCCATGCCGATCACAGTCGCGTAAAATGCAGGCAAATAGGTTTGAAGCGGGATGTTGAACCCGCCCGTCGCGATGCTGATAACTGAAAATCCGGCGAGGCGTGGCCCCGACTCGCGCGTCTGGCTGGTCATGCACGATACCCCTTGGGCCGCTGGACAAGCTCTTCAATCATCCTGCCTGAACCCTCTCCACAGTGCACATCGAAGCTTTCCCAACCGCCTGTACCACCGAAATCCGCCGAATTTCCGAACCGGAAACGCAAATTGCATTTTTTGCAACAAGGGGTGTCTTATTTTTTCTTCTATCGCGTGCTATCGGCCCGGCCGTCCATTTAAAAGGGGTTCCATCATGAAGTTTTCCTTTGCTTTCGCGGCGGCTCTGTCGCTGTCCGTTTCTGCAGCCGCTATCGCTGCCGACGCACCTGTCATCAAGCAGAACGCGCTGGTGAAGACCGCTGACGGCCGCAAGGTCGGTTATATCGACCGCATCCTCAAGGACAGCGCTGGCGTGCCGACCGCCGTCCAGATCATCTACAGCGGCCGCTTCGTCGTCATCCCCGCCACCACGCTCAGCGCGGCGGAAAAGGGCCTGGTCACCAGCCTGACGGCCAAGGAAGTAAACCGCCTCTAAATCTTGCCAGAGGGCGCTGCGTCTCGAACGCGGCGCCCTTTGCCGGAGGTGGTTCTGCCGCCCCCTATTGCCGTTGCGAGTTGATGTTTCCGCCGTCGACGACGATTTCCGCGCCAGTCATATAGCTCGCCTCGTCCGACATCAGGAACCGGATCACGCGCCCCAACTCTTCGGGCGCACCATAGCGACCTAGCATGATCCGCCGCTCGAAATGGCCCGGCAGTTGGGCCTTCGTTTCCGCGATGATCGGCGTGTCGATCATGCCTGGACTTACAGCGTTGATGCGCACCCCATCCGCCGCCAATTCATCGGCCATCGAATGGACGAGCGAGATTACAGCGCCCTTCGCCGCGCTGTAAATCGGGATCATCCCATTGCCGAGCGTCGCATTGATGGACGAAAGCGCCACGATCGCGCTCCCTGGCAAGGACCGCAAATCTTCGCGGAAAGCCTGTGTCATCAACACGAGCGAACGAACATGAAGCGCCAGCCCCGCGTCCCAATTTTCCGGCGTCACCCCGTCTATGCCCGTCGCTTCGGCGGTTCCCGCGCAATGGACGATGCCGCCGATCGCGCCGATCGCCGCGCGGGTCGCTATCGCCGCCGGTGTCACGGCCTGCGGGTTGCGCAGGTCAACGCTAAGCCCCGCCGCACGGACGCCGTAGCGGCCCTCGATGATTCCCGCCGATCCGGCCGCGCCTTCTGCATTGATGTCCCACAGCGCCACGGGCCGCCCCACCGCAGCCAAGGCGTGAGCCGCCGCCAGGCCGATACCGGACGCGCCGCCCGTGATGACAACCCCGGTGCCCGGTGATCCCAGGCTTGGCGTGAAATCGGCGTCGTTATCCAGTACCGGCATGGCAGCCGCTCCTCCTTCCTATTGTTTCTCCAAATCCCGGTAGGCCGCCGCGACGATCTCCGGCCGCATGCTGCCGTTCAGCCAGGACGGCCAATATTGCGTCAGGTACAGCAGGAAGAACTTTCGTTCGGGGTCCATCCAGCATGCCGTCCCTGCCGCGCCCGGCCAGCCGAACACCCCGGCGGGCACCGCGCCGGGCCAGTCGAAGAAGCTGTTGGTCTGCTCGCTTGCCTGCAAGGACACGGACATGCCCGCGCCCATGCCGACATTCGACAGCGTGTAGCCGATCGGCAGGTCGACATGTGTCACCGCTTCGGGCAGCAGGTTCGACCGGGCGAGCCGCACAGTTTCCGGCTTCAGCACGCGCACGCCATCCAACTCACCCTCGTTGAGCAGCATGGCGGCAAAGCGGGAATAATCATGCGCCGTCGACACCAGGCCACCGCCACCAGACGGATAATAGGGCCGCGCGTAGAGGCTGTCCGCCGCATCATCGGCCAATGCCCATGTCCCGTCCTCCTCCTGCTGTGGGAGGTCGGCAAAGCGGGCGGCTTGATCCGCCGTGATCGAAAAGCCCGTGTCCACCATGCCGAGCGGATCGAACAAGCGGGTCTTCAGGAATGTCTCGAAGGGCATGCCCGATGCCACTTCGATCACCAGCCCCAGAACGTCGAGCGCAACGCTGTAGTCGAACCGTGTACCGGGATCGGTCGCCAATGGCAGCGCGGCGATGCGCTCACCCAGTTCGGCAAGGGTCGCCGGAACCGGGAGGTCACCCGGACCCGGCACCCACTCCCGCGTGCCAGGCGTCACGCCATGCTTGGCATAGAGGGCGCCAAGCGTCATGCCGTCCATGCCGAAGCCTGCCGTATGGGTCAGCAGGTGGCGGATGGTGATCGGGCGGGCCGCGGGCCGCGTCACTTCCGGGTCTTCCCCTTCGATGACGCGCATCTCTGCGAAGGGCGGCAGTATCTCGCCGATCGGCTGGTCCAGGCCAATGACGCCATCTTCGATCAGCATCATCGCGCCGATGCCCGTAACCGGCTTCGATTGGGAATAAACGCGGAAGATGGACCGCTCGTCCACCACATCCTTGCGCGCATAGCCCAGCACGCCTTCGCCATGATAGCGGACCGGACCATTTGCCGTTCCCCAGGCAAGGATACCGCCCGATATGACGCCCTGCTCGACAAACTCGCGCAGCTTCGCCTCGGTTTCCGGCAAATTGGTCACATCCCGGCTGATCTCGTTCACGGCAGCAGTCCTTCCCACATTCTCCAAGAAGGCGATCCGCCTCCTCATTCAGTACAGACGGTCAGCGCGGTCCCATGCGGATGGCGCCGTCCAGACGGATGACTTCCCCGTTCAGCATCGGATTTTCAATGATATTCTGAACCAGCTTCGCAAATTCTTCCGGTTTGCCCAGCCGCGACGGATGCGGGACTTGCTTGCCCAGCGAATCCTGCGTTGCCTGTGGCAGGCCTTGCAGCATCGGCGTCAGGAAAATGCCCGGTGCGATCGTCATCACGCGGATGCGATGCTGTGCGAGGTCACGCGCGATCGGCAGCGTCATGCCCACCACACCGCCTTTGGATGCAGCGTAAGCAGCCTGCCCAATCTGCCCGTCAAAGGCGGCGACGGACGCGGTATTGACGATCACGCCAGCTTCCTCCCCGTCCAACCCCGCGGCGGCAAGCTTCGCGGCAAAGCGGGAAATGACGTTGAAGCTGCCGATCAGGTTAATCTCAACGGCCTTGCGGAATGCGTCCAGCGGATGGGGCGAACCATCCTTGCCCACGACACGGAAGCCGGGCGCGATGCCAGCGCAGTTCACCAGCACACGCGGCGTCCCCAGCTTCGCCTCCGCCGCTGCCAGCCCGGCGTCCACGGACTCGGCGCTGGTCACGTCCACATGATGGAAGCTGCCGCCCAATCGCTCAGCAAGACGCGCGCCAGCTTCCTCGTTCAAATCGAAGATCGCGACGCGCGCGCCAAGTTCCGACAGCCGTTCGGCAGTTGCGCTGCCCAGCCCCGAAGCGCCGCCGGTGATGACGACGCACAGATCCTTGATGTTCACGACCGCTCCTCCGTGGCTTAGAAGTCCAGGCTGAACGACTGGTCGAACTGGATGAAGCGGTGGGCGATCTTCCACCCTTCGCCCGTCTTCACGACAGTATCGCGCTGGCGGCCGCTGACGACGATCTTCGCGTCCATGGGAGCTTTGCCCGCATTGACGTTCATGAAAGCATATTCCGCATACACCGCGCCATCCTTCTCTGACACGATCATGTTGAAATTGAAGTGGCGGTTCTTGCCCTCGGCCTGCCGGTCGGACTCCTTGGCATGTTCGACCTGGGCCTCCACACCAGTGTAACGGATCTCCAGGCCTTCCATCTCCACCTCGACATCAGGCGTGTAAACGGTGGCCAGGCCTTCCCAATCACCATAGTCGGAGCAGCGGGTGAAGCGCGCGATCAGTTCCTGAATCGCGATCTTGTCTTCCAATGTGATCATCTTGCATCCTTTCCGTTCGAATTACTTGTCGCCATACCAAGGGAAGAAGGACGGCATTTGCGACGCCTTCCCCGTAAACTCCGCTGGCCGTTTTTCATTGAAGGCGCGAACCCCTTCGCGGCCGTCCGCCTGGCTGGTGTAGAATACCGCCAACGATTCCGTCAGATGGGCCTGCCACGGATCGGGCTGCGCGCTGTTGCGGTTCAGCATCTGGCGGATCAGCGCGATCGATACGGGCGATCGGTCCTTGACCAGCGAGCGGGCAAAGGCCTTCGCCTCCTCGACCAGCGTCTCAGCCGGGAACACGGCGCGAACCAGTCCCTTCTCATGCGCTTCGGCGGCATCGAAGATATCGGCCTTGTAAGCCCATTCCAGCGCCTGCTCCAAACCGACGATGCGCGGCAGGAAGAAGGAGGAGCACGCCTCCATCGTGATGCCCAGCCGTCCGAAGACAAAGCCGAAGCGCGCCTTTTCCGACGCGAAGCGGAAATCCATCGGCAACAGCATGGTCGAACCGATGCCGACCGCCGCGCCATTCACCGCCCCGACGATCGGCTTCAGGCAATCATACATGGCCATCGCCACGCGACCGCCGGTGTCTCGCACGCCCTTCAGGATCGCCGGATCATCGCCGCGCTCGCGCAGATCCTCCATGGTCGGCGTCATGCTCTCGTCCAGGCCGAAGACATTGCCGCCGACCGACAGGTCCATCCCCGCGCAGAAGGCGCGGCCCTCGCCCGTCACCACGATCACCCGGACGGCATCATCCTGGCTCGCCCGGCCATAGGCATCGATCAGCTCCTCGCACATCTCGACGGTGAAGGCGTTGAGCTTGTCCGGCCGGTTCAGCGTCAGCAGCAGGACGCCATCATCCTCGACCTCATAGCGGATCGTATTGTAGTGCATGCTCATGCCTCCCCGGTCAGCGCCACGGCGCGACCCAGCGCCTCGCGGCATTCACCCACGATGCGCTCGATCAATTCGGCGCAAGTTGGAATATCGTCCATCAGGCCGATGCCGAGCCCGGCCCAGACCAGCCCGCCATCCACTTCGCCGCTTTCCAGCGCCGCGCGCCCTCGCGCGCCTGCCACGAGCGGCCGGATGTCCTCGAACGTCGCGCCGGGTTCCCGTTCCTTGACGTTCACCTCCTCGGCAACGGCATTGCGGAACACACGCGCCGTGTTGCGCAGCTGGCGGAAGATCAGCGTCGTGTCGCGCTCCGTACCCTGCACCACCGCCTGCTTGATCGCCTCATGGATAGGGGCTTCCTTGGTCAGCATGAACCGGGTGCCCATAGTCACGCCTTCAGCGCCCAGAGCCAGCGCCGCCGCCATGCTGCGCCCGGTAGCCATGCCGCCTGCCGCCAGGATCGGAATGTCCAGCGCCCGCGCCGCAGCGGGGATCAGCACCATGCCCGGAATATCGTCCTCGCCCGGATGGCCCGCCGCTTCGAACCCGTCGATCGACACCGCATCGACCCCTGCGCGCTGCGCCGACAGCGCATGGCGCACGGCCGTGCATTTGTGCACGATCTTGACGCCCGCCTGCTTGAACCGCGCGATGAACTCGGCGGGACTGCGCCCGGCGGTCTCGACCACGCCAACGCCCGATCCGGCAATGACTTCGGCATAGGCTTCGTAAGGGACCGGTTGCGCGGTCGGCAATATGGTCAGGTTCACGCCGAACGGCTTGTCGGTCATCGTCCGGCACCGCTCGATCTCGGCGGCCAGCGCTTCGGGCGTCGGCTGCGTCAGCGCCGTCAGGATACCCAGACCCCCGGCGTTGGACACCGCTGACGCCAGTTCAGCGCGGCCCACCCACTGCATGCCACCCTGGATAATGGGATAGCGCGTGCCGGTAAGCTCGGTAATCCGGGTCTTCATTCCACCATTCCCCTTTGATCAGGCCGCTTCCGCCTCGCTCCATCCCAATTGGGCGAGCAGCGGATATTGCGCCGCCAGTTCTTCTGCATGCGCCGATGCGGCCGTGCCGCGCAGTGCCCTTGCCTTAATGCCATGATAGATGGCCGCAAGCCGGAAAAGAGCGAAGGCGCGGTAAAAGCCGATATGGCCGATCCCGTCCCGCCCGGTCCTGCGGCAATAGGCGGCGATATACGCCTCCTCCGGCATCAGCTTCAGCGCGGCGAAATCGGCACCCCGCAAGCCGGACAGGATGGTGGGCGGCAGCCGGTACATCATCAGATGATTGACGAAGTCGGCAAGCGGATGACCCAGCGTTGAAAGCTCCCAGTCCAGCACTGCCGCCACGCGTGGCTCAGTCGGATGGAACACCATGTTGTCGGCACGATAGTCGCCATGGACGATCCGGCTTTCATCGCCTGCCGGAATATTCGTCGGCAACCATTCGATCAGCCGGTCCATGTTTGGATCGCGGCCAGCCGCTTCGTCGCTCAGATATTGGCGCGACCAGCGCGCGATCTGCCGCTCGAAATAATTGCCCTTCTTCCCGAAATCATCGAGACCCAACGCCACCGGATCGAAATTGTGAAGCTGCGCCAAAGTCGCGTTCATGGCGTCGAAATACGCAACCCGCTCTTCCGCCGCGACGGTCTCGAAACGTGAATTCCAGAAGACGCGTCCTTCGACGCACTCCATCACGTAAAACCAGCTGCCGATCACCGCATCGTCCGTGCAAAGGCCGTAAATGCGGGGCACCGGAAAACCCTGCTTGCCAAGCGCGCCTATCACCCGCGCCTCTCGATCCACGGCATGGGCACCGGGCACCGTCACGCCGGGCGGCTTGCGGCGCATGACGAAGGATCGTCCTGGCACGTCCAGCCGGAAAGTCGGATTGGACTGCCCGCCCTTGAACTGGCGAACGGTCAGCGGGCCTTGCGCTTCGGGCACATTCTCGCGCAGCCATGCCTGCAATGCGCCCTCATCAAAACGATGCGCCTCGCGCACGTCGGAAAGCCCTGCGTTCAGCTCCTCGGCATTCATGACTTTGCCAGCGCCTCTCGCTTGATCTTCTTGGCGAGCGACCATTTATGCACCTCAGTCGGCCCATCATAGATGCGGAAGGCGCGAATTTCGCGGAATACCTGCTCCACGATCGTGTCATGGCTGACCCCGGTCCCGCCCATCACCTGAACGCAACGGTCCGCCACCCGGAACAGCGTTTCCGATACGGCGACCTTCGCCATCGAGCTTTCAGTGATCGCCTTTTCGCCTGAGTCCAATACGTCCGCGCACCAATCGATCATCAGCTCGCACTGTTTCAGGTCGATCAGGTTGTCGGCCAGCATGAAGCCGACGCCCTCATGATCGATCAGCGGCTTGCCGAACGCCTGCCGCTTGACCGCATAGTCCGTCGCAATCTCGTTCGCCCGCGTGGCAGCGCCCAGCCAGCGCATGCAATGGGTGAGCCGCGCCGGGGCGAGCCGGACCTGCGCATAGGCAAAGCCCTCATGCGGCGCGCCCAGCACCGCGTCGGGCGGCAGGCGCAGATCTCCCACCTTCACCACCGCATGGCCGCCCGGCATCGAGCTGTCGATCGTACCGATCAGCCGTTCCTGCACCAGCGCGGGATGCGGCAGCGGGACGAGGAACATCGTTGCAGCGGCCGCGCCGTCATCCCGCTCCGTCTTGGCCATCAGGATCGCGAAGCTGGCTCCGGCAAACCCGGTAGCGAACGCCTTGCGCCCGTTGATCACCCACTCGCCACCCTCCAGCCGCGCAACGGTTTGCATCATCGACGGGTCCGATCCGGTTCCGCCCTCCGCCGCCGGCTCGGTCATCAGGAAGCAGGAGCGTCCGTTGCCTGCGACCATCGGATCGAGATAGCGGCGCTTCTGCTCCGCCGTGGCGACTTTGCCCAGCAGGAACATATTGCCTTCGTCAGGCGCATTGGTGTTGCAAGCGAGCGGCCCGAGCGGCGAAAGCCCCGAAGCGCGCAGCACGCGCGCCGTCGCCCGGTGGCTAATGTGCGTTCCGTCGGCGCGGATATGCGGCGTCAGGACGCCTGCCTCACGCGCCTTGGCGCGCATTTCCTGCACCAGCGCGTCCAGCGGGCCATGATCGTCCCGCCGGTCATCCTTCTCATAGGGGATCACCACGTCGCGGACGAAATTCTCGACCTTGCGGACGATCGCCGCATCATCCTCATGATCTGCCATGGCTTGTCTCCGCTCCTTTTCGTTGGCTGGCGCTTGCCAAGGGAAGAAGCACAATGCAAGGTGTAATTAGAAAGCCCTGTAAGGGCTTCGTCACCGGCATAGCATAACAGGCCGGATGGAGAGGACCGATAAAGAGATGAAGCATCTGCAACTCCGCAAGGAAGTGCATCACGGCAGGCTGGTCTATTGCCATCAGGACCGCCCCGCAGACATTTACGCCATGTTCCTGGACGCCGTCAGCCGGTCGCCCGAAGCCATCGCGCTGGTCGATGGCGAAGAGCGGTGGAGCTATAGCTTCCTCGCCGCCCGCGTCGCCATCTGCGCGGCGCGCCTCACGTCCCTGGGCCTGGCAGCGGGCGACCGGCTCGCCATCCTTCTGTCCAACCGCGCAGACTATTCGACCCTGCTGCTGGCGGCGGCAAGGCTGGGCCTGATCGCCGTGCCCATGAATATCCGCCAGCGTGCCCCCGAAACCGCCTATGTGCTGAATGACAGCGGCGCGGCGGCGATCATCTTTGACGACGCGCTGGAGGACCAGCTGCCCGACCGATCCGACCATCCTCAGCTGCGCCACTGGCTGCGCTATTCCGACGAAGCCGCTTCATGGTCCAACGCTGAAGCCGAGCCGCCGACCGACGCCCCGCACCGCTCCGCCGTTGGCGAAGATGATCCCTTCTGCATCCTCTACACCTCCGGCACCACCGGCCGCCCCAAGGGCGCGGTGCTTACCCACCTCGGCCTCGTCACCAACTGCATCGGTAGCCAGCAGCATCTTGGCTTGCGCGATGGCGAGTCGATGATCCTCGCCGTACCCGCCTCTCACGTAACCGGCATCGCGCTCATCCTGATGCTCGGCATCCGGGTCGCGGGCAAGGTGGTGATGCAGCAGGCGTTCAAGGCCCGCCCCTTCCTGGAACTCGCCCAGGCCGAACGCATGAGCTACGCCATCATGGTCCCGGCCATGTACAAGCTGTGCCTGATGGAGCCGGACTTCGCTGGCTTTGACTTGTCGAGCTGGCGGATCGGCGCGTTTGGCGGCGCGCCCATGGCCGAATCCTGCATCGAAACGCTTGCCGCCCAGCTCCCCCAACTGACGTTGGTGAACATCTACGGGTCGACCGAGACATCCTCCCCGGCGGTCATGATGCCGCTCGGCGACTGTCCCGCTCATCCGGACAAGGTCGGCAAGGCGCTGCCTTACGCCGACATCCTCATCATGGATGAGGAAGGCCGCGAGCTCCCGCGCGGGGCGCAGGGAGAAATCTGGATCGCAGGGGCGATGACCATAGCCCGCTACTGGAACAATCCAGAAGCGACGGAGCGCGGTTTCACCGGCGGCTATTGGAGGTCCGGCGACATCGGCACCATGGACGCGAACGGCTATATCCGCGTGCTCGACCGGATGAAGGACATGATCAATCGCGGCGGCTTCAAAATCTATTCGGTGGAAGTCGAAAACATGCTCATGTCGCATGAAGCCGTCACCGAAGCCGTTGTCGTCGGCAGGCCCTGCCCGGTACTCGGCGAACGAGTCGAGGCTTTCGTGGTCGCCCCCGGCCAGTCGGATGGCACGGCCCTGCGCGACTTCTGCGCGCGCAATCTTTCCGACTACAAGGTGCCCGACCATGTCTACATCGTAGAGGGGCCGCTCCCCCGCAATCCCAACGGCAAGTTGCTGAAGACCGCAGTCCGTGAATGGCTGCCCGAGATGTCGGCGGACCAACCTGCCTGAAGTACAGCATGTGTTGTCATATCTTGCGAACCCCGGAAGAATAAGTTAGGATTCACTCAGTAACCGAACCGCCACAGCTCTCACGGGCTGCAAACCAAACGGCGGACGGCGATGTAGGTACTCAGGAGAGTTGACATGACCACCCAGTTCCGCCCCGTGGCCCCGCCGCAGATCATCGAAAACGCCTATACCGACGACCAGCATCGCCGCATGCTGAATGTCGTCCGGGAAAACGGTCCCTGGTCCTTGATCCTGGCACAGCATTTCAAATCACCCGAGGAAGTCGTGGCTACCACCTCCGGCGGCCTTCCAAAGGGCTTTACGCCCACATGGGACATGTTCCTCTCGCCGGTATTCCGGGGCTATTTCGCGCAAGGATCAACAGTCCAGCATCCAGAGATCGAAGATTGCTTCTTCAACCATAAATTCCTCGATTTGGTTCGCGGCTACTGGAAAGCGGACTATGCTCGCCCCGACAATATGCTGTTCAACATTCAGGGCCCCTGCCGTGGCAGCGAGACGCCCCATGTCGATGCCACCCGTTTCCGCGGCATCTCCATGCAGACGTCGCCGGTTTGGCTGATGAACATCATGGTGAAGTCGGGCCTGTTCGAACATTGGCGCGCGAAAAAGGCGCAGGTGATCACCTGGTATTACAAGGGCAAGATCGGCGGCGGCTTCAACTATTGGCCCGATGGTCCGCAGGGCAAGCCCGCGCAGATCAAGGCACCGATGTGGAGCCGCGCCGTCGTCGTCGAAAATGAAATGATGTACCACACGGCCGAAGCCAGCGGCCCTGCCGCCCTTCGCCAGCCCGAAGGACTTGCGATCAACTCGCTCATCAGCGCCGACCCCGAAGATCCCAATGGCTGGCAGATCACGACCGACGGCAAGGTCATCCAGAAGATACCCGAAGACGAGTTCCGGTTCCTCATCCACTGGGGTGCGGACATCTTCATGGATTATAGCGAACTGAAGCGCTCGCTCGACCACACCGACGACATCAGCAATGATCAGGTGTTCGACATGCTGATCGCCGATCTGCGCGCCCGCGGCGCCACTTTCGAGGTGCCGAGCGACCCGCTCACCGATCAGCAGTTCATCCGCCTGCTGGTCCAGACCTATGATCCCGGCAAGCCATCCATCTTCCCGCCGGAACCGGAGGAAGCACTGGCCGCCTGACGAAGAAATGCATTGAGGGCGGCGGCAGTATAAAGATCGGATGATAACGGAGAGGACCCATGGAACCATCGAAGCGCCGCCGCCCCATGACGCCGATCGTGCCACCACGGCCGATCAGCGACATCTTCACAGATGCTGAAAATGCACAGATGATGGACATCTTGCGCACCCAGGGTCCGTGGAAGTTGATCCAGGCCATCCACTTCAGTTCAGCGGAAGAAATGCTCGCCGTTTCGACGCCCAAGGGCGAACGAAATCAAAATATCACCTTGGCGGACCTTCTGACCCCGGCGTTTCGCGGCACCTTCGGCAATAATGGCCTGCCCTATATCGATGAAGCGCATGACATATTCTACAGCCGCAGGTTGCTCGATCTGGTCAGGCAAATGCACGGAGCGCGATACGGAGCGCCCTATCTCTTCCAATTCAACATCAACGCACCCTGTCACGGCTTTGACCCGGGTCATATCGACGGTCGCAGCTGGCGCGGGCTCGATCCGACCAACATGCCCGCATGGCTGGGCGCGGTCATGGCGAAATCCTGCCTCTTCGACTCATGGGAAGTGAAGGCGGGCCAGGTGATCGCCTGGTATTATGACTGCGACATCGATGGCGGCTTCACCTACTGGCCCGATGGCCCGGATCGCGCGCCGCAGCGCCTGACCGCACCCATCTGGAACAGCGGCCTGGTAACCGACAATCAGCATATGTTCCACCGGGGCGAGGCATCCGGCCCGCGCGAAAAGCGCGACATGGCGGTTGGCATGACGCTTCAATCGATGATCGAAGCGGATGGCGAAGATGGATGGCGCATCATCGACGGCGATCGCATCGTCGCCCGTTATGAAGCCAGCGACATGCGCATGCTCTTCCACTACAGCGCGCATGTGTTCACCGACATGGCGGACCTGAAGCGCTTCTACGATCACACCGACGACCTCACCACCGATCAAGCCTTCGACATCATGATCGCGGACCTGAAGGCGAAGGGCATTCCAGTAACGGTCCCGACAGACCCGATGTCCGACCCCGATTTCATCGCGACGCTGGCGGCTGCCTATGCCACCAGCCCCACCAGCTATCACCCAGATGCGCCGCTGGAGTCCCGGCACAAGATGGCTGCATGACGGCACGCACCTTCGGGCTTGAGGGCAGGACCGCGCTCATCACCGGCGCAAGCAGCGGACTCGGCGCGCATTTCGCGCGCACGCTCGCTGCAGAGGGTGTTGAGCTGGTCCTGACCGCGCGCAGGGGCGACCAGCTGGAAAGCCTCGCCGCATCGCTCCCCAACGCGCGAGCCATCACGCTCGACGTGCAGGACGCCACCTCCATCGATCGCTTGTGGGATGCGGTTGGCGCCGTCGACATCCTGATCAACAATGCGGGCATCGCCACCACCGGACCAATGCTCGATCAGGACGTGACCCAATTCGACCGCGTGATGGATACCAACGCGCGCGGCGCTTATCTCGTCGCGCGCGGGGCGGCGCGCGCGATGGTCGCGGCAGGCACGCCGGGCAGCATCATCAACATCGCCTCCATCCTGGGCCTTCGACAAGGGGCTCAGCTTGGCCCCTACTCGATTTCCAAGGCCGCCGTGGTACAGATGACCAAGGCAATGGCACTGGAATGGGCGCGCCACAGCATCCGCGTGAATGCCCTCTGCCCGGGCTATATCGTCACGCCGCTGAACGAGCATGTCTGGGAAACGGACACGGGCAAGGCGATGATCAACAGGATCCCGCAGCGCCGCATTGGAAGTCCGGAAGATCTTGACGGCGCCCTGCTCCTGCTCGCGTCGGACCTTGGCGCTTACATCACCGGCGCGGAACTGGTGGTCGACGGCGGCCATCTCGTCAGCTCGCTTTAGCGTAAGATCAGTTCTAAATAATCGTCACCCCGGACTTGATCCGGGGTCCCACTTTTTGTGTCACGCTGCCGAAAGAGCGGGACCCGGGAGTGACGGCAAGAACCTGATTGCGGACGCTCCCCTGTCGCCTCCGCCTCTCCGGAACGCACGGCCCGGCTCTTGACGCGGGGCGCATCGCTGTTGCTTCCTCCCGCGCGGAAGGAACCCGATGCGCATTCTCGTCCTTGGCGCGACCGGCTATCTCGGATCGCACATCGCCCGGCATTTCAGGGCATCCGGCCATCAGGTCAGCGGCCTCAGCCGTACAGGCGAAGGCGATCGGACGCTCGCCGATCATGGCATAACCCCCTTGCGGGGCGACCTTTCGCATCTGGACGCGGTGATCGACATGATGCGCCATCACGATGCCACCATCTACGCAGCCCAATTGCTGCTTCAGCAGGAGCATGACGCCGTCAAAAGGCTGCTGAATGCCGCCGACGGGCGCGGCCATCACTTCATCTTCACCAGCGGCACCGGCCTTTTGTCGCAACGCACCGATGGGCTCTGGAGCGAGGACAGTTTTGCGGAAGACGACCCGTTCGAGCCCTCCAAATATATCGGCCTCCGCCTTGAGACCGAAACCATGGTCCGTCGCGCCGGATCGGCGGGCAGCGCGCGCGCCATGGTGATCAGGCCGCCGATGATCTGGGGACATGGCGGCTGCGGGCATCTGCGCATGTTCTACGCCGATGCGGGGCGCACCGGCGAAGTCGGCTATCTCGGGGAAGGCCTCAACCTCTACTCCAACGTCCATGTCGATGACCTTGCAGAGGTCTACCGCCTCGCGCTGGAGCGGGGTTCAGCCGGAGCCCTCTATCACGCGGTCGCGGGCGAACTGAACAACCGCACTCTGGCTGAAGCGGTCGCGCGCGACCTCGGCATCGAGGCGCGCAGCATCGATTTTGCCGAAGGCGTCCGCCGCTGGGGGAAGTTCGAAACTTTGATCGGCATGGCGACATGCAGCCGCTCGCGCAGCCCCCGTACCCGCCGGGAACTGGGCTGGACGCCCCGCCATTTCGATGTGCTGAGCGACATCGGCCACCCCGCCTATCGCGCCCTGGCAGGCCGGTAGCGCCACCCGCGACCTTCCGCCGACCCGGAAGAGGCGCCGCACTGCTTTAATCCGGCTCCCGCGCACGCTTCAGTGCGCCATCAATTTCAGGAGAGGCCCATGCAAAGCTGCGAAACCTTATATGAGAGGGCCGACATAGCGCGCGCCGACCGGCCGATACGCTTGGGCTCCCTGCTCTTCACCATGGTTGAACCGCGCCCCGGCTATGAGGTCGCCTATAATCGCTGGTATGAGCGCGATCATTTCTACAGCGGCTGCATGATCGGCGCCTACACGGTTTCAGGCGGCCGCTACGTCGCCACCCGCGCGGAAAAGGCGAAGCGCTTCGGTTCAGGCACCATGGACCTGTCGAAGGGCTCCTATCTCGCACTCTACTGGATCCTCGACGGGCATCACAAGGATTGGGACGCGTGGGCGGTCAAACAGGTCAATGATCTTCACGCCGCCGGCCGCATGTTCAAGGAACGCGACCATATCCACACCAGCTTCTACAATTTCGACGCGGAATATAATGCGCCCGGCAGCACGATGCCGATCGAACTCGCGCTTGATCGCCCTTTTGGCGGGCTCGTCGCCTTCATTGTCGATCTGAACCCCGGCAAGACCAGCGCGGACCTCTCCGCCCTGCTGCGCGCCCGCGACCTGCCGGGCGACGTGGCACTCACCGGCTCCCCCTTGCCGCTCGATCCGACCAGCCCCAAGGATGTGCCGGTAGAGGTCAATGACCGCGCGGTCTTCCTCAGCTTCTCCGTCGAGGACCCGAAAGCCGTCTGGGACAGCGCCTATGTCCCCCTCGCCCAGGCGATCGAGGAAAGCGGCATCGGCCGCATCGCGATCGCATCGCCCTTCATCCCGACGATCCCTGGCACGGACACCTACACCGACCAGCTTTGAAAGCTAGAGGGGCGGCCCAGCAAGGCCGCCTCATTCCATTCACAGCAGTTCAAAGTCTTCCTTGCGCGGTCCCTGGCACTCGTTCCAGAAATCGATGAGCCGCCACGGCCAGGACAGAAAGTTCCGCTTCTTGCTATTGTTATAATAGCTGTAGGCGCGCGGATGGCTCCAGATCATCTTGACCATCTGCGTCTCGACCTTGGTCTGCCATGCGTCGAAGGCGGACCGGCTCGGTTGAAGCGCCTTCTTCTCCTGCGCATTGACCCAGTCGAGGCATTCGATCGCATAATTGACCTGTCGCTCCGAAATCAGGTTCTGCCCCGCCGCATGATTGGGCGCGCTGTTGGGGCCCACCGTGTGGAAATAATTGGGGAAGCCCGGCACCAGCATCCCGAAATAGGCGCGCGGATCTTCCGCGCCCCATTCGCTGCGCAGATGCTTGCCACCAATGCCCACGATCTCAAGATCGCCCAGCATGTTTGCCACATCGAACCCGGTCGCGCAGATCAGCACGTCCAGCTCGATCTCGCGCCCATCCTTCAGCACCAGCCCCTTGGGCGTGACCTCTGTGATGGCAGTCTGCTCCAGGTGCACATGCGGCTGGAGATAAGTGGGGAAGTAGGGACCGCGATCCAGAATGATGCGCTTCGAAAAGACCGGGAAATCGGGCGTCAGCTTTTCCTTGAGGTCCGGCCGGTCGGCGAACATCTTGTCGATATAGCCGACCGCGAACTTGCGCATCGTCTCATTGACGGCAGATACCGATGGCGAATCCTCCGGCCATTCGGGGTCCAGCAGCACATTGGGATACAGGCCGTCCGCCGCATACCAGTAGATGCGGAAACGAAACCATTCCAGATAATGGGGAATATGCCGCATCGCATATTTGACGCCGTCCGTGACCTCGTCATTCCCGGCCGGGCTCGGCATCACCCAGTGGCGGCTGCGCTGGAAGACGTGCAGTTCACTCACATCGCCAGCGATCGCGGGGATCAGCTGCGCCGCGCTCGCGCCCGTGCCGATCACGCCGACGCGCTTGCCCTTGAGGTCGATCGAGCTATCCCACGCCGCCGTATGCAGCCGCGTGCCCGCAAAGCTTTCCAGCCCCGGGATGGCGGGCCACTTCATCCGGTTGACCGGCCCATGCCCGTTGATCACCGCATTGGCGCGGATCACCTCCGCGCTGCCATCCTTCTTGCGCACGGTGACGTTCCACACCGCCGCATCCTCGTCCCACACCAGCTTTTCGACCCGCGTGTTGAAACGGATGTTCGGCCGCAGCTCATAATCATCCGCCACGCGCTTCAGATAAGCGAACATGTCGGTGCCCAGCGGATGATAATTATGCCATTCCGAATTCAGCGCGAAGGAGAAGGAGTAGAAATGGCTCGGCGTATCGACGCCCACGCCCGGATAGCGGTTTTCCCACCAGGTGCCGCCGACTTCCTCATTCTTCTCGATGATTTCCCATTCATAGCCCGCTTCCGCCAGCTTCACGCCCGCCGCGATGCCCGTCATCCCCGCGCCGATCACTAGCACCTTGAACCCGGCGGGCGCAGGCTTCCGATCTTTGCGCTCGCGGCGGGGCTGCTCGGGGCGAAAGCCGATCTGGTCGAACAGCAGCGGCAGGAACTCGTCCGCCACCTCCTCCGCCAGGCCAGCCGACATCATCCGGTGCATCAGCGCGTCGGACGGCTCCTCGTCCATTGCAGCGCCAGGCGTGGTCAGCACATGAAGCAGCTTGTCCTTCAGCTCCTCGACCAGGTCGCCGGGAATCTCTTCTGGCGGATAGGCGTAGGGCGACTTGATGTGCGGCACGAACTTGTCCAGCATCGCCTCGTCGCCGCTCAGATGAACATAAGTCATCAGCAGCGTGTGTATCTCGCCCTCGGCCAGAGCCTGACGCAATTCCGGGCTGTTCTTCAACGGCAGCTTGCGTGCCCGTAAATCGGCACGGGCAGTCCCCGCCACATCGGCATATTTCGCGGCCATTCACCAACTCCTACGCAAATTCACTCTTCTATGCCCGCATGTCTACCGGCAGCGGGACGGCAACCAACCGCCAACCCCGCCTTTCCGTATCTGTGGAGCGGCCCGCTCCGCTGTTGCCGAAGCCGCGCGCGCGGCGCTCCTTGACCATCGGAATTTGTTCAGGAGCCAAGACTTTGCCCGTTTCACTTCACGGCCGCCCGGCCCTGATCATCAGCGAATGTCAGCGCGGCATCGTCGAACCCGGCATGGGCGGCTTCCCCGGCCTCATCGCCCAAGTCAATGAACGCGGCATCATCGCCCGCATCGCCGATCTCGCCGCCCGCTTCCGCGCCGCCCGCCTCCCGGTTTTCCACCTCACAATCGCCCATCGCCCCGACTTTGCGGACGTCCAGCGCAACAGCATGCTTGCGGCAATGGCGCGCAAGGGCGGCTCGCTCGTGACCGGCAGTCCAGCGGCGGAGATCATGCCCCAACTCGCCCCTGCCACTGAAGATTTCATCATAGAGCGTAGCTCCGGCCTCATCGGCTTCCATGGCACCGCCCTGGACGCCCTGTTGCGCCGCCTGCACATCGGGACGGTCGTCATTACGGGCGTATCCACCAATGTCGCCGTCGCAGGCTGCACCCTGGCAGCGACCGACCTTGGCTATCACGCGATCGTCGCGGAAGATTGCATCGCGGCGGCCGATCCCGCCACCCACGACATCATCGTGCGGGATCAACTCCGCATGGTGGCACGCATCACCAGCGCCGCTGACATAGCGCAGGCACTCACCCCGCCGAATAGCTACTGAACGCTGACGGTCGTCTTGCGGCGGATGCGATCATTATAGCGGTAGATGACCGACTGCATGCCCGACAGCATCTGCCGCACATCATTGTCGTTCACGAACAGCGGATCGCCGACCACGCCGATCGCGTAGGAGGCGACGCCATGCGGCACCCGCAGCGGCACGGCGATCGAGTCCACAGGAATGGACGCGCTCCGGCGGCACAGGGCGAACCCGCGCGCCCGCGTCGTTGAAATCCGGTCCACCAGATGCTTCATCAGCGTCGGCCCCTTCGGACCCAGGCCCAGCTTTTGCGTCCGGGTCGCCAGCTGGATGATGTCGACATTGGATTGCTGCGCCAGCATCGCGGCAGCGAAATTGGTGCCCGGCCGCCAACTGTTACGCTGAAAGCAGATCATCTCGGTGGGATAATAAGGCTCGACGTCCGGCTTCGCCGCCCAGCCGCCGGACATCTCCGCGACGCTTTCAGACCAGCAATCATTCTGCTGCGTGACGAAGACCGACCCGCCGGTCTCGCGCCGCATATCCTCCATCACCTCATTGATCCGGCCGCTTCCAAAAAAGCTCTGCTCGATCGCTGTGGCATTGGCGATGATCTTGTAGGACGGCGCATAAAGCTTCGTCGCCTGGCTATAGCTCAGATAACCCGTGCTCGCGAGCGTCCGCAAAATCTCGTCCGCGCTCGAATTGGGAATGCCCAATGCTTCGCTGATCTCGATCGTGCGCGCAGGCTCGCCCGACTTCATGAAATATTCCAGCACTTCCAGGGTGCGCAGGCACGACTTGACGCTACCCCGGCCGCCAGACCTGCCTTCCGTCTGTGAGTTAGCGCTCATCCCGCCTCCTACATCGTCCTTGCGGGCGCCGGTTCTGCCGGTCACCGGAATTTTGGTGAAGACTACCATATTCTGAGCGCAACAGGGATTCAAGCGTCCGGAATCCGCTACGACCCGCGCGGTTACGCGAATATGGAAAGCCGCCATTGCCGGTCGCTAGTGCATCGTCGCTCATCTCTAAACTGCCAGCATGCATGACAGACAACGCCGCTCCCCTATCAAGACAAAGCCCGTCAGGCGACGCTTCCTCAACGGCCGCATGCCGCTCAGCTATACCGAATGGGCGCAGGAGGGCGCGCCGCTCGCCATCCTCATGCATGGCAGCCGTGATCATGGCCGCAGTTGGGACGCGCTGGCGGATGCCCTGCTGCCCGACTATCACATCATTGCCCCCGATCTTCGCGGCCATGGCAACAGCGGCTGGGCGCAGGACGGGCGCTACGACTTCGCGGCCTATCTGGCCGATCTCGACGCGCTGGCGGAGCATCTGGCGCTGGGTCCCCAGCGCCCGGCCTTCCTGATCGGCCATTCCCTCGGCGCGCACATCGCCTTGCGCTTTGCCGGAACCTATCCCGACAGGATCAGCCGGATCGTCGCGATCGAGGCCGTCGGCGCACCGCTCGCGATCGAGACGCATCGCTCCAGCCAAAGCATCGACCAAACCGCCCGCAACTGGCTCGGGGAGCGCCGCGCCGCCTCCCGCACCGCCCCACGCATCTTCGCGTCGGTGGACGAAGCGGTCGAACGGATGCGGGGACGCCATGCCTACCTCACCTCCGCGCAGGCGCGGCACATGACGCGCCATGGCTTGCGGCGGGCTGGCAAGGCTGGATGGCAATGGAAGCATGATCCCTATCTCGCCGTCTGGGCATTTCCCGACATTCCGATGGAGGATGTCAGGGCCTTGTGGCGCAACATCGCCTGCCCCACCCTTCTCCTCTATGGCGAACGCAGCTGGCCTTCCAGCTTGCCCGCCGATTTGCTCACCCATATCCCCGGCGTGCGAGAACTGCGCCTGCCCGAAAGCGGCCACTGGCCCCAGCATGACGCCTTCGGCACATGCCTGTCTGCGATCAGGCGCTTCCTTGCGGAGTGAACGTCATTCCTATTCGTTGCTCTTCTTGGTCGCCATGACCCTCGGGTCGAAATGGTTCGCGGCCATCCATCCGCCATCCACGAACAGGCTGTGACCGGTCACATATTCCGACAATCCCGACGCCAGGAACAGCACGGCCCCCGCCACGTCCCGCGTCGTGCCCGGACGTCCGATCGGCAGCACGCTCGACTCCATCAGAGCGCGCGATTCCGCCGTTTCGGGCAGGCGCGGCGTCGTGATGCTGCCCGGAGCCACGGCATTGGCGCGAATACCATGCCGCCCCCATTCCGTCGCCATCGACTTCACCAGATGCATGAGGCCCGCCTTCGCCGCGCCATAGGGCGCATGCATCGGCGATCCGACCGCTCCATCCACCGACCCGATGCAGATCAGCGATCCGCCCACCCCGCGCGCAATCATCGATTGGGCCACCGCTCGCGCCGTCACGAAGAAATAGCGCAGGTTCCGGGATTGGTCATAATCCCATTCTTCCAACGTCACGTCGAGCAGCGGTTTGAACAGCGCCTGCCCCACGATCGTCACCAATATATCAAGCCCGCCCAGCGCGCCTTCCGCATCCGCCACCGCTTTCTTGACTGATGCCTCGTCCAATATATCGGCCTCGATCGGAATGCCCGCCCGCCCTATCGCGCGTACTTCGCTGGCGACTTGCTCGGCGCGTTCCATCACGCTGTCCAGCACGGCGATGTCGCATCCGGCCTCCGCCAGCAGCAGCGCGCTGGCCTCGCCCATGCCGCGCCCGCCACCGACGATCAGCGCCTTCTTTCCTTCAAGGCCCAGCAATGACACGGTCATCCTCCCCATCCTCTTCGTTATGCGCGCCCGCTTATGCGGCGTCGGCCAGGAACATCTTCTTGATCTCGGTCAGGCTGACCTTCAGCGATGGCGTGCGGGGCAGCGCATCGACGATCCGGATCTCCACCGGCACATGCGTCGGCGGCAATTCGGCCCGCACATGCGCCAGCAGCGTCTGCTCATCCACCACCTCGGCGCTCTGGCTCAATTCGACCGCCGCAACCGGCACTGCGCCCAATCGCGCGTCGGGTATTCCCACGACCGAAGCATCGACCACCGCCGGATGCTGCCGCAGCACGTCGACCACACGCTCGGGCAATATCTTGAAGCCGCCCCGCACGATCGCCCCATCATGCCGCCCGCGATGAAAGACATATCCGTCCTCATCGATCATCACCAGGTCGGTGGTCCGAACCCAGTCAGGCCGCACCGATGGGCAATGCACCTCCAGCAGCCCTTCCGCCCCGCGCGGCACTTCCGCGCCGCTTTCGGGATCGATGGCGCGTATCTCCACGCCCGGCATGGGAAGGCCCGTGCTGCCACGCTTGCTGTCCCCGCGCTCCGCCCGCATCTGCGGCGTCCAGCGGACGATAGTGCCGCAAAATTCGGTCGCCCCCATTCCCCAAAGGATCGGCAGATCATAGCGCGTCTCGAACCGCTCCTGAAGGTCGGGGTCCAGATAGGCTGATCCGCCAGACACGCTCTTCACGCTCGCCATGTCTTCTGGCGACACATTGGCGTCCATGATCATCGCGATCGCCGTGGGATTGAGGCCCAGCGTGTCCGGCCTGTGGCGGCGCAGCGCATCCACCAGCCCATCGACCGTGAAGCGCTCCATCAGCACCAGCGGCGTGTTGTTGACGGCAGCGCCGGTCAGCAGGCACACGCCGCCCACACCGCCCAGCGGCCAGATATTGATCTGCACCGGCGGCGCGCTGCCGGACTCCGCGCCCGGCGCGCTCATCACCGCCCGCTCCAGCAGCTTCAGCGGCATCGGAATGCGCTTGGGCGTCCCCGTAGTCCCGCTCGACAGCACCTCTATCCCGCCATCGGGCAGGGCATTGTCGAACGAGGATCGCCTGCACTTTTCCAGCCCATCGACCAGTCTTGGGGCGTCGTCGATCCCGCCAAAGGCTACCCCTGCGCAGCCCGCCTGTCCCGCTGCTTGCGCGAAATTCGGCCAATCCTGCTGGTCCGCCAGGATCGCGGCGGCTCCCAGATTCTCGACATTGTCCGAAATCGCGGTCGCGGGGAGGAAGGGATAGACGAAGCTGACCGACCGCCTGTGCGCCAGCAGCCCCACTACAGCCGCCGCATGGGCGAGGCGGTTGCGGATGATGATGCCGACCTTCGCCGATGGCGGGCAACCGGCGGCGTCGAGCAGCGCGACCACGGCATCACCATAGTGCGCCACCTCGCCCCAGCTCACCCAGCGGCCCTCGAACTCAATGCCGCGATCGTCCTGATGGTCGCGCAGATTGGCGCGAAGCTGCTCGATAACGTCCTGGCTCACTGATGGTAGTCCTAACTGGCCGCCTTCCTTAATTGCGCACGCCTTCCAGCAGGCCCTTGAGGTTCGACGACATCACCATTTCCTTCTCGGCCATGGAATAGTTCGTCAACTCATGAAGGAAGTCGAGTGGGTGTTCAGTCCCCTCAGGGTGCGGATAGTCGCTGCCGAACAATATGCGATTGACTTGCATATGCTCTTTCAACTGCCCGAAATCATCCTCGACAAAGGGTGTCACGAAAATATTCCGATGAAATTGTTCAACGGGATCATTCATGAATTTCTGCGGCATCTGCCCATAAACATGCTTTAACTGCTCGATCAGCGGAATGACCCACTTCGCGCCATTCTCGACACTGACGATCCGCACTCCCGGGAAGCGATCGAACACGCGGCCGCAGATGATCGCCGCGATCGTGTCGGAAATCGCCCGCTCGATGATCCTCAGGCAATTGACGAACGGATCGGATTCAAACGGGAGCCACTCCGCCCCGCCGGTCCACATTTCGATCAGATGATCATAATCGGAATTGGACGCATGGATTGACACGAAGATCTTCGCCTCCTCGATCCGCGCCCAGAATGGATCGAAATCCTTGAGGCCCATCGACCGCCCGCCGCGATAGCCCGGCACGGGAGACGGCCGGATGCAGATCGTCCGCGCGCCTTGCTTGATCAGCCAGTCCGTCTCCGCCAACGCCCGGTCCATGTCGGCCAGCGATACCACCGGAACGCCGAACAGACGATCCTCCCGCGCAAAGCCCCACTCCTCGCTCGTCCACTGATTGAGCGCATGCAGGGCATCGTGCAGGAACTCATGGTCATAGCTCATCCACTTTTCGATGACCGAAAAGAGGGTGGGGAACATGAGCGCCGCGTGCACATTATGCCCGTCCAGCACCGCCAGCCGTTCCTTGCCCGTGCGCCAGGATTCAGGCGGAGCGATCGGCTTTCCCGTCATCTGCCGCATGGTCAGGCCTTCAGGATTCTCGGCCTTGTAATATTTGACATGCGTCCCCGGCGCCGCGACCCGTTCGAAGGTGGGATTGGGGATATAATCCGAAATCTGCCCCTTGATCGCCAGACGCTTGCGGCCATCCACTTCCACGAAGCGGAAATCCTTGTGCCACTTCTTGGGCAGATGCCGGAACAGCGCATCCTCCGGCTCGTAAAAATGATTATCCGCGTCATAGACGGGAAAGGGAAGGCTGGGCGTCGTCATCAGAATGTCTTTCGGTCAGCTATGATAATTTGATGCTACACTTGTCCTGCACCGGCCCGCTTCCGGTCAATTGAGCGGACCGGCTTTCCGGCTACATGGAAACCCCGGATCGAGCCGGTTCCAGCGCTTTCACAAAGCCCGCAATCGCCGCGACCGCATCCCGCGCTTCGCCAGTTTCGGGCGCCAGCAAGGGCCAGACATGCCCCATGCCGGGCGCAACATGCAAAGTGACCCGCCGATCCCCCAGCGCCAGCCGAGTGGCAAAGGCAACCGCCTCATCCAGCAACACCTCCGCGCCGCCCGTCAGCACCAATGTCGGCGGAAAGTCCGCCGGGTCAGCCTCCAGCGCCGAAACCAGCGGATCGCGCGGATCATGCCCCTGCAAATATAGCTGCGCGCTATCCAACACGGCCGCCTTGGAAAACATCGGGTCACGCGCCGCATTACGGTCAAGGCTCTCACCGCGCGCCGTCAAATCCAGCATCGGCGACACCAGCACGGCACCCGCAGGCCTCTCACCAGCACGCGCCGCCATAATGCAGAGCGCCGCCGCTAGCCCGCCACCGGCAGAGTCGCCCGCGACCACCACCGACTGCCTGTCCTCCAGCCCCCGATAAACCGCGACAACAGCGTGCAACGCCGCCGGAAAGGGCTGCTCGGGAGCCAGCGGGTAAAAGGGCAGGATGATCCGCCACCCCGCCTCATCCGCGATCCTTTGCGCATAATCCACATAGGCAAGCGGCGACCCCAGCCGATACCCCCCACCATGCAGATAGATCATCTCCCCCCGCGCATCACACCCACGCGGCTCGATGACCAAACAACGCACGCCACCAATCACCGCCTCGCCCGCCCGCTCCACAGCATCAGCAGGACCAGCCGCCCGCGCCCGCCGCTCGATCAGCGCGTCATCGGCGGCATAGCCCTCTCGCAGCCGCGGCAGGTTCCAGGCACCGGCCGCGGTCACAGCACGAACACCCCGCGCGCCAGCTTGCCCTCCTCCAGGTCATGGAAGGCCCGTTCGAAGTCGGCAAGATCGTAACGCTGCGTCACCAGCTCATCCAGCAGCAGCTTACCCTGCCGATATTGCGCGATATAGGACGGGATATCCTGATGCGGCCGCGACGCCCCATAGCGCGCACCCATGACGCCGCGATCAACAAAGGAGAGCGGCGTCAGCGAAACCTCCGCCATCGTGCCCATCGCGGTCGTCCCGACGATCACGCAATTGCCGCCCCAGCCAAGGCTCGCCATGGCATCGTTCAGCACGCGCGTATTGCCGACGCACTCGAACGCCCAATCGACGCCGCTGCCATGATCGGGATTGCCGCCGGACACGATGTCCTTGATCCGCTGCGGCACATCGCCCTGCGAAGCATCGATGAAGTCGGTCGCCCCAAACTCCCGCGCCTTCGCCTCGCGCGTGGGCAGCAAATCGATCGCGATGATCCGGCTCGCGCCCGAAAGCCGCAAGCCCTGCAGCACGTTGAGCCCAATGCCGCCGATGCCGAACACCGCCGCCGTCTCGCCTGGTTTCACCCGCGCCCGGTTGACGACCGATCCAACCCCCGTCAGCACGCCGCATCCCACCACGCAGGCAATGTCGAGCGGCACCGTCGGATCGATTTTCACCGCCTGATTGGCCTTCACCACCGTCTTCTCGACAAAGGTCGATGTCGCCGCAAAGCTCGACACCGGCTCTCCGTTACGGCTGAACGGCTGGGCGCGGTTGCCATAGGATTGGCGGCAATGGGTCGGCCTGCCGCTCTCGCACGGGCCGCAACGCCCGCAATTGGCCAGCGTATGCAGCGCCACATGATCGCCCACCGCCAGTTCGGTGACGCCCGGCCCCAGCTTCTCGACGACGCCCGCGCCTTCATGGCCCAGCACCGCAGGCGCAGGCCAATCGATGGTGCCGTTGATGACCGAAATGTCCGAATGGCAAATGCCGCTCGCCGCGATGCGCACCAGCACTTCGCCCGCGCCCGGCTCACGCACTTCGACATCCTCGACAAAACGGATCTTGCCCGGCCCTTCGTAGATCAGCGCCCGCATGTTCAGCCTCTCCCAACTTCATTCATCTGCTTGTCCGGATCACACGGCATCCCGCTCGCCGCCCGGCAGTGCCGCGCGACTGCGTCGCCCAGCGCAGCGATCCGGCTCAGCGGCAGCGGCCGGTCGAAACCAAAAAGCGACAATGTACAAAGCACCGCGCCGTCCGCGCCGAACACTGGGGCGGAGATCATCATCACCGGATGCAGCCGGTCGGGTTGCGCCTCGATCATCAGATAATCCTCGCCCATCTGCCCGATCCGTTCAGCGACGCGCGTCTGCCAGTCTCCGGCCAGCGGTTCCTCCGCCATGCCAAGAACGGCGAGCCCCGTCGCCGCCTGCTCGGGGCTGCGTTGCGTGACGGCATAGCCGCGCTGCCGCACCATCGCGAGCGACTGGCGCAGCCGGTCGGCATCGATCGCCCCCGCCGCCTTGGCGAGCCAGCTATCCACCTCCCGCTCACCCGCCCAGGCGAGGAAGGGCGTGCCCAATGGCGGGATCAGCGGCACCCGCTGCCCCACCGCCAGGCCGGGCATACGCCCCGGCCCTTCCGACGCAAGCGCGATCAGCCGGTCATCCAGCCGCGCGGTGAGCAGGCTGTCCAGGTCCAGCTCAGCCGACAAAAGCGCGATCTGGTTCCGCGCAGCCGCCACCACCGGATGGCATTGTAGCGCCGCATGACCGATCGCGATCAACGCCGGGCCTAGACGATAATCCTTCCCCCGCTGCGCGCGGACCAGATAGCCGTCCCGCGTCATCGCGCCCAGCAGCGCGTGGCAAGATGCGGGATTGAGGTCCAGCTGCCGCGCCAGCTCCGTCAGCGAATAGCCGCGCAAGGGCGCTGCCGCCATGAAGTTCAATATGTCGATGGCGCGTGACGCAGCCAGGGCCGGGCGGGGCATCGCCGTTCCTTCAACTCAATTCCAGATCGTCCCAGTTCACCACCGTGCACATGCGGTGGTAATCGGGGCTGAGCCAAGGCGCGTTGACCTGAAGCCTGCGATGCTCCCGGTTCACATAATAATTCTTCTCGATACCGCCTTCGGGCGTCATCTGAAGCCAGTTCTGCGCCTCGGCATCCAGTTCGCGATTATAGCGCTCGAACGCCTCGGGCTTCACATCGACGCGCCGCTTGTCTTCCTTCAGCATGCGCATGACGCATTGGGCTGCATAGCTCGCCCAGATCAGCCACCATTGCGGCAGGCCGGTGCCTCCCGTCAGCGGCTGCGAATTGGGGCCGTACAGCATGAACAGGTTCGGGAATTGCGGCACCATCATCGACAGATAGGCACGCGGCCCATCGCCTGCGTCCCAGGTGTCGTGCAGGTCCTTGCCCTCCAGCCCCTTGTACCGCGCGGGCCACAGATATTTGAGCACGTCGAAACCGGTCGCGGCAATCACGACCTCTAAGTCCCGCTCCGTCCCGTCCGCCATCACAAAGCCGCTCTTCGTGAAGCGCGCCACCGATCCGGTCAGCAACTCCACATTGTCGCGGGTCAGCGCGCGATACCATCCATTGTCCACCACCGGGCGGCGCGACATGGGCGCATAATCGGGTATCAGCTTTTCGATCAGGTCTTCGCGTCCACCAGTTTCCTGCCGGATATAGTTGGCCAGGAAGGCGCGCAGGTCGTCATTGGCCTTGCTGACCTTGCCCCCCTGAGCCTGCCATTCGCGATCGACGCGCTGTAACCGATCGATGTCGAACAGCGGCATCGTCGCGGTATAGCGGGACCAGTTCCAGTAGCCGGGCATATTCTCGTTGAGCCACGCCAGTTCCGGCTCGATCGGCGCGCCATATTTTTCGCGCGGGCTGATCCATTGGGGGGTGCGCTGCACGACACTGACATGCCCCGCCTTTTGCGCTACCGCGCTCAACAATTGCACGCCGGTCGACCCATTGCCGATAATGGCGACCCGTTTGCCGCTAAGGTCCAGCCCCTCTGGCCAGGCGGACGGATGGATGATCTGCCCGCCGAAATCATGCACGCCCTCGATGTCGGGCAGCTGCGCATTGGCGAAGGTGCCGCAAGCGGTGATCACCACATTGGCGACGATCTCCTGACGTCCGCCGGGCGTTTCGACGTCCAGCTTCCAGACGTTGCGCCCTTCGTCAAACACCGCACCCTTCACATCATGGCCGAACCGGCTGTTCACCATCACCCCATATTTGCGCGAGACATGCTGGAGGTAGGTGCGCACATCCTCGCCCCGGTTAAAATGCTCGCCCCAGGGATAGAGTTTTTCGAAGCTATATTCATAGGTGATCGACGGCGTATCGACCCGCACATCGGGATAGCGGTTGATCGTCCACGTGCCCCCCGCCTCCGGCTGACGATCGAGCAACAGATAGGGCAGGCCCAGCAACTCACATTGCACCCCCGCCGCAATCCCCGCCGGGCCGCTGCCGATGATAACGATGCGGAAATCCTCGGGAATCTCCGGCTTCTCGCCTTCCCATTCGACGGCGCAGGGAACGGCACGGAAGGCCGGAAGATCACGCCGCGCCTCGAACTCGACATCCGTCATCTCGCCCGACAGCATCGTCATAAGGCGGCGCAGTTCGTCCTCGGGCGGCTCTGGCAGATCCACCGGACCGGCATTGTCCGCCAACCATTCGACTGCGCGCTCCTTCAGCAGCGCCTTCTGCCCGTCGCTCATCTGCGCAGCAGCGGGCAGAGCGCCAATCTCCTCATCCCCGCTATTCTGATAGAGCGCGATCCGCAGAGCATTGAGGTCCGCCAGTTCAACCGCGCGCTGGATGCTATCATTGTCGATCGCCTTTGCCGCCGTGGCCATTCATCCCGTCCCATTCTTTTCGGACGCGTCCGAGTGCGCCCGTCTCATTTTTTGCAATATCGAAACTTTGGCGCGAGGTAAGCCGAACCCGCGCCATTTCCGCAATACCGGAACGGATGCTTTTCGCAGGTCCTCAGTAGCCCAGGAAATTGGGCGGGCGTCGCTCCATGAACGCCAGCGCCGCTTCATTCGCATCATGCGACAACAGGCTGATCTGCGCATTCGCAGCCGCCTCCTGCGCCATGCTTTCCTCCAGCGCGATCACTCCCGCCGCGTTGAGGTTGCGCTTCATCGCCGCAAAAGCCGCCGTCGGCCCGCTGGCGAGCTTCGCCGCCAGGGCGGCACACTCACCCTCCAGCGCATCGTCCTCAACCAGCCGATTGACCAATCGACTCGCCAGCGCTTCGTCCCCCAGCATCGGCTCGTCGAGCAGAAACATCTCCCGCGCCCGCGCCGCGCCGAGCAGCCGGGTCAGCAGATAGCTGCCCCCCGGATCGCCGCACCGCCCGGCGCTGGCAAAGGCGAGCTTGAACTTCACCGTGCGCGAAGCGATCCGCAGGTCGCACGCCGCCGCCATGACCAGCCCGCTCCCCGCCACCGGCCCACGCAAACAGGCAATCGTCGGCTTGGGCATGCGGTGCAGCAACAGCGGAATCTCGGCATGAATGCTCATCCGCGCCGCAGCCTCATCGGCCCGCATCGGCTCGTCCCGCGCCGCCTTGCCATCACCCGACAGATCATAGCCCGCGCAGAAACCGCGCCCCGCCCCCGCCAGCACCACGCAACGCACCGCCGGATCGACCGACCAGCCACGCAGCGTCAACGCAATCTCGTCCAGCATCGCCTCCGTCACCGCGTTCAGCCGGTCGGGCCGGTTCAGCGTCAGCGTGGCGATGCCCCCATCAACCTGCGTCAGGATGCTCATGAGTGCGACTTCACCTTGTCCATGCCCGCCACGATGAACTCGCCGGTCTGGCCATAGGCCGACGCATGGCCCAGCTGGTGGATATCGAAACAGCTTTGCAGCGCCGCGCTCTGCCCCATGATGTCGAGCGTCTGGTTCACCGCCCGCTTCGCCATGGCAAGCGCATGGGGGTGCATCTGCGCAATTTCGCGCGCCAGCGCCAGCGCCTCGGCATCCAGCTCCGCGCGCGGCACGACCCGGTTCACCATGCCCCGCCGTTCCGCCTCCTGCGCGTCGATCGGCTTGGCGGTGAACAGCATCTCCTTCGCCTTGCGCGGCCCCAGCTCCCACGTATGCCCATGATATTCGACCCCGCCGATGCCCATCAGCACCACCGGATCGGAAAAGCGCGCATCGTCAGCCGCGATGATCAGATCGCACGGCCATGCAAGGAGCAGCCCGCCCGCGATGCAGGCGCCCTGCACCGCCGCGATCGAAGGCTTGGGAATATCCCGCCAGCGTTTGGAATAGCCGAGATAATGTTTGGCTTCCCATTCATGGATGCCCAGCAGCCCGCGCTCTGGGATCGTCTCGCGGATGCGGTTGAACGACCCGTCGCGAATGGCCTCCGCGCTCACATCATGCCCGGCGGAAAAATGCTTGCCCTCCGCACGCAGCAGGATGACGCGCACGGACTCGTCCGCCGCCGCCTTTTCCCACGCTTCGTTCAACTGCTGCAAAAAAGGTTCATTCTGCGCGTTCGCCCGGTCGGCGCGATCCAGCGTGATCGTCGCTACCCGTTCCTCGACCGCGTAACGGATATATTCTACCATCTGACTTACTCCTGGACCGCTGGTTGCGCGCGATCGGCGCTGCGGACATCCGTTACCCGCGCCCTTCCGCACTGCCGGAAGCGCGCCGCCGCCAAATTGACATCTTGCGCTTCAGGATGGCCAAGCAGAAGGGCGCGAACAAGGTGAAAACGGCATGAATCTCGAACTTAGCGAACAGCAGGCGATGATGCAGGAAGCAGCCCTGCGCTTCTTCGATCGCGAAGAAGTGGTGCAGGCCGCCCGCGCATCCAAAGGCGCCATCGACGCCAACCTCTGGAGCCAAGCCGCCGAGATGGGCTTCATCACCATGCGCGCGCCCGAAGATCGTAGCGGCCTTGGCATGGGCCTCATGGAAGCCGCGCTGATCTGCGAAGCGGCAGGCCGGGGCGCGGCCCCCCTCCCGATCGCGGACGGCATCGCCGCCTGCGCGCTTCTGGGCCAGCTTGAGGGCGAAGCCGCCGCCGCGCTGCTCGAACAGGCATCCTCTACGCCCATCAGCTTCGACGCGCAGGACGGCTGCATCCAGCTCAGCTGGCAATCCGACGCCATCCACGCCGCCATGCCCAATGGCGAAGCGCGCATCATCGCCAGCGGCAATGCGGCACGGCAGTCATACGAAGCCGCCCTCACCGAACGAACCCTGCTCCGCTCAGCCTGGCTGGTCGGCGCAGGCACCCGCGCGATCGAGATGGCCGCGGCCTATGCCACCGAACGCAAGCAGTTCGACCAGCCCATCGGCGCATTTCAGGGCGTCGCCTTCCCCCTCGCCGACTCCATCACCGACATGGAGGGCGGCCGCCTGCTGCTATGGCGCACCATTTGGGGCGTCGCCCAGCAACAGCCCCAAGCAGGCGCGCTTACCGCCATGACCAGCTGGTGGACCGCCACCACCGCCCGAGCCGCCGTGCGCCGGGCGCTGCGCACATTCGGCGGCTATGGCCTGTCCGACGAATATGACATCCACCTCTATTTCCTCGCGATAGACCGCGTGGCCTTGGCTGAAGGCGACCCGGAGGACCGGCTGGTTGACGCGGGCGATCGCCTCTGGGCAGGCACAACGACGGCCCTGCCCGATGCAGGCGATCCCGGCCTGGACATGGGCTTCACCGCAAACGAAGAAGCCTTCGCGGCGCAAGTGCGCACCTTCCTCGAAACCGCAATGACGCCCGAACTGCAAAGCGCAGCCGCCACCTCCACCGACGGCCACCTGCCCGACCTCCACCGCCAGCTCGCCGCCGCTGGCCTCGCCTATCCCGATTGGCCGCGCGAATGGGGCGGGCAAGACCGCAGCCCCATGGAAGTCACCGCGCTCGGCCGCGTGTTCGAGGAATTCGGCATCTCCCGCATCCCCATCGGCTGCACCAACATGGGCGCGCGCATGACGATGAAGTTCGGCTCGCCCGAACTGAAGGCCGAAGTGCTGCCGCGCCTCGCCGACGGGTCGGCCCTCGCCTGCCTTGGCTTTACCGAACCGGCATCAGGATCGGACATGTACGCCGCCCGCACCCGCGCCGTGCGCGATGGCGATGACTGGATCATCACGGGGCAAAAGATGTTCACGACCGGCGCCCATATCTCCGACTATATATTGATGCTCGCCCGCACCGATCCCGACGCGCCCAAGCATAAGGGGATCACCATCTTCTTCTTCCCCATGAGCCTGCCGGGCATCACGATCCAGCCGGTCGACACACTCCAGGATGAACGCACCAACATCACCTTCTATGACGAAGTGCGCGTGCCCGATCGCTACCGGCTCGGGGAAGTCAATGGCGGGCTCAAGGTCATGGCCGCCGCCATGGAAATCGAACATGGCGGCGAAGGTTATCACATCTATCACCACAGCCTCATGCGCGCCGCGCTCGATTGGGCAGGCAGCAGCGACGCGGCGGGCAAGCGCCCGATCGACAAGCCAGCCGTCCGCGCCCGCCTTGCCCGCGTGCGCACCCATCTGGAAATCGCCGACCTCATGTGCCGCCGCGTTACCTGGGCGATAGAGGCAGGCCGGATGACCCGCGCCATCGGCCCGATGGCCAAGATGTTCACCACCGAAATCTACATGGCTGACGCTGCCGATCTCGCCGCCCTTGCCGCGCCCGGCACGCTCACCCACAAAACGCCTGCCTTGGCGAAGATCGAGGAATCCAACCGCCAATCAATCGGGCAGACCATCTATGGCGGCACCAGCGAGGTTCACCGCACCATCATCGCGCAGCATCACCTCGGCCTGCCCCGCGCCTGACCTGCGGGCTTCCATATGCGCGGAAAGTTGCGCACCCGCGTTGATCCTGATCGCGATCCGATGATCTTGGCTCCCATGACCTGAACCGTTGCGCATGTGGCGGCTCCCTGGGAGACAAGCTGATGACGAACCCGGCACCGCTGACCATGTCAGATGCCCTCCCGGCGGTTGGACCGGACGCTATCGCCGCATCACCCCCGCTCCAGGGCCGACGCCGCACGGCAATGCTGCTGATGCTCGCCTTCATCTACAGCCTCAACTATCTCGATCGCCAGATCGTCGTCATCCTTCAGGAACCCATAAAGGCCGACTTCAAGCTCGCTGACTGGGAACTCGGCCTGCTGACCGGCGGGGCCTTCGGCATCTTCTACACCTTGATGGGCATCCCCATCGCCCAGCTGATCGACCGTGGCGTCAATCGCGTGCGGCTGATTGCGCTGTTCACCGCCAGCTGGAGCGTCATGACGGCGCTCTGCGGCCTCACCCGCAGTTTCGGCGCCTTCTTCGCCGCGCGCATGGGCGTGGGACTTGCCGAAGCAGGCTTCGCCCCCGCCGCCCACTCCCTCATCTCCGATCTCTACCCGCCCCGCGAGCGCCCCGCTGCGGCAGGCCTCTTCGCCATTGGCGTGCCGGTCGGCGTCATGGCGGGCCTTTCGATCGGCGGCATCGTCGCGCAGGCGACGGACTGGCGCACGGCTCTCCTGCTGGCGGGTGTCCCCGGCATCCTGACCGCGATCCTCTTTCCCCTCATCGCCCGTGAGCCGATCCGTGGCGGAACCGAAGACCCCTCCGATCAACCGGCACAAACGCCAGAGTCGCTGACTTTCTTCCAGAGCCTGCGTGTGCTGGCGCGGCGGCGGGCCTTCGTCCACATCGTCGCCGGTACGGCGATCATGGCCTTCGCCCAGACCGGCATTTCGACCTGGCTGCCCTCCTTCCTCATCCGCAACCATGGCATGAGCCTGGCGCATGTCGGCATCGGCCTTGGCCTGCTGACCGGCATATGCGGGGCGATCGGCACATGGGCAGGCGGCTGGCAGGGGACGCGCCTTGCCAAGTCAGGCCTCCACATGGCGCTCTGGCTGCCGATTGTCGGCATGCTCCTCTCCATACCGCTGGACATTGTCGCGCTCAGCATGGCGGATGGGCAGAGCGTTCTCCTCATCCTGATCCCGAGCTACATTGTCGGCTCCTTCTGGACCGCGCCCTCCATCGCCCTCATCCAAAGCCTCGCGCCGGTGTCGATGCGCGCGCGGGCGAGCGCCGTGAATATCGTGGCGGCGAACCTGATCGGCGTATCGATGGGACCACTTGCCGCAGGCGTGCTCAGCGACGCCTTCGCCTATCTGCGCGGGGGCGACGCGGCGCTTGGGCTGCGCGATGCGCTGATCTGCCTTACCGCGTTCTTCCTGTGGGCCGCCTGGCACTGGACCATGGCGGTGCGCGCCCTCAAGCAGGAAAGTACAACGGTCGTTTGAATTGATTGCGTGAGGCCGGGATTATAAAATAAGGACGATCCGGAACACGGACGAATAGGAGAGAGAGGATAAGCCATGGCCACCGGAAACGCGAAACGCCAAGTCACGCACAATATGGGCGCGATGGACACCCGCCCCGTAAAGCATCTGGAATTTGACGGTCCTCTGCCGCAACCGACCAAGGACATGGACCAGATCCGCGCCGATCTCGACCGCGCGGGCTATGCGATCGCGGCAGAGGTCGTCAGCCGGGACAAGGCGCGCGAGATGCGCGACTTCCTCGCCGCCGAAATCGCCCGCGAAGAAGCGATCGATGAAGAGCGCGTGCGCCGTTTCTACACCGACAACGACGATCTCAACCGCCGCATGTCGGGCTGCCATCTGATGAACCGGGAACGCTTCTTCCGCGACATTCTGGAACATGAAATGCCGCTTCAGCTCACCCGCGAACTGCTGGGGCCGCAGACGCTGGACGAATCATATCTGGTGCACAGCTATGGCGCCAACGTCACCCGTCCCGGCAGCGCGCAGCAGGGCATTCACCGCGACCGCAGCGGCGCGATGCCTTTGTCCGCCGGTGCCGCGCAGACCCGCTTCATCTGGTGCCTCGATGATTTCGTCGAAGCCAATGGCGCGACCCGCATGGTCCCGGGCAGCCATCGCGATACGGAACCGCAATCCTGGGCGGTCCAATATGAATCCGTGCCTGCCGAAGCGCCAGCCGGGTCCGTGCTCATCTACACCGACCTGCTGCTGCACGGCACGGGCGCGAACACATCGACGGACCTGGAGCGCGCTGGCGTGATCGTCGGCTATTGCCCGCCCTGGTGGAAGCCCATGATCAACTTCCCGATGACGATCGACCCTGAAGTGATGAAGGGCTCGTCCAAGGTCCTGCGCCAGATCCTCGGCTACAGTTCGGTCTCCGTCGGCTTCGAGGAACCCTGGACCTATGCCCCTGACGCCGTGAAGGACCTGATCGTCCCGCCAGAGATGGAATGGTGAGGTAAAGGAGAGGTTTGCCGGGACCGGACCGCCCGGGTGCGCCCGTCCGGCGCCGCTCCACATTTGCGGATCAACGCACCTCAGCGCTTGCGAATTTGATGCGCCTGCGCCATGCCTCCTCGGATAATTGCACCCGGCCATGAAGTTTCAGCTGCGCGGACCGGGTGCCCGCAATGTGAGGAGAGAATGATGGCGCCCACGGAGGAAAGGCCGGCCCGCCCGGCCTATGCGCTCTATATCTTGCTGCTGCTGCTGGCGATCAATTCGCTTAGCTACGCGGATCGCCACGTCTTCTCCGTCCTCATCCCGGCGATCAAGACGGAATTCGGCGCGTCCGATTCGCTGCTTGGCCTCGTCGGCGGGCCCGGTTTCGTCGCCAGCTATGTGTTGTTCAGCATGCCGCTCGCCCGTTTCGCCGACCGATGGTCGCGGCGCGGGGTCCTCACCCTGTCGGCCACGCTCTGGAGCGCGGCGACGGCGGCATGCGGTGCGGCTGGCAACATGCTGCAAATGAGCATTGCCCGCCTGATGGTCGGCATCGGCGAGGCGGGCGGCCTGCCGCCAGCGCAATCGCTCCTCGCCAGCCTCTATGACGAACGCCGCCGGTCGAGCGCTATGGGCGTTCTTTCCGCCTCCACTTATATCGGCGTCGTGCTCGGCCTCACCGGCGGCGCGGCCGTCGCCGCGATGTGGGGCTGGCGCTGGGCCTTTTTCGCGCTCGCCATCCCCGGCTTTCCCTTGGCGCTCCTGCTCTGGCTCACCGGCCCGCGCCGCAGCAAGGCCGCGCAGACGCCCAGCGATGAGCCGTCCGAAAGCCTGTGGCGGGCCATTCGGCGCTGCTGGTCGATCCCTTCCCTGCGCCTGCTGGGCCTGGGTGTCGGGACGTTCAACATTTTCGGCTATGCCGCCGCCATTTGGAAGCCCGCCTTCTTCATGCGGTCCCATGGCATGACCATTGTCGAAGCAGGCTCCTGGCTTGGCATCGGCGCGGCGATCGGCGGCATCACGGGCAGCTTGCTCAGCGGCGTCATCGTGGACCGCCTGCGCGTGCGTGGCGAAGAATGGCAGCTGCGCGTCCCGGCCATCGCCTTCCTGCTCGCCTTCCCGCTCTTCATCGTCATGTTCACGCTGCCCGGCGGCGCCGCCGTCCAGATCGGCGGCCTGCGCGTCCCCGGCGTCGCGCTGCTTTCCATCCTCACCGGCATGATGGCCGCGATGTGGGCGGGCCCTTCCTTCGGCGCAGCCGCCCGCCTCGTCCTGCCGCACCAACGGGCCCAGGCGACCGCGATGCTGGTCGTCATCATCAACGTCATCGGCAGCGCCTTCGGCCCCGTCCTGGGCGGCATCGTCAGCGACTTGCTCGCTGACCGGTTCGGTGCCGAATCCCTCCGCATCAGCCTCTTCTCGCTTTCGGTGCTGACGATTTTCGGCGGGCTGCTTTTCTGGCGGGCGTCCGTCCATTATCCCCACGACCTGACCCGCGTCGGTCGCTCCGATGAGGCCCCCTCACTGTCCGGCGAGGGACAGTTAAAGGAATCGACGCTCTGATCGCAGAGACAGGAGAAGACATGATGAAAACGCACGCGATCGTAACCGGCGCTGCTGGCATATTGGGCCAGGCCGTCACCCAGGCGCTGGTCCAGGCAGGCTACAAGGTGACCGGCATCGACCGCGCCGACAGCGCAGGCACGGGGACGCAGGGCACTTATCTGGGCGGCGTCGACCTGGCGGACGCTGACGCAACAGCGGCCGCCGTCAACCAGGCGATCGACGCCAACGGCCCCCTCTCAGCCCTCGTCAACGTCGCGGGCACCTTCCGCTGGGAAACCGTCGCCGATGGCGATGTCGCGACCTGGTCGACGCTGTTCGACATCAACCTGCGCACCGCCGTCAACGCTGTGCGCGCCGCCCTCCCCTCGCTTCGTGAAGGCGGCGGCGCGATCGTCAGCATCGGCGCGGCCTCCGCGATCAAGGCGGGGGCGGGCATGGGCGCCTATGCCGCCAGCAAGGCGGGCATCGCAAAGCTCACCGAAGCGCTCGCCGAGGAAGAAAAGGACAATGGCGTCCGCGTCAACGCCGTGCAGCCGTCGATCATCGACACGCCCGCCAACCGCGCGGACATGAGCGACGCCGACTTCAGCCGCTGGGTCTCGCCAGCGCAGGTCGCCAGCGTCATCGCCTTCCTCCTGTCGGACGGCGCGGCCGCTGTCACCGGCGCCTGCATCCCGGTGACGGGCCGCTGCTGATCTACCGCCAAACCATCGCCCTTGCATGCTAAAATCGCGCTGCAGCTACGCAAGAGTTGACATTATAGCCGGTAAGGTCACAGTTCGCGTGAATATTGCGGGAGGGGATTGGCGCAGCGGCCTGTTCGCGGCAGCGCCACCCGTCCGCTTGGGAACCCGGATCGGAATGGGGCTGTAATGAGTAATTGGGACAAGGAAGTCGACATTCTGGTGGTGGGGTCGGGCGCGGGCGGCCTCCTCGCGGGCCTTGTCGGAGCGCACAACCGCGCCGATGTGCTGATCGTTGAAAAGGCCGATCTTTGGGGCGGCACGTCTGCCACGTCAGGCGGCGGCATCTGGATCCCGGGCAGCGATGTGGCCAAGGCGGCGGGCTTCGAAGATAATCTCGACAACGCCTTCACCTATCTGCGCGGCCTTTCGGCGGACAATGTGCCGGACGAAAATATCCGCGCCTATGTCGATAATGCCGCGCCCATGCTGCGCTGGGTCATGGCGAACACGCCGGTCCAGTACATGGCCTTCCCCTATCCCGATTATCATGCCGAAAATCCCGGCGGGTCGGCGCAGGGCTATCGCACCCATCTGCCCATGCCCATCGACGGCAAGCCGCTCGGCAAGGAAATCCGAACCCTGCGCTTCGCGTCTCCTGCGGCGAGCCTGTTCGGCTATCTCAACTGGCATTTCAGCGAAACGAGCGAACTGCTCTACCGCACGAAGGGCTGGATGAAGAACCTCGTCGTCAACATGTCGCGCTACTGGCTCGACCTTCCCTTCCGCCTGACCTCGCGCAAGGATCGCCGCTTGACGCTCGGCAACGCGCTGACCGGCGGCCTGCGCATGGCGCTCGACAAGGCGGGCGTGCCCGTTTGGCTCAACACGCCGCTTAGCGAACTCATCCGCGAAAACGGCCGCGTCACTGGCGCCGTGATCGAAAAGGATGGCAAGCCCTACCGCATCGGCGTGCGCAGGGGCGTGGTGCTCGCCGCCGGTGGTTTTGACAAGAACCAGACGATGCGCGACGCCAACTCGCCCCTTTATCCCACGTCCCGCTATTCGGGCGGCGTCACCAGCAATACCGGCGACGCGATCCGCGCGGGCGAAGCGGTCGGCGCCAACATGCTGAACCTGCAATCGGCCTGGGCCGCGCCGGTCTTCTACGTGCCCGGCGAAGATCGCGGGCGGCTATGCACGGTCGAACGGGCGCTGCCCGGCTGCCTGATGGTCAACCAGAGCGGCAAGCGCTATCTGAACGAAGCCGCCTCTTACCATATCGTCGGCCAGCAGATGGCGCGGCGGGAAGCGGAACATCACGATGCCAGCCCCAGCTGGATGATCTTCGACCACAAATATCGCCACCAGTTTCCGATGGGCCCGCTCTACCCGCTCATGCCGACCTTCATGCATAATAAGGGCGTGCGCAGCATCCTGAAGCAAGGCCGCTCGATCGAGGAACTGGCGGGCAAGATCGGCATCGATCCGGCGGCGCTCTCGGCCACCATCGCACGGTTCAATACCCATGCTGCCAAGGGTGAAGACCCCGAATTCCATCGCGGCGAAGCGGCCTATGACAAAATGTATGGCGACTTCCGCCACGGCCCCAACCCCTGCCTGCGTCCGCTCGACAAAGGCCCCTTCTACGCCATGCCCATCTATCCCGGCGACATCGGCACCAATGGCGGCCTGCTCACCAATGCAAAGGCCCAGGTTCTGGATGATGCAGGCGCGCCCATCCCCGGCCTTTACGCGGTCGGCAACAATGCCGCCTCAGCCATGGGGGAAAGCTATCCCGGCGCGGGCGTCACCATCGGCCCCGCAATGACCTTCGCCTATGTCGCCGCCCGCGACATGACCGGCGCGAACGCGTGATCCTGACCAGATGGAGAAATGGCGTGCATGGCTGACCGGCAACGGCAGCTTGTGCGCCATTTTTTCAACCATTTACCCAACAGCCGTTCGGGCTGAGCCTGTCGAAGCCCTTTCCTTCCACTCAAAGCCACCAGTCACATAAGGCACTACCAACGCCCCCGACCTCACACGCCACTCATCTCCCGCGCCCGACCCGTAACCACGCGCCGCCACTCGATCCGCACCAGATCATCACCAATCGCGGCTTCCAGGAACAGCCGATCACCCTCGAATGCATAATGGCGCGGCTGGTCTGATCCGATCCAGTCGGGATACCACGCCCCATCGACATGGTGGATGATCATCCCGGCTTCCGCGTCGATCGAAAAGCGCCCGAAATAGCCGCTATAGCCCCGGATCGATCCCCCGAGCGCCTCGTCGCTCACCTGATACACGCTGGGCTTGCCGAACAGGGGCCGGTTCGCCTGCATCAGGTGACAGCTCATATGCCCATCGGCGCTGTACATGATCTGGCCGAGGGCATCCGTGCCAAAGGGATGATCCCGCGAGCCATCGGGATGAAAGGTCGTCCACAGGACCAGCTGCCACCCGCCAATAAACGCGGCAAACGCCTCCTGCGCACTCATCTCCGGGCGGGTGAGCCGCTCCGGCAATCCGTTTGCAACCATGCACCCTCTCCCGGTCCGATCTATCGATACCGATGATGCCTTGGCCGCCTGGCATGTCCACAAAGAAAAAGGGCCGGGTTTCCCCGGCCCTCTCTTTCACTCGCCGCCGAAGCGATACTTCAGGCGCAGCCCGTACATGCGGGGTTCGCCATAAAGGCTCGTTTGATACAGCAACCCGCCCTGCTGGTACACGTTGCTGTTGCTGATGCGATAAAGCTTGTTGGTCGCATTGGTGACGAACAGCCCCACATCGAACCCGCTGCCCGCGACACCGTTCCAATCGAGCGACATGTTGAGCAAGCCGAACGCTTCCAGATAGGCGCCCGGCTGCTGCGCAGGCACGTTGCCGGGATCAGTATACTGACGCGAACTGTGCGAATAATTCACGAAGAAGTTCAAATCACCCATGTCATCGCCAACCGGTATCGTGGCATTCGCATGAATGCTCCAGATGTATGGCGAAACATATTGGAAGGGCAGGCAGCTCAGGTCCACAGTGCCGCCCGGCGCCACGCCACCGTTACAGCCGAAGCCACCGGTGCTCGTGGTGAACTCATATGTCTTGTACTTCGCGTCAGTGTGGCTGAAGTTACCACCGATCTCCAGGCCCTTGAACGGCTGCATGGAAGCTTCGACTTCGACACCCTTGATCCGCGCGTCGGCATTGCGGACGACCGCGCCACCAGCAGCCGACGCGGGATTATAGTCCGCCCCAGCCCGCTGAATGTCCTTGTAGTCCAGCAGATAGGCGCTGGTATTCAGACGGAATGGCACATCGGCAATCCGGAAGTCGGCTTTGAAGCCAGCTTCATAGGATGTGACCTTTTCCGGCTGGAAGGTTCGGGTGTTGGTGAACACGGCCTGCTGGTTGAACCCGCCTGCTTTGTACCCACGGCTCACCTTGCCGAACAGCAGCACGTCGCGCATCACCTTGTAATCAAGTCCGATCAGCCAGGTCGAAGCCTTGCTGTTCAGTTCCGCGGTGTAGGTGCAATCCGCGATGGCAGTCGCAAGAGGCACGGTCAGACCACTCGATGCGCAAGTCGCGTCAGTTCCATTGATCTCCGGTACGAATGCCGTCGAAAAACCACGGATCTTGTCCCAGGTGTGACGATAGCCGCCGGTCAGACGCAAGCTCTCCAGAGCAGGCGACACCGCTCCGAAATCGAATGTTGCCTGAGCGTAGAGGGCCTTCGACGTCTGGGTCGTGCCGTAAGTGCTGTAGTTTGACGGACACACGATATTGGATCCGGTGAACGCAGCCGGGCAGTAGACGATCGCTGCGCCAACCTGCTTGCCGCTCGGCCGCTGGTCATAATAGAAACCGCCGACCGTGTACGTCAGATGCTTGTCGAGGGTGGATCCCTGCAGCTGAAGTTCTTCCGTGAACTGCTTCAGATCGTCACGCGGGAAGCCCGGATCCGACGCATTGAGATATGTCAGCGGCGTGTTGTCACCTGGCAGCAGGACCTGGCCTGGAGCGGGCAGGCGATTGGGATCAACATCATGCTGCTGCAGGATCGTGCCGTCGCTGTCATAGGCATAATCCAGCTTCAGTTTCTGGAAGCTGACAATGTTGCGCAGCGTCAGTTCGTCGCTCAACTCGATATCGGTCGTGTTGGAAACGCCCCACGTCTTGGTGCGCGAGAAGATATCGACCCCGAGTGCGGTCTTGCGCGGGCCCAATGCATTGGCCTGTGCCGATGCAGCGCGATACACGTCGCAGGATGCGACCGCGTTCGGAATGGTTGGCCCTTCGATGCAGAAGGGGGCCGGCGAGCCATCGGCAGGGTTCACCAGGCTCTTGAGCCCTTCGATGTTGAAGCCCTTGTGAACGAAGCCCGCGCCATTGTTGCTGGACTTCGCACCATAAATCATGGTGTAGTTTTCGATGGTCTCGGTCGGCTTGAAGGTGATGCCGATGCGGCCTGAATACCAATGTTCGTCGTCGCGATCCTTGTTCCATACGACATCGCGCGTGAAGCCATCGCGATCATGGAATGCGCCGACGACGCGGACCAGCAGCTTGTCTTCGATAACGGGAACATTGACCGCGCCTTCGACATAGCGGCGGTCGTAATTGCCGATCTCGCCCTTGATCCAGCCGCCGAACTCGTTCGTCGGCTTCTTGGGCACCAACAGCACGGCGCCACCGGTCGTGTTGCGACCGAACAGCGTGCCCTGCGGGCCGGACAGTACCTGCAGATTCTCAAGATCGACAAAGTTGCCAGGGCCGCCCTGCTGGCTGAGCGTGATGCCAGCGGGCAGCGGCACTTCGTTCATGTAAACGACGACGCCAGGCGATGCCTGGAAGGTGGCGCCTTGGCCGCGAATGGTGAAGGACTGCGATTCACGCGATCCCTGACCGTTGGGACCAACGACCAGCGACGGCACGCTCGCCTGAAGGTCCTGCTCCTTGGCGATGCCCTGTTGCTCCAGCCGATCGGCGGACAGCGCGGTGATGGCGATCGGAACATCCTGGTTGCGTTCCGCGCGCCGGTTGGCGGTCACGACGATGTCAGTGAGGCCGATATTCTCGCCCGCGCCCTGCGGTTGGGCTTCGGTTTGGGCCAGGGCGGCCGGAGCCACGATCGACACGACAACACCGGCCATCATGCTGGTGGCAAGCAACGGCAATCGACGCCGCGCGCGGATAACAGACGACATTCACACTCTCCTATGCATGTGGTGCAGAGGCCTGCGGCGTCCACCGCAGCCCCAATCCTCTCCAGACGTTTTTTACTGAATTGATTTTTGTTACCGATCCGACCGGATCAGCCTATGCAGGCAAGGGTAAGATTAGGCGCGCGCGCTGGCGATATTCGGGATAGGTGCTGCTGCGGCGTCTCTGCCGGTCATCTTCATGATGTCATACAGGCCGCACATCTGGACTCCCCTTTTTATGGTTCAGCGCCACCTCCGTTGACCGGAACGTTATGTAAGCACTCACTTCGCGCGGCCTAATAACATGCCCTGATGTGAAATCAATATCCTAACTGTGGCCAATTCACCATTTCATCCATTAATTAGAGCCACATTTACGCCACTCCGTTACGGAAATGCGTAGAACCGCACTCCTCGCTACGGTCCGCGCCGCGTCTCGCCTACGCTTCGGATCATGGCATCATCTCCCACGCTTCAAGGACGCAAGATCCTGGTCACCGGCCCCGCCGGCCAGATCGCCTTTCCGCTTGCCCGTTCCCTCGCGCTTTTCAATGAAGTCTGGGGCATCGCCCGCTTCAGCGATCCTGCGCAGCGACGGGAAGTCGAGGATGCGGGAATCAGGACCCTAGCCGTCGATCTCCAGCAGCCAGACTTTTCCGACCTCCCCCGCGACTTCACGCATGTCCTGCATCTCGCCGCTTCGGTCGAAGGCAGCGATTGCGATCAGGCGATCACCACCAATGCTGAAGGAACCGGCCTGCTCCTGTCCCACTGCCGCAATGTCGAAGCGGCGCTCATCATGTCGACCGTCGCCGTCTACAAGCCGCACCCCGACCCGCGCCACGCCTATAGCGAAACCGATCCGCTCGGCGACGCCATGCTGCCGGGCATGACCGCCTATTCGGTCGCGAAGATCGCGCAGGAAGCGGTTGCCCGCTATTGCGCGCGCGAGTTCGGCATACCCGTCACCCTCGCCCGGATGGGCGCGTCCTACGGCCCGCGCGGGGGATTGCCGACACTGGTCGCACAAGCCGTGGCGGAAGGCCGCCCATGGATCACGCGGTCCGATCCCTGTCCCTATAATCCGATCCATGACGACGATCTGCTCGCCCAACTGCCCGCCCTCCTCGATGCTGCGAGCGTCCCCGCGACCATCGTCAATTGGGCAGGGGATGACATGGTGAGCGCGCAGGACATGGCCGCCTATGCCGGAAGTCTGCTCGGCCTCCCTGCGCGTGTCGAGATCGCTCCCGCGGCCGGCGCGCAGCCCGGCTCCGGTGTCGACAACGCACGGCGTCTCGCGATCACCGGACCTTGCCGGGTCCCTTGGCGCGAAGGCTTGCGCCGGGTCATGATGCAGCTTTACCCCGGCCGCAAGAGCAGCCACGATGCGCCTGCATCCCAAGGATGACAGAATAAGAGGAGAGTGGAGATGCCGCGCTGGGTGAACCGGCCCGAAGGGTCGAATTGGGGCGACTTCGGTGAGGATGACCAGATCGGCCGGATGAACCTGATCACGCCGGAACGCCGCCGCGCCGCGATGGCGGAGGTCCGGGAAGGCATCGCCTTCACGCTCAGCCTGCCGCTCAACGTGCCCACCATTCCCCTCACGCCTTTCCGCCGCCCGCCGCTGCTCAGCGCGGCCTGCGATGAGGAAGGCGACATGTACAACCGCCTCGACCCCAATGGCGAAGAATCCACCTGCGACGACAGGGTCCTGCTATACACGCAGCACTCAACGCAGTGGGACGCGTTGTCGCATCGGGGCCGCACCTTCGACGCGGACGGAGATGGCATAGCGGAGTTGGTCTATTACAACGGCTTCCGCGCTGGCGATCATGTCAGCGGTGGTGAAGGTGCCGCTGAGGCGCCCTGCGCCCGCGCGCTCGGCATAGAGACCTTGGCGACAGCCGGGGTGCAAGGGCGCGGCGTCCTGGTCAACCTGAAGGCCGCCTATGGAACGGAGTACCGGCCGGTCACGCGCGAGGATCTGCTGCGCGCGATCGATGCCCAGCGCGTGGAGGTGCGCACAGGGGATTTCCTGCTGCTCTACACTGGTGTCGATCGCATGCTGCTCGACCGGGAAGCGAGCGGCGAGGATGTGCCGCTTGCAATGGCCGGGTGCGCGCTCGACGGGCGCGACGAAAGCCTGCTCCAATGGATCACCGACAGCGGCATCACCGCCATCTGCTCGGACAATCTCGCGATCGAGGCGCTCGACCTCATTCTCTCGCCCGAACCGCCGCCGATCCGCCTGCCTGTTCATGACCTCTGCCTGTTCCGCCAGGGCATCTTCCTGGGTGAACTCTGGTATCTGGAAGAACTGGCCCAATGGCTTGGAGAACGGGGCCGCCATGCTTTCCTGCTCACCGCGCCGCCACTCCGCCTGCCCGGCAGCGTGGGCTCACCCGTGACGCCGATCGCTACAGTCTGACGGCCCGGCAGGTCCGGTCATGCCTTGCGGGTGCTCGGATCCTCGTTGGACATGCCGCTGGCGCCATTCAGGAACAGGTTCGTCACGGTTTCGGCATTGGCCCTGATCTGCGCCGGGGTCATCGCCTTCTCATTGTAGATGATGCGGTTCTGCCACCGCCGCAGCAGCAGGGCGACATAAAATTCCGCCAGCGTCGTAGCCTGCGCCTTCGCAAAACCATGCGCCGTCAGGATATTCTGCAGCGGTTCCAACTGAAACCGCTCAAATTGTCGGCGGGACACTTCCTCCAATTGAGGAAAGCTGATGCATTCCCGGAAAATGATGCGGGCCAACCGTACCTGTCGGTCCTCATTGACGCGGCTGCTGACGTGCAGCGCATATCGCATCAACTGTTCACGCAGCGTGCCTTTCCCATCTGTCGGAACATGATGGCGGATCGCCGACATCTCCAGACAGGCTTCGAACAGCGCGACTTTGTCCGTGTAACGGTTATAGACAGTGCGCGTCGACACGCCCGCCCGCTCGGCGATGGATCGCACGGACGCACCATGAAATCCATGGCTGGAAAACTCCTCCAGCGCCGCCTCCAACATCGCCTCATGCTTCAGCTCGGCTTCACGGGCATTGGGCCTGCCGACCCGCCTCTTCGCCCCCTCTTCGATTTTTTCTGCCTCGCTGCTGATCATCGGCTGGCGTCGTCCCCCTCTTGGCCTGGCACCATGACGCTGCACGAATGCCGTGCAGCTGACGCCAGCTATAGGACATTTTGGCCGGTGCAGATAGAGGCAGCGCGGGCCGCGGAGCCCGCAAGCAGGCGCGAGACCGTCAAGCCGGGACGGGCGGGATCGGCGGCATCTCGGGCACATTATGGGCGTAGCCCATTTCCTCGTACCGCTCGGCAATCCGCCAGCCCTCGCCGGTCCGCACCAGCTTGTCGCGATACCAGAGGCCGATGAAGAACACCTGCTCCTTGCCATCGTCACCCTTGTAGACCATCGGGTTGAACAGCATGGTCCGGCTGCGGGCCGTGTCGCCGTCCAGTTCCAGCTTCGTCGTCGCGACCATATGCTGGAACAGGGGGAACCGCTCCATGGCAACCGGCAACCATGCCTTGATCTGCGCGACGCTGCCCTTTGCTCCGCCCGTCTCGCTATAATCGATCACCGCGTCAGGCGTGAAGACTTCGTCCAGTCCGTCCCAGTTCCGCTCATCGATGGCGTAGCTGTAGCGGGACAGAAGATCCTGAATTTCAAGCCGGTCCGAAATTTCCTGGAGCGAAAGCATCAGACATCCTCCTTCTGATTTTATGAACCAGATCAGGCCTGCGAGGTTCGCGCTTGTCAAGTTTTTCCGTGCATGAGCCTTGAATTGCGTAGCAAATTGACGCAAGCATCGATCAACAAATTAAAAGATGAGGAGAGGTACATGCGTCTGGATGGCAAGATCGCGGTTGTGACCGGCGCAGCGTCCGGGATCGGCTTGGCGGTGGCAAGGCGGCTCGCGGCAGACGGCGCAAAAGTCGTCATCGGTGATCGCAATGCGCAGGGTGTCGAGGACGCCGCGCAGGCCATTGGACCGGCGGCCACCGCGTTGGCGCTCGACGTCGCGGATGAAGCATCCTGCAAAGCCATAATCGATCGCGCTGTCACGCTTCATGGCGGGCTCGACATCCTCTGCAACATCGCTGGTGTGCTGGACTTCGGCCGCTTCGAAGATGTCGATCGCACCCGTTGGGATCGGGTTATCTCAGTGAACCTGACGGGCGTCTACCAGATGTGCCGTGCGGCCATGCCCCATCTGGTCGCGCGGCGCGGCAATGTCGTCAACATGGCTTCCGCCGCCGGTCTTGTCGGCGTGCCCTATAATTCGGCCTACACCGCATCCAAGCATGGCGTGGTCGGCTTGACCCGCGCGCTGGCGCTGGAGTTTTCGAAGGAAGGCGTGCGCGTCAACGCCGTCTGCCCGGGCGGCGTGGACACGCCGATGCTGCATCAGACGCCGCCGGACAATATCGACTGGCAGATGGTCATGCGTTCGGCCTCCTGGCTGGACAGCGGCGCGATGGCGACGACCGACGACATTGCCGACACTGTTGCGTTCCTTGCATCGGCAGAGGCCAAGCGCATCACCGGCGTGGCCTTCCCCGTCGACGGCGGCCAGACCGCAGGCTGACCTACCCCAACCTTTAAGCTTTTGAAGAAGAGTGACGACCATGGCGACCCAGCCCGACCAGATCCAGACCCAGCCCCTCGAACGGGAGGCGCTGCTGCAACAGGCGCGCGAGCGGGCAGGGCTCTCCGATTTCGGGGACGAGTGGTTCTTCGAACCGATGGACCGCTATATCGAGGCATCGAACCGCGAAGGCCGCCTCACCCCCGCCGGGCGCGCTTTGACGACCGAGGTCATCGTCAAGGGCCTGGTCAGCCGCCTGCGCATGGTGGAGGACATCAAGCGCCACCCGGAAATCCTCGACGAAAAGGTCGATGTCGCGGGCATCATCCTGGGCCTGCCGCGCACCGGCAGCACCATCTTCCAGCGCCTGCTCGCCAGCGCGCCCGGCATGACGGGCCTGCGCTGGTACGAGGCGCAGAATTTCGCTCCTTTCCCCGGCGAAGAACGCGGCAATCCGGTCGAACGCCGTGCCTATGCGCAGGCGATGATCGATGGCTGGCTGCAGCTTTCGCCCGAACTCGCGTCCATCCATCCCCTCGAACCCGACGCGCCGGACGAGGAAATCCTGGTCCTCGGCCAGATGTTCGTCAGCACGATGATAGAGGGCATGAATTATGTGCCAAGCTTCAGCCGCTGGCTGAACACATATGACCAGTCCAAAGGGCATGAGGACCTCAAGACCATCCTCAAATATCTTCAGTGGCAGGACCCTTCGCGCAAGGGCCGCAAGTGGATTTTGAAGAGCCCCTCCAACCTCCCCTATGCGGAAGTCGCGGCAAAGGCTTTCCCGGACGCGCTGCTCATCATGACGCACCGCGACCCGTTGCAGACCGTGCCCTCCTACGTCTCCATGCAGGCGGCGCTGTACAAGCTCAGCGCCACCCTTACTGACGCGGAAGTCGGTGCCTTCTGGTTCCCGCGCCTTGTAGAATGGATGCGCCTGTTCGAAGCAGCGCGTGAACGGATCGGCGAAGACCGCTTCATCGACATCGACTATCGCGAAGTCGGCAAGGAACCGATGGCGCAGGCAGAGCGCGTGCTGTCTCGCATGGGCATCCCCGTCGATGCCCAGCTGGAAGAAGTGCTGGCTGAATTCCTCGCGGGCAACAAGCGCGAGCAGCGGCCGATGCACGACTATTCGCTCGAACGCTTCGGCCTTGATGAAGAGGCGATCAAGCGCGAATTCGCCACTTATCGCGAACGCTACATCCTTTGACGATGGAAGTCCGGCCCGGCATCCTGCGTACGCCGCAAGCCTGCTTCGACGCTCTGCCGGGCTATGACTTCGCGCCCCATTATGTGGAGGTGGAAGACGCCCGCCTCGGCCCCTTGCGCATGCATTATGTGGATGAGGGGGACCGCGAAGCCCCCATCGTCCTCATGCTGCACGGCAACCCGACCTGGAGCTATCTCTACCGCCACATGATTGGCCCGGTCGTGGCAGCGGGCTATCGCGTCATCGCGCCCGACATGATCGGCTTCGGCAAGTCGGACAAGCCTGCCAGCCGCGCCCATTACGGGTTCGACCGCTTCGTCAAATGGATGCGGGCCTTTGTCGAGACGCTCGACCTCACCGGCATAACCCTCGTCTGCCAGGATTGGGGCGGCCCCATCGGGCTGCGCGTCCTGTCCGAATGTCCGGAGCGTTTCAGCGCCGTTCTCGCCACCAACACGCTGCTGCAAAATTGCGATGCGCCGCCGCTCGGCGTGGCGGATTGGCCGGGCGAGCAGATCGCCGCCTGGGTCGAAACCTGCCGCACCAGCGAAGACTTGCCGCTCGACCTGCTGGTCGGCCGCGCCTGCGCTACCGATGTTCCGGCAGACGTCCTCGCCGCCTACGCCGCGCCCTTCCCCGACGCGTCCTACAAGAAAGGCATGCTCCAGATCACCTGTGGCATCCCGATCGCTGAGGGCGCCGAAGGCTTGGAGGCAAACCGCGCCGCCTGGCGCTTCCTTGAAAGCTGGGACAAGCCCTTCCTCACAGCCTTCAGCGATCAGGACCCGGCCACAATTGCCTGGGAAGAGGTTTTCCAACGCCGCATTCCCGGCACCAAAGGGCAGCCGCACACGCGCATCCCCAATGGCGGCCACTTCGTCCAGGAAGACCAGGGCGCAGCACTCGCAAAAGTGTTGATCAGCTTTCTACGCGCCAACAACTAGCTCCCGTTCGCCCTGAGCTTGTCGAGGGGCGCGCAACGCCCCTAGTGAAACTCCTGCCGGAACGCGCGCGGGGTCAGTCCGGTCGCGCGCCTGAACGCGGCGCTGAACGCACTCGCGGTCGCAAAGCCCAGTGCCTCCGCGATGCGGTTCATCGGCAGCACGCCGCCCCGGATCATGTCCTGCGCCCGCTCCATTCTGATCGCGGCTGCATGGTCGGACAGCGCCAGGCCCGCCGTCGCGGCAAAGGATCGCGACAGGTGCGACCGGCTGATCCCGCACAGGCTCGCAAGCGCCTGCGTCGTCGGCCATTCTCCATCGCTGGACCGTAACGCTTCCTCGATCCGGGCAAGCTGCCATGGCGCAAGTCCGCCCTGCGCGGCGTCAGCCTGCCGCGGCCGCCGGAACAACCGCGCCAACTCCACCATCGCCAGCTGCACGAGCGCCTCGACCGCCATCTCCGCGCCAAAGCCCGGCGTCACCGTCTCCTGCTTCAGCCGCTCCGCCAGCGCCATCAGCACCGGTGAGCTGATCGACGCGCATCGGCTGAGCCGCCGCGAATCCCAATCGGACAGCCCCGTAACCGCCGCGAAGCGCACCGGATCGAAACGGCAGGTCAATATGTCGAGCGTGCCCCCATCGCCCCGCGAGTGCATCGCTATGCCGCCGGGCCGCAGCATCAGCCGGCCGACCTTGTGCCGCCGCCGGTCGCCCAGATCGAACATGATCTCGCCCTGCGTGCCTTCGGCGCGGGGCATGACGATCGACAGGATCGGCGCTTCGTCCAGTTCCCACATCTCATTGGGCCGGGGCAGTTCATAGCGGCGCAGTTCGACGCGCGCGGCGCTGCTCGTCACGACGGCCAGCACCGTCCACGGCCCAGCCGCGCTGCCCAACGGAGCCTTGGGGCCGATCAGAACCTGCTGCGTCATATGCGCAACGATAATCTCATGCACGCAAGAGAACAAGCACTGGCTATGCGCAGAAAAAACTGCCATCTACAACGCAACAAAGCAAAAGACGGAGAGTGTTTTCATGAGCAGAACCATAGTCGTGACGGGCGCCGCATCGGGAATAGGCGCCGCTACCCGCGACCGGCTGGAACGCGGTGGTCACCGCGTCATCGGCGTCGACCTGCGCAATTCCGACATCGATGCTGATCTGGGAACGGCGGAAGGTCGGACCGGCATGGTCGATCAGGTCACGCGCCTAGCCCCCGATGGCATCGACGCGGTGCTTGCCGGGGCAGGCATCTCGGCTCAGGGGATGGAGCGGGAGACCATCGGCATCAACTATTTCGGCGCGGTCGCCACGCTGGAAGGACTGCGGCCCCTGCTCGCGAAGTCCGCCCGTCCGCGCGCCGTCGCCATCTGCTCCACCGCAGCCATATTGCCGTCCAACGCCCAGGTGGTCGAACTCTGCCTCGCGGGCAAGGAAGAGGCCGCGCGCGAAGCCATGGCGAATGATGGAGGCAACGCCTACTCCACGTCGAAAAACGCACTGTCGCAATGGGTCCGCCGCGCCGCGGTGCAGCCCGAATGGGGCGGCGCAGGCATTTTGCTGAATGGCATCGGGCCTGGCGTGGTGAAAACGCCGATGACGACACCGCTGCTCAGCCAGCCGGACATGGTCAAGCTCATCAATCAGAGCAATCCGATCGCCGTCAAGGAGTATGCCGGGCCGGAACAGATTGCTGAACTGCTCGACTTCCTGCTCAACATGGAAAATAACTATCTGCTGGGTCAGTTGATCTTCATCGACGGCGGCAGCGACGCGATCTTGCGGCCGCGCCAGGTCTGACATCCAAGGCGCGGCAACGCGCAAGACACAGAAACAAAATGAAGGGAAAGGATAGAGCGATGTCGGCTCTCAAAGGCAAGGTTGCCCTGATCACCGGGGCGGGACAGGGCATCGGGCAGGGCATCGCCACAGCCCTTGCGGCTGAAGGCGTGAATCTGCTGCTGGCAGGGCGGACGCTCGAAAAGGTGCAGGAAACCGCACGCCTTGCCGAAGGCCATGGCGTTCGCGCCATCGCCGTCGCCTGTAACGTAAAGGCAGCGGACGATCTCGCCGCTGCCGTCGACCGGGCGGTCAGCGATCTTGGCGGCGTCGATATCCTGATCAACAATGCGCAGGAAGTGCCGCTTGGCCTGCTCGATGAAGTGACGGACGAGGCTTTCCTGGCAGGATTTGAATCTGGCCCCCTCGCCTCGTTCCGCCTGATGAAGCTGGTGCGTCCCCATATGGCGGCGCGCGGCGGCGGCACCATCTTCAACTTCGCTTCTTCCGCTGGCATCCGCTGGGACATGACCGGCTATGGCTGCTATGGCGCTGTGAAGCAGGCGACCCGTGTCCTTACCCGCGCGGGCGCGGCGGAATGGGGGCGGCAGAATATCCGCGTCCTCACCATCGCTCCGCACGCCGAATCGCCGGGCCTCAAATGGTGGATCGAGAATAATCCCGAGGAGGCAAAGGCCTTCTTTCGCACCATCCCGCTCGACCGCATCGGCCGGCTGGAGGAAGATATCGGCCGCGCCATTGTCGCCCTGTGCGGATCGGACCTGTCCTATCTGACGGGCGCCACCATCCCGCTTGACGGTGGACAGGCCAATTTCGACTGACCTGAAAGATTGATGGAGAGATCTGAATGGAAAAGCTGATCTGCGCTCTTTGGGCGCCCGAGGGCGTCACCCGCGCCGACTATGCCGAACAGTTGAAAGCCGCGCTCCCCGCTGCGCTCAAGGATGCGGGCGCAACTGCGATCCGCCTGAACCTGCGCGACGCGACCGTGGAACCAGCTGCCCCCCTCCTGCAAACATGGCAGCAGCCGCAGCAGGATGCGGTGGTGCAATTCTGGCTACCCACCGCCAATGCCCATTTCCGCGGACCCATTGACGACATCCTGGCCGAACATAGCAGCCGCTTCGAGCTGTGGGTCGTTGCTGAATCCACCATCATTCCCAACCGGGATCATGCGCCGCAGGCCGGGTCACGCACCTGGGGCTGGTCGCAGGCGAGCTTCATCTCCTTCCGCTCGGACATGAGCTGGGACGATGCCGTCGCGCACTGGCACCGGCACCACACCCGCGTCGCCATCGATACGCAGGCGAATTTCGAATATGTCCAGAATATCATCGTTCGCGCGCTGACGCCCAATGCACCCGACTATGATGCCTTTGTCGAGGAATGCTTCACGCCAGAAGCGATGACCAACTCTCCCGCCTTCTTCGACGCAGTCGGCGATGATGAGAAATTCGCCCGCAATACAAAGGATATGGCGGACAGCTGCGCAGGCTTCATCGACTTTTCGCGCATCGACATCATTCCGACGAGCCAGTTCGACTTCGCCCATCTCGACGGGAAGTAAGATATCGGGAGGGGGCTAAGCGCCTCCTCCCATTCTGTTCTGTCCGGAACATACAAGCACCGTTCAGACTGAGCTTGTCGAAGTCCTCTTCTTCCCTTTCAAGAACCCGCGCCACAACTTCAGGGAATGATCTCCCGCCCCTCGCCAAAGATCATCGACGCCTGCCTACTATCGACGCCCTCCCGGTGCCCGCGCCAGCCCAGCGCCGCCCGCGCCTCGGCGGGTGAAAGGTGCATGATCTCCTCGAACTTCGCGGTGAACAGCGCGTCCGACTGCTGCCCCACCTCATAGCCATAGGACAGGTTCCGCCACAAACCCGGCCACGCCCCCGGATAATGCAGCATCGTCCGCGTCATCCAAGGGAACATGATCAGCGTATTGACCGTCATCAGAGCGCCCGCCAGTTCCGCGCCCAGATGCCGGAACACATTGCCCGTGACCACGCCGGTGATGAAATATTCGGCGACTGATCCAAATCCTACTTCGCCCAATATATGATAGGCATCATGGGTCTGTCCCATGCGCAGGTTCCAATAGTCTAGCGTATTCGCTGGCTTCCAATCAGGATTGTCCAGGATGCGGGAGTTGAGTTCAGGCGAAAGGTCGAACTCATCCATATATTCGAACAATTGGCGGCCGACCGAACCCTCCGGATATTCCTTCAGATCATCCTTGCTGTAGGTCGACACAAAAGCTTCGTTCAGCCACTGGTCGAATGCCGGGTTACAGAGGCGTTCCTCCGCCACCAGCCTTTCGGCCTCTTCGACATCACGCACCTCATCGACCGCCTGCATCAGCGTCGGAAGACCATAGAGCAGCGGATAATCATGACCGTTGCGCCGCAAATTTTCGGTCGAGATCCACTCGCGCACCCGCGCATCGTTCAGCCACCGCGAAGAGCTGACCAGCACACTGCTTTCCGTCCGCACCTTGCGGCGGCCGTTCAGGTAGAAGATCGCACTACCCGACGTGACCTCTTCGGCATTGTCGGCCTGCGCGGTATCGGCGATTTCCAATTCAGCTTTCATGGCGTAACTCCGGCAGCTTGTGCACATGCACGGGGAGAGCTTGCGCCGTCCAGACGGGCAAGCAGGTTCTGGATGGCGGCCGCCCGATCGAAATCTGGCTCAACCTCTGCGTCGTTCACTATGGCTTCGCCCAGACGCGTATAGAGATTGCCGATGGACGACAGCGCCTCGCGCGATGCGAAGCTGCCCGGATAGGCGCTGTAGCGGTCTGGTTCAGCAGGTATCGCCGCGCATTCCAGGGCAGAGGGGATGGCGATCGGCTCCATCGCGCCACCCCCTCGTACGCCATGCAGCACCAAGGATTCTATCGCGGGAAGGCTTGGGTCGCGCGTCGATAACAGCAATGACCCTTCGCTGCCCTCGATGCGCCACTCGCAACCCATGCCGCTCATCGACACGCCTGCAAGGTTCATCTGGAACAGCGCGCCACCCCGCAGCCTGCCCTCGAACAGCAAATGATCGTCGGCATCCCGATCAATCGGCGCACCATTTTCATCGACCGGCGGCAAATGGATCGCCCCGCGCACATCGACATCCTCGATCGCGCCGAAATGATGGTCCATGGCGTCGATCAAATGTCCGCCATAGATGGACAGGAGCGTCGTGCCGCCTGCCCGCATCGCCATCGCCCGCATCACCGGACCGAAAATCCGCGCATGCAGCGTCACGCTGTCGAGCCTGCCCACATAGCCTTCCGCGACCAAGTTGGCCGCATGGGTCATCACCGGTGATCCGCGCAGATGGAGGCCGATCATCGCCTTGACGCCCCGCCGCCGCGCCAGTGCCGCCAGTTCCTCCGCTTGCTCCACGCTGATCGCCAGCGGCCATTCGCAATAGATATGCTTGCCCGCGTTCAGCGCTGCCCTGGCAATCGCATGATGATGCGGCACCTTCACGCAAATCGCGACGAGATCAATGTCGGGATGTTGCGCCAGCACTTCGGCATCAGTGAACCACAGCGGCGCCCCGAACCTGGCGGCGGCCTCCCGGGCGCTTTCCTCCCGCGTCGTGCATACGCCTTGCAGCGTGAAGCCCGGCAATCGTTCGATCACCCGGCGGTGAACGCCAGAGCCCCAGCCGTAATCGGGGCTCGCACCCACAATGCCTACCCGGATCACCACGGGCGCTCTCCTACTCCTGTTCTTTTTGAAACCATACTCTCAGTCTGGTTTCAAGTCTACCGGCTTTCACGGCCCGTCAGGCAGCCGGTTTCACGAACCGGACAATTTCCTCTGCCATCAAATCCAGGCAGATGTCGGATTGCACGCCAAACTCGCCCCGGGCCACCTCCGCGCACACATGCGCAATCTGATTGAACAACAGCCGCACCTTGATGCGCTGCCGATCGTCTGTGCCTGCCTTGGCAAAGGCATCGACGCCTGATCCCGCCACCAGGTCGATCAGCACCTCGGTATCCGCCAATATTCGGGCTCGAAAGCCAGTTTCGAACAATTGCAACTGCGCGATCAGCGGCGTCACATAGCGATGTTCCAGATGGATACCGACAAAGTCCGCCAACCACTCCCTGACCGCTGACCGATCCTGCCCCGCCAGCAGCGGCAGCCGTTCGAACAAGGCTCGCGTCTGCGGCACCGTCTCCTCATAGATGGCGCTGGCAAGCTCCAGCTTCGATTCAAAATGCGAATAGAAAGTGGCCCGGCTGACTCCAGCCGCGCCCAATATGTCGTCGATCTTCGCATCGACATAGCTCGCTTCGGCAAACACCTGCCGTGCCGCCCGGATGATCCCGTCGCGCGTCGCCGCTCGCCGCCGCTCCAGATAGGCCGCACGACTGCTAGCGGGCTTTTCCGCCATGTCCTTGGCCAAAATTGTCATCCTGCCACTTCACTCCTCCAAGCGCGGATCAATGATGCGGCACATTGCCGATGGGCACAAGAAAATGGATCCCCGGAACCGCCTTGGCCGTTGACCCCCGACAGGATGGCCCATGGTTTTCACGGACATAGCGACCCGCACCTATAATCATAATTGGCGGCTGGATCCCATCGTCCGCAGCCTGCTCGACACCGACTTCTACAAGCTGCTGATGCTCCAGATGATCTGGCGTCTTTATCCGGACGTCGAAGTCACCTTCCAGCTCATCAACCGCAGCCGCTCGGTCAGGCTTGCCGACAGCATCGACGAAGGCGAACTCCGCGCGCAGCTCGACCATGCCCGATCGCTGTGTTTCGCGAAAAAGGAACTGATCTGGCTCGCAGGCAACAGCTTCTATGGCAAGACGCAGATGTTCAGCCCGGACTTCATCGCATGGCTCGCCGACTTCCGCCTGCCCGACTATGAACTGAGCGGGGCGGACGGCGAATATCAGCTGCGCTTCACCGGCCCATGGACGCATGCGACCATGTGGGAAATTCCCGCGCTCACCATCATCAACGAACTGCATTCCCGCGCGGCGATGAAGGATCGCGGGCGCTTTGCCCTGGACGTGCTCTATGCCCGCGCCAAGGCCAAATTATGGGAAAAGGTGGAAAGGCTAAGCCGTCTGCCGAACCTCGTCATATCGGACTTCGGCACCCGGCGCCGCCATGGTTTCCTGTGGCAACGCTGGTGCGTGGAAGCCTTGAAGGAAGGTCTCGGGCATCGCTTCATCGGCTCGTCCAATGTGCTGCTGGCGATGGACGCCGACCTTGAGGCAATCGGAACCAACGCGCACGAACTGCCGATGGTGCTGGGGGCCTTGGCGGACAGCGATGAAGCATTGGCAGCGGCACCCTATCGCGTCCTTCAGGATTGGCGGGCCCTTTATGGCGGCAACCTGCTGATCGTGCTGCCCGATGCATTCGGCACCGCTGCCTTTCTGCGCGACGCGCCGGACTGGGTCGCGGACTGGACCGGCTTCCGCCCCGACAGCATGCCGCCGATCGAGGGCGGGGAGCAGATCATCCGCTGGTGGCGCGACAAGGGGCGCGACCCTCGCACCAAGCTGCTGATCTTCTCCGATGGCATGGATGTCGATGCGATCGAACAGACCTACCGGCATTTCGAAGGTCAGGTGCGGATGAGCTTTGGCTGGGGCACCAACCTCACCAACGACTTCCGGCAGTGCGCACCATTTCCAGGCGACGGACTCGACCCGATCTCCCTCGTCTGCAAGGTGGTGGAAGCAAATGGAAGGCCCGCCGTCAAATTGTCCGACAACCCTGAAAAAGCGACGGGCAACGCGGCGGAAATCGCGCGCTATCTCCGTGTCTTCGGCGACACCGGCAGGAAACAGGCGCCCGTCACCGTCTGAACGCCGATGGCATTAACCCACTATTGTCAAAAGCCTGTTCCCCGGAACAGCCGCGCCCATGGCCGGTTGCTTGCCATGCCAGAACAGGAGAGATGAAGTGCCAAAATCCCTTCCCATCATGATCATCGCCATGGGCGTCGCGGCCTGCGCTCCGTCGGACCAGGCCGATTCCGGCGACTCCACCTTCGCGCCCAGCAACACCACGGTTGGGACAGTTCCTGACGGTATTCCAGGCGAAGGCGCCGGGAGCGCCATGACCGATGGCGAGACAAGCACGCGGGGCGCCGTCTCCGGCACCGATGCCCCAACCAGTGCCAGGGGATCTGCCGGCACGTCCGCGCCCGGACAAAGCGGCTCTGGCCGCTGACGCCTGCGGTCGCATGCACGGAATTGAGCCTTGGACCGTCGGTGGGTCCAAGGCTCAACCATATTCATCAACCCGCCGCGCCCCCTGCGGCCATCATCCAGGCAGCCTGGTCACGTAGGGCGCATTATATTGGGTCCGAGATTTCGTAGAACCTCGCTGGCATCAAAGGCGCGAACGTCATTCATTGGCTTGCGCCCACGGCCCATGACGATCTCGGCCGTCGCCTCATAACGATCCACGGTGCGTACATCGATGCTGTTGTCCCAAAAAGGATCGCCCCAGAATGGGTCCCAGGTCCGCCAGCCGAACCCACGGCCATAATAGCGCCACGACGGGCCCCAATAGCCGTACATGCCCGAACTGAACGGCCGGTCCACATAAGTCCTGCTGCGCCGTTCCGTCGCCCGGTCGGCCATGACGAACCAGTCATATCCCTGTTGCCGCGTCAATTCGGCGGCCCGATACAGCAGATAGCGCTCAACCGTGTCACGCGAAGTCATGCTGTTGCCGGAAAATGTGACCCTGAACCGGTTCGCTTCCACCTGTTCATCGGAAAAGCCGCCGGTCACCGATCCACGTTCCGCCAAAGGCTGATAGGGAGTCGCCGTCGTACACGCGGTGAGTGCGAGCATGCAGGCGCTCGCCAATGTCCATCCTCTTCCTTGGGTCACTTCATGTGCCCCTTTTACAGATGAGAGGATGCGGCTTGTCGAACCGGCGCAAAACACCGGCCTCCAGATCATTGTCGAATAACAAGGGGATGAAGGACAACATCGACAAGCCGCCTCAATTCCATCTCACAGGATTATAATCGGCGCCCCAAGCATTTTGTTCCTGATCAAGTCAATTTAGACGAAGCTTGCCTCAATAACGGCCAAAAGAAGCTGATATGGCTTCAGGAAATCCCGTTGGCGGTCCGGGAGGAAGCCCGAACCTGCCCGATGGTCCGCAACAATCGTGCAGTCTCGATCGGCGCGGCGAAGGATGTGCCCGTGCCACGCACCGCGCTTCCATCGGCAGCGGCCGTGGGCACTTTGACGCCAGGCTGCCAGACATAATTATAGTCGCGCGGCGTAGGTCCCGGCCGGTTCGTGCCGCTCCACGGATGGCCCGCGCCGTCCAACGCGCCAACCAGCACGGCAGCGGGAAAAGCCTCACGCGCAGGGGCGAGATTGCCGGGATGATCCCATCCCTCATTGCCCGCGGCCAGCACGACCTTGATCCCCTTCGCTCCGGCCTCCCGCACGGCTGCCGTAATGCCGTCATCCTGGCCCAGCGCGAGCGAGATGTTGATGGCGTCGACCCTCAGCGCCGTGGCCTTCCGGATTGCGGCCGCGACCGGCGCAGGATCATTCTGGCAAGGCGGGCTGACATTCGCCGGGCATCCTTCAGGATCATCAATGCGAATGGATATGATCCCGACATCGCGCCCAGCGGCGCGGGCGAGGATCGTCGCGACCATCGTGCCATGATCATAACGCGGATGAAATGGCGCCCTCGCCGGGCGCGCCGCCACGTCATATTCCGCGACCAGCAGCGGCGCGAGTTCGGCGGTCATCGCAACACCGCTATCGATGATCGCCACGGTCGGCCGTTCCACCGGCAGCGTCGCCGCGGACCCGCAAGCGAAGGCTGCGACGAGCAGCAATGTCCGGAATGTCAAGAAGCCCCCCAACCCAAACGTAAGCGTAACAATTAAACGCGTAACTCAAGTTAAAACAAATATTCATGCGCGGAACGACAGTGTAACCACCTCGTTTCCCCGGCCCCACCCAAGTAGAGGGAATCTATGATATGTTGAAAAGACTTGCAATAGTCGGCGCGCTCGGCGCTCTGACCGCAGGCGGAATTGCGTTGGCGCAGAATGCAGGCACCACTAGCGGGAGTGGCAGCGGCAGCGGTACGGCGCAATCCGGAACTTCAGGCACGATGAGCGGCGGCACCAGCGGCACGACCTCGTCGGGATCGACCGGGACAATGGGTAGCGGCAGCTCGACCGGCTCGACAAGCGGCACCAGCGGCACCTACGGTTCAGGCCAGGCTGAAAGCAGCACCGGAACGACCGGCAGTGGCTCGATGAGCGGCGACCAATATGGCACGACCGGATCAGACAGCAGCACTGGCGGCTCGGCGGTATCGCGTGCTGGAGAACGCGGCTGACAGCCAGAACGGATGACGCCGCTGCCGTAACGCCGCGACCAGGCGGCAGCGGCCCGTCCGCTTCAATGCCAAGGACACAAATCGCCGGGATGTGCATCGGCGCGCTGGCGGTTGCTGCACTTCTGGGCTTTCGAAGCGACAGCCCCGCGATCGGCCATGCGCCCACAGCCGGTACGCCCGCGATAATATTGGAAGGCGCAGCGGCAGATGCTGCCGCAATCCAGCAATTTTACCGCGCCCGCGCTCACCGTCCCTTCTGGACGGATGCGGCTGCGGACATGTTCCGGCGCGTGCTGGCGAATGCAGGCGAAGACGGCCTCGATCCCGAAAGCTTCAGTGCGGCCATAACCGCCACACGGCAGAAGGGGATGGATCGCGAAATCCTGCTGACGCAAGCCCTGCTCAACTATGTCCGCGCCCTCCGCACGCCCTCTGAAAGCAACCGGGTCTTCTATGTGGACGCCGGTCTCGCGCCGCAAACCAGCGCCGACACCTTGCTCCGCGCAGCCGCCGATCCGCCTTCCGCCACAGCCTACCTCGCCCAGGTCCGGCAGATGCACCCGCTCTATGAGCGGCTACGCAAGGCGCTTGGCGACTATCGCCGCACCGGCATCAATCCGACAAGGCTCCCCAATCCGGATTATGAGCAGGCCCTCCTCATCAACATGGACCGGCTCCGCGCCCTTCCCGCTGATCCGGGCCGCCGCTACATTCTTGTGAACAGCGCATCGGCCAAGTTGATCATGGTTGAAAACGGCCAAAACGTGGGCGAAATGCCCGTCATCGTGGGCCGCAAGCAGCATCAGACGCCGTCGCTTGCCGGGCTGATCCGCTTTTCCGTCCGCAACCCCTATTGGAACCTCCCGCCTGATCTCATCCAGGCTCGGGCAGCCCGTATCGCTTCGGACGGCCCCGCCCTTCTGGAACAGGAGCGGTTGGAACTGCTGTCGGGATGGGGCGATGACGCCCGCATCCTCCAGGCCAACGAGGTAGACTGGCCGGCGGTTGCAGCGGGCACCGCCAAGCTGCGCGTGCGGCAACTGCCGGGTCCGGATAACATGATGGGCGCGGTCAAGTTCATGCTGCCCAACCGGCTCGGCATCTATCTGCATGACACACCCGCCAAGCAGAATTTCGCCCGCAAGGATCGTCTGCTGAGTTCCGGCTGCGTCCGCGTGGCGGACGCAGAACGCCTCTACACCTGGCTCATGCACGGCAAAGCCATGGGCGCGGTCAACGCCACCGAACTGCGCGTCCCCCTTCCTGAATCGGTGCCCGTCTATATCCTCTACCTGACCGCCTTTCCCGACGGCGGCAGCGTGGTCCTTCAGAATGACGGCTACGGCCGAGATCCTTCGCGGCGTAGCTAGAGCAGCCGCCCCGCCGTTGCACGGTCGAACTCCACCCGGTCATGCGCGCAGAGGATGGATAGCTCATGCCGCTGCTCGATGGATAATCGGCGCAGGCGATCCTGATTTTCCAATCGCGCCCGCCGATCGACCTCCATCATATTCTGGTAAGCGCGCAGGCCCGGCGTGCAATGCCTCGCCGCCCCTCGCATCTCACCCCTGTAGAAATAGGCGTCTCCCGCATGCAGCAGCCAGCGGCCACCCGACTGGATCGCAATTCCCGCATGGCCCCAGGTGTGGCCCGGCAAGGGGACCATCAATATTTCAGGCGGCAATCCTTCCAGATCGCGCACGGCGTCGAACCCGAACCATCTCTCTCCGCTTGCGCCGTAGCGCCGCCATTGCCGGACGTCATTCCACTGCGCTGGCCGGTAACGGTTGCGCGTGACAAAGCCACGGCGCGGGCCAGTCGCTGACCTGTATTCGGCATCCATCACATGGATCTGCGCCTGCGGGAAATCCTCCAGCCCACCGGCATGATCGAAATCGAGATGCGTGAGCAGGATGTGCCGCACGTCGGACGGGGAAAGGCCGATCCGTTCGATCTGCCGATATGCTGTCTCCTCCTCCTTCAACTTGATGTTGAGAAGGGCGCGCATCGTGCGGGTGATACGGGAATGGGAGCCCGCATGGGGATGATGAACATCCCGCAATCCATAGCCCGTGTCGATCAAAACCAAGCCATGGCCGTCCGTTTCGACCAGCAGGCAATGGCACACCAGCCGCCCTGTCAGGCCATGGCTGGTCCCATCGAACAGACTGCCGCCCAGCGGGCAATCCGTGCCGCAATTAAGATGATGGATACGCATTGCAGCTCCCATGTCATCGGGCAGCGCTTTTGAACGAGCGGAGCGTGATCCGATCAGAGAGAAATCGGATCACGCTCCGGCCGCATCCCCGGCAACAGCGGCGGGGAGCAGCTAAGCCGCGCCCGATGAAGGCCTTAGTTCAATGGCTGCCGGGACAACCTGCTCGCGGATCTGGCGCTGGGCCATCTTGCGGTAGGTGGCCAACGCCTGCCCGACGACCTGATCCATATTATAATAGCGGTAGGTCGCGAGACGTCCGACGAAGCTGACGTCCGGCTGCACCATCGCCAATGCTTCATAGCGTTTGAACAGCGCCTGGTTCTCCGGCCGGGGGATGGGATAATAGGGGTCCCCTTCTGCAGCCGGATATTCATAGGTGATGCTCGTGCGGGGGGACTGCTGCCCGGTCAAATGCTTATATTCCGTGATCCGGGTATATTCGGTCGCGGGCGACGGGTAATTGACCACCGCAACCGGCTGGAACTGTGCCTGGTCCAGCTGCGCATGCTCGAACTGCAAGGACCGGTAGGGCAGCTTGCCGAAACGATAGCCGAAATATTCGTCGATCGGCCCTGTGAATACCAGATGATCATGCGGATAGGCATCGCGCGCCTCGCAATAATCGACACCCAGCAGGACATCGATATTCGGATGGTCCAGCATGCGCCCGAACATCCGCGTATAGCCTTCCAGCGGCATTGCCTGGAACTTGTCGGTGAAGTAGCGATCGTCGGTATTGGTCCGCGTCGGCACGCGCGACGTTACCGCCTTGTCGAGTTCCGACGGGTCTAGCCCCCACTGCTTGCGCGTATAGCCTTGGAAGAATTTCTCATACAGCTCCCGGCCGACAGCCGATATCACCACATCTTCCGACGTGCGGACGACCGATACGGGTTCCGCCTGCGCGGCCAGGAAGGCCGCCGCATCCTCTTCCGTCTTGAGGTCAAGGCCGTAGAGCATGTTGAGCGTCGTGCGGTTGATCGGCATCGGCACCAGCATGCCATCGACGGCCGCCAGCACCCGATGCTCATAGGGCCGCCACTTGGTGAAGCGCGATAGATAGCTGAATATCTCCTCGCTGTTGGTATGGAAGATGTGCGGCCCGTACCGATGGATCAGCACTCCATTGGCATCATATTCATCGAAGGCATTGCCGCCGACATGCGGGCGCCGGTCGACCACCAGCACCTTCTTGCCGCCATCGGCCGCCAGCCGCTCCGCCATCACCGCGCCGGCAAAGCCTGCGCCCACCACCATCACATCATAATGATGCGACCGGCTGCTGCTCCAGGACGTGGGGGAGACGATCGGATGAGCGTGGACGCTGCGCGACAGCGCATCCTTGATCAGCCTGTCCATCTGCTGGAAGCTCTTGTCCCAGGACATGCCCGCAAGCAGCTGGTCCGCTTCCTTCAGCCACTGCCCATTGCCGCGCGCCAAGGCCAGCGCCTCGTCACAGGCGGCGATGAAGCCTTCCCCGCGCGGCGCGATCTTCACCGCTTCGATGTCGCCATAATGGCGGATCACGTCCGCGATCGGCGTGGACACGACCGGCTTGCCAGCAGCCAGATATTCGGGCGTCTTTGTCGGACTGATGAAGCGCGTCGCGTCGTTGATGGCAAAGGGCATCAACGCAACGTCCCATCCCGCGACGCAAGCGGGCAAATCCTCATAGGACCGGCCGCCAAGGAAGCGCAGATTGTCGCGGCGGGGCAGATCATCCTCGCTGATCTTCACCACCGGACCGATGATCTCCAGCACCCATTCCGGCCGCGCATCCGCCAGCGCGGCGAGCAGCTCCACGTCCATCCGCTCATCGACCACGCCATAGAAGCCAAGGCGCGGGCGCCCATCGTCATTGGCCGGGCGGGCAAGGCGCGCCTTCGCGAAATGCTGGGCATCGACGCTCGACGGGAAGGGATAGACGGCGGGATGCTTGTCCCGCTTCGCTTCATACAGGCTGTAGCCGCCGGTAAAGACAAGGTCCGCCTGCGACAGCAACCGCTGCTCCAACGGCAACAGTTCGGGCGGCGCACCCTTGAAATTGGCAAGCTCGTCCATGCAGTCGTAGATGATGCAGTCCGCCATCACATGTTCGGAAAAGGGCAGCATCATCGGCGTATAGTACCAGCGGATGAACGGCCCCGGTTCCCCGGCGAGATAAAGGTCGAGCAGCTGCTTCAGAACCTCGCACTCCTGCTCCCTGGGCAGCCCGGCGGGCAGCTGCGGCGTAACCACCGTGACCCCTGTTTGGGCGCAGGTTTCGACATGCAGGTCGGGCGCCTTCAGCTCAGCGACATGGTTGGGCTCCTCCCAGAACAGCACCTGGGAGTGTGCGGCAAAGCGGCTCATCAAATGCTGCGGGCGCTGGAATACGAAATTCCAACGAAGATGACTGAAGCAGATTAACGTATGAGCGCCGGGTTTGGGACTTGGTCCTGTTCCATGCCGAGTGGACGAATGGGGCGGGACCATAAGCGCGTACCTTTCTGGATGATGAATGCAGACACAACCCCGGGAGTAGCTTACGCGTTCCTGCCCTGCCGCTGATATAAGTTGGCGGAAGGATGCTATTTAGAGGCATCCACTTGAACGGCTGGACCGTTTCGACCTACTCGGGGGCACCGTCAGAACCGCTTCCTCTTCCAAAAGCCATCAGAGGGGATCCGAAATGACCAAATTTCCGCAGCTATGGGGCGGCCTTGAGTGCACCGTGAACCGGGTGCACGAACATTATGGCGATCAGATCCGCCTGAGCGGCCATCAGGATCGGCTGGAGGATCTCGACCGCTTCGCCGAACTCGGCATAAAGGCGATCCGCTACCCTGTGCTCTGGGAACGGACCAGCCCGGATCATCCCGATCAATGCGATTGGGCGTGGAGCGACCAGAGGCTCTCCCGCCTGCGCGAACTCGGCATCCGGGTCATCGCGGGACTCATCCACCATGGCAGCGGGCCGCGCTATACCAGCCTCGTCTCGGACGATTTTGCCGAAGGTTTGGCCACTCATGCCCGCCATGTCGCCGAACGCTATCCCTGGATCAAAGACTGGACGCCCGTCAACGAACCCCTGACGACCGCGCGCTTTTCGGCGCTGTACGGGCATTGGTATCCGCATCTGCGTTCCGAACGCGACTTCTGGCTGGCGCTGCTCAATCAGGTCGATGCCACCCGCCTGTCGATGCGGGCCATCCGCCGCATCAACCCTGCTGCACGCCTGATCCAGACGGACGACCTTGGCCGCACCTACGCCACCGCCGCGCTCCGGGATCAGGCCACATTCGACAATATGCGGCGCTGGACCGGATGGGATCTTCTTTGCGGAAAGATCGACCGCAGCGATCCCTTCTGGAAACGCATCGCGGCGTTCGGGCTCGAACATCGGCTGCAAACGATCCTCGACGATCCCTGCCCGCCCGACGTGATCGGCATCAACCATTATCTCACCAGCGACCGCTTCCTCGATCATCGCCTGCAACGCTATCCCCGGCATCTGCATGGCGGCAGCGAGACGCAGCTTTACGCGGATGTGGAGGCAGTGCGCGTGCTCGATCCACCTTCGCAGGGGCTCGAAGGCGCGCTGCGCGAAGCGTGGGAACGCTATCGCCTGCCGGTCGCCATCACCGAAGTGCATAATGGCTGCACCCGCGAGGAACAGCTTCGCTGGATGGCGCAGGCATGGGACATCGCAACCCGTCTCAATGATCAGGGCGTGCCGGTGGAAGCGGTGACCATCTGGTCCCTTCTCGGCAGCACCGGCTGGAACACGCTTCTCACCCGGCCGGGCGTCTATGAGCCGGGCGTCTGGGACGTGAGCAGCGGCCAACCTCGTCCAACCGCCATGGCTTCCCTGGTGAAAGCGCTGGCGACCAAGGCCGCTCGTCCGCCTGTCACGACAGAAGCGGGCTGGTGGCATAGGCCCGTCCGCATGGTTCATCCGCCTGTTCAACGGCCCGCGCCGATCACGCAGCACATCGCCGGTTCTCGCGGTCCAACATCGCCTCAACCCCTGCTCATCTGTGGTGCGACGGGCACCTTGGGACAGGCGATGGCCCGCGCCTGTTCGCTCCGCAACATCCCCTTCATCCTTACGAGCCGTCAGGATCTGGACCTCTCCGACCGCGCCAGCATCGGCGCGGCGCTGGAAAGGCTGCGCCCCTGGGCAGTGGTCAACGCCGCCGGATGGGTGCGGGTCGACGAAGCAGAAACTGAGGAATCCGCCTGCATGCTCGCCAATGCACTGGGCGCCATCGCGCTTGCCGAGGCCTGCGAGCGTGAAGGCATCCCGACGCTCTCCTTCTCCAGCGACCTCGTTTTCGACGGCACCAAAGGCACTGCCTATCTCGAGAGCGATGCCGTCTCCCCTTGCAACAGCTACGGGCGCAGCAAGGCGCGGATGGAAGCAGGCATCGCGGAGCTTTCCGGCCAGCACCTGATCGCGCGCACCGCAGCCTTCTTCTCTCCCTACGACCAATATAATTTCGCGACTGCTGTCGTCTCGGCGCTTGCACGGGGCGAGGAATTTCACGCGGCGTCTGATCTTGTCGTCTCACCGACCTATGTGCCGCATCTGGTGACGGCATCGCTCGACCTGCTGATCGACGGAGAGGCGGGCCTTTGGCACCTCACCAATGGCCAAGCTCTTTCCTGGGCCGATTTCGCAAAAAGCATCACTGAAATATGCGGCCATGACCCCTCACGCGTCCATGCCGTCGCTCATCACGTTTTCGGCTGGCCCGCCCCCCGTCCCGCCAACGTCGCGCTCGCCACGGCCCAAGGTCCGCAGCTTCCCTCGCTCCTTTCGGCCATGGAACATTTTGCCCAGCATTTCCGGGAACAATCGATGCAAAACGCCGCTTAAAAATCGATCGGAATCGATCGAAAATTCCACTTACTCATATCCAGTTAACCCTCTTGTTCTAAATTAGCGGGGTTCGTAGTGGCGCGCCATTAAAGAGCCGTCGAATCGGACGGGGGTCGTGAGCGGGTACAGTTATGAGTGAACGTTGGACGCCGGAAGCGGCACATGCTTGGTTCAAGGCTCAACCTTGGTTGGTTGGCTGCAATTTCACACCATCCAATGCGATCAATCAGTTGGAGATGTGGCAGGCGACCACCTTCGACCTGCCGACCATCGACCGCGAACTCGCCTTGGCGGCGTCGGTGGGCATGAACTCGGTTCGTGTCTATCTGCATGACCTGCTGTGGCTGGAGGATGCGCAAGGCTTCCTCGACCGCATCGAGGCCTTCCTTGGCGTCGCCGACCGCCACGGCATCCGCACGATGCTGGTGCTGTTCGATTCCTGCTGGCACCCCGAACCGGCGCTTGGGCCTCAGCCCGAACCGCGCGAAGGCGTCCATAACAGCGGCTGGGTGCAATCGCCCGGCATGCCGACGCTGATGAACGCCGACGAACATGATCGTCTGGAAGCCTATGTCCGGGGCGTCGTTGGCCGCTTCGGCCAGGACCCGCGCGTACTCGCCTGGGACATCTGGAATGAGCCCGACAATGGTCCTGAAGTCGCGCTCTGCGATCCCGTCGCGTTGCAGGCCAAGGCTGATCTCGTCGTGCCGCTGCTGGTCGAAGCATTCGGCTGGGCGCGGCAAATGAATCCGATACACCCGCTCACCAGCGGCATCTGGCTTGGCGACTGGTCCGCGCCTGACCTGCTGAGTCCGATCCAGCGGACCCAGACCGGGAATTCGGATGTCATCTCCTTCCACAACTACGGCATCGCCGAAGATTTCGCACAGCGCGTGAAATGGCTTAAGACCATGGGCCGTCCGCTGCTTTGCACCGAATATATGGCGCGGCCGGCGGGCAGCACCTTCCAGGCGATCCTCCCCGTGGCGAAGGAGCATGAAGTCGGCACCTTCTGCTGGGGCCTGGTCCGTGGCAAGACGCAGACGCATCTGCCATGGGACAAGTGGGAAAACCCCAACATCGATGGTCTGAAGGAACGCTGGTTCCACGACATCTTCCATGAGGACGGCACGCCTCATGACGAAAATGAGGTGGAGTTCCTGCGCCTGATCAGCGAACTGGACAAGATCGCGGCCTGACGGGGCCGCGCATCCGCCTTTGCAATCTGGGTTAGCGGCGGCGCGCTTTGCCGCCCGGCCCCGGAACCCTGCGAAGCCTGCGAGGATTGCTGGAATGTCAGGCCGTGCCTTTTTGCACGGCCGATCCGTTCAGCAATAGGAGCATGCAATGTCCGTTCTCGACAGGATCGTCGCGGCAGTCACGCCGCCGGAATCCGAGGAAGATCGTGCCGAAGCGCGGCAGAAAGCGCGTGCCGCGGCAGCGCCCGGCGACTGGCTCGACCAGATACTGCAACATCATCAGCAGATAGAGGCCGCCTTCTCCGAAGCAGAAGCCGCCGCCGATGCGCAGAGCCGGACGAGTGCGCAAAGAAAGCTCGCCGCCCTGCTGACGAGCCATTCCAGCGCTGAAGAAGCCGTCATCTACCCTCAACTGTCCAAAGACCATAAAAGCCATATGGCCATGGCCTACGAAGAACAGCAGGCCGCCAAGGTCCAACTGGCGCTCCTGGAAGAACTCGATCCGCTCAGCCACGACTGGCAGGAAAAGCTTGAGCATATCAAGGGCGCGGTCGCTCATCACGTCTATGAAGAGGAAAATGACCGCTTCCTTCATCTGAAGGACGAGCTACCCCCCGCCGATCAGGATCGGATGACCGCGCGCTATCGCGAGGAAATGTCGCGCTACGATAGCGAACTCTGACAGCGCTCCGCTGCAAGGCGGGCGGGCGCCCACCTGGGCATGATCATGTTCGAATAATCGTCACCCCGGACTTGATCCGGGGTGACGGAAAAGCAACTCGGATATGATGCTTCCCATATCTCATCCGCCCATCTTCGAAAGCACGAACGCCAACAGGAATCCCGCGACCGCGATCAGCCCTGAAAATTCATGCGTCTCTTCGGTCGCTTCCGGTATCATGGTATCGACCAGCATCGCCAGGATCGCGCCAGCGGCGACCGCCATCGTCGCCGCGATCACCTCATTGCCCGCGTCGGCCAGCACCACATTCCCGATCAGCGCCGCAAGCCCCGACGCCAACGCGATCCCGCCCCACACCAGGAAGATATAGGCAGGCTTGCGCCCGGCCTTCTTCATGCCCGCGGCGCTCGACAGCCCCTCGGGCACGTTGGACAGGAACACGGCCGCAACCGCTGCCATGCTGACACCTCCTCCTTCCAGCAAGCTGACGCCGATGACGATGGACTCCGGTATCCCATCCAGCAGCGCGCCGATCGCGATGGCCATGCCCGATCCCGCATCGGCCGATTGCTGGCTCTGATCCGGGTTGGAGCCTGACCGCTTCCGATGCATCGCCCCATTCCGCGTGACCAGAATGTTGGCGAAGGTATAAGCGGCCGCCCCAGCCAGAAAGCCCAAGGCGGCGGAATCGAACCCGCCCTTTGAATAAGCTTCGTCCATCAGATCGAACGCAACTGCAGAGATCAGCACCCCCGCGCCCACCGCCATGATCGCCGCGATCAGCCGCTGCGGCAGGGCAACCAGATATCCGACCATCGCTCCCAGAAGCAGCGCGGAACCGCCAACCAGTCCCCAGAACCCCGCCTGCAGCGCCATCCAGCTCATATGCACCCCATGATGGCGCCGTGCCATGCGACCATGACAACCCGCATCCGTCCGGATCGGTTGCGTACCGATCGCGCCATTCGACTTTGACGGTTCGAAGAGGTAATTTCCATGCACCGATGCCAGCCGGAGTTGAAGGATGACCATCACCATCACCGCCTTCGAACGATCCCCCGATCGCGGCCGGGGCATGGCGCGCGACATGCGGGTGCGATGGGCGCTGGAAGAGGCTGGCCTCCCCTACCAGGTCAGGCTCCTCTCCTTTGCGCAGATGAAACAGCCCGGCTACCTCTCCTCCCAGCCCTTCGGCCAGATCCCGACCTATGAGGAAGATGGCCTCACCCTCTTCGAATCCGGCGCGATCATCCTGCACATCGACGACCGGCATGGCGGCCTCTGGCCTGCGGACCTCCATGGCCGCGCCCGCGCCACCGCCTGGATGTTCGCCGCCCTCAACACGGTCGAACCGCCGATCCTTGAACGGGAAATGCCCAAATATCTCGAACGCGACGAAAGCTGGTATGAAGCACGCATGCCCCTCCTCGATGCGCGCGTGAAGCAGCGCCTGTCGGAACTTTCCAACTGGCTCGGCGACCGCGATTGGCTGGAGGGCGACTTCAGCGCCGGAGACCTGCTGATGGTCACCGTCCTGCGCAGGCTCACCGGGTCAGGGCTTCTCAAACTCTACCCCAATCTTCCACCCTATATCGCCCGCGCCGAACAGCGCCCCGCCTACCAGCGCGCCTTCGCCGATCAACTCGCCGTCTTCAACAAGTCCGAACAGACGGCCTAATCCGCGTCCGGCTGCCGATCCGGATGCGCCGCCTGCACGGCGGGCAGCGCCAGCGCAGCCTCACCCGCCGCCATCAACCTTGGATAGGGCGACAGGTCGACCCCGAACCGCTGCGCACTATAAAGCTGCGGCACAAGATAGCAGTCGGCCAATGTCGGCGCGCGCCCAAAGGCGAACCCCGCCCCATGCCGCGCCACCAACTGCTCCAGCGGCGCAAAGCCCTCCGCGATCCAATGCCGCACCCATAGCTTCACCTGATCCTTGGACGCCCCGAATTGGCTCTGCAACCGATTGAGGACTCGCAGATTGTTAATCGGGTGGATGTCGCATCCGACCAGCGCCGCCATCGACCGCACCACCGCGACCTCATCCGCATCCCTTGGCAGCAAAGGCGGATCGGCCCATTTGCTCTCGATCCATTCCAATATCGCCGGACTTTCGATGAGCGTCCTGCCGCCCACCTCCAGAGCGGGCACCAGGCCATGCGGCGCGATCGCAAGATAATCGGCGCCCCGCTGCTCCCCCGCGCGCAGGTCATGGCTGACCTGATCATAGCCAATGCCTTTAAGGCTAAGCGCGATGCGAACACGATAGGCCGCCGACGATCGCCAATATCCGTGCAGCGTTACGCGCATGCTCACGGCTGCTTCGTCAGGCTTTGGATCTGGCATAATCCTGTGTTCCCCGGTTGAAGACATGATCCTCGTCGATGATCTCGTCCGCCTCTATGGTGCTTTCCTGCTTCAACTCTTCATAAAGTGGCGCGAAATCCATCTCGACAGTCTGACGCAGAAGATCATCGAAACTGTCGATCACGAAATAGGACTGCTGGTAATCGTCGATCCGATATTTGGTCCGCATCAGCCGCTTGAGGCCGAACCCGATGCGATTAGGCGACGGATCATCCAGCGCGAACAGGGACTCGCCATAGGACGAAACGATCCCCGCGCCGTAAATCTTCAATTCCGCATCCTGCCGGATCAGCCCGAACTCGACCGTATACCAATAGAGCCGCGCTAGCTTTTCGATCGCACCCAATCCATCCGCACGCAGCCCACCCTCGCCATAAGCCTGCATATAATCGGCGAAGACCGGATGCGCGAGCAGCGGCACATGACCGAACACATCATGGAATACGTCCGGTTCCTGAAGATAATCCAGCTGGTCGGGCCTGCGGATGAAGCGCCCCGCGACGAAGCGCCGGTTCGCCAAATGCTCGAAAAACACATCGTCCGGCACCAATCCCGGCACCGCGACCACTTGCCAGCCGGTTCTCTTCATCAACCGTTCGGACAGGTCCTCGAAGTTCGGAATGCCCGGCTTCGCGATGCGCAATATGTCCAGCCCGTCGATGAACTCCTTCACCGCCCTTCCCGGCAGCAGGGCGGCCTGCCGCGCGAACAGCGCATCCCAGACGGCATGATCCTGCGGCGAATAGCTGTCCCAATCCTGTGGGATCGTCCAATCCTCCGCAGCGCCTGCGGGGCGATCGACAGTGAGTCCGGTCATGGCCTCTTATCGCACAAAAACCGCGCGATGTGGTTCCAATATCGGCCGCAATGACCGGAATGACGAAACACGCAAATCGCCATGGCCTTGGCCGATGAAAGAATCTCATCACATCGCCGGTTCGGCCCGTCCCCGCCAGTGGCTGATCTTCTCGGGAACTATCAACGGCTTAGCATGTTTCCCTTTCCGGACGCGGCCCGCGCACGGTTTCCCGGGGGCGGCCTGCGACCGTCGGAGCGTCCCGTCCCGCCTTCTGGGGCAAGGCGGGACGCTTTTTCTCGTACAGCTGGGCCTTGCGCTCCGCCCGCGATCAAGCCAAGCCATCACCATGCACCAGGGGAAAATGCGAAGCGGCGCGGGCCGTCCGCGCGCGGCAGAGCTTCAAGAACGCGCCGAAACACTGCTCCAGGCGGCCGAACAAGCGCTGATCGAACTTGGCTATGAACGCGCCACGCTGACACTGATCGCTCAGCGCGCCAGCGTTTCCAAAAAGACCATCTATGCCAAATATGGCGGCAAGCCCGGACTGCTGCGCGCCGTTCTGGACCGGATCGCGGACAGGCACATGGCTGCCGACCTGCGCCTGCTCGACCGGGACGATCCGGTAGAGGGCCTCTATGAATGGGCCCGCATGATCATGCGCAGCACCCGGACCAAAGCCGCGCATGCCGTGACCGCGATCAGCATGCGCGAAGGCTTGCGCTTCCCCGAGTTTCGCGATGCCATGGGTGAGGCACGAACCGCGCGCCAGCAGGCGCCGCTCCGCGCCTATCTGGAACGGCTTCAGGAACGCGGCCTGATCCGTACCATTGATTGCGAGGAGGTCGCATCGATGTTCCTTTGGCTATTGTCGCAGGACATGGTCGATGCTGTCTCGGCAGGCACGGCCGAGCCCCTGACCGAGGAACAGGCCGATGCAAAGGCCCTCCGCGTCGCGGAACTGATCGCACGGGGCCTGATGCCCGTCGCGGACAACGCTCGTACGCGTCCGGGCTGAGCCTTCCCAAACGCAGGGCCGCTGGCTGTCGCATACAACATCGCAATGTCTGAATGTTTGTCACCCCGGACTTGATCCGGGGTCCCGCTTCCTCCGATGCTGCCCAAGCATCACAACGGGGAGTCAATCCTGAGGGTGACGCAAAACGCCTGACGCGAGTCCCTTAGTGTAAGACGGTCACGCCTCGACCCAAGCGCTAAGGCTCCCACCAGTCAATTGATGGCTGCGAGCCCGCCACGGATCAACAGCTCAACTTGCGCAGAAGCGAAGACCAACAATATTAGCTCTGCCTTCAGGCCAACGCCCGCCCATGACAACAGCAAACAGCACAAAAATCTTGAAACATGACAAGGGGCAGCCTCGGCCGCCCCTCATCAATCCCGCTTAATATTGACGGCCGAGCCCACCGTCATGATAGATCGATGCGCCAGTTACGAAGCGTGACTCATCCGATGCCAGATAGACAAAGGCATGCGCCGCATCTTCCGGGAAGGCTTCGATGCCGAGCGGACACATTTTCACAAGTTCCTGAATACCCGCCTCGGCGGATTCATAAAGGCCCATCTGTGCATAGCCCTCATAGCCTTCCCTCAGCAGCGGCGTGGTCGTCTGCCCCGGATGCACCGAATTGACGCGGATGCGCTTGGGGCCGAATTCGATCGCAGCGCACATGGTCAGCATGCGCTGCGCCGCCTTGGACACATGATAGCTCAGATTATTGGCATTGGGCATGTGGGACGCCATCGACACGGTGTTGACCACCGATCCGCCGCCGGGAAAGCGCTTCACCGCTTCCGCCAGTGCAGGGGCGCAATGCTTGATGCCCAGGAAACCGCTATCATGGTTGACCGCCATGACCTTGTGCAGGTCTTCCAGCGACGTGTGCTCGATACCGCCGTGGATGGAAATGCCGGCATTGTTCACCAGCACGTCGATCGCGCCATATTCGGCCATGACCGACGACACCAGCTTGGCCCAGTCGGCCTCCTGCGTCACATCCTGCGCGACGAGCTTGAACCGGCCAGCGCCATGCTTGCCCTCCATCTCGCTGCTGACCGCATCTTCGGTCCGCAGATCGGTGGCGATCACGGCTAGCGCACCTTCCCGCAGAAATGCGTCGCACACCGCCGCGCCGATATTACCCTGACGGCCCGCGCCTGTGACGATCGCGACCTTGCCTTCCAAACGCGCCATTATTCCTCATCCTTTCCCATATTTCGCAAAATGGGTATCGGTGAGTTCCATAATGAGTCAAGGCCAGATTAGCACAGTAGCCCCTCCCGCACGCGGGACGGGCCTACCTCACTGCTCCCCTCCCGCAGAGCGGGAGGGGCTGGGGGTGGGCATGATTGCGCCAGCAATCGCTCACAACGCTCAAAGGTCAAAAGCTCGCTACCGCTCGCCCCACCCCTAACCCCTCCCGCCTGCGGGAGGGGAACAGGCGAGATCAGAACCGATAACTGACCGTCCCCATCACATTACGAGGCGCGCCCACGAAACAATCACCGCGCGCCAGGCAGGACGCGAAATACTGCTTGTTCAGCAGGTTGGTGGCATTGACCGCAAAGCGCCAATCCTTCCAGCTGATTTCCGCCAGAGCATCGACCAAGGTGTAGCTCGGCGTCACCAGCGTCCAGGCCGAACCGATGGAGGTGCGCTTGCCGGTATAGTTGACGCCCGCGCCGAGCCGCAGCTGCGCGCCATCTTCCAGGCCGAACGTCTTCGTCGTCCACAAGGACGCCGTATGACGCGGCAGATAATCGAAGGTCGCCGTATCGTGCGACACCAGCTTGTTATAGCCGTAATTGGCCAGCAGTTCGAAATTGCCGGGCAATTGGTGGCTTGCTTCGATCTCGATGCCCTTGCTGGTGATCTCCCCGGACTGCGTGATGGAGCCAGCCGAGCCATAGATGATGCGGTTGATTTCCTTGATATGGAAGCCGGTCACCGTGATCAGCGTGTTGCGTTCAGGCTGCCACTTGAAGCCAACCTCATATTGCGTCCCGCGCTGCGGCCGGGCCGGGCTGCCGCCATCGACCGTCATCGCGATCGGCAGGAAGCTTTCGGTATAGCTGAAGAAGGGCGAGAAACCCGCACCCACTTCGCCGATGATGCCCGCACGGAAGGTGGTCGCCTTGTCCCTGACCGCCGTTCCCGAAGTCGTCACCCGGTCGCGCCGCGCGCCCAGAACCACCGAGACGCGGTCCCAGAAGCGGATCTGGTCCTGCACATAAATGCCAAGCTGCTTTTGTGAAGCGTAGGCAAATGGACCGCTCGGATCATAGGTCTGCAGCGCGTCATAATCGATGTCGTAAATGTCGATCTTTTCGACATTATCCAGCGTGAAATTTCCGTCTGCGTCATAGAAGCCTGGCGTTACAGCTGCTCTCTTGCCGACCTTGTTCCAGCTATAATCAACGCCGACGAGCAGCTTATGCTCGATATTGGCGCCGGTATTGAACTTGAACTGAAGATTATTGTCCGTCGAAAACACGTTCATACGCGCATCGCTGGCATCGGCTATCAGGCCGATGGTGCGGCCATAAGTGCCGTAAGGCGCGTACGGCAAAAACGGGTCAGTCGGGTTGGTATAGCTGTCGGCATAATGGGTGAAATATTCGACATTGCTGTCGATATACCGCGCCTTGACGTTCAACTGCACATTGTCGCCAAAGCGCTGGGTAAGCGATCCACCGCCCTGCAGGGTGCGACCATCATAGCGATCCCAACCCGGCTTCCCCACGAACAGGAACGGGTCCAGCTTCTCACCGTTGTTCGGGTTTGGCCGGAAGGTGCCGACGACGGGCAGGAACTGCGACGTCGATCCGCTCTTGTCCTTCTGGTACAGCCCCTGCAGCACCAGATCGGTGTCCGGCGTCGGCTGCCAGCGGACGGACGGGGCGAACATCACCCGGTCGTCCCGCACATGATCGACATAGGTGTCCGCGTCGCGCACCCTGCCGACCGCGCGCACCGCCAGCGTATCGGACAGTGCCACATTGACGTCGCCCATGGCTTCCTTGCGGTCATAGCTGCCATAGACGATCGACGCTTCGCCGCCGGTCTGGAAGGTCGGCGTCTTGGAAACCAGATTGACGAGGCCGCCGATCGATCCTTGTCCGAACAGCACCGATGCCGGTCCGCGCACGATCTCGACTTGCGAGAAATTATAGGGGTCGGACGTGATGCTGGCATAATAGCTGAAAATGTCGCGCATGCCGTCGCGGAACTGCAGCGCGTCGATCCCGCGGATGACGAAATTGTCGACGCGCGTGTCGCGGCCATAGGCGTTGGCGGTGACGCCTGCGGCATATTTAACCGTATCGCTGATGCTGATCGCGCCTTGCGACAAATAGGTGCGCTCGCTGATCACCGTGACAGGCTGCGGCACTTCCAGCGGCGGCGTCTCGGTCTTCGTCCCCGCGCGGGCCGTGACGATGATTCCCTGTTCGCTTGCGCTCGCCTCACCGGCGGCGGGCGCCGCGTCCTCTGCCATGGCCGGATATGTCAGAGCCAGCACGGACAGCGCCACGCTCAGCTTCAGGATTGTGTGATTCGTCATATCTGTTCCCCCAGGGATCGCTCGTTGCGGGCGCTGCTAATGACATTGCGACCGATTTTCAATAGCACGGATCGCAAAAGTGGCTTTTGACACCCGCCCCCAATCCCCCCATGTGCACCCCATGCATCGCAAAAACTTTTCAATTGACGATTTCCTTCACGACTTCTGGCAAAAACGCCCCCTCCTCATCCGCAATCCATGGGACAATTGGCACAACCCGCTCGACCCGGACGAACTCGCCGGCCTCGCCTGCGAAGAAGGCATAGAATCGCGCCTGATCACCGGACCAGCCGGTAAACTGACGGTGGAAAGCGGCCCCTTGCCGGAAACCAGATTTGGCGAACTGAGAACCAGCCCCTGGACATTGCTGGTGCAGGCCGTGGACCATCATGTCCCCCACGTCGCTGCACTGATCGAACCCTTCCGCTTCATACCCGGCTGGCGCATCGACGATGTCATGGTGAGTTACGCCACCAACGGCGGCGGCGTCGGCCCTCACTATGATCAATATGACGTCTTCCTGATCCAGGGCCTCGGCCGGCGGCGCTGGCGTGTCGGCCCGCGCTGCGATGCTTCGACGCCTTTGCTTCCCCATGACGATTTGCGCCTGATCCGGGATTTCAACGCCGAGGAAGAATGGATTTTGGAGCCCGGCGACATGCTTTACGTGCCTCCCGGCTTCGCGCATGACGGCGTCGCTCTCGTCGATGATTGCATGACCTATTCGATTGGATTTCGCGCCCCTTCCCGCGCCGACCTCGTCGAAGGCTGGAGCGCTCATCAGGCCGATGGCATGACGGAGGAAGATCGTTATGCCGATCCCGACCTCATCCTCCAGTCCAACCCGGGAGAGATCAGCCCGGCGGCCCTCGACCGCATGCATGCGATGGTGATGGAAGCGCTGAGCGATCGCGACGCCTTCGCCCGCTGGTTCGGGCTTCACAACAGCCTACCCAAATATGCCGACGCCGACTGGCGGCCGGAGGAACCAATCGCTCCCGATGAAGTGCAGGCGCTGCTGGCCCAAGGCGCCACGCTCAGCCGCAATCCGGCAAGCCGTTACGCCTTCATCCGGCAAGGCCCCTCCGTCCTGCTGTTCGTCGATGGTCATTGCTTCGACTGCGGCGAAGACACCGCGCCTCTCGCGGAAAGGCTATGCTCCGTCTCCACCGTCGCGCCAGATCCAAAGCTTGCTCAAGCGGCCGGAGCGATCGCCCTTATCAAGGCACTGATCGACCAGGGCAGCCTCGCCTTCGATGAGGAGGATTGATCCTGTGACGCTGATCCTCTTCAACAAGCCCTATGGCGTGCTCTGCCAGTTCACGGATGACAGCACGGGTCCGCCGCGTCCAACGCTTGCAAGCTTCATCGACAGGCCGGGCGTCTATCCTGCGGGGCGGCTCGACCTTGACAGCGAAGGCTTGTTGCTGCTGACCGATGACGGGCGATTGCAGGCGCGGATCGCCAACCCGCGCTTCAAGATGCCCAAGACTTATCTGGTGCAGGTCGAAGGCGACCCTTCCGATGCGGCACTTGAGCCATTAAGGCGGGGCGTAAAGCTGAAGGACGGGCTCACCCTGCCCGCTGAGGTCGAGCGGATCGATACGCCAGACCTATGGCCACGCGATCCGCCAGTCCGCTACCGCAAGAGCGTGCCCGATTGCTGGCTCCGCATCACGATCCGGGAGGGACGGAACCGGCAAGTCCGGCGAATGACGGCCGCGGTGGGGCATCCAACACTGCGCCTGGTGCGATGGCAGATCGGCGACTGGACATTGGATGGCATTGCGCAGGGCGAATGGCGCGAGGCCTGATGCGCCCGCCCTGATCAGGCCTCCACCAGCCTCTTCAAGCTTTTGAGATCACGGTTGACCCACTTGATGTCGGCGGCAAATCGCTCGTCATCCATGCCGGGCTGGCGAAACAGCGTCAGCATGACTTCCGCGCCTTCGCCATTCTGCACCACGCGCAAGGGGACATGAACCTCTTCACCGCCACCCAAACCCACATAATGGTCCATGACCCCAAGGTCGTTGTGAGGGGTGAAGCGGATGCGCACAGGCCCCTCCGCGCCGTCGGCCAACCAACTGTCCCCATCCTGGCGCAGCGCCGATTCCGCCAGGCCAGAGGCCCACTCGGGGAAAAACTCCGGTCGCCAGATCTTCTCATAGAGAGCGCGCCATTCCTGTTTTATCGACACGCTGAACGTCCGGGCTGGTAGCACGATGGTCTCCTGTAACAGTGCGGCGCCCTATACTCCCTACCCTGCCAAAGGAAGAGAAATGGACCAGCGCACGCCGCCGGAGCGGAACTCCAGCCTGGTTTCAGCGCCCAGGCGATAGGCAAGCGCGTCCTCGATCAACTCGCGGCCAAATCCCTGACGCGAAGGATTGACGGAGATGGCGGGCACGCCTCTTTCAGCCCAGCACAGGTGAAGCTTGGATGCCCCCCCATCATCCATTTCGACGTGCCAGGAGATATTCAGGCGCCCGTTCGGAGCCTTCAGCGCTCCATATTTCAGCGCGTTGGTCGTGAGTTCGTGGAATGCCAATCCCAATGTCTCGCCGATCTTGGAACTCAGGGCCACGTCCGGACCCTCGATCTCGACCGCCGGACCATCATGGACGCCTACGCTCAGCAGTTCGTCCCTGATGAGATTTTCCAGATCCACCGTCTGATCGACACTGCTCGTGACGATCACCTGCGTACGCGCCAGTGCGTCCAGCCGTCCGACGAAATGATCGACCAGATGATCGATATTCTCGCTCGTCTCCGCAGTGCTTGCGAACATCGAGCGGACGACCGTCAGCATGTTGCGAACCCGATGCTGGAGTTCAGCGACCAGCACACGCAGGCGGTCCTCGCTTTCGCGCAGCTCCTTCTCGCTCCGGCGCTGTTCACTGATGTCCTGGAATAGCACGGCGACGGTCTTGTCGTCGGGGTTGCCCACCTGAAAGGCGAAGAGATTGAACGTCCGCCCATTAAGTGCCTGCGAGTCTTCCTCGAACCGGAGGCTTTCGCCCGTCTCCGCGACATGCGCGTAGATATCGACCCATTTGGGTTCGATCGCCGGTTGCAGTTCCCGCATGGTCCGGCCCACGGCATTGCCAAGCCCGTTATGCTTTTCGAACGCCGGATTTACTTCCAGGAAGCGCCAATCGACCGGGCGGCCCGCTTCGTACAGGATCTGGATGATGCAATAGCCCTCATCCATCGAATTGAAGAGATCACGATATTTTAGCTCGCTTCTCCTCAAGGCAGTCTCCGCCCGGGCACGCTCCACGGCAATAAGCGTCCGCTGGGCCGTCTCCTCGATAATCGAGATTTGGGCAGGCACGCCATCGCCGACATCCTCGGCATAGCCCACGCGCGCCGCGCCCAGATATTCGCCAAGCAACCGCTGGGCGAATTCCTGAACCTCAACCGGCTCTGCCAGATCGCGCAGCCCTTCGCTAAGGTTCAGCAAAAATGCCTGCCGCTCCTCGGCTGCGCGCCGCGCGGTGACATCGCGGCCGATGCAATAGGCGAGACCGTCCGCTTCCCGGACCGCGGCGTGCCACGAAATCCAACGGTAGCTGCCATCCTTGCACCGAAGCCGATGCTCAAATTCGAACAACGAAGCCCCGCGATCAAGGTCAGCGCTTGCTGCCTGTGTTCGCTCCAGATCGTCAGGATGTACCAACGGTGCAATAAGGTGACCGATCAGATCGGATTTGCTCCACCCCAAGATACGCTCAAAAGCCGGATTGACGCTGCGCCACGTCCCGTCGTCGGACGAAGCGGTAGCGAGCATGTCCACGGACAATTCGAAGAAATGCTGAAATACTACAGCAGCGTCCGAAGACATATTCTCATCAACCAAATGCGTCATCCATCATATCAACATTGTCGCAGCTGCGGCAATCGGCAACTTCTGTAACCCAAGGTAGTGGCTCAGCGTCGCAGGCACTCCAACGCGCGCGACGCACATTCTGCCTCCCTCCAGAGCTTCGTGAGCAAAAATTTCCTCGGTTTCTCTTGACGATTCGGCTCTCCCGCGCAGGGAAGAAGACATGACCTATCGCTGGATTCGTTCGACGCGCATCTGCATTCTTGCGCTGACTACAGCCATGCTTCCCGTTGTCGCCGCGGCGGCGGACCCAGCGCCGTTCGACCTGCCCGGACCGGAACTGTCCGTCACGGTCACGCGGGCGGGACGGACTTTGCCAATCGGCCAGGTGCCCGCACTTGCAACCGGAGACATCGTCAGGATCGACGCGAACCTGCCTGAGGATCAATCGGTCCGCTACCGGTTGATATCGGCTTTCCTGCGCGGCGCCATCAATCCGCCGCCGAAGAAATGGATTTCAAGCGCGGAAACATGGGAGCGGAAGGAGCGGAAACGGAACCTGAAGCTGACCGTACCCGATCATGCTCGCCAGCTGGTGCTGTTCATGGTTCCCGACACGGGCGGCGACCTCAGCACCATCAGCGATGCCATCCGCGGCCGCCCCGGTGAATTTGTTCGCGTGACACAAGACATCAACAAGGCGTCGCTCGACCGCACCCGGCTCAACGCCTTCATCCTGGGTATCCGGTCACAGGAAAACAGCCACCCCGAATATCTGAGGAATGTGGCGCCGGTCCTGTCCTCCAGCCTCGCCGTGAAGCTCAATCCGGATTGCCTCGCGAAGATCGTCGAGTTTCAGGCGGCTTGCCTGGTCGAAAACCGCGACAGCCTTGTGCTGGGCGACATTCACAGCAACTCGTTGACGGAGACCATCATCGGCGCTCCCACCGATCTTGCCCTGCAGCTGAGCGCCACGCGGGAAGGGGGCTATGGTTTCTACAGCCCCTATATCGGCGTCGTGCGCGACCTTGCCCGCATCTTCGGCGCGTTCAACAATCCTGAGTTCAACTATCTGCCAGCGCTCGGGATCGCGAACGGCAAGTCCCTGTCGCTGCTGCTGAACAGCGCACCTTCCTTCCGCAAACCGAAGTCCGTCCTGGTTGCGGCACTGCCAGCGATCGAAAAGAATGTCCCCCCGCCGCTGCGCCGCAGCAGTGATGCGCCGATATGCGGATCTCGGCCCGGCGTGGTGCTGGGAGTCGATGGAGCGCCGCTTATCTTCGCCACCGACTATGCTCATGACATGACCCTGAGGCTGACCGGCAAGGATGGCCGCAGCGTCGAAGCACCCGTCGTCGCGCGGGCGGACAAGGGCGGCTACATATTCGCGCCTTCTTTCGAAGCCGAAAAGATGAGCGGCCCGATGACGGGGCGCTTGCAAGGACATTGGGGCTTTGACGCATTCGAAGGACCGGAGTTCGCACTCCAGTTTCCGCAGGCGGGCAGCTTGCAGGCCGTGGCTGGCCAGCAACTGATCGCCGGAAAGAACGGCAAGCTGCTGGTGAGCGGACCTACCACCGCCTGCGTCAAGAATGTCTCCGTCCAGCTGCCGGGCGGACGGAGCATCGGCGTGAAATGGCAGGCGCCGGGTCCTGACACGATCGCGGTCGACATGCCCCTGGCTGAACTTGCGGCAGCAGGCGATGCTGTGATCGCCATTCAGTCCTTCGGCAAGGACAAACCCGAATTGCTGACGATCCCCGTGCAATCGGATCAGCCCGCCATAGAACAGCCTGCCCCGCTATAATGCTGGCAAGATGGGCGGCGGGTGATAAGGCGCCTGCTCCATCAAGCGCCCCGGCGCCTTCAACAGCGGGTATGAACAGGATGAAGACGAAGCACTGTCTGGAAGCAAGCGATGTAAAGGCGATCCTCGCCGCAGCCGAGGCCGAGGCGCTGGCGAATGGCTGGGCAGTCACGATCGCAGTGGTCGATGACGGCGCGCATCTGCTCGGGCTTCTCCGCCTGGATGGCGCGGCGGCGAGCACGGCCAAGATGGCGGAATCCAAGGCTTCGACGTCGATGCTAGGCCGACGGGAATCGAAGGTTTACGAAGACCTGGTGCTCGGCGGGCGTGTTTCGATGCTGTCTGCGCCCGGCATGGCTGCCATGCTGGAAGGCGCGGTTCCGATCGTCATCAACGGTGATTATGTCGGGGCGGTCGGCGTGTCAGGCGTCAAGTCGGACCAGGACGCGCAGATCGCGCGCGCGGGGATCGCCGCGATCCTGCCGCAAGACTGATAGAGCCCACAGCCGGTCCTGACCTCGGATCGGCTGCGCACCTTCACATAGGTTAGCATAGATTTTTCTCGGGCCCTGCCGTCCGCCGCCACCAACCGGATCGGCGCGCGTTGAAGCGTCGTTCGATGCCGCTGATCGTGGGAGCTTGTTCTGGAAGATGTTGCTGGCTGGGTCGCGCCGATTGCGACCATGATCGCCGCGATGATGACCGCCGCCAATCTGGGCGCGCGCGTCACGGGTTGGGGCTTTGTCGTATTCACCGCCGGATCGATCGCCTGGTCGATCGTTGGTATATCGTCGGGGCAGACGAACCTTGTCGCGACGAACGGCTTCCTCACGCTCGTCAACCTCGTCGGCGTGTGGCGATGGCTCGGCCGCCAGCGCGCCTATGAGGATGGTGGCAAGTCGGCAACTCAAGCGAGCCGCCGTTCCGCCTATCCTACGCTCTTTACCGCAACCGGCGTAGCGGGCTTGCCGGTCACCGCTCCGGATGGCGAAACAGTCGGCAAGGTCGTGGAGGCGCTTGTCACCTGCGAAAGCGGGAAGGTCAGCTATGTCGTCATCAGCGCCAGTGGCGTTGGTGGGCTGAATGAGGTCCTCCGCGCCGTGGCCCGCGAGGATCTCGGCTTTTCCTGCGACGGTTTCGCGCTGAAGCGAGACAGAGCGTGGTTCGAGGCTCTGCCGCCTCTTGCGGACGGGGACTGGCCCGCCGCGCCTGCTAAACTGCCAAAGGGCGATGCGGCATGAGTGCGGCGCGCGGCTTGGGCGAAACGGCGCTCCTATTGTGGCAATTGGTGCAGGAAGAAGACCTTCTCTATCTGGCGGACGATGAGCAGGAGGCGGAGGCGCTTGCCGCCGCGCTTGGGGTTCTGGCGCCTGACAGGCCCGTTATCTTCCTGCCTTCCAGCGACACATTGCCGGGCGACGACGCACCCGCCTCGCCTGCGAATATCGGGAAGCGCGTTGCTGCCTTGCGGAGCTTGCGCCGCTTGAATGAGGATGCGGACCGGGCACCGCTGGCCGCGATCATGAGCGGGGAGGCCGCCGCGCGCCTTTACGCCGCGCCAGAGGCTTACGACGCCGCACCGCCAAGCTTGGCGAAAGGCGATCCCATCGACAGCGGCCGTTTCGCTTCAGAGATGGAGGCGATTGGCTACATCATCGACGACCGGGTGGATGAGCCGGGCGAAGTCGCGGTGCGCGGCGACGTCATCGATATTTTCCCCGCCGATGCCGGAACACCCGCCCGCATCGACATAGCAGAGGGGCGGATCAGCGGCATCCGCCGCTACGATCCGGTAACGCAGCTGACGACCGAGGAATGCGAGCGGCTGGAGATCGGCCGGGCGGCAGAGCCTGAATGCGCGGAGAAGGTGAGCATCCTGGCTCATCTGGGCCGAGGGACCATCGTCAAGTCGCCCAAGGCTGAGGAGCGGCGGCGCAGGTTCGTCCGGCTGGCGGCGCAAGTGGCCAAAGGTGACGATGCCGTTGATGAGGATAGTTGGGCGCGGACCACCAAGTCCTGGGCAGAAGTCACATTGGATGAGCCGGTGACGGAGGTTCCTCGCTTCGCCTTGCAACCTTCGCCCTTGTCCGCGATGGCGCGCTTCGCCCGCCCGCTGCTGGCGGATGGGCATCGGCTCCTGCTCGTCGGCAGCGAACGGGACTTGCGCTTCCTGCGGCCGCGGATCGAGCGGAAGCTGAAAATCTCGCTCGCCGAGGCCGCCAGCCTTGCAGAGGCGCGGGCGCTGCCGGAACAGGAAGGCGCGGCGCTGATTTCGCCGATCGATCGGGGCGCTGTCGTGGACGGCATCGTCATGATCGCCGCCGCCGATCTTCTGGGAAGCCGGGCGCTGATTGGCGAGGCGCCGGAAGCGGTTTCCAATGTCCTCGCGCGGAATGGCGGAGAGGTGCGGGCCGGGGATGTCGTCGTGCATGAGGATCATGGCGTTGGCCGCGTCGCCGGGCTGGAGCCTGCGCCGGACGGTTCCGGTTCGGAGGTGATTGCGCTCGAATATGCGGATGGAGCGCGGCGTTTGGTGCCGGTCGGGGAAGCGGGGCGGATGTGGCGCTATGGCGCGGATGCCGATGCGGTGCGGCTGGACAAGCTGGATGGATCGAGCTGGGAGAAGCGGCGGGCGCAAATTCATGAAGCAATTAGCGAGAGCGCGCGAATTTTGCTGGAAGTGGCCGATGAGAGGTCGCGGTTGGAGGCGGCGGTCATAGCGCCTGATCCGTCACGATATGAGCAGTTCGTTCATGGTTTTCCGTTCAACGAGACCGCCGACCAGGCCCGCGCCATCCAGGCGGTGCGCGATGACCTGGCATCGGGCAAGCCGATGGACCGGCTGGTCATCGGCGATGTCGGCTATGGCAAGACCGAGGTCGCCCTGCGCGCCGCGGCGCTCGCCGCGCTGGCGGGATATCAGGTCATCCTGGCCGCGCCGACCACGGTGCTCGGCAGCCAGCATATCAAGACGTTCGAGCGGCGCTTTGCCGGCAGCGGGATCAAGGTCGCAGGCCTGTCCCGCCTATCGAGTGCGGCGGAGAAGAAGGCGGTGAAGGCGGGCCTGGCCGATGGATCGGTGCAGATCGTGATCGGCACCGGCGCGGTCATGGGCAAGGATGTGCGCTATGCGAACCTTGGCCTTGTCATCATCGATGAGGAACAGCGGTTCGGCGCGGCGGACAAGGCGAAGCTGCGCAGCCGCGCGGACATCCACCTGCTCGCGATGAGCGCGACGCCGATCCCGCGCACGCTGCACCGCGCGATGATCGGGCTTCAGCAGATATCGATCATCGCGACCCCGCCCGCACGCCGCCAGCCGATCCGCACAAGCTTGGTCGAGCCCGACGACAACCGGATGAGGACGGCGCTGCTGCGCGAAAAGTCACGCGGCGGGCAAAGCTTCGTCGTGGTGCCGCGCATCGAGGATATCGGCCCGCTTTGTGAGCGATTGGAGCGCATCGTCCCGTCGCTCAAGCTGGTGACGGTCCATGGCAAGATGCCAGCGGCGGAGATCGACCGGGCGATGGTGGATTTCGCGGATGGCGCGGGCGACATACTGCTCGCCACCAACATCATAGAGGCGGGGCTGGACGTGCCGAGGGCCAACAGCATGATCGTCTGGCGCGCGGACCGTTTCGGCCTGGCCCAGCTGCACCAGCTGCGCGGCCGGGTTGGGCGCGGCAACCGGCGTGGGCAGGTGATGCTGGTGACGGACGGCCCCGGCATCGCGGAACGGACGATGAAACGGCTGCGCACCCTTTCGACCTATGACCAACTGGGCGCGGGGTTCGAGATCAGTGCCGCCGATCTCGACCAGCGGGGCGCGGGCGACCTGCTGAGCGATGCGCAGGCCGGGCATATGAAGCTGATCGGCGTCGACCTGTACCAGCATCTGTTCGAGGCGGCGCTCCGGCAGGCGCGTGGTGAAGATCCCGGCCTGTGGCTGCCGGAGGTCAATATCGGCGCAGCAGGTGCTTTCCCGCCGGAATGGATACCCGAGGACGACATCCGGCTGGGCCTTTATGTACGGCTGGCCCGTATCAGCGACGAGACGGAATTGCAGGGGTTCGAAGAGGAAATCATCGACCGTTTCGGGGCCATGCCGCCCGTCGCGGAGGCGCTGGTCGCTAGCGCCAGGATCGCGATATTGGCGCGGGCGGCGCATGTCGCGCGGGTGGATGCAGGGCCAGCGGCGATCGCCCTCACCCCCCGCAACAAGGCCGCGTTCGATCCAGGCGACGCGGAATTGGCCGAAAAGGATGGGCGCTGGTTGCTGAAACAGCAGACAAGCGATGAGGAACGCATCACCTGCGTTACCGATCTGCTGGAAACCGTCGCGCGATCAGCGCCGCCGCCTGAGGCACGTGGAACCTTGGCGCTCGCCAGCGCTTGACGGCACTCACCCCAAAAGCTCGGCAGACCCCCGCAGGAGGACCTTCATGGCTGACAAGATTTCCGGTTTCGAAATCACACGCTCCGGTGAGGAATATCTCATCAGCTTTGAAACCGAGGATGGGCCACGCCTGGAACTGAGCGCATCCTATGAGCAGCTGGACCTGATCGCCGAGGCGATCGATGCGCAGCTGGATGGCGACGAAGAAGATGCATTGGGCGTCGAGCCCGACGAAGACTGACGGGCGCTATGCCGGAAAGGGGCGGCTCACATATGGAGAGCCGCTTGCGCCGAAGCGCCATGGCGTTTCCACGCCCCGGCTGATGCCGATGCGCGGGCCGGTGGCGATCGGCGCCGGACCTGCCGGTGGATGGAGCGCAAAAGGTGGCGCGTGCAGGGAGGCGCCGTTCAGCGAGCCATCGACGGAGAGCGCCTGGCACAGGCGTCCGGGGCCTGAGCAGAGCTTCAAGGGATTGGTGATGCCGCGCCGGACGATCATCTGGTCGACGCCCTGCAACGGCTCCAGCGCCCGGATGAGGACGGCACTGCCCGGCGGCCCGGCGACGATATTGAGGCACCAGTGCAAGCCGTAGATGCGATAGACATAGGCGTGGGCGATCGGGCCGAACATCGCTCCATTGCCTGCCGTCTGCCCCCGGAAGCTGTGGGAGGCTGGGTCGCCGCTGTCATAGGCTTCGGTTTCGACGATGCGGCCGCCGACGCCGTTCACCAGCAGCGTCGCGCCGATCAGGCCGCGCGCTACCGCTGCGATGTCCTGACGGAAAAAGTCCGGGGGAAAGGCTCTCTTCGCGCCTGACAAGCTGTTCAAATCCCTGCCTCTCCTGCCGCCATCGGCCACTCTCCCACGATCCCGGTTGCGGACGCAGCCCGCCGTTCGTCGCAAATCCGTTGCCTTGGACGAAACGGATCGCGAATAGCAGAGACAAGGGAATGTAAGGGGGCAAGGATCCATGAAGGTCAAGATTTTCGCATGCGTGGCCATGCTGGGCGCCGCGATGCTTCCGGCTGTGGCGCTGGCCGATGATCCCCGTGATCCGACGATGCGCAGTGCGGCGGCGCGCGAGCGGGACCGTGCGATAATCCGGCGGATGAACCAGCAGCAGCTTGCCTATGTCCGGGACCGCGATGCACGGATCATGCGGGACTATCGCCGCGCGCAGAGCGGTGGTTCGGGCTATGCCGATGCGCGCGCGGACTATGAGCGCAAGATGGCGTCCTGGCGGCGCGCGGTTGCTGCCTGCAATGCGGGGCGCTGGGAATATTGCGATAATTGAGGCGCGCCGATGGGTTCGGCGATCTTTTTGGAAGCTAGTCGGCGGTCCTGAAAAAGCGGCCTGAGATCCCGGCCTGCGCCGGGATGACGGGGTGGAGAGATGCATGACTGTGTCGGCCAAAATGCAGCTCGCGCAGATGGCGCGCTATCATGCCTGGGCGACCGAACGGCTTTTGGCCTCCGTCAAAGAGATAGCGGACGAACAATATCATCAGCCATGTGGGCTGTTTTTCGGATCGGTCCACGGGACCCTCAATCATCTGCTGCTCACCGATAGCGGAATTTGGTATCCCAGATTTGCTCAGTTACCAGTTACGGGCTTGGGCCTGGACGCGGAAGTTGAGGCTGATCGGGCTGAATTGGCATCCAGTCTGAAGGCGGCGACGGCACGCTGGTCTGCATATATTGACGGGCTTGATGAAGCCGCTGTCGCCGGGGACCTTTCCTACACGATGACGACAGGCCAAGCGCGCGTGCTGCCTATGGCAAGCGCGCTTCTCCACGTCTTCAATCACGGTACGCATCACAGGGGCCAGATCACGGCTGCTATTTCGATGCTCGGCTTTGCATATGAGCCGCTCGACCTGCCCTTCATGATCTTCTCGGAACCCCGATAGTTAGCGCGGTCGTCGTCTCCCGCGCGTCCGTGCAGGAGACTGCAACGACATTTCACGGAAACCATGGCCCGCCCCGGCGTTTCGACAGGCAGATGCTGCCGGGAGAGAGCCGATCGCCAATTTCATGTTCGCGACGGGCGTCGAGAATAGTGTGCCCACCATCGACAATGGCCGGGTGCGCGTCGACGAGATGGAGAGTTGCCACCATTATGAGCGGTGGCGCGAGGACTTCGCGCTCGTTCAGGAAATGGAGATCGGCTACCTCCGCTATGGCCCGCCGATCCACCGGACGTGGATGGGGCCCGGCCGTTACGACTGGGATTTTGCTGACGAGACATTTGCCGAGCTGAAGCGGCTCAACATCGTGCCGATCGTCGACCTGTGCCATTTCGGCGTGCCCGATTGGATCGGCAATTTCCAGAACCCGGATTTTTGCGACCTGTTCGGCGTCTATGCCCGCGCCTTTGCGGAGCGCTTTCCCTGGGTTCAGCTTTATACGCCGGTCAATGAAATGTTTATCTGCGCCACCTTTTCAGCGCGCTATGGCTGGTGGAACGAGCAGCTGAGCAGCGACGTGGCGTTCGTCACAGCGCTGAAGCACATCGTGCGCGCCAATGTGATGGCGATGCGGCAGATATTGGAAGTGCGGCCCGACGCGATCTTCATCCAGAGCGAGTCTTCGGAATATTTTCACGCCGAATCTCCGTCCGCCATCAAGCCCGCGGAAATCATGAACTCGCAGCGTTTCCTTTCGCTGGACCTGAATTACGGGCGGCGCGTGGATTCGGAGATGTACGAATATCTGATGGATCACGGGATGACGCGGGAGGAATATCATTTCTTCCTCGACAACCGCCTGAAGCAGCACTGCATCATGGGCAATGACTATTATGTCACCAACGAGCATCGGGTTGCGGCGGACGGGCACACGCGGGCTTCGGGAGAGATTTTCGGCTATAGCGAGATCACGCGCCAATATCATCAACGCTATCATTTGCCGGTGATGCACACCGAAACCAACCTGTCCGAAGGTCCGCTGGGCACGGAAGCGGTCGATTGGATGTGGAAACAATGGGCCAATGTGCTGAGGGTGCGTAATGACGGCGTGCCGATCGTCGGCTTTACCTGGTATTCGCTGACGGATCAGGTGGATTGGGACAGCGCGCTTCGTGAGAAGAATGGCAACGTCAATCCGCTCGGCCTGTTCGATCTCGACCGCAAGATCCGGCCGGTGGGCAAGGCGTATAAGCGGCTGATCCAGCAGTGGCGCGACGTGCTGCCGACGCAGAGCATGTGCCTGGCGGTGCCGCTGGTGATGCCGAGCGATGCCGAGCGCGCCTATGCGGTCGAGCAGCGCGCGCGGGCCAAGCATATGATCAGGTCGCCGTCCGCAAGCCCGGCAGTACAGGATGGCAAGTGATGGAACGGCGGCTCGCGGGCAGGCCCTTGATCGTCAGGCGCAGGCGCGCGAATTGGCCCGGGAGCCAGGCTGCTGACGGCCCCCGGGGCATGGGAGTGCGGCTAAATCTGCGCTTCGCCGCCGTCGACGAAATAGTCCGAACCCGTCACATAGCTTGCTTCATCCGAGAGCAGGAACAGGGCGACCGCCGCTGCCTCTTGCGCGGTGCCGAGGCGGCCGAGGGGGTTGTTGCCCGCCATCTGCTGTTCGATGGCGCCCAGATGTTCCGGGGGCAGGCCGAGGCGGTTGAAAAAGTCGGTGGCGATCGGCCCGGGGCTCAAGGTGTTCACGCGAATGCGGCGCGGGGCGAGTTCCTGGGCGAAGCCGCGGGCCAGCGAGCGGACGGCGCCTTTGGTGGCGGCATAGAGGGCGCTTGCCGGCAGCCCCTTGTCCTTGGCGACCGAGGCCGTGATCAGGATGGAGCCGCCGTCGCGCATCAGAGGCGCCATCGCCTGGGTGCCGAAGACGGGGCCGCCGATGTTGAGGTCCATGAGGTTGCGGTAGAGGTCCGCGCTGATATGGCCGAGCGGCGCGCCCGCGCCGACGCCTGCGTTCAGGAAGAGGCCATCGACCTGGCCGAACAGGCGGGCGGCTTCCTGCGCCAGGGCCTCTGCGGCTTCGGGCCGGGCGGCGTCATTCTGCAGGACATGCACGCCGGGAAGCGCGGCAGCGGCGCTTTCCAGTCTTTCGCTGTTCGATCCGGTGATCAGTACCGATCCGCCTTCCTCCATGATCCGCTGCGCCGCCGCGAGGCCGATGCCGCTGGAACCGCCGGTGATGACGATGGCCTTATCCTTGAACCTTTGCATGCCCTTTTCTCCGTTCGCCTATCTGTTCTGATCCGTGGCTCGTCCGCCTGGCGGAAAAGCTGGCGGCGAAGGTGGACGCAGTTGCGCCCTTGATCAACAAGGATATGCGGGCACTGGGAAACAGGAGAAGCCACCGATTCAAATCGTTGACGATGATCAACTTTTTGGATAGGCCTGCTTCCTGCGAACGGGAATGATCGCTGGCTTTACCGCCAAGGAGCCCGACGCGCTGGCCTAATGCGTCCTGGCGCATAGCGGCAAGCATGTCGAGCCCGATTCGCAAATGCCCGAACCGGACGTGCGCGTCCTGTTCGTCAGCGACCTGAAGGACGGTTGAGCGAGAATGTGGAGATGACGGCGCGATAACGGCAGGGCAGCACGGCCCCCGCGTCCCCGGAAGACCCGCAGCTCTCATGGAGAGACATATGGATATGAGAACGACGACTTTGCCGAACATGCTTGACAGTGGCAGCCGCCCCCTTCCCCTCGCAGACGGTCCGGAACTGCGGGAGGCGCTGAAGGCGGCCAATCTCCAGACCCTGCTGATGGTCTATGTGCACCTGACGCATGATGAATCGATGCTGGAAACCTTCAAGGTCCACATTCACCCGCCCTACACCAATCCCGACTATGTGATGCCGCAGGACTGCATCGACGACCTGCATGAAAAGCTGGTCCATGTGCTGACAACGCCGGGCGCGGCGAAGTCCGAAGATCCGCCGATCGAACTGATGCAGAAGATGATGAGCGTCGGCGTCGGCGAGCCGGTGACGGACGAGTTCGTTCCCATGGTCATGGAGCAGGGCGGATTCCACCGCAGCCCCGTGCGCAAGGAACTGTCGGAGCGCACCCCTCCCCCGGCTGGTTTCAAGGTGCTGGTGATCGGCGCGGGCCTGACCGGCATCCTCGCCGGGATCGAGCTGGAGCGTGCTGGTTACGAGCATGTGATCATCGAGAAGAATGAAGAAGTCGGCGGTACCTGGTGGAAGAACCGCTACCCGGGCGTCGGCGTGGATACGCCCAGCCACTTCTATTCCTATTCCTTCGAAATCAGCCCGGAGTGGAACCATTACCACCCGCACGGCGCCGACATGCGCGAATATTTCCGCGCCGTGGCCGACAAATATGACGTCCGCCGCAACATCCGCTTCAAGACCATGGTGCACAGCCTGGTCTTCGATCAGGACGAAGCCGTGTGGAACGTCACGGTCGAAGACCTGAACAGCGGCAAGCGCGAAGTCATCAAGGCCAATGCCGTGTTCAACGCGTTCGGCACCACGGATCGCTGGAAGCTGCCCGACATCAAGGGCATCGAAAGCTTCCAGGGCATCATCACCCACTCGGCCGACTATGACGAGAATATCGACCTCAAGGGCAAGAAGGTCGCCGTCATCGGCACCGGCGCCAGCTCCGCGCAAATCGTGTCCACGATCGTCAAGGAAGTCGACGAACTGGTCGTCTTCATGCGCACCAAGCACTGGATGATCAACAATCCAGAAGTGAAGGCGGAAGTGCCCGAGCCCGTGAAGTGGGCGATGCGGCACATCCCCTATTACAAGGAATGGTTCCGTTTCCGGGTGTTCTGGTTCGCGGCCGATGGCCTCTACCCCAATGTGGTGAAGGACCCGTCCTACCCCGAAGACGGCATCGCCGTGTCCGCGCTCAACGAAGGCATGCGCCAATATGCCTTGTCGCACATGCATCACAAGCTGGCGGGCCGCCCGGACCTGATCGAGAAGCTGACGCCCGATTTCCCGATCTTTTCCAAGCGCGTCGTGATGGACGCGGGCTGGTACGATGCGCTGGTGCAGTCGCACACGACGCTGGAGACGGCGGGCATCGCGGAAATCCTGCCCAACGGCATCCGCACGAATGACGGCAAGGTTTACGAACTGGACATCATCATCTGCGCGACCGGCTTCAACGCGTCGTCGCTGGTGCAGGATCTGGAGATCAAGGGCCGCGACGGTCACGATATCGCGGTGGACTGGGCAGACGAGGAAGAGCGCGCCTATATGGGCACGACCATCCCCGGCTATCCCAACTACTTCCTGTCGACCGGCCCCAATATCGGCCCGAACCACGCAGGCGGCCTCAACATCGTCAGCGAGTCGCAGGTCCATTATCTGATCGAATGCCTCGATGAGATGATCGCTCGTGGCGCGCGCACGGTTGAAGTGACCGAGGAAGCCTTCCTGCGCCACAACAAGCGGATCGACGACCAGATGAAACACATGATCTGGACCCACCCCAAGTCGAAGAGCTATTATCAGAACAGCAAGGGCCGCCCGGTTGGTCCCTGGCCGTTCCGCCTCGTCGACATGTGGAACGAGCTGCAAAAGCCCGTTCTGGAAGATTATAAGTTCAACTGATCATGAAGCGGGAGGCGCCGGGCTGCCTTGCGGCCAGACGCCTCCCCACCTTCCCGCATTGAAGATCAGGACAGGCGCGGCCTTGACCGGCACCGGGCTACTCCTAAGTTAGGAGCCCGTCGTGCACATATGAGGGGTCGAAGCTGATGGAGGCTCGTCTTTCAGGCGCCTGTCCTTTTCATCGCGAAAGCGATGATCGCAAGTCCGCCGCCGCGTCGAGTGCGGGTGGGACCGTAGACCCCGATGTCCGCACGGGCAATTTTGCCCAAGCGCGCGCCATCCTGCGCAACCAGAATGTGCGGCAGGCGGGTTTCCTGGCCGAACAGGTCGGCCGGATCGGCAGTGCAACGCGCCAGCCCATCCTGTTCCTGGAAGGCGAAGCCCATCGCGTGCAGCGTAGCGCCACGGCGCGTTTCTTCACCCCGCGCATCGTCACGACTCATTATCGCGAACTGATGGTCGAACTCAGCGATCAACTCATATCCCGCTTCAAAAAGGAAAAGACCGGCTTCCTCGACCAGCTCAGCCTGGAGCTGGCCGTCGCGGTCGCGAGCCATATCGTCGGCCTGACCGATAGCGATCCCAAGGGGCTCGCCCGCAGGCTGGACGTGTTCTTCACCGGCGATTTTCGAGCCCACCCCAACAAGGTCACGTCGCTGATCAAATTCGTGCAGGCCCAATATCGGGTCCTGTCCTTCTACTATCATGATGTCGCCCCGGCGATCCGCGCCCGGCGCAAGCAGCGGCGGGACGATGTCATTTCCCACCTGATCGACGAGGGCTATAATGGCCGGGAGATATTGACCGAGTGCTTGGTCTATGGCGCGGCGGGCATGGCGACGACGCGCGAGTTCATCGTGATGGCCGCGTGGCACATGCTGGAGCGGGAGGAGGTTAAGACCGCCTTCCTCGCCGCCGATGAGAAAGGCAAGATCGCCTTGCTGGAGGAATTGCTGCGGCTGGAGCCGGTGGTCGGCTATCTCTATCGCCGCGTCCCCGCCGAAGAGACGGGGGCCGATGCCCCTCCGGGCGCGGCCGTTGCCGTCGATGTTCGCGCGGCGAACACGGATATGGCGGCCTTTGGCGAGCGGCCCTGCGAACTGGTGCCGGGCCGGGAAGTCAGCGCCAAATATGGCAATGCGGGCCTGTCCTTCGGCGATGGAGAACATCGATGCCCCGGCGCCCAGGTCGCGCTTCAGGAAAGCTGCATCTTCCTGGAACAGCTGTTGCAGGTGCCGGGCCTGAAGCTGGACCGCGCGCCGACACTGACGTGGAATCCCCTCGTCACGGGCTATGAGCTGCGCAATGCTGCCATTTCCTGTGACTGAGGACATGCCGTTACCGGTTGCCGATAGATGAGCCAGATAAGTGAGGAGGATATTGGCCGCCTCGTCCCGGCCTTTTACGATCGGGTGCGTGCCGACCCGGTGCTTGGCCCGATATTCGATCAGGCGATCGACGACTGGCCGCTGCATCTGGAGAAGCTGAAGGCATTCTGGTCATCGGTGATGCTGGGCACCGGCCGATACAAGGGGCAGCCCATGGTCGCGCATGTCCGGCACGAACCGCATATGACAGAGGATAATTTCAGCCGCTGGCTGGCGCTGTGGCGGCAAACGAGCGACGACATGCTTGCGCCGGAAGCGGCGGCCGCCTTTCAGGAAAAGGCCGATCGGATCGCCGAAAGCCTGCAATTGGGCGTGCAATTTTACCGCGAACGGAAATCCTGAAGCGGAGCGCTGCGGCGGAACCAGCCTGTTTTCCAATCGTTTTTGGCGCGGTCCCTGCGGCGGGCCGCTCCGTCGTCAGGGCCTTGATACTCTGGACAGGAGGTCTTTCGATGGCTTCGCATTTCATGACACCTTTTGGTGGTCGCGGCCTGTTGAACCGCGGCGACCCCTTTCTCGACCTGCATCGCGAGGTGAACCGGCTGTTCGATGACAGCTTCCGGGCCATGGGCAGCAGCCCCGGCGGACATGGCACGATGATGGGCATGCCGCGCATCGACGTGCATGAGGCGGGGGACAAGCTGGAGATCACCGCCGAACTTCCGGGCGTCGCCCAGGAGGATGTGGATCTTCGACTGGAGGGCGAGATGCTGATCATCAGCGGAGAGAAGCGGCGGGAGCATGAGGACAAGCAGGCACATGTCCTCGAACGCTCCTATGGCGCATTCTCCCGATCGATCCAGCTGCCGTTCCAGCCAGATCCCGATCAGGTCCATGCCGATTTCAACAATGGCGTGCTCAAGATAAGCTTGCCAAGGCAGGGCAGTCAGGAGCGCAGCCGCCGTATCCAGATCGGCAATGGACAGATCGGTAATGGACAGGGCGGCCAGGTGCTGGAGGGACGCAGCGGCGATCCCGGCGGTGAAGCTGGCGCTGCTTCACAAGGACAGCAGGGCGGTGGAGGCTCCGGCCAGCCGCATTGACGTCTTTCGCCGGTCCGACGCATGCGCGCCTGGACCGGCGAAAGCCCGCGCTGTCCCTAGATAACGCCCATTGCTTCCATCGCTTCGGCGACGCGGACGAAGCCGGTGATGTTCGCGCCGAGGACGTAATTGCCGGGCGCGCCATATTCTTCGGCGGTCTCGGCGCAGCTGTCATGGATGCGCCGCATGATCGCGGCGAGGCGGGCCTCGGTTTCCTCGAAGGTCCAGCTGTCGCGAGACGCGTTCTGCTGCATTTCCAGCGCGGACGTAGCGACGCCGCCCGCGTTGGCCGCCTTCGCAGGGCCGAACAATATGTTCGCATTCTGGAACAGGCGGACAGCTTCGGGGGTGCAGGGCATGTTCGCGCCCTCTCCTACGGCGATGACGCCGTTGCGGATCAGGGTCGCGGCATCATTTCCATTGAGTTCATTCTGTGTCGCGGACGGAAGCGCGACTTCGCACGGAACGTCCCACACGACGCCTTGCTCGACAAAATAGGCGCCTGCCCCTTTCAACCGCGCATATTCGGAAATGCGTTCGCGGCGGACAAGCTTGATTTCCTTGAGCAAGTCGAGGTCGATGCCTTCGTCGTCGACGATGTAGCCGGAGGAGTCCGAACAGGCGACCGCCTTGCCGCCGAATTCCTTGATCTTCTCGATCGCGAAGATGGCGACATTGCCGGAGCCTGACACCACCGCCCGCTTGCCTTCCAGGCTTTCGCCACGAGTCTTTAGCATCTGGTCCACGAAATAAACGGCGCCATAGCCGGTCGCTTCGGTGCGCGCGCGGGAACCGCCATAGATCAGGCCCTTGCCGGTGAGCACGCCCGCTTCATAGCGGTTGGTGAGGCGTTTATATTGGCCGAAGAGATAGCCGATCTCCCGCGCCCCGACGCCGATGTCGCCGGCCGGAACGTCGGTATACTCGCCAAGGTGGCGGTATAGTTCGGTCATGAAGGACTGGCAGAAGCGCATGATTTCGCCATCCGAGCGGTCGCGCGGATTGAAGTCCGATCCGCCCTTGCCGCCGCCGATGGGAAGGCCGGTCAGCGCGTTTTTGAAGGTCTGTTCAAAGCCAAGGAACTTGATGATGCCGACATTGACCGATGGGTGGAAACGCAGGCCGCCCTTATAGGGGCCGAGCGCCGAGTTGAACTGCACGCGGAAACCGCGGTTGATGTGGGTCTGCCCCTTGTCATCGACCCAGGGCACGCGGAAGATGATCTGGCGTTCCGGCTCGCAGATGCGCTCGATGAGGGCGTTGTCCATATATTGAGGATGCTTGGCGACGACGAGCCCCAGGCTTTCCAGCACTTCTTCGACAGCTTGGTGGAATTCGGTTTCACCGGCATTCCGCCTCAACACGTCTTCGAATATCGGCAGGAGTTTCTCGTCGATACGGGGCAATGTCTTCTCTCCTTTTTGTGGATGCATCAGATGCGGGTGGGCTGCGTCACCTTGACGACCGTCAGCGTCCGGGTGCGGCCGTCTCGGTCGGGCCAGTTGATGGATTGCCCCTCGCGCAGGCCGATCAGCCCGGCGGCGATGGGGGTGAGGATGGAAATGCGGCCAGCGCTGATGTCTGCCTGGGCGGGGTAGACGATCTGCACCGTGCGATCAGCGCCGCTCGCTTCGTCAACAAATTCGACGGTCGAATGCATGGTGACGACATCGGGTGCTATGCGCGAGGGCGCCTGCACCTTCGCGCGGGTGATTTCGCTCAGCAGCAGGTCGCTGACGTCGGGCATGCTGTTGGCGACGCCCAGGGCCAGATTGGCGAGGTTGTCGGCTTCGGAATCGATGAAATAAACTGGCGGGTTTCCCCGGCTCAAGGATCTGGTCATGGCGCTGGCTTTCGAAAGGACTGGGCGCACATCTGTTCGACGTGCTGCAATCTACCGATTTGCCCCGGGCCCGGGGCATGACGCGCCGTAACCCGGGGCTAGATGCCCGCGAGAAGCTGACCCCCCTGGTAGCGAAAACGCACATGATCACTGCGTGAATGCATGATGAGTTCATTGCATGGCGCAATGCCCCGAGTCAAACCCGGCGGCGGCATGGCGCGGCTATTGTCCCTTGGGGCGCAGATCCCCGGCGGGAACGGTCGCGGTGGCGCCTGCCGGAATGACGAGGTCGTAGCTGGTCTTGTCGGCATCGGCCATGAGGATGGTCCAGCGGCCGGGCGCGAGGCCGGTCGCGCCGAAGCGGCCAGCGGCGTTGGTGAAGAGCGGGATGGGCTCGCGGTCCGGATGCGCTGCCTCGACCGCCTGGCCCGCGACAAGGGAAAGCGGCTGGCCATCGGTGCCGATCAAGCGGCCGACGACGCTCACCATATAATCGGAGCCGACGGTCAGCTTGTAGCCGCCGCGATAGGGCGGCAGGAGGCGGAAGGAGCCTTCGCCAAGGTCGAGGCCGAGCGGTGCGTCGGGCGCGGTTGTCAGCACGTTGCGCTCGCTATAGCTGCTGAGGCTGGGCTGGATCGCGGTGCCAAGGCGGCCGGTGCGGGCGGTGTAGCTGTCGCCGCTTTCGTCGATGAAGATGTCCGCCCCTTTGAGCGAAGGGTGGGCGCGGACGATGGCGAAGGCGTCCTGGATGGGACGGCCTATGGAGAAAGCGCCGTCCGCCAGCGCCAGCGCTGTGCCGAAGCGGAGGGAGGTTCGCTGGCCGGTCGATCCGCTGAGTTCACGATCGAACGTGCCGAAGTGGCTGAAGCCGAGTTCGGCGCGGTTGGCATAATAGACGCCGCTGGCGCTCACCCCTGCGCCGATATCGCTGCGTTCGACATCAGCGCTGAGATTATAGGCTCCGGTGCCGGAGCCGCTGTAGCTCTGGTAGCTAAGGCGGCTGCGGTTGTTGCGGCTGTCATAATCCGTGCGCAGGCTGGAAGAGCGGTCGAGGCGGTAGGTAAGCGAGAGGAAGGCCGCCAGGCGGTTGTTGCGGCCCGCCCGTTCATAGCCCACATCGGCGGTGAAGTTGAGCGCGGGGGAAATCCGCCATCCGCCGGTCAGGCGCACGCTGCCCGCGTCGGGCTCTCCGTCGCGGCCGCGCGAATAGCGGGCGTCGAGCCCGGCGTAGAGGGATTCGGTTATGCCGCTATTATAGCTTGCCCCCGCGATATAGCTGTAGGGGTTGAAGGGCGTGATGGTGCCGATCGGCGCGAATTTCCGGCTGCGCGCCTCCAGCGAGAGTGACAGGGCGTCGGCGCGGTCGCTGCTGCGGCTGATCGTGCGCTGAAAGGTCAGGATGGACGCCCAGCCTGATCCCGAGCCCTCCACATGGGAAGCGGACGCAAAGCTGCCGAATGTGCCAATTGAGGTGGCGACGACCGACTCCACGCCGCCCATCCAGCCACGGCCATCGGCCTGGGCATTGGCGCCGAGCGTCAGCCGGTCGCTGACGCCCCGCCGGTAGAAGCCGCTGAACGCCAGATCATTGGTATAAATCGGCCCGCGCCGTCCAAGCGGCGAGCGCACGCCCGCGTAAAGGCCGAACTCGCTAAGCCCCTTGGCAAGCTGGGCCTGGTCGAGAAAGATGCTGAAATCCACCGTCTCCTTGCGCCCGGCATCGTCGGTGATGGTCAGCTTGACGTCGTTTGACCCTTGGGTGAACGGAAAATCGCGCAGGTCGAAGGTGCCGGGGTCAAGTTCCATCCGGCGGACAAGCTGGTCGTTTACGCGCACCTCGACAACCGAGCGGCGCTCTAGCTGGAAGCTGCGGCTGCCGCGCGGGCGGATGATGGTTTGCGGATCGAGCAGCGAATAGAAGCGCGAGACGGACAGGCCAGCGATTTCGGGCGCGGACTGAAAACCGCGCGCGAGGGTCTGAAGATCGCCTCCGGCCCAGCGGACAAGGTTGCGCCGGTCGTCATAGACGAGCCGGGTGCCCCGCCTTTGCAGGTCCGGCCCGGCGACGCCCGCCTGCCAGTTCGCCTCACTTTCCAGCACCACGCCACCGGCACGGATGGCGCCGTCGAGATAGGTGATGGGCGCGGCGAGGCCTTCGTCCGAACCCTGCTGGACCCAGTCGAGCGACCCCCGGATGTTGAGATAGGCGCTGACATCGGCGGGAGGGGCATAGGTGACGGGGCCGCGCCTGTTAGCATCGCCAAGATCGAGCGAACGCGCCGCCCGGCTGGGCGCCGCGATATCCAGCGTGACTTGCAGCGCTTGCGGATCATAGCGGATGCTGACGCCGACGCCGCGCAGGTCCGCGCCGTCCAGCTGGCCGCTTTCCCCAAGCCGGGTGCGTAGGCGCGCCACCAGGGGAGCGGCGATGCGCGGTTCAAGCAGCGTCAGCAGGCGTTCGGCGGAAAAGCTTGCCCGCCCGCCGGGGTCCAAGGTGACGGTCGCATCGCCGAGATAGGCTTGCCCGTCCATCACCGGCGCGGTGAGAATGACGGGCTTGCCGGTCGGGTTTATGCCAGTTGCGTTTGCATCGGGATCGATCAACACCAGCGCGGGCAAGGCCGTGCCAGTCTGCGCGCGCGCGCCAGGCGGGATGAGGCAGGCGGCGAGCAGCAGCGCCCCGGCGGCGGCAGTCGGCTTTGCGGACAAGAGTAGGCTCAGCTGTCGGGCGTGAACTGCGCCTCGACCCTGCCGCTGGGCTGTGGAAGCGTGACGGGCAGCGTCACCCGGCGCGTCTGTCCGCCGCCGATCAGGCCATAGCCGATCGTCTGCTGAAGCTCTGGCCCGGTCAGCTGCTTGCGCAGCACTTCCTTGCCATCGGGGCCGAACTGGACAACGCGGACCCGGCCGCGCGACAGATAGCCATGCGCGACGGAGGTGTTCGACACGGTGATGACAGGGGCAGGCGCACCTTCCGCATTCTTCCCGATTTCGGCCGACGCGATCGACAGAGCGGGCTTTGCACCATCAGGCGAGATGCTGACCAGCACCTGGAAATTATAGAGCAGCTGGATGTTGGATTGGGTGTCGCTGGTCTGCACCGGGAGCTGCGCGACGGTCACGAAATAATGTTTGCTGCGCGCGAGGGCAGGATCACCCACATATTGGACGCGGAAATTCTGACGCTGGCCGGGCTGAATCAACGCCTGCGGGGGGAAGACGGCGAGTTCGCCGCTATCCTTGCCGGTCGGCTTCGCGCCATCGGCGGTCAAGTCCAGCGTTTCGATACGCAGTTCCACCGGTAGCGGCTTGTCGAAGCTGTTTTCGACCGTCACCACCTGACTCATGCTGCGGCCGGAGGTGGTGAGATCAATGACCACCGGCTGGACCGTCATCGCATCCGCCGCCGGGGCAAGGCCGATTGCCGCCATGCAGGCCAGGAGCGCAGTGACGAAGGATCTAGGCTGAAACTTCAAGGGCTTGTTCCTAACAGCTTGGGCCGGTTCACCGGTGCGGCTGGCAAGGTGATGAACTTATGAGCCGCCGCCGCCAAGACAGAAAAAGCCTGAATCGCCCAGATGTTCATCCGGAAAGGAGGCACTGTTGCACTGTAGCATCATCGGGGCAGGCGGACCCTCACCTGCTCCCCATCCGGCGAAAGCGGGGCCATGTCGGCCATCCGCTCATATTCAGCCGCAAGGAACAGCAGGTCGGCACGTTGCTCCGCCGGGGCATCCGCTGCCCTGATCCGGAGTTCCGTCGCCAGTGCGAGAGGATCTTTCAAGTCCATGCCCCTGAGCTAGATCAGGCAGGCCCAATGATCAGGCCTGCCCGAAGTCCTGGATCAAGCGGCCGGAGCAACCGTGATTTCGACCTTGCCCGCATAGGTGCCAGCGTCGAGGATCGCGGCGGAGTCCGCCGTCAGGCCGCTGCCGACAGTGAGCGAGAGATTGTTCGAAACCGCCGCCAGACGATCGCCGACCTGGCCCGAGGTCGCGCCGGAGCTGAGCGACTGATCAGCCACGGTCGCGCTGCCGCCCTTGGCACCGGTTGCGACGACCGTTGCGGTATAGTGGACCGTGTTGGTGTAGCCGTTGGGCGAGTTGGTCGCCGCAGCGTTCACCAGCGGCTTGGCTTCGACCGTCAGCTTGGGGTTGGCGCCGTTGCACTTGATGGTGAAGGTGCGGCTGAGCCCGCCCGTATTGCCAGCGAAGGCGGGATCGACGGTGCCGTCAGCCTTGGCAAGTTCGCCCAGCGTTATGCTGCCGCTGATCGGCGTCACGGCAGAGCATTTTGCCGCGACGGTGCCGCTGACATCCACCGAACCGCTGGCCTGCGCGAAAGCCGGAGCGGCAGTGGCGACCGAACCCAACATCAGGGCGGAAACAAGCAGCTTCTTCATCTTCATATCTCCAAAATGATTGGGGTTGCGATCGCCCCGACGAGATTGGAGATACGGCCATTCACGCGCCCAACCCATTCAGCGGCCAGAGAAAAACGCCCTAACTTCAGGAGATAAGCCGCTATACCGGACGATATAGCGGGAGGACCCTAGAGCCCGGCGCAGTTGGTCGCCGATGCGGCGGACACGATGGGGGTGAAGGTGATGCTGATGATGTCGGCATAGTTGGTGGCGGGTGTCTTGGCCGCGCCGCCTTCCTTCAGCGTGGCGCGCAAGGGGAGCGTGCCCGCTTCGCCGCCGACGCCCGCGCGGGCGCAGGTGCGCGTGCCGAAGGATGCGTTGGACGTGACCTCCTGCCCCAGGAAGCGGGCGCTGTAGCGGATCGTTTGCGCGGCATCGCCCAGATTGCCGCCGGGGAAGGTGAGGCGGAAATCATTTTGCGATCGCACCTGCACTTCATAGGCGCCCGAACTGCGGACCTTGAGCGCATTGGCCGATGATGTGGTGTAACGGTCCGGCGCGGCCTGGACCTGCGTGGTCGTCACATCGCCGATTTCGCCGAAGTCGAGCGCCGCGCCTGCATAATAGGCCTGGAGCGCGCTGACGGTGTTGACGTTGATCCTGATCGACCCCGTTTCCCGCGTGGGCACCGGCACGCTCAGCATCCCGCCTTCCCCCGAACAGATGTAGAGCATGTCGAGGATGATCGGATCACCAGCGGACAGGTCCGTGCCGGGGGGCACCGACACGCGCAGGTTTAGCGCCGCCGACAAATCCGAGGAGAAGAGACCGCCGAAGTCGTAGCGGATCTCTCCCGCTGCGCCCGCGCCGCCATCCTTCGAATCGAGCGAGCGGGGACGCCCGGCGGTCGATCCTTCGGGGTAGAGGACGCGATAGCCGCGGTAGGTAATTTCAAGCGGTGGCGTGCCCGATGGAGCGGTAAGGACGAGGCTGACCTCATTCGTGCGGCCAGTGAGCAGACCCCGGTTGCGCCGCAGGATCAGCGGGATGGTGACTTCGGAAAGGCCGGTGGGGGAGAAGGGGTCATAGGTGATGCTGGCAGGCGCGGTGGCATTCCCGGTGACGCCGCAGACGGAGGATATTTGCGTCTGCGCCTGCGCGGGGACCGCCGTCAGGATCGCGCCGGACAAGGCGGCGATGACCAGTCCAGCTTTCCAGCCGATCACAGTTGCGGCGAGACGATGATCTCCAACGCGGTGCGGGCCGACAGCTGCGGGCCGAGCGGCTGTGCTGTTCCGGGAGTTTCCAGCACCCGGACGCGCGATTGCAGGGCGGGACGGGCCTGATTGCAGATCGCGCTGCCCTGCGTGGCGGGTTGCGGCAGCAGGGCCGCGTTCGAAACCCAGCATCGCGGCGCGACATGACCGACCACGTCGAATTGCGCCCCTGCCTGCGCCTGAACGGGCGTGAGGAACAGGATCGCCGCCATCCAGGCGAGCGGGCGCTTGACTGTCTGGCTGCTGGCCGGAGGGGAGATTGTCCGCGTCATCGATCATGACAATGCTCTCCAATCGTGAAAGATCACTCATTCTAACTACTTATCAGCATTTTAAGGAGAAACGCTAACCGTGATGGACAATGTGTCGCTGTAGCGGCCCGCGACCAGCGTGTCGGCCCCGGAATAGGAAGGCGCGCTGACGCGGAGATAGGAGCCGTTCGCCTTCGTCGACGCGCCCGCAAGGCGCAGCCCCTTGGTCTCGCCAGCCACGCCGGCAAAGCTGCAAGCGCCGCCCGAAGCCAGCGCCGAAGCATCGCAGGAGGCAGAAGCGCTGGTCCCATTATCCGCCACCATGCGCAGCGCGACTTGATAGGGCGCCTTGGCGGCATAGCCCTGCCCGCCCGTCGCGGACACCGCCATGCCGCCATTTGCCGAGGAAATGGCGATGCGCGACGCACCGCTGCAATTGAGCTGGATCGCAAAATCCCTAGTGAAGCCGGTCTGGTCGAAATCCGCCTGGTCGATGCTGCCCGAGGGCGCGCCGCCGGTCGCAAAGCCGCAACGGCCGCGCACGGAAGCGCGCACGTCGACGCCAACGGTGATGCTGTTCACCGATCCCTGACCCGCGGCATAGGCGGTCACCTGCGCATGCGCGGGCTGGCCGGCAAAGCCGAGCGCCGCCACCATCGCCATGCAGAGGATCAGAAACCGCGTCATCATTCGCCCATCATGCGCGGTCCACGACCGCTGCCATGATCGGCAAATGCCCGCTGTGCCACGGGACGGCCATTCAACCCGTGGCGAGAAGCGCGCTTACCTTCGGATGAAAGCGCCTATCTCTTTGGGTATAATGTCAGTCCTCGCGGTCCTGGCCGAGCAGGATGAGTTCGGTCCGGCCGCGCAGCCCGAGCTTTTCGAAAACCTTGTGCAGATGGACCTTAACCGTCCCTTCGGTCAGGCCCAGTTCGTCGGCGATTTCCTTGTTGCGCAGGCCCCGCTGGGCGAGCGAGGCCACGGCCCGCTCGCGCCCGCTCAGCACCGCGAAGGGATCGCGCGGCGCGTCCGGCGACATCGCCAGTTGCATAGCCCGCTGCATGACTTCCTGGTCGAGCCAGCGCCGCCCCTGCGCCACGGTTTCCAGGCATGTCAGAAGGTCACGGGGCGCGGTCGATTTGATGACGATGCCGTCCACGCCCAGTTGCATGGCCTCCTTCGTCGCCTGGTCGTTGATGCCGCCGGTCAGCAGGACGACCGGGCGATTGTCGCCGCGATGACGCAGCGTCCGCAACACGTCGAGGCCGGTGCGCTCGGGCATGCTGTTGTCGAGGATCAGCATGTCCGGCCGCGCCTTGGGCAGTGCGTCGAGCGCCGCCGTGCCGGTGTTCACAGTGGCGACCACTTCGAAGTTGGTCTTGTCCAGCAGCATACCGATGCCGCTTAATGTCAGCGGATCATCCTCTGCCACCAATATGCGCGTCATTGCGACCTCTTTATCGTGTTTTTTCAGTTCAATGCATTATCATCCCGTTCCTTAGACGCACAATATGGTCTTGCAAGAGGCGAGCGGCCAGTCGCAACAGGCCGCTGTTGGCTGAACGAAGGCCAGTCCGCCGCGAGACTAAAATTCCCGCAGGATCTCGCGCAGGGTCGTGCCCTCATATTCGGTGCGGACGGCACCCGCCTTCTGGAGTGCGGGAATGACGCCATCGAGCAGGGCTGGAAGCTGGTGGTTGTAGCCCGATCCTTCGATCAGGATGCCGTCGCCGCCCACTTCGTCCATCACCGCCATCAGCTGGTCCGCGACCTGCTGCGCCGTGCCCCTGAAGCGCGCATTGCTGCCGCCTTTACCCGTAGAGAAGAGGTCGCGCAGGGACTTGCCCTCCTCCCGCCCGGCCTTCTTCATATGCTCAAGCGCGCTGGTATGGCCGCCAGCGACAATGTCCTGCGGCACGGGCGCGTCGAGATCATATTGCGAGAAGTCGATGTCGAGCGACGACGACGCCATGACGATATTATGCTCGAACGCGGCCTGCTTGTCCGCCTCCGTCATCTCGCGGACTTCGCCATTTTCGGGGAGGATGTTGAGAGGCGTCAGGAAGAAGACCTTGATGTCGTCGGGATTGCGGCCCTGCTTTTCGGCGCGGTTCCGGATGTCATCGCGATAGGCCTTCATGCCCTTGACGCCGCCCGTCATCATGCCAAGCACGACCTCGGCATTTTTGGACGAGAAATCCCGCCCGCGATCGGACGCGCCCGCCTGCGCCAGGACAGGATAGCCCTGCGGCGATCGCAGCGTGTTCAGCGGACCACGCGAACGGAAATGCTTGCCCTCGAAGTTGACGGTGTGGACCTTGGTATGATCCACATAAACACCGGTTTCAGTGTTCGCGACCAGCGCGCCTTCTTCCCAGCTGTCCCACAGCTTCTTGCACAGTTCGACGAACTCATCGGCGATGTCGTAGCGTTCGCTCGGCGGGAGCAGCTTTTCCAGGCCGAAGTTCAGGGCGGCATTCTTCTCGCTCGACGTCACCATGTTCCAGCCTGCTCGCCCCTTCGTCAGGCTATCAATGGTGGAGAGCAGCCGAGCGAGCAGATAGGGCGGGTAGAAAGTCGTGGAGGCGGTCGCGATCAGGCCGATGTGCGACGTATCCTGCGCCATCAGGGGCAGGAGCGGCAACGGGTCGAGCTTGGGCGCCAGGGTGGCGTTCTTGAGATCCAGCTCCATGGAGCCGCCATAGCGGTCACCCACGATCGTCGTGTCCTCGAAGAAAATGAAGTCGAACTTCGCGGCCTCCAGCATCCGGGCCAGCTCTTTATGGTAAGACCCGTCCGCCCATTGCGAACCGAACTCCGTGCCGTCGCCGGGCCAGGAGGTGGCGCCGAACTTGGTGAAATAGCCGAGGTGGAATTTCTTGTGGGCCATCTCCGGAAAACCTCTCTTGCGATCATCTCAATCCGACTTTCTCCCTCCAATCTTCTGAAGGGCGGGTCCGCCAAGGCCGTATGACTAGCGCTTTACCGCTCCTCAAAATTCTCAATCGTTGGCGTTGTTCAACATTTATCAAGCGCGCGCCGAGCGGTCGACCGGCAGCCTGAAATGTTCCGGATGGCTGGAAGAATTCAGGTCGGGTTGACGGGCGACAGGACGGCTTCCGGCATGTCGCTCCCCGATCCACCGTTGCGCGCAAGATATCTGCTGATGCCGAAGAATATGGCGGCCGCCGCGCCGCTGGCTATCACCACTGCGATGAAGACGGGTTCATAATTGCCCGCATAGTCGCGCAGCCAACCAGCGGCGGGAGACATGAGGAAGGTGAAGGGAAGCGTCATGACGCCCAGCAGGCCGAGCACTTTCGGCAGCGCCTCGGCCCCATAGATCTGCACCACCAGCGCGTTGAGCGGCGGGAACACCGATGCACCGCACAGACCTATGAGGAACGAAGAAACAACCAGGGCAGGCATCCATCCGGTAATCGCCAGAAGGACCCAGGCGATGGCGAAGCCTACTCCGGCCAGACCCAGCGTATTGGCAGCACCGATGCGGTCGCAGGCATAGCCGGAAAACAGGGAACCCATGATGCTCGACGCGCCGGACACAGCGAGCAACATGGCTCCTGCCTCCATCGACGCCTTATATTCCGTGACGATTGGCAAAATGTGCGCGCCCCCGGTAATAGCGGTGCCGTTCAGGATGCCGTCTGCCACCGCGATCATCCAGAACATCGCGCCGCCAAGGATGACGATATGGCGAGAACCCAAGCCCGGGCTTTCGGCAGGCCCTTGATCGTCCAGCGCCTCCATCGGCGGATCGACCACGCCCAGCATCAAGGGCAGCAGCAACAGGTGCAGGGCGGCAAGCGAGAGAAAGAAGACCTTCAGCCCATAAGTCTGGACGATGCTGACGCCCACCACCGGAATGACTGTCGTAAACAGGGGCAGATAGGTGATGCCCATCACCTTGCCGCGCGCTTCGGGATACCAGCCGCCCGCCAGTACAGCTGGCGGAAGGGCGGCAAACAAGGCCGCGCCAGGTCCGATCAGAAGACCACAGGCCGCGAGTGCGAACAGCATGCTCGGCGCATAGGCAAGGGAGATATATCCGATGAGGGAGAGCAGCACTCCTGCCGGCATGATCCGCCGCAGACCCCAGCGGGCGATGGCACCCGCGATCAGCGGGCCGAACGCAGTCATGGAAAGAACGGCAAGGGAAAGCGCCATCGCCGCCATGCCCAAAGATGCGCCATAACGATCCTGCAGCGCGAGAACGGTTATGGCCAACCCGCCGAAAGCGCAGCCGGTGCCGGTATTCTGCGCAAGCATGGCGCGAACCAGCATGCCGCGTCTCAGTCGCGCCGTTCCCGTATCAAATGCATCCGCGCGCACATGTTCCATCATGCAGTAACCGCCTTATCCGACCGGCGGGCATCCCGCGGCCGTTCCAACATTTTCCGGAAGACGGCACTCGCTTCACTCAACTCGCGCACTGCTTTCCCGAAGCCCGCGGAATTGTTGGTCCACGTCAACCTTTAGTCAAGCCCCTCTTTTCACTCTCGGCGAGGACATGACCTTTGCAGCACGGGATTGACAATCGTTGAGCTTTGTCCACTCTTTCCCGGCGCGGGATTTAGGCTGTCAGGGCGCAGCGATCCGCAGCGCCGCAATTTTGTGCGCCAGTTAGAAGAAGCCTTCGGGCTATGAGGAAACGGCCATGAACAACAACGCATTCCTGCGACCCGTCGCAGAGCCGCAGCTGGTAGAAGCCGCGTTCAGCGAGGATCAGCGCCAGAGGCTTTTCAACGTCATGCGCGACAAAGGTCCGTGGAAAACGATCCTGTCGCAGGAGTTCTCTTCCCCTGAAGAAGTGATCGCCACGACGTCGGGAAGCCTTCCCGAAGGCTTTGTGCCCACATGGGACATGTTCCTGAGCCCCGTGTTCCGCGCGACCCTGGGACGCGGCCATGCCAGCCTCTACCCCGAAATCGAGGATTGCTTCCTCAATTTCAAGTTCCTTGAACTGGTGCGCGGCTATTGGAACGCCAAATATGCGACGCCGAACCTGATGCTCTGCAACATCCAGGGTCCTTCGGGTTCGGGCGGCACGCCTCACGTCGATGGCGCTGACTTCCGCGGCATCACGATTCAGAATTCTCCGTCCTGGCTCGTCGGACTGATGACCAAATCAGGGCTGTTCCGCGAGTGGCAGATCAAGAAGGCGCAGGTTCTGACCTGGTATTATAAGGGGCAGATCGGCGGGGGATTCACTTACTGGCCCGATGGTCCTCAGGGCCAGCCCAAGCAGCTGTACGCGCCGATGTGGGGGCGTGCCGCCGTGGTCGAGAATGAGGTCATGTATCATGGCGCCAACTCCTGTGGTCCGGAGCATATGCGCAGGCCCCAGGGCCTGGCGATCGACTCCGTCATCGCAGCCGATCCGTCATCCATCGACTGGCAGATCAAGACCGATGGCAAGGTCATCCAGCAGCTGCCCGCCGACGAAGTCCGGTTCCTGGTCCATTGGGGAGCGGACATTTTCATGGACCTGGATGAAATGTCGCTGGTGCTCGATCATAGCGATGACCTGTCGCAAGAGCGGGTGTTCGACATCTTTCTGTCGGAACTGCGCGCTCGCGGCGTCCCGTTCAAGATGCCGACGGACCCGCTGCACGACGGGGAGTTCATCCAGTTGCTTACCGCCCATTTCGATCCCGGCCTACCCACGATCATGCCGCCGGAATATGGCCTGGCGGCTGAATAGGACCTAAGGACAGGCACGCGGCTGCCCCGCATGCCGCCGCCCTTACCGAAGATCGAAGAGAGGGCCCGCAGCTTGCGCAGCGGGCCCTCTCTTTTGCCTTGGCTCTGAGATTCACCATGATGCCCGCCCCCTGTTGGGGGCGAGCCCATGATCAGAAGGAAAGCCGCGTCTGAATACCGAATTCACGGCGCTGATCATAATTGATCGCCGTGTAGCCAGTCGGCGTGCCGAACAGGTCGAAGATTTGGCCCGGATCGACATTGTCCCGGCGCTGGTCGAAGACATTGCGCACGAAGAAGTTCACCTCCGCACCGATCGGCGTCCTGACGCCCGCGAACGCATCCAGCTTGAAGGAATTGGGGTAGCGGATGTTGGAGTTCGGGTTGACCCGCTTGCCTTGATAGCGGCCCAACAGGCGCACGAAGGTCTGGAAATCGTCCGGCAGATCTATGCTATATTCCGTGTTGAACGACGCCTGGAACTTGGGCAGCGCGGACAAGGCGCTGTTGGACGAACAAACGCTGTAATAGCGCCCGGGTTGTACTGCGGGTGCTCCGCCGAAGTCGGGGTTGCCGTCATTGTTATAGTCGTTGCAGGGAATTTCTGCATTGTCATATTTGGCGTCAGTATAGGATGCCGAAAGCTGAGCATTCCAGTTGCGCGTGATCTGCCCGCGCAGCTCCATTTCAACACCGCGCACGATTGCATCACCATTATAGGTCAAGTTGGTGGCGGAACATCCGTTCTGAGTCCCCGGTGTCGAGGGATCATAGTCACAGGCGATGCCGTTGACGCGATTAATGAAGTTGTTGAACTTTTGGTAGAAGGCCGCCACGGCATAGGTCAGGCGATTATTGAACAATGTGCCTTTCGCGCCGACTTCGAATGAATCGGATTTTTCCGGGCTCCATCTGAAGAGGGAGGTGGGAATGCGATTCTGCCCTCCATTAGTGGCAGCCTCGGTCGTGTCAAACCCGCCGGGGCGATAGGCACGTCCGTAATTGCCATAAACGATCAGGCTGTCGGAAAACTCATGCTTGTAGCTCGCCGTGCCAGTCCAGGCGTCATATTTTGAGGGATTGGTCGGGTCATTGATCTCGTTGGTTGAATAGCGCAGGCCGACGTCCAGCGTGTCCTTGTCAGTGAAGTTGAAGGTCTGCGTCGTGAAATAACCCCGATCATGCGATTTCGTCGGAGTGCCTCCGCCCAACGCCAGACAAGGCAAGCCGAACCCGGCCAGTGGTCCGGGCGTAGCTTCGCAGTCACCGTTCGCACCCGTATAGTCGACGAGGCCAGTGAAAGGCGACTTCACGTCGTTGAAGTAAACACCGAAGCGGTAGATCCAGAAATGATCCCCAGTCCGCTCGAACCGCAGTTCGTTCGTCAAGGTCTTCGTCTTGATGTCGATCCGCTGGAACAGCTGAACCGGGAGTCGGAACCCAGGACCGAACGAGAGCAGCCCGTTGCCAAGATCAAGATCGCGCACAGTGTTGAAGTCGTTGTTCTGATAGCTTCCGATGTAGCTGAGCAAATGCCCGCCGAAATCATAGCTTGCATTGACGATGGTGGCGCGTCCCTTTGTGACGAACAGATTGTCGCCATCAGTGATCGCGGCGCGGTCATCCGGGCCGATAAAGCCGAACTCACCAACAGGCGCACCTTCCGCGCTGACTACGGGGCGGAGCTGCCTGACCTTCGAGCGGAATTGCTGGTGCATCACGAGGATGTCGAGATTTTCTGTCGGATGCAGCAGCAAGGATATGCGACCGGCGTAAGAGCGGGAGCGGTCGGTGTCGCCCGTGAGGATGTTCCTCACGCCATTCCCATAATTGAGGTCGTAAAGGCCCGCGACGCGAAGGCCGACCTTGTCCGTCACCACGGGGATGCTGACGCCGCCCTGCAAATTGACGGCCTCGCGATCGCTATAGCTTGCGCTACCGCTTACCTCGAACTTCTGCAGGCTGGGCTGGCGCGTGCCGATCAATATCGCGCCGGACGGACCCGTCCCGCCCCGCAGTGTGCCCTGGGGACCACGAAGCACCTGGATGGACCCGATGTCGAATTGAGCCTGAAGCGCCTGTGTGGGATCGAACGGGACTTCATTGAGATAGATGTCGACCGACCGGTTCGTCTGGCTGTCCTGATCGAATGCCACGCCGCGCAAAGACACGGCCTGCTGACGCCCGTCGCCCGACGAGATCGACAGACCCGGCACGAACTTCGCGACATCTTCAAAGCGCGTGATGTTGAAGCGCTCCAGCTGTTCGCCGTTGACCACATTGACGGTCTGCGGCGTGTCAATCAGACGCTCGACGCGCTTCTGCGCCGTCACCACGATATCGGCGGCGTTACCGCTACCCGCGGCTGCTTCGACGTTCTGCACCTGCGTTGCCGGCTGCGCGAAAGCGGGCGCGCTCGTCAGCATCGTACCAATTAAAAATAGAGCTTTCCTCACATTCATCCTCCCTGAATTTGCCCGATATGAAGCCGGGTTTTTATGGCCTTCCCAGCTGTCTCAACCTGCAAGACAGCGTTGTCACGATTCCGCCAGAGAATTCCGGACGACTGAGCCTTGCCCCAGCGCCCGGATGGCCAAACCCATTCTGTTTACTTCAGCATCTCTCTCCTGCCCGCAGCGATAAGGGCAGATTTACTCGAAATCAAGTCGATGGCGTTCGATTTCAAGCTATGTGAGTAACTAATGGCCTAATCAAATCCCCGTTGACGCTGTCGTTGCCTTGTCACGTCCGAGCAAGGCAGCATCATTTACATGGGTCGGCAAGATCAATTCTTGAAGCTGTACCGTAACTTAAAGCCGAACCGGCCCACGCCGCAGAAAGGGCTAGGCCTTCAGCGATGCGCCGCACGCCCGCTCCGCCTGAAGCCTATGCCCTCCCAGGCATCAGCCTTCCGACCTGTCGATGTCGGCCAGGAACTCCACCATGCGGGCACTGACTTCGGCCGCGCGCTCCATCTGGAGCATATGTCCAGCTTTGGGCAGGATCTCGACGCGGCGCAGGTCGGCATATTGGCTTGGCAATTTCGCCAATGGATCGTCACCATGGAAAGCTTCCATGTCCGTGTCATTCTCGCTTGTCAGGAAATAGAAGGGCACGGGGTTGGGTATATTCTCGAACTTGCGGCGATAGGCCCAGCGCAGGTCCATGGCGCGATACCAGTTCAGCCCGCCCAGAAAGCCGGATCGGGCATAGTCGCTCACGAAAAACTCAAGCTCCAACTCGCTCAGCCAGGGCCATGGCAATGGCGGCGCTTCGGGCAGGGCATCGAGATAGGATGTGCCGGGCGGGTGCTTCCAAACGTCGACATAGTGATAATCGCCGGAGAGCGCATAAAAGACCCGCTTCAGAAACGCGCGCGGTTCTGCATCGAGCGCGGCTTCGGCAACGCCCGGCTGCCGGGTGAAATAGTCGAGATGATAGAAATGCTTTTTCGCCACGTCGCGGGCGGCGGTCAGCGGCGAGCAGTCCGGGTCATGAGGCCAGGCCGGATTGCCCAGTCCGATGATCGCCCGCATGCGTTCGGGCCAGTGATAGGCCATGTCGTAAATGGCGAAGAGCCCGAAATCCAGCCCGGCAAAGACGGCCCGTTCCTCGCCAAGATGGTCGAGCAAGCCGACGAGATCGCCCATCGTATGCTGAACGTCATAGGCTTCCACTTCGATCGGGGCGCTTGTCTGCCCCATGCCGCGCAGATCGAAGGCGACGACGCGATATCCCGCGGCGGCGACGGCCGCGATCTGGTGCCGCCAGCTGAACCAGCTGTGCGGAAATCCGTGCGCCAGCACCACCAGCGGCCCCTGACCCTGCTCGACATAATGCATGGTGAGGCCATTGATATCGGCCCAATGATGCCGCCACTCAGCCATTGGCCTCTCCTCCCTAGGGCAGCAGTTTCTTGCCCGGACGCCAGTAACTACACGCTCGCGCTCGCATGCGCAAAGCGGGACTAGCTCACTTGCTGTACATTTTGCGTTGCGGGAAGTCGGAATTCAGGGCGTTCTATCCCTATATGACGCCTAAGATCTTTGGATAATTTGCTGGCCATGCCCCATCACGCCGTCTTCGACGCCTTCGCGCCCCCGATCCGCTCGCAAAGCCCGCTTCGGCAGGCGATCACGGCCGCCTATCGCCGCGATGAAGCGGCATGCGTGGCGCCGCTGCTGGAGGCCGCAACTTTGGATGGGCCGGACCGGGAAGCGATCAGGCAAATCGCCCGCCAGCTGGTGACGACGCTCCGCGTCCACCGCAGCGGCAGCGGCGTGGAAGCGCTGATCCAGGAATATTCGCTGTCCAGCGAAGAGGGCGTCGCGCTGATGTGCCTTGCCGAGGCATTGCTGCGTATTCCTGACGACGCGACCCGGGACGCGCTGATCCGCGACAAGCTGGCTGGCGGCGACTGGAGCGCCCATGTGGGCGGTGGCAAATCGTTGTTCGTCAATGCGGCCACATGGGGGCTGGTCGTCACGGGCAAGCTGGTCGGCAGCGTCGATGACCGTGGGCTTGGCGCCGCGCTGACGCGTCTGGTGGCGCGCGCCGGGGAGCCGGTGATCCGCCGTGGCGTCGATCTCGCCATGCGGATGATGGGCGAACAGTTCGTCACTGGCGAGACAATCGCGCAGGCCTTGAAGCGCGCGCGAAGCCTGGAGACGAAGGGCTTTCGCTACAGCTATGACATGCTGGGCGAGGCAGCGGCGACCGCTGGGGATGCCGACCGCTATCATGCCGACTATGAACGCGCCATCCACGCGATCGGAAAGGCGGCCGGTGGGCGCGGCATCTATGAAGGGCCCGGCATTTCGATCAAGCTGTCCGCGCTTCAGCCGCGCTATGTCCGTGCGCAGGCGGAACGGATCATGGGCGAACTGCTGCCCCGGGTGAGGCAGCTGGCCCTGCTCGCCAAGCGCTATGACATCGGCCTTAATATCGATGCCGAGGAAATGGACCGGCTCGAACTTTCGCTCGACCTTCTCGAAAGCCTGGCAACCGATCGCGACCTTGCCGGATGGGACGGCCTGGGCTTCGTCATCCAGGCCTATGGCAAGCGTTGCCCGTTCGTGATCGACTGGATCATCGACCTTGCCCGGCGTTCCGGGCGCCGCATCATGGTTCGTCTGGTAAAAGGCGCCTATTGGGACGCGGAGATCAAGCGGGCGCAAGTGGACGGCCTTGCCGACTTCCCGGTCTATACGCGCAAGGTGCATACCGACGTCGCCTATATCGCTTGCGCGCAAAAGCTGCTTGCGGCACCGGACGCAGTCTTCCCGCAGTTCGCGACGCATAATGCCCAGACGCTCGCGACCATCTACCGCATCGCCGGGCCGGATTTCAGGAGCGGCCAATATGAGTTCCAGTGCCTGCATGGCATGGGCGAGCCGCTGTACGAGCAGGTGGTGGGCAAGGACAAGCTTGACCGGCCGTGCCGCATCTATGCGCCGGTGGGCACGCATGAGACGCTGCTTGCCTATCTTGTCCGCCGCCTGCTTGAAAATGGCGCCAATTCCTCCTTCGTCCACCGCATCGGCGATCCGGCGGTTCGGCTGGAAGATCTGACCGCTGATCCAGTCGAACTGGTCCGCGCCATGCCCCATCCAGGAGCCAGGCATGACCAGATAGCGTTGCCTGCCCATATCTATCCCGATCGCCGCAATTCGGCGGGTTTCGACTTGAGCGACGAAACAACGCTCGCCGCCCTGTCGCTGGCCCTTCGTGAAAGCGCAGAGATCGGCTGGACGGCGGCCCCGACTTTCGGGTCAGGCGAAGAGCGAGCGATCGTCAATCCCGCCGATCATCGGGACAGGGTCGGCACGGTGATGGAAGTGGCGGCGGAAGATGCCGCCGCCCTTGTCGCCCACGCCGCCTCATCGGATTGGGGCAGCAAACCCGTGGAGGAGCGCGCAGCGATATTGGAGCGCGCAGCCGATGCGATGCAGGCGCGCATGCCGATCCTGCTCGGCCTGCTGATCCGGGAGGCTGGAAAATCGCTTCCCAATGCCATCGCGGAAGTGCGCGAGGCGATCGATTTCCTGCGCTATTATGCAGTGCAGGCACGCACCAGCTTCGGCGCCGAGCAGCAGCCCTTGGGCCCCATCATCTGCATCAGTCCATGGAATTTCCCCCTGGCGATCTTCACCGGGCAAGTCGCCGCCGCTCTGGTCGCGGGCAATCCTGTGCTCGCCAAACCGGCGGGCCAGACGCCGTTGATCGCGGCGGAGGCCGTGCGCCTGCTGCACGAGGCGGGCGTACCGGCCCATGCCCTTCAGCTGACCCCCGGCGATGGGCTGTTGGGCAGCGCCCTTGTGGCCGCGCCGGACACGGCAGGCGTCATGTTCACCGGCTCAACCGCTGTCGCGCGGATGATACAGGGCGAGCTTGCAAAGCGGCTATCCCCTGCGGGACGCCCTGTCCCGCTGGTTGCCGAAACGGGCGGCCAGAATGCGATGATCGTCGATTCATCCGCCCTTGCAGAACAGGTGGTGGCGGATGTGCTGGTGTCGGCCTTCGACAGCGCTGGCCAGCGCTGCTCCGCGCTTCGTGTGCTGTGCCTGCAGGAAGAGGTGGCGGATCGCATCCTCCTGATGCTGAAAGGTGCACTGCGTGAAATGCGGGTCGGCCGGCCCGACGCGCTGAAGGTCGACATCGGTCCGGTGATCACAGAGCAGGCCAAGGCCGGGATCGAAAAACACATCGCCAGGATGCGCGAGCGCGGCGCGCATGTCGATCAACTCGCCCTTCCTGTCGAGGCGGCGCATGGCAGCTTCGTCGCGCCGACAATCATCGAAATCGGCGATATCGCCGAGCTTGAACAAGAAGTTTTCGGCCCCGTCCTGCATGTCGTGCGGTTCCGGCGCGAGCGGCTGGATGCGCTGATCGATGCGATCAATGCGACTGGCTATGGCCTGACCTTCGGCCTGCACACCCGACTGGATGAGACCATCGATCATGTCACGGCGCGCGTTCAGGCGGGCAATCTCTATGTGAACCGCAACATGATCGGCGCGATCGTGGGCGTCCAGCCGTTCGGCGGGCGGGGGCTGTCGGGAACAGGCCCAAAGGCGGGCGGGCCGCTCTACCTTGGCAGGCTGGTGGCACGGCCGCCCGTCCTGCGTCACCGGGAACGGGGTGCCGCTTCGCCGATCCATGATTTCGCCGACTGGCTGGAAGCGAAGGGCGAATGGGCCAGCGCGGCAAAAGCTCGCGACTATGCCGCTGCCTCTGCGCTGGGAACCAAGCTTGCGCTGCCCGGGCCGGTGGGGGAAAGCAACCTCTACAGCCTTCACCCCCGTGGCCGCATAGGGATGAAGCCCCAGACGCCGCATGGCTTGTTCGAACAGATGGCGGCGGTGCTGGCGACCGGCAACCAGGGCGTGGTCGAAGAGCCGCTGCCTGACGATCTGCCGCCCCATGTCGCCGCTGCATTTTCCGCTTGGGCGGACGGCCCCTGTTCCGTCGTCCTGGTGGAAGGCGACGGAATGACGGTCGCCCGGGCGGTCGCCGAAGCCGCGGCGATGCCCGGGCCGATCATCCCGGTCCATGCCGCCGACCAGGACCAGCCCCTCGCCTATCATTGCGACTGGTTGCTCGAAGAGGTGTCGATATCGATCAACACCACTGCCGCTGGCGGGAACGCCAGTCTGATGATGATCGGCTGATGTGCGCGTGATTTAGAGCCGCCATGGCTCGGCGAAAGGCTTACCCGGCCCTTGTGGCGGCATGCTTCCCGGCGATCCAGGCAAATACCATGGATGGCCCCAGCGTTGCGCCCGCGCCCGGATAGGTCCGGCCCATCACTGGCGCGGCGCAGTTGCCAGCGGCGTAAAGTCCTTCGATCACGCTGCCATCCGCGCGAAGGACCCGCGCATGTTCGTCCGCCATCAACCCGCCCTTGGTGCTGAGATCGCCCGGATAGAAGCGGGTGGCGTAAAATGGTGCTTTGTCGATCAGGCCGAAGGAGGGATTGGGCCGGTTGTTGGGATCGCCATAATATTGATCATAGACATTGTCGCCACGGCCGAAATCTTCGTCGACGCCCTTTTGCGCCATGGCGTTTACGCGTTGCACCGTCCGGTTCAATCCCTCCGCGTCGATGCCGCATTTCTCCGCCAGTTCGCCAAGCGTCGGCGCCTTTATGAAGAAGCCGCTCTTCAAAAATTCGCCATTCACTCCCGGAGGCGTGGAGCCGAAGAAATAGCGGCTGCGATAGCGGTTGTCGAAGATGAGCCAGCTTGGAACCGCGCTGACGCTCTTGTCACGGTCCAGCATGGCACGGCCCGCATTCACATAGGACGCCGCTTCGTTCGTGTAGCGCTGGCCGGACGCATCGACGATGATCGATCCGGGCAAGGTGCGCTCCCAGATCCCGGCATTGATGGTGCCATCGGGCAGGATCGATACCGGATACCAGGTGGCCGCGTCCATCAGCGCGAGATCGGCGCCAGCCTGTGCCCCGATCTGCTGGCCATCGCCCGTGTCGTCGGGGCTGGCCGGGCTCCATCGGCCGTCCACTTCCTGAAACTGCCTGCGATAGCTGCTGTTCTTTGCGAAGCCGCCGGTGGCGAGCAACACGCCGTGCGGGGCCATGAACCGTTGTTCGGCAGGCCCTTCGCCCGCGACCACGCCCACGACCCGGTCGCCATCCTGAATCAGCGATTTGATCGGCGTATCAAGCAGGACGGGGATTCCCAGCCTTTGGACGATCGCCATCAGCTGCGCGACCAGCGTCGGGCCCATCGAAAGAGGTTCGCGCCCGCGCACCCGCCAGGCCAGCGTCCGCCCCATCATGCGCATGGCGGCGGAAAAGGACTTGAACGACCGCAGCATGGTGGGAACCTGGGGGGCGTCATCCGTGCTCATCACCATCGACGGCATGCCGGACGTGCGCATGGTTTTGAGCCAGCCCGCCAGTTTCTTCCCGTCGAAGCTCACTCCCTCCAGCGTGCGGCCGACGCGCGCGCCCGGCTGATCCTGGTGATAGTCGGGGTATCGCGGCGCCCGGCGCCAGCCCAGCCCCTGTGCTTCCAGGCCCCGGACCATGTCCGGACCGGCATTCAGATAAGCGGTCTTGCGTTCGCGGCTGCTGGCCGGGCCGACATCGCCGATGGTTGCTTCCATATAGGCGAGCGCGGCGTCGAAACTGTCTTCGATCCCGTCCCGCTGCATCAGGTGGTTGTTGGGAATCCAGACGCCGCCGCCAGAAAGAGCGCTGGTGCCGCCCCAGCAGGACGCCTTTTCGATGATGATCGGGTTGAGCCCGCTGAGCTTGGCGGAAATCGCACCCGCAAGGCCGCCCGCGCCCGTCCCCACCACGATAAAATCCGCTTTCGCCATCATCGAACGCCTTGCCCCTTTTCGCGGCTCTGCCGCTGCTAATCGCACTCTCGCGATCGATTCTGACAGTCCCTAACGTAAGGGCCTTTGGCGATGCAAGGAAATGGCGCAATTTCAGCTATTGCTGCCCTTGATCAAGGTCATCCGCAGGCATTGGCACACGATTTCGTCACGCTGGTTGATCATGCGGTGCGCGAAGGTGACAATTCCAGCGCCCGGACGGGACTTGCTGGCTTTTAGCTCCATCACCTCGGTTTCCGCGCGGAGCGTGTCGCCAATGAAGACCGGCTTTGGCATGACCAGCTTGTCATAGCCAAGGTTCGCGATCAGCGTGCCAAGCGTCGTGTCGCCAACCGTCAGGCCGATCATCAGCGCAAAGGTGAAGGTGCCGTTGACCAGGATCTGGCCAAACTCGCTCGCCTTGGCCGCCTCCACGTCGATGTGCAGCGGCTGCGGATTATGCGTCATCGTCGAAAAGAGGAGGTTGTCCGTCTCCGTCACAGTGCGGCGGATTTCATGGCGCAGCGTCTCGCCCACCTGCCACTGGTCGAAAAACTTGCCCGCCATCAGGCCGCATCCCCCTTCTCTATCTTCACCAGCAGCGCGCCCTCGCTCACCTGTCCGCCTTCGCTGGCGTTGAGCTGCGCGATCGTGCCGTCGAAGGGCGCGACGAGGCTATGTTCCATCTTCATCGCCTCCAGCGTCAAGAGCTTCTGCCCCTTGGTAACCGCCTCCCCCGCCGCGACAGCAACGGCGATGATGCGCCCCGGCATCGGCGAAAGGACCGCGCCGTCCGCCGCGTCCGCCCCCGCCGCTCCATCGGCGCGCCATGGCGCGAGGCGCCAGACCTGGCCGCCCTCCGCCACCAGCACATCGTCGGCACGATCGCCACCCTGACGCGGATCATAGGTGATCGTCACCGCCTCCCCATCCAGCAGGAACATGCCTTCGCGCCGCACCGGGGCGTTGAGGCGAAAGCCAGCGAGGCCGCCGCCCCGCGACAGGCTGGCGGCGGCATCGGCGAGCGCTTCCTCGCTTGGCCGGGCGGGCGGCATCAGCGCCTCGCCCGCACGCTCGATCAGCCCCGTGTCCAGCCGCGCGGCGGCGAAATCGGGATGCTCCAGCGCCTTCACGAGAAAAGCGGCATTGGTCTTGAGCGGCCAGACCGCGCTCTCATCCAGCGCCTGCGCCAGCGCTGATCGGGCGGCATCGCGGGTCGCGCCATGCGCAATGACCTTGGCGATCATCGGGTCGTAGAAAGGGGAAATTTCCGCGCCCTGATTCACACCGGTATCGACGCGCACGTTCCGGTCGCTGAGCTCAAAGACATCCAGTCTGCCGATCGAGGGCAGGAACCCCTTGGCCGGGTCCTCCGCATAGAGGCGCGCCTCCATCGCCCAGCCGTCGATCGACAGTTCCTCCTGGCTTTTCGGCAGCTTTTCTCCGCAAGCGACCCGAAGCTGCCATTCGACCAGGTCCTGGCCCGTGATCGCTTCGGTGACGGGATGCTCGACCTGCAACCGCGTGTTCATCTCCATGAACCAGATGCGGTCGGCCTTCAGACCCTCCGAACCATCGGCGATGAATTCGATCGTGCCCGCGCCGGCATAGTTTACCGCCTTCGCCGCATTCACCGCCGCCCGGCAGACCGCAGCGCGCGTGTCCGCATCCATCCAGGGTGCGGGTGCTTCCTCGATCACCTTCTGGTGACGGCGCTGGAGCGAGCAGTCGCGTTCGAACAGATGGACGACATTGCCATGAACGTCGCCGAATATCTGCACCTCGATATGGCGCGGGTTGGTGATCCACTTTTCCAGCAGCACGGCGTCATTGCCGAAGCTCGACGCCGCCTCGCGCTGGCAGGAGAGCAGCGCGTCGGCAAAGTCTGCGGCGCTTTCGACCTTGCGCATGCCCTTGCCGCCGCCGCCCGCCACCGCCTTGATGAGGACGGGATAGCCGATCGCGTCCGCCTCTTGCCTCAGCCGCTCCGGGGACTGATCGTCGCCCAGATAGCCGGGCGTGGTCGGCACTCCCGCATCCTGCATCAGCGTCTTGGCCGCGTCCTTCAGCCCCATGGCGGTAATCGAAGAAGGATTGGGCCCGACCCAGATCAGTCCCGCATCAATGACGGCCTGCGCAAACGCGGCATTTTCCGACAGGAAGCCATAGCCCGGATGGATCGCCTCCGCGCCGGTTTGCCTGGCCGCGGCGATGATCCTTTCGCCCAGCAGATAGGATTCCCGAACCGGCGACGGCCCGATATGCACCGCCTCGTCGGCGGAGCGAACATGCAGCGCTTCCGCGTCGGCATCGGAATAGACCGCGACGGTGCGGATGCCCAGCCGCCGCGCGGTGCGGATGATCCGGCAAGCGATTTCGCCGCGATTGGCGATCAGAAGAGACTGGATCATCGGATCACATCCTGAAGATGCCGAACTGCGGCCGCTGAGCGATCGGCGCGTTCAGCGTCGCGGCGAAGGCGAGGCCCAGTACGTCGCGGGTCTGCGCCGGATCGACGATGCCATCGTCCCACAGCCGCGCGGTGGCATAATAGGGATTGCCTTCCTGCTCATATTTTTCGCGGATCGGCGTCTTGAAGGCTTCGGCTTGCTCGGGCGACCATTTGGCCGCATCGCGATGCACGGTGGCGAGTACCGACGCGGCCTGCTCCCCGCCCATCACCGAGATGCGCGCATTGGGCCAGGTGAAGAGGAAGCGCGGCTGATAGGCCCGGCCGCACATGCCGTAATTGCCCGCGCCGAAGCTGCCGCCGATCAGCAGCGTGATCTTGGGCACCTGCGCCGTCGCGACCGCCGTCACCAGCTTCGCGCCATTCTTGGCAATCCCCTCCGCCTCATATTTGCCGCCGACCATGAAGCCGGAGATATTCTGGAGGAACAGCAGCGGAATACGCCGCTGACAGGCAAGCTCGATGAAATGCGCGCCCTTCACCGCGCTCTCGCTGAACAGCACGCCATTATTGGCGAGGATCGCGACCGGCATGCCCCAGATATGCGCAAAGCCGCAGACGAGCGTGGTGCCGTAAAGCGCCTTGAATTCATGAAATTCGCTGCCGTCGACGATCCGCGCGATCACCTCGCGCACGTCATAGGGCGCCCGGACATCCTGTGGCACGATGCCGTAGAGATCGCGCGGATCATATTGGGGCGGCTTCACGTCGCGCAGATTGACGCCGGGCTTCAGGTCCGGCTGAAGCGTCGAAACGATGTCGCGCACGATCGAAAGCGCATGGTCGTCATTGTCCGCGACATGATCCACCACGCCGGACTTGCGGCCATGCAGGTCGCCGCCGCCCAGATCCTCGGCCGAAATGACTTCGCCCGTGGCCGCCTGCACCAGCGGCGGCCCGGCCAGGAAGATTGTGCCCTGATCGCGCACGATCACCGTTTCGTCGGACATAGCGGGGACATAGGCGCCGCCCGCCGTGCAGCTTCCCATCACGCAGGCGATTTGCGGGATGCCGCGCGCCGACAGGTTCGCCTGATTGTAGAAGATGCGGCCGAAATGCTCCTTGTCGGGGAAAACTTCCGCCTGGTTGGGCAGGTTCGCGCCGCCACTATCCACCAGATAAATGCAGGGCAGCCGGTTTTCGAACGCGATCTCCTGCGCGCGCAGATGCTTCTTCACGGTCAAGGGATAATAGGTGCCGCCCTTCACCGTCGCATCGTTGCAGACGATCATCACCTGACGGCCGGACACCCGCCCGATGCCCGTAATGATGCCCGCGCCCGGCACTTCGTCATGATAGAGGCCGTTGGCGGCAAGCTGGCCTATTTCCAGAAAGGGCGATCCTGGATCGAGCAGCCGTTCGACCCGATCGCGGGGCAGCAGCTTGCCGCGCGCCACATGTTTGGCACGGGCATTTTCCGAACCACCCAAGCCAGCGGCGGCGACCCTCTCACGCAGTTGCTCGGCCAGCTCGCGATTATGCGCGGCGTTCGCACGAAAGCCCTCTCCTGCCCGCGAAAGCTTCGTGTCCAGAACCGGCGCGCTCATGCCCCGATCAACTCCCGGCCGATCAGCATCCGGCGGATTTCATTGGTCCCCGCGCCGATATCCAGCAGCTTGGCGTCGCGCATGTAGCGTTCGACCGGCCAGTCCTTGGTATAGCCCGCCCCGCCCAGCGCCTGCACCGCTTCCAGCGCGGTCTTCATCGCATTTTCCGACGCCAGCAGGATCGCGCCCGCCGCATCGAAACGCGTCGTCCTGCCCGCGTCGCATGCCTTCGCCACGGCATAGACATAGGCCCGGGCGCTGTTGAGCGCGACATACATGTCCGCGATCTTCGCCTGCATCAGCTGGAACGCGCCGATCGGCTTTCCGAACTGCCTGCGCTCCCGGACATAGGGCAGCACCACGTCGAGGCAGGCCTGCATGATGCCGAGCTGGATGCCCGACAGCACGGTGCGCTCATAATCGAGCCCCGACATCAGCACACCCGCGCCGCCGTTCAACGGGCCCATGATATTCTCTTCCGGGACTTCGCAATCTTCGAACACCAGTTCCGATGTGGGCGATCCGCGCATGCCGACTTTCGCGATCTTCTGCCCGATCGAAAAGCCCTTCATCCCCTTTTCGACGATGAAGGTGGTGATGCCCTTCGATCCTTCGCCGGTCTTGGCGTAGACGATCAGCGTGTCGGCATAAGCCGCGTTGGTGATCCAGAATTTGGTGCCGTTGAGAATGTAGCGATCGCCCTTCTTCTGCGCCTTCAGCTTCATCGACACGACGTCGGAGCCCGCGCCCGTTTCCGACATGGCAAGGCTGCCGACATGCTCGCCAGAGATCAGCTTGGGCAGATATCTGGCCTTTTGCGCTTCATTGCCCCAACGGCGCAGTTGGTTGACGCAAAGGTTGGAATGCGCGCCATAGGACAGGCCGATGGAGGCCGATGCCCGCGCCACCTCCTCCTGTGCGACGACATGCTCCAGATAGCCAAGGCCAAGGCCGCCAAACTCCTCTTCCACCGTGATGCCGTGCAGGCCCAGATCGCCCATCGTGGTCCATAGTTCGTCGCGGGGAAACCAGTCCTTCTCATCGATCTCCGCCGCGAGGGGGGCGATCCTGTCAGCGGCAAAGCGGGCGGCGCTTTCCCGGATCATGTCGGCATTGTCGCCCAGGGCGAAATCGAAATCGGTCATGGAAAACTCTCCTGCCGCCATGCTTATCATCCCTTTGCCCAGGCGATAAATTGAAGTTTCGCCATCCATGCTATTAACGCTATCTATAATGATCAGACTCGATCCGAGGTCCGCGCTCCATATCCACGATGCTTGACCGCTATCTCCTCCGCTATTTTCTGGCCGTCGTGGATCAGGGCAATTTTTCGCGCGCCGCCGCGCATTGCAATGTGTCGCAACCCACGCTGTCGGTCGGGATCGCGAAATTGGAACGCACCCTCGGGACGCCGCTGTTCGTGCGAACCAACCAGCGCGTCGAACTGACCGAAGCGGGGAGCCGTTTCCTTGTCCATGCGCGCAGAATAGAGCGGGAATTCAACCTCGCCATTGGTTCGATGAGCCCGGCCGATCATCCACCAACCCTGCGGCTGGGCGTTCTGGGCAGCGTGCCGAGCGCGCTTGTGGCGCAGGCGGTCGCGGCGACACAACCGATGAAACAATACCGCTTCGAACTGATCTTCGGCAGCGAACGGGAACTGACCAGCCATTTGGCGAAAGGCCGGATCGACATGGCGTTGACCCTGGTCCAGCGCGGCGGCGAACGGTTCCTGGAAAAGCCGGTCTGCACCGAAGGCTATGCCCTGGCGATGCCCGCCGATCACCCCTTGGCCGGGCAAGAAAGCATCGCGGCAGAGGAACTGGCCAATGAGGTGATGATCGTTCGCCGTCATTGCGAGGCGCTGTCCGACACCAGCCGCCATTTCACCGAACGGGGCGTGCGGCCGCATTTCGCTTTGCGGTCCACTGATGACGATCGCGTCCTGAACCTGATCGCCGCGGGCCTGGGCATCACCGTGATGCCGCTCTGTTACCGGCGGGAGGGGGTCGCGCGCCCCCTCCTCGCAGGGTTCGACCTCAAGCGCACTCTGGGATGGGCTGCATCGGCGGAGGCGGAGCATCTGCTCAATGCGCCGCCTCCCCTGTTCCTGGCCATCGAACAGCAGCTGGCCGATCGCGGGACGGGATTTCCCCGACCCGCATAGGCTGCCTTATTTCGGCAGCGCCGCCAGCGCCTTTTCGATCCGGTCGAGCGCCGCGTCGGTCAATATCTCCGGCATGGCAGGCTGAAGCGCGCGCAGCCGCGTCTGGGGAAACAGTCCTTGCTGAGAAGAGGTCGACAGGCCCGGAGCCTCGCGGTCGAGGATGGCGCGGGCACGCGGATCGGCGAGCAGGTCGCTGGTGAGGGACTCGGTGCTCAGCCGGTCTGCCGCCTGAACCCTGACCGGCCCCGCCACGACCTTCAGCGTGGCAAGCTCCGCCTCGATCTGCTTCATCTTCGCCTGGTTCAGCGTATTGCTGTCGAACTGCTGGACGCTGGCGAGCGTCATCTTCTCCCACCCATGAACATGGCTCATCCCCGCGAGCATGCCCGGCACCTGCCGGTCGAGCAGCGCCCGCCCGCCCGGTGTCACGACGATATGGCCCAGAAGGGAATTGCGCGTGAGCGGACCCGCCGGGATCGGCGGCAGCGCGCGCAAGGCGGCCTCGCTCCGGTCGGGCTCGCCCTTGCCCGCCGGAAGCGGCGGCAATTCCCCGACGCGGCTGAGCGTGACCGTCACGTCCCTGGCGCCCCGCGCATTCGCTATCCGCAGGACCGGCGCGTTCTTTGCCGAACGGACCGTGCCCCCGCTTACCGTGACAGTGTAGCCGCCTGGATAGTTGACGGCCGGGATGCGGATCATGGTCTCGCCCTTCGCCGCGCCACCACCGGGCGGTGCAGAGGTATAATGATATCGCATCATGCCCTTCGCGCCGTCGAAGCTCATCGTCACCGGCGTGCCCGCCGTCGCCTCTGCATAGGGGCGCGCATAGGCGCGCAGCAGCGCGACGCGATTGCCATTGCCCCGATCAGGCAGCTTGGGATCGACCAGAGCCTCGAACGCGCCCCGCGTCCAGGCGAGCCAGGATATGTGGCGCATGTCGAAGTCGGCGGCCTGTCCCGCTATCTCGGCCGGATCGTTGCTGAAGCCCCACTCGGTATTGATGATCGCCGCCTTCTCCTGTTGAGCATGGGCCAGCGCGCCATCGTTCACCCGGTCGCGTATTTCTTTGACCGGGCCATAATTGTGGAATGAAAAGCCGCGCGTCCCCTGCGCGGCGGCAAAGGGCGTGTTGATCGGCGTGCCAAGAGCCCCCTGGAGCATGAAGGGCTCGACAAAGACGATCATCCGCGGCGCAGCTTCATTGATCGCCCGCGACGCCTTTTCGTAAAAGGGTTTCAGCAGTTCCTGTTCCAACTCCGGGCAGTTCGCCTTGGCCGGATCAGGCTGCGCACATCTGCTTCCAGTCGCTGGTTCATTCATGACATCGATGCCAATCACCGCCGGATCGTCCCGGAACCGCCGCGCCACCGCTGCCAGTCCCTCTACATAAAGATCCTGGACACCCTTCCCCGTGCCGGGAACCGGATGGTTCTTCCAGAAATTGTCGAAGGAACGCTGTACCGCAGGATCCTTGAAATAGCCCATCGGGAAATTCATGCCGGGGATACGCTGATGACCGTCTGCAAAAACCGCCCAATCCGGCATGCCCCGTACGCCAACCAGCGCAGAATATTGATCCTGATGGAAATCGATGAGGGTGTAGATCCCCGCTTCCTTGTACGCCGCCACGGTTTTCGCAATGCGCTCCATATAGGCTGTGTCGATGACGCCGGGTTGCGGCATCAAGCCCGACAGGAAGATGACGAGCCGCACGCCATTGAAGCCCTGTTCCGCCATGCGGGAGGGCGTCTCCGCACTCCATCGCTGATCATCGGAACCGCCAGCGCGGAATTCGGGAAGCGTGACATTGCCACCATGGATCATGATCGTGCGGCCAGCCTGATCCACGAACCAGCGGCCTTGCTGAGCAATGCGCTGCTCGGCTGGTGCGGCAAGAGCGGTGCTCGCCATGCACATGGCGACGGTCACCAGCAACGATTGGGGCATGTTCATGATCCTGGCCTCTCCTCAAACGATCTCTCATTATTCGAACGATTATGTACTAATAGCAAGTCCGTGATCGAGCCTTAACGCATTAGCTAGCTTCCCTCCCGGTCCTTCCTCCGCCGACCCGCCAAGCGACTCCGCGATCTGCAAATGGTCATATCAACAGCACTAATATGCAGTATTGATGGGATAAACCGTCAAATCCTCTGACCATCTGTTGCATATAAAGCACGGTTTCGTTCGAAAAATGCTGTCAGATGCTGAACCGGATTGCGGCTTGGCCACGCCGCGTCTAGCGGCGGCACCATTCGCGGGACCTAATCCCTGAACCTTGGAAAGGATGACATGAAAAAGGCGAATACCCTCGCTGCGTTGTTGTGCAGCGCCGCTCTGATCGCACCGGCAGCTGCTTTGGCACAGGATGCCGCCGGCAGCGAAGGCAATGACGTAAACGAGATCGTCGTTACCGCAACTCGTGAGGCGCGCTCGCTCCAGTCGGTGCCGATGACCGTCAACGTCGCGACCGGCGAGCAGCTCCAGAAGTTCAACATCTTCGACGCCAAGGACGTGCAGCAGCTCGCGCCGGGCCTTGAACTCACCAACACCTCAGGCCGCAACAACACGACCACCCTGCGCGGCGTGACCTTCGATCCGGACCAGGGCACGAGCCCGGCGGTGCAGGTCTATTACAACGAAATTCCGACCGACGCGCAAACCGTCTACACCGCCCTGTATGACATTCAGCAGATCGAAGTGCTGCGTGGGCCGCAGGGCCTGCTGCGCGGCCTGTCCGCCCCGGCCGGCTCCATCACCATTGCAACGCGCCGCCCGAACTTCGACGAGATCGAAGGCTATGCACAGGCGACCGCGACGTCGCGCGCTGGCTACAACGTCCAGGCAGGCGTTTCGCTGCCGTTCAACGACACGCTCGCGATCCGCGTTGCTGGCCTCGTCGATGGCAACCGCCTGAACAATGTGCGCAACATCACGCGCGACGAGCGCTCGCGCAGCCGCACCGAAAGCGCGCGCGTGACCTTGGGCTGGCGTCCGAGCAGCGATTTCACCGCTTATCTGAGCTACCAGTATCTGTTCGCCGACAATCTTCAGAACCAGCAGGTTGTTGGTTCCGGCGCTCTGGCAGATGGCTTCAACCGGTCGGGTCCGGCGCTCGACTCTTCGGACTATGCCGCAGTCTCGGACGGCCGCTTCCGCAACCAGAATGAGAGCCACATCGTTAACCTGGCATTCGACTATGATCTCGGTCCGGCAACCCTGTCGTTCGTCGGAGCTCATCAGTACAGCAGGCTGACTGCTGAGCGCGATCTCGACGCGGGCAACGCCATCCCGGATTATGTGTACGCATCCACGGTCCGCTCGCCTTACAAGGTGGACTCGGCTGAAGTTCGTCTTGCCTCCAACAACAAGGAAGGCTTCGGTTGGGGCGTAGGCGCATTCTACACGAAGCAGACTGGCACTGTTGTCACCAATCAGCGCGCAGATCAGTTCTTCGCTCCGGTTCCCATCGCGCTTGGCTTCTATCTGCCGATCGACACTGAAGTATTCACGCCCGTGAACACGCAAACATGGTCGTTCAACGGCAATCTACGATATCGTTCAAATGGCTTCTCGATTGAGGGTGGCCTTCGCTACTCGATCATTAAGAATGTCCAGACTACAGATATCTTCGTATCCTCCCCGGTGTTCGGAGCCCTTCCGCCCGAACAAGGCGTCCCGGCCGACCTGCAGCGGTTCACCAACAAGCCGCTGACCGGCGGTGTGACGGTTTCCTACGAGTTTAACCCGCGGCTCAATGCCTATTTCGCTTATGGGCATTCCTACCGCGCCGGTAGCACGGGCGTGGCGGTTCCACTGGGTGTGAGCCGGGACCTGATCCGTACACAGCCCGAAAAGACCGACTCCTTTGAAGTTGGCCTGAAGGGCAAGCTGCTGGACAACCGCGTGAACTTCACTGTAGCGGCTTTCTACCAGACTCTGGAAAATTACCTCAACCGCTTCACCGGCATCTATTATGAGTCGGCTACAGCCAGCCCGCCAACCGGTGGATTCGATTTCAACTATAATGGCGATGCAAAGATCAAGGGCGTGGAAGCGTCGATCGATGGCCGCGTCAACGATAACTGGGACCTGGGTGTAAGCGCTTCCTATGTCCGCGCACGCTACGATAATGCTGTCGTGCCCTGCAATGACTATGCCGGTACTGGTTCGCCGAACCAGGATGCAACTTCTCCCGCTGTCACGGGCCCCGGCAATGTAAGCTATTGCGAGACCAATGGACGATTGTCGCAGACGCCGGACTTCAACCTGACGGCCAATACGGAAATTCGTTTCCCGATGGGTCAGGTCACCCCGTTTGTACGGGCCTTGGTCAACTATCGTCCTGGCTTCTACGCTGACCAGGTCGATTACAACTATCGCTCCCGTACGCTGCTGAACATCTTCGCGGGCTTCCGCACCGAAGACGATCGTTTTGAACTCACCGCTTTCGCGAAGAATGTGTTGAACCAGAAGCGGATCACGAACACCAGCCTGGGCACCAGTCAGATCAACACGGCAGCAGGTATCGCTTACGACTCCGGCTATCGCATCGTAAACGTCACCAATCCGCGTGAGTTCGGTTTGACCGGAATGTTCCGCTTCTAATTTCGACGGAACTTTTATCTGAGATCGGGGCCAGCAGGATACCCTGCTGGCCCCTTTTTCATTTTAGGTCGTATCGACCGCTCAAGTGTCAGCTGAATAATGCCGTCAATATGGGACTCATACTGGTGAACTCGTCATCAACGCGCAGAAATATGCATATGGCGGGGCACCAAGGCCGATTTTGGTTGTTCTGGAGCAGCACCGCGCCCGATTCCGGCTTATTGTCGCTGACAAATGGATAGGATGTGGGCAACAGGCAGGGATTTGGATTGCGTAGGTTGAATGCCATGGTCAAAGGGCTGTCAGGGGTGATCGAGGATGATGACAACCGGCCGGGTCTGCGCGTCATCTTTTCCGCACCGGTTGATCCAACGCAGAACCTCAGCCATTCTTTAACACTGGTGCGTGCAGATATGGCGAGCGAGATCGAGTGATGGAGGAAGACAAGGCAGCCACCGGCACCCCATCGCGCGGCGAAATGGATACGCCGCACGACAATATATTGGGCAGCCAAAGCGGGCAGCATCACTGGAAGCAAAGCGTCATCACCAACCCGTCGCTCGACGAACGTGGCAGCGTCTTCTTCGCCGCGATCGAGATGACGCGCATGCCAATGATCCTGACCGATCCTGCGCAGGACGACAATCCGATCGTTTTTGCAAACAATGCCTTTCTCGATCTCACCGGCTATGACCTTGATGAGGTGGTCGGCCGCAACTGCCGGTTCCTGCAGGGCGCTCAGACCGACCGTGAAGTAGTGCGGCAATTGCGTGAGGCCGTCGCGGCACGTCACGCCATCAGCGTGGAGATATTGAACTATCGGCGCGACGGCTCCCCCTTTTGGAACGGGGTCTTCATCGGGCCAGTCTATGACGAGCATGGCGAGCTTCTCTACTTCTTCGCCAGTCAGCTCGACGTCACCGCGCGCAGGGAGGCCGAGGCCACCCGCTTCCAATCGCAGAAGATGGAATCCATCGGACAGCTGACGGCTGGGCTTGCCCATGACTTCAACAATCTGCTTCAGGTCCTCGGCGGCAGCCTCGACATGATGGCCGCGCGGCGGGACGATGATCGGACGTTCAGGCGCTATCATGCCGCTGCCACGCAGGCAGCCGAGCGGGGGACGAAACTGACCGCCCAGCTCCTGTCCTTTGCCCGCCGCAGCCGCCTGGAACCAAGGCGGATCGAACTGACCGGCCTCATCAGTTCCATTGCTGAACTGCTGGATTCAACGGTGGGGTCGCGTGCCGACCTGCAACTGAACCTGCGGCGGCGGCTGCCTGAGATCGAGGCCGATCCCAATCATCTGGAAATGGCCCTCATCAACGTCATCGTCAACGCGCGCGACGCGGTGGCCGCCGGTGGCGTGATTACGGTTTCCACCGGCACGGAAACGGTGGACGCAGAACATCCCGTGCCTGGCCTCGATCATGGGCAATATGTCGTGATGCGGGTGGATGATGACGGCACCGGCATGTCCGAAGACACGCTGCAACGCGCGATCGAACCCTTTTTCACGACCAAGCCGAAGGGAGCAGGTACAGGGTTGGGCCTCGCCACCGCGCACGGCTTTGCGCAGCAGTCGCGGGGGGCGCTGAAGATCGATAGCGTCGAGGGCCAGGGCACATCGGTCCGCTTCTTCTTCCCCATCCCTGTCGATGATGATCGGCAGATGGCTTTGGAACCCGACACCGGGGGCTTCCGGCCTGATGAGGTCGATCGGCAGAGCAGCAAGACAATCCTCGTCGTTGAGGACGAGCCGATGATCGCAGATATTGCCGAAGCGACTTTGCGGGAGGCGGGCTATCACGTCCGGGTCGCCCATGATTATGACCAAGGCCTGGCTGCCTTTGAGGAACTGACGACAAATGGCGGCGTCGCCCTCGTCTTTTCCGATGTGGTGATGCCGGGAACCCACAATGGCCTCGCCCTCGCGCAGGAGGTCAGGGCGCGCGCGCCTGAAGTCCCCGTACTGCTTACGACCGGCTATAATGACGAGATGGCTCTTCAGGGACCGCAGCCGGAAGCGCTAGACGTGCTTGGCAAACCATATCGTCGCAGCGAATTGGTCGCCCGCGTCCAGGCGGCGATCAGGCGTGGCGGGCGGGATCACCAGTCTCACCAGACATCCGACTTCGGGCACGCGCAAGGATGACGCGGACCTCGGAATCAACGAGGACTTGGACTAACCTACCTGAACCTTCTTGACGCGAGCTTGGTAACGGCGCTCCTCGGCCATTCAGTTAACAGGATCGGGTCCCGTGTGCCGCTCTGCCTCCTCGATCAAGCGCCGTATCTTGCGCACCGCCATGTGCGGCGTCGTCAATATTGGTTCAGATCGCAGCGTTCTCACGAGAGGGGCTGCGCGCGCCATGGAGAATTGCCCGACGACGATCACATCGACTGATGGCAATGTGGCGGCTGCGGCGGCGCTCAAGGCGTCATGCCGATCGCCGTCGCCTGCTTGGAGAGCCTCCAGCGCTCCGGCCGCGACCGCCGGTACGACAGTCGGATGCGCCTGACCCATCGCATCAGCCATGGCGTTGATCTCGGCCACCAGCGGCGCCACGGATCCCTGAAATGTGAGCAGCAGACCAATGCGGCCGCCCTCCGGCTTGTCGCGGCAAAGCCTCAGGGCTTCGTCGAAAGCGCCTTCATTGGGTGTAATGACTGGGATGTCGAGATCCGCCTTCACCTTTTCGATTGCAGGACGAAAGGCTGAACAGGTGAACAATATGCCTTGGGTCGGCGCGCGCCCATCACTGCTCGCGGCCGCATAGCGGCCGAGCGTCAAAAATCTTTCGTAGATATCGTCCGTGATCTCACCGAGCGCCGCATAATCACCCGCAAGCGAGTCATCGATCAGATTGTGGGCGCTGGCTTCCGGCCATTCTTCGCGAATTGCGTCCATCGCAGGCCCCGGTGATTGGGCAAGAGCGCTGATGAGCATGACGCGCGGTGGCTGGGACATTGCACTCTCCGCAATTAAGTTGTCATTACGCCATGGCGCTGCCATCCCCGTTCCGCAAGTGGGAAGGAAGGGGTTGGATGCTAAGGCTGGATAATAAAATCGCCATCGTCACGGGTTGCGGCTCTTTTGCGCCGGGTTGGGGCAATGGAAAGGCGATAGCCGTTCTGCTCGCGCGCCAGGGCGCAACCGTGCTGGGTGTCGATCTTGATCTGGATGCAGCCGCCGAGACTTGCGAGATCGTCAAAAGCGAAGGCCATGTCATGCACGTGGCAAGCTGCGACGTGACAAACGGAGAGCAGGTACAGGCGCTCGTTGACGACTGCGTCGGCCGCTTTGGCCGCCTTGACGTGCTGATCAACAACGTTGGCCGCTCGGAGCCTGGAAATCCCGAGACGATGGACGAAGCCGTCTGGCGCCACCAACTCGACCTCAATCTGACGAGCGCTTTCTTGACCAGCAAGGCCGCGCTGCCGGTGATGGCAAGCCAGGGCGCGGGCGCCATCGTCAACATCTCCTCTATCGCTGGGCAACGCTGGGTAGGCAAAGACCAGGTTGCCTATGCCGCTGCCAAGGCGGGCTTGATCCACTTCACCAAGGTTACCGCAGTTTCCTATGCCGCCAAGGGTGTGCGAATGAATTGCGTCGTTCCCGGACTGATGATGACGCCGATCGTTCAGCGGCTGGCGGACAAATATAATGCAGGCGACTATGAAGGAATGGTCGCTCGCCGTAACGCGCAGGTTCCCATGGCGCGGATGGGTGACGCTTGGGATGTAGCGCATGCCGCCCTGTTTCTGGCCTCCGACGAGGCGAACTACATCACTGGCACAGAATTGGTCGTTGATGGAGGAATTACAGCCTTCACTGGTGCTTGAGAAACGCGACTGCCAAAAATTAAGCAAAAAAACGGACGCTCATTGAGTGAGCGTCCGTCGATCTTTCAAATTCTATTTAGTTGTTGCCGAAGCTGTAGCGCAGCCTGATCCCATACATGCGCGGTTCGCCGTAAAGCGACGCGAAGATGCCAAGGCCGTTATAGCTGTTGGCATTTGCAACGCGATATAATTTGTTCGTCGCATTGGTGACGAACAGGCTCGCGTCCAAGCCCGTCTGGCGGATATTCCGCCAATCGAGAGACATGTTCAGCAGACCGTACGGCTCCAGCGTCGATCCCGGTTCGAAAGACGGGTCGCCAGTGGGCGACGTATGCTGCTTGGAAAAGTGGGAATAGCTGATGAGGTAGGACAATTCACCCATGTCCTCGCCCATCGGCAGCTTCGCCGTGGCACGGATATTGTAGATGTAAGGCGTCACGAACTGGAATGGTATGCAGCTCGCATCGACGGTGCCGCCGAAGGGAACAACTGCAAAGCCGCCACCTGGCAGGCAGGTGCGATCCGCACCGAGCGAGGTGAACTGATATTTTTTGTAGTCGGCATCGGTGTGGCTGAAGGTGCCGCCGATCTCCAGTCCCTCAAACGGGCGGATCGATGCTTCTGCCTCAACACCCTGGATCGTGGCAGTCGCCGACAAGATCTTGGCCCCGCCTGCAAAGGTGGTTCGGTTGAAGTCCGAACCCGGGCGTTGGATATTCTTATAGTCGGAATAGAAATAGGTGACATTCAGACGACCCGGCACCGAGCCAATGCTCCAGTCGGACTTGAAACCGGCTTCATAGCTGGTGAGCTTTTCAGGATCGAATGTCCGGAATTCGGAGTTTACTGCCACCGAATTGAATCCGCCTGCCTTGTACCCGCGCGTCACCTTGCCATAGACCATCAAGCCATCGATTGGCTTGTAATCCAGGCCAATGGTCCAGGTTGGAGCCTTTGTCTTCAGAGTCGCGTCAAAGCGGCAATCCGCGGGGCTGGGGCGCGGGATCGGACCCAACACCGAACAAATCACGGTGCCGTCGGCGCGGGGTGACCATGAGGTATTGAACCCCTTCACCGTATCCCAGGTATAACGATAACCTGCAGTCAATCGCAGATTTTCGAGCGAAGCAGAAAATGCCCCGAAATCTAACGTTCCCTGGGCGTACAAGGCCCGCGACTTGTTGGTAACCCCGCTCAGGGAACGAGTGCCCGCACAAGTGACCGGGTTGCCGGTATTATCCGGTGAGCAGAACTGGACAGCTGCGCTCTGCCACACCGACGCTGGCTTCGTGTCTATATAAAAGCCGCCGATCGCATAGGTGAGATGGTTATCGAGCGCTCTCCCCTGCAACTGCAGTTCTTCGGTAAACTGTTTCAGATGGTCGCGCGGCCCCGTAAGATTCACCGCATTGTTATATCCATTGACGGATATACCGAATTCATCAGTCAGCCCAGCGACGGGGAAGTCCGGGAAGTTCGCACTCTGCGAGATTTGATATGCCTGCAACGGCGTGCCATCATTGTCATTGCCGTAATCAGATTTAAGCTTCTGATAGCTTATGATGTTACGGAGTGTGAGTTCCTCACTCAGTTCCAAATCTGTCGTGTTGATCACGCCCCAGGCGTCAATATTGCTGTAGCTGTCAGCATCATTGCGGGTCTTGCGTGGACCGATCTGCTGAGAGATCTCCGTCTGTCGGTTATAGATAGCCGCACAGGTCGGCGTTGCGCAGTTCCCTGTAACCAAAGATCCGATCCGAAAGCCGCGATTGATATAGCCAGCGCCGTTGTTCCGCGATCTTGAACCATAGATCATCAGATTATTGGTCAGACGCTCGGTCGGGGTCGCCAAAATGCTGACCCGGCCAGTATACCAATGCTGGTTGTCGCGATCCTTGTCCCAGACGATGTCCTGAGTGTAGCCGGTGCGGTCATAATAGGCGCCAGCCACTCGAACGGCGAGCTTATCCTCGATCAGCGGGACGTTGAGCGCGCCCTCGATGTTCACAAGGTCATAATTGCCATAGGACCCCTGCACATAGCCTTCCACCCGATCGGTGGACGGCTTGTGCGCTGATAGCAGAACCGCGCCGCCAGTCGTGTTCCGGCCAAACAAAGTGCCCTGAGGGCCAGAAAGAACCTGAACATTCTCAAGGTCGACGAACTGGCCTGGACCTCCTTGAAGGCTGAGACTGATCGAAGCGATGAGTGGTACTTCGTTAAAGTAGGTCGCAACTGACGGTAGCGCGAGAAAGCCTGTTGATTGCCCGCGGATGGAGAAGCTCTGCACGTCTCGGCTCGCCTGCCCCTGGGTGCCGACGACCAACGAAGGAACGTTGCCATAGAGCTTTTGCGGCTCGGTGATATTCAGTTCGCGGATTCTCTCCGGCGAGAAGGCGCTGATGACGATCGGGACGTCCTGCGCGCGTTCTTCGCGACGTTGCGCCGTGACGATGATATCGCTGATCTGCGTCGTTTGCGCAGCCGCATCCGACGCTCCCGTCTGGGCCTGAGCTGGCACGATTGCACCTAGAAAAGCCGCGCCTGCCAATAACGGGACATCGAAGTTGTTCTTTACCCTTCTCATACACTCTCCCTCAAATTAATCTGATTTTTTGATATTATTATTGTATGTCGGCCCCTATGAGGCCGCTCTTTATAAAAGAGCAGAGTATTGATTTGCGGTTCATTGAAAGATTGATTTTTCCGGACATCCGAAAATATTCATTTCGATCATGAGCACTGTGAGCCTTTGTAGCCGCAAGTTTACGCGGCGATCTGCTCCTCATGAGGACCAGGCGCTTCACGCGGATAGATGCTCGGGCGTCCCATGTCGTAGGTCGCGGTAAGCACACGGATGAAGTCACGATCGTGCAGGAAGTCGGACGGCATCCCGAAGCTCACGCCCCGTTTGCGCAGATCCGCGCAGAACATGTCCAGCACCTGCTCATGTGTAAGATCATCCTTATGTTCAAGGATCATCTTCATCTCGTCCATGTCGGCATAGACATTAGCGCCCCAGTGAACCATCAACCGCACCTCGTCGGCGGAAATGCGATCGATCACGCGGTCGCCCGTCTTGATCCGCCAACCATCGGCGACCTCTGGGTCGGCTGAAATCACGGACTCGAATGCAAGCCCCTCGGGCTTGCGCCGGTGCAGCGGGCCGCATGCTTCGCCGCGATGGAACATCATTTCATTCTGTACGACGACGCCTCTGTTCCACATAGGCGCCGCAATTCGCTTGGGCGCGGCCTGCGGGCCGTCGGGCCAGTAAGTGAAGCCGCCACCAATAGTGCCGCGGTAGAACCAGGACACGATCTGCGCTTTCTTCACCAGCCACTTCTGAAACAAGCCAGATTTGGTCATGGTGTTCATGAGCCAAATGGGCGTGTTGCGATGGGTGATGCCGCGAAACTCGGTCGCATCAAGGTGAGCCGGATCGGACATATGCGCGGCACCCTGGATAATGAAGTTCATGGACTCCGGCGCCGCATATTTCGCATTCCAGTAGGAACGGACGCGCGCCATATTGCCGCTGTTATAGAATATGTCCTCAAGTTCCTCGAACTGGCACACGCCGTGCTGGGCGAAATAGCCGCGAAAATGTGGCGAAACGAACATGTCCAAGGTAGGCGTCACACCCTCCGGCATTGATCCAGAGCCAGTGGCGATCAGTTCCTCGACCGACTTGAAATGCTGTGCGAGCACGAGCTTCCACGGCCCTTCACGGCGGATGACATCCATCATCCGGGCATGTTGATCCTCCGTATAGACGCCATCCACGATGCGCGGCTCTGCGACGGGACGAATGACAAAAGGTGCATTCATGGCAGGCTCCTCAGTGTTGGACGTTTGACATGTTCACTTTGCCAGCAGCTCGACATTTTCACTCAGCCGCCCTTCTGGATCGGTGGTGAAGAGTACGCGCACGCCATGTTCCGGCATTGATTTGATGGGGCCGTTGTGCTTGCCGCCATGCGCCAAAACCCGCGAGGCAAGCGCATCCAGGTCATCGGTAATAAAGCCTAAAATAACTTCCTGGTCGCGAGGGGCCGGGCGATCGATAAGCTTGAACATAACCAAAGACTCCGAAGACATAGTGTCTCCTGGGCCCATGATGACTTCGCGTATCGCGCCACCCGCGCCACTATCGTCATTCTGGACGCGATGAAGCTTATTGAGGCCGTATACCTGATGATAATATTCGGCTTGAGCCTCTTCGTCGTCGACAATCAGCTTTGTGAATCCAAAGCTTGCTTTACGTGATTCCGTCATATGGATCGTTCCTTAAACATCATGTTTACGCTGCGCATCGTTGATGCTGCGGTATGTCGATTAGAGAGGTGACGGCTACGCAATCCCTCCGGCAACCAACGTATCTGAGAGATCGGCATGGTTTTAATCAGCCATCGCAATCAGCAAGGACGGCGTTGACCCATTGAACCGGAATAGAGTCAGGAGCAGCAGGGAGCGCGGCTTTTCAGTATCTGTGCAGCAGAGGATCAGCACGGCTTGAAAGAAGCCGGACGCGCATACTCGCCTCGAACTTAGCCGGTCTGCTTCACATATTTCCGGGTCCGCCATCGCCAACCTCTCCCAGCTCGCGATTTCTTGAAGGAGGGTTCGCGTAGCTTGATCCGTGAATATATCCCGGTTACTCGGGAAGCAACCTTTTTCGACCACATGGTCGGTAAATATCGGTAATGATGATGCGTTGGCGGCAGACCCAACTATGCTATCGGAAGATAAGCAACCATATGGCGCGAAACACCCGGATGATGACCAAGGATACTGGCTTGAAGGCCAAAGAGGCGGCGAAAGCATTGCCAAGGGGGCGCCCCCGTAAACTGGAACTTGGCCAGGTGATCGACGCCGCCTTAGCCGTCGGATTGCACCAATTGACGATGGCCGCCGTTGCGGAAAAGCTGGGTGTCGCGAAGGCGGTATTATATGGTTATGTCAAGGACCGCGACGAATTGGTCCGGATCGCCTCCGCCAAGGCGTCCCGCCGGCTTCATAACCCAGAAGATAATGGCCAGCACTGGTGCAGTTGGATCCTCGAAGACGCCCGGGCCTTGTACGAAGTGCTCACCATGGATGGGGAGTTGCTAGAAACATGGATCAATGGCGTCCAATCGCCGACCCTGGAAGTCGACTCCGGCGAGTCATGGCTGCAGGCGATGACCAAACGCGGATTCACCGGAGAGGAAGCGCTCCAGCTTCGCCGGATCGTTGCTCACCTTGTCATTGGCGCGGCCGCTGCATCGAAGCGGGACCGGACGCTTCGCAGGGAAGGGCGTTCACGTTCTAACACTATAAAGAAATCTGTTTTGAGCCGTTCGCCTGACGAGGCAGTGTTGCTGCGGCAGTTTATCGATGTCTTCGGCCGTGAGGTGACGGAAACCAATTGGGAATATGGGTTATATATCCTGTTACACGGCGCCACGGTCGCCCGCCGAGCCTTGGCGCTTCGCGACGGAGATTCTCAACGACCTTTCGAAGAATATCCGACATCAGACATGCCATCACTTTGAGCGAAGCAGGGAATTGATCCACGGAAGTTTCCCTCGCTAGGACACAGGGACCAGATAGCGGAACGCGTTATGGGATTGGGCTATAGCTTCAAAAGTTCCGCGGCAGATTTTCCAAAGAAGCTCTCCCGTGCCGATTGGCTCATCCCTTCCATCTGTGCGTCATACAGCGCCACTGCTTCCTGATGTCCTTCGACATGAGGAAAGTCGGATGAAAAGACGATAATCCCCTCAGGGACGCGATCAATCGTCGGGCGTAACACGTCCTGCTGGTGCACAACCGACACGCGTACCTGTCGCTGGACATATTCACTGGGTTTGAGCGGCAGGCTGTAAGGTGCGAAGCTGAGCATTCGCGGGCGGCTGTTATCGGCTTCTCTATCTATTGTTTCCAGGAAGTCGGGTATCCAGTCGATCCCAAGTTCCGACACAATGACAGCAAGATTGGGATAACGGTCCAGCACACCGCCAAAGATCATCGCCGCGACTGCCAGTTGCGGCACAAGACGCCGGGACAAATTGGCGAGCCTGTAGAAAGAGCTCAGGTCCCCGCCATTATTTGCCCAGCCGGGATGCATGGCCGCGCGGCCGCCGCCAACATGGAAAAGGATCGCCACGCCAAGATCCTCGCATGTAGCCCAGAAAGGTTCGAAGTCCGGGTGATTGAGCGCTTTTCCACCATGGGGGTCGGCCTTGACGAATACGGCGCGCGATCCTCTTTCACGGCCCGAGATAACCTGCGCAATCGACCATTCCACGTCGATCAGATCAACTACCACGGCCGGGATCAGGCGGTCGGTGTAACCGTACATCTGCTCCAATGCCCAACGATTGTACGTATCCAGCGCCGGAAGAGCCAAGGATGGATCGTTGCGCATGGCGTGCCGATAAGGATGATATCCGTTGGACGGCAACAAGATCTGCTTTTCGATGCCGCGCTTGTCCATCCATGCAATACGCGGCGCGGGCTGCCACGCCTCTGGGGCGAAGGCACCCGCATCCACCGCGATTTGCGGCGGCTCACCGCCAGCCAGCGATTTCTCATAAGCATCGAGCACATAGGGCGGGATCAATTTCAACGGATCCGGACGCAAGGCTGGCGGCACGGAGGAGAAAAGGTCTCCGACAACGATGTCGAGCAGTTGTTCGGCTACCGTCATCTTAGGCAGCTTGGCAGCGAGGCCGGGATTGGCTTGTACGAACCAGTCCGCTGGCTCGTTGAAATGGCTGTCGACGTCGATGATTCGCATATCTGTCGTTCCTCTCCTACCTTTTGATAATGGTACGATTTCGTTTTCATGTAAACAGGCTTGCAGTTTGGACGGTTTCTGCGAGGACCTGCCCATGGCTCGTGCGTCATCGATAAGGAATGATCCGTCACTCCGTGGTCGGCCCAGACGGCAGGATCTGGAACACCGTCACCACAAGCTGCTTGAAACGGCCATGGGGCTGTTCATCGAGAATGGCCTTGCGGTGACGATGGACACGATCGCCAGCGCAGCCACCGTTTCAAAAAGGACGCTCTACGCCAGCTACCCCGACAAGATATCCTTGTTCCTGGCGGTACTGGAGTGGTTATCGTCAGAGGGCACCAAGGCCGCGCTGAGCCTGCCGCCCGACATGCCGCTAGTCCCAGCGCTCGTCCGATATGGCGAAGCCTTGTTCGACCATTATTCAGCACCGCGTACAGCAGCTTTTCTGCGGCTGATGCAGAAAGAGAAAGAACGCGTACCGGATCTGGAGCGGATGATGCGGGAAGAGGTTGTCCGCGACCAGGTTATGCCGCTGGTCCACTATTTGGAGGCGCAGTTTCCGGAAACGCCCGATGATAGAAGATTGTTCGTGGCGGCACGCATGCACGTCCGCAATGTTATCGGGGAAATAAGCGATGCTTATGCGGATGGCCGCGTGCCGGACGCCATTGCCAGCCTGGGTTTCCTGCAATCGTCGGCGGAGATCCTTTCCCAAGGTATCCTTCGGAACGGCCTGACGGACCAAAGGGATGTCTGATGCAAACTGCCGAAGTTTTACGTGGTGCAGGCAGTGATTGGCTGGAACGGGATTTCCGCCCATGTCAAAAGTCCAACTATCGATCCGGCAAATTCCGCAGAATCGGGACTTCCTGCTCAAGCCATTTTGCGAGCTTTGACCAGCCGACGGCACGCTGATCGCGACGGCTTATCCTGCGTTGCGTTGCATATGGCGTAACGGGCCGTTACATGCGCCATAATGCCGACGCTTATCTATAGTCGGCCAACAAGCCTCCGGACGTGAACCGGTGGCAGGAGAGGATCATCGTGCGAGCTGCTGTTTTCGAAGGTGTGGGCAAGCCATTATCGATCCAGACGGTGGACGATCCCACCCCCGCGCCCGATCAGGTCATTCTGACGGTGGAAAATGCCGGTATCTGCGGATCAGACCTCCACATGACCGAAGGCGCGCATACGCCTGCCGGGCTCATTCTGGGCCATGAATTTGCTGGCACGATTTCTGCCGTCGGATCAGCAGTTAAAGGCTGGCGCCCCGGGGATCGCGTGACAGCGCTGCCGCTCAACGCATGCAACAGCTGCGACACATGCGACCAGGGTCTTCCTGCACTGTGCAGCCAGAACCTGTTTACGGGCTGCTTTCTCACTGCCCAAGGCGCCTATGCACAATATGTCGCGGCACGCGGCTCGATGTTGCAGCGGCTGCCCGACGGCGTGAGCTTCGCGGAAGGCGCCATGGTCGAGCCGCTGGCTGTCGGTCACCACATTGTCGGAATGGCCGAACTGCCACGCGGCGCATCGGTTCTGGTGCTAGGCGGCGGACCGATCGGCGCGGCTGTCACGCTTTTCGCGCGCCATGCCGGCGCGCGGCACGTCGTGGTCAGCGAGATGTCGGACGTCCGCCGGAATCGTGTTCTGGAAGTAGGTGCGACCGCCGTCATCGATCCGGCTCAAGAGGATGTGCTGGAAGCGTTTCGCAAGAATACTGGCGAGGCGCGTCCCGCTGTCGTCTTCGAATGCGTCGGATTGCCGGGCATGATTCGGCAAGCGGTGGACCTGGCGGCGGTACGCGGCTGTGTCGTCGTCGCGGGCGTCGTCTTCCAGGAGGACAGCTTCGCGCCGATCGTTGCCATGGGCAAGGAAGTGACGATCCGGTTCAGCCAGGCTTATACAGAAAGCGACTTCGCCGCCGTCATCGACGCGCTCGCCCGGGGAGAGGTCGAACCCCGGCCGTTGCACACGTCGACCGTCAGTCTGGACGAGCTTCCTGCCGCATTCGAAGCGCTGCGAAAGCCAACAGACCAGTGCAAGGTGCTCATCAAACCCTGATCTCTGCGGGGACGTACTTCGACAAAAAGCATGGCTATGCGGCATTGTCTCCGCGATCAGTTTCCCGCTGAAGGCTGATCCGTGCCGAACCTATCGAAGGGCATGCCGGAACCGGAATGTCCGAGCGAACAGCGCGCCAATGCACTGCAGGCTTGTCAGCTTATCAGGTGGAACTTGCCGATTGAATTCACTTTGACGAGATTGGTCTGGCTCAAGCCAGTGAGCCAGAGGTCAATACTGTCAAGTTGGACAACCGCACTCAAACGCTGATTGGCAGCCGTGGCATCCAGCAGGAATACCCGGCCGCGATAATATGGTCGTAACGCCGCGACGATATCGCGCAGCGGACGATCATTGAAGATCATCCGGCCCTTCGCCCAGGCAAGCTCCTGTGTCGGCTCAACCCGCCGCGTGCGAACAAAGCCTTGTCCATCGACAGAAGCCGACCAGCCCTGCCCCAGAGTAACCCGGCGATTGCGGCCCTGCGCCTCGACCAGGCCTTCCGCCACTACCATCTGGGAAGCCGCATTATCACGGGTGACCCCAAAAATGGTGCCGACATCCCGGTAATTTGCGGCACCGGCCGACACGATCATCGGCCGCGCATCGTCATGGACGACTTGCAGCATGATTTGCCCGCGCCCAAGGGTGATCCGGCGTTGGCCCCGCGAAAAGTCGACCTTCAGCGCGGTATCCGCGCCCAGCATCAGTTCACTGCCATCCGCCAACGTCACCGGGCGACGTTCGCCGACGCCGCTCACATAATCATATTGCCAGCTATGTTGATATTGATAGCTGAGCCCGATGGTGAGCGCCAGGGAGGCCGCGATTGCCAGCGTCAGGCGGCTGCGACAGAATTGCCGGAATGAATCGCGGCGGCGTAGACGCGGCAGAGCTTCGCCCGTCAGCCGCCAAGCTTCCCGGGCCTTCGCCAACGCTTCTCTGTTGCCGGAAGAACGGTCCCGCCAGCGCCGGAACGCGGCGACATCTTCTTCCGTCAAACGGCCTGACGTCAGGAGCACGACCCAGTTCAGGGCTTGTTCGTCGGCGTTGTCGTCTGACCGGGCAGAGGAGGAATGCACCAGCCGCATCATGTCATAATCGCTCACATTTGGATTGATGAAGAGCTACCCTACACATTATTATAAAACAACTATTGCAGATCGTTAGCAAGAAAATCGCGACAGTGGCGCAAAGCGCGAAGCTGATATTTTTCTATCAGGCTGACCGAAACGCCCAGTCGTTCGGCAATTTCCTTGTGCGTGAGGTTGGTGACGCGGGTCATCACGAACGCTTCCCGGCATTTGGGTGGCAGGTCGCCGAGCGCACGATCGATCCGACGCAGTTGATCTCGCGAGATCGCTATGGCCTCCGGCGACATGACCGCATCCTCGAACAGGATTTGCGCTCCGTCGATTATCGCAGACCGCCGGCTTTCGGTTCGCACATGGTCGATCGCCAAATTCTGCATCATCCTGTAGATATAGGCGCGTGCCTCGCCGTCGCTGTAGAGGGGCGTGCGGATCGACTGCAATTTCAAAAAGACTTCGTGGACCAGGTCAGCCGCTGTTTCAGGGTTCCCCGTCCGCCTCACGCCAACCGCCTGTAAATCGGGTTGCATATGACTGAAGAGGTCTGCCAGCTGCTGGACGGTCAACGGCTTTCTTGCGGTGAACAACCGCCTCATCGTGCCCGGCCGACGCTAAATTGAAACAAACTGGCTACATTACGCGATGTGATACAAGACATGACCCGCCCCGCGACCCGACGCCTGCCTTCTCTCCCACAGGACGGCGCAATCTGACAAGAAGGCGAACATTTCCTTTATCATCGGGGCCGTCAAGTGCGTATTATATCGGCGCGGCCTGCGCATGCGCAGTTTGCGCGAAGCTACCCTGGTTCGAACGCCCAAAACTTTCTTGCTGCCCGCTTTGCGGGAAGGCCCATCGCGGGTCGTTTCCTTACTGAGAGCGGCAATAGGATGATGGGTTTTCAAGATGACGCGATATCCACAAGGCAGATCCATATTCGCAGGGGCATGGGGCATGGCGATCAGTCTTGCGCTCGTTTCGCCTGCCTGGGCGCAACCGGTCGGCGGAGTTACGGTCAGCACGTCCAATAATCAGCTATTCGAGATCATCGCTCATGCCGATCCGGTGGTGAAGGGCGTGATGGCGATCCTGGTGATCGCGTCCATCGCAACCTGGGCAATCTGGTTCGTCAAACATGGCCAGCTTCGCGCTGCCAAGGTCGCGTTGAAGAATGACGTGGACCTTCTATCGCGCGCCACGTCGCTCGATGGGGCTGCGACCGTCCATTACCCTGCCATCAAGGAAATGGTGGAGATGGTCCGGTCGGAACTGGACGGCATCGGCAATTCACCGTCGTTCCGCGCGATTCGCGGCGTAGAGGAACGCGTCGGCGTCCGTTTCCCCATCATCGAAGCGAGGGCCATTCACCACATGCTGCAGGGCACGAACGTTCTCGCGTCCATCGGCGCAACCGCGCCGTTCGTCGGCCTCGCAGGCACTGTGTGGGGCATCATGCACAGCTTCCTCGGCATCGCACAGAGCAATTCGACAAGCCTCGCCGTGGTCGCGCCCGGCATTGCCGAGGCTCTGTTCGCAACGGCCCTGGGCCTTGCGGCGGCCATTCCGGCGGTGCTGATCTACAACACGCTGTCACGATCGATCGCGGGATATCGCCGGATGCTGTCGGAAGCGGCGGTGATGGTGGCCTGCGTTCTGGAGCATGAATCAGAGCGGCGGCACGGCCGTTCGCCTGAAATCGAGCTGCATCGCAATCCCACCTCCGACAAGGCCGGGTCGCTGGGCATGGAGGTCTGACGTGGCCATCCATATCGCACATGCGGATGACGGCCTTGCCGAAACGCACGAAATCAACGTCACCCCTTTCATCGACGTCATGCTGGTGCTGCTCGTGATCTTCATGGTTACGGTGCCGCTCAGCACGGTGGACGTGCCGGTCAATCTGCCGGTATCAAACGCCCAGCAGAAACAGCCCGAATCGAAGCCCGTCTATGTGACATTGCAATCGGATTTCGCTGTTTCCATCGGTGACAGGAAGGTCGATCGCCAGAAGATCGGGGACGCTTTGCTGGCGGAGACCAAGGGAAATCGCGAAACGCAGATTTTCCTGCGTGCCGATAAGGCTGTGGATTACGAACATTTGATGGGTCTGCTCAATGCCCTTCGCGACACAGGATATTACAAGGTCTCGCTCGTTGCCGTCAGCAGCGGAGCGGATTGAACCCCAGGCGCTGCCGGAAAGCGGGCGGATGACGGCAGGGGACGGACAGCGCTGGTCACGCGGCCTGATGATCTCTATCGGCGCTCACGCGCTGGTGGTGGCAGGCCTTGCAGTGGGCATCGTCAACACCCCCCCGCCTCCTTCCACATTGCCGCCAGCGATTGCGCTGACGATGGCGCCTGACCCAATGGCGATGCCGCAACCGCCCTCTCCGATTCCGCCCGGTCCCGAGGCGGAGCGATCAAAAGCGGTGGATGAACCGGTGCCTGAAAAGGAGCCGCTCGACATACCCGAGGTTCCCACTGCCTCCGCACCTGTCGTCACCCCGCCGCAGAAGAAGGTAACGCCGCGGCCAACGGTTCAGGACGATGCTCCGCGCAAGAAGCAGGAGTCCGACAGGGCCAGCGCTCCGCCGGTTCCGATCGCCCCGCCTGCCCCTGCGATGGCGGCTCCGGTTAAGGGGGCAGCCGCACAAGGCTTTGCCTCAGCCGAGAAGCGGTGGGAAGCGATGGTGGTGGCGACGCTGGACCGCAAGAAGAGATATCCTGGCGAAGCCCAACGGCGGGGCATCGAGGATATCGTCTATCTGCACCTGACGATCGACCGCTCCGGCAAGGTGCTGGACGCTTCGATCGAACGAAGCCGCAAGAATCCCCTCCTCGACCGTGCAACGCTGGATTTGGCGCGCCGCGCGTCTCCCCTGCCCGCTCCTCCCTCTAGCGAAGCAGGCGACCGGATCGATTTCGTGGTGCCGGTCGAATATAAGGTCGCAACCGCCCGATAGCCGGGCAAATGACAGTCCTGCCGCTTCACGATGAAAGCGGCAGGACCGTCGTCGATTTGATTTCCTGCATCGTGAAGGACGAGCTGACGTCGCTCAACTTCGCGATCTTGGTCAGTTTACGATAGATGCGGTCATAATCGCTGATGTCACGCACGACGATCTTCAACAGATAATCGATATCGCCGCTCATCCTGAAGAATTCGACCACTTCGGGGATGAGGGATACGCCTTCCGCAAATGTCTGCAGCCATTGGTCGCTATGATCGGCGGTCTTCACCGTGACGATCACGATGACGCCAAGGCCCAGCTGATTACGGTCGAGCAGCGTCACGCGCCCCTTGATCAGCCCTTCCCGCTCAAACCGCTTGATCCGTTTCCAGCACGGCGTCTGCGATAGTCCCACCTGATCGGCAATCTGCGCAACGGTGAGTGTTGCATCCTGCTGAAGCAGGTTCAGAATTTTGCGGTCAGTGTGGTCGAGAATGATATTCTCCATTTTCAGCATTTCCCTGGCATGATTTACTACCTTATCCCGTTTTCGTCGAAAAATAGAAAATCATTTCTCCAGGTGCGGGAGTAGGATCGCCTTATCGAAAAATCGGGGGTAAGACCATGATCCAGAAGCTGTTCACAGAACATCCTGCGGCCGTAAACGAGACTTATGGCGAACATTTCGTGATGGCATCGCGCTTCGGCTTCTCCATGGTGACAGCTGGCCTTGCCTGCATGGTGCACGCCATCATTCCGGGCCTATTCATCACCACCGGCAGTGACATGGTCGAACGGCTTCATGACGCAATGGTCCTGAAGCGCCGCAACAGCATTCACGAAAAGGGGCCGCTGGTCCCCAGCGGCGCGGAATAAAGCGTCATGCGGGCCATGATTGGCGCTGACCTTTATTGCGATGTGCCACCCCTCAAGCGATCCCGCGGAAGGGATTTTGCACCCGGGCTTGTCATCGTCGCGCTGGGAACGCTTGCGGCCGGATTCATGGCGGATCATTATGGCGCGCCGCTGACCCTGATGGCCTTGCTGCTCGGCCTGTCGCTCAACTTCCTATCCAGTGACGTCCGGCTGCAGCCTGGATTGAACTTCGCCGCCCGGTCACTGCTGCGCTGGGGCATCGTCCTGGCAGGCACCCGCGTCACCATAGGAGAAATCGCGGGACTGGGCCCGGTCGCACTTGTTTCCATCGCGGCAATCGTCGCAATCACCATTGCTGCGGGCATATGCGCTGCCCGGCTGGCGGGATATGACACGCCCTTCGGCCTCCTGGCTGGGGGGTCGGTCGCCATCTGCGGGGGCAGCGCCGCCATGGCGCTCGCCACCACATTGGGCCCCAAGCGCGTGAACGATGCGCAACTCACGCTCGTGCTCGTCGGCATATCCGCCATGAGCGCGGGCGCGATGGTGCTTTATCCCATCGCCGCTCATCTTTTGCATCTTCCTGATATAAATGCGGGCTTCCTGCTCGGAGCTTCCATCCATGACGTGGCGCAGGCGCTTGGCGCTGGCTATGCCTATTCCGACGGCGCGGGACAGATTGCGGCCATCGTCAAGTTGACGCGCGTGGCCCTGCTCGCCCCCGTCCTCGCCATTGTGCCGCTGATCGTGCGGCGGGAAGGCGCGTCTGGTGGAGGAACGCCCTTCCCCTGGTTCGTCGCCGGTTTCTTCCTGCTCGCAGCCGTCAATTCGACCGGCATCATCCCGTCTGCCATGTCGGTGCTTTCAGCCAAGGCGGCAACCGCGCTACTGGCTGCTGCCGTCACTGCGACCGCAATTCGATCGCCGCTTCCCAAGCTGATGGAGGCGGGCCTCAAACCCCTCATGGTCATCGTCGCGGCGACGGTGGTGGCCTTCATGTTGTCGTTAGCCGTGGCGCTGCTGCTGATCGGCTGATGACCGAAGCCGTTGTCTGCGACTTGAGGAGGCTGCAGACAACGGAAGCCGCCGCTTGCAGCTTGAGGAGGCTGCAAGCGGCGGTGGTGTTTTCAGGTCAATGAATTTTCGACGATGACCGCCGTATTGCCATCGACCTCTCCCGGAGCGAGCGGTTCGCTGCGTCCACCCAGGTTCTGCGCCAGAAATTCTTCGGTAATAGCCTGGAAACGGATATTGTTCGCAGGCCGGCGGAACCCGTGCCCTTCGTCCGGATAAAGGACGTACGTCACTGGCACCCCGTTGGCCTTCATCGCGGCAACCATCTGATCGCTTTCCGCCTGCTTGACGCGGGGATCATTGGCGCCTTGCCCGATTAGGAGCGGCCTGGCGATGCGGCCTGCGCGATGCACCGGCGAACGCTCACGCATAAGCGCACGGCCTTCGGTTGTCTCGGCATGACCGATCATCCGGTAAAGCTGGTTCTTCGCCGCTTCCCAATAGGGCGGGATCGATCCCGCCAGCGTTTCCAGGTTGGACGGCCCGACGATATCGACGCCGCAAGCATAGAGATCAGGATGGGCGGTCAAACCCCACAAGGTCGCATATCCACCATAGCTGCCCCCCATGATGCACAGCCGGTTACGGTCAGCGATGCCCTGCTCGACGGCCCAGTTGACAGCATCGACCAGATCGTCATCCATCTTGCCGCCCCATTCGCCATCGCCCGCGGTCAAAAACGACTTGCCGAAGCCGGTTGAAGCACGGAAGTTGACCGCCAGTACCGCATATCCGCGGTTTGCGAGCCACTGATGCGTGACGTTGAAGCCCCAGGCGTCACGCATGCGCGGTCCGCCATGGACGAGCAGGACAAGCGGCAACGGCTCTGAACTGGCCAGCGGCTGGCCTGGCACCTCGGCATGGCGCGGCAGCGTCAGATAGCTGACGAGCGGCAACCCGTCGCGGCTGGTGATCGTCAGGGCGTGCATATGCGCCAGCGGTGCCCCAGCGAGCTTGGGCAGCATGTCATAGAGCTTGGTCAGCACCATGCCGTCCCGTTCGTAAAGGTACATGCTGGGCGGATTGACGTCCGTCGCCGCGCGCAGTGTCCATGTCCGGTCATCCGAAGTCCGGCTGGCGACCGACCATTCGCCCAAATCCTGGCTGTCCAGAAACTTGACATCGGCCCTGATCTGGTCGCCGAGCAGATGGACCTCCCGCCGCTCGAACGTTGCTGTCCAGGCGATCGGCACATGGCTTTCAAGATCGGTCCACACGCCGCTGATGTCGGCACGCGGATGCTCTGCGATCAGCGTGCTCTGGTCCGGATCGCCCAACAGGTCGTAGCTGACCAGCGCGGCCGTATCCCGGCCCCGGCTATCCAGCATGTAGAGCGTCCTGCCATCCGCATGCAGGCTGGCGGGACGCGTGTTGGTGACATCGCATTCGTCAATGATGCGCCACGTTTCGCGATTGTCGCCGTCCAGCTTGACCAGCGCCATGCCACCATCAAGCTGCGGCTGCATGCCCAGGACTGGCCGGTAATCGTCATTGATGACGAAGCCGCCGAAGCCGCTATTTTCCAGCACCAGCGTCAATTCGCCATTGGCGAGGTCAAGACGGAAGATGTCAGGATAGCGCGGGTCGCGCTGATTGAGCATCACCAGCAGAGTTCCGGGATGCTTCCGTTCCGCCGGGAACGTCGAAGCGCGCACGCCGGGAAAGGGCGTCATGTCGCGCGTCTCTCCACCTGCTGCCGGGACAGCGAACAGGTGGACATTCTCGTCCCCATTGCTGTCCTGCATGAACATCAGATGGACCCCATCATGAGCCCAGAAGAATTCCGTGACTCCGCGCCCGCGATCGGCCGTGATCGGCCGCGCTTCTGCAAGATCAGCGCCGCGCTCGCATACCCAAAGGTTCATGACGCCATCGCGAGGCGCGGAGAAGGCAAGCCACCGGCCACAAGGGCTGATCTGGCACCCGCCGCGTTCAGGATTGCCGAAAAGGTCCGCACGGGGAATGAGCGCGGTGTCGGAAAGGGGCATGACAGGTCCTTGGGAGAAAGTGAAAAAGATGTGTCGCGTCAGGCGAGTTCTACATGATCAGCCGGATCGCTTTTCCTCTGGACGGTGTCGCCGCCCGGCAGCAGCTGGAGGACCCGGCTGTGATAGGCGAGCAATGTGGCGCGATGTCCGACGCTGAGATAGGTCGCACCACTTTGCGCCAGCGCCTCGTATAGTTGCCGCTCGGTTTTCCCATCCACCGCGCTCGTCGCTTCATCCAGCACGACATAGCGCGGCGCGGCCGCAAGCGCCCGGGCAAAGCCGATCCGCTGCTGCTCTCCCAGCGACAGCACGCGCGCCCAGTCGATTACGCTGTCGAAGCCGCCATGCATCGCCGCCAGATTTGGAAGGGACACCTTTTCCAGCAGTTCCTGCAATTGCGCCTCGGGCATGACCCGATCCGTGTTGGGGTAGAGCAACTGCTCGCGCAGGCTTCCGAGCAGCATGTAGGGCCGTTGGGGCAGGAACAGCATCTCGTCAGGGGACGGCATGCCGATCTCGCCCTTCCCTTCGCGCCAAAGCCCCGCGAGCGCGCGCAGCAGCGAGCTCTTGCCGACGCCGGTCCGGCCGACGATCAGGACATTCTCGCCGCCCTGGATCGTCATCGTCAAATCGCGCAGCAGCGTGCGCTCCTTGCCCGGCGTCTGTAGAGTCAGCTTGTCGATGCGGATATTGTCGTCATGGCTGAAGCGGATCGATCGGCTGCTATCGGTCGCGTTTTTGGCGACGGCGTCCGCCTTCTCCATGATCTCGACAAGGCGCACGACGTGCGGCGCGCTGTTGGCGAATACCGGCACGAAATCAGTGATGGTCTTGAAATTGTTCAGCAGCAGGGTCGCCGAAGCCGTCGCTTGTGCGATGGTGCCGAAGCTGATTTGATTGTCGAAATACATCGGCACCAAGATCATGGCCGGCAGCGCCAGCCAGACCGCGCCGAGCCCAGCTTTAATGCCGCCCATCACCACCTGATAGCGTGCCTGCGCGATCCCGATCCTGATGGCGCGCATCAGGCGATTGTCGATGCTGGCCGCCTCCGCCATCTCGCCGCGGTACAAGGCCACCGTTTCCGCGTTGATGCGGACGTGCAACATGCCAAAACGCAGGTCGGCCTCCGCCACCGTAGAATCGAAGCTGAGCCGGATAAAGGGGCGATAGATCAGGAAGATAACCACCGTCATCGTGACGCCGTAGATCAGAACGCCAAAGAACAGGACGGGCGTGATGCTATAGAGAATCCAGCCTTGGACGCTCAGTCCTGACAAGGACCCGAATATGACATTGGGCAGTAACGTGATCATACGGCACAACTGGCCGACTTCCGCCTGCATGCGCTGATCGACGTTATCGAGATCGGCATCCTGCTCGATCCGGTAATAGACCCGGTTACCGAGGAATCGGCCTACGAGATCGCGCGTGGTCCAAGTGCGCCAGTGCAGAACGAGCCGCTCGAACAGATAGTTGAACAGATGATTCAGCAGGCCGACATCCGGCGGGCGGCTAATCAAAAGTCCAACCAGTGCCAGCAACAGGAAATATTGCCAATAGGCGACCTCCTGCCGCTGAATGAGCGCGTCACTCATCTGTTTGGTCAGAAACGAAAGCTTCGCGCCCAAGGCGGTTTCGCCGAAGGCGAAGGCGATCCAGACGCCGAGCGCGCACCAAGAAGGCCACGCACCCTTGCGAGTCCAGTAGGGGCGCGAAAATACGAACATGCGCCGCAGGAACCGTCCGTCGATCCGGTAGTCTCTGCGATCGCGGAGCGTTTGGGCGGGAAGCATGAAACAGGCCTTTCGACGGCGGAACTGGAACGCTGGAGCGAAGGTTGAAGACAGAGGATTAGAACTCGATTTTTCCGGGAAATTCCGAAAAGCGCTTATTTACCGAGCAAAGAAAGGCGGCTGATCAGATCGTCCGCGATATGCCGGACGATGTTCAATCGAACCTTCATGCGGAAGACCAGCCAGGCGTCGTAGCGTCTCCATAGTTCGGGCTCGGCAAGACGCCTGTTCTGCCTTGCCTGCCGCATTTGCTCATCGACCAAATTGGACCAGCGCTCTGTTTCGGCGGGATTCTTGGGCCTGTCGCCCAGCTTTTCCCTGACGGCGTCAAAATCGTCCCGGTTCGCCGTTACGATCAGGGCACCATCTTCCCGGCTCCAATCGGGATAAACGTCAAAGTCCCGGATAGCCATATCTACGACCTTGCTGATCAGCATGGCGGGCTGCTGGCAGAGCGGATGGGCCAATTCCTCAAGGGCTTGAGAGGCACGCCCGCCGTCATCGGCTTGATCCAGCAAAATGGCTTCGCGCTGAAGCTTTTCCCACTCCGCTTCGGGGACTGCCTGATCCGCACGTTCCCGATCATGCAATGCCCGCACCTGTGCCAGCAAATCGACGGCCGTCTCGTCATTCAGATAATGGGGGATGTTCCACTGTGAATTATAGACGAAGTCATACAGAAACGCGAAGGGCACGCTGCCGGTATCGACACCTACCGGAATGGCCCGCACCACATGGGTGATCTGCTGGTGCACAAGATCGAGGGTCGACGGATCGCTCGAATCCTGCAGTATCCACATCATGTCCAGGATCGCGCCCAAGGCGGCCGGAACGCCAACGACATCCTGGAAGTCAGCCCCGTCTCCCGGCAATATGAGAGCAGGCGCGTTGGATATCGAAGGAACCTTGGCATTCTCCCAGCGAGATAGGCACGCAGCCTTCACAGCCTCATCACCGGAAAAACTACGCCACTCCTGCGATTTTGGCTTCGGCGCGTCGACCTCGGAGAGCGCCGCAGTGCCCTGTGCATCCAGCCCGAGTTCACTGAACCATTGCTCGACCGACACTTTGAGGCGCCCCGGCGTCGGACCGGTCACCCGCCCCTGTTCCTCACCGTTCGAGAACAGGATCAGGGTCGGTATGCTGCGGACATTGAACCGTGCCGAAATGGCGGGCCAGTCTTCGATATTCACCTTCACGATCTTCAGCCGGTCGCCATATTCCTCTTCGATCTTCTCGATATGAGGCAACAACGCGCGGCAAGGCCCACACCACGGCGCCCAGAAATCGACCAGCACGGGCACTTCGCCTTGGACATTCTGGTCAAAACTGCTTTCGTCGGTGTCGATCAAGGTCGATGCTCCATTTTCTTGCCGGGCGTCGCCGCCCGGCGGGACACGGCGATGCGCCGTTCATTTCAGTCAAATCACCGCCGGTGTGGACCGAGCCAAATCACCGGCGGATATGCGCGGCTTTACAGCCGCCCGCGCAAGGCGAGCATGAAGGCGCGCGGCTCTCCGTAGAAGTTGCCAAGCCGGGTGCTGTTGATCGTGCGGTAATATTTCGCGTTATTGATGTTCGTAACGTTCAATGATGCCGACAACGCGTCCGTGATGTCATAGGCGATGCGCGCATCGAAGACGTGATATTCCGGCTGGGTGAAGTTGAAAGGTGTGAACGGAACGGTCAAATTATCCCTCTTGCAGAGGCCCGAATTTGTGTCGAAGTCGCCGTTTATACAGGCTGTTCCGACGGTATATCGCGAGCTTTCGAGGCGGAAGCCCAAGCCGAGGTGGAGCCCCTTCAGCAACGATCCGGCATCATAGTCGCTCCACAACTTGATCTGGTGCTTCGGCTGCTGCGTAACGGATGCACCGCCAGCCGTATTAGCGACGTCCCGGTCGAAATCCTCCTTAACATAATTGTAGGACAATTGGACCTGAAGGTTCTTCAGCACCTCCCCGCCCACTTCGAAATCGATCCCCTTGTTCTGATACTGCCCGCCATTGACATAGCAGCAGCTATACCCAGGACGGATAGATCCAAAGCCTGTCTGAACGGCCCTGTTTTCGCTCATCTGCTTGTAAAAGCTGAGCGATGCATTGATCTTCCCGTCCATGAAGCTGCCCTTGACCCCAACCTCATAGGTGTCGCCGGTAACAGGCGGCAATGTGTCACCTTCGGCAGTGATAAAGGTCGCCTGAGGCGTGAAAATCTGGAACCAGCTTCCATAGAGGCTCAGATTTTTGGTGATGTCGAAGGAGGTTGAGACACCGGGACTGAGATGGGCGTTCACCTTGTTGGTCGGCGCCACGATAGTGCTGGTGAACGTTCCAAATCGAACGAAATTGGTAGAATCCAGTTCGAACCAGTTCAAGCGGGCGCCAAGGCTGAGATGCCAGAAGGACCGCGGTTTAAGATCCAGCTTGCCATAGACGCCGATTTGCCGCGCCTCTTGCGTGCGGATCGACCCGTCGGGAAGCGTGGAGGGAAACACAATCAGATCGGGATCATATTGGGCGAGCGGAAAGGTGTAGAAAACGTTCGCCTGATCGGCCGTATTCTTTTGCCTGGTCTTGAGATAGTCGGCGCCCAGCGTCACCTTTTGGGTTTGCCCGAAAAGATCAAATTGACCGGAAAGCGCCGCCGACGCGTTGAAGCTCGTAAGCTCATTTTCGAGCATCGCTGCGGTGGCCAGATGTCTGACGGGGATATTTACTTGGGTCGATGCGATGTTGTTTGAAAATGCGACCTGCCTCGCATCTCGCGTATATTTCTGCCACTCGCTTTTCACGACCAAGGACCAGCGGTCGGAAAACTGATGATCGATCTGCCCGAACGCGCCGTAAGTATGTGAGTTCTGGTAATCATCAGGCGAACTCAAGGAGAAGGATCGGCGAAGTTGCAGATCTTTTCCGTCATTGCCGAATGGCAGGCCGAAATTGATCGGTCCCTGAATATCACGATATTGGTAAGAGCCGCCCACGCGCACCAGCGTGCGCGGGCCGAGGTCCGCTTCGGCGACACCATAAAGGTTGATGGTGCTGGATTGCTCGAAATCGTAGAAAGCTTCCTTGTCCTGATAGGACAGGACAAAACGCTGGCGAACGCGGCCATCTTCAGTCAGCAGTCCGTTAGCGTCGATCACGCCCCGGTAATTGTTCCACGAACCGCCCTGCAGCTCGAATGAAAACTGCTGATGATCCAGCGGGCGTTTCCGCACAAGGTTTACGGTGCCGCTGGGATTGCCCGCGCCGCCGAACAGCGCATCGGCGCCGCGCAGAACTTCGACATGGTCAAATTGCGCCATGTCGGGTGCCGGAGCATCGCGCAGGAAAGTGCTGACTGCCCCGCCATCGGTCGCAAAGGAATCCACGATGAAGCCGCGCGACAGATACCTCTGCTGGCCAGTCTGCACGGTTTGCACAGTGATACCTGGCATTTGCTGCAAGGCGTCCTGAACATTGGTGATATTCTGTTGCTGAAGCCGCGCCGACGTGACGACGCTCGCCGACTGGGGAATATCCTTGAGCGCTACGGGGGTACGGCCGCCGACCGTGACACCGTTGCTTGTCAGGCTCCTCGTACCTTCGGTCGCCGTCACGTCCGAACTGCCGCTAGCCCCAGCACCGGAACCAAAGCCGTCAAGCGCAGCGAAGGCACCCCCGCCTGCACCATTTCCCGTCTCACGCGTTCCTTCGACCAGCACGCGATCGAATGTGCGAGCACCAGATGTAGACGCTTCGGGTGCACGCTCGATCACGATCACATTGCTGCTGCTGTAACGGAATGTCAGGCCCGTGCCCGCAAGCAAGCGGGCCAAGCCATCGGCGATGGGATAACGGCCGCGCACACCTGGGGAGGAAACGCCGTTCGCGACGCTGGAATCAAGGATCAACTGCACGCCCGCCGCCTGCGAAAAAGCGATGGCCGCACGGCTGACCGGGCCGGGGGGAATGTTCAACTCCACGCCAGTAGCCGCCGTTTGTTGCGCCTGCGCCCCAGCCGGCAGAATGCCGGTGCCAAGAGCCAAGCTGCTGACAACAGTGCCCAGGCACATTCTTTTGAAAAAGTTCATATTCCCCCTCGTCTCGCAACTGCTACACGGAGGAAACGTCTCGCCGCCCCCCGACCCGCAAACCACGGACGAACGAAAGTTGCTGACAGGATAATCGGCTGTTCTTCGGCACACATGCCGTCAGCGCTTGACTCACGCGGCGAAAGCACCGGTGTAATCGTTGCAATAAAAGAACGATCACGTTCCTTTATTGCAACGCCCGTGACGCCCAGCTACTTACCACAAGAGCGTGATTGCGAGAGGATCCCGAAAGATGTTGAACCGGCGCGATGCTATCGGACTAATGGGAATTTCCGCCGCCAACTTGGTGGCGCCCTCTTTCGCGCGCCCGTTGCCTAGGGCGAAGGATTTTCTCTGGGGCGCTGCCGGCTCAGCCTATCAGGTCGAAGGCAACAACATAAATAGCGACATCTGGCTGCTGGAAACTCTTCCAAATTCGCCCTTCAGGGAGAAATCCGGCGATGCATGCGACCATTACCACCTGTACGATCAGGACATCGCACTTCTGGCAAAGCTGGGACTCAACAGCTATCGTTTTGGCATTGAGTGGGCAAGGATCGAACCTGAAGAAGGCAGATTCTCTACTGCGGCGCTTGCGCATTATGGACGTATGCTCGAGAGCTGTCATCGGCATGGCGTGACACCGGTGGTGACACTCCACCATTTCAGTTCCCCGCGGTGGTTCGCGGCGAAGGGAGGGTTTGAGAATAGCGGCGCTCCGATGCTCTTTGCCCGCTATGCCGGGCGGGTTGTGGAAGCATTAGGAGATCGGATTGGCTGGCTTTGCACCATCAACGAGGCCAACCTGTCTTTCGGACCCGGAACAAGGGCCCTGGCGGCAGCTGCAGCCGCCACCAACGTCCCTCGCTTTTCCACCTTCCTCTTCTCAGACGAAAGCCGGTCCAAGCCGATTGTGCGAGAGTGTCATGGCGCAGCACGCGCTGCAATCAAGGCCGTTCGCCCTTCACTACCCGTCGGATACACGCTTGCGATGGATGATGTGCAAGATGCGCCGGGGATGGAAGGTCGCGCGGCGACCCTGCGTTCAGAAATGTTCGATGTCTGGCTCCGCCAAGCAAAGGGCGACGATTTCTTGGGGGTACAAAATTACACGCGTAGCGTAATTGGAAACCGGGGGCGACTTCCCGCGCCGCCCGGCGCGCTTGTAAGTCAGGTTGGGCAGGAATTTTATCCTTCGGCACTTGGCGGCGCTGTCCGTTATGCAGCGGCGAATGCCGGTGTACCTATTCTCGTTACCGAAAATGGCATCGGCATCGAAGATGATGCAGTGCGAATACAGTACATCGATGAAGCATTACGCAGCCTGAAAGCCGCAATCGACGATGGGATCGACGTGCGCGGATATATTCATTGGTCTTTGCTCGATAACTTTGAATGGCTTTTTGGCTATCGTCCGAAGTTCGGCCTGATTGCAGTGAACAGAGACACCCAGAAGCGCACTGTAAAGCCGAGTGCCCGGCATTTAGGGAGAATGGCGCGCCGAAACTGGAATTAGGAACTTTGCTGACTTTGATGATGGCGCGGAGCAAAGTCCGCTGTTGGACGTTAAGCTGGTTCAACAAAGGGAGCGAGATTATGAAGCGCACAACGACCTTGGCAGCTATTATCGGCATGGGCCTGACCCTTGCGGCGTGCGGCGGCAAGGGTGACGACAAGTTGGGCGAACAGGCGCAGGAAGCCGCAGAGAATAAGGCCGACAAGATGGACGCCATGGCAGACAATATGAGCGGCACTGCCGAGGACATGATGCAGGCCAAGGCGGACGCCACCCGCGAGGCGGGGGAAGCGCGCGAAGAGGCGATCGACGAGTCCGATATCAATGCCGAAGCGCTCACGCCAGCCGAGCGAGCGAAGGTGATCAACGGAAACTGAGACGCTGCCGCAAATTCGCGTTCCGGTCAATGCCACCGGAACTAGCAAAGGAGAGAGCGAATTAGGGCGTTGCGAACCCTTGTGCAGGAAGATGGCCGTGGGAAGCAAAGCAGCATAAATAGGCAGCTTTAGGTCATTGTAGCCCAATTTGGGAATCGAAGCCGAAGTATACAGGACCTATATTGGCATGACCAAAAAGATGACTGGCAGATCATAGGATTTGGCTCTCCGGCAAAGGCATTCTCCACGTGAAGAATAAAACCTCCCGACATGGAATTGCGTTGGACCTACGAGCGCCTTAGGAGCCGGTCAAAATTCGGGTGACTATTCTGGCCGCCGGTCCGCCGGACAACGCGACGGTGGTCGTTACCGTGGCCACGCAAGACCTGTCCGCAGGCGTCGCCGTCGGAGTGCTACTGAGCGGCGTGTTCATCGCTTTCGGTTAACGCATCTGATGGAGGTGCGGACTGCATATGACATTACGAGCGATACGCGCACCTATGTCGTCACCGACCAGATTTTTTTGCCAGCGCAGACATATCCGCTGACCAATTTGATCTGCGCGACACTGTCGGACGGGTCCGCATCGACCTTTGAAGCCATTTCGCCTTTCAGGTCCGCCTCCCAATTCACAGGCATCCCAGCTTGCATGCGCCAGATCCTGCGCTGCCTTCCCCTGGTAGCGGCGCAGGGCCATGGTTCAGACCTGCTCTGCTTCATCGTCACTCGCCGTCCATTCGGCGATACTGTCCTGCTGGCCGATAAGCGCCAGGCCATGGGCGATGGAGGTCAACTCATCGCCGCTCGCAATATGGCTGGTGGGGAAGCGCGCCTCGAACAAGCGACGCACGGCAGGAATCAACGAAGAGCCGCCGGTCAGAAAGACATGGTCTATCGCGTTCGCGCTGATCCCAGCCCGATCGAGCGCCACGTCGACCGTCGTAGCGATGCGTGCGAGGTCGGGGGCGATCCAGCTTTCGAAATCGGCGCGACTGACATCCGCCTCGACTTGCACCCCGGCGCTGTCGAAATGGAAATGCGCGTGCTCGTCGGTCGAAAGCGCCCGCTTCAACCGGCCGACCGCGTCATAGAGCGGATAGCCAAGCTCATTTTCCACCACGGCGATCATCCGGCCAATTGCCGCAGGATCGCTCGCCGCCCGCTTCAGCTTCTCCAGCTCGGCCAGGGTGCGCCGGTTGTGCATCAGCGCCAGCCGGGCCCAGTCGCCGAAATCGGCGAAATGGCCCGCCGGTATCTCCAGCACCTTGCCCATGGACGTATAGGTGCCGCCCTTGCCCAGCATCGGCAGGACCAGCTTATCCATGATGCGATAATCGAAGCGATCACCCGCTATGCCGATACCTGCGGAACCAAGCGGCGTGCAGCGTCGCGCGGCCCCCGGCGCTTCGATCCGCACGACGGAAAAATCGCTGGTGCCGCCGCCAAAATCGGCGACCAGCAGGGTGGCGGGCTCGTCCAACCGCGCGGCGAAACTGAAGGCGGCACCCAGCGGCTCATAGACATAATGGACTTCCCGTTCGAGGGCGGCGAACATGAGGTCGTATCGCTGGCGGGCAAGCGCGCTGTCCGGGCGCTGCCCCGCATAGCGCACCGGGCGGCCCACGACGACGCGCGACGGCAGATCCTTCAATGCGTCGGCGGCGTGCGCCCGTAAGCGATCAAGAAACACATGACCCAGTTCCTCGAAACGCAGCCGCTTTTCGAAGATGGTGGCATGTTCGAACGCCTTGCTCGCCGCGACGGATTTGAAGGATTGCAGGAAGCGGCTGCCTTGGGGAAATTCCAGGAATTCGGCGATGGCCCACGGCCCGGCTTCCTTTGCGACGCCACCGGCCGCGGCATCATCCTCCCAGAAGCACAGCGCGGAGCGGAAGATGGAGCCGCTGTTGCCAGGCGCCGGATAGCCCACCATGGTCGCCTCGCCATCCACGCCGCCGAGTGCAACGACCGAATTAGTGGTGCCGAAATCGATGCCGGCCGACCGAGCGAGCGAAGTCATGATTGCTGTCCATGCGATAGTAAGGATGAAGGCGGGCGCGCGGCTATTGCAGGCATGGGCGCGCGGCGCAACCAGCCGTCTGCACAGGTGCCTTCATCGGCAACGTTTCAGACATTGTCGAAGGCTCTCCCTTTTTCAGGCGATCGCCTCTACATCCGCTGGATGCCCCAGATCCTCATTGATGCTGATGCTTGTCCGGTAAAGGATGAGACCTACAAAGTCGCGTGGCGATACGACGTGCCTGTCATCGTCGTCAGCAACAGTCCCATTCGCATACCGGCACATCCGCTCATCTCGCGCGTGGTGGTGAGTGACGGATTTGATGCAGCGGACGATTGGATCGTGGAGCATGTGGATGCAGGCTCTGTCGTGATAACCGCAGACATATTGCTGGCCGACCGATGTCTGAAGGCCGGATGCGGGGCGGTGGTCGCGCCAACAGGTAGGCAATTCACCAGCGCTTCCATCGGCAATGCCGTTGCGACCCGGGCCATCATGGCGGATTTACGCGCGGGAGCGATGGGTGATGGTCTTGGTGGACCAGCGCCGTTCGCGAAGGCGGATCGGTCTCGCTTTCTCTCCATCCTGGATCAGACGGTGGTCCGGCTCAAGCGGTGACCCTGGGCGCTGACCAACAATTTATCGAACGCGAGCCGCGCACATCCATCGCGCTGGTTCACAGAGTTTGAACAAGTTCTACAGCGACGCCCTGATCTGTGCTTATCACCGCCATGCGGACTCCGGCATCGACATAGTCTTTCGCCTCCATAATGACCGTCGCATGCGCTGCTGTTGCTGCCACGACGGCCTCATCAACATTGATCCCCGCGATCTGGATGGTCGCTCCCGTAGCAACATTTGACCGGTCGCAAAGCTGAATGAATTTCAGCATCGGTCCTTTCCGACCGCCCAAGGTCATCACAATTTCCTCGAACGCCTCACCCGGCTTGCCACCATAACGGTGTATCACCTCGAAGCCGAAGACGGTGCCGAAGAAAGACTCGCACGCTGAAAGGTTTGACGTCTGCAACTTCACGGCCGTGAGTGCGGGCTCGTTCATGATGCTCCCCTCCTTATTATCGCATCTCTCATCTCGCGGCCGGCAGATCACCCTGATCCCTATGCTCGTCAGGCCATCTCCGGCGGCTACGCACCTGGAGGAACCACCGGGCCACCCAGGGCGACCGCCTTCTGATAGGCAGGCCTCGCCTTGAACCGGGCCACATAATCGCGCAGCTGCGGATATTCGGCAAGCAGGCCGGCTGGGTCCGCCAGTTCGATGAGATATGCGAGATGGATGTCGGCGATGGTGAACTCTGCGCCCAGCAGCCAGGGACCATCCCCAATCCGTTCCGCGATGTAGGCCAGTGTCTTGGAACGCTCAGGAATGACGAACCTCGATAGGCCCTCCTGCAGCCCTCCCACCATCCCGCCAATCAGCGTGAGCATGATCGGGAAGGCCGCGGATCCTTCGACATAATGCAGCCACTCGTCGTGCAACGCGCGCGCGTCGGTGCCTGGCACTGGCGCCAGGCGCCCTCCTCCATGGCGGTCGTTGAGATAAGTCAGTATCGCTCCGGATTCAGCAATCGTCAGACCATCGTCCATCAAGACCGGTGCTTTGCCAAGCGGATGCACCGCGGCCAGCTTCGGCGGTGCACGAAAGCTTTCATCCCTCTGGTACATGATCATTTCGTAGGGGATGCCTAGCTCTTCGAGAGCCCAGAGAATGCGGGTTGAACGGGAATAAGCCAAATGATGGAGCGTGATCATAGGGGAGCCTCAATTGCGCGGATCAATGCAAAATGGTTGTTGCTCAGATACAAACCGCAGATCATAGCTTCTACCTTGGGGAATAGTCTAGAAACGAGCCGGCGCAGTCTTGATCGGCACCGGCTCGGGCAATCGCCTCCAGCCCAAGTCTGCGATGACGTCGTTGCTTTGCACGGCTTGCCGGCCCCGGCTGCGGTCGAGGGACCAGGTGATGTGGAAGGTGCCGCCGTCAGGCCGCCCGCTGTTCCCGCCTACGACGACGATCAGGGCCTGAAGTCCTTCGCCGTCGCTGATGCTGCCGACGATCTCCGCCTGCTGCGGCTCGGGCAGCGGAGCGTCCTGCGGCACGCCGGACGCCAACGTGATGTGATCCGCAATGACGTCCGGCCAGAGGGGCGGAAAGCGATCAAGCAGGGAAGAGCGCTCCGCCTCATCAAGTTTCCAGCCGATCGCCGGCATGTCCTGCTCCTCACTTGTAGGGTATCAACGTTCCAGCGGCGCGTTGGTCGCATGGGGCGAGATCGGTCGATCAGCTTTCCAGCATTTCGCGGATGCGGGCGGAGAGCATTTCAATCTGGAACGGCTTTGTAATCATCTGCATGTTATCCGACAGGAAGCCGCCGCGCACCGCTGCCCCTTCTGCATAGCCGGTCACGAACAGGATCGGCAGGTCGGTCAGATGCTCCCGTGCGATTTCGGCGAGTTGCCGCCCGTTCATCCCCGGGAGGCCGACATCCGAAATCATGAGGTCGAAGCGGCGGCCTGATTCCAGGATGCGCACGGCCTGCTGCCCGTCTGCGGCTTCGGTCGCCTCGTATCCAAGCTCCTCCAGTACATCGCGTACAAGAAGTCGCACGGATTCATCATCTTCGACCAGCAGCACGGACTGACCGTCGCCATGATGGATGGCCGCGCTTTCGGCGGGCGCTTCATGGGGCTGCATATCGGCGACAGGCAGGAATATCTTGACCATCGTTCCCTCCCCCACCTGTGAATCGATGCGAACAAGTCCATTGGACTGCTTGGCGAAACCATAGACCATCGACAGGCCAAGGCCGGTCCCCTGCCCGATCGGCTTGGTAGTGAAGAATGGGTCGAACACCTTGTCGAGCGTATCGCCATCGATGCCGACGCCCGTGTCGGAAACCCCGACCATGATGTAGCGGCCCGGTGCGACACCCGGATTGCGGGCGCAGCATTCTTCGTCCAGTTCCACCTCTTCACAGGACAGTGTCAGTCGGCCCCCATCCGGCATCGCGTCGCGGGCGTTGATGGCGAGATTGATGATCGCGCTTTCAAGCTGGTTTGCGTCCACCAGCGCCGGAGGTAGCGTTGGCGAGGATGAGAGGATCTCCACCTCGATGGATTCGCTCATGGTACGGCGGAGTAAATCCTCCAGCGAATGGATCAGCTTGCACACATCGGTCGGCCGGCTGTCGAGCGACTGCCGCCGTGAAAAGGCAAGCAGCCGCGCGGTCAACCCAGCCGCGCGCTGGGCCGACGTGCTCGCGGCATCCATGAACCGTTCAAGATCGTCCAGCCGACCGCTGGCGATCCGGCGCTTCAATATGTCGATCGCTCCAATGATCCCGGTCAGCATATTGTTGAAATCATGCGCGATGCCGCCCGTCAGTTGGCCGACCGCCTCCATCTTCTGCGCCTGCCGCAGAGCTTCCTCTGCACGGGCGCGCTCTTCCGCTTCGGCTTCGAGCCGAGCGAGCGCATCGCGCAATTCACGCGTGCGAACATCGACTTCCTGCTCCAGCCGCTGAGCGGCCTCTGCGAGCGCCTGCTGGCCCCGTTTCTGTTCGTCGATGTCGACGATTACGGAAATGGAGCCGGTGACACGCGAGCCGCTGGGGTCCCGGAGCGGGACGCCGCTTACCCGCGTCCATACCGATGGCCTGTCTGGCGGGTGGTGGAGGAATTCGATGCCCCGCACCAGCTCGCCCCTGAGCGCGCGCATGGTGACGAAGCGATCACGCGTGATCCGGCTGCCATCTTCTTCATAACCTTCCCACAATTCCTCGGCATTGGGCAGCCGGGCGGGAATTTCGCCGCTGGGCAGGAAGCGGCGAAATGCAGGATTGGACAGCAGCGTGCTGCCATCGGCATTGACGAAGGCGACGCCCACCGGAAGGTTTTCCAGCAGCGTGTTCAGACGGCTGCGTTCGGCATCAATCGCTGCGAACTGATCACGGATCAGCAATTGCTTTTGACGTGCCCTGATGCCGGATGCGACGGCGCTGATGAGCGACTCTCCGCTGACCGGCCGCTCCAGCAGGATGACGCTCAGTGCATTGTCCGGCAGCCGCCGCCTGACCGCTTCGCTGGACGCAAACCGTCCCGCCTGCCGCCCTGCGAGAAGCACGAAGGGCACGTCGGACCAGGCAGGCTGCGCCTCCAACGCCAGCCGTAGCGGTTCGAGATTGGCCAACAATGCTTCTTCGGTGACCAGCACCACCCCGGTTTGCTCGTCGATGGCGTGCGCCACGTCAATTAACGTAGGGCATATTTGAACGGGATGCCCCTCGCCCTCAAGCAGGCGCGTGACGCTTTCTGCGTCGCTGCCATAAGGTGCGCTGACAAGGACCCGAAGGGACGGGGATGCGGCCTTATGCACGGCCGGGGCGGTCCTCCATCAACGGTGAGGCAGCGCCCAGATATTGCGGTGTGCCGGTGAGCACGCCCCGGAAGTCGGACAGGGGTGCGCCTACCCGAACACCGTGAGAATCGATGCGGAATTCACGGATCGAGTCCTCATGCGCGCCGCTGCGATGCTTGATCACGGACAGCGCCTTGCGGATGCGGCCCTCCGCTTCGAAGAAACGCAGGAGGATGACGATGTCGGCGATGTAGGACACGTTAAGTTCGTCGGCGCTCATCGATCCGAAGAAGCCCTGCTGCGGATTGACCAGCAAAGTCACGACGCCGCGATGGCTGAGGTAGGACAGCAGCTCATGCAATTGAAGGATGAGCTGCTGTTCCTGCGACATGGCCGCGAGATAGCCATTGAGGCTGTCGACAAGCACGATGCGCGCATTCCGATCCTCAACCTCGCGCCGGACCATTGAGGCAAATTCCCCGGGCGCCACCTCGGCTGGATCGATCTGGCGGATGACGAGCCTGCCGTCATCCATCAATGCCTGAAGATCGGTGCCGAACAATTTGGCGCGGCTGATCAGCGTCCCGATCCGCTCGTCAAATTCGTAGATGACCGCATTTTCGCCCCGTTCGCAGGCGGCAACCACATATTGCAAGGCCAGTGTCGTCTTACCTGCGCCAGCCGGGCCGGTGATGAGCGTGGTAGTGCCGCGCTGGGGACCGCCGCCCAGAATGGCGTCCAGTTCGGGGATCTTGCTCGGCACCGGATCACCCACGAACGGCGCATGATGATCGGACGCGATGAGGCGCGGAAAGATGTCGATGCCGCCTTTGCGAATGATCATGTCGTGGTATCCCGCGACGAAATCGACGCCCCGCATCTTCTGGATTTGCATCCGCCGCCGGGCCGCTCCGAAATCCAGTGTCAGCCGCTCTAGCGTGATGACGCCGTGGCACAGGCTGTGCAGGTGATTATCGCGGACGCCTGCGCCGCCGGTCAAGTCGTCCACCAGCAGGACAGTCGTGTCGATCTGAGCAAAGAACTGCTTCAGGAACAGCAGCTGGCGGCGATAGCGAAGCGGGTCCTGTGCGAGCAGCCGCAATTCGGAAAGACTGTCGAACACGATGCGCCGCGGCTTGATCCGCTGCACCTCTTCCCGGATCAGGTCGATCGTGCCGCCCAGCTCCATTTCCCAGCTGTGAAGTATGGACTGATCGCGCCCTATGCCAAGCACCGACTCGGCTGAAGCAAGTTCGAACAGGTCAACATTGTCGAGGCTCCACCCGTGAGAGGCGGCCACAACGGATAATTCTTCGCTCGTTTCAGAAAGGGTCACATATAGTGCCCGTTCGCCAGCCCTAACCCCTTCCAACAGGAATTGGAGGGCAAGGGTGGTCTTACCCGATCCGGGCGCACCTTCCACGAGATAGAGCCGCTGGGCAGGGAGGCCGCCGCCCAGCACCAGGTCCAGCCCAGCATTGCCGGTGGAAACGCGATCAAAAATTCCGGTCATTCAGCCATGCCTCCGCCACGGCCGTCACCATATCAATCGACGTGAGAAAATCCATTGCCTCCCGCCAAAGCGAGGAACGTGCCGCACCGCCAGTCATGCCGGCATTAACGCCTTTTCATGCAGGCGGTTGCATCTTTGTCGTGGCTTAGCGGCCAGGCGGATCGTGGGGAGCAGGCGCAGTGACGGGGCGCAAGCTTTCGCGGTCCTCGGGCGGGACGGGCGCGGTGGGATCAGGGCGATAATGCTCCTCCGCCCTGACGGTGCCATCGGGATGGCTGTCACCCAGCAGATCGGCGGGAACATGACCGGTCGAGGGCTCGGTAGACGCCTGACTGGGACGGGACCGCGCTGTTGTTGATCCGGGCGTTAGTTGCGCATCGGAGCGAGATCGGTCGAACAGCTTCTTGGCGATGAAGCCTGCACCGGCGAGAAAGGCGAGCTTGCGGATCATGGTAGCGAAATCCTCGTCAGTGGTGGGTCACTTCGGGCGCACGGACGAAGGGCATGTCCTCAGGCTCGATCGTGGTGGGATGATGATCAGCATCATGCATCTGGCGGCCGAGATGCCGCACCTGCTGCGTGCGGCTCGCATCCCGGCGGGCGGGGAAGGCCTTGCCCGTTTCCTTGTCGAGAGCCCGCGCCACAAGTGCGTCGATGATGGTGGCTCCCGCGACGAAGGCGACGGCTCCCCAGACGCCGCGATGGCGCGGCGCCCTGCGAGCGGCGAGGCCAAGGGCTGCCAAATCCATGGCGTCGCCTGCCACCCGGTTCCACACCAGCGTCGAATGCGCTGGCGCGGCGAGCAATCCTGCCCCGGCGAGCATCTCCCGCGCGCCGAAGACGCGCAAGGTGGTGCGCCCCGCGCGATGATCATTGCCCAGGGCGCGGGCAATCCGGCGGGTCGCGGCTATTTCGGCCACGCCCAGAGCAATTGAGAAAATTCCCAGGCCAAGGCTGATCCGCCGGGCATCCATGGTCGGCCTCCTATGCTGTATCTGCTGGGGCTAACGGCTTGGCGGGGAGCGTGTTCCCATCGTCGGAGCCCGCTTACCGGAGCAGCGCCAAAGCGACGGGAAAGAACGGCGGCCGGTTTTGCTTCGGCCCCTATCCTTGCGGCACAGCGGGCGCTCCGTCATAGCGGGTGACAGCGGCCAGTCAGATCGGAGTGATGCGTGACCCAATCCTGCGACCTTGCGATCCGAATGCAGCGGGCGGCGTTCAACCGCGCTCTGGCAGACATGGACCTGAGCGCGATTGGGCCGCTGCTGTCGTCCGGAGCGATACTTGTGACTGGCAGCGACAGCGGGGTCATCACGGGCCGCAGGGCGCAGTTGATGGCATGGAAGCGCGAATTCGCTTCACCCGGCCGCATTGTCTATGTTCGGATGCCGACCAGCATAACCGTCTCGCCGGTTGAGCCGATCGCGATGGAACAGGGTGAATGGAAGGGCGTTGCCGCAGACTCGCAGGAGCCCGCTGCGTCAGGCATCTACAGCGCGAAATGGCGTAAACTTCGTGGCGAGTGGCTGATAGAGGCCGAAATCTTCGTGACGCTCGCCTGATGCTGGCTGGCCCGGCAACGACGCCGGGCCAGCCGATCGTTTCTAGCCCAAAGCCTTCGCCATTACCCGCCCGAGCCGTTCGGCAAAGGCGCGCGGATCGGCGGGCAGTTCGCCATCGGCAATCCGCGCCTCGTCCAGCAGCAGCCACGCGGCATCCTCGCGCAGGCTGCTGCCGTTCTGGAGGCCGCTCAGCCCGACGATGAGGTTGTGGCGCGGATTGAGTTCCAGCACAGGCGCCGAAGCGCCGCCGCCCCGACCGGCAGCGGCCAGCAGCTTTTCCAGCTGCCGGTCCATGCCATGTTCGGCCGCCACGAGGCAGACGGGGCTTTCAGTCAGCCGTTCGGACACCCGGACATCCGATACCTGGTCCTTCAAAAGCTGTTTCGCGAAATCGATGAAGCTGCTGACTTCCTCCGACGCAACGGGCGCCTCCGTTTCACCCTCGGGCATAGGGATGAGGCTGAGGTCGGCAAGGCCTTGCGTCACCGACTTGAAGGGTTTGCCGTCATAGTCGACGCCAGCGGTGACCCAGAAGCTGTCTACCTGATCCGTCAGCAGCAGCACCTCGATACCGCGCGCGCGGAAACCTTCCAGCTGCGGAGAGGAAGCGAGCCGGTCGAGATCGGAGCCGGTGGCGTAGTAGATCGCCGTCTGGTTCTCCTTCATGCTCGCAGAATAGTCCTTGAGCGAACGCCAGCCTTCGCCGGATGCCGTGGATTTGAAGCGGGCTAGGCCGAGCAACTGCTCGCGCCGGGTGTAATCCTCGTACAGCCCCTCCTTCAGCACCGCACCGAAATTGTCCCAGAATTTGATATAGCCCTCGCCATCATTGGCGGAGAGCTTCTCCAGTTCGGTGAGCACGCGATTGCTGACGCCCTTCTGGATCGCGGCGAGAACGGGGCTCTGCTGGATCATCTCGCGCGAAACGTTGAGCGGCAGGTCGCTCGAGTCCACCAGACCACGCACGAAGCGAAGGTAGCGCGGCAATATCTCCGCCTCGTCCGTGATGAAGACGCGGCGGACATACAGCTTCATGCGGCCGGTGCGGTCCGGATCGAAAAGATCGAACGGCTTCATTTTGGGAATGAACGCGAGCACGGAATATTCGTGCAGCCCTTCGGCCCGATAGTGCAGCGTCAGCGCGGGCTGGTCAAACTGACCAGCGACGCTGCGATAGAAGTCGGTATATTCTTCGGCGCTGATCTCGCTCTTGGGCTTGGTCCAGAGCGCAGCACCATCCGCGATCTGTTCGGCCTCCGCATCGGGCTTTTCCTTGAGGAAGATCGGCACCGGCACATGGCCGGACTGATCCTTGATGATCTGCTGGACGCGATAGCGTTCAGTATAGGACGCCGCATCCTCCTTCAGATGCAGCAGGACGCGCGTGCCATGTTCCGGGGCTTCGCCTGTATCGGCGGATTGGACAGTGTAGGTGCCAAGGCCATCTGACGACCAGCGCGCCGCCTGATCGGAACCTGCCCGGCGCGAGAGGACATCGACCCGATCGGCCACCATGAAGGCGGAATAGAAACCGACGCCAAACTGGCCGATCAGCTGTGTGCCTTCCGCATCCTTGGCGCTGGCGACACGCTCCATGAACGCCTTCGTGCCCGAACGTGCGATCGTGCCGAGCGCCTCGACCAGTTCGGCCTCGCTCATGCCGATGCCATTATCCTCGATCATGAGCTGGCGCGCTTCGGGATCGAGCGTCACCGTCACTTGCGGGCTGCCGCCAGCAGCGAGCGCAGGATCGCTGAGGCTCTCATAGCGCAGCTTCTCGCAGGCGTCGGCGGCGTTGGAGATGAGTTCGCGCAGGAACACATCCTTGTCCGAATAGACCGAGTGCACCATCAGGTGCAGCAATTTGGCTACGTCAGCTTCGAAGGAACGGGTTTCAGGAGCAACGTCGGTCGGGTTCGTCATGGCGTTTCTTTCATGCCCTCCAATGAATTTTGGCCGCCGGACAGATGGCGCGGCACGGCTCGCGTTTCAAGCGTGAGAAGAATGACGGCGGAACCATGGATCGCGATTGCCGGTTCGGCGCTTTCACCCCCGATCACCAAGGAGGCGCGCGTGCAGGTCGAAACCTATTTGCTGGCGGAACATGATTGGGTGCCGAACAATGGCCGCCTGCCGGTCATCCTCTACCGGCGTGCGATTGCTCCCGCATCGTGCGAGGAGACGGCGCGCGCCTTTGAAGAGGCCTTTGCGCGGCATGGATGGCCCGCGCAGTGGCGCGACGGCATCTATGACTATCATCATTATCATTCGACTGCGCATGAGGTGCTGGGCATCGCGGCGGGCACGGCGCTGCTGATGATCGGCGGCCCCGGCGGGCGCGAGATCGACGTGAGCGCGGGGGACGCCCTGCTGCTGCCCACCGGCACGGGACATTGCGCGCTGAAGAGCAGCGAGGATTTCCTGGTCGTCGGCGGTTATCCCGAGGGGCAGCAATGGGACATATGCCGCGCCGCGCCTGACGAGGAGGCGCGGGAACGCATGACCACCCTCCCCTTCCCCGCCTCCGATCCGCTTGATGGACCCGGCGGGACGCTGAACGATCATTGGAAGGCGGCGCTGTAGCGCCTTAATGTCGCAGCTTCACATACCAGCCGATGTTGAAGCGCCAGCCGCGATCTCCGCCCGCAAAGGCCTGGTCGATCACCCGCGCGCCTTCCAGGCTGAGCGACGCGTGCGGATTGTAGACGATCCGTACCCCGCCGCCTGCCGAGGCAAGGTCATAGTCAGCGGCGGGCAGGGCCGCGCGTTCGAGCACGCGAATCTTTGCGCCATCGATGAAGCCGTAGACTTCGCTGTCCTTGAGCTTGGCGGCGATGTCGGGACGCCACGCCAGCTCCAGCGATCCTGCCGCACCTCGATCGCCGCTGAGCACCGCCGTATCGAACGCCCGGCCGAATTCGGGACCGCCGATCGCGAAGCGCTCGTTTCCTGAAAGCCGGTCCGCGCTATATTGTCCGGCGAGGCGCAGCCGTCCGACGAAACGCTTGCCCAGCATCCGGTCATAGCCCACCCGGCCCGTCACCTTGGTAAAGACAGGATCGGTAAAGCCCGGCGTACCGCGCGCGTCCAGGATATCGAGGCCGCGGCCAAGGTTAAGCGACGCGCTGAAAACGCTTTTTTCGTTGATAGCCGAGTAGCCGACCGCCGCGCGTGCTGCCCGAATGTGATCTGATGACAGCACCGAACCCAGTAGCGCAGCATCGCTGTTCAACCCGTCCAAGCCAGCGCTGACGGTAAGATTACGCTTGTAGCCTCGAATTATCGGGTAGCTGAGCGAGGCTCCGAGCGTCCAGGCTTTGCCAGTGATCGGAAAATCCTTCAGCCTTGTGTCCAGATGGGAAGCTGCAAGGCCGAAGGTCAGGCCGTCCGAACCCAGCGGTGTTTGATGGCTGAGCCCGGCATAGCGATAGCGCTTGAGGTCGGTCGCCGCGAGCAAGGTGACATCGGTGCGATCGCCATCCCGCAGCAGGCTGAAAAGCTGGCCCGTCGCGCGGAGTTGGCCGGTGCCCAGGCCTGCCTGGGTCCGATTGTCGATGCCGAAGCTGAAATTGCTGTATTTGCGTTCCGGCGTGACGGACAGTTGAACGGCGCCTGCTTCCCTCCCCCTATTGAGGCCCACATCGACCTTCGCGCCCGGAATGTCGCGCATCAGGGACAGATAGCGCTCCAACGACCGGCGGCTGAGCGGCTTTTCCTTGCGCAGCCGCTCGGCATAGGCGCGGACGAGCGGACTGGCGCCCTTGGGATAAGTGATATCCTCGACAAAGCCTTCGGCGAGCAACAGCTTCACCCGGCCGCTGGACAAATCCTGCTGGGGAATGGCGACGGTGTAAAGCGCGACGCCGCTCTTGCTATAGGCTTTCGACACGGCCTCCGCGAGCGCCTTGAGATTTTCCCCCGACGCTGGCTTGCCGAGATAGGCCTTTGCTGCCTGGGCAACGCGTTCGGGAGCCTCGACGCCGACAAAGTCGATGGCCTGGATGATCGTGCTATTGTCGCCCGCCTGCACGGCTATGCGGCCGGACGTGGGCGGCGGCACTCGCTGGCCCTGCCCCTCCCCGGGCCGAGGCTGCGTCGCCTGTTCGATCAGCGGGGGAGCAAGCGAGGTCGGGGAAGTCTGGGCAGCCAGCAGCCAGGGCGCCGCAGCCGAGATAAGCGCAGCCATCATAGAGGAATGTCCTGGGAAGAAGTGTCCGGAGGCACGATCAGCAGCGCGCCTCCGGAAGGATGGTCAGGGCCTTGTGAGGTTCAGCCCGCTCGTCAGGCTATTGAGCGTCCCGGACACGGTGCCCGTCACCGGCGCGAGAAGCCCGCCTGGAGATGCCGTCGCGCCCGCTCCAGCAGTGGCTCCACCTGTCGTGGCGCCTGCTGCCACCCCAATGGGCGCAAGAGCCTGCCCGGCGGTTTGTTGCACGGTCGAGGTGAGGCCCGATGTGGTGGAGGTCACGCCATTGACGACCGATGTGACGGGCGCGAGCAGTCCGCCAGTGCTTCCGCTGCCGGTCGCCGGCAAGCCGCCGGGCAATAGGTTCGCCTCGACGACGGCGGGGCTTCCGTTACCCAGCAATTGATTGCCGCCCAGCGCCACATCAAGCAAATTGGACGCAATGCCGCCGGTGGGCGCGGTGATATTGGTGACGCGGACGTCGGCTATGCCATTCACGTCGGCAAGCACGGTGTTGCCCGCGTTCAGCACGCCAACGGAGGCGACAGTGCCCACCGGTTGCGTATTGCCGAGCATACCGACGCCGATCGCGCCTGTCGTGCCGTTCAGCCCTTCTATGACGGTCCGGCCGCCAACATCGATGCTGACCAGATCGCCTACGACGCCTTGAGCGCCCTGAAGCAACAGCGTCCGGCCCTCGCCTGCATCCACGAGCACCGTGCCGGTATCGGTGAGAACGCGGGTGATCGTGCCGGTCACAGGTTGCAACAAGGGTAGCGCGGTTGCCACCGGGGTCGTCACACTGCCCTGCCCGTCCGAAACGCCGAGCACAGCATTGCCTGCGGTCACCAGTACGGGAGACAGTTGGCCGAGAGCAGCGCTTGTCGCGCCGCCGCTGCCTGTTCCGCCAGAGCCCGAACCACTCCCGCCTCCCGTTCCCGATCCGCCTGTTCCACCGCCGGTGCCAGTGCCGCCACCTGTTCCGGAACCGCCGTCCGTTCCAGTGCCCGATCCTCCGCCTGTACCGCCGCCACTCCCGCCGCTGCCCGAGCCTGAACCCGGGTTACTTGCTCCAACAGTCGCGATGCGCGTGCCGCCGCTGCTTTCACAGGCGCTCAGCACCAGCATGAGGCCGGAACATGCGGCCAGGGTTGCAAATGCGCTTTTCCGCGCCGTTCGATCGCTGGGTAGTCCGTGTGCCACAAACCTTCTCCTATCTGATCCAGCATTGCTTGCTGACGCAGACGAGGCCACGCGAACGGGTCGAATAGGCATGAGGCGTGCAGATGCGCTGCCCTATTATATTTATAAGTGACGACGGACGTGCACTGATTTAACCTGAACCTCGGCTCCTTCGGCGGCCCCGCTACCTTGCAAGCAAGGCCGGAAACTTTGCGTCCCGATGTCACCATCGGTTTGCCTTTGTCGGGATCGATCCTTCAGCCGTAACGCCCAAATGCCGGCTTGGTTCTGTGGCATGATGAAAAAATCTCATTTTTATGGTTACTTTTCATGGTGATGGAATTTCAGACGTGCTTTCGCTTTTTGATCTGCTCCCGTTAGCCCTGCCTCGCAGGTCTGCTGCATCCATAACGCACCAAAAAGCACCTGCAACCAACATATCTGTTTGGTTGTACGCCTTATCTTGCTAAGCCCGATGAATGCTGGGTTTTTCGTCATCTGCAGAGCAGGCGCTATTATTGCTCGGAAGGCTGGACGGACGGCTTGCCAACAGTCCTGCGACCGACATCTGGCTCGCGCGAGCGCGGGTGAAGGGCGCTGCGGCACTTGCCAGCGTGGCGTCGGTGCCGATCGATGTCAGGGATCTGGAGGATTGGATTTGCGGCCGCACACCTCCCCCACGGCATAGTGAGGGGTTGAACGACCCGCTGTCGATCGCGGCGCTTGTCCATTTCGCCCTTTCGGCCAGCGAAAGCCAACGAGATCCCATCGCGCGCGCGACACTCAATATATCGCGGCAGCTTCTGGACGACCGGAAGGAAGCTGAAATATGGGCGCCGGACGATCTGGCGCGCTTCGGTCCTGCCTGGCGGGCCGTCCAAGCCTTGGTGGAGGCGCCCTACCCTGCTTCGAGTGTCCACGCCGTGGCGGAGCGGCTCATCGCTGCGCGGGAGGGCTTGGCCGCGCCAGCCAGCGGTGGTCAGTTGCTGACGACCGCGGATGGGCGGCAGTTGCAGATCGACCCGCGCCAGCCAGACCTTGGATGGGTAATCGCGGCGCATGTTCCAGCTGCCCTCGAGGCATCTGGGCTGACGTTGCGGCGGTTGCCCTCATTCGTCGACCTTCCCCGTTTTCCCGGCATTGATGCGCCGACGCTGACGGGCCAGCTGTTCAGCATGATTCAAAGGCAGGCAGCGCAAGGGTTGGCAGAATTGAACCGGCTTGAGGCGAGGCTGAAGAAACTGCCCGACGAGCTTCCCGTAACCAAACGGAGCAAGGCACCCCTGCTGATGCGGCTGGAACTGGCCTATCCCGGGTTGAGCAAGATGGCGGTCGCCCGCCTGCTCGGCATCTCGCACCAGGGAGCGACCAAGTTGGTCGCGCAGATTGCCTCTTCTCTTCTCTCCAACAACCAGAAAATCTCGGGTTAGTTACAGGGTTTATAAGGAAGTTAGAGAGTTACGGCCGCAGGAGCAGGGCACGAATCGTTGAAGATGCACGAGTCGGGCCAAGCTGCCTGTTCCCGAAAGGTCGGCTATCCGTTCCCGGAGTGTCGAGTGACGCGTTCCTGAAGTGTCGGGCTATCGTTCCTGAAAGACCGTGTGCCGTTCCCGGAATGTCGATGGTGCCGTTCTGAAGCTGCTCTCTCCACCGGGATTGAATCAGTTGCGCAAGATGGCTGCTAAATGTCGTTCAAAAGCTGTGGATGAAATGTAGTCGCAGAGATGCGTTCGAAATTGTGATCGATCAAGCGGGGAGCGCTACCGACACTTCGGGAACGGCTTACGAAATGTCACGGTGATAACAGAGGCCCCGTCTTATCTGCGGCGGGCGGTCAGAGGGTGTGCCGGTTCTTTTCGTGGAAGCGGCGCACGAAGCCGATGAAGGCCTTCTGATAGTTTACTGGGGTGCGCGTGGGATCAGCGTCGAGCCAGTTGCGGAAATCCTGATGGAGCGACTGATAGTCCCAACCCGGACAATCGGCGCGCAAAGTGGCCAATGTGGCGTCCGTCAATTCACCGGCCGTCACTCGGGAAGAAAGACCAGTGACGGTGCGGCGGATCACGTCGGAAGCGTCGAACAAGGGCTCGGCGTCGCCTTTTGCCGATAAGCGGGCTGCCGATGGCGCTCCATTCACCGACGTCGTTTTGGTAGCCGTGGGCTTTGCAGCGGGGGATTTGCTCGTCGCCTTGGCCGCTTCCACTATGCGGCGGCTCATGCGCAGGGAAGGCTCGCGCTTGCCCTGCGGTTGTTCGAGGAGCAGGGTGTAACCGGGTAGCGGGTCGCGTTCGGCGATCTTGGCGATCTCGAACTTGAAGCGGCGATAGGCGCCTTCTGCGCCGGACTTTTCGAACAGGGTGGGCATCGAAATGGAGAAGCCCCCCTCCCCCGCCCCACCGGCATGCTTGCGCGCTACCTTGTAGAGCCAGCGCTCCCGGCCGCCGGTCAGGTCGAAATAGGCGCGGTCGATGGACAGGACGCCGCCCTGCATCAGCACGCCTTCATAGAACCAGTTGCTGAGTTCGATCGTCATCCCGCGCGAACGTTCGGTGCGTTCGTCGACAAGCTGGGTCCAGCCATCAAGCCAGCTGAAGGTTGCCTCCCGGCGATTTTCGGCGCGGATGTTGGTCTTGATCGTGGTGGAGACGAGCCGGTCCAGCGATTGGCCCAGCAATTCATAGGCGCGGCCAGTCGTCGGACGGTGGATTGCGCGCAGCAGATCATAAGGCATGAGATGCAGTTTGCGCGGCACGTCGTTGACCCCGCGCCGCGCCATATCGGCGAGGACGGAGGCGCAATAGATGAGAATGTCGGCGTCCCAGATGGTGGCCATGCCATAATCGGGATTGGCGGAGACATGGACCCAGGCTTTGCCGTCAGGAGACGTGTAGTCGATCGGCTTGACCCGTTTCGACTTGGCGAGGCTGAAGAAGGGGCGCTCCATCATCTCTCGCTGATCGCGCAGCGGCATGTCCGCGATGTAGGGGAGGAACAGTTCAAACTGGTCCGTAAGCTCTGCTTTGCCGTTGCGGGTCATGGGTGGTTCCTTGGCAAAGGCAGAGCGGAATCAGTGTTTTCCCGGGGAAACAATGAATGAATTGGCGAGAAAAGACGGATTCCGCAGGAGGGGAGGGGCAGGCCCTCCTCGGGACGGGCAAGTTGTTTCCCCGGGGAAACAGGGCGTGAGGGATAGGCGAGCGCCAAGTCCCGCTCCATTCCTGCTCTGCCGATATGCCCCCCCGAGCGCGTCACTGCTGCAAGCCCATCCCTTGCCGTTCGAGATGTTCGAGCGTGTCGCGGAGCGCCATTGCCAATGTTTCCATGTCGGCACCCGACCCCGCGTGAAAACGGATGGTGATGCCCTGCCGATTAACCGACTGCACGGTGAGGGCAGGGCGACCATAGCGCGTGGTCCAGGTAAAGGGATCCTCCTTCGGCTGCGACACGGCCACGCGCGGGGCGTCGAGCAGGCGTTTAAGGACTTCGGCCCCCGGGATCGGTGGAGCACCGGCGACGCGGCGTTCCCGTTGTGTCGTAGCGAGCCGGACTGCTTCGGCGCGGACAGCCGCAGCAGCGTTCGGATCGTCCAGAGCCTGAGCCAGCGGGTAAGCGGGCTTCAGCTGAACATCACCGGGCGAGGGGAAAGCTTCGATGATGTCGTCGGGAATGCCCGCGACCTTGATCATCTTGCTGAGCCAGCCCTTGGACAGCTTCAGCCGCTCCGCCATGCGCGTCAGATGGCTGCCATAATGCATGCCGAGCGCTTCCGCATAATTGCGCGCGCGCTCAAGATCGGTGACGTCCTTGCGCGCGCGGTTTTCGAGGTCCGCAAGACGGAAGGCCGCCTCGTCATCCAACTGGGCGACCTGCGCCACGAACATCATGTCCGGGTAGCTATGCGCGCGGAGCCAACTGATCGAGAAATGGCGGCGCGTGCCGGCGATCACTTCATAATCATAGTCCGGATCGCCCTCGACCCGCCGCACGACCGCGGGCACTTTCTGGCCACCCTCCGCGATGATGGAGTCGATCAGCTCGCGGCAATTGTCCTCGGTAAGATGCGAATATAGCCGCGCATTGCCGCGCCATATGCGCACGCGGGCGGGATCGAGCAGCAATTGCGTGACTTGCCGCACCTCGCCCGACGCGAGCCGGGCAAGAGCCGTTTCGCGGCCGAGCAGCGTTGCGCCGCGCGCGCGCTCGGGGCGAGCCGGGGGAGGGGAGGGGGGCGACGTTTCGGCCTCGGCCACAGGCGGGCTGTCAATCGCTGGAGCGGTGGCGGGGTTTTCCGCCTCGTCCGACAAGAGCGCTGCCAGATAGTCCGATTGCTTACGCGCCATGGGCTTGTCCTCCGATTCGCGGGGAACATATGGTGAACAGGTCCGTGTAGGACAGTGTTGATTTTGGTTCACGCGGAGACACGGAGACGCGGAGGAGTTGTGGCTGCGGCGTAGCCGCACCTTTCATGCGTGCGGCTTCGCTGCACCGAACAGTTGAGCAGAGAGTTTCGCCTACGGAGCGCCATATCTCAGCGCCTCGGCGTCTCCGCGTGAACAAAGCCTCACGCTGCATTGACGATATCCTCTTCCCGCGCAGGCGCGACGCGGCCCCAGCCCTGGCGGACAAGCGCTTCGATCTGCCCCATGGCCTCGTCCAGATTGGCGCGGCAGCGCTTGTGGGTGCGCGGCGTCCCGATCGGCTTTTCGAGCTCATAGACGGTCATCATGCGCAGCGCCGCATGGCTGATTTCCGCGCTGTCGAGGATGGGAATGGGGAGCAGGGCAGGGCCGAAGCTCTGTTCCATGATCGCGCGGACCATCGAGTGGCTGGGATCATTGCTGTCGAATTTCGAGCAGAGCAGCCGGACGAACTGATAATCGACTTCAATACCCGCCGTCTGCAACTGGTTAATGACCTGATCCATCATCGAGAGGAACTGGACGGTCGAGCAGAAGTCGGGCGTCGTCGCGGCGAGCGGGACCAAGAGGGCGTTCGCCGCCTGCATCACCGCAAGGCTGATCGTGCCCAGCGCTGGCGGCGGATCGAGCAGCACGACATCATAATGGCGGGCGAGGTCCATCAGGCCCTGCTTGAGCTTGCGAAACCGCGCAGCGAGGACGGAACCGCCGTCGCTGCCCGCCGCCGCCAGCTCATATTCTACGTCGAACAGTTCAAGGTTTGACGGGATCAGATCGACATTGGGCCAAGCGGTATGCTTCACCGCATAGAGCAGATCGACCTGCGTCGGATCGATCGACAGATAGGGATAGAGCGTCTCTTCCCGCTGGATATTGAAATGCGGGTTGAAGCCGAACAGAGTGGTAGTGGTCGCCTGACTGTCGCAATCGACGACGAGCACCCGATAGCCTTGGACCGCGAAATAATGCGCCAGATGCGTGGTGACGGTCGATTTGCCGACGCCGCCCTTGAAATTCTGCACTGCGATGATCGCGGGAATGTCGAGCGGGGCGCGTTCGGGCGAAGCGCCCAGCACCTGCCGCATATTCAGCAGTTCCTCGACCCTGTAACCGGGACGTCTGCCATTTTCGGTCGGCGGGGCAGGGGGGAGGCGGCCATCTTCCTCCGCCATGCGAATCCGATTCGTGGAGCAGCCGAGCAGTTGCGCGGCTTCGGCGATGCCAAAGCGGACGTTGAGTTCCTTTCGGCTGTCAGGCAGAAAAGCCTTGCGGCGCAGCCTTTCGACCATCTTTTCGCCGGCTTCGGCCAGATCGCCGATCTGGCTCACTACTGCGTTCATTTCCGACCCCGACGCCCAAGTTGAAGCTCAATCGGGAATGCTATCGCAGAAATCCTTCAAATCCGCAATCTTTGCTGAAATATGATGCGGCGGCTTGAACTGGCCGCCCTGATTGTCAAAATTGCGTCATCAAGGCCGTGGCAAGAAGCTCCGGCCCGCTAAGCAGCGCAAGCGCATATGATTGGGGATGCACATGCCCGCAAAACTGCCGGTCCGCCATCTGGGCCCGCTTTCCGTATCGGCGATAGGGCTTGGGTGCATGAACCTCAGCCATGCCTATCTGCCACCGCCGGACCCGGAGCAGGCGGAGCGATTGTTGCTGCACGCGATCGATTCGGGGGTCACCTTCTTCGACACGGCAGCGATTTACGGCTTTGGCCAGAATGAGGAATTGCTGGGCCGCACATTGATGCACCGGCGCGGCGAATTCACGCTGGCCAGCAAATGCGTGCTTGGCGAAGTCGACGGACGGCGCGTGCTCGATGGGTCTCCGCAAGCGATCGCCCAGGTGCTGGACCAGGCGCTCCGGCGTTTGCGGGTGGAGCAGATCGACCTCTATTATATGCACAGGCTTGATCCCAAGGTGCCGGTGGAAGAATCGATGGGCGCTCTGGTACGCGCCGTGGAGGCGGGGAAGATCCGCGCGATCGGCCTGTCCGAAATGTCCGCGCCGACGATCAGGCGCGCCCATGCCGTCCATCCCATTGCCGCCGTGCAGACCGAATATTCGCCCTGGACACGCAATCCCGAAATCGCGGTGCTGGATGTTTGCGCTGAACTGGGCATCGGCTTTGTCGCCTTTTCGCCGGTTGGACGGGGCCTGCTTGCCGGGCGGATCGGCAGGGAAGGGGTGGAGGAGGGGGATTTGCGGACCGGCATGCCCCGGTTCCAGCCACCCCATCTTGGACGCAATCTCGATCTTTACGACCGGCTGCGTATGCTGGCCGATGAAGCCGGATGCAGCAGCGCGCAGCTGTGCCTCGCCTGGCTGCTTGCCAAGGGCGACTCTATCGTGCCGATTCCCGGCACCACCAACATCGCCCATCTGGATGAGGATTTGGCGGCGATTCACCTTGATCTGCCCCCTGCTATATTGGCGGCGGTTGATGCGCTGTTTCCGCCGGGCGCGGCTTCGGGCGG
>NZ_BSRC01000002.1:640000-860612 GCF_054771735.1 Sphingobium sp. TomMM35A
TGATTATCTGGCTGAGTTAAATCACCACACCGAATACAAGCTGATGCGCAGTGCTTCTCCAGTGCTGTCATTGGTGGTGTGGACTCTCAAGCGTGAGGTAAGGGCATCTGGTGAATGCCTTGGCATGTACAGGCGATGAAGGACGTGGCACGCTGCGATAAGCGTGGGGGAGCTGTGAGCAAGCTTTGATCCCGCGATTTCCGAATGGGACAACCCACCTTCACCATTTAAGGTCTTTCCAGCTTTCGAGCTGGGCGGGCGTTAAATGGGAGAGGTATCACTAAGCTGAATAAAATAGGCTTTGGTGAAGCGAACCCGGGGAACTGAAACATCTCAGTACCTGGAGGAAAAGACATCAACCGAGATTCCGTTAGTAGTGGCGAGCGAACGCGGACCAGGCCAGTGCCTGTTGTTTAGTTAGCAGAACATTCTGGAAAGTTTGACCATAGCGGGTGACAGTCCCGTATGCGAAAGCGAAACAACAGGACTTGAGTAGGGCGGGGCACGTGAAACCCTGTCTGAACATGGGGGGACCACCCTCCAAGCCTAAATACTCGTACATGACCGATAGCGAACCAGTACCGTGAGGGAAAGGTGAAAAGCACCCCGATGAGGGGAGTGAAACAGTACCTGAAACCGGATGCCTACAAGCAGTTGGAGGATCCTTGAGATCTGACAGCGTACCTCTTGCATAATGGGTCTGTGACTTAGTGTATCGAGCAAGCTTAAGCCGTTAGGTGTAGGCGCAGCGAAAGCGAGTCTGAATAGGGCGACCATGAGTTCGATGCATTAGACCCGAAACCCGGCGATCTATGCATGACCAGGTTGAAGGTGCGGTAACACGCACTGGAGGACCGAACCGTTTAATGTTGAAAAATTATCGGATGAGTTGTGCTTAGGGGTGAAAGGCCAATCAAGCCGGGAAATAGCTGGTTCTCCGCGAAATCTATTGAGGTAGAGCGTCGGATGATTGCCGTTGGGGGTAGAGCACTGGATGGTTGCGGGGGTCGCGAGATCTACCAATACTAACCAAACTCCGAATACCAACGAGTCTAGTCCGGCAGACAGACGGCGGGTGCTAAGGTCCGTCGTCAAAAGGGAAACAGCCCTAACCTACAGCTAAGGTCCCCAAGTCACGTCTAAGTGGGAAAGCATGTGGGATTTCCAAAACAACCAGGAGGTTGGCTTAGAAGCAGCCATCCTTTAAAGAAAGCGTAACAGCTCACTGGTCTAAATAAGAGATCCTGCGGCGAAGATGTAACGGGGCTCAAGACGTGCACCGAAGCTTAGGGTTCAGTCTTTGACTGAGCGGTAGCGGAGCGTTCCGTAGGCCGTTGAAGCGGAAGGGTAACCGACCGTGGAGGTATCGGAAGTGCGAATGCAGACATGAGTAGCGATTAACAGTGTGAGATGCACTGTCGCCGAAATTCCAAGGGTTCCTGCTTAAAGCTAATCTGAGCAGGGTAAGCCGGCCCCTAAGACGAGCCCGAAGGGGGTAGTCGATGGGAACCACGTTAATATTCGTGGGCCTGGTGGTGTGTGACGGATGGCGTAACTTGTTCGGCCTTATTGGATTGGTCCGGGCAGGGAAGTTGTCCCAGGAAATAGCCCCACCGTATAGACCGTACCCTAAACCGACACAGGTGGAATGGTAGAGTATACCAAGGCGTTTGAGAGAAGTATCCTGAAGGAACTCGGCAAATTGCCTCCGTACCTTCGGAAGAAGGAGGCCCCATCTTAAGGCAACTTTTGATGGGGGGCACAGGCCAGGGGGTAGCGACTGTTTAGCAAAAACACAGGGCTCTGCTAAGTCGGCTTCAAGACGACGTATAGGGCCTGACGCCTGCCCGGTGCCTGAAGGTTAAGAGGAGGAGTGCAAGCTCTGAATTGAAGCCCAGGTAAACGGCGGCCGTAACTATAACGGTCCTAAGGTAGCGAAATTCCTTGTCGGGTAAGTTCCGACCTGCACGAATGGCGTAACGACTTCCCCACTGTCTCCAGGATATGCTCAGCGAAATTGAATTCTCCGTGAAGATGCGGAGTACCCGCGGTTAGACGGAAAGACCCCGTGCACCTTTACTGCAGCTTCAGAGTGGCATTAGGAAAGAACTGTGTAGCATAGGTGGGAGGCTTTGAAGCGATGACGCCAGTTGTCGTGGAGCCATAGGTGAAATACCACCCTGTTGTTTTCTGATGTCTAACCTCGCACCGTTATCCGGTGCAGGGACCCTCTGTGGCGGGTAGTTTGACTGGGGCGGTCGCCTCCTAAAGAGTAACGGAGGCGCGCGATGGTGGGCTCAGGACGGTTGGAAACCGTCTGTTAGAGTGCAATGGCATAAGCCCGCCTGACTGCGAGACTGACAAGTCGAGCAGAGACGAAAGTCGGTCATAGTGATCCGGTGGTCCCTCGTGGAAGGGCCATCGCTCAACGGATAAAAGGTACGCCGGGGATAACAGGCTGATGATTCCCAAGAGCTCATATCGACGGAATCGTTTGGCACCTCGATGTCGGCTCATCACATCCTGGGGCTGGAGCAGGTCCCAAGGGTTTGGCTGTTCGCCAATTAAAGTGGTACGTGAGCTGGGTTCAGAACGTCGCGAGACAGTTTGGTCCCTATCTGCCGTGGGCGTCGAAATTTGAGAGGAGTTGACCCTAGTACGAGAGGACCGGGTTGAACATACCTCTGGTGTACCTGTCGTCCTGCCAAGGGCGCAGCAGGGTAGCTATGTATGGACGGGATAACCGCTGAAAGCATCTAAGCGGGAAGCCTCCCTCAAGATAAGATTTCTTCGAGCGGTCGTAGACCACGACCTTGATAGGCCGGATGTAGAAGTGTGGTAACATATGGAGCTAACCGGTCCTAATTGCTCTGATCGCGCCTGAGAGTCCCACCATCAATGACAATGCTGGAAAGCAGCGTCGGCGATGTGGTGATCACCTCAAGCCAGATACTCAAATACCCAAAGTGCACGGCATCGATTAATACCCAAAGCGCAAGCTTCATTGCTTGGTGACCATAGCGTCTGTGACCCACCCGATCCCATCCCGAACTCGGCCGTGAAACCAGTCTGCGCCGATGGTACTGTGGCTCAAGCCCCGGAAGAGTAGGGCGTCGCCAGGCATTGAAGCTCGCGCTTTGAAACAACAAAACCCATTCACATAGTTCATAAAAGGGCGGCCCATAAAGCCGCCCTTTTACCTTTGGTGGCGCGGGATGGAGCAGCCCGGTAGCTCGTCAGGCTCATAACCTGAAGGTCGCAGGTTCAAATCCTGCTCCCGCAACCACCGCCATAGAACTACAAACGCCGCCCCACGGGGCGGCGTTCGCGTTTAGGGCAAACGCCGCTAAATCCGTCACGTTGACACGATCTCCGCTTCGGGACCCCGAGCGCCGTCAGGATAGATCGTCACGCTCTCGATTAGCTGATGCATCAACGCGGCAGCTTCGCCACTGGAACTGTCATCGCTGCGTCTCCCATAGACCGCAAACCCTTCCGATAAATCCTCCAAGATGTTGCGGCTTCGGTCCGAATGGCCTCTCCATCGGGGGTATCGAGCAGCGCTCCGAGCTTTCACTAACTTCTGGACCAACATCGGATGCTGCAGGATCTCGGCGATCGGGTTCTCCGAAGCCGATCAAGCCAACCGGACTGAAAAAGCCGCTCTCTCCATCTCTGACTCCGATAGCAATTTCATCAGCGTTAGGCTGAAGGGGAGTCCGCTAAAGAGATTGGGAGACACAATCACCAACTCTCCATCACCAGAAACCGATTTTTCGCGATCTATCCCGATCAACTGGTCCGCCCCTGATCTATGTAACGTCACGGTTGTACGTCGCGGCGAACAGGCGGGAATGATCCTCAATGAAAAGGTGATGCTGGAGAACCCCAATGGCCACCTGTCCCAGCGCGCGCTTGCGTACCGACAGCGCGTTGCCACACGTCCCGCGCTCCTTCTGCCCGGCGCAGCGATAATAGTCTTTTCCGCTGATCCTATAGTTGGCGCCGCAGCAGCTGCACTTGATCAGCCCCGAAAGCAGATGCCTTTCGGGGGGCTTGCCGGCAGGTGATTGCGGTTTGACGCTATGTTCCCCTTCCCGCTTATCTGAAATCGACCGGCGGACCATTTCGCTCGCACCGGCTCCCAGAATTCCTGGTCAATGATGCGCAGGTCGGCTACCTTGACTTGGATCCACTCCGATCGATCGCGCAGCCGATAGCGCCGTTCACGCGTCTCGCTGTCGGGATTGCGCCGCCACTGCCGGCGGCCCCAAACCAGCCGCCCGATGTAGAGCGGGTTGTTGAGGATGCCGGTTAGGGCTTTGGGATTTCGGCGGATCGTCGAAGCATTCCATTCTCCGCCGCGCGGGTCGGGGATGCCCTCTTCATTCAGCGCCGTGGCTATCGCGATGGCGGACAGGCCGTTTGCGAAATCCCGGAAGATCCGCCTCAGGATTCCGGCTTTGCCCGCATCGATCTCGGGATGGCCAGCGATCGGTCCTCCATTGGCATCAAGCATCTTCTTCTTCTTCTTCTTGTAAGCATAGGCGCGGCCGCCAGTGAAGCGGCCAGCCGCGACTGCCGCTTCCATTCCTCGCAAGGTTTTCCCAATGAGGCCTTTGAGGAAGATCGCGCCGACGAACCGGCCGCTCGGATTCGTGGGATGGCCGCTTCTCAGATGTCGCACAAGTGGGTTGACGATCGTCAGACCGCGCTTGCTGCAGGACGTAAATCACCCTGTTGGACTGTATTGACCTGATCCACGTTCGCCGCCCTTTCGTAACTGCCATGCAGCGCAGCATAATGTCCGCTCTTCGCGATCAGGGCGGCATGTGGCCCCGTCTCGATCACCTGACCGTTTTCGATGACCACTATCCGATGCGCCGAACGGATTGTCTCCAGCCGATGCGCGATGACCAAGGCGGTCCGCCCCTCGCACAGCACGCGAAGTGCTTGCTGAATCCTGCGCTCGGTACTCACGTCGATGGCGGATGTCGCTTCGTCCAATACCAGAACGGAAGGATTGGCCAGATAGGCGCGCACGAGGCAGACAAGCTGACGTTGCCCTTGGCTCAGCTGGCTCCCAAGCGGTCCCACTTGCGTTGCGTAAGCATGCGGCAGCGCGCTCAGCACTTCGTGGGCGCCGAGGCGTTTCGACGCTGCAATCAAATCCTCATCTTTCGCATCTGGCTTGGCTAGACGCAAATTGTCCAGCACGGTGCCGCCAAACAGCACATTGTCCTGCAGCACGACACCAATGTGGCTTCGCAGGCTTCGTTCAGCGAAATTCCTGATGTCCTGTCCGTCCAAAAAGACTGCACCAGCATCCACATCATAGAAGCGGGTGAGCAGTTGCACGAGCGTGCTTTTGCCATGCCCAGTCGGTCCCACGATCGCCAGCAGTTCACCGGGTTGGATCGTGAGGTTCAGATTGTGAATCACTCGTTTGTCGGAGTTATAGCCGAAACTTACATCGCGAAACTCGATGTGCCCCTGCACCGTTGGGGGATTGAGAGCTGCGGGAACATCGGTAATTTCCGGTTCTGTATACAGCAGCAGGAAGATGCGCTGGGCGCAGGCAGTCCCATTGGCGAAGCGCTCGAAAAGGTCGCTGAACTCCTGTAGCGGGGCAAGGAAAAGGAACACGTAGAACAGGCTTTGCGTCAGCTCCCCCAGCGTGAGGGTGCCCAGAGCAAGCCCGCGACCGCCGATAACCAGTGTCATCGCCAGGCCGGTCGTCGTCAACAGGCCGGTGAACGGTGCGAACCATCCGGATCGGATCGAGCCGAAGATCAGCGAGGAGTTGAAGTCTTCGAGCAGCCCCTGATATTTCGCGAGATTTTCCTGGTCCCGCCCGGATTGCTTGATCAGGCGGACGGCCGCCACAGTTTCGACCAGATGAGCAGTGAAGCGGCTGCGATTTTCCGCGACTCTGGCCCAGCTTCGCTGCGCCACACGTTTGAAGAGGATGGTGGCGAGGATCAGTACCGGCACCACTGCGGCGAGGCCGGCCAGAAGAGCCGGGGCGATGAGCCAGAGAAGGAAGCCCGAAAGGCAGAGGCGCAGCACGGCCGAGAGAAATTCGGGCGGCCCCTGGATAAGGAGTGGCTCCAGAGTGTCGACGTCCCGGTCCGCGCGGGCGATGATGCGGCCCGCCTTGGTACGGTCGAAATAGCCCACGCCAAGACGCTGGACATGTGCAAAGACTCGCGTGCGCAAATCGTTAAGAACGCGAATGGCGGCGACGCCGGCCCAATATTGGGACAGCCCCCCGAGGATGAAGCGCAGACCCCATGTCGCCGCAAGACCCGCGCATGCCCAGGCGATCAGGGGTGCGTCCACGCCTGTCTCGCGCAGCCCGCGGTCAACGACCAGCCCAATTAGCATTGGTCGCGCGAAGATGGCTAGCACCTGCACCATTTCGATCCCGATCACCGCTGCGATCGGCCGCCATACGGGCGCCACGAGCGGGAGCAGGCGGGTAGTAACGCTCTGATTCAAGCTGCGCTTCGAGAATTTTTCCTCGAGTTCGATGTCGGAAAGGGCGCTGTCGCCGCGAAATGCATTCATGACCTCAAAGCCCCATCAAGGCGCGATAGGACGCGCTGTTCTTCGCCAGATGTTCTGGCGTGCCCTGCGCAATAATCCGGCCCTCACCGAGCACAGCAACACGATCAGCAATCAGGGCAGTCGACAGGCGGCTCGCTACGATCAACATTGTGAGCGGCCGAGTCCGGCCGCTGCGCAGAGTGCGGATATTGTCGATCGCGCGCCGTTCGGTGCGGGCGTCGAGCGCGCTGGTCGCATCGTCCAGCACAAGGATGTCGGCGTCGGCAAGCAAGGCCCGGGCGAGGCAGGCGCGCTGGCGCTGCCCGCCCGAAAGCGTCGCGCCGCGATCGCCGACGTGGGTCTCCAATCCTTCGCTCAGTCGTTCGAGCAGCTCTCCAGCGGCGGCGTTGTCTAGCGCCTCGCGCAGCTGCGCATCGGTGGCGTCGGGCGCGCACAGCCGCAGATTGGCAGCCAAGCTGTCGGAAAAGAGGAAGCTTTCCTGCGGCAGCACATGGACGCGGCGACGTAGTTCGCGCAGGTCGCTTGCGCGCACGTCCTGCCAGCCAGCTTCATCAGAACCAATCTCGACCGCCCCCTCATCCACTTCGACCAAGCGGGGGAGAAGCGCCGTAAGAATGCTCTTGCCCGATCCCGTCGCGCCCACCAGCGCGACGACCTCGCCTGGCTGGACCGAGAGGCTCAGATCGCGCAGCACAGTAGCGCCATCGCCCAACGGGGAGGCGGACAGGTTGCGCAGGCGAACCCCCAGCGGACCAGGGGGCAGGGGCTGTGTGCCCGAGCGGATCACCGGCTCTGCGTCGAGCACCTCCCATATTCGAGCGGCTGACGCACGCGCATCGGCGATAACCTGAAGCAGCCGACCGATCCCCTCAATACGCAGAACCAGCGTGTTCACCACCAGCATCGCCGCAACAAGCGAGCCAAGACCCAAGCTGTCCTGAGCGACCATCCAGGCGCTGAAACCCAGCACCCAGGCATGGGAAAGCGCGATGATCGTCTGCGGGAGCGGCACGCGGCGCGACGCATGGCGGATCGCGGCGCGCGCTTCGGCGCGGAACAGATCGACGTGATTGCGGAAGCGTTCGGCACGCGCTTCGCCTAGCGAGAAAGCCTTGATCACCCGGACGCCATTCACCCCTTCGGACAGGTCCTGCGTCACTGCGTCATAAGCAGCCCCAATGCGGTGATCGAGCGCGACCAGCGTGTCGGCTTGGGCCCAAAGCAGGGCTATGCCGATCAGCAGCAGCGCGGCGGGAACAAGCGCCAGCCAGGGCGAGTAAAGGAACAGCAGGCCAAGGGAGATGGCGACGATCAGGCCGGTTTCGAAAATCTGCCGCCAGAAGTTGATGAGCGCGTCCCGCACCTTGTCGGCATCGCGCGTCATTCGGGTCACCATCTCGCCGACGCCATGGCGCCAGTGATAGGCGAGGTCGAGCCGCTGGATCTGCGTCAGGATGCGTCCCCGCAGGATGGTCAGCAGCCTCTGGCCGATCGAGAGGGAAAGCAGGCCGGCTCCGTATTGCAACGCTGCGCGAGCAAGCGACAGCCCGAGCAGCAGCATGACCCAGAACCAGGCGCGGCTATAATCAAGGCCACCTGACCCGGCGACCACCAACTTGCCATGCTGCGCTTCCTGCACGGCATGGCCGACCAGCACCTGCTGTCCAACCAGCGCGATATTGACCGCCGCCAGCAGGACGGCGGTCAACAGAAAGCGCCCCGGCATTTCGCCGTAGATGGCGAGGCAGCGCAGCAAAGGGCTGCGGCGAAATAACCCCCTATCCCCCATGATCGCGATCAGCTCGCCAGAGCGAGCGACTGCGCCGCTTCGAGCGGGCGCGCATCGATCCAGTCGCGCACGTCGAAGCTCTGCGGGATGAAGTTCCAGCGCTGCAGGAAGTTGGTGAAGTCCTGGATCGCGGTGACCGACTGTTCGGCAAGGTCGGTTTTCAGCTTCGTCTGCGCATCCTCGCCATAAGCGATGCTCACCCAATATTCGCTGCTATTGGTCTCGCGCGCGAGGTAGCGTCGCACTTCGGAGGCGTGCGATTGCGCCCAATGTTCGGCGCGCAGGACCTGCTCGACGATGGTAACGGCAGCGTCGAAATGATTGTCGATCAGATGGCCGTCCACAGCGAGCGTGCGCGGCGTGCCATTGTTGGATCGAACCAGCGGATCGGGATGGATGCCGGTGTCGACCACCGTGGTCAGGCCGAACTGATGCGCGATCTGCGCGCCGCCCGCGCCCTTGAGGAAGATTGCATCGACTTCGCCGCGCAGCAGGGCGATGAGTTCAAGATTGTTGGCGCGCGCCCGGCTGGTGCTCCGGCCATTCCAGGCGAGTGTGCCGCCGACGGTCTGCGCCTGGCCGTCGCTATAATGGGTGTCGATGTCCTGATCCACGAGCTCGACGTCGGATACTTCCAGGCCTTCGAGCCGCAGCGCATTTTCCAGACCGCGGATGGCCTGAGCGCGAGAAAAGTCGATCTCCACATTCTTCCAGTTCGGCAGGCCGAAACGGCGGCCCTTGAGGTCACGAACGGAAGTGATGCCGGACTCCGGGCTGGCGAGGATCAACTGCGTCTCATCGGCCCAAGACAGGCCTATCACGCGAGTATCGCGGCCCCGTGCGCGCGCGCTGATCGCCGGGATGTTGCCGCCATGCCGGACGCTGTTCTGCACCGTATGCGAGAAGTGGGACTCCCGCTTGGAGAAGTCGCTGGATTCGAGCAGCGAGGACAGGCTGGTGCCCTGCGTCCGAAAGGCGTCTTCCAGCCAACCCTGCTGGATGGCGATGCCAAGGCCGGTCGGCACCGGACAGCGAGTGTACCAAAGGGTGTCGAGTTTCTGGCTCATGCGTCTGTTCCTTTATTGTGCGGCTTCGAGGAGGGGGGCTTCGGCTGAAACCGTCCGGGCGTTTGGATTGGCGGGACGCGGAAGGTTCAGATGTTGGCGCAGCGTCACGCCTTCATATTCGGTGCGGAACAGGCCGCGCCGCTGCAGCTCGGGCACCACTAGGTTGACGAAATCTTCCAGCGAACTGGGCAATAGCGGCGGGATGAGGTTGAAGCCGTCGGCGGCATCGCGCTCGAACCAGTCCTGAATCTGGTCGGCGATGTCGGCGGGCGTACCCAACACCACCCGGTGCCCCCTCACGGCGTTGAAGCGCAGGAAGAGCTGGCGAATGGTAAGATTCTCGCGCCGCGCCAGCGCTGTGAGTTGCCGCCAGCGGCCTTTGCCATTTTCCGGCTCAGGCAGATCTGGCAATGGTCCGTCGAGCGGATAGGCGCTGACATCCTGGCCCATGAGGTTGAGGTCGCCGGAGAAATCGACCTTCTCCTCCAGTGCGCCGAACTTGTCCTGTGCCTCCTGCAAGCTGGAGCCGATCGTGAAGGAGAGGCCGGGCATGACCTTCAGCGTATCGGGATTGCGGCCATAGCTGGCGACACGCGCCTTCACATCCTTGTAGAAGGCCTGAGCATCTTCGATGAACTGGGCGGCGGCGTAGATCATCTCGGCATGTCGGGCGGCGAAATCGCGGCCGACTTCCGAATTGCCGGCCTGCGCGAAGACTGGATAGCCTTGGATGGGCCGAGGCATGTCCAGCACGCTGTCGATGCCATAATAGGGGCCGCGGTAGTGGACCGGATGGACCGCGTCGGCGTTCAGATAGATGCCGCTCTCCTTGTCCGCGCCCTCGAAGGCGTCGTCTTCCCAGCTGTTCCACAGCGCTTTGGCCAGTTCGACAAAGTCATGGGCGCGCTCGTAGCGTTCGGCATGGCTGGCGGGCTGCTCGATGCCGAAGCTCTTCGCCGCGCCGTCGGCCAGCGATGATACGATGTTCCAGCCTATTCGACCGCCGCTGATGTGATCGAGCGAGGCGAAGCGTCGGGCCAGCGCATAGGGCTGTTCGAAATTGGTGTTCACCGTCGCGACCAGGCCGATATGACTGGTAATGCTGGCCAGAGCGGCCGTCGCGGTCAGCGGTTCGAAATCAAGGAAGGCGTAGCGGCGCGCTATGCCTTTGGTGTTGTCGCCGCTTTGTCCCACGAAATCGGCGAAGAAGGCGGCGTCCAGCTTGCCGCGCTCGGCGGTGCGGACGAGGTCGGCCCAATAGCGGAAATCCGGCTTGCCGGTTTCGGCCGTGCTCGGCTGACGCCATGCGCCAGGATGATGGCCGTGGCGGGTGAGGAATACGGCAAGCGCGAGCTGGCGCTTCTTTTCGGACATGGAAAATGCTCCGGGTCAGGAGGTGACCGGCGCGGAGAAGCGTCGGCCATCATGGTCATTCAGCGGCTAGCGCCGTTTCGGGTAGGTGGATTGTGCCGTCGTCGTCGACGCGCGCCTCGGGCGGCACCAGCTTGCCCATCTTCCACTGCTGCTCCAGAACACCGGGGCCGAAGGGCTCGGAGCCGCCGAGCGCCGCTGCAAGGATCTGGAACTGTGCGCCTTCCTCCAGCAGCACGATATTGTTGGTGAGGTCGCGCAACCCCTTCCAGCTCCAGATCGTCGCGCCGCCATTGGCTTCCACGATGCCGGGCACTTCCCGGTCCTGCTCGATGGAATCGAGGATAAAGTCCGGCTCCGGCTGGCGGCGGTTGATGTAGACCGGGAGCTGCGCGGTGAAGCGGAAGCGGCGGTTGGGCACATAGAGCAGCGGCAGTTCCGAATGGGCCTGCGAATAAGCGCCCAGATGCGGCGTGTGCACATGGCTGATCGCCTGAAAATCGGGATATTTCTTGAAGATCTTTAGATAGCGGGCCGCGCCGCCCGGGGCGTTGCCCCAATACAGCGTCCCGTCGAAGCCGAGCACGCTGGTGACGGCCTGATCCGGATCGTCTTCCCACAGCCCAGCATAGTTCAGCGTGATGATCTTCTCTTCATCAGGCACGCGGACGGCGAAGAACAGGGTGCCGCTCGCAGAAATGGTGCGGGTTTCGCGCAAGACGCGGAAGGCGCGGCGTGCGTCCTTTTCCGTTTGCAGCACGAAGTCGATCGTAGCTTTCGAAAGTCCGTTGACGTCAGACATGATGTTTCCTTTCAGGCGGGGATGGCGACCGGTGCGGGACGCTGTTCGTTGAAGGCGCGGGCGGCTTCGAGCGGGCGCGGATCGATCCAGTCAGACAGCGCGAAATCCGCGTCGAGGAAGCCGTGGGTGAACAGGAATTTCTTTTGTTGCTCGAGGAGGGTCAGCCGTTCCGCATCCAGCGTCGGATGGAGCCCTTCGTGCAGCTTCGCATAGGCTTGATCGACCGCCGCAGCGCTGCCATCCGTTTCATAGGCCAGGATATCCCGCAGGCGATCGGGCTGCTCGGCCACCCAGTCCGCCGCGCGTAGCGTGACAGCAAGGAAGCGCACCAGCAGGTCGAAATGGTCGTCGATCAGGCTCTGATGCACGGTGATCGGGCGGGGCGTGCCATTGTTCACGCGGAAGCGGGGGTCGGGCAGCGCGTCGAGGTCGATGGCTACCACCAGCCCGTTCTCGCGCGCCTGGTCGATTGCGGCCGCGCCCTTGACGTAGATGGCGTCAACCTTGCCTTCCACCAGTGCCTCGATCGGCCAGAGTCGGCCGACGCCGCTGCGCCGGCCTTCCCCATGCGGCAGCAAGTCGCGCCCGCTGCCCCCTATGTTGCGCAGCCGGTCGGGCGTTTCGATCAGGTCCACGTCATCGAACGTGAGCCCAGCCGAAGCCAGTACGCCCTTGTAGCCCGCCAGTGACATGCCACGCGCGATGCTGGTGCCGCGCACATGGCCAGGAATATCGTTGTGGCTCCAGCCGGGGAGGGCGAGTCGCTTGCCCTTGAGATCGGCGGCGCTACGGATGCCGGAGTCCGGGCGAGCGAGGATCAACTGGCTTTCCTCGATCCACGTCAGGCCGATGAGCTTGGTCGGTTCACCTTGCGCGCGGGCGGCGATCGCCAGCATGTTGCCGCCTTCGCGGATCAGCGTCGGCAGGCGATGGTCATAATGGTGGCGGCCAAGCTCCGATCCGGACTGCTGCAAAGTTTTGAGCGCGACGTCGGCCGCCTCGAAACTCTCGGTCAGCCAGCCCAGCTTGTAAGCGATGCCCGTAGCGGTCGGCACGGGGCAGCGGGTGAACCAGATTTCGTCGGGCTGGCTGGCCTTTATGGCGGCGCTGTTGGGCTGAGTTGGCACGGCTGGCATGTCTCCGATTGATTGTTCGGAGGAGTTCGCAAGAGCTGTGCCAATCCAGAAAACGGCGGAATTTCGCGGAACCGTGGCGTCGGTGAATGGCGCGGCTGCGGCTTATTGAGCAGCGGCGCTGTTGCGTTTGCAGCGGAGTGCCATGCGGAAGTGAGAAAGTGGCAGCGTCCCGGCTCTGACCGCGATGACGAGCAAACCCAACCTTCAGATCAGATCGAGATTCTTCAGATGCGTCCGCACCACATTGCGCGTGATACCAAGCACCTCGGCCGTCTTGATCTGGTTCTCACCGGACCGGCGGAATGCTTCCGTCACCGTGAATGCTACCAGCCTGTCGAGCAATTGGTCATGCTTACCCTTCAGCAGCCGTCCAATGAACGGACGTACCGCTTCCTCCAGCGAACTACTGTCACCGCTCGACTCCGCAGTCGCCGCGACTTCTCCGAGCCCGAGATCGGCAGGCTGAATGCGACCTTCCTCGCAGATAAGCGTGCCGCGGTGAATGGCGTTTTCCAGTTCGCGGATATTGCCAGGCCAACCATGCTGAAACAGGGCTTCTTCTGCCGCGGCGCTCAGTTCCAGACGGTTGGCGCCGGCGCGCGTGCCGTATATCTCTAGGAAGTGGCGGGCGAGCGGCAGGATGTCGGCACGCCGTTCGCGCAAGGGGAGCAGCGGGATCGAGACGACCTGAAGGCGGTAGAACAGGTCGGATCGGAACCGACCGTCATTCACTGCCTGTTGCAGCTCGACATTGGTGGCGGCGATTACGCGAACGTTGAGGGGAACAGCCTTCCGGGACCCCAGCCGAACGACTTCCCGTTCCTGCAGCACACGCAGCAGCTTCACTTGTAGCGGCAGCGAGAGGTCGCCCAATTCATCCAGAAAGAGCGTCCCGCCATTGGCCGCTTCGAACCAGCCCGGGCGGGCGACATTGGCGCCCGTGAAGGCACCCTTTTCATAGCCGAACAGCTCGCCTTCGATCAGCGATTCGGAAAAAGCTCCGCAATTGACCGCGACGAAAGGGGTGCGCGCCCGATTGCTGAGGCTGTGGACATATCGCGCGACCAGTTCCTTGCCCGTCCCGGTTTCGCCCATGATCAGCACATTGGCGTCGCTGGGCGCAATCCGTTCTATCAGTGGCAGCAGCGCGCGCGAACGCGGGTCGTTGAAGATCAGCGCGCGGGCACGAGGCCCCACGGCATGATGCTGGTCGCAATCATATGCGAGCAATGGCCGACCGTCGCCATTGGTGGCGGAAACCAAGCCGACTTCGGCGCGATCATCGACCCGATTGTGCGAACTGTTCCTCATGCTTCCTCCATCTCCGGCGTGGCAGGAATAGCAGCTAATTGTCTTTCAATTTAGTAGAAAATAAAGTTAGCCGACTAGCTGAGCTATCAGCGGGATGTTCAGAGCGAACTAGCTCGTTCCGCGCGGCGCTCCAGCACGGCCCTGAGCGGCTCCGAACAGATCCATTCTTCAACATCGACCGGTTGTTCCAGAAAGCCATGCAGCCACAGGAATCGCGCCTGTATCTTCAACATTTCTACCCGCTCATCGGACAGGTCCGGATGGAGTGCGCGATGGAAATTGTTGCGGTAAGCGGCTTCCACGCCATCGATGCCGGACAATGTTTCCTGTGCGATGATCGCATTGAGTTCAACGGGATGGGCGGCCGCCCAGTCGGCCGCGCGCAGGCTCTGCTCCAGGAACCGCTCGACCAGTTGGGGATGGTGATCAATCATGTGCTGGTGAACGACGATGGGGCGCGGTGTGCCGTTGTTCACGCGCGCGAGGCGGCTGGGATAGGCGTCAAGGTCAATGCCGATCTCCAGCCCCAGTCGCTGGGCCGCCTCGGCGCCGGCGGCACCCTTCACATAAACCGCGTCGACACGTCCTGATGCGAGCCATTCAAGACCAAGCCACAGGCGCCTCATACCCTCCACGCTCGCCTGTTCTACGGGAGGAGCGGGAATTTCGGTCATCTGGATGTCATCCAAGGTCAGCCCCCCCAGCGCCAGCGCGCTCTTGATCCCGTGCAACGCCATGCCGCGCGCGATGCTCTCGCCACGCGTGCGGCCATAGCCCGGCAGGGCGAAGCGCAGCCCTTTGAGATCGGCCGGATCAAGCACGCCGACGTCGGGTCGAACCATGATGGCCTGCCTCTCATCGATCCATGTGAGGCCGATGACGCGCGTCGGGGTTCCCAGCGCGCGCGCTGCCAGCGCCTGGATATTGCCGCCCTCGCGGAACAGGTGGCGAGCCTGGTTTTCGGGATCGCTGGCGACCAGGTTCAAGCCCAATTCCAGCACGCGCTTGACGGTAATGCCGTCCCGGCCAAAGGCCTCTGTCATCCAGCCCTTGGCACAGGCCACGCCGGACGCAGCGGGTACGGGGCAGCGGGTCACCCATATGCTGTCCAGACCGGCTGGTCCGTCCTTATGCGCGACGCTGTTCGACATCCTCGTTTCTCCACGCGGGGATTGCCCCGATTTGACCATAGGGCAAATGGCATCGCAAGGGGCGTGCCAGATGGAAGAGCCGTTCACAGGCAGGCGGAACCGAGTCGTGAACGGCCACGACCGCTTCATTTCGCGCAGTGGGCTGGCCGCTCCTGCGGCGAAATCAGCAGCAGGATGCCCATGGCTTCGCCGAAGTCACGCAGAACCGCGCGAATGACCGCTTGGCACACGACATGCATGGCCTTTCGTCAAACCCGGTTCGCAGCATGGAGCCTTGCAGAGTGGCCTATCAATATAGCGCGTCTTTCCTTTCCAGATGCCGTCATGCCTTGGCGCTGCTCCTGGCCACGCTGGGCGGCGCCCTGCTGACCGGGTGTGGAGGATCGGGCGGAGCAACAGGCGGCGAGGCGGTCAAGACCCTGACCATTGCGTCGATCGCTTACCCCTATCAGGGCAAGCAGGTGTTCAACGGCCTCAATGGCGTGGTAATCGAGCAAGGCTGGCTCAAGGATCAGCTGGCGAAGAAGGGGGTGAACCTTGTCTTCACCCCCGTCTCGACGGCCGTTGGCGGACCGCTCATCAACGAAGGCTTTTCGGGCAAGCGGATCGATTTCGCCTCCTATGGCGACTTTCCCGCTGCCATTGCGGTAGCAGGCGGCGTGCCGTTGAAGATCGTAGCACCGGTGGGCCAAGGGCAGGACGTCTATATCGTCGTGCGCAAGGGGCTGCCGGCAAAGACTATCGCGGACCTCAAGGGCAAGCGGATCGCGCTGCATCGCGGGCGCCCATGGGAGCTGCCCTTCTCCAAGCTGGTCGACAGCAGCGGCCTGAAGCTCAGCGACTTCAAGATCGTCAACATCAATCCCTCGGCCACCCCAGCCGCGCTGGAGTCCGGCAGCGTGGATGCCGCCGTCCTGCTGTCCGACGGGTTGCTGGTCGAACAGAAGGGCATCGGCCGGGTGATCTGGTCGACGAGGGATGCGCCGGCCGACTGGAAGATGCGTGCCGAACTGTTCGGCCGCGCGGATTTCGTCGATGCGCATCCTGAACTGACGCAGCTGGTGGTGGACGCCTTCGTCCGCGCCGCCGCCTGGTCGTCGGATGAGGCGAACAAGGCCGAAGTCATCCACAACGCCGCGCGCGGCGCCCTGCCCGAGCGGATCGTAGCCAAGGATTACGCCAATAGCGGCATCCCATGGCGTGAGCGCTTCTCGCCCGTGTTCAATCCTGCAGTGCGCACCCATTATCGCTCCGTTGCCGACTATGCGTTGCAGCGCGGCCTGATCCGCAACAAGGTCGATGCCGACGCGCTGATCGACGAACGCTTCGTCGACAAGGCGCTGAAGGACCTGAAGCTGGAACAGTTCTGGGCGCATGAGGCGCGAAGCTGATGGCCAGCCTTCCTCTCGCCACGACCCCGCCCACTGGATTTCGCCTGAAGCATGTGTCTCTGGCGGCCTTTATTGCCCCGGCGCTGCTGCTCGCCCTATGGCAGCTTGCCTGCGCCAGCGTCCTCTTTCCGCCGCAGGTGCTGGTGCCGCCCAGCGGCGTTGCCAAGGCGCTGATCGACATGGCTGCGTCGGGTGAGTTGCAGCGGCATGTGGGCGACAGCCTCTACCGGCTGCTCGTCGGCTTCGCGATCGGGGCGAGCGCGGGCATGGCATTCGGCGCGGCGCTTGCCTTGTCGCGACTGATCGAGGCTGTGCTCTCGCCCCTCTTCCACACCATATGGCAGGTGCCCGTCATCGCCTTCGTGCCGCTGATGGTCATGTTCCTCGGCATTGACGAGCCTTTCAAGATCGCGGTCGTGGCGATCGCCGCCTTCTTTCCGATGGCGCTCGCAACATTCGACGGCATCAAGGGCGTGCCGCGCAACTGGTTCGACGTTGCCAAAGTCTATCGCTTGAAGCTGCATCAGCTGATCGGGTGCATCCTGCTTCCCGCGACCGTGCCGGCCGTTCTGACAGGGCTGCGTATTTCGCTCACCCGCGCCTGGGTCGTGCTCGTCGCGGCCGAACTGCTCGCCGCCGACAGCGGGATTGGCCAGATGATGGAGATGGGGCGGCAGCTATTCCAGATTGATGTAGTGCTGGCCGGCGTCGTGGTCAGCGGCCTTATCGGCTTTCTGCTCGATCGCGGCGCGCGCTGGGTCGAAAGTCGGGCCAGCCGCTGGAGGACCGCATGAGCGCCCAACTTTCCCGTTGGCCGGTCCGGCTCACCATCGGTCTTGTAGCTCCGCTGTTCCTCATTCTGCTGTGGCAAGCGAGCGCCGGCAACGCGACTTCCACGCCGCCAGCCGCCATTGCAGCCGCCCTCGCCGAACTGATGCGCAACGGCGATCTCGCGCGCGACACGCTGGCGACGCTTCAACGCGCGTTCACCGGCCTAGCCATTGGCGCTCCTCCGGGCGTAGCCGCTGGTATCGCCATGGGCATCTGGAAGCCGGTCGATCGGCTGCTGGGACCGCTGCTCCACGCGCTGCGGCAGGTGCCGATGATCGGCTGGCTGCCGCTCATCGGCCTGTGGTTTGGAGTGGGCGAGGGGACGGAGCTGATCGTCGTGGCCATGTCCGCCTTCTTCCCGTCGATGCTGAACAGCCATGCGGGCGTGGCACAGGTCGAGCGACGCTATCTGGAAGTGGGCGGCATCTACCGCTTTACCACGCTACAGCGCATCCGCTTCATCCTGCTGCCCGCCGCCATGCCGCTGGTGCTGACCGGCATCACGCAGGCGCTCGCCTTTGCCTGGATTTCCACCATCGGATCAGAACTGCTCACCGGCGCAGGCTCCGGCCTCGGCGTGGCAATGCAGACTGCGCAGGTGCAACAGCGGCTCGACATCATGCTCGTGGTGATCAGCGTCACCGCCGTTCTGGGCTTCCTTATCAACCAATTATTCCGCCGCCTGCGCCAGTCTCTGCTGCGTTGGCAACCATCCCAGTCATGATCCGGAGAAACGGCATGAGCCCCCATCCCCATGCCCGCGAAGAGCGTGCCCCCGCCGCCTCCAGCCGAGGCGCGCTGACTGTCAGCGGCCTCGATAAGAGCTTCGACATCGGCGGCCAAGCGCGCAAGATCCTCGACAACATCAATCTCGACGTCCGTCCCGGCGAATTCGTCAGCATCGTTGGCGCATCGGGTTGCGGGAAGTCCACGCTGCTGCGCCTGATCGCCGGACTCGACACCGACTATAGCGGCGAGTTGCGGCTCGACGGCGACCGCATCGCCACCACCAGTCTCGATCGCGGCATTGTGTTCCAGGACCACCGGCTTTTCCCGTGGATGACGCTGGAGCAGAATGTCGAACTGGCGCTGCTCAACACCGAAACGCCCAAGTCGCGCCGGGCGCAGATCGTCGCCGATCATATCGCCCTGGTGAACCTCAAGGGCTTCGAGAAAGCCTATCCGCATCAACTCTCGGGCGGCATGGCGCAGCGCGCCGCCATCGCTCGCGCACTGGTGACCGAGCCCAAGTTGCTGCTGCTGGACGAGCCGCTGGGCGCGCTCGACGCGCTGACCCGCGTTCATGTGCAGAACGAACTGCAACGCATCTGGATGGCGCAGCGCTCGACCATGGTGATGGTGACGCATGATGTGGAGGAGGCGCTGTATCTGGGCGACCGGGTCATCGTGATGTCGCCCAATCCCGGCCGCATCCGCCGTATTGTAGAGGTTGACCTGCCCCATCCGCGTGATCGCCGCGCGCCGCTGCTGCACCGGCTGAAGGATGAGATCTTAGCTGAACTCACATCCGGCGCGGATGCGGCCCAAACCGCCGATAATCTTGTCCACCTGCCCAGCAGAGAGGCCCGCTGATGAGCCGTATTGCAGATCACCCGATCGACCCCCTTTTCACCAACCGCTGGTCGCCGCGCAGCTTCACCGGCGAAGCTGTGCCGGACACCGTGCTGCGCACCGCCTTTGAAGCGGCGCGATGGGCGCCTTCGGGCATAAACGCGCAGCCGTGGCGTTTCCTGTTTACGCGACAGGGCGACGCATGGTGGGAAACCTATCTTGGCCTGCTGATGCCGCGCAACCGCCTCTGGGCGTCGAAGGCATCCGCGCTGGTCCTGATCCTGTCCGCGCGCGAACTGGAACGGCGCGGCGAGCGGGTTCCGAACAGTTCACACAGTTTCGACGCAGGCGCCGCCTGGGCGAACTTCGCGCATCAGGCGCTGCTCCTGGGCTGGCACACGCACGGTATCGGGGGCTTCGATCGCGAGGCCGCGCGTGAGCGCCTAAGCATCCCCCAGGATTTTTCGATCGAGGCCATCATCGCACTTGGCCGCAAGGGGGAACTTGAAGGGCTGGACCCCGAATTTCATGGGAGCGAAGCGCCCAATGGCCGCCGCCCGCTCGACGAAACCGTCTTCGCCGGAACGCTCGACAGCCCGGCGTTCGCAGAGGAAAGGGACGCCGCGTGACACTGAACATCTATTGGCGGCTCGATCCTGCCGCCGACCCGCAGCGCTCGGAACCGCGCAACTGGCAGCCTTTGCCTGCGCTCGCCCGCGACCGTCGCGTGAGCCACCAGAACCGCTTCGACTATTATCTCCAGCTCGCTCAGGCTGCTGCGCAGACCAGCTTTGATGGTTTGTTCGTGCGCCACCGCATTGAGGCCGACGAAAGCCGCATCATCGCCGCCATCGTGGCTCGCGCGGTTCCGCGTCTGACCGTCGTACCGGAATTTCCCGCTTCGGTGGGATCGGCGGTCTATGCGGCCAAGCAGGCGACTACATTTCAGCGGTCGACCCATGGCCGGCTGGGTTGGGCGATCGCGCCAGATGCGGAAGCCGCTGTCCGCGAGGGTGAGGCCGATTTCGTGGACGAAGATGATCTGGGGCAGCGGCTCGACGAATTTCTCACCCTGGCGCGCGGCGTGCATCAGCAGCTCCCCTTCAGCTACAAGGGCACATATTTCGAGGTGGAGAATGGCGGCTTCGACGCCCCGCTCAACCGCGTGTCGTTCCCGCGCATATTTTTACGAGGAGAAGACGAGCAGGCGCTGACGCTTTCGGCGCGTCATGCCGACGTTCATCTCTTCCAGCCCGCTCCCGTTGAAGCTGTTGCCCATGGCGTCGCGCGGCTCCAGGCACTGGCGGGCGGGCGGGTCAGCGCGGGTCTGATCCAGCCGCTGCTGGTCCGTGAGAACAAGGTCAGTGCCGAGCGCGATGCAAAAGGCCGCGATCTCGCGCCCGGTACGCTCGTCGCCAGCTATGACGAGGCGGCCGAGCAACTCGCCGCGATCGTTCGTGTCGGTATCAGCGAACTGGTGCTGGAAGCCGGGCCTTCGCTCGAAGAAGCCTATCGCATCGGCCAGCATCTTCTGCCCCGCCTGCACGCGCTGACCGGCGACGCGCGTGCCGCCGCCTGAAGGAGACCATTCCCATGTCCATCGACTTCTACTGGCGCCTGCCGACGCATGGTTGCCACAACAGCATCCAGACCAGCGGTTATGAGCGGGGCGACTGGTCGCCGCTTCAACCCGGCAACCTCACGCCCGGGCTGGATCGTGCAGGTCAGCCCGACGGCTTCACCTATATCGATCATCTCGCGGCGATCGCGCAGGCGGCGGAGAGCGTCGGCTTTCAAGGCGGGCTGATCCCGTCTTTTCCGAACACCGATGATCCGTGGGTCATCTCATCGCTGCTCGCGCGGGAGACCAAGAGCTTCCGCTTCATGATCGCCTTCCAACCGGGCTTGGGCAATCCGGTTCATACCGCGCGCATGGCGGCCAGCCTGCAACGGGCGACAGGGGGGCGGCTGCTGTTCAACATCATCACCGGTGGTGGCGGCCCGGCCCAGCTCTGGTGGGGCGACAGCTTCGCCCATGACGACCGCTATGGTCGGACGAGCGAGTTTCTCGACATCTTCAAGGGCGTGTGGAACTCGTCCGACTTCTCCTATGACGGGAACTTCTACCAGCTGCGCTCCGGCGGGTTGGCGCAGGTCCTTCAAGGCGAAGAGTTTCCCGAAATCTGGTTCTCGGGTTCGTCGGACGCTGCCCTCCAGACGGCCGCAAAGCATGCCGATTACTATCTCTCCTGGCTCGAGCCGTTCGATCAATTGGGCGACAAATTCGCGCGGGTGAAGGAGCGGACGGGGGCGCTTGGCGGCGAGCAGAAATGCGCGGTGCGCGTCGATCTGGTGGCCCGCGCTACCGAAGAGGAGGCTTGGGCCGATATCGAAAAGGGCTTCAAAAACGTGAGTGACGAGACCCGCCAGCGCTGGCGCGGGCAGGCGACGGACTCGGTGGGCGCGGCCCGACAGGCGGCTCTCAGGCCCACCGAGGCCCGACGCTATGATGAGTTGATCGCTGCGCCTAACTTGTGGGGTGGCTTCAACCTCTTGCGTGGCGGACCGGCGCTCGGCATCGTCGGTAGCTATGAGCAGTGCGCGGCGCGGCTCGACGACCTGATCGCGCGCGGCACCGACGCCTTCATCCTCGCAGGCACGCCGCATCTGGAAGAAGCCTATCGTGTTGGAGAAGAGGTGCTGCCGCTGCTCGGCCGTCAGGCACCCGCATTGCTGGCGGCGGCAGAGTAATCCAGCCGCCAGTTTGACAAGAAAAGGGCGCCGGGAAACTTCCCCGGCGCCCTTTCTTATTGGGACGAGGCCGGTTTCCCGGCCTCACTTCCTCAAAATCGGAACAGCGCAGCCACGCCCGCCGTGCGCGGATCGGCCCATGCCACCGTGTCGCCGGTGATGTTCTGCGCCGCGTTCGCCGCCGGAAGCGAGTGGTTGAGGTAGCGCACGTCGAACAGGTTGTTGATGAAGCCGGTGACGCTCAGCTTTTCGTTCGGAGTCGTGTAGGTAGCCCGCAGATTGGCTACTGTGTACGGCTTCTGCTGCAGATAGGAGCGGTTCACCGGGTCCTGCGGTGTTACATAGTAAAATTGGCGTGACTGATAGCGAGCATCCGCCGCCAGTTCGAGCGACCCGAGATCGGCCAGGCCGAACTTGTAGGAACCACCGACATTAAGCGTGACCTTGGGTGAGCGCACGAAGCGGTTGCCGGCAAGGCTCGTCGTGCTGTTCTGGACAATGAACTTGGTATATTCCGTATCCAGCAGACCCAGCGCCGCGTTGAACTTCAGCCCGTCCAAGGGCGTCAGCCCCAGTTCGAATTCCGCGCCATCAACCTTCGCCATCGCCGCGTTTTGCAGGTAGGAAACGGTCGCGCCGCCCACCGCGCCCGGGTTGGGGCCAACGACATTCACCTGCACATTTTTATAGTCATAATGGAAGGCCGTGGCGTTGAAGGTCAGCAGGCCGTCGAACCAGGTCGACTTATAGCCGATTTCATAGGCGTCGAGCTTTTCCGGCTCGACAGCGGTCAGCGCCACCGCGAGTGTCGCGGCGGTGTTGAACCCGCCCGACTTCACGCCGTGCGAGAATTTGGCGTAGAGGAGATTGTCGCGATCGATGTTCCAGGACGGTGTCACATCATAGGTGAAGGCGTCCCAAGTGCGCTTCAGATTGCCTGCGAAGTTGCTGCCAACGGGCGCAATCGCTCCATAGGTGCCGGTGTAACTGTTCCACCACTGTGCGTAATTGCTCCAGCTGGTGACTGCGCCTGGCACAGTTGGCGCCTGCGATGCACGGCGAACCAAGTCCAGCGTCTTCGTCTCGCGCGTCCAGCGGCCGCCCAGCGTCAGTTTGAGCGCGTCGGTAAAGCGGAAGGTCGTGCTGCCGAACACAGCGCCGCTTTCAGCCTTGTGGTTGTACGCCGTGTTGCTGAAGGCGGCGGCGGGAGCCGGGACGATCGCCTGCGCGGGGACGGCACTTTGCGGCAGCGTCGCAGAGAAGGCGTTGGACCGGATCTTCTCGTTGAAATAGAAAGCGCCCACGATCCAGCTCAGCCGACTTTCCCCGGTCGAGGCCAACCGCAATTCCTGCGTCCACTGGCTTGTGCGCGCTTCTGTGAAGCTGCGCGAGATTTCCAGCGGCGTATAGTCGGTGTCGCCCGCGCCGCGCGTCTTGAACCGTTCATAGCCCGCGATCCAGGTCAGCGCCGCCGGACCCAGATCCCAATCCACATGCAGCGACCCGCCGAACTGTTTGTTGCGGCTATATTCGAGCGCGTTGGTGCTGACGTCGTTGATATCGGTCGAGGGCGCATAGCCGTTGCGGACCACGCTGCTGGGCAGGTAACTGGCGGTCGTCCAATAGGTGCCGTTGGTGTCATAATCCCGATAATGAACGCTCAGCAGCGCCTGCAGATTGTCGGTCGGCCTGGCCAGCAATTGGCCCCGGATCACATTGTCCTTGATCTCGTTCGACTTGTTGCCGGTGTAGAGATTGTCGAAGCGTCCGCCACGGTCGTCAAAGCGGAACGACACGCGCGCCGCCAGCTTGTCATCGACCAAAGTCGTGCCCACGCCGCCCTCGGCGATCTTGTTATCGTAGCTGCCATATTCCAGCTTCACATAGCTGTCGTCATGGCCGTTCAGCGAAGGACGCTTGGAAATGACGTTGATCGCGCCACCGGTCGTGTTCTTGCCCCAGAGCGTGCCCTGCGGCCCGCGCAGCACTTCCACGCGTTCTAGGTCGAACAGCGGCAGGCCGGTCGCGCTCGAGTTGCTGATGTAGACATCGTCGAGATAGAAGCCGACGGGGTTGGCGAGGTCGAGTTGCTGCTGCCCCGCACCCACGCCGCGGATCCACCAGCGCGGGCGGCCATGCTGCTGCGTGCCCGCCGACGCATTGGGCACATAGTTCAGCACTTCGTTCGCAGAGCGGCCGAGACCGCCCACCGAAAAGAGGTCCTTGTCAAAGGCGGTGATGGCAACCGGCACATCTTGCAGTCGCTCTTCCCGCCGCTGCGCGGTGACGACGATGCCCGCGCCGGATTCGGCGTCGGTAGCATCAGCCGGGATGGCGCTGTCCGCAGGCGCGGTCTCGCTGGCGATAGCGGCCGGTATCTGTCCTGCTGCCAACAGGGCGAAGGCGCTGGCGCCCACTATGCGGCGGGTTCGGGACGAGTGGACAGGTTTGGACAAGGAGGTTCCCCCATTTGTTGAAAGAAGTCCGCGTTGCGCGGATCGGACGGGGGAATCCGTCGCAAATGCTGTGCCATTTTCTTAAAATACTGTTTTTAAACAATGTTCTTCAACACTGCGCCGTAGCACTGGTTGAAATTGCACAACCGACAAAGATGCTGCTGCTATGTCAGCAACAACGGAAGGTCCCGTTGCCTGCTTTGGGAACGGAGGCTGCAGCCCTTCCGCCTCGACCCAGTGCGCGCGGGTGATTTCCCGCGCGAGCGCGCAGACCTGCCGGCGAATATCAGGGACCGCAACAATCTCCAATGCGCGCCGCGTGCCATGTGACCGACAACGAACAGGCGCTGTTGCGCGGTGCCGTCACGGGTAATTGCGCGACACTGGCGGTCGACATCGATGCCGATGAAAAGTGGATCGGACCGGATATCGCCTCGTTCTGCCAAGCGCTGCAGCAGCGGTTCACGCGCCCTGCGCAAATCTCCAAGCGGCCCCGTGCAGTTGATGACTCGCGCGACATTCAGCGCTTCGACGTTTGCCTGTCAGCTGGCGGCTGCTCGGGTTTAGAGTGGCGCCTCGCTCCGCGACCCGCGGGCAGGCTTAAATAGGGCAGCTACGGGCCGGTCTACCCAGTCGGAAGCCGCACCACTAGCTAACGCAACGACTCTGTCCCGAAGATTCTGTGAAAGCGTTTGCACCATCCGCTCCTGCCTCCTCAACCCAGCAGAAAGCATGATGAAATCAGCACTGGCACGAACCACCAACGTTACGATGCGTGCGGAGACGCTCGAATCTCACGCCAGCAATAAATAAACGATGTCGTTTAACATCGCTGGCTTTTGCAGGCTCGTTTTGTAAAAAATACATTGTTGAGGTGTCAAATCAGGTCAGAAAGGTTTCGAGGTTGCCAGTGCCATCCCACACCTCACTCTTCCTTCAGTCGGAATACCGCTGCAATTGCCTAGCCTTTGGCCGGTCAATTACAGTGCGTGTACCGGCAAAGTTGCATGGCCGAAACGCTGCAGGGAATGATTGGAAGCACGTTATTCACGCGGTGACGATCGCCAGCCTGGCCACAGTAGGAGAGGCCTGAGTTGCCATGCCCTTGACCCTTCAGCGTCGACATCTTCTCATTCATGGCGCCGCGGCGCTTGTGCTGGCGGCAATTCCGGTCGACCTGTCCGCAGCCAGGATCAGTGACGAGGCAGACAGGCGTTTTGTCGAAAGCTTGCTCCGGCGGATGACCATCGAGGAGAAGGCGGGGCAACTCTCGCTCTTTACGGCTCCTTTCGCCACGGAAGTCAATCCAGTCACCGGGCCGCCACCGCGCATCAAAGAGGTGCAGGCTATGGTTCGCGCAGGCGGCGCTATTGGTTTCTTCGGCTCGCACGATCCGGCTTTCCTTCGCTCGCTCCAAAAGATCGCAGTGGAGGAGTCGCGGCTGCGCATACCGTTGATCTTTGCGGGCGATGTCATCCACGGCCTGCGTACAATCTATCCCACGCCCTTGGGCGAGGCCGCCAGTTTCGATCCGGACCTCTGCTATCGCACGGCGCGCGCTACCGCGCAGGAGGCCAGTGGGTTTGGCCTGCACTGGTTCTTCGCGCCGATGGTCGACGTGGCGCGGGATCAACGCTGGGGACGGGTAACCGAGGGGGCAGGCGAAGATCCATGGTTGGTCTCTCGTCTTTCGCAGGCGCGGGTGCGCGGTTTCCAAGGGCCTGATCTCAAAGCCGAGGACGGGATGCTCGCATGCCCCAAGCATTTCGCGGCTTATGGCGCGGTCGAGGGCGGCATGGATTATAATAGCGTCGAAATTTCCGACATAGCGCTGCATCAAGTCCATTTGCCCTCGTTCAAGGCGGCATTCGATGCAGGCGCCTTGTCGGTCATGTCCTCCTTCAACGACATTGGCGGCGTGCCCTCCACCGGCAATCGACACTTGTTGACCGATATTCTACGCGGCCAGTGGAAGTTTCCCGGGTTGGTGGTATCCGATTATGAGTCCGAAAAGGAACTGATCGCCCACGGCTTTGCCGAAGATGAAGAAGACGCCGTCATTAAGGCGCTGACCGCCGGGTGCGACGTGTCCATGCAGAGCGGTTTGTACAACAAGCATATTCCTGCGCTTGTCCGATCCGGCCGCTTGCCAATCCGCATCGTCGATGAGGCGGTACGGCGCGTGCTGCGCGTCAAGCAGGCGCTGGGACTGTTCGAAAACCCCTATCGTTCGCTTTCGCCGGACCGCCGGGCGCAGGTCGAGGGTACGCCCGCCATGGTCGCGCTGGCGCGGGAAGCGGCGCGAAAATCCATCGTGTTGCTAGGCTCAGGACCCATTGATTGGCTGAGGGCGATGTGATTCAGGCTCCGCGAGGAGACTGAGCATGAGCGACCTGTATTGGCTGACGGACGAGCAGATGGCGCGTCTTTCGCCCTATTTTCCCAAGAGCCACGGCAAGCCCCGGGTCGATGACCGGCGCGTGCTGAGCGGGATCATCTTCGTCAACCGCAACGGGCTGCGCTGGCGTGATGCGCCCAGGGAATACGGTCCGCACAAGACGCTCTACAACCGCTGGAAACGGTGGGGCGAGATGGGCGTGTTTGGCCGGATGATGGAGGGGCTGTCTGCCCAGAGAGCCGATCCCCAGACCGTCATGATCGATGCTACCTATCTCAAGGCCCACCGCACGGCTTCCAGCCTTGGGGTAAAAAAGGGGGCCTCGGCCGCCTGATCGGGCGGACCAAGGGCGGCATGAATACCAAGCTTCACGCCGTCACCGATGCCAACGGCCGCCCTTTGAGCTTCTTCATCACGGCAGGACAAATCAGCGATTACACCGGCGCGGCAGCCCTGCTCGATGATCTACCCAAGGCGCAGTGGATGCTGGCTGACCGGGGCTATGACGCCGAATGGTTCAGGGATGCGCTCGAACAAAAGGGCATCACGCCTTGCATTCCGGGCCGGAAATCCCGTTCTTTTCCCGTCAAATACGACAAGCGCCGATACAAACGCCGAAACCGCATCGAGATCATGTTTGGTCGCCTGAAAGACTGGCGCCGTGTGGCAACCCGCTACGACCGCTGCCCAACCGTCTTCTTCTCCGCCCTCGCTCTCGCAGCCACCGTGCTCTTCTGGCTGTGATCAACGAGTCCTGAGCCTAAAGAATGAGGGGGACCTTCTTCCCCTGCCGAAATCGGGCAAGTCCTTTGCTTTTATCGGCCCCTATGTGTCGGACACTGTCCACGCATTTGGTGCGTGGGCAGCTACGGGCGACAGCCGCAAGGTCGTGACACTCGAAGAAAGCGTGCGCTCCACGCTAGGTGCAGGCGCACGAATATCCTTTACCAAGGCTTGCACCCCGACCAAGCCGATCGACGGCGGCATCGACGCCGCCATCGCGGCCGCGACTGCAGCCGACATTGCGGTCCTGTTCGTGGGCGAAAGCACGACGCGCAGCGGTGAGGCTGCGTCGACCGTGTCCATCACCATTCCGTCCCACCAGCAGGCACTAGTGGAAGCGGTGGTGGGAACGGGCAAGCCAACGGTCGTCCTGCTCAAACATGGTCGCGGCCTGGCGCTGACCGGCGAATGCCTGAACGCACAAGCCATAGTTGCGACCTGGTTCCTTGGTTCGCAAACCGGGCACGGCATTACCGACATCCTGTTCGGCGATCACGCGCCCCAAGGCCGATTGCCCGTCAGCTTCCCGCAGTCGGCCGGGCAACAACCTTATTATTACAATCATCGTCCGACCGGACGGCGCCAGACGAATCCATCGCAAAAATCTCACAAGGCGCGCTATCTGGAAGTGTCGAACGAGGCGTTGTTCCCCTTTGGTCATGGCCTGGGATATGCACCCATATCCTACGGGCCCACCCAATTGGATCGCGATACCGTCCACAAGGGGGAAACACTATTGGTGCGCGCCACCCTCACCAACAGCGGAAAGCGTACCCAGCGCGAAGTAGCGCAGCTCTATATTCATGATCGCGTCGCCAGCATCACGCAGCCGGTGCGCGTACTGCGCAACATCCAGCATATCGATATCGAGGCAGGGCAAAGTCATATGGTAGAGTTCGAATTACGGCCGGAAGACCTGGCTTATATCCACGAAGATCTTGCCAACGAAGCCGATGCCGGATTGTTCGACATCTGGATTGCTCCTGACGCGACCCGCGGCATTTCAGCATCCGTGCGGCTGATATGATGGCTATGCCTGATCATCGCTCCGTCCCTTCAGCGAATAGACCTTGCCGGTCCGAAGAGCATAAATTCTTGAATTGATGGCGGACGTCTCGATCTGCATGAAAACCTTGGGAGGATAGTCTTGAAACGTTTTTCGCAGATGAAGCTTGGGTCCTGCGCGCTTGCCCTCGCTTTGCTCTATTCTGGCGGAGTGTCCGCACAGGACATCGCAGTCGATGCATTCCAGACCCCGCCTGCTGCCGCAAAGCCGCGCGTATGGTGGCACTGGAACAGCGGCCAGATCAGCAAGGCTGGCATTGATGCCGATCTATCCTGGATGCAGCGCATCGGACTGGGCGGATATCAGGCGTTCGACGTCGATGTAGGCGCACCCCGCGTGATCGAAGCGCCGTTAAAATATATGAGCCCGGAGTGGAAGGACGCCTTCAAATACGCTGTGGATGGCAGCATCGCGCGAAAGCTGGACATCGGCGTGGCGGGGTCTCCCGGCTGGAGCGAAAGCGGCGGTCCCTGGGTCAAGCCCGAACAGGCCATGAAGAAATATGTCTGGAGCGAGACCCGGATCGAAGGCGGCAAGCGCTTCACCGGCAAGCTGGCGCAACCGCCCGGCACCGCCGGTCTGTTCCAGAACAACGCCAGTATCGACCCGCGCAACAGCACGCCCTTTTACCGGGATGCCAGGGTGGTCGCGTTCCGGCTGCCTGCGCACTATGCCCTGCCGCGCCCGGTCGCCACGGCAAGCGGCGGCACTTTTCCTGTCGAGCAGATGATGGATGGCGATGTCGTCCGGACGACCGAATTGACCGCCGCGACTCCGGGTGGCGATTCCTGGGTGCAATATGATTATGGCCGACCGGTGACGGTCAGGGCCATCACGATCGCGACTGGAGGCTATGCCTCCATGGGCGGCGCAGGCGGGGCCGGGCTCGGCCCGAACGTGCGGCTGGAAGCAAGCGACGACGGCCGCGTGTGGAAAATGGTGAGCAATCTGGAAAGCGCTGGCCCGCAGCGCACGACATCCGTGCCCGCAACCACGGCGCGGCTGTTCCGGATCGTGGTTCCACCGGCCGCGAGGCAAGAGGACAAAAAGGATGCCATCCTGAATGTGGGCGGGGGGCCTGGAGGTAAACTGCTGATTTCGGAACTCGTGCTTCAGGGTGCGCCGATGATCAACGCCTGGGAGAAAAAGGCAGGGTTCGAGGTTTCGCACGATTACTATGCACTGGCGACGCCTGCCGGACGAAGCGCGGTGCGTGCCGCCGATGTGTTGGACCTGACGAGCAATCTGCGGCCCGATGGATCTTTGGACTGGACCGCGCCGCGCGGGGAATGGGTCGTGCTGCGCTTTGGCTATTCGCTGACGGGGCAGCATAACGCCCCGGCTCAGGAAAGCGGCGCAGGATTGGAGGTAGACAAGCTGAACGGCGCGGACGTCTCCAGCTATATCACTCAATATCTGGATAAGTACCGCGACGCGAGCGGAGGTCGGCTGGGACCGTCCGGCGTCAGCAACATGATATTCGACAGTTGGGAAGCCGGAACGGCCAATTGGACGCCCGCCATGTTGGAGCAGTTCAAGCGGTTGCGCGGTTATGACGCAGTCTCCTATCTCCCTGCGCTGGCGGGCTATGTCGTGGACAGCGCGGAAAATAGCGATCGTTTCCTTTGGGATTTCCGTCGGACGCAACAGGAATTGCTGAAGACAGAACATTATGACCGGCTGAGCGCGGAGCTGCATAAGGTGGGCATGGTCCGCTACGGCGAATCCCATGAGGGTTCACCCCATGTCATTGGGGATGGGATGGAAATGAAGGCGTCGGCCGACGTGCCGACGGCGGCGCTGTGGGTCAAGGGCGCGCCCGGTGAATTCCAGGCCCGTGCCTTCGCAGACATCCGGGAATCTGCTTCGGTTGCGCATATCTGGGGCCAGAATCTGGTGGCTGCGGAATCGCTCACGGCAGCCGGGGCACCATGGTCCCTCTCGCCCCGGGTGCTCAAGCCCTATGCCGACCTGCTGATGCTGGCCGGGGTGAACCGTTTCATCCTGCATAGCAGTGTTCACCAACCGTTGATGGGCAAGGCGCCGGGCCTGGTGCTGGGGCCATTTGGCCATTGGTTCAACCGCAACGATACATGGGCAGAGCAGGCCGGACCCTGGATCAGCTATCTGGGCCGCGCATCCCATTTGCTGCAGCAGGGGCAGGCCGTCAACGATGTCGCGATTTTCTATGGCGAGGGCACATCGATCGTCGCTCTGTTCGGTGACAAGCCTCCGGCCATCCCGGATGGGCTGCAATATGATTATGTCAACGCCGATGCGCTGGAGAACCGTATCGGGGTCAAGGACGGTCGCCTGGTGACGGAAGATGGCATGTCGTGGCGACTGCTCTACATGAGCGGGCAGGTGCAGTGGGTGACGCTGCCTACGCTGGAACGGCTGCGTGATCTGGTGCGGGCGGGCGCGGTGCTGGTAGGTGAGCGCCCACTTGGGTCCCCCAGCTTGAGTGACGATCCCGCCAAAGTGCGGGCCATCATCGCTGAACTCTGGCCCTCAACGACAGGCGTAGCCAGGATCGGCGCAGGCAAGGTCTATGCAGCCAGGCTGCCAGACGCCGCTCTGGCCGGGGAGAAGATCGCGGCCGATTTCGAGCTGATCCAGGGGGCCGATGCGGAGGTCCGCTTCCTTCATCGTCATGTGGGCGGCTCCGACATCTACTTCGTCGCCAATCGCAAGGACCGTGCGCAGACGGTTCAGGCGTCATTCCGCACGGCGGGCAAGGCGCCGGAACTGTGGGACCCCGTCACGGGCAAGGCGAGCCCGGCCAGCTACCGAACAGAAAATGGCCGCACGATCGTCGAGATTCCCTTCGATCCTTTCGGCGCGACCTTCGTCGTCTTCCAGAAAGAGGGACCAGAAGCCCGCGCGGTCCCAGCCGTTACATCCGAGCGGTTGGCTGATATGTCTGATGGTTGGTCGGTCGCTTTCCAGCCGGGACGGGGCGCACCGGCCAAACTGGCGCCGGGAAAATTGCGGGACCTCAGCAAAGAAGCCGACCCCAGCGTGCGCTATTTTTCCGGCACGGCCAGCTACACGAGGAACCTGAACGTTCCCAGATCCTGGCTTAACGGCGCGCGCTCCATCAAGTTGGATCTTGGCCAGGTGGAAGTCGTCGCAGAAGTGCTGGTCAACGGCCGGTCGGCGGGGATCGCATGGACGAAGCCCTACCAACTCGATATCGCACCCCTGCTGAAGCAAGGCAGGAACAAGATAGAGGTTCGGACCAGTAATTTGTGGGTGAACCGGGTGGTAGGCGACCGTCAACCCGGCGTGGCCAAGCGGATCAGCTTCACTGCAGAAGATGCGCCAAGCTTAGGGTTTAAGCAGCCGGTGACGGTGTTCGATACGATCGGTGCCGGGGGCAAGGCATTCGGCGCCACCCCATATGACGCTGATACTCCGTTGCCATCGTCAGGCCTGATCGGCCCGGTACGCCTGATCCGGGAAAACATCGCTGATGGAAGCTGATGTGACTTCGGTTTCTCCTCCGAATTCGGTTAGCTTCCGGCTCCTTGGGAGGACGGAGGACGACGGAGATTATCTCGTTATGGAACGGTTGCGATCTATTATTTTCAACCCTCCGGCACGTGTATTCGCATAGCTTGGCGGCGTGTTTGTCAGCGGTTCAGCGCCCTCGGCTTGACCTCACCGCAAGCACTGCGCCAGCCACTACAGTCGCTGCGGCGGCGGCGCGCCATCCGGGCAGATGCTTGTCGGAGACGCTCGTGCTTGGATCTTCTCCCTTTCGCATGCCTGGCAACCGCTCAACTAGGTTAGATGCGAAGGCGAGTGCGGAACTCAACGCCCTGAGCGGTTCGGTCGCGGGACCCGCGCCGCGATGGAGAAGCGCGTCGATGCCATCGCGACTGCGGTCCAGCAGCGAGAGTGGCAGGGCGGCCAGGACATTGCCTGGTGGGCGGCGGGAAACGATCGGATGCGCTCGGGTCGGAGCGATGCGTCGCACTGCTTCCCAAGCCCAGCCGAGCCGGCGTAGTTGCGCAGGCGAGACCGCATCCTGCAATCTTGGAAGGAGCCGGTCCTCCTCATCCCGCACATCCTGCCGCAGCAATGCGACGATCCGCTCGAGCAACTGCGCGTGATGGGGAGAGTCCGGCGCTGTTCCATCCAGCTCTGCAACAAGCTCATTGATCTGCTGATGTTCCTGCTCCACCCTCAGTGTCAGCAGTTGTCCGTCGGGCAGCACGCGTCTTAGTGTTGGCCACAGCACAGCCTCCTCGGCGAATGCGTGCGGGAAAACGAGGCGATAGATTCGCAGCAATAAAGGTGCCTGCTGATCGGCTGGCGCGGCGCCAAGCCGGTTGAGCAGCCTGTCCAACCGCTCATGGTCGCGCTTCTGTCGACTAAGGACGCTTGCCGCGCCGCTCATATTCTGCTCGGTCTGTTGGGCAAGGGACTTCATCTTGGTTCCTCAAGGTCGGCGATGATGGTGTGAGACGAACCAGAGTCGTTCCCTTCGGTTGCCTGTTCTCTTCCGCATTCCGCACCATCGCCAGCCTGGATCAGTCCATCTTCACGCATGATGGTCGGCGCGATTTGCTGGCCGGTTCAATGCTCTTCGTCGTGAGCGGAAGGCGTGCTGGCGCGCCGGGAGTTAGGCGCCCAGAGAGTATGGAACTTGGACCAGCTTGCAGCGCTGGAGCCATTCAACACTCGCAAGAAAGGAGCAGTTGATGAGCAACGATCACAGCATCTCTACCCTCAACAGTTTGATCAAGACCACGCTCGACAGCGTGAAGGGCTTCAGAGATGCGGCGGAGGATGCGTCAAACACCCAATATGCGACAACCTTCGCCGAGTTTGCGCAGGAACGGAGTCAGGTTGCCAGCAGCCTCCAGGCCGAAGTGCGCAGGCTAGGCGGAAATCCGGAAGATGAAAGCAGCTTGCTCGCAGCGGCCCACCGCAGCTTTATGGACCTCAAACAGGCGATCACCGGCAAGGATGACAAGGCGGTTGTCGAGGAGGTCGAACGCGGCGAAGATTATATCAAGGGCAAGTTCGAGGCGGCACTGTCCGACAATGATCTGGATGCATCGGCGCGTACGGTCGTTGAACAGGCATATCAGTCGGTTCGCGCCGGTCACGATCGGGCAAGCGCGCTCAAGCACAGCCTGGCTTGAGGGCATCGGGGCCGCTCCGGCTGGAGCGGCTAACCGCCTTTTGCCTAGTGATGAAGAGCTGGGATCAGCCGCCGCCAATGCCCTCGATGACCTTCCCTGTCCCCTCGCAGCCGGGGCATGGCTGGCCATTCAGTCTTCCGTCACCGCCACAGGTTGGACAGAGATTTTCACCAGTGCCTTCAGTTCCAGCCGGGGCCTCGTCACCCGGCTTCATCCGTTCATCATCATTCGTTGGCATCGCATTTCTCCTTGCTTGATCCGGCGGGCCTTGTGACGGCTGCGTGATCAGCCGGGCGCCGCGCTGATAGGTGAAATAGCGCCAGAGCCATTGGATGCTGACCAACAGCCGCTTTTCGAAGCCAACCAGCAGATAGAAATGGACAATGGCCCAGAGCAACCAGGCAACCCGCCCCTTCAGGCGGCGCTTGCCGAAATCGAAAATTGCGGCGTTGCGGCCGATGATCGCAGTGTTGCCACGATCGTGAAAGCGGAAGGGGGCAAGTGGAGGGCAGCCGGTGTATTCGCGCGCGAGCGATTGGCCCAGATGGCGACCCTGTTGCTGCGCCACCTGCGCCAGTGCGGGGAGCGGCTGACTTGTTTCCGGGTCATCTAACGCGGCGCTGTCGCCCAGCACATGAATGTCAGGATGGCCGGGCACAGAAAAGTCCCCGGCGACCCGCACCCGGCCGCTACGGTCGCATTCGGCCCGCAACCAGGACGCCACCGGCGACGCCTTGATCCCGGCCGCCCATATGATTGTGCTCGCCCGCAGCTTTTGTCCGGCGATGACGAGCGTATCGTCATCAATGCTCTCGAGCGCCTTGCCCAACATGACTTCGACCCCGATCGCTTCCAGCCGCCGCCGGGCGTAGGCGCTCAGTTCCTCCGGAAAGCTCGTCAGGATCTGCTTGCCCGCCTCCACGAGCAGGATGCGCACCGCGCCGGGATCGATATGCCGGAAGTCGCGGGCAAGCGTGTAATGCGCAAGCTCCGCTATTGCTCCTGCCATTTCAACGCCCGTTGGTCCCGCACCGACAATGACGATGGTCATCAGTTCTGCCCGTCGCGTCGGATCGGCTTCCCGCTCTGCCAACTCGAAACCGCGCAGAATTCGGCTGCGAAGAAGGCGAGCATCCTCGATGCTGCGCAAGCCCGGCGCCAGCGCTTCCCACTCCGGATGCGCAAAATAATTATACTGGCTGCCGGTTGCGATCACCAGCTTGTCGAAGTGCAGCGATGAGCCGTCAGCGAGCGACAGGCGGCGCGATCGTGGATCAACGCCTACGGCTTCGCCAAGCACAACCTCTATATTGTCGTGGCGGCGCAGGATGCGCCGGATGGGCTGCGCTATATCGGCAGGCGAGAGCGCGGCCGTCGCCACCTGATAGAGCAAGGGCACGAAAAGGTGATAGTTGTTGCGGTCGAGCAGAGTGACGCGGACCGGTTCACCGCCGAGTTCGCGCGCGCAGGCGAGACCGGCGAAACCGCCGCCGAGGATGACTATGTGGGGACGTCGGCTTGTGCCGAATCCTGCTGAGGCGTGGCCATCCGCGTTCAACCGCACCTCCTCTTTAGAGTGGAGAGAAGGATGGTCCGTGTCACCAACTCGATTTGATCACGCCTGGCAGTTGCCCTCTCGTGGCAAGGTGCCTCAGCATCACCCGAGCCAGTCTGAATTTCCGGTAATAGGCGCGCGGCCGCCCCGTCAGTTCGCACCGGTTCCTGATCCGCGTAGGATTGCCGTTACGAGGGATTTCCGCCATCTTCAGCCGTGCGATCAAGCGCGCTTCCGGGCTGAGACTTTCATCATCCGCCGCCGCCTTCAGCTTCGCATATTTTGGCGCATATTTCTTGGCGAGCTTGCGGCGACGTTCGTTCTTATTCACTGCGCTCTTTTTGGCCATCTAGCTTCCTCCCTTATTCGATTTTAATCGCTCGCGTCGGAAAGCGCTGGCATGCTCACCTTGTGCTGGTTCATCCTCTTCTACCATCAGCAGCGTTATTATCCTGTGCGCATAATGCGCAGCTAACGTCCGGTATATAGTTGCAGCGGTCCGCGAGCCCGCCTCGCGCGCACTGAGGTCTTCTTTCTGGAGGCGCTTTCTATAATATTCTACGTCATTCATGGGGCGATCCTGGGCACTTCGGCAGCGATAACATCACCGATAGGGCAGTGAATTCACAACGGTTAAGTCGAAAGTCCTTTTGGATGACGAACCAACCTAGGTGAATGAATGCTGATATTGGTTTCGGCGCGCATGTTGACGCAAATGTCATGATTTTCCGGAAGAACAATCGTCCCGGGACTGATCCGCCGCTTCTGCTTACCTGAGTTAGAGTGTTCGGGATTTTGGCGAAACTCGGTAGCACGGCCAATGTTCAGGGCGGAGCATCCGTGTGGGAGCAATTCTATGAGCTTTAATCCTTTGGCCGAGCGTGGCATTCCGCTCGAACAACAATTCCGCAGCTGGTCTGAACTCAACATCGAACCCTATGACACGCGCGCCGTGCATCCTTATACACGCTGTCGCGTGATTGCGATGAACGGGATAGAAGTTGAGGCCATCATCAATTCCCATCAGATGGCGCGCCGGACGATGGATATTGGCCTCAAGCAAGTCGCCGCTGTGGTCAGGCGAGTCGAACAGCAGCAGCAAAAAGTCGTGAACTGGCTGATCCCTGGCGATGAGAGCACAATCGCGAACACCATCGGCTATGAGCAGGTCGCGGTGGATCTGACGGCTTGGCTGGCGCGGCACGAGCCCGATCCATACCTCAAGAAGGTCTATGAATTCGCGCTGCTGGAGGATTTCGATCATCTCTACAGATACGCCAACCTCATGGATCTGATGGGGGAAGGCAGAAAGGCGGAGGAGATCACGCAGGACCTGACCGAGATGCTGCCCGGGCGGCCGACGATCTTTCAGCATCGGCACCCGCACGATGAGCTGCGGCGGCCCATGACGATCCATGCCGCGGATATTCAGTCGATCATGAACGGCATCACTATCGTTGCCGCTGAGCAGCAGACGATGAACTATTATATGAATGTGGGGAACCGCCCCGTCGATCCGCTTGCGCGCGCACTCTATCTGGAGATCGCCCAGATCGAGGAGCAGCATGTATCCCACTATGAATCGATACTCGATCCATCGATGACTTGGCTCACCAACTGGGTGCTGCATGAATATAATGAGTGCTGGATGTACTGGTCGTGGATGTCCACGGAAACGGACGCACGACTGAAGGCGATCTGGGAACTGCATCTGGGCATGGAGATCGAGCATCTGCGCATTGCTTGCGAACAGATGAAGGAGATTGAAAAGGTCGATCCCGCCGATTTCCTGCCCGCGAATGGCATGCCCGCGCCGCTGACCTTCGAACCCAACAAGGAATATCTGCGCGACGTGCTTGACCGCACCATCAGCTGGACCAGCTATGATGCGCAATTTGTCGATATCAAGACGCTTGGTCCCGATCATCGCTATTTCGAATATCAGCGTAAGGTCAATGCAGGCGGATCGCCCACGGAAATCGTCATAGACCGGCACCGCGAGGAATTCGGCCATGAATATCGGTTGGAACCCGATGGTCCTCACCCGATCGAGTCGCTCCGTGAACGGGGCCCCCATGACCAGTTCGCCTATTGGGAAGCCGTGCGCTCCCATGTGCCCGAAGGAGTGGAATGATGAGCAACGAACAGGAAGCAGGCGGCCTGAAGCAGGTCGTCAACAAGGTGACAGATGCGGTCGGGGGCATGGTGGGGCAGGCAAGTGCAGCCAGCACGAGGACGGCTGACCAGTTTGTCGAAAATGCCGCCATCGGGGATCGCTACGAGATCCGCGCCGGGATGATCGCGTTGCAGCGAGCCCAACGCGATGACGTGCGGCTGGCAGCTCGCCAGATGATCATCGATCACACGACAAGCACGCATCAGCTTCAGGCCGCGCTGGAGATGAACGAGACCGCAGGCGTGATTGCGCCCCCACTTGAGCTGGACAACCGCCGTCAAGGGATGATCCAGCACCTGATGGAGGCCTCAGACGATGGGTTCGACAAGCAATATCTGGATCAGCAGGTGCTTGCCCATGAGGAAACCGTGACCTTGATGCGCAACTTCGCCGGGGGTGGCGACAATTCGCAGTTGCGCTCATTCGCGCTTTCCACCGCTCCAATCGTCGAACGGCATCTGGAGCATATGAAACATTTGCGTGAGCTCGCCTGATGGCGAGCCGCAGGAGACGCAGATGACCGAAGGAAGGACTGACCTGCCCTCGCTTGCTCCTCCGGGAATCATGCTTGGCATTGGCCTCGGAGGATTTTTCGACGGGATAGTCCTGCACCAGATTTTCCAGACACATGCCATGCTGTCAGCGGTCATTCCCATGGACAGCATGATGAACATGAAAGCCAATATGCTCGCCGATGGCCTTTTCCACGCGCTTATGTGGATGGCGACGCTGAGCGGGGTGGCATTGCTCTGGCGGGCACTAAATGGCAGGCGGGGCGCCAGCGCACCGGGCTGGCGACTGATCGGCTACATGCTCGCAGGATGGGGATGGTTCAACCTTATCGAAGGATTGATCGACCACCATCTGCTGAATCTGCACCATGTCATTGAAGCGCTTGGCGTGTCGATTTGGGACTGGCTGTTCCTTGCCTCGGGCATCGTCCTCATTCTTGCCGGCCACGCCATTGCGAGGAAGTCCAGCCAAATCACTTGACGCACAAAGCGTGCTCTTCAGCCCTTTGCCTCCTGCACGGCGCGTATTGCCCTGCCCACGTTGAGCCGCCCCCTGCCAGTCAGGTGATCAGTGCCGCGCTCGGCAAGATCATCTGCGCTTTGCAGCAGCATTGAGGCAGCCTGCGGCCCGGACAGATGCGGAGCCCGGCTAAGCAGGAGCGCGATGGCGCCTGCGGTGTAAGCGACCGAATAGGACGTTCCCGAGACGAGGCTGCAGGATCGCTCGCCACAATCGACAACAACATATTCACCCGGAGCGACGACATAGCGGCTGCGTGTTGCGCCTGCCTTGTTCGACCAGGGCGCCATCCTGCCCCGGAGGGTTGCTGCGCCCGACACCAGCATCGATGAAGCGAAACGCGGGTCGGTGGCATAGCGGGCGGGCCAGACGGGCTGGTCTGCCCCGTCATTTCCAGCCGCAGCGACGATGACGACGCCGCGTTTCGCAGCGCGCTCCAGCGCCGGTTCTATGGCCTGGATTGCCCGCCTGGAGGCCATCGGCATGCCGATAACGCTTGCCCCATGATCCAGCGCATAGTCGATCGCCTTGGCCAGAAGCGGCGGGTCAAATGCGCAGGTGCGAAGGCAAGAGCCGTCACGATCGGTACGAATGGACAACAGCGTCGCTTCATAAGCAATGCCGAATGTTCCCGCGCCATCGACGCGGGCAGCCAGCAGGGAGGCGGTCTGCTCACCATGCCGCCGGTCGCCCGTGTCGAACCGCCGGTCGGGTACCAGGTCGATCGAATGAGGAGAGAGGTCGCTGAACAACCCTGCGGCGTCCGGGCCAATGCCCGTATCGATCATCGCGACGACTATGCCTTTTCCGGTCGCGCCCTTGCGGTAGACGCCGGTCGCGCGGCTTGCCTTCACGCCCCAGCTCAGACGATATTCGGCACTACCCAGTTTCGGGCGCGGCGGCGTACCGGAGGCGGCCGCCGCAAGGGTTGGAGTGGAGATCAGGATCATCATGAGCGCGGACTGCGCGGCAATGCGCGCCGAGCGCCGAAGCGAACGGGTCAATGTATGTGCTCCTGGAAGTGCCGGCAGTTTCGATGAGCAGGATGTAGGAACGCCAGGCCGTACCGAAAAGGGGTGACGAGCAGCATCGCAGCGTGGAACGCCGCACCCTGCGAGCGGTTTTGGGATGCTACAGCGCAGGAGATCTTGTGGCACCCGTCATTTACCATCAGAATCCAGGCATGGCTCCGGATAGCCTGCGGTGAACGACCATCCCTATGATGTCGCGCTCGTCCTTAGCGGCGGGAATGCGCTCGGCGCATATCAGGCTGGAGCCTATGAGGCGCTGCATGAGCAGGGGCTTGAGCCTTCGTGGATTGCTGGTGCGTCTGCGGGCGCGGTAAATGCGGCGGTGATTTGCGGCAACGAGGCGTCCGACCGGATCAGCCGACTGCGTGAGCTGTGGAAATGTCGCGGAGACGCCGAACCGGTTGACCTGCCTGCAATCTTCGAGACGGTGAGGCGTAGCTGGTCGACCGCATTGACGCTGGCCGGCGGACATCCTGGACTTTTCGTGCCCCGCCATATCTACGGCCCCTGGTTTAACCCTCTGAACAATGACGAGCCTGCGAGCCTCTACGATCTGCGTCCACTCGCCGACACGCTGCGGCGGCTGGTGAATTTTGATAGGCTCAATCAAGGTTCTCCGCGCTTGTCAGTCACAGCTGTGGATATTCAGACCGGGGAGGATGTCGCATTCGACACAAGCAACTGTTGGATCGGCTGCGACGAAATTCGCGCGAGCGCGGCGCTTATTCCACTGTTCCCGCCGGTCGCAATTGGCGAGCGGCTGCTGGGAGACGCGGGCATTTCAGTCAACCTGCCTCTCGACATCATCCTGTCCGAAAAGCGGTCCCGCCCGCTGCTTTGCATCGCCGTGGATCTGCTGCCGCTGTCCGGAGGTCGTCCTCGCACGCTCGGCGACAGTGCAAAGCGGAGCCAGGACCTCATGTTCGCAACGCAAAGCCGCCGCGCGTTGGCCGCCTGGCAGGCGCTCTTTGATGCCGAAGGTGAGAAAGCAGCGCCCGTAACGGTGCTGCGCCTCGCCTATGCGGATCAGGCGAAGGAGGTGGCGGGCAAGGCATTCGACTTCTCGAGCCAATCTGCCGAAGCGCGCTGGCGCGCTGGTTATGATGCTATGAGGAGCATGTTGGCTGCTCTTGAACGGGGTGAGATAGCGACGAGAGATCCAGGCTTGTCGGTTTACCAGTCCGATCCTCGCAGTCTGCACGGGATTGAGCGTGTTCGTTTCTCCATGCGGCCAGAGCTGGGATAAAATTGAAAGCGTTCTCGGATACCCTGACAAGCGCATGGTCGCGAGAACGCTGATAAGACCGCAGCCTGCCTCGGCTGATCCTTCTTTTTGCGCGCGGCGGAAGGGCTGACCCGGCGGGGGACTGGTCCTAGCCGACGGCAGTCGCGCAATGGTTGCCCTCGCCGTGAAGCCCGCATCCGCGCTGACTGCGAGTACACCTTCCAACGTTGCCGGGCGTCCTGATTTTGCCCGGCTTTCGATGATCAGCATGTCGCCCGTGACTTGATCGTCCCCTTCGGATTGGCGGCTGGATCAGCCGTGGGATTGCTGCAGCGCTGCGGTCAGCGCGTCCACTTCGGCAGGATCGACCGGCGCGCCATAGACATTGATCATCTTGTTGACTGCGTCGCGCCAGAATTGCGGGCCTTTGCCGCGCGGCTGGCTGGTGATGTAGTCCAGTGAATGACAGCCCATGCAGTTGTTGACGATCACCTCGCCTCGGGCACCTGCGAGGGTGCCGGGCACATCGTCGGATGGCAGCTGATATTCGCGCGGACGGCCGGACGTGGCGGCGGCGAGCGCACCTGCGCAAAGGACGAGCAGGACAGGTTTGCGGGTCATGCTGCGCGCACCATTATGGTTTCGATGGCGTTTCGCATGTAGCCTGCGGGTTGCCAACGCGGCGACGCAGGTTGTGCTTCGCCATCCTGGCCGACGGCTCTCACCTGAATGCCATGCTCGCCGGCCGGAAGTGCATCCGTAAAGGTCCATTCGCGGAAGGAGTATCGGCCCAGGTCTTCGCCAAGCCGCGCTTCCTTCCAGCTTGCGCCATTGTCGAGCGACAGCTCAACACCGGCGATGCCGCTGCCGCCGTTGAACGCGATCCCTCGAAAGGCGACAGGACTGCCAGCGCGGACGGTCTCCCCGTCCTTGTGGCTCGTTACAAAGGAGCGAATGTTGAAGCGGCCGATCGGCTTGGTCTTGTCGGGCTTCTGTCCAGGCACGACGCAATTGCAGTCGTTGTCGGGGATACGATAAGCGGTCTTCATCCAATAGCCGTCATAATGAGCATCGACGACATTGATCTCGTGCAGATGCTTGATCCAGTAAGTGCCGTAATAGCCGGGCACGATCAGCCGCAGCGGATAGCCGTTAAGGAAAGGCAGATCGGCGCCGTTCATGGCCCAGGCGACCATCACCTCGCCATCGCGGGCATGGTCGATATCCAGCGCCTTTACGAAATCGGGAATGCTATCGACTGGCGGCGCGTCGAGGCCATCGAAGGTGACCTGCCGGGCGCCTTCTCTCACTCCAGCGCAATCCAGCAGCGCCTTTAGCGACACGCCTGTCCAGCGGGCATTGCCCATCGCGCCGTTGCCCAACTGGCCGCCGCCGACGCGCGGATCGGAAAAGCCGCGGCTGTTTCCTGAACATTGGTTGACCGCGACGATCTCCTGACGCGGAAAGTCTCGCTTCAGTGATGCAAGGGACAGCGACAGGGGCTTGCCGACGTGACCTCCGATGGTGAGGCGGAAAGTGGTGGTGTCGATGGTGGTGGGCAAGCCGGACAGGTGGTAACGCACGAAGAAAGCATCGTTCGGCGTCAGCAGCCCTTGATTGAAAATCTCGAATGGCGTTTCCAGCTGCGGTGGACGCATGGTGAGGCCGATCAGCGGGCGCTTCTGCGGCAGCTGCACCAGCGGGCGTTCGCCATTGTCGAAGGGCAGGCGGACCGTCGATGCGCGTACCAAGGCCGGCGCAGCGGCGAGCATGGCCGTCGCTGCGCTGACGAATTGCCGTCTGCTGATACTGTTCATGTCATGTCACTCGCGACGGAGGGTTAGAGGATAAGATGTATGACGCGCCAAAGCGCGCGCCTTGCAGATCGGCGCGGTCGGCAAAGCTCAGCAGCGGCGCTTTGCGATCCAGGGCGGGGCGGCGCTTTGCGCCCGACAGCACCGCCGCATCCAGATGGGGGGCAAGCATCTCCATCAGTTGATAGGCATAGTTGCGCAGCAGCGAGCCCTTGAGCGTCGCTATCTTGGTCACGCTGGCATCGAAGAAGCTGCTTGATCCGGGCACGACAGTCAGGAACTCGCCCGGCCCGTTGCTTACAGCCATTTGCGAAACGATGCCGACGCCCATGCCTAACCGGACATAGGTCTTGATGACGTCGGCATCCATCGCGGTCAGCCTTATGTCGGGCTCTATTCCCGCCTGTTCAAAGGCGTCGTTGATCTGCGAGCGGCCGGAAAATTCCGGATTATAGGTTATGATCGGATAGCGGGCTGTGTCGGCCAGCGACACATGCGCGGCCCTTGTCAGCGGGTGATCGGATGGCACGATAACCACATGCTCCCAGCTGAAGCAGGGGTAGGTCTGAAGCTCGGGAACATCGTCCACAGCTTCGGTTGCGATGCCGATGTCGGCTTCGCCGCGCAACACCTGTTCCACCACATAGCGCGGCGTGCCCTGGCGCAGTTCGATCTCGACCTCGGGGAAGCGCTCGCTGAATCGCAAGAGGACAGGCGGCAGCACGTAATTGGCCTGATTGTGCGTGGTCGCGACGACCAGCCGTCCCTTGTCTTCCTGCACGAACTGTTCGGACAGGCGCTTCAGATTATCCGCCTGGTTCAGCAGCTTGTCGATCAACTGCGCGGCATTTTCCCCGGCCTTTGTGAGGCCGGTCAAGCGCTTTCCGCGCCGGACGAAAATATCCACCTTCAGCTCGGCTTCCAATTCCTTGATCTGCTTACTGACGCCGGACTGCGATGTGCACAGACGGTTCGCAACCTCGGTCAGGTTCAGATTATGCTGGATCGCCGTCCGGACGTAGCGGAGTTGCTGGAAGTTCACAGTGTCCCTCCGTGCCGGAACGGCCCGAAAGCGTGGAATGCCAAACGCCGATGCTCCTGTTGATGCTTCACCTTGTTCCCCTGTCACGCATCGTCAAGCATCCAAGGAAGGGTAGCCTTATTACTCAACTTTATTGATTGAGAAACATTCGATTGACAAGAGCCTTGGTTGTTCGAGCGCGTCGCTCAATGGACGGATGTGAGGCCCTCGAATTCCTTGAATTCTGCCGAGAAATGCAGACTTTATAGCGTCGCCTTTCCGTCGAACTACAGTTCTCCTTTAGACGCTGCGAGAATATCTAATGTCGGTTTCCTTCGTTGAATCGGCGGCACGTCACCCTAAGAGGCGGCTGAACGCATTCCATCACGAAGGCCGGATTCAAATGAAGATGACGCTGGTTACAGGGGTGCTGGCATGTTTGGCTGCAGCCGCCACAGTTGCGAGCGCTCAGCACGACGAAGAGACACAGCTGCCGATCAACGAGTTCATGCGCCATGTCATGCAGCGCAACGCAGAGCAGCTCTGGCAATGGACTGCGCTGGAAATCGGCAAGGATGGCGAGCACTCCGGCAAGCCCGTGAGCGACGACGACTGGGAAAATGCGGAAAGCGACGCGCTGACACTGCAGCAGCTGAGCTATGCATTGGAACTTTCGGCCAATAGCATTCCGGGCACTGAATGGGACAAGCATCTGATGTCGTTCAGGGCGGCCGCCAGCGCTAGCGCGGATGCCGCCGAGCGCAAGGATTTCGCCGCGCTTCAAAAGGCCGGTGACCGGATCGACGAACAATGTGTCGCCTGCCACCTAACGTTCAAACCGGAACTTGAAGCGCCGCCGCCGCCTTTGCCGGACGGCTTTTGACCTTCATCGACTTGCGGCGGGTAAGTCGGCGCCAACCGATGACCAGCCCGCTTGCAGAAGTGACAAGGCCAATCAGCGAGCCCATCCAGATCAGCAGGACGCGCGCCGGGGCGTTGCGGATCAACAGCCCAACATCCCAGCGGTGCAGCATGTCGAAGAGCCAGCGATAGGCGCGGCGGCGCTCATCCATTCGCGCCAGCAATTCGCCGGTACGGGGATCGAGATAGAGCCAGGTGTGGCGGATGTCGCCGAAGCGCAGCTGCAGCACTGGAAGCTGAACATCGCCGGTGACGCTGTACCAGTAGGCATCAGCCGTGCGCAGCAGCTGCGCTTCGGTCATCCGTCCTTCTGGGACAAGCGACGCGGCGGCGGCGATGATGGTGCGGGTGGATAAGGGCGCGGGCCGCGTAGAAGCTAGTAACCAGGTCTCGGCCGGACCACTGGCTGGTAGTATGGTGGCTGTCGCGAGGCCCGCATTGCGCTGGACTCTTACCATGGCGGCCAGTGGCGCCCTGTCGCGCAGGCGATCGAGTGACGCGCTGTCCGGAGCAGCTCCAGCGGCATAATGCTGACCCGTTTGGTCCGAAGCCTTGCTCGCAAAGATGCTGCCGGGATCCACCGAGAGCCAGCCGCTGAATATCCATGTCAACAGGAACAGCCCGCCGGCCAGGCCTGCAATATGATGCCAGAGCATCCAGCCCCGGTAAGGCGTCATGCGCCCGCCCGGAAAGCGCCGCTGCCCGATCCGGGCGCGCATCAGTCCAACCCAAATGCCGCTCAGGGCAGCCGCAATACAGGGACCCGACACCCAAAGGACCACTTGCCGCCATCCCTGCGCATGTTGGCGCAGCAGCGTGGGATAGATCCAGTGCGGAACTGAGCCCACCCAATTCCACAAACGCTGCGATCCTGTCGTGCGTTGCACCGGCTCGCCCGTCGCGGAAGAGACATAGATGACCGTCCTGGCAGGATCATTCATCTCGACCTTCCACAGCGGCCGGTGAGCATTGAAGCCGCCTGCCACTGTCCATTGGTCGCGTTCTATTGGGCGCGCGCGTTTTGCGTCCAGCCGGGCAAAACGCTCCGCCACGCGTCTGGCGAAGCTCCCATCGACCGGGGTCAGGCTGACGCCCCGCCGTGCGGGTGCGCTGGCCCAACTGCCGTCCGGCCGCTCCGCCCGCCACACCGGCACGCTGTCACGCATCAGCAGGTCCAGGCGTGCCGCCCCGGCCATGTCCGGTGGCGGCGGCTGGTCAACCTGCCACCATTCTATCGGCGCTGCCCTCGTCAGGCGGTCTTTCAAAGACAATGATGGGTAGGGAATATGGAGCATGACCAGTCCCGACAGGAACCAGATGCAGAAAAGCAGGCAGCTGCCGATCCCGATCCAGCGATGGACCAGGAAAAGCCAGCGATAGAATTGCCGGGCCGGAACCATGCTCTAGAGTGCGGCGCGCAGCGTCACATCGACTGATCGCGGCCTGCCCAATATCCATTGTTCGTCATTATAGCTGGTGACGGCGTAGCGCTTGCCCGTGAGATTGAAAAGGCGCAGGTCGACTGCGATTGACGGCGCCAGCGCATAGGACAGGCTGGCATCGATCGTTACATAACCCGGAATGCGGAAGCGGTTGCCATTGTCGGACCAGTTCGGCCCCACATAGCGCAGGCCGCCGCGCACCTGGATTTGTGTGACCGCGTCCCACCGCAACCAGAGATTGGCGGTGCGCTCGGGGATGTTTGGCGGTGTGTTGCCCCCATAGTCCTCGTCACCCGACACGAAGTCGTCCAACCGCGCGTCGAGAATGGCGCCGTTCGCCTCGATGCCGAAGCCGTCGCGCAGATCGAGCGAGACGGATGCCTCTACGCCCTTGGTCGATCGCTGCCCGACCTGATCGATCGGGCCGGTCGGCGTGCGCTGTGCAAGCAGACCCTTCTTGACGATGCGGTAGGCGGCGATGGTGGCCGATCCGCGCCCATCGAGGAAGGATGCCTTTGCGCCGATCTCCACTTGATCGCCCTTGGCATGGCTGAAGGCGACTTGGCCGCCCGAATAGGTGGTGAGCGTACCCAGCGGATCGACGCCGGTCGAATATTGCGCGTAGAGCGAGACGTCGGGACGAGGTTGGTAGACCGCCCCGATGCGCCACGTGGTGTTTGCCAACCGCTTGGTAAAGGCAGCCGTTTCCGCCCCCGTGGCGTCGATCGTCCAGCGCTTGACCCGGTCATGTTCATACCGGATGCCGCCCACGATGGAGAAAGCATCGCTAAGCTTCAGCCGATTTTCGGCGAAGAATGCATATTCGCGCGTGGCCGTGCGGTAACGCGGCGCAATGCCTTGCGTGTCGAAGAACAGGCCGGGATTGTATTCATAGGGATTGACCGGGCTGACTTGCGGGTCCGATCCGAAATCATGCGAATAGACGAGGCGGACCGAGTTGAGATCATAGCCGAAGACAAGGTCGTTCGCGATCACGTCCGACAGCGGGGAGTGAAACACTACGCTGCCCTGGCTTCCCCATTGCGTCTGATCGTGGACGATGCCGATATTGTCTGCCCGGTAGATGCTGCCCGGCGTCGACGCATCGCCAATATGGCCATTGGGACAGAAACCATCCTCAGCCACCCAGCAATAGCTTTCAAGATTGCGCCAGAAACGCTTGCTGGTGAGACGATAGACCTGATTGCTGATCGTGACGGCATCGCTGAGCCGCCAATCTAGTTGAAGCGTCGTACGATTGTCCTTGAAGCGCGCCGCGCCGTCCGACACATTATAATTATTCCGCACGATCCGATCATCGATCTCCCCATCGATCAACGGGGTGCCGAAATAACGCATCGGGCGCTGGTCGCCATAATCGTGGCGCAGGGTCATGGCGAAAGTATCGACCGGCTTCCACCGGAGTGTTCCGGATAGCGCCAGGCTGCGGGAACGGCCGCGATCGACATAGCCGTCGGATTGGCGATAGCTAATGTCGGCGCGATAGAAGATCCCGTCGGTTAACGGGCCGCCCATGCCGACCGCAGCGTGGAAGCTGTCCTGCGACCCATAGCCGATTTCAGCGTCGATGCTGGTGCGGTCCTCGCCCGGTTCACGGGGTATCACATTGACCGCGCCGCCAAGCGCGCCTTGGCCATAGAGGACCGACGCGGGACCAGAGAGAATGTGGATACGCTCGATCATCCACGGATCGGTGGGGAAGGTGATCGTGCCCGCAGCGGGAAACAGGCGGACGCCATCTACCAGTTGCAGCACCGATCCTTGTCCCGTGAACCCGCGCGCGGACAGGCTGGTGTTGCCGTTGCCGAGATTGGCGGCGTTGCTGATGCCTGGCGCGCGGCTGACGGCTTCGGCAATGGATTGGTCGCCGCGCGCGCGGATGGCGCTGCCGTCGAGCGTCGTTATGGTAGCGGGCGTTTCCAGCGGCGTGAGGCCGAGCCTGCTGCCCGTCGAGTTTGGCTGCGTCAGGATGGCCGCATCGACATGGCCCGTGACCAGGATCGCGGCGGTATCGGCTGCCTCGGCCCCATGCGCGGCGACCGGCAGAAAGGCGCTCGCCATCATGGTGGTGAAGAGAAGACGGAACGAGCTTGGAGGCATGACGGGAAGGTCCAGGATGAAACACAGCTGACCGGCGCAGGTGCCGACTAGGGTGGAAGGAAAGCGGAACGATGCTTAGCGGGCGATCACCGGTTGGTCCGAGGGAACACCAACAGCACCGCCGCCGAACGGGCCGTTATTTTCGACGCAGACCCTCTCCACACGCTCATTTAATAGAGGCTGGCCCGGACGGTTAGCGGGCTTCACATCATAATGCCAGCCGTCAGGCTTATCGGTTTCGGTATAACGCTTAACCGGAATGGTCGCGGTCCATGGCCGGGAATAGACGGAGGGGTCGGTGAAGGTGGCGACATAGTTGAAACCGCCACCCTTGGCGTCAAAGATATAGCGTTCCATCACACGGCCATTTTCGCTGATATAGTCGCCGTAGCGGCCGAACAGCGCTTTGCCATTCTGGTTCTGGACATCGACCACCAGCGTGTTGCCGTCCCAATGGCCGCGCGAATCTCCGTTCCACAATTTGATCGCGCTGGGCAGATGGGGGCGATTGTCGAGCGGGATGATGCGCGTACCTGAATCGAACAGGAAGACGACATAGTTTGGAAATTGCCGGACTTCGAAACCATGCCACATGTAGGATTTCGGCGCACCGGCCGGGGCGCAGCGCGCCAGCGGCTCGATGTAGCGGGGCTTGTTGGGTTCAGGGAAGTTCCTGGCGAAATCCTCCTGAAGTGCGCGAGCGGCAGGCAGATAGGGGATCTGCCCATCCGCCGGGTCGGTCACGCGGCTGGGCGCGCGCTGGTTGCGGGGCAGGTTCGCCACGTTGGATGGTTCGCCGGGGGGGCCGGCCTGCGGGTCGGTGAAGTTGCTGTGATTGGATATGGTATTGGAATAGAACCCGGAAATATCCGGCTGGCCGTCCGCGAGCTTGGCCCCGGTCCACGCGCCTGACGCGATGACGGGAACCTCTTTCTGCCAGCGGATGCCGCCGCCATTGCCTGGGGCTTGGGGTGCTTGCGCATTGGCCTCGGGCGAGAACGCCAGGAAAACGCAAAGTGCCAGTTTGCTCGGTCTCATTTGACCTCCTTGTGTGGATAAGCCTGCTCATAGGGCAGGGTGAAGCAATAATCCTCGATCAGCTGGAAATTCTTGTCGCGGCGGCGGTTGAGCAGCAGTTCGATCGTCCAGGGTTTGGTGAAGACCTTGGGGTCCTCGATCGTCGCGCGGTAACTGATCGTGTCCTTGTCGGCGTAGCTCCAGCGCTCGACTACATGGAGCGCATCGCTGTGATAATTGCCGGCGCGGTCGAGCCAGGTTTCCTCGTTGAATCCGATGACGTCAACGACCAGCGTGTCGCCCTCCCATTTGGCGCGGGAGTCTCCCAGATAATAGCCGTCGTCGGATTCGGTCTGGTGGCCGGTGCCGTTGGTGAAGATGGTTCGGACCTGATGGCCGAACTGGTGGACAAGCGTCAGGTCGCTGTCGCGCTGGAAGATTTGGAAAGGCGCGGGGTAATAGATGCCGCGCGGCGTTCCGGCGACCCAGCATTTGAGGCGCGGGTCATCCTTTTCCCGCTTGGCGAAGTTGCGCTGCTTCTGGGCGAGCGCTTCGGGGCGGTAGGGGATGGCCCCGCCTTCCACCACACCCGGTCCGGGGGGCGCATCCCGGCGACCCGCATGGGGCTCCAGGTCATAATCGGCTTCGCTCAACGTCTGCCAGATGCCGGAAAAATCGGGGTGCCCATCGGCGCGGCGGGGAATTTGGTCAGTCTGTGCGTCCGCCGCTAGCCCCGCAAAGGCGATTGCCAACAGCGCCGTTGCGGCGGCGAGGCGCCGCGCTTTCATGATCAACTGTGCCATCTTCAACGCCTCACCGGTGCATCAGGCGCGCTGCCGGTCTGCACCTTGCGGCCATTGTCGAGCGTGATCGTAGCGGCATAGCCGAACGGGCCGCCATTCTTCGCGCGATAGCCGCCTATGCGGATATTGGTGCCTGGCTTCACATCTTCTTTGCTGAGGCCATTGGTGCGAAGCGAGCTTGGCGTGCCGAATTCGAAGCCCCAATTGGTGACCGAGCCGTCCTTGTTCTTGACGTCAAGATAGATCCAGCTGTGCGGATTGACGAAGCGTGCCTTGGTAACGGTGCCCTGGATCGCCAGCGGCTTGGCGGAGTCGAACTCCGCCGCGAAGGCGTGATGGGCGATGCTTTGCGTCGCCCATCCGCCCGCTGTCGCTATCAGCGCGGCAACCGCAATGGCGCGGCAGTGATGATGTGCCATTAATCCTCCTTTAAAACTGCGTGCGGAGAAGTGCGCCGACATAGCGGCGGGCGCCGATGCCGTCGTAGCCAACCGGCGCGGTGTTGCTGAAATCGTTGACGCTGGTGGTATAGCGGGTGTCGAAGACGTTTTTGGCGACGACGCTGAGTTCAGTCTTGGCCCCGCCATGATCGCGGATGATGCCGATGCCGGCGTCGGTCAGATTATAACCCTTTTGCCAGCCATAGTCGGACAGTAGCTGTTCCAGATTGTGGCGCGACCGATAACTATTATTGGCAAAAGCGTGGATCGCCCAGCCCGAGTTGCCAATGTCGCCGACATAGTTGAAGCCGGTGATGATCGTCCAACGCGGCGCGCCTACGACTTGGCGGCCTGTGTTGTTGCAGAAGGCAACGCTGGTCGGGTAGGAACGCGGGCAGGTTGCGGTCGACCAATCGGAATAGGTCGCCTTGTTGTAAGCGCCGCCCAGTGTGAGGCTGAGCCCGTCGAGCAAGGCAAGTGCCGCGTCGAACTCCACGCCGCGCGCTTTCACGCCCGGAATGTTGCCGAGGCGCGAACTGTAGCCGGTCGATGATGACGGATCGACCTCGCTCGTGACATTCTGATAGTCCCGAACCTTGGTATAGTAGGCATTGAGGTTCAGGGTCAGCGGTCCGAACTGCCCCTTAAGACCGAGTTCGAAGTCGGTCGTCTTTTCCGGCTTCACGTTGCGGCGGGTGCCGTTATTTTCGAACGCCACCGCGCCCGACTTCCCGCCGCCGCTGGCTGAGGCATAGAGGAGCACGTCGTCCGTCAACTTGTAGCTCGGGTTGATCAGCCACGCGATGGCATCGTCATCGATGGAGTCACCGGTGATCGTGGCGAAATCCGTGCCGATCTGTGCGCTGCGGATGGCGTCTGCCGTGGCATTGCCGGTTGAAACAAGCGGCGCCCCGTCTGCACGGAAAGACGTACGCGTTATGTTGTTCTTTTTCTGCTCACGCGTGTAGCGAATACCTGCGGTGATCGATATGCGATCAGTGACCTTCCAGTCCCCCTGTGCGAAGGCCGCCTGGCTGTCCGACACTGGCTTCTGGTTCGAGAAAGCGAAGATGTTCGCCAACGACGCTCGCAGCAACTCGCGGCCAGCAGCGGAATTAGCCAGAGCATTATACTGCGCATTGGTGGCGTAGAAGGCGCCCGCGTCGGTTCCATAAAGATTGCGGCTGGTGGAATCCGTTTCGATACGGAAGAAATAGAGCCCTGCCTGATATTGGATCGACGGCGTCAGCGCGCCCGAGAGACGGAATTCCTGCGAGAACTGCTCCGTGTCCACCAGCGTCCCACCGCGCGCGATGGCGAAGCGGGTCTGCTCGCTGTCATTTTTCGCGTCGAAATGGAAAGTGCGATAGGCCGAGATCGACTTCAGCTCGACCGGCCCTGTGTCCCACGTCGCAATGATGGACCCGCCGCGATTACGGGTGATAAGCGGTTCGGCCTGATCCATGTCGATGGTGCGCCACGACCCTATGATCGGCGTGTAGCCGCCGAAATAGCTTCGTGCGAGACGGCTGCTGTAGGTCGTCGTGCGCACGGATTTGTCGTTCAGCGTCGCGGGATCGACTATGAATGGCTTAGTATTGCTGTTTTCGTTCGTCTCGGCGGAATCAAAGTTGAGGCGCAGCGAGAAATTGTCGCTAGGCTTGAACAGCAATTGCGCTCGGCCGCCCCAGCGGTCACGCTCATGCCAGTGGCCGCCGCGCGTGTTGACGTTCTCGATATCGCCCTGCTGCTTGTCGACGAAGAAGGACACGCGGAACGCCAGCACGTCATCAACCAGCGAGTTGCTGTACGAGCCGCGCGCCTTGAACGAGGGTGTGGAAAGCCCGCCTTCCGCCTCGATCACGGCTTCGGGCGTGAAGGAAGGCAGCTTGCTAGTATATTTTAGCACGCCGAGCGAGGTGTTCTTGCCGAGCAGCGTCCCCTGTGGGCCGCGCAATATCTCGACCTGCTGAAGGTCGGTGAAGTCCTGGTAGGTCATGCCGACATGGCCGAGGAAGACATCGTCGACGATGACGCCGACGGCCGCTTCCATATTGTCATTGCCGCTGGTCCGCCCGATGCCGCGCAGCGACACGCCAGTGCGGCGAGCGTTGGGGGTGGTGGCCGTGAGGCCGGGCGCGCGCTGGGTCAGGTCGGCGATGGTAAAGACACGCTGCTGAGCGATGGTCTCGCCGCTGACGACCGAGATTGGAATGGGTACGTCGTTGATATCTTCGTCGCGGTTGCGGGCCGTGACGACAATGGCTTCGGCCGCGCCGTCTACGGCCGCGTCCGCCTCCGCTGCGGGAACTGCCGCATAGGCTACGGTTGCTGTGGAGAGGAGAAGCGCCGTGCATAGCAGGGCCGCGCCGCGCGCAGAGGGCTGCGTGTTGGTGATAAACATGATGTGATCCTGAAATGAAGAGATAGGTCGAGCGGGCGCCTATTTACCCGGGCGATCGACCCCATGGGTCAGGGTGGCGATGCGATAGACCGCGCCGCGACCCACGACATAGAGTTGTGAGCGATCCTTGCCGCCAAAGGCCAGGTTCTGCGGCGCGCGGGGCAGGGAGATGATACCAAGCGCTGAGCCATCGGGGCCGAACACCTGCACACCTGCGCTGGTCGCGACATAGACGCGGCCGTCCGTATCCACGGTGATGCCGTCCGCGCCGCTGCTCGGGCCGTTCGGCGTGTCTTTGAACCCGGCGAGCTTGGCGAAGTCGCGCCGATTGGACACGCTACCATCGGCGGCAACGCTATAGGCGATCAGCGCTTCGCCAGCGGTGTTGGCGACATAGAGCGTCTTTTCATCGGGACTGAGCGCGACGCCATTAGGGCGACGAATATCATCCGCAATCAGCGATACCTTGCCATGCCTGTCGAGCCGGTAGAGGCCGGTCTTTGCAGGCGCTGCGCCGGGTTGAGGCGCCGCGCCCGGATCGGTGAAATAGATATTGCCGCTGCGCGCGACGGCGAGATCATTGGGCCGGTTGAAGGGCTTTCCCGCATAGGCGGTGGCGAGCGGCTTGGCCTTGGGCTGGAGCACGGCGATGGCGGAGGGAGCGGTTTGCACCGCCAGCAAATCGCCTGCGGCGTTCACCGCTAGCGCATTGGCCGATCCGGTCTTTTCCAGATAGGTCGATACGCTGTTGTCCGGCGCGATCCGCACGATCCGGTCCGCTCGATTTTCCGTGAAGAGGAGCGAGCCGTCCTTCAACAGGACTGGCCCCTCGGTGCCTTCGAAACCTTCCCGGACCACATCGACGCGGGTGTCCGCCGCCAACACATTAGGGATGGCCAGGGCCACCACCTTCTTACCCGAAAGGAAGCCGCCCTGCGCGGCATAATCCTCCACGCCCACAGCGCCAGCGACGTTAAAGCCCGCCTGCGTCAGCAGCGCCGCTGCCTTCTTCGCACGCCCAGCATGGTTGGATACCGTAACCAGTTGACGATTGCGCGGAATGAAAGAGCTTAAGCGGCCAAGTTCCGAGAGCTGAATATTAAGGTAGACGGGCAAGCCTCCAATGGCGCTGATTTCATCGGCGCGCCGTACGTCGATGAAAAGGACCTTGTCCGGCTGGGTCAGCAGCGCATCCACTTTCGCGCGGTCGAGCAGGGCGACGCCGTCCTGCGCTGCTACAGACTGTGGCGCCGATTGAGCAGTCGCTGCTCCGCTAACTGAAAGCAGAGATGCCGAAGTGCAAAAGAGGATGCCCCGAATGCGCGAAATCAAGATCATTTAGTGCCCCTAGATTTATTATGGACGTTGCGCTGCGATAGGGGTGAGGATGATTGGTAAGAACCAACTTGTCGTTCTACCTTTATGACGGAATTGGAATTAGACGGAATATATTCACAGGAACGACGAGAAAGGCGGCTGCATTGACATGCCCCGCCTTAAAGCTCGATCAGGATTCTTGAAGTGCTGTCAGCTAAAGCCGATCCACCTGCCTGCCGCCGCAACCGTGACCCAGGCCAGGGTGGAGGCAAATGCGAGCAGCTTCAGCGCAACGTCGGTGCGGTCAGTTCCGGCTTTGATATCGCGAACGCCGGATCCCAACGCCGGGAGTACCGTCGCGGCGAGTACCGCGCCGCCGAGCCAACCGGATGCGAACTGGTCGTTTCCTCCGGGCGATAAACCGTCAAGTGCGAAGAACCATGCGCTGAATGCCACAACGAACAGGCCGATGATGGCCGGGCGGCGGCGCGGCTGGCTGGCCGCCGCCAATATGCCCGCGCCTGCCAGGCCGATCAGCATGGCTCCCGAATTCAGACCCTCGGTGCTGGCGAACAGCAGCAGGCTGCCACCCCAAAGGACGAGGGCAAAGGCGAGAATGGCGTTTTCCCGGACCGCAAGGCGCCCGGTTCGCACCTGGCGCAGCACAACATGGCTGAGCAGGATCGCCGCGAGCAGCGCCACCATCTTAATGAAGAAGGCGCCGCTCGGCAGCAGTGTTCGCGTCATCGTGGTCGCCATGGCAACCCCTGTGCCGGTCGTGCCGACAACGCCCGCGACATACCAGGGATGCAGTGCGCGCTCGACGTCGCGGCTGCTTGTGTCCGGTAGGATCAGCCCCATGAGCCGCAAGTTAAGGCCCAGCACGGCGCCGCCCAATATGGCAAGGAACAGTAGATGCGCCGTTTCGACGACCGCGAAGATCCAAGCAATTTCATTTACCGCACGGATGAAGGGAATATCGGCTACTGCTTCCGCCGCAGGCTGGATCGAGGGGGCAAGGTCACGTAGATTGAGGCTCATCGTGCAAGGTCCGTCTCGATTGAGGCGAGGGTCACGGCACGATCCGAACATTGGGCCGCCGCCGCGACAAAGCCTTGCGCGCTGTCGCATGAAAACCAGTCATAGGCCGCGAACCGCCCTGCCACGATGACGCAGATCCATAATGTCAGTGAAAAGGCGGCCGCGCGGCGCGCATGCGCTGGTGGTCGGGCCTCATTGTCCCACACGGCGCGGTCGGCCTGCACGCGATAATGGAAGTAGAAGATGTTGACCGCCGCAGCGATGAGGAAGATGAACTTCAGCCTGAAGACAACATTGTGATAATAGTCGATCGGATTGGCGAAGAACAATGCGGCTCCAGTCAGCAGCATGACGATGAAGCCGCCGATGGTATAGGGCAGCAGCGTGTCGGTGATCTTCGACACAGGTGTGGTCCGGAAGATCGCCCCGAGCAACCGCAGATCAACGACCAGTATCGATCCGGCAAACAACATCAGTGTTAATACGTGGGTGCCTTCAAGCAGCATCCATAAACGCTCTGACCCCTGAAGCTGAGCACTCCAAGACGTGTCGGAAATGGCATGTCCCGCACCATCGAACGCCGCACCCAGCTTAAACTGAAGATAGGCCAGAAAAGTCGAGAGCATCTTTATTCACCCATCGCCCAATGTTTGCTCAGCCTTACTCGTCCCGAAGCAGTGCAGCTGAAATGATGGACGCATGCACATATGGGCAAAATGCCGGTGCGGCTGTCCCTGACATGCTGGGCAATAGGAAAGTCATCCGCCAAACCGAACGAAGCTTTCGGCATATCCTTATGAAGATTCTTCCTAATGTGCCTACTGGCCGATCCTGGCGGGGGCATGCTAGTGGCGCGGCATGATCGATCGTCTTCCCTCCGCCTATGTTCCACGCAGGTTGCGGCCAACCAGATATGGCGCACACATGGCGCGGCTTCTGGCCGCAGCAGCATTGTTGATGGGGATGGCAAGTGCCGCTGCGGCCAAGGATCATGCCGTCCGCATGCTGAACAGAGGTGCGGACGGTGCCCCGATGGTGTTCGAACCGGCGCTCCTCAAGATTGCGCCCGGTGATACGGTAACTTTCACACCCACGGATGCCGGCCACAACGCCGAACTGGTGCCGTGGCTTGCTCCGTCCGGCGCTGTTCCATTCAAGGGCGCGATTAACCAGAAGCTCGTCGTGCGCTTCACCAAGACCGGTCTGTATGGCTACAAATGCCTGCCCCATGCAGCCATGGGCATGGTCGGCCTGATTCAGGTCGGACTGCCTGTCAACAAAGCCGAAGTTACGAGCGACAGCCGCAAATTGCCGGGCTTAGGCAAAAAACGTATGGCGGAACTGCTCGCGCAAGTAGAATGACATCTTGTACGCCGCTCAGCATGCCGCAAGATTCTCCAGTTCATTCTCAACGATAGCGGGGCGCTCTTTCGCGCGGTCGCTGCCGCCCCACAGGGTCGTGATTTTCCCCCATCTAGCGGGTAAACGTCTCGACAAACAGGTACGCGTGAGGCCAACAACAAGTTTTTGCGCATGACATGGACACATTCCCGCAATGTAGTTGACGTTCTAATCGCCTCTGATAAGCTGTGGCCATAAAAGGTGATCTAGTCAGGATCACATTAGGTAGGGGTGGATACTGTAGTCACGTGCTTGGCGTGGACCAGAAGCACGTGCCTAACGTTTTTCTCTTGCCTGACAAGAAATTGGGGAGGCATGGGATCGGATGTTCCGGTGACCTCTCCGAGTAGCAGGGAGAGGGTCATGCGAATGCATTCAGCTAATCGTATCGTTACGCTCGCGTGCGGAGTTTCCGCGCTCGTCATGCCGGCCGTTGCATTCGCCCAGGCCCAGCAAGCACAGAACTCGATGAGTAACGACAGCTTGATTTCCTCGAGCAATGACATCATCGTTACGGCCACGCGCCGTGAAACTACTATCCAAGACACACCGATGGCGATTGATGTTGTTACTGGCGAGGATGTTCAGAAATTAAATATATTCGATACCAAGGAACTACAGAACCTATCGCCCGGTCTTGAACTCAGCAACACGACTGGGCGCAACAATACCGCTTCATTGCGTGGCATTGCGTTTGATCCCGATGGTGGCACCTCCCCTGCTGTCGAAGTGTTCTATAACGAAATCCCGGTCAATGCGAATACGGTGTTCACGGCGATCTACGACCTTGGCCAGGTAGAAGTGCTGCGCGGCCCGCAAGGGCTGTTCCGTGGGCGCACTTCGCCTGCCGGGGCGCTCCTGTTCGGGACCAAGCGCGCCAACTTCACGGAGGCTGAAGGGTACGCACAGATGACGGGCACCACCCGAGATGCCGTCAACATCCAGGGTGGCGTTTCCGTCCCTTTGATTTCCGACAAGATAGCGGTCCGCATTTCGGGCCTCTACGACAAGAATGCCGTTTCGGGGGTCAGTACGATAACGGGGAGGGGATCGCGCAACCGGACCTATAGCGGTCGCGTTTCGTTGAGCCTGCGGCCGTGGGAGGGCTGGACGACATATATTATGTACCAGCATCTCGATGCTAAGCTGACGCCCTATATCCTAGCGTTCGGACCAGGCAACACGGTAGGCGCGAACAGCACAGGCCCCGCGTTGGCGATCGGCGATCGAAAGTCCGTAATCGAGGGACCCCTCGAGTTCCGCAACAAGTCGGACATCGTCACCGTCAACTCGACCCTGGAACTAGGCGGTGTCGAAGTCGTCGCCAACCTAGGCTATCAGAACACACGCCTGTTCCAACTACGCGATCAGGACATCGGGAACGCCATTCCAAATTTCGCGACCATCCAGGACCTTTACACGTCGTTCAAGAATTACAATGCCGAACTGCGGCTTGAATCCGACAATAGTAGCCGCTTTACTTGGTCGATTGCGGGGGATTTCCATGACAACAGCAATTTCGTACCGCTGCATACCGACCAGCACTCCTTCTCTCCGACCGGCGTAGTCGGACCAACCTGCATTCTTGCGTTGGGCAATGCCTGCTATGAACGTGCATCGGTCGAGCTCACGATCAAGTCGCGTGGATGGGGCCTTGCTGGCACTGTCGGCTACCAGCTGACCGACGCCATCAAGTTCACCGGCGGCATACGTTATAGCAACGACAAGACCGTTCGCGATCAGCTCGCGGTCATCAACCCAATCACCGGAGGCGGATTCCCCGGATTTTTCTTCGGTTCGCCTGCGCCATTCCTGCCGCTCTGCAGCAACTTCGGGCCTGATTCGCCGTTCATACCGGGCGGCTTGGTAAACTTCTACAAGTTCAACTCTGTTGGATCTTCGCCGTTCATCACCGTCGATCCCAACGGTGTTTGCGGCCTTGGGACCTCCTCACATGTCGTGAGCCGCAACAAATTGTGGTCGGGCGGTGCCAATGTGAACTGGGAAATCAACCCTGACGTAAACGCCTATTTCAGCTACGGACGAACGCAACGGCCCGGGCCGCCCGCGGTCGCGGTGACAGCGCAGGTCGGCCAACAATATTTGCAGGCGAAGAACGAAACCGCCGATGGTTTCGAACTCGGCGCCAAGGCCAGTCTTCTCAATCGTCGCATGACTCTCAACGTCGCGCTATTCTATCAGAAGTTCAAAAACTTCCTTAGCTACGAACCGGCGCTGTTCGCGATTGAGCCGACCGGCCGCGTGACCACAATCGCCGTTCCGACCAACGGCAACGCGGACGTCAAGGGCATCGAGATGCAGCTTGGCTACCGGCCGACGAACAATATCGATCTGGGCGTGAACGCCGCCTATGCCAAGTCAAAATATACCAGCCCGGTATTCTGCAACATCGTCGATGCGAACGGAAATCCGGTACTACCGGCCGCTCCGGCAGACATCACCAGCGGTCTTCCACAAACCGCCACCTGCCTTGGACGTCCTCTGTCGGACTCTCCTGAGTTTACTGCGACTCTAAATGGAGAAATTCGTTTCCCGGTAGGTGCGCAAGTGATGCCATTCATCCGTGGCAATGCGAACATTCGCCCTGCCTTCACGTCGGAGCGGTCGAACTACCGCTATCCAACCGACATTCGGCTCGATCTGTTCGTTGGGGTGCGCAGTGAGGACGACCGTTGGGAGCTGACCGCTTTCGTCAAGAACCTGCTCGACCAAGACCGGCTCCGCTCGGTAAGCCCAAGCACTTTCCGCCTGCAATCTACAGCCGGCACTTTCATCGACTCAGGTTATCGCACCGCCTCGATCAATGCGCCGCGTGAGTTTGGCGTCAGCGGACGCTTTAGCTTCTGACCTGAGTGCCATATTCGACGCGCGCCCGGGCCCACTTACGGCTGCCTGGGCGCGCCGATCCTTCCTGTCACCAGCCAAGCCGTGATGAGCGCTGTCCGTATGTCACTTTCGGTAGCTGAATCGTCCAGCCAGCATGAGATCGATCGGCGATGATGACTTACCCAGCCACAAGGCAAATTGTCCTTCAGGGACAACCCATTTGTGTTCCGTTTCACGCCACACACTTAGCGGGTGATTGCTGGCGGCGGGATCTATAATGATCTCTACCTCCTTGCGTTCGCCCGGTTTGAGCTCCACGCGTTCGAACCCTACCAGGCGCTTGGGCGGTTGGGGTGCTCCGGCTGCGTCAGCGCTGCGCGGAAGAGCAAGATAGGCCTGAACCACTTCGGCGCCCGCCATCTTGCCGGTGTTCGCGACAACGGCTTTGGCACGATAAAGTTTTGCTGTTGGATCATAAGCCACCGTCATGTTCGACATGGCGAAACTGGTGTAGGAAAGTCCGTGGCCGAAGGGGAAGGCCACGCACGGGTTGCGGCCCTTCACCAGTTTGCAATTGCCACTCACATTGGCATCATACCAGCGATAGCCGATGTTCAGGCGCTCGGCATAGCGCACCGTCTGCTTCTTCGTTGCCTCGTCATAGAGGCCGGGAAACTGTTCGGCGCTCACATTGTCCAGAAAGCCCTTGCCCACATAGGGGAAGGTGACTGGCAGCTTGCCGGAAGGATTCTTGACCCCGAACAGCAGTTCGGCGACGATATTTCCGTCTTCCTGACCCGGGAACCAGCTTTCCAATATGGCCGGACCGCGGGGACCTACCAGATGGGGGTCCATCGCGACGCCCGCATTGTCCTTGAGCACCAGCGCAGTCTTGCGGTTCATGCTGACCCCCGTGCGGGAGGGCGCCGCGAGCAGCGCCCTTATCATCTCGACAGTCTGGCTGTTCCGCGCCGCATTCCTTCCGTTGGTGAGAGCGATGACATTGGATCGCGGCGCATACCAATCCAGATTGTCGCCTGCTGCCGCAAATCCGGCCAACTGACGCCCGCTTGCGCCAGCGAAGGTCGCCCGGTCGGCGCCTTCCTCGGAGATGGTGCCCGCCATGATGATGACGGCATCAGCCGCCCCCGCCTGCGCGGTCACATCGGCAAAACTAACCCGCGCGCCATCGATGGTCGCAGATATGTTCCCATCATCGACCAGTGCGAGTTTTACCGCAGCACCCGAATTACCCAGCGACTTCAGCACATTGCGCAGGCCTTCCACCGGCGTCACCGTGTAATGCGGCACCACGTCGGAACTGCCGCCGCCGGATCCCATCGGCTCGCCTGGAAGTGACCCACCCGCCACGGCCTGCTGCGCGTAGACCTGGGAGCCCTTGCCGATCACCATGACGGATTGGACATCCCGGCGGAAGGGAAGCGCGCCTCCATTCTGAAGCAGCACTGCCGCGCGCGTGCCGATGTCGCGGGCCTTGCGCCCATTCTCCTCGACTGCCATCGGCGTCTGCACCAGCGGACGTTCGAAAATCCCGGCCTTGAACATCTGGGTGTAGCGCCGCTCCAGTGCGGTATTGATGTCGGCGGCCGTGATCTCACCCTTCGACAAGGCGCTGCCCAGCTTATCGACTGACCAGAAAAGCGGCGTCGGCATCTCATTGTCCAACCCGGCTTTCAACGTCGCAGCCGTGCTCTTCATCGCGAAGAAATCCGATTGCACATAGCCGGTGAACCCCCATTCGCGGCGCAGCACGCCCGTCAGTATATCTTCATTCTCACAGGAGGATTTGCCGTTCACATAATTATAGGCGCACATGACAGCGGCGGCACCTCCATCCTTCACACCCATTTCAAAAGGGAGCAGGTAGATCTCACGCAGCGTTTGCTGGTCCACCGTTTCCTGGATGGACATGCGGTTGGTTTCTTGTTCGTTGGCGACAAAATGCTTGAGCATGGCGATCAGCCCGTTTGACTGAACCGCTTTTGTCTCCGCCACGGCCATGACGCCGCTCAGATAAGGATCTTCGCCGAAATATTCGAAATTGCGGCCTAGAATTGGGAGACGGGCCAAGTTGACGCCGGGTGCTTCGAATACATGCAAGCCAAGGCTGTGCATTTCATTGGCGATGATTTCGCCATAGGCGCTCGCCACATCGGGATCGAAGGAGGCCGCGATCCCCATGGCAGAGGGAAGCGCGGTCGCCTTGGCCGAGCTGGGATGTGTGTAAGCCAGGCCCGCGGCCTTGGCGGCGCTGCCTGCCTTGGCCACCAGCTGCGCATCGACGCAATCATTCTGACCCAGGCCTACCGGCCCGTTTGTGACCCGAAACGTGGGAATCCCCAGCGCAGCAATCCCGCTAATATGCCGACCGCCGAAACATTGGGGGAGTTCAGGCAGGATTTCAGGCGGGCTGCCTGTCAATTGCTGCATTTTCTGTGGGAGGCTCATCGCCTTCAACAGCAATTGCGCACGCTGCCGGGCTACCGCCTCGCGCTGGTCAGCTTCGGACGCGCCGTCCTGACGCGCAATGATGTCTGGCGACATCCACGGCAGTGTCGCCGCGCGCGGCGTGTCGGCGAGGGACGCAGCAGGGGAGATAGCTCCGAGCAGCACCCAGGATCCCCAGCCCAAGGCTAAGGCCAAGCTTCTTCTGCTTGTCTTGATCATGATATCTCCCTTAGTTCTTCGGCTGATGCTGTTGTTAAAAACGTAATTCCGGCCTGTTGCGATGCGGTCAGTAGCGTCAGCTGCCACTTCTAGCATCAGTAAACCGGCTGACTGCAATGGCCAATATTGAGGCGATCGCGCACTGCTTGTTCGTTGGGCGGCGGCGCAAGTACAAGTTAGCGCCGATGCTCCTACGCAAAGCGATGATCGCTGGCTTGCGGCTATGTCAGTGAGCAGCCGGTGTGCTCCCGACGATCGCGCTTGGCTTTCGCGATGGTCGAGGTGCGGCAATCTACATAGTTAGCAATTCTGACGAGTCGCGTCATCTTGCCGCAGATTTCGGTACTAAGGCTGTTCGCAACATGATCGATAAAGGCCGTGAATGATCAATCATCGACCGAATAGCTGACCGTTTGAACCTTAGGAATGAAAATCTGGCGCTCAGCGGCAAAGAAGAGTCGACATCCCAATCGCAGTTACTCTCGCGCTGCACGCTTTCAGACTTGACCCATTTCAATGTCGCGATGCAGTGGCGTTTGGAACCTGAGATGCTCGATCCGAACATGTCGGTCGTTCAATATTCATGATCTCGTCATATCGGCGTTCCGCTACCCCGTAGAAGGGGCCGCAGTAATTCTCCAGCCCCTGTCTATCCCGGATCGTCACCAGACCGCGCTGGGCCCTGATCCAACCATGGCCTTCCAGTCCATGAATGGCATGGGTGACGCTTGCCCGCCGAACGCCTAGCATCAGGGACATATTTTCATGCGTGAGTGGCAAGTCCTCCAAACCTACCCGATCATGGTACATCAACAGCTTCCGTGCTAGGCGGATCTGTACATTGGCGCGAACGCTGGCGCTGATTGTCAGGCTCATTTGGGCGATCTGCGTCTGCACGTAGCGAAGCAGATAGGCATGAAGCTTAGTATTGGATCGGGTTGCCTGTGAGAGCTTAGGCCGGACTATTGCCAGAGCGTGGCCAGCAACCTGGACGTAGCTGTCGCGCTGGGGAAAGAGGTCGGTCACGAGAGAGCTGGCTCCGATCATTCCTTCCAGGCCTATCAGCCCCACCTCAATTGGATTTCGCAGATCGCCTGTTTCCAGCAAGGAGACGATGCCCGACTCAATGAAATAGACCTTTTCCGACCGGCGGCCGGTGCGCTCCAAATATGTACGGGCAGGTAGCTCTTCCTCGTGCAGATCAGGCCAGAGAGTTTGTCGGTCCTGGGGCGTCATTCCTGCGAGCAGCAGGTTATTGCATTTCGCAGCGCTCGCCTTGCCATGCATGTCGCTGAGCCCCTCCTGTGGCGGTGGCGCCCGTCGAATTCTCGGCGGTCTCTTATCAACTTTTTGAAGCGCTCAAATTGCTCGATCGTTCCCTTTTTTCGTACGAGTTGGGAGGAGTAAAAGGGGTAACTCGCTGGGGGTGGCAGCAGTTATCAGTGTACGCTTCCGTACAAACTTTTCGGCTTCCTACGAATCGACCATTTGAGTAAATCCAATACAAGAACAAGCGCAAATGAAGACATGCGGCATAATAATACGAGAACGTTTTATTATGTAGCTGTAAAATTTTGGCAGGCAGGTTCAGATTAGGATGAGGATTAGCTGTCTTGACCACCAGAATGGTGAGAGGTTCGAAATCTCTTAAGAAAAAGACTAATGATTTAGCTGCGCCACATCCATCCTGGTTTAATCCTGATTATAGTACCCAAAACCATGGGCTAACGCCCTTGACAGCTAAATCGCTTCAGGAGCGATTTTGGGCTGCAGCAGATAGTGTCGAGTAGGGAATTCAAAGCCCACCTGGAAGCGTCACATTCGGTCAGCCATCAGCCTGATCAGGTGATGCGGCGGCTTTTAGCATTCACGATCTTTCAGAGGCGACCCGGGAATCCTCTTCGGAGGATTCCTCACTCGGGCCGGCAACTTGCCGGCCCGGTTTTTTGCCGCCGTCAAAATACACGCCACGCCTCAGGTGGCCGATTAGGCGGCCGAAGCCGCCGAACCCGCGCAATTGCGTCAGACGCCGCGCCCCCATCCAGTAGTAGGAGCCATATGCGATGAACAAAGTAGCGATCGTAACCGGAGGTACTCGCGGGTTTGGTGGGGCAATCAGTGAAGCTCTGAATGAGATGGGCTATACCGTTGCCGCTAATTATGCTGGCAATGAGGAGAGAGCTAAGGCCTTTTCAGATCGGACAGGCATCATAAGCTTCAAAAGGGACGTGGGCGACCATCAGGCGTGTATGGATGGCTGTGCCCGCGTCAGCGAGGCTCTGGGCCCCGTGGACATTGTTGTGAACAACGCCGGGATCACGCGGGATGGGGTGTTGTTCAAGATGAGCTTCGATGACTGGAATGAGGTCATGCGGATCAACCTTGGCGGTTGCTTTAACATGGCCAAGGCGGCCTTCGGCGGCATGCGCGAACGCGGATGGGGCCGCATCGTTAACATCGGTTCGGTAAACGGGCAGTCAGGTCAATATGGTCAGGTGAACTATGCAGCAGCGAAATCAGGGATCCACGGTTTTACCAAGGCGCTAGCTCAGGAGGGTGCAAAATATGGTGTGACCGTAAACGCCATCGCACCCGGATACATCGATACCGATATGGTAGCAGCCGTGCCTCCAATGGTACTGGACAAGATCGTCGCGAAGATCCCCGTCGGGCGGCTAGGTCAGGCAGAGGAGATCGCTCGTGGTGTCGCTTTCCTTTGCAGTGACGATGCTGCATTCATCACTGGGAGCACACTTTCGATAAATGGCGGTCAGCATATGTACTGATCGGCATGAGAAGCGTCGCAGCCTATAATCAGGGTGAGGTGCAGCCTGAGGTCTGGAGCGTTCCGGGCTGATCCTGCTCCACATGCTTAGCCCTGAGTTCAACCTTTTGTTCATCCCGGCGCATCTAGCGCAAGCAGGTCCTGTTCTTCAAGGTTGCGCGCGTGTTCGCCAAGGCCTTCATGGTCCACGGTCGGCGCAAGATATGGCGACAGATGATGCGGGAGGGCGTGTCCATCGCCCGCTGTACGATCGCTCGGCTGATGCACGAGATGGCTTGGCAGGAGCGACCCAGGGCAAGCCAGTGCGCACCACGACCAGCGACAAGGTGGCGCCGTGCCCGCTCGATCACATCAACCGCCAATACGCGCCCGTCAATGGGTTGATACGTTCGACCAATGCCAGTTGCTGGAGCCATCGGCAACATCCCCCTGCTGAAGCCGAAGATCAATATATGCTGCCGCGGACCAACATCGACACGGCAGCGCGACTTGCAACCGAACGTCTCCGGCAAACCCGGTCGTTCAGTCGGGCATAGGACGAAGCCAGCGGTACAGCTGTTGCTCGTCTTCTGGTGAGCAACGTTGGACCGAAGCCTCGCGATCTCTGCTTACCGATGGTTACCAAGCGAAGCGTAAGGAGCCGACGATCAGGCACAGATTATGGCCGAACCGGGAGCACTGCCTCAATAGTTGGACTGACCCTGATAATTGCCCGCGACATTGTTGCCGGCTTCCTGGTTATCCTGCAATTCCTCCCCATGCCACACGTTACGGCCGATGAAGAGGATCGCGATGATCACGGCGATGACCAATATGATCAGCGCCGCCGCCCGTCCTGCTTTGGGTGGAGGCGGCGGGTCGATGCGGTTCATGATCGGTTACCGGTGACGGTCTATATAATCTGCCACCGCGTTGACGCTGTGGCCAACCTGTTCCACCGCTTCCTCCAGCTGTTGCCGGGAGGTCCGGAAACGTTGCGACCAATATTGCACCTCAAGGTCTTCCTTCAGCGACACATGCTTCAGGTCGCGAGGAACCGGCGGGCTCCTGTTTTCGGCTGTGGCTTGGACGTCCATCATGGGCATGGCGATCGATTTCCCGAAAGGATCAATGTGCGTGCATCGCCTTGCCGTCGAGCATTTCGATATGATGCTGGACGACGGGCACGATCTGCTTGGCGGCGGCTTTGAGAGGCGCGGCCGATCCGCTGGCGGCATAGCTTTGATGCAGTTGCAGCGCGGCGCCATGGGCGGCTTTCTGCTGCTGCCAATATAGCTGGTCGCGCGCCGTGCCCGTCGCCCTGGTGAGGGACGCGACCTTGGCGCGTTGATCGGTGGTCAGTTGCGGCGGACCTGCCTTGACGCCCGACCTGGCTGCTGCCGCCTTCACCATGCCCGTGCTCTTGGCATGGTCTCGCACCATCATCGTGGCGAATGACCGCACCTTGGCATCCCGTGTGGTGCGAAGGACCAGCTTGCTCGATGTCTGCTCGAACAGGTCACTCGCTCCTGCTGCGGCCACATAGGCCGAAGGCGTCTGCGCAACGGCGGCGGCTGGCAAGGCTGCGAATAGTGCAGCGATCATCAGCGTTGTTCTTGATGTCATGGGCTACTCCTCTCGCGGGTTAGAGCGAGCGCCGGGGGATCATGTTCCAGAAGCGCCGGGGAAAGTTGCTAACCTGCATTATGCGGCGCGGAATTCATCGCGGTCGTTCCGGAGGCAGCAGGAACAACGTGGCTTCTGGTGGGTCTGGGGCAGGGAGCGGGGAGGACCTTCCCCAAGCTGCAACCATCTGCATCAGGAGAGTGCCGCATGGCCCGGAAGATCGGTGAGGATAAGGGCGCCAAGAGCGCCGCGCGCGAATTCGAGACGAAGACAGGGGCAGGTGGTGAACTGCATCAGATTGCGGGATCATCGGGCGATGTCCTGACGACGCAGCAGGGCGTTCCGGTGGCTGACGACCAGAACAGCCTCAGGGTAGGGGAGCGCGGCCCGACGCTTCTTGAGGATTTTCACTTCCGCGAAAAGATATTCCATTTCGATCATGAGCGCATTCCCGAGCGCGTCGTCCACGCACGCGGCTTCGGCGTCCATGGCAGCTTCACGCTCAACGAAAGCCTGGAGGAGTTCACCTCCGCCAAGGTGCTGACCGAAGTCGGCGCGAAAACGCCGATGTTCGTCCGTTTTTCGACCGTGGTCGGCAACAAGGGCTCCTTCGACCTTGCCCGCGACGTGCGCGGTTTTGCCGCCAAATTCTATACCAAGGAAGGCAATTGGGACATTGTCGCCAACAATATCCCCGTCTTCTTCATCCAGGACGCGACCAAATTTCCTGACCTGGTCCATGCCGCCAAGCAGACGCCCGATCGGGGATTTCCGCAGGCGCAGACGGCGCATGACAATTTCTGGGACTTCATCACCCTGACGCCTGAATCGATGCACATGATCATGTGGACGATGTCGGACCGGGCCATTCCACGCTCCTTCCGCTTCATGGAAGGGTTCGGCGTCCACAGCTTCCGCTTGATCAATGCGGAAGGGAAGGGGACCTTCGTCAAGTTCCACTTCAAACCCAAGCAGGGCCTGCAATCGGTGCTGTGGAACGAAGCGTTGAAGATCAACGGCGCCGACCCGGATTTCCATCGCCGCGACCTGTGGGACGCGATCGACCTCGGCAATCCGCCTGAATGGGACCTGGGTGTCCAGATTTTCGACGATGATTTCGCCGAAGCGTTCGAGTTCGACGTGCTCGACGCGACGAAGATCATCCCCGAGGAACAGATCCCTGTCCGTCGCATCGGCAGCTTCGTCCTTGATGGACAGGTCGACAATTTCTTCGCGGAAACGGAACAGGTCGCCTTCTGCACGCAAAATGTCGTGCCGGGGATCGGCTTTTCCAACGATCCGCTGCTTCAGGGACGCAATTTCTCCTATCTCGATACGCAATTGAAGCGGCTGGGTTCGCCCAACTTCACCCATATCCCGATCAATCAGCCGCGCGGCTGCCCCGTCCATAACTTCCAGCAGGACGGCCATATGGCGATGAACAATCCCAAGGGTCGGGTGAATTACGAGCCCAACAGCTGGGGCGGCCCGCGCGAGTCCCCCGATCGCGGCTACCGCCACTTCGCCGCAGGGGAGGCGGGGCCGAAGCTGCAAATCCGCTCTCCCAGCTTCAACGATCATTACAGCCAGGCGCGCCAGTTCTTCATCAGCCAGACGCCCATCGAACAAAAGCATATCGGCGACGCGCTGGTGTTCGAGTTGTCGAAATGCGAACGCATCGACATCAGGCAGAGGATGGTCGCGCATCTGCGCAACATCGACGAGACGCTCGCGACCGTCGTGGCAAGCGGGCTTGGCCTTGCCGAACTGCCCGATCCCGCTCCTGCCGCCGCCGCGCCGCGTACGGATCTTCCCCCGTCCGACGCGCTCAGCATCGTCAAGAATGGCCCGAAAAGCTTTGCCGGACGAAAGCTTGGCATATTGGTGAGCGATGGCGCTCCTGTCGAACTGGTCAAGGCGCTGACCAAAGAGATAAAGCGCCTTGGCGCGGTGTACGAAATCATCGCACCGAAAACAGCCGGTGCCTTGTTGGACGACGGCACTATCGCCGAAGCCAAGCAGAAGATCGATGGCGGGCCGTCCGTCCTCTACGACGCTGTAGCGCTCATCCTGTCAGCGGAGGGCGCCGCCCAGCTTACCATGGACAAGGCGGCGAAGGACTTCGTCAGCGATGCCCATGCGCATTGCAAGTTCATTGCCTATGTCGATAATGCGCTGCCCCTCATCCAGCGTGCCGGGGTACTCGAGAGTGACATGGATGAAGGCTTTGTGAGGCTTGAGGGAGCCGATGATGTCGAGCCTTTCCTGGCGCTCTGCGGGCAGGTCCGGCTATGGGATCGCGAATTCAAGGTCGATCTCGACGCCGCCGGTTTTCTGGCAGCGCAGGCGGCTGACACGCCACCGTCACCGTGAAGCCGAACTTAATGGTGTGGACGGCTGATCGTTGCTCCACACCATTTCGTCGCAAGAACTTAATGACTCCAACATGGGTAAAGGGTGGCTGACCTATTTAGGCTATGGTTTCGGCGGGGGCTTCGACAGGGGAATCGCCCATGTTAGGCCAAGTTGCGGTTAACGAATCCCATTGCCATTTCCGCCCGCATCAGTTTCTCGCCCGGGAGGATGAGCAACCTGAATCGATTTTCCGTATCGATGAAGGGTGGGCTTGCCGTTACCGCTTGCTGCCTGATGGCCGCCGTCAAATCACCGGGCTCTATTTGCCCGGTGATATCTGCGAGCCGCATTGGGCGCTTGGCAAACGCCCCTCCCAGCCGATCGTCGCCCTCACCAATGTACGTGCGGCGCGACTTTCCTCGACGCCTCAGGGCTCCTTTTCAGCCGAAACGCAGCAAGCTTGTTGGAAAAACCTGGCCGAAGTCATCGAGCGGCAAACCAACTGGCTTGTCACCCTCGGCCGCAAGACCGCGCTGGAACGCTTGGCGCATCTGCTGCTGGAACTGTTCGAACGCATGCGCGCGTCCGGCCTTGCTTATGGCCAGCAATGCGCAATGCCGCTTACGCAGATGGAGATCGCAGACCTCACCGGCCTCACGCCGGTTCACGTCAACCGGACGCTACAGACGATGCGGGCGCGTGGCTTGGTGGAATTGCAATCCAAATGGCTGCGTATTCCTGACCTTGCGTCATTGCGTGACGCTGCGGCGCTTACCCCCAACGAGATGCTGGTGTAGAGCGCGCCGCCTTAATCGGACGGAGTCGCGCGCTCTAGTTTTGTTGTCGCATCGTTTTAAGCGCAAAACCGATTCCCAATTTTGCGTACGATGCTCTAGGCGCCGCGTGAAGCCAGATCAGCGTTGCGCGCCTTCGTTGTCGGATCGGGTGCTGGTTTGTGGCTGCACCTTGTCCTGCTTCGTCACGCGCGTGGGTTCCGGATCGCCGCCCCGTGCTGATTTTTCCTCATCGCGTGATCCGACATCCCTCGCCAGATCACCGCCTGCCGCGCTGCCTTGGCCGGGCGCGGGGGGATCGTCATGCAGGTCCGCGTCGTCGCGGCCTTCACTGCGGTTTTGATTTTCGGTCATCATCATCCTGTCCTTGCTGAGCGGCTCCGCCAGAGACGGGGTCGCTGTCATAATCTTCCGGATTACCGCCACCGCCTGCCGCGGCGCCGCTTCCCTCGACCACGCCTGAACCTTCACGCGCCCTGTGGCCGCGATTGTCCTCGCGCCCGGTGGAGAGGGGGAGGGGCTGTGCCGCCTTGATATTGGCGTCCTCATCCCCCTGGTAGATGGGTGGGAGGCCCGGCGAACGCTTGTCCCTGTCCTTCTGACCCTTATCCATCGGACCGGCGCGATTTTTCGCCTGCGCCCTCCTGTCCGGCGCGGCTGTCCTTTTCCTCGCCGCGCCGCGTCATGGTTTCGGGATTATAGTTGGACGGTATGCTGCCCCCGCTCAGCGGGTCGCGCTCCGGTTCCCTGTCCAGCGTTGCGCTTGGCCGCCGCGCCGCGCCCGGAGGCTGGTTTTCCGTCGATATATTGGGATTGCGCGTCTGCTGCGTCGGCACGTCGCGCTTGCTGCGTGTGGGGTCGTTCATCTGTTTTCTCTCCCGGACCAAGCTCAGGCGAGCTTTAGCCCTTCCTGGTTCATGCGGCGCGTCAGCGTGCCGCTTTCCTGTTCGCTCAACGCCTGCTTCAGGCGTGGGAAAAGTTCCTGCTCCTCGCGCCGCATATGCTCTTCGATGTCACGGCGGAACTGGGCGAGCTTGGCCTGAAAGGCGGTGTGGTCGCGCGTCAGGTCGGTCAGCTCGTACAGATATTGCTTCACATAGCCATGGTCGCTGTTGAGCGCGTCGGCTTCTTCCCGCATGCCTGCCTGGCGCATCGCCGCGTAGATGGCGTTTTCCTCCTCCATCGCATGTTTGCCGAGCGCATGCTTGAGTTGGGTCAGCAACATGCTCCGTTTGCCCTTGGCTGCGGGACCTGTGTCACGCAGCTTGTCGAACAGCGCTAGCGTCATCTTGTGCTCAAGCGCCAGCGCCTTGTCCCAATCGCCTGCGAGCGCCGTCGGCGCCTGCACGGCGAGCTTGCGCCCGGCTGCTCCCAGCAGCGCCAGGCCAGCCCCGATACCCGCGCCGAGCAGCGCTTCCCGGCCCGAACCATGGGTGAAACGGTGAAGGGGTGCATGCGCGCCCATGATGATCCTCCATCTGCCTGAATGGACGGACAACGGCCCTCGACACACCCCGTTCCAACCGTGGAACGCCACAAAAGAAAGCGTCTAACGCAGGTTAGCGAGGCGCGTATTTCAGGGGCCGGGAGGGAACGGCGCATGGCCCTGCTGGTTGGCGGGGGATCAGCAGACACCCGAAAATCGAAAGGAGCGCAGCATGGCAGACATGACGCCAGGCCAGCAGGATGACGCCCCGCCCCTGACCGCCAAGCACAAGGAAGAGCGCGCGGCTGCGACGGCTGGCTTGCGTGAAACGACGGGGAGCGACGTCACGGGCAAGACGGTGACGATCAACCGCCCGCGGCAGGAGATTTACGATTTCTGGCGCGATTTTTCGAACCTGCCGCAGGTGATGGATAATGTCGTGTCGATCGAAAAGCTGGATGATCGGCGGTCTCGCTGGACGGTGAAGGCGCCGGGCGGCGGCACGGTTGGCTGGACGTCGTTGGTCACGGATGACCGGCCCGGCGAACTCATCGCCTGGACGTCCGAAGAGGACGCCGATGTCCCCAATAGCGGGCGGATAGAGTTTCGCGATGCTCCCGGCGATCGCGGCACCTGGGTCACCGCGACCATCCTCTATGATCCGCCCGCAGGCATCATCGGCAAGGTGATCGCCAAGATGTTCCAGCGCGAACCGCATATCCAGGCGCGGCGCGACCTGCGGCGGCTGAAGCAGCTGATGGAAACCGGCGAGATCGCCACAGCGGCTCGAACCAAGGCACAATATGAGGAGGAGCAGAACTGATGCGCGCGCTCACCTGGCATGGCAAGCATGACGTCCGTGTGGAAAATGTCGATGATCCCGAGATCATCAATCCGCGCGACGCCATCATCAAGATCACCTCGACTGCAATTTGCGGGTCCGACCTGCATCTATACGACGGCTATATCCCGACGATGCAGAAGGGCGATATCCTCGGCCATGAGTTCATGGGCGAAGTGGTGGAAACCGGCCCCAAATCGACCCTGCAAAAGGGACAGCGCGTCGTCGTGCCCTTCACCATCAGTTGCGGCGGCTGCTTCCATTGCGAGAAGCATCAATATTCCGCCTGCGAGAACAGCCTGCCTGCCGAAAATCAGGAAATAGCGCAGACGCTCTACGGCCATCCGATGGCGGGGCTGTTCGGCTATAGCCACATGACCGGCGGCTATGCGGGCGGCCAGGCGGAATATGTCCGCGTGCCCTTTTCCGACGTCGGCCCGATCGTGATCCCGGACGGGGTCGACGACGACAAGGTATTGTTCCTCTCGGACATCCTGCCCACCGGCTGGATGGCTGCGGAAAACGCCGACATCGAGCCGGGTGACACGGTCGCGGTGTGGGGTTGCGGTCCGGTCGGCCTGTTCGCGGTGCAGTCCGCCTTCCTCATGGGTGCGGAGCGGGTGATCGCCATCGATCATTTCCCCCGCCGTCTGGAACTCGCGCGCAAGTTCGGAGCGGAAACGATCAATTATGAGGAAAGCAAGACCTACGAAGCGTTGATGGAGATGACCGGCGGCATCGGTCCCGATGCCTGCATCGATTCTGTCGGGCTGGAGGCGCATGGCCTCTTCGCCGACAATGTCATCGACCAGATCAAGGTGTCGACCTTCATGGGCACGGACCGCGCGCATTCCATCCGCCAGGCGATCATCGCCTGCCGCAAGGGCGGGCGCGTATCCATGCCTGCGGTCTATGGCGGCTTTGTCGACAAATTCCCGCTCGGCGCCTTCATGCAAAAGGGGCTGACGCTCAAGACCGGCCAGACCCATGTACAGCATTATATGCCCGCGCTGCTCAACGCGATCATGGAAGGCAAGGTCGATACGACCTTCCTCATCAGCCACCGCCTGCCGCTCGAACAGGCTGCGGAAGGATATCGCATGTTCCATGACAAGCAGAATGAAGTGACCAAGATCGTGCTGAAGCCCGGCATGGATCAGGTGGCGACAGCATGAAGTGGAGTAAGCCCCATGTCCGCTCGTAAACTGGCGATCGTAACCGGCGCGTCGACCGGCATCGGCTTTGAACTGGCGCATGTCGCGGCGCAGGAGGGCTATGACCTCATCGTTGTGGCCGACGAACCCTTGATTGAGGCGGCGGCCAGGGACTTCAGCCGGCATGGCACGGATGTACAGGCTGTCGAGGCTGACCTTTCGACCATCGAAGGGGTCGACCGGCTGATCGCGGCTGCTGGCGGGCGTCAGATCGACATTGTGTGCGCCAACGCCGGACGGGGCGTCGGCCACAGCTTTCTGGAACAGGATCTGGACGACTGGCGCAAGGTGATCGACACCAATATCGTCGGCACCATCTATCTGTTGCAGCAAGTGCTGAGGCGGATGGTCGCGCGCAATGATGGCAAGATACTGGTTACCGGGTCGATCGCTGGTTTCATCCCGGGCGCGTTCCACGCCATCTATAATGGGACCAAGGCGTTCATCGACAATTTCGTCGAAGCGATCCGTAACGAGATAAAGGACAGCGATGGCGTAACCATCACCAACCTCATGCCCGGCGCGACCGACACGGAATTTTTCGAGCGCGCGGGAATGGAGGACACCAATGTCGGCGAAATGAAGAAGGACGATCCCGCCAAGGTCGCCCGGGATGGATGGGACGCCATGGTCGCTGGCAAGGCACACATCGTTTCTGGCTGGAAGAACAAGATACAAGTGGCCGCCGCACATGTCGCGCCGCCAAGCCTGATGGCGCAGTTCCACCGCCATCTTGCGGAACCGGACAGCGAGAAGGGAAAAGAATAGCAGGCACCCGACGCCTGTAATTCCCTATCCCTCTTTTACCTTGCGGCAAGCTGGGGCGGCGCTATGAAGGGCGCGCTGGGTCGCGCCATGGGGGGCTTGCACGGATAGATCCGGCGAGGCTGGGGGGAAAGCCTTGCGCGCTATTGGGAATTTGTGTCGGTTATTGGCCGGGCTGGGTGCTCTGGGCCTGTCTTCTGTGCTGGCCGCTCAGCCGGAGCTTGACCGACCGCTGTTGCAGGACAGCTTTCGCATCGGCAGTGGCGGCGGCGCGCTCTGTCAGGCGCAAAGCGTCAATGGCGATCCGGCAAACCGCACCATGTTCGATCGCGCCTGGGCCGTGGTATGCCGCGACGCCGCGCGTCCGGTAGGCCGCATCTACGCCCTGCGGCGGAAAGAGGTCGGCGATGAACAGGCGCTGCTTGAAAGGCTGGCGGCGTCGCGCCGCTCGTCTGTAAATTGCAGCGCACCCGGCGGCATGACCCTGCCAGACATCGGCGCGGCGACGGTACGCAATTGCTCCAGCCAGTCGGGCACCTACCGCATCCTTTCGGCCGAGCGCGGCAAGACGCTATACGTGGCGCAGGGGTTCGCGCCCTATGACACGGTTCTTGATCTTGGCCTACGCACCGTCGTGCTGGGACGCACCGTGCCGGGGAAGATCGACATCGTCACCACAGGCGGCAGCAATGCAGCGGCCTTCGCCCGGATGCAGGCCGCCACCCTCGATCCGCAGACGGTGCTGGCGGAGGGGTATCGCCGAAACGCCTCGGGCAACTATGCCGAGGCCGCCGAATTTTTCGACAGCCTGACCGACCGGCTGGCCCGAGATCCGGAGGCGCAGGCATTGAGCCCTGTCGAACGGGCGAACCGGCGGCACGAATATCTCGTGAATCACGGGTTGCAATTGTCCAATCTTGGCCTGTTCGATCAGGCCGATGCTGCGTTCGCGCAGGCGCGCAGCGTGCCGACAGCCGATGCTGTCCAGCTCCACCTGCGCCGCAATTTCGAAGCGGTGCATCGTCTCAATCAGCAGGACCTTCAGAGCGCGCTTGCTTTGCTCGACCGGTCGCCGGGCGGCGGCATCGCGCTTGCCGCTGGCGCTGATGGCGCGGTGACCCTGCCGAGCGACGTCGCGGCGGAATTGAGCAGCGGCGCGCCTGAAACACGCGCGCTCGGCGTACGTCAGGATACAGGACTGACGCCGGGCGAACGGGCCGCCATACTCGATGCGCAAGCACAACAGCTGCGCGGCACGATCTTGCGCCTGTCCGGCAAGCCCGGGCAAGCGCGCACCGTCCTCGCCCAGGCGCTTGAAGACGTGCAGCGGGTCCGCGGCGGCCGGGTGACATCGATCACCCGCCTGCGCGCGCAGCTGCTGGGCGAGATCGCTCTCACATATGAGGCGGAACGCGATTATGGCGGGGCCGAGGCGCGGCTCAATCAGGCCGTCAGTCTGATCGCCGCCCAATATCCCGAGACGATGGCCCTCAACGGTGCGCGGGCCCGGTTGGGCGCTTTTCTCGTGCGGCGCGGGCGGACCGAGGAAGCGCTGAAAACCTATCGCGCGATTATGACGTCCACCATGGCGAACCGTGGCACGTTGACGGCGATGGCAAATCAGTTGCAGCCCTATTTCACGCTGCTCACATCCGAAATGCCCCGCCGTCCGGAACTGGCGTCCGACCTGTTCGAAGCGTCGCAATTGCTGGTGCGTCCCGGCGCGGCGGAGACGCTGGAACTGCTCAGCCGTGAATTGTCGGCGGGCGATGGAGAGGCTGCGCGCCTGTTCCGCCAATCTGTATCCCTCTCCCGCGACATTGAGCGTGGCCGCATCGCGCTCGCCCAATTGCGTGAAGTGGGAAGGGACGACAGCGCGACCCAAGATGAGGTTGCGCGGCGACAGGCAGAGATCGACGCGCTGGCGACGGACCAGGCCGCAACGCTGACGGCACTCGCCGCCTATCCGCAATATCGCGCCGTCAGTCCGCAAGCGCTGACCCTTGGCGACATGCGCGGAACGTTGAAAGCGGGCGAAGGCTATTACAAGCTCGCGCAGCTTGGCGAGGCGCTTTATGCCCTGTGGATCGACGCGCAGGGGGCAACCGGCTTTCGCGTGCCCGTAAGCGCCAGCGAGGTAGCGCGCAAGGTAGCGGCTCTGCGCGAGACGATCTCGATCGATGTCGCCGGTGTGCAATCCACTTATGCGCTCGACCTGCCCGTGGCCCGCAGCCTCTATCTCGACCTGTTCGGCCCCATTGATGAGCGGCTGAAGGGCGTACGCCATCTGATCTTCGAGCCCGATGGCGCGATGCTGCAACTGCCGGTCAATCTGCTCGTCGCCAGCCAGCCAGGCGTCGACGCCTATGCGGCCCGGCTGGCAAAGGGCGGGGACGAGTTCGACTTTCGTGGCGTCGACTGGCTGGGGCGTGACCATGCGGTAAGCACGGCCTTGTCGGCCCGTGCCTTCCGCGACGCCCGGCTGACATCGCCATCGGGTGCACGGCAAAGCTATATCGGCTTTGGCGACAATGCGCCGCTTGCCGGGCCAAGGCTTGCCGCGCTGACGCGTGGCGCGCTGCCAGGCCAGGGCGACGATTGCAGCTGGTCGCCCGCGCAATGGAACCACCCTATTCCCGCGGACGAGTTGCGTCAGGCGGTACAGTCGGTAGGGTCATCGGGCAGCGAACTTATGACCGGCGCGGCCTTCACGGATGAGGCCGTCAAGGCGCGCGGTGACCTCAACCATTTCCGTATCCTGCATTTCGCCACCCATGGCCTCGTCACGCCGCCACGCGCGGGATGTCCCGCGCGTCCGGCCTTGCTTACCAGCTTCGCGCCAAAAGCCGGGTCGGACGGCTTGCTGCAATTTGGCGAGATATTCGACCTGCGCTTGAATGCGGACATGGTCATCCTGTCGGCCTGCGACACGGCGGGTGCAGCGGGCGCGGAAACGACGCGTGCAGCAGGTCTTTCCGGCGGTGGCGGCGCGCTGGATGGATTGGTTCGCGCCTTTATCGGCGCGGGTAGCCGGTCCGTCATCGCCAGCCACTGGCCTGCTCCCGAAGAATATCGCGCGACCGAAAGGCTGATGGCCGGGCTGTTCGCCGCAGCCCCCGACGAACCGGTGGGCGAAGCGCTGCGCCACGCCCAGCTTCGCCTGATGGACGATGCCGAAACGTCCCACCCCTTCTACTGGTCGGGCTTTGCCATCATCGGTGATGGCGCGCGCCCCCTGATCGCCCGGCGCTGATCAGCATGGCGGCGCACGGCCTGTTGCACCGGGGTGCGCGCGTGATGAGAGATGCGGGGCGGGGGCGGCTTGCCGGAACCGCGCTGTTGCTGTTGCTCGCGTTGTTCATCGCCGGGTGGGACTGGGACAAGCCGCTGGGTGGAGCCGGATCGCAGCGCGAAATCCCGACCGCCGATGCCGAACGCGGCCTGTACGACTGGCGCGCGGCTGCCTTCGCCCCCCGGGTCGAGCAGGACAAGGGCGTGCTGATGGTCGTCTATGACGACCAGACATTGATTGCGACGCGTAAGCGATCGCCTTTGGATCGCGGCCTCCTCGCGCGGGCACTTCGCAACCTGGACAGCATGGGCGCGAAATCGATCGGGATCGATATCCTGTTTGATCAGCCGCAGGATGAGGATGGGCAGCTGCTGTCCGCCCTGCATGCCATGCGCACGCCGGTCTGGCTCGGCTACGCCAATTTCGGGGACAATCGCGAACAGATCATCTTCGAACAGCAACAATATCTCGACCGGTTCCTCGCTCAAGCGCGGACCGATCGGGTCAGGCCAGCCAGCATTCGCCTGGAAACGGACAGCGACAATGTCGCGCGCAGCTGGCCGGTCCCGGTGGCGGGACAGCCTCCTTTGCTGTCGCTGGCGATGCAGCCGTCCCGCGCCTTCACCCGATATCGGGGCGCCATTCAATACCGGATGTCACGCGCCCAGGCGGACGGATCGGAAGAGCCGGTGATCCCCAGCCTTCAGATCGACCTCATCGCTGACCCCTCAATGGCGGCTGCGCTGGCGCCTATGGTGCGTGGCCGTCATGTCCTGATCGGCGGCGACATCGTCGATATCGACCAGTTTGAAACGCCGCTGTCCGGGCGGCAGGCGAAATCGACGATGATCGGGCTGGAAGTGCATGCAACCATGCTGGCGCAGTTGCTGGACGGCGCGCTGTTGCCCGCCGTGCCCGGCTGGGCCTTATGGCTTGCGGCGGCGCTTATCGTGCTGGCCGCAGCGCTGACCAGCCTTGCCGATTTGCGATGGTTCTGGCTGGTGCCCGCGCTTGGCTTTCAGGCTGGCGCGATAGCTGGCCTGCCGCTTTGGCTGCAGGCCAGCGGTTGGGATACCAAGGGTCTGCCTGCAGCGGGCTGGGCGCTCGGCTGGGTCATCGCGTTCGCGGCGGTGAGCGCCGCCGCAAGAGCGGTGAATTCGCAACAGCGCCGCTTCGCACAGGCCGCGCTTGGCAAATATCTTCCCCGCGACATTGCCGCGCAAATCCTGGCCGAACCTGAAAAGCTGGCGCTGCATGGTGAAAAGCGGCCGATCTTCACCCTCTTCACGGATCTTGAGGGCTTTACCAAGCTAAGCCATGCGGTGGCGCCGGAAATGGTCGCTCAGTTGCTCAACCGCTATCTTGATATGTTAAGCGACGTGGTGCTGGCCCATGGGGGTACGATTGACAAGTTCGTGGGCGATGCGGTCGTCGCCTTTTGGGGCGCGCCGATCGCCCGGGCGGACGATGGGCGCAATGCCGCGCTTGCGGCTTATGCCATGTGGCAGGCCGGGGAGCGGTTCCGGCAGGACTTGCCACCCGGCGTCCCGCCGATCGGGCGAACCCGGGTAGGGCTGCACCATGGCGATGCGATCGTCGGCAATTTCGGCGGCGAGGGCCGCATCCAATATACGGCGCTGGGTGACAGCATGAACACCGCCGCACGGCTGGAAGCGGCGAACAAGCCGCTGGAAACGTCCGTGCTGGTCTCGCGCGAGGCGGTGGAGCGATCGACCCTCGATTGGTGGCGTCCGATGGGCCGGGTCCGGCTGCGCGGGCGCGCGACCCCGGTCGACCTGTTCGAACCGGTGCCGGACTTTCCGGTGGAAGATCGCGATCTGCTAAGGGCGGCGCTGGCCGCTTTCGATGACGAAAATGCGGACAAACGGACTGAGGCGCTGGCGGGTCTGAAAGCGGTTGCGCAGAAATATCCGGATGATGCGGGACTCGCCAATCTCGTGTATCGCTATGAATATATTGGGGATGGAGGAATTTATGGTCTGGGCTAAGGGGGCGGTCGCGCTTGGCATGGCGGCGGCTCTGGGGGCGGCCCCTGCATGGGCCGACAGCCTGGTGGTACGGTCGTCTGGACCCTCCGCCGGAAGCTATGCGCCAGGCAAGAAGCTGGGCGATGGGGGATCGCTGCTGCTGAAGGCGGGGGACGTGGTGACCCTGCTCGACGCGAAAGGTACGCGGACGCTGCGCGGGCCGGGCCGCTTCAGCGTGGCAGCGGCGGCGGCGACTCCTGCCACCAATGTGACCATGGCCGCGCTGCTCGATACCAAACGCGTGCGGCGGGCGAGGACAGGGGCCGTGAGAGGCGCCGTAGGTGAAGCCCCGGCGGCGACGAAGCGGCCCAGTTTGTGGCTGGTCGATGTCGCGCAGCCTGGCGCGCTGTGCGTCACTGATCCTGCGGCCGTGCGCTTGTGGCGGGCCGATGCCGCAAAGCCGGCAACCGTCCGCATCAGCGGCGGCGGGGCGCAGGCGTCCGCCGATTTCGCGGCCAATGAAGCGATTGCCGCCTGGCCCGCAGCGCTGCCGGTCAAGGATGGCGCGGCCTATCGCATCGATGCTGGTGGACGTTCGACGGATATTCGCTTGGCGCTGCTGGGGGCGGCCGATGCCGGGATCGAGGGCATGGCGTCAGCGCTGATCGCGAAAGGCTGCCAGGCGCAGCTCGACCTGCTGATCGACACGGCGGCGCGCTAAGGACTTGATAAGCGAGCGGGCGGCGGGCACAGCGCCTGCACCCGGACGGTCGCAGCGGCAGGGAAGACAGGCCATAAGGCCGCTTCCCTCCTACTTTGGGGGTTGATACGTCGATGGGGTTTCAGGGGGCAATATCCCGCACGAATGGGCGGGCGCAGTGGGGGCTTGCGCTGGCATTGACGGCGATGGTGCCGACCGCCGCACTGGCCCAGGCGACGCCGCGCGCGCCGACTCGCGAGGAGCTGTCTCCGGGGCAACAGGCTGCCGACGTGGCGGGCGAGGGAAGCCGCCTTCGCGTCGAAGGCGGCGTCGAACGGGCGCCGTGCCCCTTGGCCGATCCCCGTTTCGCCAACGTCACCGTGAACTTTGCCGATGTGCAGTTCGACGGCCTGCGCGGCGTCGATGCGAGCATATTGAAGGATAGCTGGCGCGATCTGGCCGGGCGCGACATTCCGATCGCGAGCCTGTGCGAAGTGCGCGACCGGGCAGCGACGGCGCTCCGCCAACTGGGCTATCTTGCGGCCGTGCAGGTTCCGCCGCAGCGGATCGAAAAGGGCGGCACTGTCCGCTTCGACATATTGATGGCCCGGCTGGTCACCATCGAAGTGCGGGGCGACGCCGGCAGGAGTGAAAAGCTGATCGCCGCGCATATGGAGGCGCTGAAGGGTCAGCCACTGTTCAATGTGCATCAGGCGGAACGGCACCTGCTGCTGGCGCGCGACTTGCCCGGCTATGATGTGCGATTGGCATTGCGGCCCGCCGGGACAGCGCCGGGCGAGGTTGTTGGCGAGGTGCAGGTGATTCGCCACCGGGTTGAGCTGGACGTCAATGTCCAGAACCTCGGCAGCAATGCCGTCGGCCGCTTCGGCGGTCTGGCGCGTGTGCGCTTCAACGACCTGACCGGCATGGGCGACAGCACGCTACTCAGCATCTTCAACACCGTGCAGCCCGACGAGCAGACGGTATTGCAGGCGGGGCACAGCATGGCGCTGGGCAGCGACGGTCTGCGACTGTCCGGCGACTTGACCTTTGCCTGGAGCAAGCCGGATATCGAGGGGCTCGACCTCAAGTCCGAAACCATGATCGCGACGGCGGCGCTGTCTTACCCGCTGGTGCGGCGGCAGGTGCATACCCTGCTGGCGAGCGGCGGGCTTGATGTCGTCAATCAGGATTTACGCGTCGGTTCCTTGCCCTTGTCCCGCGATCGGCTGCGGGTGGTATTCCTGCGGCTGGAAGGCGAAGCGATCGATGCTGACAGTCTGGTTAGCACGGCCGGCTATTCGGGCGTCGAACCCAAATGGCGGATCGGCGGAAATCTGGAGGTGCGTCAGGGCCTCGCCGGTCTGGGCGCGAGCGAGCCTTGTGGCGCGGCAGGGGCTTGTATCCCCACTGGCCAGCTGGACGGCGATGCTTCGGCCTTTCTGGTCAGGGCAGGCATGCAGGCGGAATATCGCCCCGCGCCCAAGCTGGCCTTCGCCCTCTCGCCCCGCGCCCAATATAGCCCAGACGCCCTGCTCTCCTATGAGCAGATGAGCGCGGGCAATTATACGGTCGGCCGCGGCTATGATCCAGGCACCCTGACGGGGGACAGCGGCATCGGCTTCGGCGCGGAAATCCGCTATGGACACATCCTGCCGCGCAGCCCGCGCGGCATCGCGCTTCAGCCCTTCCTGTTCTTCGACGGGGCCTGGATGTGGCGTCACAGCAGCGCCTTGGCCGGAAGTAATCCGCAGAAGCTCTTTTCGGCAGGTGGCGGCGTAAGGGCGACCTGGTCCAACCGTGCGCGGATCGACCTCACCTTGGCGACCCCCTTGCGCCGGGCAGGCGTTCAGACCGAGCGCGGCGACACCCGCCTGCTTCTATCTTTCACCACGCAAATCCTGCCGTGGAGGCGTTGATGTCCATGAAGCATAGCACATACTGGCTCTGGACCCTGCTGGGCCGCTCCAGCGCCGTTGCATTGGCGGTCGGTTGCGGCGCTGGCATCGCGCAGGTCAACAAGGCGTTTCAGGGCTCCCCCACGGTGCAATCGGGAGCTGTCGATTTCACGCCGGGGTCGTCAGCTAATACTGAAACCATCACGCTGAATTCTTCCGAGGCGATCATCGACTGGATGCCTGCTGACCCCAACGGTTCAGGTCCTATCGACTTCCTGCCGCAAAACAGCACAGTCACATTCAGCGGCTTTAGCGACTTCACGGTGTTGAACCGCATCCTGCCGACCAATGGCATTCCCACGTCGCGCATCGTGGAACTGAACGGCACGGTGCAAAGCCAGGTTGGCAGCGGTACAGGTGGCAAAGTGTGGTTCTACGCCCCCGGCGGCATCGTCGCCGGTCCGGGAGCCGTGTTCAACGTCGGCTCTCTCGTGCTGACCAGCAACGATATCGATACGACAGGCGGGCTTTACGGAAGCAATGGCGAAATCCGCTTCCGGGGGCCGAGCAACGTCCTATCCTCGGTCGAGCTGAAGCCTGGCGCGCAGATCAACGCCTTGACCAGCGGCAGCTATGTTGCGCTCGTAGCGCCGCGCGTGGTGCAGGGCGGAACGGTCAGGGTCGATGGCGCCGCAGCCTATGTAGGCGCGGAAGCGGCGGACATCCGGATCAACGGCGGCTTGTTCGACATCAGCATCAGCGCTGGCACGACCGACGCCAATGGCGTGGTACACACGGGTAGCACCGAACGTCCGGACTCCACGGCAAGCACTGCCGCGCAAAAAGTCTTCATGGTCGCGGTTCCGAAAAACAACGCGCTTACCATGCTGCTGTCGGGCAATGTCGGCTACGAGGCGGCGGCAAGCGCGGTCCAGAGCGACAGCGGCGTTATCCTGTCGGCAGGTTCCGACGTCACAAGCGGTGCAATCGGCCCGCGCAATGTCACCGGCACGGGCGAGGCGAGCATCAGCATCGGCGGCGGGACCTGGCAGCCCGATGTAGCGGCGCAAGCGTCGGGCAACATCATCGTCCAGCCAAGCGCAGATGCAAACTTCGCAAACGTCAACCTGACGGCGGATCGGGCGATCACGCTGCAATCCGGTGCTGCGGGAGGTATAGCGGCAAGCGGGGCCATTGATTTGAAAGCTGGCGAGGCGATCACCGTACGCGCTGACCAGGGCGGCAGCATCAGCGCGGGCAGTATGAACCTGACTGCCGGGATCGGCGGCGTCGGCGGGGTGATCGACGTTCTGACCTACGGCGGCAGTGCGTTACCGGCCTCCAATGGCCAGATTGCCGTCACGGGCACAATGCGACTGGACGTCGGCGCCGTTGGGCTCGGGGATTTCAGCCTTCCCGTGCTGAACGGCGGTGATGCGACGGGCGGCGACATCAATGTCATCGCTGCGGGCGGATCGATCCGCGCGGGCAATCTGTTCGCTGATGCCGACGCCAGGGCAGGGATCGGCAGCGAAAGCTCAGGCACCGCAACCGGCGGCACCATCACCGTCTCGGCGCAAACTGCCGCTGGGCCGAGTGGCTCCCTGGCAGGCGAGATCGATTTCGGCGGCATGATGCTGAGTACATCGGCGGGGACGGCAAGCTATTCTTCGCAACCTGTAACCGGCGGCAACGCAACCGGCGGGACGATCGATGTGTCGGCCAAGGGCGGCAACATCACCACCGCCTATCTGGACATATATGCCAATGCGTCGGGCGGCGATGCGAGCGGCGTCGCGGGAACAGGGCGCGGTGGCAGCATCACCCTGTCGGCCAGTGCGACAAGTGGCCTGCGTGGCAGCTTCACCGCTGACTGTAGTTTCTATTGCACGATCAGTGCGGATGGCCGTGGTGGCTATGGCGCGAATGGAGCGAACGGCACCGGTGGGTCGGTGCTCGTTCACGCCACTGACGCTGACTTCACAATGGGTAACAACCTGTATCTGCAAGCGAACGGCATTGGTGGCGGCACAGAATATAGCGACGGCGTCGCAGGTCGAGGCGGAGACGGCCTGGGTGGAAGCATAACGGTTGAAAGCCGCGCGGGCGCCGCCGGAAGCGCCGTGATGCGCTTTGGCAACGTCTTTGCTTCGGCTGAAGGCGCATCCACGGAAATGTCGGAAGTCTTCTTGGCAGCGTCGAGCCTTGGCGGATCGGACTTCAATCAGGGCGACGGCGGCAACGGCACCGGCGGAACAGTGAACTTCCTGGTCGCAGGCGGCAGCTTTGAAGCCACCACGCTCTCCGGCGGCGCCTATGGGCGTGGCGGATCGTCCTACGTCAATTGCCCGCAATGTGGTGATGGGGTCACGCAGTTCCGGGCGGGGATTGGGCAAGGCGGCTCCGTTCAGTTCCTGATGACCGGCGGCAATGCAACCATCGCCACGCTGGAATTGGGAGCGGGCGGCACCGGCGGCGAAGCGATGGCGGCCAGCGCGGCGGACGAAGTGTCGAGCCTTGCAGGCGCGGGCATCGGCGGCACCGCTGTGCTGGAGTCGCGAGGCGGCGCGCTGACTACGGACAGCATCATAGTCGAGGCCAACGGGGCGGGTGGCGGCGGCGACCCCTATTCCTACTATAATTATAACGGTCCTAACGGCGCGGATGGCGGCGCCGGCGTCGGCGGCACCGCCCGTCTGCTGACGGGAGCAGGCGGCACTGGCCAGATCATCGTGAGCGAAGACCTTAGCGTCTTGGCGCAGGGCCATGGCGGTGCTGGCGGCGGCGCTGGGTCTGACGGGTCGGGCGGCTTTTACACAGCTGGCAAGGGCGGCAACGGAACGGGGGGCACGGCGGAACTGACGCTGGCAAGCGGCGCATTGACCGCACCCTCGCTGCTGGTGTCCGCCGCAGGCAGTGGCGGCGCTGGCGGCAATAACAGTAGCGATGCAGCAGGCGGTGCGGCTGGTAACGGCACTGGCGGCACGGCACGCGTCGCTTATCTGAACGAAGGCCATGCGATCGGCGCATTGACAGTCACGGCCGCTGGCGAAGGCGGACAGGCGGGTATCAACGGTTACATCGACAGTTTTGACGAAGGCACCGGTGAGCCCATCTACGCTTATGGCGCGGGACAGGGCGGCGCCGGTGGATCGGGCCAGGGTGGCACGGCGGACATGCTGATCGACGTCGATCCCAGCTTCGCCAGCCTGATCGTCAGCGCGGACGGCATCGGCAGTATGGGTGCGACCAGCGGTAGCAGCGGAGCGGGCGGCAATGGCGCAGGCGGCACCGCGACACTCAATATCGGCTTCGGCGCAACCAGCGTCAGCGGTGAGTTGCGCGTGTCGGCATCGGGCTTTGGCGGCGCTGGCGGAACAGCATCGAACGGCGCAGCAGGCCGGGGCGGCGACGCCTTTGGCGGCACGGCGACGCTTGGCCTGACCGGCGGGTCGACGTCTCTTGATGCAGGCGACATCGGCGTGCTGGCGCAAGCCTTTGGCGGATCAGGCGGCGCTGGCAATTCACAGAGTGGACTCGGCCTTGCGGGCGCAAATGGCGGCAACGCGGTTGGGGGAACGGCGCTGCTTGCCGTCGATGGGGGGGGCAGCCTGCTCACCGGCGCGCAATTGATGCTCGGCGGGGATGCGACGGGCGGCGCAGGATCGGCGGGGCTCGACGGTCCCGCAGGCGGCGCTGGTGGAGCGGGTGGCAACGCGGTGGCGGGCGCCGCCACATTGCGGATCAATGGCGGAAAATGGCGAGTAAACAGCAGTTTTTCGTCGCTGCCCGCCTACAGCATCACCGCTGTCGGCCAAGGCGGCGCAGGAGCCGATGGCGGCACGGCGAGCGATCCGGCTCTGGCCAATGGCGCGGGCGGCAGTGGCGGGACCGGTGCTGGCGGCGTCGCTTCATTCGAGGCGAGCGACGCGGATTTCCTGATTGGTCCCCTATCCATCGTAGCGGATGGCGTCGCAGGGCTGGGCGGCGCGGGTGCGCTGGCCGGACTGACCAGCGGCGGCACGGCGCGCCTTACCAATGGAGGCGGTGCAGCGCTGGGCACGGGGGTGCAGCGGCAACTCGCATCGCTGATCATGACAGCCAATGGCGACACCGGCGGCCAGATCAGCTTCGCTGACAGCAGCACGGCAGCAGCGGGCGGCCTGGTCGTCAACGGACCCATGACGCTGCACGCTGCGGGAGCGGTGGTGCCGAGCTTTACCGGCATCAGCTTCGCAGCATCGGGCAATATCGTGCGGGTCGGCGGGGCAACCGATTTCCTGACACAGGGTCCGCTCTCCTTCGCCTTCACCGGCGGCGGTGGGCTGGCGGCGGCGGGCGCGCTGACCGGCTATTCCGGAACAGGCGTAGCGTTCAGCCATGGAGCGCGGGCACAGGGCGCCGACAGCCTTTCGGCGGCGAGCATCTACTTCAACACGCCCGGCGCCATCAGCGCGGCTGGGGCATCGCTACGCTCAGTGGGGCTGCTGACTCTCCTGGCGCGCGGCGGCGACATCGCCTTGACCGGCGGCAGCGCTTTGACGGCGGGCGGCGATCTGCGCCTGTTCGCGCAGGGCAGCGTTGACGGCGCGGGCGGCGATGTCTTTTCCAGCGGGCGGGCAGCGATCGGCCTAGGCAGCAGCACGGGTAGCATCCGCCTTGGGAATTTGTCGTCGGCGGGGCTGCTCGACATGGCAGACGCGAGCGGTAACGCGCTGGGCGGCTCGGGCATGGCAATCGGCGGCGACTTTGTGGTCGGGGGCACGTTGGCGATCGGCGCGGGAAGCGGCACATTATCAGCTGCGCGCATCAACATCGGGACGCTCGCGGTTGGCAGCCAGACACTCAGTGCGGCAAGCGGCGTCCAGATCGGCAACGCGGTGACCAGCGCCGACCTGATCGTCAATGGCAGCCTTCACCTTGGTGGCAGCGACATCGGCGGCTTGCTGCAGCAACGCGGCGCAGTGGCCCAATTTGGCGGTCAGCTACTCGCCGGTGCGATCGACATCGACGCGGGCAGCATCAGCGCCAATGCCATGACCGCGCGAAATGGCGGCCTGTTGCTGCGATCAGCGGGTGCTTTGAACATCGCCGATGCGCAAGCGGCGGGTGGCATTGTTATGACTGCTGCCGGTGCACTCACCCTGGTCAATGTCGCAGGTAACAGCCTGGCGCTAACCGGAGTGGGCATCAGCGCGCAATCGCTGGCTTCGGGTGGCGCGGCGTCGCTGGACGCTGGCACTGGTGACCTTGTGGTGAACGACCTGTTGGCGCAGGGCTCCATCGCCGCGCTGGGCCGGAACATCAGCCTTGGGTCGAGCGGGGGCATGACGATCGCCAATGCGGTCGCCAGTGGCGACCTGATGTTGAACGCCGCCGGATTGATAGCGGTCGACGGCCAGGCGAGTGGGCAGGCCGTAACGATCGGCTCTGGCGACATCGTCATTTCGGCGAACGGGCGGGTAAGCGCCACGGGGCTGTTGCGCTTCAACGCCCTGGGCGCTCAAGCAGCCATTGGCGGCGGTGACACCACGGCAGGTTACAGCCTGTCGGCGGCGGAGCTGGCGCGTGTCTCGGCAGCCGACATCGCGATATTCGGCGCAGGCGATGTGGTCGTGCGCGATGTGACCATCGGCACGAACATCCTTCCGGGCAGCGGCCTTGTGAGCATCGGCGCGGCAGGCCTGCTGCGCGTGCAGGGAGCGGTCGCGATGACCGGGCGCACCGGCACGGGCGGGCTGACCCTGACGGCAGGAGACGCGCTTGAGGTCATAGCCGGGCTCGGGTCGATTGCGGTCAGCGATGGCAATGGCGGGCTAGGGGGCGTGCTGACGCTTGAGGCGCCGTCCATCTACGCTGCCACCGCAGAGGCGATTGCCGACGTGCGCGCGGCGGATTCGCTCGCGGCGCGTGAATTGCGGCTGGCGCAGAATGACGGCCTGGCACTGGAAGCGGGCATGTTGCAGGCCGGGACCATCCGGCTCGCGGCGGCCGACGGCATCTTCATTCAGAATAGCGGGCTTTCGACGAGCTTTGCGGACCGGCGCGGCTTCACCGCCAATAGCTTGATCATCAGCGGCGGAACTAGACGGCCGCAGATCGCGATCAACGGCCGACTGGCGATGAGAGACGGAACCTTTGCCACCGGCTTGGACGTCATCCCTCTGGTGACGGTGAACGGGCGCTTCGCCGCCGGATCGAAGATCAACGGCTGCTTCATCTTGGGCGCCTGCACGACGGTGAGCGTGGATGGCCGTGAGACATTCGAGGGCTTGCTGGACCCGACCGTGGCGGTGTCGCGTACCTTCCCGACCGCGCTGATCGAATTGCGCGACGTGGTGACGGAGGGCTATCCGCCGCTCATTGACGAACCGGTGACGGGCGCGGGCAATGAGGACTTGTGGGATCGTCCCTGCGGCGGCCCAGGGGAACCGGCCTGCGATGCGCAATAAGCGGAAAGAGCAAGCAAAACGGGATTGAAAGGGCGGGGCGGACGCGGCAAGAGCGATCGCGCGCAAGGGGGCGTGTAATGGGGGGCTTCATGGGCCATGGATGGAGCAGGCGCGCGGCCGGCATGATGCTGGGCGCGGTGATGCTGCTCGTCCTGCTGCTGTGCCTGTTGCCCGGTGGCGATCGTGGCGCGGCTGACGCTGCTCCGGCGACGCGCAGCTTCACCGGCGTTGCGTCCTGTGCGGGCTCCACCTGCCACGGCCGCATGGAAGGCGACGGCAAGGTCGTGCGTCAGGATGAACTGATGCGCTGGCAGGAGCCTTCAAGCCCAGGCGGGGCGCACGCCCGCGCCTTTGCCGTGCTGTCCGGCACGCGCGGGCGGCAGATCGCATCGACCTTGGGCCTCGGCGATCCTACAGCGGCGCCCGCTTGTCTCGGCTGCCATTCGACCCCGGCGGCGGCAACGGGCGCGCGGTTCCTGGCGAGCGATGGCGTCGGGTGCGAGGCGTGCCACGGCGCGGCAGGCGGTTGGATCGCGAGCCATTATGCCGTGGGCGCGACCCATGCGTCCAACGTCGCGGCGGGAATGATGCCGCTCGACCGGCCTCAGGCGCGGGCCGCCGTTTGTCTCGACTGCCATTTCGGCAGCGATCGGCCGGGCCAGTTTGTCGACCATCGCATGATGGCCGCCGGGCATCCGCGCGTGTCGTTCGAGCTTGACCTGTTTTCCTCGATGCAGGCCCATCATGACGAGGATGCCGACTATGTCCGGCGCAAGGGGCGGACGGACAGCCTGAAGCTTTGGGCCGTGGGACAGGCGATGGCGGTGGAGCGGGCGCTCACCCTCTATGCCTCTGCCAAGGGAAGCGAAGGCGCGTTCCCCGAATTTTACTTCTTCGACTGCCAGAGCTGCCACCGGCGCATCTATGATCAGGCCGAGCGCAGCAAGACATGGGAAGCGAACCCCGGACGGCCGATCCCGGTGGGCATGCCCCCTTTCAATGATGAAAATATGATCATGCTGTCAGCGGCGGCAAAGGTGATCGCCCCGGGAGCGGCGGGCCGGTTCGACGCGGACAGCAAGGCTTTTCATGCCGCAATCGCGCGGGATCGGGGAGCAGCTGTCGCCGCAGCGGGCAAGCTGGCCGCGAGCGCTGGCGCGCTTGCGAACGGATTTGCGGGCGCAAGGACGAGCGGCGACATGGCGTTCGCCATTGTGAGCGAGATCGCAGGCGGGGCAATTAGCCCGCGCTTCACCGACTATGAAGGGTCGGTGCAGGCAGTGATGGCGATCGACACATTGCTCAACTCCATGGTGAAGTCTGGGCGCGTGACGGTGGGCGCAGCTGCGGGCATCCGGGCGGATGTCAATCGCGCCTATGCAGCGGTCAAGGAGCCCAACAGCTATCAGCCCGCCGCCTTCCGCAGCGCCTTGGGCAGCGCGGCGCGCAGTATCGGAGCATTGCGGTGAGAGGCTTCCGGCACAGGTTGAGCGCGTTCGCGGCGCTGTCCGCATTGATGCTGGCGTCTTGCGGCGGCGGCGGCGGAAATGATGGCCCAAGCGGCGGGGGCAGCCCGACGCCGACGCCTACACCCACCGCCACACGCCTTTATGCCGATCCGGCACAGGAGGCGCTGACGGTCGCCGATGTAGAGACTGTCGTCGCCCACGCCGCAGCTGAGGCGCAGGCGCGCAGCCTCCCCGCGGTCATCGCGGTGACGGACCGGGTGGGCAATGTGCTGGCCGTGTTCCGCATGAACGGCGCGCGCGCGACCGCTACCACCAGCGCCGCGCCCAATGGGCAGAATATCGATGCGCAAAATCTGACGGTTCCGGCCGAGGCGGGCGCGATCAGCAAGGCTATCACCGGGGCATATCTGTCGAGCGGCGGCAATGCCTTTTCGACCCGCACAGCGAGCATGATCGTGCAGGAGCATTTCCCGCCCGCGCCGGGCACGGTGGGTCTCGAAAGCGGGCCGCTGTTCGGCGTGCAGTTCAGTCAGCTCCCCTGTTCGGACCTATCCGCGCGCTACATCTCGTCGGGCGCCATGGCGATGATCGGGCCCAAGCGGTCGCCGCTGGGGTTGGCGGCTGATCCGGGCGGCTTCCCGCTCTATAAGAATGGCGTCGTGGTCGGCGGCATCGGCGTCATGGCCGATGGGGTCTATGGCTCCGATCCCGATGTCACCGACACGGACAATGATCCGGAAGAATATATCGCATTGGCCGGAACGCTGGGCTTTGAAGCGCCCGATAGTATCCGCGCAAACCGCATCTTTGTTGACGGCACGTCGCTTCGCTATTCGGACGCTGCCTATGCGGGGCTGAAGGCGAGCGGCGCGGTCAGCTTCGCCGCTATCAACGGCAGCGCGGGGAGTCTGGTGGCGGTGCGCGGCTATTATGGCGATCCCGCGCCGATGGTGCTGGCGGGCGTCGCCTATGGCAGCGAGCTTTCAGGCGTGCGGGCTTCGCGCGTGGCGGAGTTTTCCAATCGCGACGCCTTCGTGCTGACCGATGGGTCGGGGAATAACCGTTTCCCGATCCGAGCCGCGACCGACGCGGGGGATGTGACGCAGCCTCTGACCGCCGCCGAGGTGACGGCGGTGCTGGAGGAAGCCTTCACAATCATGAGCCGGGCGCGGGCGCAGATCAGGCAGCCGCTCGACAGCCGGGCGCAGGTGACGATCAGCGTGGTGGATACACGGGGCGCGGCTTTGGGCATCGTGCGATCGCCCGACGCGCCGATCTTCGGCACCGACGTCAGTTTGCAGAAGGCACGGACGGCGGCTTTCTTCTCCAGCAGCCACGCCGCGCCGGACCTGCTGGCGAGCAGCAGCGCTGACGTGGCGGCGTTTGTGGGCAAGGCGCAGGCCTTCCTCAACGATCCGGCGGCCTTGACCGGTACCCATGCCTTCACCGATCGTGCGAACGGCAATCTGTCACGCCCCTATTTTCCTGACGGCGAGGTGGGGCGGCCCAACGGGCCTTTCTCCCGCCCCATCGCGCAGTTCAATCCTTTCTCCACAGGCTTGCAATCCGCGCTGGTCGTGGGTGATCTGGCCGCCCATCTTGCCTATGTGACGGGCGCGAGTGCGACCGACACGCCGCAGCGCTGCTCTGCGGTGACCGGCGTCGGCGCGGGCAACCGCATCCAAAATGGCATCCAGATCTTCCCCGGTTCCGTCCCCATCTATCGCGGCAATGTGCTGGTTGGTGCGATCGGCGTGTCGGGTGACGGCATCGATCAGGATGACATGATCAGTTTCCTGGGCGCGCATAATGGCGGCCTGCGCGGCGGCGGCATCGGCAATGCCCCTGCTGCCATCCGCGCGGACCGGATCGTTGTCGACCTGGGCAACGCGTCCGTGCGGCTGCGCTATGTGAGCTGTCCCTTTGCGCCCTTCCTCGACAGTTCGTCGCAAAATGTGTGTCAGGGCCTGTAGCGATGGGGGTCGCCGCCTTCCTGCCGCTCTTCGCGCTGGCGCAGCCGGGCGAGCCCGTGCCGCCGCCGCCGCCCGACAATTGGGAAGAGATATTGAATGCGCCGGAGGTTGGCGCGGACGATCAGTCGATAGAAGGCCGCCGCAGGCCGGGCTATGAAGCCCCGCTGCCCGAAGCGGTGACGCAGGACAATCCGGGCGCAGTGCGCGCGCCGCCGCCCGAGGCTTTCCCGGTCGATCAGGTGCCGATCCCGGATCGCTGGCGGCTGATCGAATCTCTCGGCATGGTCAAGGAGCGCTGGTTCGATCCCTACGGACAGAATACGCTTAAGGGCGACCGGCCGATCAACCGTGAAAAGGTGAAGTGGCTGCCGATCAAGGGCGATGACTGGTTCTTCGTCGCCAATGCGGTGAGCGACACGGTGATAGAGCCGCGCACCTTTCCCATTCCCGTGGGCGTGCAGACGACCGAGCGGCCGGGCAGCATCGATGTGTTCGGCAAGGATGCCAGCTATGTGCTGAGCCAGACCTTCATCGGCGGCGTGGCGCTCATCAAGGGATCGACCGCCTTCAAGCCGCCGGAGATCGAATATCGGCTGACGCTGGCCTACAACATCAATCATGTGAATGTGCCCGAACGGCGGGTGCTGTTCGTCGAGCCGTCCAAACCATCGCGCCGCACAGATCATTTCCTTGGCGTGCAGGAGCTGTTCGTCGATTATCACCTGGCGAACACATCGGATCGCTACGACTTCCGCTCGATCCGCGTCGGCATCCAGCCCTTTCAGTCGGACTTTCGCGGCTTCCTGTTCAACGACCAGCAGCTTGGCATCCGGCTGTTCGGCAACCGCGACAATAACCGCTTTCAGTTCAACCTCGCGGCCTTCTGGCGGTTGGAAAAGGACACGAATAGTGGCCTCAACAGCGTTGTGCAGTCCCCCCGGCGCGATTGGGTGTTCCTGGCGAACCTCTATCGGCAGGATTTCCTGATCCCCGGCCTCACCAGCCAGATCACCGCCGTTTACAATATGAACCGCGAGGCGGAGCGGACCGAGGTTGATGACAATGGCTTTCCGGTGCGGCCCGCCCTGCTGGGCGATCTACGCGGCCGGGATTATGATGTCGTCTATCTGGGTTACAACGCTGACGGGCGGATCGGGCGGATCAACCTGACGGCTTCGGTGTACGGGGCCTTGGGAGAGGATCGAAACAGTTTCTTTACGTCGAAGCCTGCGCAGATCAGGGCCTTTTTCGCTGCTGCCGAGGCGAGCATCGACAAGGATTGGATGCGCTTCCGTCTGTCGGGGCTCTATGCCAGCGGCGATGGCGATCCTTATGACGATCGCGAAAACGGCTTCGACGCGATTTTCGAGAACCCCATCTTTGCGGGCGCGGACACCAGCTATTGGATCAGGCAGACAATCCCCTTCGCCGGCGGCGGGCGGGCCATCGGCATCAACGGGCGCAACGGCATATTGAATTCGCTGCGATCCTCGAAGGAGCAGGGCCAGTCCAATTTCAACAATCCCGGCACGATGCTGCTGAGCGCTGGCGCGGATTTCGATATTCTGCCTGAACTGCGATTGTCGGCCAACGCCAACCATCTCTGGTTCCAGAATACGGCGACCCTGCAGGCTTTGCGCAATGAAGGAAGCATTCCCAAGGCGATCGGCTGGGACCTGTCCACCGCCGCGATCTGGCGGCCGCATGCGACGCAGAATATCGTCTTTCGCCTGTCGGGCGCGACCCTGCTGCCGGGCGCGGGCTTTCGCGACCTTTTCACCAATAGCGAGCGCAACCGGAACTATTATTCGGTGCTCGGCAACCTGATCCTGAGTTATTGATGCGGCCGATCTTTGCCTTTCTGTTGCTGATGCTCGCCGCACTCACGGTGCCGGTCGTCGTGTTGCACGCGTCCGATGCGGAAAAGCCGGTCGAACGGGTCTATCCCAGGACGCCCCCCGCGCCGATGAGCCAGACAGCCGATCAGGTCGCGGCTAAATCGGAAGGCTGCTACAGCTGCCATACCAAGACTGACGAACCGTCGATGCATGCCACCCCAGCGGTGATGCTGGGCTGCGTCGATTGCCATGGCGGCGATGCGACCGTGCGGGGCGATCCGGCCCATGGCTTCGACGATCCCGCCTATGTCGCGGCGCGGGACAAGGCGCACGTCCTGCCGCGTTATCCGGGTAGCTGGCACTATCCATCCTCGGCAAATCCCAAGCGGACTTACACGCTGCTGAACCGGGAAGCGCCCGAGTTCGTGCGCTTCGTCAATCCCAGCGACTATCGCGTGGCGCGCGAGGCTTGCGGGTCGTGCCACATGCAGACGATCGAGGCGGCGGAGCGCTCCCTGATGGCATCCGGCGCGATGCTGTGGGGCGGGGCGGCCTATAATAATGGCATCGTGCCTTACAAAAACTACATCTTCGGCGAGGCTTACACCAGGGATGGAAAGCCCGCGAAGATCATATCGCCGGGCTCCCCTCCGGGTACGCTGACCGCCGAGCAGAAAGCGCGCGGCGCGCTGGCCGAACTCTATCCGCTCCCCAATTGGCAGGTGACGCCGCCGGGCGACGTGTTCCGCGTGTTCGAGCGCGGCGGGCGCAACATCGCTACCCAATTTCCTGAAATCGGCCTGCCCAACCCGACCGGATCGATCCAGCGGCTGGAGGAGCCGGGCCGACCCGACCTCAAGCAGTCGAGCCGTGGGCCGGGCACCGGCCTGCGCGTCGCCATCCCCGTGCTGAACCTGCACAAGACGCGCCTAAACGACCCCTATATGTGGTTCATGGGGACCAATGATCAGCCCGGCGACTATCGCCATTCGGGCTGCTCGGGATGCCATGTCGTCTATGCCAACGACCGGGAACCGCGCCACAGCCTGATCTACGCGCAATATGGCCGCGACGGGCAGACGGCGACCATCGATCCGACGATCGCGAACAAGATAGCGCATGCCGAGGACGCCGGGCATCAAAAGGGCGGACACGGTGCGCTAAAAGGCGCGCACGGCGTAGAGGCGCCCAATCACCCCGTCGCGGCGGTCAAGGAAAGCGGACACCCGATCCGCCACACCTTCACCCGCGCCATCCCGACCGCGCAGTGCATGAACTGCCACATGCATCAGCCCAATATCTTCCTGAACAGCTATCTGGGCTACACCATGTGGGACTATGAGTCCGACGCAGGCCTGATGTGGCCGGAAAAGCAGAAATACCCGACGGCTGCCGAAACGCACCAGACGCTGGAACGCAATCCCGAAGGCGCTGGCCCGCGCGGCAAATGGTCGAACCTCGACTTCCTGCGCAACGTCTATGACCTCAATGACAAGGCGAAGGATACGCAGTTCGCCGATTATCACGGCCATGGCTGGAACTTCCGCGGCGTCTTCAAGCGCGATCGGGAGGGTAATCTGCTCGACGCCGACGGAAAGATCGTGCCGAACGACGATCCGGAGAAGTGGCGGAAGAAAGGCGAGGGCAAGTTCGTTCAGCCCGGCGTCAATCCCGGCAAGTCGGTCCACCTCATGGACATCCATGCCGAAAAGGGCCTGCAATGCGCCGATTGCCATTTCGCGCAGGACAGCCATGGCAATGGCTTCATCTATGGCGAGGTTGCGAACGCGATCGAGATCGGCTGCAAGGATTGCCACGGCACCGCCGACGCCTATCCGACGCTGCTGACATCCGGACCGGCCGCGCCGCCCAAGGGCACCAACCTGGCGCTGCTGCGCAATCCGGACGGCAAGCGCCGGTTCGAATGGTATTATGACGCGAGCGGGCGGCGCAAGTTGATCCAGCGGTCGATCGTCGATCCTGCCCTGGAATGGGAAGTGTCGCTGGTGAAGGACAGCGTCGATTCCACCAATCCACATTTCAACGCCAAGGCGGCGCGCGCCAAGCTGATGAGCCGATCGGGCGCGGAAGATGGCAGCTTCGCCTTCGGCCCGGGCTTGGCGAAGGCGGACCGGGCGCATGGCGATGACAACATGGCCTGCTTCACCTGTCACTTGAGCTGGACCACCAGTTGCGGCGGCTGCCACTTGCCGATCGAGGCGAACTGGAAGACCTCGCTCCACCATTATGATGGCGAGGAGACGCGCAACTTCGCGACCTATAATCCGCAGGTGGCGCGCGATGAAATGTTCCAGCTTGGCAAGCATATGACGACCAAGGGGAATGCGACCGCGCCGGTGCGGTCGACGTCCGCGCTGGTGCTGTCATCGACCAACATCAACCGCGAACGCATCTATATCCAGCAGCCGCCCGTGTCGGGCATCGGCTTTTCAAGCCAAGCCTTCGCCCCGCATTTCCCCCATACGGTGCGCAAAACAGAGACGAAGACTTGTTCCGACTGCCACCTGTCGGCGAAGGACGACAACAACGCGATCATGTCGCAGTTGATGCTGCTCGGCACCAATTTCGTGAACTTCGTTGGCCTCAATGCCTGGACGGGTCTGGAAGGCGGGTTCGAAGCGATCCGTGTCACCGAATGGGACGAACCACAGGCGGTGATCGGCAGCTATCTTCAGAAATATGCCTATCCCGATTATTGGAAGCTGCATGTCGAGCAGAATGGGCGCGAGCTGAAGAATTGGGTTCGCGGCAAGTTCTTCGACAAGAAGGCTTCCGGCGAGAGCCAAGCCGTCGAGGAATTCCGCAATGTCGTGAAGGGCACGCGCGATCGCGTCGGCTGCCTGCAATTGCGCGGCGAATATATGTATGTTGCGGAGGGCAAGGGCGGCTTCCGCGTCTATGACGTCGCATCGATCGCCAACAAGGGCTTTTCCGAACCGATCCTCAGCGGACCCTTCTCGAAGCTCGGCCATAATACGGGCGTGGCGTCGAAGAACGCGACCTGCATGGCACTGCCCACGAACCAACCCATAAACCCGCTGCGCAGCACCAAGGAATTGCGCGAGATCAATCAGGAACAGCCGTTCCTTCCGATCTACAGCTATGCGGCCGTGACCGACAGCATCGAAGGGCTGATCATGGTCAACATCGAGACCATGGCCGACGGCGAATTCCGCAACAATTTCCTGAAACGCGCCGTCACCTGGAACCCTGATGGCGTGCTGAACGGGGCGCGGCATATCCAGCTGGCGGGGCAGATCGCCTATATCACGGCGGATGCGGGGCTGGTGGTGGTGGACCTTGCCGATCCGCTGCATCCGCGCCTTGCTGCCGTCCGGCCGATGAAGAATGCGCGCGCGAGCGCCATTCAGTTCCGCTACCTGTGGGTGACGGATGCCGATGGACTGAAGCTGTTCGACGTGACGAAGCTGACGGATCCCGTGGCGGTGCCATCTGCCACCGTTCCGCTGAAGGACGCGCGCCGCATCTATCTGGCGCGCACCTATGCCTATGTCGCGGCGAAGGCCGAAGGGCTGGCCATCGTCAACATCACCAATCCGCTCCGGCCGAGCGTCTATGCCAAGGAGACGTTCGGCGGGCAGATGACGGACGTGGAGGATGTGATCGTCGCCACCACCAATGCCTCCCTCTTCGCCTATGTCGCGGACGGGCGGAACGGCATGAAGGTGATCCAGCTGACCAGCCCGGCAAGCCAGCCCAATTTCTACGGATTCTCCCCCGCGCCCAAGCCCGAACTTATCGCCTGGGCACGGACGTCAACGCCCGCCGTCGCGCTGTCCAAGGGCCTTGACCGCGACCGTGCGGTAGACGAAACCGGCGGACAGATCGCGGTGTTCGGGCGGCTGGGCTCGCGGCCTTTCACCCGCAGCGAAATGGAACGGCTGTTCCTGACCTCGAAGGGCATACCCTACAAGGTCAGCGACGATGTCGATATGAAGGCGTGGCGGCCGCCATTGTTGCGGTGAGGGACGTTTTCCGCTGATCTTGGTGGGACGGTTGCACGGAGCATTTCATGACCGAGGCCATTTTCCACGGCACTGTGCATGAAGCAGGTGAAGATTTGCAGGCGGCGTTACGGGCGGAGCCGGAGGTGCTGGCATTGTGGCAGGCGCTGACGCCGCTGGGCCGTAACGAGTTCATCTGCTGGATCGAAGACGCCAAACAGGCAAAGACGCGCGCGCGGCGTATTGATCGGACGCGCGAGGAATTGCTGGAAGGAAAGAAGCGGCCCTGTTGCTGGGCGGGCTGCGTCCATCGGACCGACAAGGCGCCCGGTAAATGGCAGCAGGCGGTACTTATCGACAAGAAGAAGGGATAAGCCCCGCCTTAAGCGGGCCGCTCATCCATCAGGATCCGCACTAGCGGCTGCATCTTTTCATCAAACTTCGCCAGCGTCGCGCGTTCGCCAGCCGTTTCGAAATGGGTGACGATGCCAGCGCCCGTCCATAGGTGGAGGGCATAGGCGGGAGCATCGGCGACGATCATGGGGCGATCGTCAGGCTGCCCGGTGTCCATGGGGCGCAGGTCCAGCGCGAGTTGCGGCGCGGTCGAGGAGCAGATGGCGACGGTCGTGCCCTGCCATGGCGCGGCGATGGTGCGGTGGAGATGCCCGCAGAGGATGGCGGCGATGTTGGGGCGGCCCGCGATGGTTGCGGCGAAGCGCTGCACCCATGGCTCGTCGGGATGGGTGTTCATCCAATCGATGCCTGCCTCAATCGGCGGGTGGTGCATGACGATCAGGGTGGGGGTGTGTGCGTCTTCGTCGAGCCGGGCGGCCAGCCAGGCGGCGCGGACTTCGCAGAAAGCGCCGCCATGGCGGCCGGGTTCGAGCGTGTCGAGAATGATGATGCGGCGGCCCTCGCTTGCCACCACATAATGGACGAAGCCTTCGTCTTGCGGGACCTTCGGGAAATGTCGGCCGAAATTGGCGCGGTCGTCATGATTGCCCATCGCCGGCCACACGGGGAAGGGGCACTGACTGAACGCTTCTGCCAGGCGGCGATAGCTGTCGGCATCGCCATATTCGGTAAGGTCGCCGGTGGCGAGCAGCAGATCGGGGCGGTTGGGGCCGTCGATCAGCGCACGAAGCACCTGGTCAAGCCGCTGGCGATTGAATTCGCCCGGATTGTCGCGGTCGAAACCCAGATGGATGTCGGTAACCTGCGCGATCAGCATGGCTAGTCCTTCTCCCTCGTGGCCCGATCTTCCTTGATTGTCGCCCGGACAGGCGTCCATGGCGCGCCATCGCCGACATGATAGCTGTGGCACATGGCGCAGCTCGATGGCACGGGCGCTTTCGACTTCTCCCCGCCATGGCAGGTGCGGCAACTGTCGATGCCCGGCAGAAGCAGCTGGCGCGCGTCGTTGCTCTTCGCCGCGGCGTGGCAGCTTTCGCAGGTCTCGGTGCTGTGGGCCTTATGATCGAACCAGCCGTTCATCATGTAGCGCATCGGCTGGTTGACCGGCGTGACGCTCCAGCTGGCACTGCCGTTCGCGCCGGGCGGGGTGACGATATGGCAGTCATAGCAGGCGCCGCCCTTTGAAAAGACGGCGCGGATCGCGTCGCCCGCGCGGGAGGGGCGCGCCGCCTGAGCGCCGAAATAGGCGTGATACACGCGGCCCTGTGCATAATCACCGGGACGGCGGCGAGCCATGCCGCTCAAGCCGATCGGCTGGGTGGGCGCGGTCGAGCGGTAATAGGCGCGCAGGTCTGCGATCACCTGATCGGGCTGCCCGTGGCGCAGAGTCCGCACCGTGCCCCCGATCTTTTCGAAGGCCAGACTGTGGCAGGATTGGCAATCGCGCTCCATGTCCACGGGCAGGAATCGTACGCCGTCTGCCGTTGGGCGATGGCAATCCTTGCAGGCGAGCGCGTCGCCATAGCCGCCCACCGTGCGCGCCATGCGAGCGACGCCGCCGGTCTGCGACAGGTGAGTGTCGTGCGGGAATTTGAGGCCGCTATCGTCCATCGGCTTGGTGTCGAGTGAGGCTCGGGTGAAGCTCGGCTTCTTACCGGGATTATATTGGACCAGCGCCGTGAATTGCGGATGTGCGGTCCCGAAATCCCCTGCATCGGCGAGCTTCGTGTCCTTCAGCCGATCCTTCAGACTGCCATGGCAATCGGTGCAGAAAGCCTGGGGCGTCGGCTGCATGGGGCCAGCGCCTTCATGCTCGCGGTGACAATCGACGCAGGCACCTTCCGGGGGTTTGCCGAAGGTCGAGGCGACGAGGTTCAGGAACTTGCCGCCGATGCCGGGTTCCGTGCGCGCCATGGCGATGCGGGCGGCCGGAGCATGGTCATGCACCGATGTGTGGCATGTCTGACAGGCAGAATCGCGGACGGAAACGAACGCCTTTTGATGGCAGGTCTCGCATTTGCCTTCCAGCGCGTGGTGCGCCTGGCTCAACGGGCCGGAGGACCAGGCCCCATCCCCCTTAATATTGTCGCCCTTCACGCTGTAGATGTTGCGCATGTCGTCGGCAGGCCGGGTGGCATAACTGTAGATCGGAACGGCGAGGAAGCCGATCAGGATGGCGAGGACGAGGCCCCATGCGGTTAGTCGCTTAGGCGGGGCAAGCCGCGCGAGGGAGAAGACGCGAGCCTCCTCCTTTTCCTCCGAGGCTTCCGAAACGGCATCGACGCGGCGGATGGTGAGGACGGTTGCGCCATCTTCCTGTGACACAGTGATGCGATGCCCGCCGAAGCGCAATTCCGCGCCTTTGCTGACGTCGATGTCGGCCCTGCGGGTGGTGCGGCCCTCTATCTCGAAGCCGAGCGTGCCGGTCGCGCGCACCCGGACCGTGCGGGCGTCCAATTGTTCGATGCGCGCGTGATCGGGCTCCAACGCGAGGTCGGGCAGGTGGATGTCGCTCGTCGATGCACGGCCGAGCACCAGCTGCGGCTTGTCGAGCGTCGCACTGCGGACGATCTCGCGGCTATCTGCGGTCAGGCTGATCTGGCGGACTGTGAAGCTCATCTGCGCGCTCACCAGTAGAAGAAGACGCTGACGATGTGCGCGGTCAGCGCGGCGAGCAGGGCGAAGGTCGCCGGGACATGGACATAGAGCCAGACCTCCAGCAACGCCTTCAGCCGCAGATGCCGACGGAGACGCGCGAGCATCGCCTGCTTGCGCTCGAGCAGTGCGTCGATCCTTTCCAAGGGCTCCTCGCCGGTATCCGGATGATCGCCGGTCCAATGGCGCAATGCCGCCTGCGCGGCGGCAGTAGCGCAGCGCGGGTAGCGGCCGGAAAGCCGCGCGATCAGGCTGCCGCCGAACGGATCGTCATCCAGCGACTGGCGGACCAGACTGGCCTGGGCCTGGGGCAGCGGTTGCGCGGCATCATGCAGCTGCCGGTCGATGGCGCGGACCGCTTCGAGCATCTGCACCTGCGTCATTTCCGCGCGGTTGTTGCTGAGCGCGGTGGGGAGCGTCGCATAGACGATGATGCCGAACAGACCTGACAGGATCACCAGCATCATCAGGACATAGGCCAGCGTATGGACGTTCCAGCCCAGCTGAAAGCCCGTATGCAGCGTGCCGATGACGATCAGGCTCAAACCCAGATAGACATGCGCGCTGGTCCAGGCCTTGAGTGACCAGCGGCCGCGCGTCATGGCCCTCTTGCGCAGGCCGAGCAGCGTCAGCCACAGGATCAGGCCGACGCCGATCGTCCCCAGCATATAGCCGTACCAGCTCCCGCCATTATGGCGCGGCGTTATGTCGATCATCAGATAGCTGGCGATAACGAGCAGGCAGAGAAGGCCAGCGATCTTCAGCCAGCGGAAATTGGCGTGACGCAGGAAGCCGTCATGCAGGACTTCGCCTTTGATGCGGCGAGCGGAGGGTGCGCGGGTGGCCATCAGTTCGCTTGCCCATCAAGGCGGGCGACAGTGAGAAAATCCTCTGGCGACACGCGAATGGCGGCGCCAGTGGGGCAGGCGCGGACGCAGGCGGGACCGCCGTCAATGCCGGAACACATGTCGCACTTGATCGCCTTCTTGGGCTTTTCGACACCGGGCTCGGCATGTTTGTAGCGCCATTTCTTCGACGGCTCGCCGGGCCCGGGCCCTGCGCCGAAGAACATCCAGCTGAGCAGGCCCGGCTTCTTGGGCGGCACGCTGTCCATGCGGATCACGCCATAGGGGCAGTTGCGCTGGCAATTGCCGCAGCCGATGCAGGTCTCGTCGATGAAGACCTCCCCATCCGGGCCGCGATGGATGGCGTTGGGCGGGCAATCGGCCATGCAATGCGGATGCTCGCAATGGCGACAGCTGGTCGGCACATGGAGATGGGCGTAGGTGCGCCCGGCTTCCCGGTCGAGGCGGGACAGGCCTTCATGACTGTCTGCGCACGCCTTTTCGCAATTGTTGCAGCCGACGCACAGATGCTCGTCGATCAACAGCACGTCGGTGGCTTCGCCAATGCCGTTGTCGACCAGGAATTTTGCCGTCTCCGAATACATGTCGACGACAGTGGAGAAGCTGTCCTTACGGCTTTCGATGAAGGCGTTAACGTCCTGCCGCGCAGCCATGTCCTTGCGGGCGCGCTCCAGCAGTGCGGGCTTGGCGGCCATCAGCCGGGCGAAGGCGTCGCCGTTCAGCTTGATGACTTCGGACTTGACCGTGGCCTTGACCGTGGCGGTGCGGGGCCCGCCCGCGATCAGCGCCATTTCGCCGACATAGGACCCAGCGGGAAGGTAAGAGAGGAAGACTTGTCTGCCGCCGATCTTCTTCTCCACGATCATGGAGCCGACGCGGATCACATAAATGTCGTTGCCCAGCTCGCCTTCTGTCAGGATGGCTTCGCCTGCCTTGACGGTCTGGATTTCGGCCGTGTCGAGCACTTCGGCGAGATCAGCGGGCGTGAGGCCAGCGCCGAACATCTGGAGCAGCTGCCGCTCGGTCGAAATGCGGGTGATGGCGCGCTTGGCGGGCGGGTTGGAAGACATGAGCTTCAGCGCCGCCGTCCGCGACACTTCCACCATGATCGAGTCCGTCCCCGCGCGCACCGTTGAGCCGCGGCGACGGCCGGAAATCAGGCCGACCTCGCCGAAGATCAATCCCGCCTCGATCGGCACGTTGGTGCCGGGGCCGACCTCCACCAGCGCCTGGCCCCCAGCGATGCCGAAAAGCGATGAGCCGGGGTCATGCTTTTCGAAGATCACTTCGCCTGCGCGGTAGGCGCGGACTTCGCTGTCCAGCATGAACTCGCGCATCTGGAGCGGCGACAAGCCTTCGAGGATGGACACGTTGGTGCGCAGAAACTCCAGCCATTCCGCGACCGAGCGCTTTTCCGGCAACCCGGCGAATTTCGCGGCGAGAATGGGTTCGTCGGCAGGCTTCAGGTCACGATTGCCGTTGATATATTCGACAACGTCATAGCCCTGGTTCATGCAGTGCTTGATCAGCGGATAGCCCGCCAGAGCGCCGATGACGAAGATGCCGGGCGCGGTGCTTTCGAACACCGGCGAGAGTTTGGGAAAAGCCAAGCGGTCGCTGCTGGCAAATTCGACGCCGCAGCTTTCCACGAACGCGCGCGGCGGGGCGGAGCCCATGCGGGCGATGATGCGGTCGCATGGCACCTTCACTTCGCCGTCGCGGCTGTCGAGCGTGATGAAGCCGGGCTCGATCTTCGCCGTGGTCGATTCAGTCATGATCGAAAGGCGTCCGGCTTCGGCGGCCGCCATCAGCGCCTTGACGTTGGCGGGCTTCGCGCTGGCGAACTCCGTTCCCCTGTTGAGGATGGTGACGACATTCCCCTGCGCCTCGTCGGCGGCGAGGCCCATGGCGTTTTCGATCCCCGCGTCCCCGGTGCCGACGACGAAAATATGTTCGTCATTATAATCGGCGGGATCGTCCAGCTGATATTGCACATGCGGCAGGTCGGCGCCCGGAACCCGCATCAAATTGGGATTGCCCTGCGTCCCAATCGCCATGATCACCGCATCGGCGATGATTTCGCGCCCGTCCGTCAGTGTCAGTCGGTAGGGCGGGGCGAGGCGCTGGATTTCCTTCGTGTCGGTCGTGCCGTCGCGCTTGCGCGCCACGATCTTCTGTACGCTGCCCGGGATCGGATCGCCGGTGCCGGTGATCGCCTTCACCTCGGCATTATAGGCGATGTTGATACCCTGCGCGGCGGCCTGCTCGTTCCAGCGGCCCAGGATCGCTTCCCGCTTGCCAGCGTCGAAGTCGAAATCGGAACGCAGCACGAGCTGGCTGGGCGTCGCCATCACATGCTTGCCCTTCTGATATTTGAAGATCGTGTCGGACAGATGGTCCGTCTTTTCGATCAGAAGATGCGGGATACCCAGCTGCGCCGCGCGCGCGGCCGCGCTCATCCCCGCCGGTCCCGACCCGACGATCGCGATACGCACGCGGTCAGTCACTTATGTCCCCCCTCTTGCGAGATCACCCGCAGCCCCGGCCATGCCCCTGCCGGTTTATGATGCGCGGATCAAGTCTTTGGGCACTCTATCAATTCCGCTGCGTCACGCTAGAGAGCAGTTGGTGATTATCGGGGGTGGTTGAGTGGCGAAGCTGAGCGTGGGGCGAGTGGCTCTGATCGGGGCGGCCGGGCTGGCGATCGTGTCGGTCGGCTATAATGTCTGGCGCGACCGGCCGCAGGAAAAGGAAAGCGCCGCTTCCGCCCCCTTCGCGTCGGCCGGGCAGCAGCCCTCCGATCCGGAAAGCGTCATCCGTGGTCTTCAGGAGCGCGTTGGCGCCAATCCCAACGATGCGGAAGGCTGGCAGATGCTCGGCTGGGCCTATTTCGAGAGCAGCCGTCATGCCGACGCCGCCCGCGCTTATCGCCGCGCCGTCAAGCTGGCCCCGGATAATGCGACATTCTGGTCATCGCTTGGTGAAGCGCTGGTGATGGCGAGCGAACACGACCCGATGCCGCGGGAGGCCGCGGATGCCTTCGGTAAGGCCGTGAAGCTCGATCCCAAGGAGCCGCGCGCCCGCTATTTCCTCGCTGTCCGCAAGGACCTTGCCAAGGATCATGAAGGCGCAATCCGCGACTGGCTGGCGCTGCTTGCCGACACCCCGCCCGGCGCGCCGTGGGAAGCCGACTTGCGGCGGACGATCGAGCAGGTCGGCAAGATCAACGGCATCGACGTCAAGGACCGTCTGGCAGCGGTAAAGCCCACTGCGCCGCATCCGCCCATCGGATCGGTCGCCACAGCAGCGATCCCCGGGCCAAGCCGCGAGCAGATGCAAGCCGCCGCGCAACTCCCCAAGGGGCAGCAGGACGCGATGGTCGAAAACATGGTGTCGGGGCTAGAAGCCAAGCTCAAGGCCAATCCCGCCAATGTCGACGGCTGGATCATGCTGATGCGCAGCCGCATGATGCTGGGCGAAACGGCAAAGGCACAGGCGGCCTATCAGGCCGCGCGGAAAGCCAATCCCGCGCAGGCCGGAAGGCTGCGCGATGAGGCAAGGCTGCTGGCGGTGCCAGGGATTTAAGGAGGGATAACTCCCCCTCCCGCAAGCGGGAGGGGGCTGGGGGGTGGGCTAGCGCAAGGTCGCTGTTAAAGGCTCAGGCAAAAGCTCGCTTCGCTCACACCCACCCCTTAACCCCTTCCGCCTGCGGGAGGGGAACTGTTTCAAATGCTAACCCGGGATCATCCCGCCTCCTGTCGCGGAACACTCGCCCCCTTCGCCCGTTGCCTTCCTGAAATGACAGCAGACCCAGCGATCTTCGATCCGCCGCCCGATTCAGTGGCCTTCTACACCGAAAGCCTCCAGCATCTGGTGGAATCCGGCATCCCCTTCATGCTTTCGGGCACCTATGCCTTGGGCTGCCACACCGGCATCGTGCGGCCGACAAAGGATCTCGACGTCTTTTGCAAGGCAGGCGACGCTCCGCGCATCCTCTCCTATTTCAAGCATCTCGGACATGAAGTCGAGTTCGAGGATGAGCGCTGGATCGGCAAGGTCTGGCGCGGCAACAACTTCTTCGACGTGATCTACAATATCTCTTCCGCCAGTGTTCCGGTGACAGAGGAATGGTTTCGCGCCGAAGATCATGCCGAAGTTTACGGCACCACCGTCCGCATCACCCCGCCGACTGAGTTCATCCTGTCGAAGATCTTCATTCAGGACCGCTATCGCTATGACGGCGCCGATGTCGTCCATGTCATCCTGCGCCAGCATGAGCGGATCAACTGGCAATGGCTGCTCGACACGATGGAGCTGCACTGGGAATTGCTGCTGATCCATCTGCTCAACTTCCGCTTCATCTATCCCACGGAGCGGCATTGCATCCCGCTATGGCTGTTCGAGGAACTGTTGGGCCGCTTGCAGACGCGGGCGGAATTGCCGGTGCCCAATATCCGCGTATGCCGCGGACGGCTTCTGTCCCCGCGCGACTATCTGATCGACATCACCGAATGGGGCTTCGCCGATGTGGTCGGCAAAGGCCTTGAGGAGAGCCATGACCGCAACAAATGAACCCACCCGTCATGAAGGACTGACACTCGCCGCGATCGGCGACCTGCATGTCACCGACACGTCAGAGCATCGCTACCGCGCGATGTTCGAGGAGATTTCAGAAAAGGCCGACATATTGGCGCTCTGCGGCGACCTCACCAATTTCGGCAAGACGCGCGAGGCGGAAATATTGGCCGAGGATCTGCGCGCCTGCACCATCCCCACCGTCGCCGTTCTCGGCAATCACGATTATGAATGCGGCCAGCCCGAAGAAGTCGCCCGCATCCTGCACGGCGCGGGCGTCACCGTGCTCGATGACCAGGCGGTGGAGATAAAGGGCGTCGGCTTTGCCGGGGTGAAAGGCTTTGTCGGCGGCTTTGGCCGTGGCGAACTGGGCGCGTTCGGGGAAAAGGGCATCAAGACCTTCGTCGAGGAAGCGATCAACGAGGCGCGTAAGCTCGAAAACGCCCTGCGCTCGCTGCGGACCGACCGCTGCGTGGCGGTTCTCCACTATGCGCCGGTCGTCGATACGGTGGAGGGAGAGCCGCCCGAAATCTTCCCTTTCCTCGGCTCCTCGCGGCTGGCGGAGGCGATCGACCGTTTCGACAATGTCCGTTTCGCCGTGCACGGCCACGCGCATCGCGGCGCGTTCGAAGGGCGCACCCCACGCGGCGTCCCGGTTTATAATTGCGCGCAATTTGTCGTGTCGGAGCGTTTTGACCGCCCCTACGCCCTGATCGCGCTCTGAACGCCGCCACGATCGCGCCGATCCGGTCGCAATTGACGCTTGCACCGGTCTGGAATGGGCAAGAATGCACCAAATCGGTTATGGTTTGGGAGCAATTCGCAACGACATTGCCCTAGGCCTGACGCCTGACAAGCGCCGTCATCCACGGCGCAGGGCGGCGTGGGGCAGATGGATTTCAAAGGGGCTTTGGCTGGGCTGAAGGCGATCGCGGCGGCGGCAACGCTGCTCACAGCCTGCTTTCCCGCCGCCGCGCAGATGGCCGGTGCGGGGGACGGCGCGTCCGCTCCGCTGATCGACCGGGATCGGCAGGATCGCGTGCAGCCCAGCATCGCGCCCGCGCCTCCCGCCACGCTCGCCCCACCTGCGCCCGCCGTCGCGCCCGCCGCCAGCCCGGCCAGTAGCATCATGCTGACACGCGTCCATTATATGGGCGCATCGCTCCCTATGACGCATCTCGACAAGGCAGTCGCTCCCCTGATCGGGCGGCCGCTGACCCGGGAAACACTTCAGGCCGTGGCGAAGGCGGTGGGCGACGCCTATGCGCGCAGCGGCATCGCCTTCTATTCCGTATCCATCCCCGCGCAGGTCCCCGCAGGCGGCCAACTGATCGTGAAGATCGTCGAGGGGCGGGTAAAGGAATATCGGCTGGCGGGCATGTCCCCCAGCATGCCGGTCCGCTTGATCGAAGTCCAGATGCGGCGGGTGAAGCGCGACGCGCCGCTGCGCAAAGCCACACTGGAACGCGCCCTGGGCCTGCTGCGCGACATTCCCGGCCAGACCGTCGAAGCACGCGTCCGCCCGGGTGCGGGCGAGGGCGACCTGATCCTCGACCTCATCATCAAGCGCAAGCAGCTGGAAATCGGCGTCCTTATCGACAACAGCGCGGTCAACAATGTCATCGACGGTGTTCAGGCGCAGTTGACCCTGACCGCCAACGGCATTCTGCGCGAAGGGGACAGCACGCGCATCTCGGGCTATCTGCCCTTCTATCCCGAGCGTTATCAATTTTATTCGCTAAGCCACGCAACCCCGATCGGCAGCAACGGCACCACCCTGTCGGCCAATATCGCCCATATGAAAAGCCGCGTCCGCGACCGGCCGATCGAAGGCGAAGCGACGCTGGCTGGCGTCACGATCAGCCATGCGCTGGTCCGCTCCAACAAGACGAACCTCACCATCAATGCCTCGATCGACGGGATCGACAGCAGCAATTATTTCCTCGACGTCCGCTTCGGCGATTACCGTTCCCGTGCGGTGCGGCTCGGCGCATCCTGGTCGCATTCCGATCAGACGCAGGGGCAGGCGCTGTCCGCCGTCGCCAGCCGTGGCATCGGCCTGTTGGGCGCGCGCGCCTTCACTGGCTTTTCGGAAAAAATCTTCACCAAGGTCAATGTGCAGGCCGTGGTCGTGCGAAGCCTGTCCAAGCGTGTTGCAGTCAAACTCAACGCGAGGGCGCAATATTCGCGGGACCAGCTGCCCTCGACCGAACGCTTTTCGCTGGGCGGCACCGGCGCGGGCATGGCCTTCCCGATCGGCATCCGCGCGGCTGAAAAGGCGGTGGCGGGCTCCGCCGAGCTAAGCTGGACGCCCGTGCGCACCGGTATTTTGCAGAAGACGACGCTTTTCGCCTATGCCGATGGCACGGCGGCCCATGCGGTCGCGCGGCCCTTTTACCGTCTTCCTGCCGAAAATTTTTCGCTCGCATCCGCTGGCGGCGGAGTTCGGATCGGCATCGGCAATCAATGGCGGGCGAGCGTGGAAATGGCTGTGCCGGTAAAGCGCGTCGACAGCGCGGATCCCCGCCGCGCGCGCGTCTTCTTCGGGATCGGCCGCGCCTTCTGATCCCTTTTTGCGTGTACGCAAAGGAAAGATGAAAACATGAACAATGTGTGGGAAGTGTGGCCGTCCGCGCTGACGGCCGCGGAGTGCGACGCCATCGTCAAACGGGCGGACTTCTATGCCGACCAATCCGCCACTGTGGGTTTCGAGGACAGCCGCCGCAGCGATCACGCCTATCGCTCCTCCATCATCCGCTGGTTCGATCCATTGCGGGAAAAGGACATTGTCGATCGGCTGATGCAATTTGTCGGCGCATCCAACCGCACCAATTTCGGTGTCGACATCGTCGCTCCCTATGAAGTGCAGTTCACCGAATATCACGCCACCCAGCATGGCAAATATGACTGGCATCAAGATGTGTGGCTGGAATCTTCCCGCCCCTTCGACCGCAAATTGTCGGTGGTGGTGCAACTGTCCGATCCAGAAGACTATGAAGGTGGAGCGTTCGAATTCTTCTGCGTGGCGCAACCCGCCGCCACCTTCGCCCCGCGCGGCAGCATGCTGATCTTTCCATCCTTCCTGCAACATCGCGTGCTGCCCGTGACGGCAGGGCTGCGCCGGAGCCTCGTGACTTGGATTGAAGGGCCACGCTGGCGTTAATGCCGATTGGTATCGCCACGCACCCGGGTCGACGGAACATCCCCCTCTCCCCTTTAGGGGTCGGCCAGAGGCACGTGACTCTAGCCGAGGTGCCGAGCGCAGCGAAGGCGGGAGAGGGGACCGTAACAGGCGATCGTCGCTCCCCTCTCCCCAACCTCTCCCCTAAAGGGGAGAGGGAGAAGGTCCCCCTAAAAGCCCGTTATTTCTAGCCCCAAGTCCGAACACAAATCGAACCATAATGGACAAACCCCAAAAACACCCCGACTTCCCCATCTTGCGCATAAGAAAACAGCCCAACCCAAATTTCCCCAACCTAACCAGCCAATCCCGACGCGCAAACCGCAATCGCAAGCTCTTTGCGTATCCCATCCCGCGCTTCCCCGACTGTTCCTTCGCACCTCCCCCCACCCAAAGCCCGATGTCACCAGATCGGTGATTTTAGAAGAAGCCGTAAGGGAATGCCGTGCTTAGCCTTGTGGCCTTGCGATGATGTTCGCATTGAACAGGGAGGTTCTAGCATGTCTTTGGTTGGGCCAGCGCGGTCAGGGCGGCGTCTGCTGCTTTGCGCCACGGCGATTCCGCTTTTCCTACTTGGCGCCTGCTCCGATGGCGTGGGCTTCAGCGTCCGTACGGCAGGAGGCAAGACGCCCTCCGGCCCGTCGGGTCCGACCAGCCCCAGCGGGCCAACTGGTCCAAGCGGCCCCGGTGGTCCGAGTGGTCCAAGTGGCCCTGATGGCCCTAGCGGTCCTGGTGGCCCGAGCGGACCAGGCGGTCCCGCTGGCCCGAATGGCCCGAATGGCCGAACTGGCCCCGGAGGCCCCAGCGGTCCAGATGGACCTTCCGGCCCGAGCGGACCCACTGGACCGGGCGGCCCTACCGGCCCGACAGGCCCCAACGGCCCCACAGGTCCCGGCGGTCCTTCAGGCCCCGGAGGCCCAACTGGCCCCACCGGTCCAGGAGGCCCTACCGGCCCGACAGGCCCCAACGGCCCCACAGGTCCCGGCGGTCCTTCAGGCCCCGGAGGCCCAACTGGCCCCACCGGTCCAGGAGGTCCAACCGGTCCCACTGGCCCCGGCGGCCCGACCGGAACCAGCGATGGCGCACTGATCGGCGTCAATCTGGGCGGCCAGCTGGTCGCCGGTCCCACCGGCCCCGGATCTCTCGTCGGCGTAAATGTGCTGACTGATCAGCCGAACGCCACCGGCAACCTCGCGACGGTCGGCCTGCTGAATGGCGATGGTACGGTCGTGGACGTGGCCCTGCCCACCACGGTCGGCGGCGTTCAGCAGGGACTGGCGCCCGTCGGCACGCTTGCCGGAACGCTGCTCGGCGATCAGGTGGGCGGCACCGTCACTCAAGTGACCGACGGTCTCGCGCCGGTGGTGGCGACGGTGACGTCCGCCGCTACTCAGGTGACGGCGCCGTTGCTCGACACGGTGAACGGCGCGCTGGCGCCGGTCACGGGGGCGCTCGTCGGCGATGGCGGTGCGCTCGCTCCCGTAACCGGCCTGGTCGAAACGGTCGCAGGCGGGTTGACGGGCGTGCTGGGGGGAGCAGGCGGAACGCCGGGCGGCCTGCTCGGCGGACCCCTGATCGGGACAAATGTCGGGGGTCAGGCGGTGCCCGGCCCGACCACCAGTGACACGCTGGTCGGCGTCAATCTGCTGCCGTCCGTGACCGCTCCGGCGCAGGGGCAGCTGCTGACCGCCGAAGTCCTGACGCAGGGGACGATCGTCGATGTGGCAGTGCCGACCACCGCCGCAGGGGTGGAGGCCGGACTTGCGCCGGTCGGCAATCTCGTCGGCGGCGTTCTGGGCGCTGAAGCGGGCGCCGCGGTCGATCAGGTCGTGACCGCTGCCGCGCCGGTCGTCGCCACCGTCACCTCGACCGTCGACAGCGTCGTCTCGCCAGTGCTCGACGCCGTCAACGGCCTTGCCCCGGCACTCCCCACCGGCAGCGGCAGCACGGGCGGCGGATCACTGCTTGCGCCAGTGACAGGCCTGCTCGGCGGCGTGGCCGCCCCGTCCACGGGCGGTCAGGGCCCCGCCGCTCCGGTAACGGGCCTGCTCGGCGGTCTGCTCGGCCGCTGACCCTTTGCCTCCCCCGCGCACCCACCGGCACGGGGGAGGGGGGTGAGGAGGCGGCAGGCCCGCCTCCTCCTCATCTTATCCTGTCTGGCACTTTGCAAGCTGGTCCCGCGAAAGGATTCGCCCTTGATGGAGCTCCATCAGGCCGAGCATCTGCTCATCATCAGCCTCAACAATTTTCATGCCATCGAAGCTGCCTATGGCCCGGATGCCGCTCGCGCCGCCATCGATCATCTTTGCCATCGAGCTCGCCAGCACCTGGGCCGCATCGGCCTGCGCAGCGCCGACGGCAGCCGGATCATGCTGACCGCGCGCTATCCGCTCATGCAGAGCCTGCCCGTCGAGCGGCTGGTTGAGAAGCTGTGCGAAGCGATCGATGGCGAACGCTTCCGGTACAATGGTTGCGACATATTGCTTTCGGTGTCGGCCGGGCAGGCCTTTGTCGGCGAACATCTGGGCCGTGCACAGGAAATGGAGGCGAGCGCCCGGCTCGCCGCCTCCACATTGCGGCAATTGCAGATCGTCGTCCGCCGGGGGGAAGGCGTCGCCCTCTACCGGCGCGATATGGAGCAGGCGGCCGCACTCCTGCGCTGGGTGCAGGATGGGGAGGCCGTCCTGAGCTGGCGCCCGGTATCCCGCCCGCGCGATGGCAGCACCATCCTCTATTATGAAGCGATGCTGCGCCGCGTCGGCGAAAATGGCGAGCAGATGGATTGCGCCGCCAACTACGCGGCGCTCGAACGCCTCGGCCTCCCCCATCTGCTCGATCGCTTGCTGGTACGCGACGTGATCCGTGAACTGGAGGCGGACCCGGCTGCCTGCTTGTCGGTCGCCGTCTCCCCGCACAGCCTGTCGAGCAACCTGCATGGCCAGGGTGCAGGCTGGACGGACCTGATCGACCGTTTGAGACGGGAGCCCAGCCTTGCACGCCGCTTGGTGATCGAGATTGGCGACAATAGCGGCATCGCCTGTTTTCGCGACGCGCTCGCCTTCGTCCGGACCTTGCGCGGTCTTGGCGTGCGGATTTCGGTCGCCCGCTTCGGCTCCGGCCAAGCTTCCATCGGGCAGCTGATGGCCCTGTCGCCCGATGTCGTGAAGCTGGACAGCCCCTTCATGCGCACCGCCTATGAATCGGAACGCAACCGGCTGCGCGTCGGCCATCTTCTCGGCCTGGCCCGCACCATGAGTTCCACCGTGATCGTCGATGGCGTGGACTCGCCATGGCACCTCCATATCGCCGCTGAAGAAGGGGCGGAGTGGGTGACGGGCTCGCACCTCGGCCGCCCAAGCGCACGGCGCGGCTGGACGAAGGGCGACCGCGTCATGTCGCTAAGCACGTTCACCAGCGCCCTGCATCATCGCCAGTTCAGCGAAAAACCGGCGCGCCACGTGGCACAGAGTCTTCTTTGCGTGCACGCAACGCGCGCCACTTCCACCATTTCGGATTCGGTCTGATGAGCCAGGCAGCCGAAACGCCGCTAGACAATCGCCAGCAATGGAGGAAAGGCCGCATGGCGGGATTGATACGCGACATCATGGCGACGCTGTCCCGCGACAATGGCGCAGCCCGCCCGGCCGCCGAACTGGAAGCGCTCAGCCGCCTCGATGATCGCTTGACCAGCTTTGCCGGGGACAGGATAGACAGCCGCGCACCGATGCTCATCCGCCCCGCCGACTGCGTGGTATGGGACGGCAACCCCCGGGATCAGCCGGGCCTCAACCCCGACAGTTGCCGGTCGCTGATAGAATCCATCGCGGCCGAAGGCGGCAACCGCATCCCTGTGCTCGTGCGGCTGAACCCGCAGGCGTCGGAACAACCCTATCAGCTGCTGGTCGGCAGCAGGCGGCGCTTCGCCATCGATTGGCTGAACCATAACGGCCGTCCGGAACTGCGCCTCAACGCGCTGGTCGTCGAATTGTCGGACGAGGAAGCCTTCCGTCTCGCCGACATAGAAAATCGGGAACGCGCCGATATTTGCGAACTGGACCGGGCGCGCAGCTATCAGCAGGCGGTCGATCGCTTCTATGGCGGTGTCCAGTCGCGCATGGCCGAGGCGCTGGGCCTGTCGAACAGCCAGCTCAGCCGCCTTCTTGCCCTTGCCCAACTGCCCGAAGAGGTGATCCAGGCCTTCGCCACGAAGGAGGAGCTGAAGGTCCGCTATTCCGAACTGCTGACGCCGCTCTTGCGCAGGCATGAGCAAAGGGCCGACCTAATCGCCGAAGCGCGGATCATCGCGCAGGAGCAGCAGGCGCGCGCCGCCGGCAACGGATCGATGCTGGCGTCCGCAACGGTCCTGTCCCGGCTGCGTCAGGCGGCGGCGCGGCGGCCCATGGAAAGCAGCGACATGGAGATCATGGCTGGCGGCGACCGCATAGGCCGGGCACGCGTAACCAAGGGCGGCGTCGTGCTGGATCTCACCATAGCGAGCGACGCCGATCTCGACCTCTTGTTCGCGCATGTGCGAGAAGCCATATTGGCCGCGCGCGCCCTGGCATGACCAAGGCGTCCGTCGGAGATTTGCGTGCACGCAAATCCCGGACGTGGACGCGCATGGGCTTGTTCATTGCGGAGCATTAAGGGCAGGTTCAAGCTTATCGGCGATAAGTAACTTGCACGGCCGAACGGCTTTGCGTAAATTATATGGCATCAGTTAAATCGGCTGGGCTGATCGCCATATGGTTCATATGGGCGACCGGCCCGTCCTGCTACGCCAGGTAGCGAATGAGAGGATCAAGCAATGGCGACATCGTCGGACTATCGTCTGGGAGAATTCACCTTTCCGCGTGGCTGGTTCATGGTGGGTGAGAGCGCCGAGGCGACGAGCAGCCCCAAGGCGATGCGCTATCTTGGCCAGGACATGGTGATGTACCGTGGCGAGAGCGGCCAGGTCTATGTGACGGAGGCTTATTGCCCGCACATGGGCGCGCATCTGGCGAAGAACACGACGAGCTACATCGTGCGCGACGGCGAGCAGGTGGTGGGCGATTCGATCCGCTGCCCCTTCCATGGCTGGCAGTTCGGCCCTGACGGCGCGTGCAAGAACATCCCCTATTCCGACTTCGTGCCCAAGGCGGCGAAGCTCAAGACCTTCCCGGTGGTGGAGCGCGCAGGCACGATCTGGATCTGGCATGATCCCGAAGCGCTGGAACCCAATTTCGACCTGCCCGATTTCGGCGGCCATTATGATGCGCCGGGCTGGGTCAACTGGAAGATCGACTTCATGGGCGATCTCGACATCCACCCGATCGAGGTGGTCGACAACATGGCTGATTTCGGCCATTTCATCCCGATCCATGGCGCAAAGGACTTCGTCTACTTCGCCAATGAGTTCAAGGATCATATCGTCCATCAATATTATGCCGCCGGACACCGCACGCTGGTGCAGAACCCGGAAGACGTGCTGACGCTCGACACCTGGTATACCGGCCCCTCGATCCTCCAATCGGAGATGGAAGGGACATTCGACAGCTTCATCCTCATCACCCACACGCCGATCGAGGATGGCAAGATCCGCGTCTGGCATGGCCTGATGGTGCAGGTGAATGACGGCTCCGCGCCCGTCACCGACGAACTGCGCGCCGCAGCCCTCGAATATCAGGAAGGCAGCCGCCTTGCCTTTGCCCAGGATGTCGAGATCTGGCAGAACAAGAAAGCTTGTTTGAACCCGCTCGTCATCCCCAATGACGGCCCCTATGGCAAGGTCCGCACCTGGTACAAGCAGTTCTACAATCCCCGCGGCAAGACCCCCGACCTGCACAAGCGCACCAACGGCATGCATGTCACACTCGACAAGCGCAGTTCCACGCAGGCGGCATAAGGTCGGAATATCCAGCGCCGCCGGAAAGGCTGGCCTATGGTCGGGCCGTTGATCATAACGGCCCGGTCCTTTTGATTTTACCGGGATAGCGGTTGCGTCAAGCGACCGGAGCAGGAGGCATGAACATGGCGACTTTGGCAGTAGATGCTCAGGATTACATGCGGTCGATGGGGCATGTCGCCCTATTCTATCCCAATAGCGAAGACGGCCCGGCAGCGGCCAAGCTGCTGAAGCTGGCAGGGTTCGTTGAAACGCAGATGCTGCCTTTCCCCCAGGGCAATTTCTATCGCTTCGTGGTCCATGACAGCAACCGCAGCCGGGGCGACGGCATCGTGTATCTTTCCGCTCTTCCCGCGGCGCAGGCGGCGGTGAACAAGGCTGCGCGCGAAGCGCTCGGCTATGGCACGGACAAGGAGCATGAGGCGGTCAAGGCCCTGCGCGCTGCTGTCGAGGCTGATCCTGAATATACCTTCCACGTCGGGACGCTGGTGGACTCGTTCGAAGCGATCGAGAAGATGACGCTCGCCTTCATGGATGCGAACGAAAATGATCCCGACCTAAAGGGCCGCCTGAAGGTCACCGTCAACCGTCCGCGCCAGGGCAATGAGCAGATCGACGCGCTGCTGGACGCGTCCCCCGCCTTCGGCAATGTCACCCGTTACGCCTATGGCCGCAACGGCCTGCAGCTGTTCGTCGAAACCGACCTGTTGTCGAGCGGCCAGATCGGCGACACGCTGATCCTCGAATTCGACTATGTGTGGCCCGGTTATGACAGCCACATCCTGTCGGTGGTCGAACTCTGACATAGCTTAAGGGGAGCAGGCCGCGCTTCGTCGCGGGCTGCTCCCTCCAGAGCGTGATCGTCTTACACGAACGCATCGCAGAGGCTCCTTTCCGTCACCCCGGGCTTGACCCGGGGTCCCGCTGTTTCAGCAGCCTCAGGTAAGAAGCGAGACCCCGGATCAGGTCCGGGGTGACGATCAATCCAACCTCGTCGTGCCTTATCCCACCATGATCAGCGTCAGATTATCGCGGCCGCCTGATGCAAGCGCGGCGGCCATGATCGCGTTCATGATCTCGCCCCGCTCTTCGCCCATATATCCGGCGATCTGCGCATCATCGAGCTCCGCCGTGATGCCATCGGAACAGAGCAGGAAGCGGTCGTCCTCGGCAAGGTCCACAGTGCAGAAATCGATCTCGACCTGATGATCGACGCCCAGCGCGCGGGTGATCACATTGGCCTGCGGATGATGCGCCGCTTGGTTTGAGCTCAGCACGCCTGCGTCCAACAACTGCTGCACCACGCTATGATCGTGGCTCAGCCGCTGGAGTTGCTGCGCACGGAAACGATAAACCCGGCTGTCGCCCGCCCAGAAGACATGGGCTTGATCCTGATCGAGCCACAGCCCCGCGACAGTACATCCGCCCCGCTGTCCTCGCTCGGTCAAATGCGCATGGATCGCCCCGTTGGTCGCCTGCAAGGTTCGGGCTATGGCAGGGGCGTCGATCGGTGCCGCATCCTCGCACAGGGCCGCGAGCGCGCGCACGGTCATGGTCGCCGCCACATCACCGGCATCATGCCCGCCCATGCCGTCCGCCACTGCCCAGAGCCCATGTTCGGGCGCTTCCAGATAGCGGTCTTCGTTCAGCAACCGGACCTTGCCGACATGCGTACGCGCGGCGGACCGATGGGGCGCGCCATCCGCCGGATCATCGCAAGCGATGCGCAGCGCGCTCATCGGCCTTCCTCTTCCTGCTGGGCGCTGACCTCGCCATAGGCCGTAACGAAGGCGTCGTTGAGCGTCCCTGCCTCGCCCTCCAGCTCCGCTGCCAGCGCCGCGTGGCGCCTGGACGCTTCCTCCCAACAGACCGCCGCCCGGCTCTTGAGCAGCGATCCCTGCCCCTCCGTAGCGACGGCGATCGCTTGTGGATCGAAGCTGTCGACGGCAGCGGCTAGGCTCTGTTGAAAGCCGTGGAAGGTCGCGACCAGATGCTTCTTTATGTCCCGGAACGACGCGTTGAGAGCGTCCGGACCGGACAGGAAGCTTCCTTCGCTCGCCAGCAGCAGGTCGATGGCGAGCCGCTGGGTCGGCGCCCATTTGAACGGGTTGTTGTCCGCGCTGGTGATGATCGTCTGGGCCAGCTGATATTGCCCCCGCACCCGGTCCCGCTCGGCCAGAAGGTCGCCGACACCCAGAACCATCTGGCGATAGACCGCGCCTGCGCGCCGCAGGATTTCCGCCGGGTCCTCCGCACCGAACTGCGCCGCGTCGATCCCTGCCCCTTCGCAAAAGGCATCGAACATCGTGCCGGCGGTGATCGGCGGGACGCTGGGTCCATCCGTCCAGTCGCTCGGCACATCAATACGGTGGCCAAGCGGCGGCATCATGAGCAGTGTGCCATTTTCCGGCGATCCGCCCGCCGACGCCTGTGGCGCATGATCGGCGGCTAGGCGGTAGCGGCCAAGCAGGATGGATTGGGGGAGGTTCAGCGCAATATCCTCGCCGATCGGTAGCCGTTCCTCCGTCGCTGCGTCGAAAACCCCGTTTGCGCCGGTACAATGGAGCAGCAACTGCCCATTTTCGACCCGCATGCTGAGGTGCGACCGGGAAATCTCCCGATCCGGATCGATCATCACCCAATCCGACGCAGGATCGCGTCCCACGGTCAGCACCCCCTCCGCCAGGAAGCGGGCATCGACCGGCGTCAACGCATCATCCTTGTTGAACAGGCGGAATATGTACATCAGGCGGCTCCCTTGCGTGGCGCTGCATCGGCCGACGCCGCAGGATCGATCCGCGTCATCAACATCGCCCGTTCCGCGTCCGCCAGAGCCGTGGCGACATATTCCTGCCGGTCGGCCATGGATGCGACCATGCGGTTCATGGTGTCGAACAGGTCGCCTATCTCATCCTTGCGCCGGTGCGAAATGCGGAAGGAGAGGTTGCCTGCCGTCACATCCTCCATCGCCCGTTTCAGGCGGCGGAGCGGGCGGCTCCATATGCGCACGCTCGCGGCGGTGCATAAGCCAAGTACCAGCGTCACGAAGATCGCAAACCCCGCGAAGAGCAGGCTGGCGGTGCGTTGCGCCCGGTCCAGCTGCCCGCGCTCCATCACCACATCGACCTTGCCGAACGGCACGCCTGCATAGCGGACCGGCTGCACGAAGCGCATGCCGCCGTCTGTCAGCGTCACGGCCGATCCTGCGGTTCGAGGGAGGGGCATTTCGTCCGCCGCTGCTCCCGGCCGGTATCGGGTGCCGAGCAGCCGCGGGTTGCTGGCCGCGCGGATGATGTCATGCTCGTCCGCGATGACGAGCTTGCGCAGGCTCGGATCACTCGCGGCGGCGACTGCGAAGGCTTGCAACGGCGCCCAATCCTGTTCGGTCGGCGGGCGGCCCGCATTCTCCGCCACATGCAGCGCCGCATTGCGGGCGACGAAGGATGCGATGGAAGAACCGGAAGCCAGCGCCATGTCCTGCATGACGGCCTTTTCCCGCTGCACCACGAAGTTGATCCCGCTGCCGAGCGCCAGCAGCACCGATGCGGCCAGCAGCAACGGCATCCGGTAGCGCTGGACCCACCCTTCCTGCCGTTGGTCCATCTCGCCGGTCGCCGCGTCATATTCGCGGCGCAGGGCGTCTGCCACCTCTCCGGCATCGGCGAAGCGTTGGTCGGGCTTCTTCGCCAGCAATTTGGTGATGAGGAACCGCAGCCCCTTCGGACAATCGGGCACGTGCCGCGCGATTTCCAGCGGCTGTTCCTGCGCGATCTGGATGGCGAGCGTGGCAAGCCCGGCGCCCGTGAAGGCGACCTTGCCCGTCACCATTTCATAAAGGACGACGCCCAGCGAAAACAGGTCGGATCGCGCGTCGACCGGCATCCCCAGCGCCTGCTCCGGACTCATGTAGCGCGGCGTGCCCAGCACGGCCCCGGCCTGGGTTCGCGCGGCCTGCCTTTGCGCCGACGATGTGTCGCGGCCGTCGATCCGGGCGATGCCGAAATCGAGCAGCTTGGCGGTCCGGCCATTGCCGCAGATCAGGATATTGGACGGCTTGATGTCGCGATGAACCACGCCCTGGGCATGGGCATAGGCAAGCGCGCTCGCGATCTGCGCGCCCAGCAGGGCGGCCTTGTCCGCCGTCATCCGCCCCTGCGCGGCGAGCATTTCATCAAGCGGGCAGCCGTCGATATATTCCATCGCGATATAGGGCGTGCCATCGGCCTCGCCCACATCGTAGATGGTGACGATATTGGCGTGGCTCAGCATCCCGGCCGCGCGGGATTCGCTCAGGAACCGGCGCGTAATCTCGCTGTCCGCGCGAAATTCCGGCTTCAGCAGCTTGATCGCGATGGGCCGGTCGATACTCGGGTCATGCGCGCGATGGACATGCGCCATCGCCCCTTCGCCGATCAGCTCATCGATCCGGTAGCGTCCAACCCAGGTCATCGCCGTGCCTTTACCGTTGCCTGCAGCCGCCGCGCGCGATCCAGGTCACGCTTGATCAGCGCATTGCCGGGGTCCAGGCGCAGCGCCTGGTTCAGCAGTCCGACCGCAGTGCCGATCTGCCCCTTGTTCAGCGCGGTGAGCCCTGCCGATCGCAGCTGGGCGGCGCGGCGCGGGTCGGCTGTGCGCGGCGTAGCGGCAGGCGCCGACGGAGCGGGCGCGGCCTTGGCGGCAGGGGCTGGCGCGGCACGCGGACGGGCGGGCGCCGGGGCAGGCGCTTCCTTCGGCCGTATCCCCGGCACCCTGATCGTCTGACCTGGCTTCAGCGAAGCGGGCACCGCCAGATCGTTGTAGCGGCTAAGCAGGTAGAATTTCCTGGCGTCGCCCAGGAACCGCTGCGCAATGCCCTGCATCGTGTCGCCAGCCTCGACGCGATAGGAGAATGCGGTGCTGCCCAATGCCGCGACCGGATCGGCCGTGATGCTTTCCATCAGCCTGGCGGAGGCCGTGTCCGCAGGATCGCGCTTCAGCATGGCGTCCAGCTTCTTGCGCGCGGCTTTCTCATCGCCATTGTTCAGCAGGGATACGACGTCCTCCACCTCCTGCGCGTTGCTGACCTGCTGCACCATGGGCGCGCGCACGCTCTCGCCGCCCGGCTTCGCGGCGCATCCGGCAAGGCCGGCCGCCACGATGGCAAGCAGCAATTTAGGCGCATTAATCCTCATTCAGGCGGTCCTTGCGTAGCTATTGGGTTCGGCCGGAGAGGGCCGGGCGTTGGTGGTGAACAGGCTCGTGATGGTCTGCCCGTTGCGCGCGAAGGCCAGGAAATCGGCCTCCGGCATGGGCCGGGCGAAGTAGAAGCCCTGGAACAGGTTGCAGCCATGACGGCGCAGCCACAGCATTTCCTCCGGCCGTTCTACGCCCTCGGCAAGCACGCTGATGCCAAGCCCGCGTGCGAGTGCGATGATCGACTGGCAGATCGCCTGGCAATCGCGGCGGCTGTCGACGTCCGTCACGAACTCGCGGTCGATCTTCAGCTTGTCGAAGGACAGCTTCTTCAAAGAGCTGAGGCTGGAGAAGCCGGTGCCGAAATCGTCGATCGAAATCGCAGCCCCCGACGCGCGAATGCGTTCGAACAGCTGGGCAGCCGTGCGGGAATCCGCCATGGCGATACTCTCTGTCAGCTCCAGTTCCAGCAGGCGGGCGGACAGGCCATGACGGCCCAGCGTGCGCTCCACCAGATTGTCGAAGCCCTCGCGTTCCAGCTGATGGCCCGACACGTTGACGGCGACCTTGACGCCCGGCAGCCCCATCGCGGTCCAGTTCCCCGCCGCGCGGCAGGCGGCGTCCAGCACCCATGTGCCAAGCTCCGCCGCCAAGCCCGCAGCTTCGGCCAAGGGGATGAACTCGGCCGGGCCAACCAGCCCCCGAACCGGGTGCCGCCAGCGGATCAGCGCCTCGGCGCCGCAAACCGATTGGGTCCGCGCGTCCAGGAAGGGCTGGAACCATGTTTCGAATTCGCCAGCCGTGATGGCGCGACGCAGATCCTGTTCCAGCGCGAAGTCGCAGCTGACGGCCTTCGACGCCTGATCGACAGGACCAGACGCCATGCCATGACGGCTCGCCAGAAGGGAAAAAGCGCGGGAAATCAACTTCGCCGCTGGGGCGATGTCCGGATCGCATGCCACATGGCCCAGGCGAATGACCGGCAGCAGCTCATCGCCATCGATCAGCATCCGGTCCTGCAGAGCATAGGCGATCGCCTGCAACGCCGGGGCCGCTTCTTCCTCGCTGTTGCCCGCGAACCAGAGCGCGAAATGCGCCCGGTCCACATGGGCGGCCATGCGGGACGTCCCGGCCATGCGGCTGATGCGCCTCGCGATTTCGGCGAGAACATGATCCGCCTTTTCCGGATCGATGGCGCTCAGCCGGTCGAAGTCGGCAAATTCGATCATGCCCAGCACGCCCGGCCGCTCGGCCATCGCCTGGATCAGCTTTTCGCGGGTGGGAAGGCCGGATACGCCATGACGCTGCACGAAACGCTGGGCCATGGAACGGTTTGCCTCGATGAGCTTCAGCGCTTCAGCATATATGCCGCGGGCAAGCGGATAGCTGCCTTCGATGCCGAACGCTCTGCGCAGGCGCATAAGCCAATATGTCTCCGCGCTCGCATGCAGCAGCGTGATGGCGAGCAGCAGCGGAAGAAAAAGGGCGGCTGCGGCTGGATGGATCAGGATGCCCACGCCGATTGCGATGGATGCACCGGCCAACAGCCATAACCATGGCCGTCCCTTTCCACCCAGCATCCTGTGACCAATGCGCGGCATGCTCACCCTTTCGGGTCGAGGATTTAAGGCAAATTGTGAAACAGATGATTAAGGGAAGAGCGCAAATTCGGGCAGCTTGCCTAACCTGCATTAGTCTTCAAAGGTTAAGGACTTATCTATCGGCGGATGGCTGCTCGTCTTCTTCCACCCGGTAGGACAGCCATCGCAGCCCCATTCCCGCGATAGACGTCGCCATGCCGATGACCAAGCATAGCGACAGCAGCGGGTCCCGGCTGGCGCTGCGCCATGATACAAAGCCCAGCAAAAGGACGCTGATGGTAGATATCGCATATCCGGCGGCTTTTATCGCAGCGCTTTTGATCATTTCGCCTGGTTGAATGTTTCTAATTGTTACTGGTTCCCAACGACCAGAGGCAACAGTGTAGAGAAACATATGGACCGCATCTTCACCGCCTTGGCGACCCGGATCGCCTCCGCCGCCGGACAGCCGCTCAGCTTCGTCCTCGCCTTTGGACTTATCCTGGTCTGGGGCGTGTCCGGGCCGCTGTTCGGCTATTCCGATACCTGGCAACTGGTGATCAACACCGGCACGACCATCGTCACCTTCCTCATGGTCTTCCTGATCCAGAACAGCCAGAACCGCGACGCCGCCGCCATGCAGGCGAAGCTCGATGAAGTGATCCGCGCCCTCGATTCCGCGCGCGAACAATTTATCGGCATAGAGCATCGCAGCGCGGGGGAGGTGGAGCAGATCCGCGCTGCGCTGGAAAAGGAAGTCGGCTGCGATGAAGGCAAGGCCGGAACGGCGGACGACAGCGTCGAGCATGTCCTGCGGCGGACCTGAAGCAGGACATTCTCTTCACCCGTTCGGGCTGAGCTTGTCGAAGCCCTCCATTTTTCTAAGAGAAATAGAGCGGTTGGCTTCGCCGCTCCGATCCTCCCCTATCCAAACTGCTTGATAAGTGAAGAAGTGGCGCTGTCGGCATTGGCATCCGCAACGATGGCGTAAGCCGCGCGCGCGATGACTTCCGCCTGGCTCAGCGCAGCGGGCATGGCGCTGGCGGCGACCTGCTCGACGGCGGCACTGCCGGACCTGTCCGCCGCTGCGCTGCGCGAAAAGAAGCCCGCATCCGACAGCAGGCTATCCAGCGACCGCGATGATACAGGCGCCTGGCCGATCTCGGTACGCGCAGGTGGCGAATAGACTAAAGCTGGCTCAACCGATGCCGTTATGATCGGTGCAGGCGATGACGACGCTACGCTGCTGCTGGCCGGTTCGCTCGGCGCCGGAGTTGCAGACGGCTCCGTAGCGGTTGTCGAGCCTGAACTGCTCGTCGTGCCGGTGGAATTCTTGTTGTTCCAGTTGGCAATGGCGTTGGCGTTTGAATTGATGCTGACCACGCAAATCTCCGATGTCCCATCCTGCGGCTATCGGATCATCTCTTCCAGACCATGAAGGGGCATCGTCAGCGGGGCGTTAAGCATAACAAGACGCATGAATTCGCGTTCTGGATCGCCACCACCCTGAATACCGTTCGCCCTGAGCCTGTCGATCCGCAGGGCGGCGAAGCCAACGGCTCTACTCTTATCTTTGAGATAAGGGACTCAACCCAACGAGTCGGAAATCCACTCTGATTCAGGGGAGAGACCGGAAAGCCTCTCCCCCTCCAATCGCGTCAGACCCCAAAACCACCCGACACCGAAATCACCTGACCCGTCACATAACGAGCCCGTTCCGACGCAAAGAACACCGCCGCCTGGCCGATATCCTCCGACTGGCCCCAACGCTTCAGGCAAAGCAGCTTCTTGGTTTCGGCGACCCAATAATCATCGAACACGCCTTGCGCGGTCAGTTCATGGAACATGCCCGCGTCGATGACGCCCACCAGCACCGAATTGGCGCGGATCTCATGCTTGCCTTCTTCCTTGGCGATGCCCTTGATCAGCGCTTCGTTCGCTGCCTTGGGCGCGACCGACAGGCCATCGAGCTTGGGCCACCAGTCATGTCCCGCCGATCCCAGATGGACGAACGATCCGCCACCCTTTTCGCGCATGTGCGGGATGAAGGCGCGGGCGGCATTGTAGAAGCCGAACACCTCGACCTCCATCGCCTGGCGGAACTGCTCGTCGCTCCATTCGGCGATAGCGACCTGTGGCACCAGCGGACCCGCGCCCCAGACGACGCTATGCACGCGGCCATGCGCGGCGGTCGCCGAAGCGACGACCGCGTCCACCGAAGCGCGATCCCGCACATCGACCTGATGCAGGCTGGCCTTGACGCCCAGCGCGTCGATGGCCTGCGCCGTCGCCTCCGCCACGTCTTTCTTGCTGCGATAGCAGATGGCGACGTCCGTGCCGGACTTGGCGAACTCGACCGCGACGCCCTTGCCGATCCCGCCGCTGCCGCCAAAGATGATCGCTGCGCCTTCCGGGAAATCCCTGTTCATTCCTGTTCTATCCTCTTCTGTTTAAATGTCATTCGGCCGCTGCGGCCGTGGGCGCCTGATCCACCCCCTTGGTGGCATGGTCGCCATTGGCGCGGCCCTGATGGCCCGCCGCCTGCGCGCGCGGATTGTAGAATTGCCGATACCATGCGCGATTGCGGTGGAACGGCCCATCAGTCGGCAGGCGCAGTATCTGCAGCGCTGGTGCCTTCGTCCGCCAAATCTCGAAATCCTGCGAGAATGCGGAAAGGCCCAGCTGCTGATATTGGCGATGCAGTTCGACATCCTCTGCGGATGGCGGCACCTGCCGTCCCCGCGTAATGATGCCATGCCACACATGGGTCACGCCATCCTCGACCGGCGTATGCAGCACGATCTGCACCGCGTCCGTCTCCCCCGAAAAGCGTGCGATCAGGATGCCGGGCCCAGTATAATAGGCGTCGACGTCCAGCACCCCGCCCTCGCTGGTCATCGTCTCATGACCGCCGCCGGACAGCTGCCGTCCGGTGACGCCCTCGAAGCGCGAGTTGAAATAGGCCAGCCTCTGCCCATGCACCGGGCCGAAATGCCGCGCATCGACCAGATTGTCGATAATCTCCTGCGGGTGGACCGGGATCTGCCCCAGATCATCATAGATGCACCGTATCCAGGCGGCATCCTCCCATTCCGGCAAGTCCGGCAGGGGATAGTCGGGCTCCATCTGCTCGGGATCATGCCAGGCAAACAGGCATCCGAACCGCTCCTCCACCGGAAAGGCGCGCACCCGCGCCGCCGGGGGCAGCGGCCCGTCGAAATAGGGCACATTGTTGCAGATGCCGTCCGGCCCGAAGCGCCAGGCATGATAGGGGCAGCGGATCGAGTCTCCCTCGATACGCCGCGCGCCCGCGCCTGAACTTTGCTCGGCGGCCAGATGCGCGCCCATATGGGGGCAATAAGCATCGAGCAGCGCTGCCCGGCCACTCTCGCCGCGATACAGCACCAGGTCCCGCCCGAATATGCGCAGCGCCTTGGGCGCGGAAACGGCGTCCTCCACCCGCGCGATCATGAACCAGCCACGGGGAAAAGTGAATTCGCCGAGGCCATAGTCGGCCGTGGTCGCCATCCGTCCATCCTCTCTCTTGTTCTGCGCGCATAGTGAAATATGGACGCCTCCGGATCAATTCGCGCTTGCGATATTCGATCATATCGTGATCCTCTACGATCACTAAATGATATGGATCGACATATGCCTCAAAAGGAAAGCCCCGGCGTCGCCGCCATATTGGCGCAGCTCCGCCACGAACTGCGAGTGCAGGGCATCAGGGTAGCAGACCTTGCCGCCCGCTTGGACGTAGCGGAGCCGACCCTGTGGCGCTGGCTACGGGGCAGGGGGCTGACGCTCGACAATCTCGACCGTCTCTGCCTCGCCATCGGCATCGACGTACGCGACCTGCTCGCCCGGTCGGCCGATGGCGGCGCGGACCGCTTCACGCTGGCGCAGGAGCGGGTTCTGGCCGCCGACCGCAGCCTGGCGCTGCTCTTCTTCCTGGTGCTGAACGGCGCGCAGCGGGCGGAGTGCCAAGCGACGCTCGGCATCGATGAAGCGGCCCTGGACGAAGCAATCGAGCGGCTCCGGCGGCTGGGCCTCGTCGACAGCCTGCCCGGCGGCCGCCTGCGCCCGCTCACCAGCCGCGCCGTGCGCTGGCGACCCGACGGCCCGCTCGACCAGGCCTTCAACCGGGTGGTGAAGCATTTCTTCCTCGGCCCCTCGCTGCTCGAAGGGGACGCGCGCTATGTCTCCGACATGCTCTGGCTCGGCCCCAACGGCCGCGACCGGGTGCAGGCCCTGTTCGAGCGGCTGCGCGACGACGTCTATCTGATCGCCCGGCAGGAGCGCGAAGCCGCCGCGGACACAGGCGATTGGTGCGCCCTATTCCTGCTCGTCCGCCCGCTGCAAATGGCGCGCGTCACCGAAGATCTCTGAGGCCTCAAGCCCCCAGCCACCACAATATGCCAATCAGCGTGATCGACGCCATCGTCGTCGTCAGCATGACCGCCCAAGCGCTCAATTCCATCGCCCATCGCCCCGCCTTGCCCGCCAGCACGAAGCTCGACGCGCCGCACGGCATCGCCGCCATCAGGATCGCGACCTTCGCCCAAAGCGGTGGGATCGGCGGCAGCATCCACAGCAGCCCCGCCGTGATCAGCGGCTGGGCCAGCAGCTTCAGCGCGACGACACGGCCGATCGGCCCGGGCGTGGCGCTTTGCCGGGGCAGCGCGATGAAGATGCCGATCGCCGTCAGCGCACAGGGCGCCGTCGCCTGCGCCAGCGTCTGCATCAATATGTCGGCTGGCCCGGTCAGCGGCAGGCGCAGGACCGACCAGACGCACCCCAGCACCGCCATGAAGATGAGCGGATTGCGCACCGTCGATCGCGCCGCCAGCTTCAATCCGGTGCCCACCCCATGGCCCTGGCTCGCGGTTACTTCGCTCATCACCAGCCCAACGGTGAACACGATCGCCGAATAGATCAGCATCGTCACGGATACCGGCGCGACCGCTTCCGGCCCCCAGGCCAGCGTCGCCACCGGCAGGCCGATGAAGCCCGTATTGCTGAAACAGGCGCACAAAGCCGCGATATTCGCGTTCGCCCCCGACCGCCCGAACCGCCGGGCAATGGCAAAGGCCAGCGCATAGGTGATCAGCGCGCCCAGCGTGACCGCGATGAACATGCCCGGCACCGCCAGGTTGCGCGGGTCCATATGCGCAATCGAACGAAAGGTAAGGATAGGCAGGGTGATGGCGATGACGAAGCGGTTCAGCACCTCGAACGCGCGGTCGCCCAATATGTCATAGCGCCCGCACACATAGCCGATCAGGATCAGCCCGAAGACCGGGACCAGAGCGCCCAAGATCGTCACAGCCATGAAAAGCGCCACCTCATGCTCGACGGCTTCGTCCCGTCGCATCCGCTCCTATGACAGGGCGGATGCGACGGAAATGCCTTTCTGTGCAATCGTGGATGCGCGCAGAACAATCAGGCTAGAACTGCGCCGCGCTGCTCTCGAAACTGCGCAGGGCGGCTTGGCGCAGCGGTAGCTGGCGGAAATCGTCCGACAGGATTTCCACGCCATAGGGCCCATCATAGCCTGCCCGGCTCATCGCGCGGATGAAGCCCGGCACGTCGAACTCTCCCTCGCCGCACAGCTTGCGATGGCGCATCGTGTCTTCGGTGATCTCACCCTGCATTGCAATCATTGCGTCGCACAGTTCAGCCGCGATGACGAAGCGTGGCGGAAGCTGCGCCACCTCTTCCATCGTGCCGCCCGACCGCATCACATGCCAGATGTCGACCAGCAGCCCGCCATTGCGCGCATCCGCCGCGGTGACCATCTCCAGCGCGGAGCCGAGGTTTGGCAGCATTGAAAAGGGCAGCATCTCCAGCCCGATCAGCAGTCCATGTTCCGCCGCCTGCGCACAGAGCGCGGCGAACTCGCCCGCCAGATCATCCCCCGCCGGATCGCCCGGCAGGAAGGGCGGCATGACCTTGATATGACGCGCGCCCAAAGCATCGGCGGCGCGGAACAGCTCCGCCCGTGCCGCATCCGACCGGCTCCGCCGCTCCCCTGTCGCGAACCAGTCGGCCAGAAACTCCAGCTCGACGATCCGCTGCCCCGCATCGTCCAGCAGGCGCCTCAGCGAGCCATAATCCCGCCCACTCTCTTCCCAGGCGATAAGGTCGCCCAGCCAAAACCCTGTTCCCGCATAGCCCGCGCGCGCCGCCGCCTCGATCCGCTGATCCAGCGGAAAACGGCCCAGATTGTCCGGCCGGTCGGGCCGGACATCGCCTGCCGTCGTCCAGCAGGTGGCGATCAGTTGCGGCGCGCCCATGGCTTGCCGGGTCAATCCATGCGTGGGGTTTCAACGCCTGCATTGCGGCAGGCATAGTCGAGCAGTGCCGAATAGTCCTTGCTCGCATAATCCGTCGCCCGAGCGCCGCCGAACGCCGCATGCGCCGCCGCGCCCATGGGCAGGCCGACGCGGTTTTCCGCCGCCGCGTTCATCGCCAGCGTCAGGTCCTTGAAGGCCAAGTCGATGGTGAAGCCGGGCTCCATGTCACCCTTCAGCACCTTGTTCGCCATCAGCACATGCAATGATCCGTTGCGGGCAGTGGTGCCGCCGGTCACGTCATGGATCGTCTGGATGTCGAGGCCGAGCTTGGTGCCGAGCGCGATGCATTCCGCATCGATCTGTGCGGTCGACAGCAGCATCAGGTTGTTGATGATCTTCATGCGGGTGCCCATGCCGGGCTTGCCGCAGCGGAAGATATCCGTGCCCATCGCGTTCAGCGCTGGTTCGACGCGTGCGAAGTCCGCATCTTCCGCGCCGACCATGAACAGCGACTCCCCGCGTTCGGCGTGGAAGGACAGGCGGCCGATCGGCGAATCGATGAAGGCGATACCCTTGTCACGGCAGGCCGCGATGACGCGATCGGTGCCCTTGGTGTCGATCGTGGACAGATCGACCAGCAGCGTGCCTGCATCGATATGCGCCAGCACGCCATCTTCGCCCAGCACCACCGCCTCGACATGCTGGGTCGCGGGCAGAACGGTGAAGACGATATCCTGCCCCCGCACCGCTTCGGCAATGCTCGCGGCCTTGGCGGCGCCGAGCGCGGCAACCTTGTCCATCTTGTCCGCATCGATGTCGAACACCGTTACGGCAAAGCCCTTGCGCTGAAGGTTCGATGACATGGGCAGGCCCATGGCGCCCAGTCCGATGAAGCCGATCTTGGTGGTCATTCTATCTTCCTCTCAACATTTGGCCCTTGGCTTGGCCATGATGAATTTCGATTTTATTCACGCGGAGACGCAGAGACGCGGAGGGATGATAAAGGCGCCGCAGGCGCTCTCAACCTTCGGCATAAGGGGGGAAGCCTGCCTGATATAAGCTTCGCTTCCTCGATTCCCCCTCCGCGTCTCCGCGCCTCCGCGTGAAAAAACTTAATGCAGCTTTTCGGCGATAACCCCCGCTTCCACAAGCGCCGCGATCTGTCCTTCGGACAATCCCAGCACATCGCTCAGCACATCGCGCGTGTCCTCGCCCGAACGGGGCGGGGCGCGGCGGTAATCGGCGGGCGTCTTTGAAAACTGGCCCGGATAGCCCAGCACCTTGACCGGCGTGCCGTCCGACCGAACCATGTCCTTGATGACGCCACGCGCGGCGATATGCTCGTCCGCCAATATGTCGGGGATTTCGTTGACGCGCCCGCCGGGCAGCTTGGCGGCTTCCATCGCGGCGATCAGGTCGTCCGATTTCCACTTGGCGATGGCCGGTCCCATCTCATCCTGCAATGCCTTGCGATTGGGCGACCGGTTGCCATTGTCGACGAAGCGGGGATCATCAGGCAGGTCCGGGCGGCCGATCAGTTCGCAGAAGCTGCGGAACTGCCGGTCATTGCCCAGCGCAACCAATATGTCCCCGTCGGAGCAGGAGAAATCCTGATAAGGCACGGTATTGGGATGCTCATTGCCCAGCCGCCGGGGGATCATCCCCCCGTTCATATAGTTGGACGCCTGATTGGCGAGCAGCGCCACCTGCGTGTCGAGCAGCGCCATGTCGATATGCTGCCCTTCCCCCGTACGGTCGCGATGGGCGAGCGCGGCGAGGATCGAGATCGCTGAATAAAGACCGGTCACAAGGTCGCTGATCGGGATGCCTACCTTCATCGGCCCGCCGCCTGCCTCGTCATCGGGACGGCCGGTGATCGACATCAGGCCGCTCATCCCCTGGATCAGGAAGTCGTAACCGCCGCGATCCTTATATGGCCCGTCCTGACCAAATCCGGTGATCGAACAATAGATGAGCTTCGGGTTGATGGCCGACAGCGACGCATAATCCAGCCCATATTTGGTGAGCCCGCCGACGCGGAAATTCTCGACGACGATGTCGGCGCCCAGTGCGATCTGCCGGATCAGGTCCGCGCCGCGCGGATCGGCCAGGTTGATGGCGACCGACTGCTTGTTGCGGTTCGCGCAGAGATAATAGGCCGCGTCCTTCGATCCATCGTCCAGGAATGGAGGGCCCCAGCGCCTTGTATCGTCACCCTGGCCGGGCTGTTCGATCTTGATCACGTCCGCGCCCAGATCGCCCAATATCTGCGTGGTCCAGGGCCCCGCCAGCACGCGCGAAAGGTCCAGGACCTTCATCCCCGCCAAGGGGCCAGTGGCTGTCTTTTGCTCGGTCACTTGTTCTTGAACTCCGGCGCGCGCTTGCCAAGGAAGGCGGCGATCGCTTCATGATGGTCTTCGGTATAATGGGCGAGCGACTGATACCCCGCCGCCAATTCAAGCAGCGTCGGCAATTTCATGTCCGCGCCTTCGCGCATCAGCCGCTTTGCCATGCGCGTCGCATGACCCGGATTCGCGGCGATCTTGCCCGCCAATTCCAGCGCGCGGTCCATCAACTTGTCGGCAGGCAGGACTTCGGCGACCAGCCCATATTCCAGCGCCGTTGCCGCATTGATCGCATCGCCGGTCAGCGTCATCAAATTGGCGCGCTGCGGCCCGATCAGGCGTGGCAACAGCCAGCCGCCGCCGCCGCCCGGAATGATGCCGAGCTTCACATAGCTCTCCGCCACCACGGCGCTGTCGGCCATCAGGCGAATGTCGCACATGCACGCCATGTCGAGGCCTAGGCCGATTGCGGGCCCGTTGATCGCCGCGATGATCGGCACTTCCAGCTCATGGATCGCCGGTCCGATCATCTGCACGCTGGTGCGATAGGCGTTGCGGATTTCATAAGGCGTGCCGCCGAACATGCCGGATCGCTCGGCCATATATTTGACATTGCCACCCGCGCTGAACGCCTTGCCATTGCCGGTAAGGACGATCGCGCGCACTGACGTGTCGCGCACCATGCTGCGGCAGAAATCGACGATCTCCTCGCTCTGCTCGACCTCGGTGATCGTGTTGCGTTCATCGGGGCGGTTGAAGCGGGCGACGACCACGGGGCCATCGCGCTCGACGAGAAGGAACGGATCCAAGCGGGACTCTCCCAATCCAGATATGAAAAGTTCGCGGCGACGCTAGGCGCTCGCTTACTCCCAAGCTAATATTGATTTTCGACTGTTCGATATATGAAAGCTATCATGGAACTGCGCCAGCTCCGCTATTTCGTCATGCTTGCCGAAACCGGCAATTTTCACCGCGCGGCGGAACGGCTCAACATGTCGCAGCCGCCGCTGACCGTCGCCATCCGCAAGCTGGAGGAGGAATTGGGCGCGGCCCTGTTCGTGCGGAGCGCGCGCGGCGTTTCCTTGACGGCGGCGGGCCGCGCCTCGCTCGACATGGCCCGCGCGACGCTGGCGCAGGCGGATCGTTTTCGGGAGGCGGCACGTGAAGGCGCTGCCGGGGAGCGGGGGCGGTTGCGCGTCGGCTTCGTCGGGTCGGCGACCTTCGAACTGCTCCCCCGCCTCATTGCCGAGTATCGCCACCGCTATCCCGCCGTCGAACTGGTGCTGGAGGAAGCGACCAGCGCAGAAATCGCGCGAAAGCTTGCCGCCGCCGAGCTGGATGTCGGCCTTGTGCGCTTGCCGCTGCTTCAGATCGCGGCTGTTGACACGCAGGTCATCGACCCCGACGAACTGCACGCCGCCTTGCCGGAGGGCAGTCCCTTTGCCGGTGCGGACGGCGTGGAGCTTGGCGACCTGGCGGAGCAGCCCTTCATCCTGCAAAGCCGCATCAGCGTGCTGCATTCGATCACGCTGACCGCCTGTCAAAAGGCGGGCTTCATGCCGATCGTCGCGCAGGAAGCCGCGCAATTGAGCGCCGTGCTTGCCCTCGTCCGCTCCGGCCTTGGCGTCGCGCTGGTCCCGTCGCGCGCCGCGGGCTCGGTCCCCCAAGGCGTCCGCCTCGTCCGCCTGGCGACAAAGGTGCCCGTCCTCACCGGCGTTGCGCTCCCCCGTGATGCTGCCAGCCCGCTCGCCAAGAATTTCGCCGCGATTGCTTCCGATAGTCATTGAATATCGAATAACCCCAATTCGATATTGGACTATCATTTCACAAAACGCGATTTAATCGCCACTTCCTTCACGGTTTCACGAGGCCGGCTTGTTCGAAACACTGACCCTTTCCGCCCTCCCGCCTGAGGATGAGGCAATCCGCCCAGCCCTCCGCGCGCTCATTCAGGAAGCGATCGCCGAACTGCCGGTTCACCGCCGCGCCCGATCCTGGCAGGGCTTCGACGCCGCCTTCAGCCGCAAGCTGGGGCAGGCCGGCTATCTCGGCCTTTCGCTACCCAAGGAATATGGCGGCGTCGGCCGTGGTCCCTTCACCCGCTTCGTCGTCGTCGAGGAACTGCTCTCCGCAGGCGCTCCGGTCGCCGGGCATTGGATCGCCGACCGCCAGAGCGGCCCGCTGATCCTGCACTACGGCACGGAGGAGCAGCGCCGCTTCTACCTGCCCCGCATTTCGAAGGGTGAAGCGCTTTTCTGCATCGGCATGAGCGAACCGGGCTCCGGTTCCGACCTCGCCAGCGTCCGCAGCCGCGCCGAGCAGCAGGCGGACGGCGGCTGGTTGCTCAATGGCCAGAAGATCTGGACCACGAACGCGATGCACAGCGATTACATGATCGCTCTGGTCCGCACATCGGGCACCAGCGCTGACCGGCAGCAGGGCCTGTCGCAGCTGATCGTCGACCTGAAGGCGCCGGGCGTCAGCATCCGTCCGATCGTCGATCTCACCGGCGACGCGCATTTCGCCGAAGTCTTCTTCGAGGATGTTCGCCTCGCTCCCGACGCGCTGATCGGCGCGGAAGGGCAGGGGTGGAAGCAGGTCACCGCCGAACTCGCCTTCGAACGCAGCGGGCCAGAGCGCATCTATTCGTCGGTCGTGCTGATCGACGCCTGGGTCCGCCATCTCGAAGCGGTCGGTCGCAAGGACAGCGCTACGCTGCGCCTCGTCGGCTCGCTGATGGCGCAGCAGGCGGTTCTGCGTGAAATGTCGCTGGCCGTGACCGCGCGGCTGGTCGCGGGTGAAAGCCCGGTGGTCGAAGCGTCGCTGATGAAGGATCTCGGCACCAGCTTCGAACAGGCCGTGCCGCAGCTGATCGGCGATGATCTGGCGGCCAACCCCGACGAGCCGGTCGATCCCGAACTCTACCGCACTTTGCTTTACGTCACCCATATCGCGCCCAGTTTCTCGCTGCGCGGTGGCACGCGCGAAATTCTGCGCGGCATCATCGCCCGCGGCCTTGGCCTGCGCTGAAGGGAGCCACTTCATGGACATGTCCGAACTGATCGATCCCTTCGCCCGCCTGATCGAGGATATCTGCACTCCTGCCGCGATCCGTGAGATCGAGCAGGGCGGCGACAGCAGCGCGATGTGGAATGCCTTTGTCGAATCCGGCTTTCTCGACGCGCTCGTCGCCGAAGAGTTTGGCGGGGCAGGGCTCTCCTTGGAAGACGCCGCGCCCTTGATCGCCCTGCTTGGCCGTCATGCCGTGCCGTTGCCGGTCGGCGATACCATGATCGCCCGCGCGCTGCTCGCCGCCGCTGGCGTTGAAGCGCCCGAAGGTCCGATCGCGATCGCTACCGGTGCGGGGGCAGTCCCCTTTGCCGCCGTCGCCTCGCACATCCTTTCCGGCACAGCAGACGCGCCGGTGCTCACCGCGGCAAAGATCGAAGCGACTGGCGTCCCCCATGACGTCGACGCTCATGTGGCCGGGCTCAACGGCGCGGCATTGCGTCCCATCGCGGCGGTGCTGCGGGCGCAGCTCATATCCGGCGCCGCTGGCCGGGTCATGGAAATGACCGTCGCCTATGCCAATGAGCGGGTGCAGTTTGGCAAGCCAATCGGCAAGCAGCAGGCGGTGCAGCAGCAACTGTCCGTTCTGGCCGAACAGGCCGTCGCCGCCCGCATCGCCGCCGCGATCGGCGCGCGCTCGGGACTTCAGCCGAAGCCTGCCGACGCCGCGATCGCCAAGCATGGCGCCAGCCTGGCAGCGGGGCAGGTTGCCGCAATTGCGCATGCCGTTCATGGCGCAATCGGCATCAGCGAGGAATATGACCTGCAACTGCTCACCCGCCGCCTGCATGGCTGGCGTCTGGCTGACGGGTCGGAAAGCTATTGGGCGGGCCTGTTGGGTGAATTGCGGCTGGCTGCCGCCGCATCGCCGACCGCTGATTTCATTCGGGGCGCCTGAACCGCGCCATTCACTGGCGGCCGGGCCTTTCCCCTGCTGATCAGGAAGGGTAAGAGGCCGCCAACCCATGCGCCGCTGATCGTCAAGGCATGAGCTTTGCGGCGCATCCAAGAGCTGGAGGACCCTGCGCATGACCAATTCGACGCCCCGCCCCATCATCGATGGTCAGGAACGCAGTCAGGGGTCCCTTGGCACGATACAATTGGTCAACCCGGCCACCGAAGAACTGATCGCCACACTGCCATCCTGCGGCGCTGAGGAAGCGGCAGAGGCGGCGCGGCTGTCGGTGGACGGCTTTGCCCAATGGTCGGCCATCTCCCCCTTCGAACGCAGCAAGGTCCTGCGCCGCGCCGCTGACCTGATGCGCGGCGAGGCCGATGAGGCCGCTGCAGAAATGACACGTGAAGGCGGCAAACCGCTGGCGCAGGCGCGCGGTGAATGGCTGGCGTCGGCAGACCTGCTCGACTGGTATGCGGAAGAAGGCCGCCGCGCCTATGGACGTCTGATCCCGACCCGCGCCAGCGACATGCGCTGGGCGGTGGAGCGCCGTCCTGTGGGGTCTGTTGCTGCCTTCACGCCCTGGAATTTCCCGGCCTGGACGGTGATGCAGAAGGTCGCGCCCGCGCTGGCGGCGGGATGTTCCGTCGTGCTCAAATGCGCCGAGGAAACGCCAGGCTCAGGCTGGCGGATCGGCCGGGCGCTGTTGGCAGCGGGTCTTCCGCCGCGCGCCATCAGCGTGATCTGGGGTGATCCTGCCGCGATCTCGTCCACGCTTTGCGCGGCTCCGGAAATTCACAAGGTGACGCTGACGGGATCGACCCGCGTCGGCCGCCTGCTGGCGAGCGCGGCCGGACAGCATCTCAAGAAGGTGACGATGGAACTGGGCGGGCACAATCCCGTCATCGTCGCGCGGGACGCGGATCTTTCGACGGTCGTCCCCCTCGCTACCGAATTCAAGTTCCGCAACGCCGGGCAAGTATGCGTGTCGCCGACCCGCTTCCTGGTGGAAAAGCCGCTCTACGCCGATTTCGTCGCAGGCGTGACCGAAGCCGCTGGCAAGCTGCGCGTCGGCGATGGCCTGGACACGGACACGCAGATGGGCCCGCTCACGACCGCAGGCCAGCTCTCGAAGATCGAGGCACTGGCGGCAGATGCGGTGCAGCGCGGTGCCAGAATTGAAACGGGTGGGTCGCGCATCGGCAATCGCGGCTATTTCTTCCAGCCCACCGTCCTGTCGGGCATGACCCCTGAAATGGACGCCATGAATGAGGAGCCCTTCGGTCCTCTCATGCTGGTGATGCCAGTCGACGACATCGACGCCGCGTTGACCGAAGCGAACCGCCTTCCTTATGGCTTGGCCTCTTACGCATTCACCAACAGCATGAGCACTGAGCGCAAGATCTCCCAAAACATCCATGCTGGCATGCTGGGCCTCAATCACTTTGCGATGGCCATGCCGGAAACGCCCTTCGGCGGCGTTGGCGACAGCGGCATGGGTTCCGAAGGCGGCAGCGAAGGGATGGAAGCCTATCTCCGGCCCTTCCTGGTCTCCGCAAAAATCGGCTGATCCCACACTCCCTCAACGATGAAGATGCTGCTCCGCGCTGATGAAGCGCGGGGCAGTTTTTGTTCGTGTCCAATTGACGAAATCCTCTCAGCTCCTTGACTCGGAAACTGATTGGTTTACCAAATCAACCTAACGACAAAAAGGAGAGGACCTAATGAGCGAGTCCGATGGGCCGGGCTTAAGCCTGGGCCAGCAATATGCCGCAACCATGCCCTTGGCGCGCGTACATGGCGTGGGCGACATGCGCGTGGATCAGGTTCCCGTCCCCGAAGTCGGCCCCCGCGACGTGCTGGTGCGCATCAGCGCGACGGGCGTATGCGGCAGTGATCTGGGATATGTCGCGGCCGGTGGCCTGGGCGGGGGCGCGCCGCTCATCGATCCACTGCCGATCGGGCATGAGTTTGCAGGCGTTGTCGAGAAGGTGGGGGAGCAGGTCAGCGGTATCCGGCCCGGACAGCGCTGCGCCGTCAATCCGGACGCGGGGCTGATAGGCGGCGGAGGGCCGGCCGGGGGCTTCGCGCCGTTCATCCTCATTCCGGATGCGCGTGCCGGAGCCGACATCTGCCCCATCCCCGATAGCTTGCCGCTTGAAAAGGCCGCCTTGGCAGAGCCCCTGTCGGTCGGCCTGCATGGTGTGAACATCGGCCGGGTGCAGCCGGGTGAAAAGGTGGTGATACTCGGCGCAGGTCCGATCGGCCTATGCACCATCATCTGCCTTCGCCATCGCGGCGTGGAAGACATTCTCGTCGCTGATCTGTCCGACGCCCGACTGGAACGAGCTCGTCAGCTCGGTGCTGCCGTCATGGTCAACCCCTCGCGCGAGCCGCTGATCGAAGCCGTGGGGAAGGCGCATAGCACAGGCGAAAGGTTCGGCATGCCATATGTCGGCAGCGATGTGATCATCGATGCGGCAGGAGCGCAACCGCCGCTGGCCGAACTGCTGGACGTGGCCAAATTCCGGGCGAGGATCGTGATCGTCGCCCTCCATAAAAAGCTGATGCCGATCAATTTGTGGAAGATGATGGCCAATGAGTTCAGCATTTCCGGATCGATCGCGACCGACCGGGAGGACGAATTCAACGAATGCCTCCAGATGCTGGCCAGCGGGGATATCGACGTCGACCCGCTGATCAGCCATCGGGTAGAGTTCGCCCAACTGGATGAGGCGTTCCGCATCGCTGCGGACACGGATGCCTCCGCGAAAGTCATCGTCACTTTCCCCCAAACTGCATGAAGCTGGCTCAGCCACGCAATAAAGGATCAACAATGAACGGAACCACGCTGCCGGAGCCGCAGGAAATCCATATCAACGATATGGCGAACCCGGTCATCACGCCGATGTTGGAGGCAGCCCGCCAAGGTCCTGCAGACCGTCCGGCTCACATGACGGTCGATGAAGTTTTGGCCCAGGCCATCGCGAATTCAGGCGGCCTTGATGATTTCGGCGAGGATCAAAGTTTCCGCGAACGCATGGCGGTGACGCTTCAGGCGTGGGATGAGGATGAAGGCCTGACTCGCGGAGGCCGCATCACCTTGCTCGACCATCTCGTCCGGGTGATGGTGAACCGCCTGCGCATCGAGGACATCGTCAAGCGGCATCCGGAAATTCTCGACATAGAGATCGACCGTCCGCTCTTCATCGCGGGATTGCCGCGTTCGGGGACGACCCATCTGGTGAACTGGCTCGCACGTGACGAGCGGTTGCGTTCGCTGACGCTCTGGGAGGCCGAGGAGCCTGTGCAGCTGCGCGATCTTGCGCCCGGCGAGGTAGACCCGCGCATCACCCGCAGTGCGGAACTTTGGAGCGCATTCGAAGCAGTCCTGCCTCACATGGCGGCGATGCACGGCATGGATGCTGCATCGATCCATGAAGACAATGAACTGCTCTACATGGATTTGAACTGCTACAGCTGGGAGTTCCAGTCCCGCATCCCTCGTTGGATCGACTATTATTTCGCCCATGACCGCACGCCCAGCTACGCTTATGAGAAGAAGGTGCTGCAGGTCCTAACCTGGCATCGCGGCCCCAATCGTTGGCTGCTGAAATCGCCGCAACACATGGAAAATCTGGCGGCGATCAAGTCCGTGTTTCCCGACGCGACGATGGTCATCACCCATCGTGATCCCATCGCCGTTTTGCGATCGCTGACCACCATGCTCGGCTATAGCGACCGCATCCGGCGCGACCCCATCGATCCGCCTGCACTGGCCCGGCTCTGGATGGAGCGGATCGAGCGGCTGCTGCGCGCCTGTGTCGAGCAGCGGGATGCATGGGGGCCTGACCAGTCCGCCGATATTCTCTTCCATGAATATATGGCTGACCAGGAACAGGTGATGCGCCAGGTTTATGATCTGGCGGGGCTGGATTTGACCCCAGAGGTCGAGGCCCAACTGCTCGGCTATCTCAACGAAAATCCGCGCAACAAGCATGGGAAGGTGATCTACGACCTTGAAGGCGTGTTCGGCCTGAATGAAGCCGCTGTGCGCGAACGCTTCAGCTTCTATTATGATCGTTTCCCCGTCCGGCATGAAGGCTGAGGCTGGTTGATGGCGACACCGGAAGCAAAGCTTGCCTTGGCAGATTCAGCTCCGGCCCCTGCGCGGATGGGCCGGGCGGATCAGACCCTCGCAAAGAAGCGCCGCTTGCTGCAGATCGCTCGAGAGGAATTTATCCGCCAGGGCTATCGCGCCCTCACCATGGATGCGATCGCCCAAGCGGCAGGTGTTTCGAAGCGGACGCTTTACCTTTGGCATGAAGACAAGGCGGCGCTGTTTCGGGCCTGCCTAGCCGCCGGGGTGGAGCGTTTCCCCCTGCCGCAATTGAATGACCCGGCGGAGCCGGAGGCCGATCTGCGCGCGTTCGGCGTCGCCTTGCTCCTGGAATTCACCCGGCCCTCGACGGTAGGCATGGCACGTTTGCTCTTGCGTGAAGCGCATGAGTTCGCCGAATTCGGCCCGATGATCCGCCAAAGCCAGGATGACTATCTGGTCGCTCCCTTGGCCGCGCATCTCGCGCGTGCTGGTATCGCCAAGGATAGCCCTGCGGCAGCAGCGAAGATATTGCTGTCGATGCTCCTGATGCCTGTTCACAACTTCCTGCTGATCGACGCCGAGCTTCCGGGTGAAGTGGAGATCGAAGCCCATGTCAGGATGGTTGTCGGCACATTCCTCGGCGGCGCATGAAGGAAGGCAACGCCCAACTTGACTTCGAAATTGTCCTTCAATATCCATAAGTGAGTAAACACTTACATCTTGAGTCGGAGAGGTTCTAAAGATGGTCGAACATGCAGAAGCCGCGGTAATAGCGAGAGATTGGCACGACCGCAGCTTGCCGCTGCCTGACAGCGATGAGCTGCGGGAAGCGTTGGACAGCGCGAATATCCACACGTTGCTGATGGTTTATGTGCACCTCACGCACGATGCGGTGATGCTGGACATCTTCGGCAACTACATCAAGCCGCCATTCGCGGTTCCCGGGACCGAGATACCGGACGAATATGCCCAAGAATTGCGGTCGAAGCTGCTGCATGTCCTGACGACGCCGGGTGCCGCGCGGGAAGATGATCCTTCCGAACAGCTGATGCAGCGGATGATGAGCGTCGGCGTGGGTGAGGAAGTCGCCGACGAATTCCTGCCGCTGCTCTTCGACCAGATCGGTTTCAAGCTGCCCAAGCCCCGCAAGGAAATCGAAGGCCGCACGCCGCCGCAGGCAGGCTTCAAGGTGCTGGTCATCGGCGCGGGCATGACGGGCCTCGCGGCCTCGCTCAAGCTGGAAGAGGCTGGCTACGAGCATATCGTCATTGAGAAGAATCCCGAGGTCGGCGGCACATGGTATGAAAACCGCTATCCCGGCGTCGGCGTCGACACGCCGAGCCACTTCTATTCCTACTCTTTTGAAATCACGCCGGAATGGACGCACTATCATCCCAAGGGCGTGGACATGCAGAAATATCTGCTGCACGTCGCCGACAAATACGACCTGCGCCGCAACATCCGCTTCAACACCGAAGTGGTCGCCCTGCGCTATGACGATGCCGAAGCCGTCTGGAACGTGACAGTTCGCGGCAAGGATGGCGCGGAAGAAGTAATCCGCGCCAATGCTGTCATCAACGCCCATGGCCCGGTGAACCGCTGGAAATGGCCGGATATCCCGGGTCGCGAAGACTTCCAGGGCAAGATGATGCACACCGCGACCTGGGACCCGTCCGTGCGGATCGAGGGCAAACGCGTCGGCATCATCGGCACCGGTGCCAGCGCCGCGCAGCTGATCGGCGCGATTGCGGATCAGGTGGGTGACCTCACCGTCTTCATGCGTACGCGCTACTGGACGATCTACAATCCGGAGATCAATCATGAGGTGTCGCCGGGCATGAAGTTCGCCCTGCGCTACATCCCGCACTTCCGCGAATGGTTCCGCTTCCGTGTTTACTGGTTCGCAGCGGACGGCCTCTACGGCAATGTCGTCAAGGACCCGGAATGGCCTGTGGACAGCCCGTCGGTCTCGGCTGCCAACGAAGGCGCGCGCCAGTGGGCCTTGGCCCATCTGGAAGCGAAGTTCCACGACCGGCCGGACCTCAAGGAAAAGATGACGCCGGACTTCCCGATCTTCTCCAAGCGCATCATCCTCGATGCGGGCTGGCTGGATGCGCTCAAGCAGCCCAATGTGACGCTGGAAGATGGCGGGATCGAATGCTTCACCCCCAAGGGTATCCGGACGAAGGACGGGAAGGAGTATGAGTTCGACATCATTGTCTGCGCCACCGGCTTCGACGTCGCCAACATGATGGGCAAGCTCGAAATTCACGGCAAGGGCGGACGTTCGCTCCGCGACGAATGGGGGCAGGACGATCCGCGTTCCTACCTCGGCGTGACGGTGCCGGGATATCCCAACTATTTCATGACGGTCGGCCCCAACAGCGCGCCCAACCACGCGGCTGGACAGAATCTGATCTCCGAAGCGCAGGTCAACTACATCGTCGAATGCCTCGACTGGATCAACGCCAGTGGCGCGCGCGCCGTTGAGCCGACGCAGCAAGCTTTCGAGCAGTGGAACCGCGCGGTGGAAGATCAGATGAAGAACATGATCTGGACCCATCCGAAGGCGAGCAGCTACTATAATAACTCGAAGGGCCGCGTATTCCTGTCCTGGCCGTGGCGGCTTGTGGACCTCTGGAATCAAACACGCGGGCCGGTCAAAGAGAATTTCGAACTGCACTAAGCAGCTCGGATGTAGAAAAGGAGCCGGTCTGCAAAGACCGGCTCCTTTCATATCGGATGCCCATAATCAGCCCGCGACGGTATACCCCCCGTCGACGGCCAAGGTCTGGCCCGTGATCCATGCAGCGCCCGGGCTCGACAGGAACAGGATCGCATTGGCGATGTCTTCAGGTTCGCCCGGGCGGCCCAGCGGCGTTCTCGCAAGCGTCGGCGCCATCCACTCATCCTGCGCGAACGTGCCCTCCGTCATGCGGCTGCGGGTCAGCCCTGCCGCGACGGCATTGACGCGGATGCCGCGCTCACCCCACTTCACCGCCAGCGTTCGGGTAAGGCCAAGCAGGCCCGTCTTCGCCGCCCCATAGCCCGGCACGATCGGGATGCCGAAATAGCTGCTCATGGATGCGATGCCGACGATGCTAGCGCCACCCGCGATCTTGCTTTGCGCCAGCAGGTCAGCGCTTTGCCGGGCCATGCGGAAGGCGCCGACCAGCAGCATATTGACGGATCGCGCGAAAACATCAGGCTCATATTCGTCGAGCCCCAGGCTGGGTAGCGCCATCCCGGCATTGTTCACCAATATGTCCAGTCGGTCGAGGCTGGCGGCAACGGCGTCGATGCTCTCGCCATTCTCAATATCCATCTGCAGATAGCGATAGCCGGACAGGTCGGCATCATATTCGCTGGCGCTCCCGCGCGTGCCTGTGATGGTCACATTCGCACCGGCTTCGCGATAGGCTTCCGCTGCCGCAGCGCCAATGCCGCTGGTGCCGCCGGTGACGAGGACATGCGCGCCGGAAAAATCATAGGATGGGTTCGTCATACTGCCTCCACTTCGACCCAACGGCCTTCCGCGGCGGACAGGCGAGCGGCGTCCAGCACCGCCTGCCCCGCCGCTGCGTCCTGAAAATCACCCGCCGGATCAGGCAGCGGAGGCGCACGCCCTTCGATCCTGGCCTTCATCTGGCGGAACAGCTTGGCATAGGGCGCGACATCGAAGCCTTGCGTATGCCAACGATCCATTTCGGTCTGGATCAGTTCCTTGACAGCAAAGGGCTCGGGCGCCGGGTTGACCAGTTCGTCGGGCATCGGCACCTGACGAGCCCCGTCCGCGTCCTTGATCCAGACTTCTTCGGGATCGCCAAAGGCGCTGCCGGATTGGATCCACGCAGCACCCTTCGTTCCCGCGACCTTCGTCGCCATGACGAACGGGCCGGGGAAGTTCATCGCCGCTTCGATCACACCCATGCAGCCGTTCGCCGTGCGGAATTGCACATTATAATAATCGTCCGACGTCATCGTGGGACGGCTGGTCGTAAGCTTGCGCAATATCGCATTGACCGCGACGATCTCGCCCACGGTCGAACGAACCTGATCAATCATGTGCGTGCCAAACGCCCCCAGAAATCCGCCACCCTGGGCTGCGTCCGTCCACCAATCCGCAAGCGGCTCGTCCTCGCCCGTGCCGGGTTGCTGATAGATGCGGCTGAACATCAGCGGATCACCGATGAGGCCGTCCTGCACCGCACGCCGCAACAGTGCTTGCGCGCTGTCGAACCGGAACTCCGCGCCCAGAGCATGGACGATCCCTGCCATGTTTGCCGCGTGGAGCATCTCGCGCGCTTGCGTCAGATCACGCGCGAAAGGCTTTTCGCACATCACATGGCGACCGGCGGCGATCGCCTGCATGACTGGCGTATAGTGGGCGTGCGGCGGCGTTGCGACTGTCACAAGGCGGATCGCGGGATCATCGGCGAGTACCTGTTCCAGATTGTCCGACGCCAGCGGGATGCCGAGTGGCGCGGCGCGTTCTGCGGTGCGTTCCCTGTTGCGCCCGATGATCGCGCGAACGTCAAAGCCTGCTTCCCGCAGCGCTCTCACATGTGTGAACAGGCCAAACCCCGTGCCCACGACCACCGCGCCGATTGGCGCCTCCTCTCCATTCATTGTATCTCTCTTGCCTTTCTGATGATGCCGTGGGCGGCTGGCGCCCAGGATTTTATCGCTTCGGCCATCGGCGCCGACCGGGTCGAGGCCGAAAAGATCTCGACGGAAATCGGTGCTTCGGTCCCCGTCCGATCCAGTGTTCGAATGAAGCGCGGGAGGTCGAAACTGCCTTGCCCAGGGATCAGGCGGGCACTCATCGTTTCCTGCAGCAGGTCGGGTTCAGCCTTTGCCGGGGCATCATTGATCTGGATGGTGTGGATGCGCGATCCGGGAATTTGCGCCAGCAGCTCAAAGCTCGAACCACTGCGGAAGAAGTGCCAGCTGTCGAGCGTCAGGCCGCCATTGACCCGTCCTGCCGCCTGAACAATCGCCCATGCGCTCGCCAAATCGGGAATCCCGCCAAAGGGCAGGAACTCGATATGCACCTTCAGACCATGTTCAGCGGCAAGATCGCACAGATATGCGAAGGCTTCCGCCGCTTCATCGAGCGATGTTGTGACGCCCATCATCTCCACGGCAGTGACGGAGGGCGATCCGATCCGCGCTGCGGCTTCGATCACGCGATCTGGGGTCAAGGATCGAAGGAGCGTTGCCATGGGAACATCGTCACCCGCAGTCCGCTGGCCGGGCAACCAGCAGGCCGTGCAATCCATTTCCATGACGGCGAGGCCATGGTCTGCTATCCGCTGGCCGATCTCGACGGCGTTCATCCCGGCTGCTTCCAGCGACCAGATATCGCCGGGCATCAACGATATGGCGGAAAAGCCTGCTTCCCGCGCGGGTGCCAGGCGATCGAGCAGCGGCAGATGCCCAAAGGGTGGGCCCGACAGGACCAGCATCGGATCGGCCGTCATGCCTGCTCCAAACGAAAGTTGAGTTCAAGGATGATCCCGTTCCGCTCTTCCACGAACAGCTGGACGAGATTGGCAGGCGGATAATCTTTCCGCACAACGTTCACGCCTGCTGTCGTCAGACGGCTCAGCATCACCGGCAGATCATCGCACTCCAACGCGACATGATGCACCGCGCCACTTCCCCGTGCGGGGTGGAAGGGAAATGCGTCGTCACTTGGATAGCGCGCCTCGATCGGACCGATGTGGATGATCGGCCGGCCATCGGGGTCATGGATCCAGCAACCCTTGTCGATGGATTCCGCGCCCGGCGCGGCGGCGGCGCGAAGGCCCAGCGCATCCTTGAAAAAGGCGGCAGTGCCCGGCACGTCCGCCGTGCGGATGTTTACATGGTCAAGCGTGCGCACAGCCATGGCATCAATCCACAAATTGTCCGGTCAGGATCGCTGCGTCGGGAGTAAGCGCTGCTTCCCCCTCTGCCTCCAATCGGGCGAGCGGCAAGCGCCACAGATTGACCTCTGCGGTGCTCTCCGTTCGCACGAGCCGCAAGCCCCAGATGCCCCTTTCATGACCGAAGGAATTCACCCAATTCCCGCCAAGGCCTGGATCATGTTCGGCGATGATGATGCGCACGCGGCCGTCAGGCTCGGCAACGAAGCGGTAGTTGTTTACCCATCCATTGCCATCCTCGAACGTGTCGAGATTTTCCTGCCACATGTTGCAGATCTGGAAGTTCCAATATTCGCATTCAGGCGGCACGAACTCCAGCACCAGCGTTTCGTCCAGCTTCTTTTCCCAGCCGCCAAAGGCAACGTGGCGGTCGGGCACACCACCATTCGACAGATATTGCGCGCGGCTATAGTCGAGCCGGTTCAGCTTCGCGGCGAAGTTGCCTTGAGTGCCGTTCCACCAGTTGCGCACCAGCTCCGCATAGCCAAGCACGGCCTGCCCGGCCCACGCCAGATTATTGGCCATCAGCGCGGGGGTGAGTGGTTCGGGCGCCGCTTCATCCATCCGCTCGATCCGCATGTCAGGCGCAATTTCCCTGTCCCGGTCGCTCCAGACGAGCCGGATAAGGATGCAATTGCTGTCGGGCTGCAGTTGCAGCCAGTTCTTGCCTTCGCCCGGATCATTTTGCGACAGGATGATCTCGAACGTCCCGTCATCCTCGACATGAAGCTGCTGACTGCCCAGGAACCCGGTCGTCTTCAGATTGGATGGGTCGAATTCCTTTAGGCCGTTCAGGCCAAGTTGAGCCCAATCGCGTGCCCCGACATCTTCTGGCGCGGGGGCGGTCAAAATGGCGAGAACGAAATAGGGTATGGTGCCGCGCGTGCCGATGATCCGGTAGTCACGAGCTTCATCGAACTGGCACATCAGATGGTCCTGATCGACCGTCTGCACGTTGATCGACTGCCTCCACACCATGTCCCGCAGGCGCGGGCGCGTGGGCTCGGCATTTTCGATCAATCGTTCGAAGCTTGACCGCGCAACGCGGGTCAGGAACCGATACCATTCGGCCCTGTCCAGATCGGACGGGTCATCACCGAACCGGTCGATCATCCCGCCCGCAACCTTCAGGACATCGCAGAAATCTTCCCAGGACTGGCCAGAGAGCAGCCGCTCTGCCGCGCGCGCTTCCATATCGCGCTTGTCGTTCGATCCGTTCAACGCGTCAGCCATTGCGCCCTGTCCTCTCCTATCTTGTTGTGGGGAAGGTGCCACCGTCGCGCTTGTGGGGCCAGCCATTCTTCTGTCGATCCCGTGCCATTATCCTTCTTGTGTGACGCAAAATGGCCAGGCGCTGGGAATGAGCATCCACTCACCAAAGCGGATTGACGAAAAAGTTATAGATCGATAACTTTGTTCCATCGATGGCGAATGGGACGATTCGCCTGGCTGTTTGGAGAGGAGTTCGAGAGCCATGTTGAGCAATGAGCAGAAGCGGCATTTGTCCGACCTCCTGCAACCTGTTTCGCCGCCGCGCGAGTTGAGCAATGTGTATACGGAGGATCAGCGTCGGCGGCTGCTGGACGTGGTCCATAGCGGAGCTTGGAAGCTCATCATTGCCCAGCATTTCCCGACGCCTGAGTCCCTTATCGCGACTTTCGCTGGCGGATTTCCGGAAGGGTTCGAACCGTCGCTGGACATGTTCCTGACGCCCACCTTCCGGGGCTTCTATGCCAATTATTCGACCTGCATGTATCCGGAAATCCAGGACACCTTCTACAATCCGACCTTCCTGGAATATGCCAAGTCCTACTGGAACGCGGAATATGCCAAGCCGCAGATGATGCTGTTCAACGTGAACGGCCCCTGCGGCAACACTGATCCGGGCCATCTGGACTCGCCGAGCTTCCGTGGCGTGCGTTATGAGAACTCGCCCACTTGGCTCTGTTCGATCATGGGCCGCTCGGGCCTGTTCCAGGACTATCTGATCAAGATGGCACAGGTGATCACCTGGTTCAGCCATGACCCGGAAAGCGGCTTCACCTATTGGCCCAAGGGCCCGCTGGAAAAGCCCGCCCGCTTGCAGCCGCCTGTCTATAATCGGGGCGTGCTCGTCCAGAACGAGATGCTCGTCCATCGCGGCGAAGCCAACGGCCCGATCGAGCGCCGCAAGCCGAAGGGTCTGGGCTTCGACTCCTTGTTCAGCGGCGAACCGGGCAACCCTGATGGTTGGCTGGTAAAGACCGGTGACGAAGTCATCGAGCGTTATCATACCGATGAACTGCGCTTCCTCGTCCACTGGTCGGCCGAAGTGTTCGAAGATTATGCCGAGCTCAAGAAGAACATGGATGGCTCGGACAACCTCACCTATGATCAGGTGTTCGACACGCTGATCAAGGATGTCCGTTCACGCGGCTTCCAGATCGAGACGCCGACTGATCCGCTGAATGATCCGGCTTTCATCAAGGCGCTGAATGCCGCTTATGACTATGGTGGCCCTGCCGAATATCCGGCCGAAGCGCCGCGTGAGCTGGTCGGCGCATAAGCGCCAGCGCGCTACGCGACAGGAAGAAGGGGCGCCCGGCCAGGTGCCCCTTTTTCGTTAGGAAACCGGCTCCATGTCGTCCGGTCCCCAATAAGCTTTTAGACTGGTGATGCGTCCTTCCGCATCGAAGGTGCACACGTCGAGCGACCTGACCAGCAGGCGAGGGCCTTCGGGCGGCTGGAACGTCACGTCGAAGACCAGCGCGGCGGCATTGGCGTGAGATCCCCTGATGGGCGCAACCGGCCGGATGTGCGTGTCGAAGGCGATCGTGTCGGCAAACCAGCTCTCGATATCTGCGCCTGTCTTGGGCGGAGATCCGAGCGGATCTTCGATCACCGCGCCGGGGGCGAACAGCGCAAGGACGCCGTCCTTGTCGCCAGCATTGATGCGATCGACATAGGCTTGAAGCGCCTGCCGCATGAGATCCTGGCCCGGAGCGGGAAGGCCAGGCGGAGAGGGTTCCGACATATTCTGCTTACCTCATCATCAGGATGGCTTCAAAACGCGCATTTAACATATGAACTTGCTTTCTGGATCGTGTTTTGCGTAGAAAGAGGGAGATTTCAAGGCAGGCGATGGGCGAGGCTGTGACTCGCTGCATTAGCTGCTATTTTGCCGCGCGCAGTGAGAGGATCAAGCAATGGCGACATCGTCGGACTATCGTCTGGGAGAATTCACCTTTCCACGTGGCTGGTTCATGGTGGGTGAGAGCGCCGAGGCGACGAGCAGCCCCAAGGCGATGCGCTATCTTGGCCAGGACATGGTGATGTACCGTGGCGAGAGCGGGCAGGTCTATGTGACGGAAGCCTATTGCCCGCACATGGGCGCGCATCTGGCGAAGAACACGACGAGCTACATCGTGCGCGACGGCGAGCAGGTGGTGGGCGATTCGATCCGCTGCCCCTTCCATGGCTGGCAGTTCGGCCCTGACGGCGCGTGCAAGAACATTCCCTATTCCGACTTCGTGCCCAAGGCGGCCAAGCTCAAAACCTTCCCGGTGGTGGAACGCGCGGGTACGATCTGGATCTGGCATGATCCCGAAGCGCTCGAACCCAATTTCGACCTGCCCGATTTCGGCGGCCATTATGATGCGCCCGGCTGGGTCAACTGGAAGATCGACTTCATGGGCGATCTCGACATCCACCCGATCGAGGTCGTGGACAATATGGCCGACTTCGGCCACTTCATCCCGATCCATGGCGCAAAGGACTTCGTCTACTTCGCCAATGAGTTCAAGGATCATATCGTCCATCAATATTATGCCGCCGGACACCGCACGCTGGTGCAGAACCCGGAAGACGTGCTGACGCTCGACACCTGGTATACCGGCCCCTCGATCCTCCAATCGGAGATGGAAGGGACATTCGACAGCTTCATCCTCATCACCCACACGCCGATCGAGGATGGCAAGATCCGCGTCTGGCATGGCCTGATGGTGCAGGTGAATGACGGCACCGCGCCCGTCACCGACGAGCTGCGCGCAGCCGCGCTCGAATATCAGGAAGGCAGCCGCCTCGCCTTTGCCCAGGATGTTGAGATCTGGCAGAACAAGAAAGCCTGCCTCAATCCGCTCGTCATCCCCAATGACGGCCCCTATGGCAAGGTGCGGACCTGGTACAAGCAGTTCTACAATCCCCGCGACAAGACCCCCGACCTGCACGAGCGCACCAACGGCATGCATGTCACGCTCGACAAGCGCAGTTCCACGCAGGCGGCATAAGGAGAACAGAAAATGGAGAGAAGTGAACGTCCGGTCGCGATCGTAACAGGCGCGAGCAGAGGCGCAGGCCGGGGCATCGCCGCCGCGCTGGGAGAAAAAGGCTATCGCGTCTATGTTACGGGCCGCTCTGTCCGCGAGGGTGATGCGGAACTGCCCGGCACCATCGGCGCCACCGCGGCGCAGGTAGACGCAGCCGGTGGCGAGGGCCGCGCGGTGCAGGTCGATCATGCCGACGACGGCGCGATCGCTGCGCTGTTCGAGCGCGTTCGCGATGAAAGTGGCCGTCTCGACATATTGGTCAACAATGTCGCCGCTCTGAACGACGATCTGGTGAAGCCCGGTCCCTTCTGGGAGAAATCCACCGGCCTTGTCGACCTATTGAATGTTGGACTGCGGTCGCATTATCTGGCGAGCTGGCATGCCGCGCGCATGATGGTTCCGGCAGGCAATGGCCTCATCGCCTTCACCTCCTCATTCGGCTCCGTTTGCTACATGCACGGTGCGGCCTATGGCGCGCAGAAGGCTGGCGTGGACAAGTTCGCCGCCGACATGGGCGTGGACTTCCGGGGCACCGGGGTTGCCGCCATCTCGCTCTGGATGGGGCCGCTGCTCACCGAACGCAGTGCCCGCACGCTTTCGGAACATCCCGAACAATATGAAAAGTTCATGGCAGACGCGGAAACGCCCGAATTCAACGGTCGGGTGATCGCCGCCATCCATGATGATCCGAACCGCGACGAACTGAACGGCCAGACCCTGATCACGGCTGAAATCGCGCAGCGATATGGCATCACCGAAGCGGGCGGCCGGACGCCGCCTTCCTACCGCGCGATGCTGGGCGATCCGCGCATCCCGCACCCCGCCATCGTGGCATGAAGGAGCAGGCCATGGACATCGGACGCCGATTTGCAGGCAAGTCGATCATCATCACTGGCGCAGCGTCCGGCATCGGGCGTGCGACCGCGATCCGCCTTGCCGCAGAGGGCGGCCGGGTGCTGGCGGTCGACCTGGATGAAAAAGGGCTGGAAACGCTGACGCAGGAACAACCCGGCATCGCCGTTCGCGCTGGATCGGTGGCCGATGAGCCTACTGCCCGCTCGATCGTCGCGCAGTGGGTGGAAGAAGCCGGGCAGCTCGACGTCCTCATCAACATGGCTGGCATCATCCGGTCGAGCCATGCAGCGACGACCGACTATGAAGCCTTCATGTCGATCATCGCGGTCAACATGGGCAGCACATTCCTGATGTGCCGCGAAGCATTGCCGCACCTGGAAAAGACGAAGGGCAATATCGTCAACGCCGCTTCGACCTCCAGCCATTTCGGCCATCCATTTCTGACCGGCTACGCCGCCAGCAAGGGCGCGGTCGCCGCCTATACCCAGAGTCTCGCCTGGGAATATGTGAAGCGCGGCGTGCGCGTAAATGCCGTGGCTCCGGGCGGCATTGAAACGCCGCTCGCCAACAGCGTCCAAACCGGTATGGTGGAAGGAGCCGACTGGGAGTTGTATAATCATCTCGGCCCGATCAATGGATTTGCGACTCCTGACAAGATAGCGGGCGTCATCGCCATGCTGGCGAGCGAGGATGGAGGGCATATGAATGGGGCGATCGTGCGCGTTGATGGAGGCGTTCACGCCTGACCGGCCGGGTGATGCAGGAGGGCGGCTGTCATGACCGTCCCTCCGAACGGATTTTGCCTGGACCATCTTTCGCTCGTCAATCTGGACGCGCTGACCGTGATAGAGGCGGCGGCGAGCGCGGGCTTCACCGCTGTCAGCCTGTTCGTCACCCCGATCCCGATCAGCCCGACGCCTGACCTCTTGGCGGACAAGGCTGCGCGCAGGGCTGTCGTGTCCGCCTTGCGCGACACGGGGCTTCGCGCAGGCATCATCGAACCCTTCATGCTTGATGCGGAGCCTGACTGGGACTTGCTTGAAAGCAGCGCGGAGCTCACCGCCGAGTTGGGCGGCACCGTCAACATATTGGGTCTGGACCCCGATCATGCGCGGCTGCGGGAATCCCTCGCGCGCATGGTTGAGATTTGCCGTCGGGCGGCTGTTCCCGCCATCATCGAACCCTATCCGCTCTCTTCGATCCGGTCGCCGTCACAGGCGCTGGAGATCGCTCATTCGCTGGGCGCGGAAGTGGGCTTGTGCATCGACACGCTTCACGTCATCCGTAGCGGCGGAAGCTGGGACGATGTGGCGTGCCTGCCCGCTGATCGCATCCGTCATGTCCAGTTTAACGACGGCCCGATCGAGCCGCCCCATGACCGGGTCAATGAAGCGGTGTTCGACCGCCTGCTACCCGGCGATGGGGAGTTCGGCCTCCGCGCGTTGCTCCCGCTGCTGCCGGGCCACGCCACCATAGCGGTAGAAGCGCCCTCGCGTGCTCTGGCGAAGGGCGACCCGCACGAGCGCGCGGCGCGATTGATGGACGCGATGACGGCCTTGTACGCGCCGGAATGACGCGTCATCCAAATTCGCCAGGTACATAATCCGCGTTCGGGCTGAGCCTGTCCAAGCCCCTCCTTTTTAAAAAAGAGAAGCCCTTCGACAAGCTCAGGGCGAACGGAAGGTAGCTGGCGCAGTCGAGTTTCGGGCGGAGCGCGCTGCCCCGCCCGCAAGACACCTCACTCCGCCGCCAGTGTCGCCTGCTCGCGGAAATAGGGGATTACCTTCTCGCCGATATTGCGGATCGTCTCCATGATCACGTCATGGGGAATGCCGCCCATCTGGAACATGAAAAGGATTTCGTCGGCGCCCGCATCCTGCAGTCGCTTGATCTGGCGGATGCAGTCTTCCGGCGTGCCATAGGCGTCATCGACCACTTCGAAGCTTTCGGTATGATGTCCGCCGACGGTGATCTTTTCGTCCGACAGCCAAGCCACCGTCTCTTCCTTGTGACGCTGAAGCGCGGCCAGGCTTTCGCTGGCGTCGAGATCCTCGACATCGGGCGCGGGGCCGCCCGAATACCAGTGGCCGAGCGACTCAACGAAGAAACGCTGCCCGCGCAAACCGATACGCCGGGCTTTCTCGCGGTCCTCCAGCACGACGGCAGGGCATAGCGCGGCAAGATGCTGGGTCGGACGGTAACCGACCTGATCTTGAGCTTTCCGGTTGGCGAAAGCCTCACGATAGATGGCGTTCTTCTTCGCGATATCCTCAGGCCCGGCAAAGCCAAGAACCAGCGCACCGATGCCGCGCGAACCGGCGGTGACCAGCGTATCGGCGCGGGTGCAGGCCATGTAGATCGGCGGATGCGGGTCCTGCATCGGGCTCGGGTGGATCGGGCGGAAGGGGATCTTCACGAACTGGCCGTCATGCTCGATCTCGCCATGTTTCAGGATCTTGGGGATCAGATACATGCTCTCGTCAATCATCGGCGGCAGGTCTTCGAGATTATAACCGAAGGTGCCCGCTTCCTGCTGCGTCCCGCCCTTGCCCATGCCAAAATGGACGCGGCCACCCGACAGGATGTCGAGCGTCGCGATGCGCTCTGCGACCTTCACCGGATGGTTCATCGCGGGCGGCAGGCAGACGACGCCATGGCCGATGCCGATGCGCGAGGTACGCCCGGCCAGATAGGCAAGGAAAGTTTCCGGAGCGGACATATGCGCATATTGCGTCAGCGCGGTATGTTCGACGGCCCAGATCGTGTCGAAGCCCATTTCCTCGGCGTAGATGGACTGCTCCACGATGTCGCGGAACACCTGCTGCTCATTCTGGCGCGACGTGTCGGCCATCTGCGCTTCGTAAATGATCGAGAACTTCATCATCTTCTCCACAAAACTTTTCGTATCGTGGATGCAGGCTATGCTTCGGCCCGTGCCGCTGCATCATCCAAATGGATCAGATTTCGGGTTCGCTGCCGATCGTGCGCAACAGCGTGATCAGTTCGACCTGCCGATGTGTGTTGGTCTTGGCGAATATCGCGCGCAGATGGGAACGCGTGGTATTGTAGGCGATACCCAGAGCGTCCGCCGCGTCGGCCAGCGTGGCGCCCTGCGCAAGATGCAGGGCCAGACCCGATTCGGCGCGGGTGAGGTGAAAGCGCTCCCGCAGTATCTCTTCCGACGGACCTGCCGGGCGGCTGGGGTCTGCGATGAACAGCGCTAGCCACGCGCCATCCGCATAAGCGGAGGACGGCACCGCGCGGGCCCGCGCATGCAGGGGCGTGCCGCCGGTCGCGATTTCGAACAGGATCTCCTCGCCCTGCGGCGGTGGCGATGAAAGGATGCGGTTGATTGTGGCCGCGCTGGAGCCTGTCCTGACTTCAAAACTGCCATGCTGCTCCGCGATGATGCTTCCCTCTTCCAGCATCTGCGTGGCGAGCGCATTGCGGCGCAGGATGCGGCCCTCGCGGTCGAGGATCAGGGTCGCGACCGCGAGACCCGCCATGGCGCTGCTGAACAGCTGGCTTTCCGCCTGGGTGATAGTCAGCCGCGCGTGAAGGTCCAGCGCAATGCGCAGATGTGGGATCAGTCGTTCGAGCAACGCGCGTTCGGCATCGCCAAATTGCGTCTGACTGTCTTCGCGCGTGAGGCGCAGCCGCACGGCGACGTCGGGCGGCCGGTGCAGGTCGACGCCCAGAATTTCGCTGCTGCGCGCCACGTCCAGCCAGTCGCGGAAGCGCGCTGGGACATGGTGGACGAAATCGCGAAAGGAAACGACCTGCCCCTCCGGCAATCCGACAAAGGGATCGGCCTGCGAGATGCGCTGATATTCCTGCGTGCGCTCCGGGTCCGCTCCCGGGGTGACATGGGCGTCGATCCTCGCATGACCACGGCCGATCAGCAGTGTGGCGAAGGTCGTATTGGTGATCGCCGCCAGTGCCCGCAGGAAATCCTCCCATGGAGGCGACCGCGTCAATCCGCCATAAAGCGTCTGCAAAAGGTCGGCAAAGGCGGTGTCATTGCTCATGTTTCAGATCGGCCGCCAACGGCCCCGGCGATGGTTTGCACCGCCGGGGCCATGTTCCGGCTTAGCGCCGCAACGCCAGCGTGATGCTGTAGCGGCGAGGCGGCGAATAATAGGCTTCCGTAAAGCCAAAGCTGGTCGATGCATCATAACCCGCCGTGATGATGCGCCGGTCCGTGATATTGTCAACGCCGACGCGCACCGACAGGCCGCTGTCCGCAAAGCGCAGCTCCGCGCTGGCGTTGAGGATCGCGTGGTCGGGCTGCCGCAACAACGGCGTGTTTTCGGCATCGACAAAGACTTGGCTCTTATAGGCTGCGTCCAACCGCAGCACGCCTTCCACATTGTCGCTGAGCGGCGCCTGATAAACCGCGCTCGCATTGGCCGTGATATCGGGCGCCTGCTTCAGTTCGCGGTTGCTGACATCGGTCGGCACACCGTTGATGACGGACACATATTCCAGATATTTGGCATCCAGCAGGCCGAGTGCGCCGGTCACGGTAAAGCGCGGCGACACCTTGAACGCGCCTTCCAGTTCGATGCCCTGGATGCGGGAGCGACCCGCATTCTCATTGCGGACAATGATCAGTCCCGTGGCCGGGCTGACGGTGGACACCAATATCTGCTGATCGCGATATTCGTTACGGAACACGGCAAGGTTGATCGTCGCGATCCCGCCGAACCCAGCTTTGACGCCAGCCTCATATGAGGTCAGATATTCCGGATCATAGGACCCGATTTCCTCGACCGACGTGGGCCGCCCATTAAACCCGCCAGACCGGAAGCCCCGCGAATAGGACGCGTAGGCCATCAGGTTAGGCCGGAACTTGTAAGAGAGCGACACGCGCGGGGTAAAGGCGTCCCAGCTCTTTTCCAGCGTGTAGCTCGGCGTTCCAGCCAGCAGCGGCTCGCCTGAATAAATGCGCGTTGCCGACTGGAAGAACTTCTTCTTCTCCCAAGTATAGCGTGCGCCCAATTCCAGCGACAGCCCGTCGATCAGTTCATAATTGCCGTTTGCGAACAGCGCGAGATTGTCGGTGCGCTGCCGGTTGCGGAAATCGATATTGAAGTCGAGCGACGACGCGGGAACGGCAAAGGGAGGGAAGGGAACTGGGAAGGGGTCAAGCCCCGCCGCAACCAGCGCCGGATAGAGCCCGTCGGCGACGATCAGCCGGGTATTGTCGCGCGTCTTCTCGCGATAGGCGAAGGCTCCCAGCAACAAAGTGCCACGGCCGCCAAGGTCAAGCGAGAGCTGCAATTCCTGACTGATCTGCCGCGCCCGCTCGTCATGAATGTCACCGGCATAATTGACCGCCGACGACGCATCGCCATCGCGGCCGAACAGCGCATCGACATAGCGATAGGCGGTGATCGACTTCAACGTCGCGCCGCCCAGATCCTTGGTCAGGGTCAACGATGCGTTCACCGCATCGGTGTGATCCTTGTTCAGCTCCGAATTGCTGTCGGTGCGGTCGATGTCGCCCGGCACGGTACAGCAGGGCGCGATGAAGGTCGATTGCAGGATGGAAAAGAAGGTGGGCGTGAAGGCGATCATGCTGTGCGGCGCGCTGTGCTGCCGCCGGTGGAGCCCGTCGACCTGCAACACAGCGTCCAAGCCTTCGCCGTCATAATGCAGCGCCAGCTTGCCAGCCATCACCTTGCGGTTGCCGAGATTGTCTCCGGATGGGATCTTCTGCCACCCCTCGCCAAACTCGCCCAGTGCGGCGACGCCAAGCGACCAGCTGTCCGACAGCGGCGTTTCGGCATAGACCCGCCCGCGCACCGTGTTGAACGATCCATATCGCAGATCGGCTTCGAGCCTTTGCTCCCGGCCCGGTATCGCCGACACGATGTTGATCGCGCCGCCGACTGTGTTCTTGCCAAACAGAGTACCCTGCGGCCCGCGCAACACTTCGATCCGGTCGATGCCCAGCAATTCGGTGGTCGCGCCGAAGGTGCGTGCGACATATACCCCATCGATATAGACGCCAACGGCGGGGTCGGACGTGATGATGAAGTCGTTCTCGCCCACGCCCCGGATAAAGGGCGCGATGCCGCCGCTGTTGCCACCCTGGCCAGGCGTGAACTGAATGTTGGGCGCGATCTGGCTGATCTGCGTGACATTGTCGAGCCCACGACTATCAAGAGCCGAAGCATCGACGGCGCTCACCGCGATCGGCACATCCTGCAACCGTTCTTCGCGGCGGCGAGCCGTGACGACAATGTCACTACCGCTCGCCGCGCCAGCTCCCAGCGCGTCTGTTTGAGCAAAGGCAGTCCACGGCGCTGCCAGTGCGATGAGTGAAACGATCGGATATAGCGTCTTGCGCATGCTTTCCTCCCCAAAAAAGCCCGGTTTTATTCTGACGGGTTATCGTTTCCCCGCGCTTCCATTCTCCATCCACAGCCGGGAAATGGCCCGGCCGTGGCGGAAGAGCATCACCTTTAGGTCAAGCCGCTTCCCATTCGATCAAATGGCTGATGTCGCTGCGCTGCTCTGGCTTGCGGCCTGCGGTCGCGAGATGGTGCGAGGTGATCTGCGCATCCGCAGCCAGCGGGCGGATCATTTCGAACACGCGATCATATTCGGTACGCGCGATCTTCCAAAGGCCATCTTCACGCCGGTAAGCGTCACGGTAAATGGCGCTGCCGATGGTGTGATCTTTGCGCTCCACGTCGATGAAGATATCTTCGAGATACCAAATCCCGTCGGCGCTGTCCTCGCCCGTCAGCGTGATTTCGGGCATATGGCCGTGATGCATGGCGACGGCGCCGGAATGGAAGCTGTTCGCCAGGAACTCCAGCATGTTGTCGCGGCCTTCCAACCGGACGCGATAGGTGCCGCCCCGGTAATCGACGGTCAGGTCTTCTGTGAAAAGGGTGCCGAGCAGCGCCAGATCAGCCGTGTCGATGCCCCGGAAATAACGATGCTTGAGGGTCCGGATATCTTCCAGGTCGCTCAACTGCTGCAGGGTATAAGCCATCAATCCTCTCCACTTCTGACGCGATATGCGCTTCTGATGCGATCCTATACCTGATCTGCGTAACAATCTGCAATGACCACTGCATTATCACTGGCGAAAGATGCCGCGGATTGACTATGGAGCCGTTCAAATGGATGTGCTGACTGCGCATTATTCAGAAGAGGAAGGACAAGGCTGTGGGCGAGACGGGTGTAGGCAAGGTCGCGATCGTCACCGGCGGAACGCGCGGCATCGGCGCAGCGATCGTGCGGCGTTTGCTGGCGGAAGGCTATGCCGTGGCAACATGCGGGCGCACCGCGCCTGACGAACCGATCGGCGTCGATGGCAAAACGGCCGAGTTCGCTGCATGCGATATTCGCGAACCGTCGGCCGTAAACGCGTGGATTGCGGACCTGGTGGCGCGGCACGGCCGGATCGATCTGGTTGTCAATAATGCGGGCGGATCGCCGCAGGCCGATGCCGCCACTGCCAGCCCGCGCTTTTCGGAACGCATCCTGCAACTGAACCTGTTGGCCCCCCTGCATGTATCGCAGGCCGCCTATTCCCATCTGAAGGCAGTGGGCGGATCGATCGTCAACATCGCCAGCGTTTCCGGCGCACGTCCGTCGCCCGACACAGCGATCTACGGCGCGGCAAAGGCGGGCCTGCTCAGCCTGACCACCAGCCTGGCGCAGGAATGGGGACCGGAAGTTCGCGTCAACGCCATCATCGTCGGCCTGATCGAAACGGAAACGGCGGAAATGACCTATGGCTCGCAAGCCGCGCAGGATCGGATCGCTTCTTCCCTGCCGCTAGGCCGTATGGGCCGGGGTAGCGACATCGCCGAAGCCGTGGTGTTCCTGGGTTCGCCGTCCGCCGCCTATGTCAGCGGCGCGCGGCTGGAAGTGCATGGCGGTGGTGAACGGCCGCTCTTCCTGGAAATCGTCAAGCAGGAAGCTGCAAAGGCCTGACGAAAAAAAGGGCCGGGCGAGGTTCAACCCGCCCGGCCGCTTTTTCAGATGCCCAGCAGCGCCCGCTGCTGTTCGCCCAGTTCCGGATTGCTCTGTTCCTGGAAGAAGGCGATACGACCGGCGAGCGACTGTTCCGTCATCTCCGGCTGGCTCGAAATCCAGAATTTCCGCGCAGCGATGCCTTCGACGAAAATGCGGCAGCCTTCGTCCAGGTCCATGCCGTAATTGGCCATCATATGGGCCATGGTCGCGCGATGCCCTGCCGCGCTTTCCGGCTCGCCAACGCCAGCATCGGCGTCGAAGATGCTGGTCTTCAGCATGCCCGGGATGATCGAGCAGACATTGATCGGCGCCTTCGCGACCTGCATCTCCAGATAGAGGCATTCGCTGAAGGACTGGATGGCGTGCTTGCTCATGATATAGGCGGTCTGCGTCGGCATCTGACCGAATGAACCAATCGAAGCCAGGTTCGCGATCCATGCTTCCTGACCGACGCGCAGCATGTGCGGCACGAATGCGCGCACGCCATGGACGACGCCATGGATGTTGACGTTCAGCGTCGTTTCCCAGCGCGCGGTCGGGATTTCCCAGACATTGCCGATGGTTTCGATCCCCGCATTGTTGATCAGCAGGCGGACGGCTCCGTGCCGGTCAAACACATCCTGGGCAAGCGCGTCGAGCGCTTCGGGCTTCGAAACGTCTAGCTGGATCGCTTCAGCCTTGCCGCCTGCAGCCACGATTTCGGCGGCGACCTTGTCGGCGCGGCCCTTGTCGATATCAGTGACGATCACAGTCATGCCGATCTGGCCGCAGCGGCGGGCAAGACCCATGCCGATGCCAGCGCCCGCGCCGGTGATGACGGCCACGCCGCCCGAAAAGACCTTTTCTTCTTCAGTCATGTTCATGCTTCTCCGAAAGGGAAGGGATTAGATCGATGTCAGCGATGCCGGCGCAGCGGGCAGATAATGGTGGTAGTAGCCGGCCGCCCAGCCGCCATCGACCGCCAGTTCAGCGCCGCAGATGTAGCTGGCTTCGTCCGAGCAGAGGAACAGGCTGGCGGCCGCGATTTCCTCGGGCTCGCCGATCCGCTGCAACGGCACGCGTTCATAGCCGTAGTTCTTCGCGTCGCCTTCCAGCGACTGCGGGTTGCCCATCGCCGTGTTGACGCCGCCCGGATGCACCGAATTGACGCGCACGCCCTGATGGCCGAACTCCATCGCCGCGCTCTTGGTGAAGCCGCGCACCGCCCATTTGGAGCTGCTGTAGAGCGACACCGAATTAACGCCGCGAAGGCCGTCCACCGACGATATGTTGACGATGGCCCCGCGTCTGGCGGCGCACATCTTCGCCCCGACATGCTTCATCCCTAGCATCGTGCCCTTGACGTTGATGCCAAGAACGCGGTCGATGTCTTCGACGCTAAGGGCGGTGATGGGGCCGAAAGCGACGACGGCCGCATTGTTGACCAGCGCATCGATACGGCCATGGCGAGCGATGACCGCATCCACCAGTGCGGTCCAGCTGCCCTCGTCCGATACGTCCAGCCGCTGGAACATCGCGGCATCGCCAATGTCGGCGGCCAATGCCTGGCCCTCAGCCTCCAGTACATCGGCGATGACCACCTTCGCGCCTTCGCGCGCGAACAGGCGGACGGTAGCTTCGCCCATGCCACGTGCACCGCCGGTGACGATGGCGACCTTGTCTTGCAACCTGCCAGTCATGATTCCTGCTCTTTCTTGCTGATCAACTACTGAATATAGGCCTTGAACGCGTCCCAGGGCACGTCCGAGGTATAGAGGGCGGCTTCATCCATCGATCCTGTGGGGATGTGGAAGCCGTTCGTGTCCATCACTGCGTCAAATTGTGCAAGCGCCGTTTCAGGGGTCCAGTCCTTGTCCGTCGCGCGGTAGCCCCGCGTGACGCCTGCGAACACCCGCGTATAGCCGCCGCCCCCTGCGGTGAACATCTCGCCATTGCAGGGCGCGCTGTCATGCGCCAGCATCGCCACCACCGGCGCAACCGCGCGCGCGGGGAAGTCGCGCTCCATCAGGCCGTGTATCTCAGGGCCCATCAACTGCGTCATCCGGCTGCCCGCGATGGGCATGATCGCGTTGATCTTGACGTCCTTGCCCTGCGCTTGGGTCGCGGCGGCCAGCCCGCGCGTCATCGCCCATACCGCGCCCTTGGCGGCGGGATAGGGCACCGCGCTCCCCATGCCGAACCAGGAGCCTGACGAGATGTTGACGATCCGCCCGAAATTCCGCTCCAGCATGCCGCCCCACACTGCGCGGCACAGGTAAAAGGTGCCGCTGGCCGACACCGCCATGTCCTTGTCCCACTGTTCATCTGTGACGTCGGAAAGGGTGCCTGACGCGCTGACGATGCCAGCGTTATTGACCAGAATGTCGACGCGGCCCCATCGCGTCAGCGCGTCCTGCACGATCGCCTGCGCGCCAGCCGATGTCGCGACGCTGTCGCCATTGGCCTCTGCAATCCCGCCAGCGTCACGGATTTCCCGGGCTGCTGCGTCCGCATAGCCCTGATCCTTGCCCTCACCCTGGAAATCGCCGCCCAGGTCGTTGACCAGCACCTTGGCTCCACGGGCAGCGAGCAGGGCAGCATAGGCTTTGCCCAACCCGCCTCCCGCACCCGTGACGATCGCCACCTTATCGTCGAAACGCAGTTCAGGCATCGGCCTCTCCTTTATGTTCCCGATCGCAGCAGCGTCAGGCTTTCAAGATCATGTCCGCCGCCTTTTCGGCCACCATCATCGTGGGGACGTTGGTGTTGCCGCCCGGCACGCGGGGCATGACGGATGCATCGACCACCCGAAGCCCAGCGATGCCGCGCACTCGCAACTGCGGATCGACGACCGCCATCGGGTCATGCCCCATGCGGCAGGTGCCCACCGCGTGAATATCGGAAATCGCCGTCTCGCGCAGATAGGCGTCCAGCTCGTCGTCCGACTGGATGCTTGCGCCGGGCGCCAGTTCCTCACCCCGGAAGGGATCGAAGGGAGCCTGCGCGAAGATGTTGCGCACCGCCCGGATCGCTGCGCGGCCCATCGCCATGTCATTGGGGGTCGAAAGTATGTTCGGATCGATCGACAGCGGCGCGGATGCGTCCGGACCGGTCAGCTTGATTTCGCCGACGCTCTCCGGGTTCAGCAGGTCGATATGCGCGAAATAGCCATGTTCCATGATCAGCTTGCGCCCCATCGCTTCGTAGAGCGCCATGGCGAAATGCACCTTCACATCGGGATATTCCGCGCCCGGCATGGTCTTGAGATAGGCGCCGATCTCCGCCGGAGGGCTGGCCAGCGGCCCCTTGCGGAACAGCAGGAAGTTGGCGACCGCCTTGGCCGCCACGACCGGATGGAAAACGTTGAAGAGCGACACGGGCTGCGTGCAATATTGCTTCACGCTGACCGCCACATGGTCGCGGTAATTCTGGCCGACGCCGGGCAGGTCATGCGCCACCGGCACCCCGGTCTGGCGCAGATGGTCCGCTGGTCCAATCCCCGACAGCATCAGGATCCAGGGCGAATGGATGGAGCCTGCCGACAGGACCACCTCGTGCGTCGCATTCGCCTCTTCCAGCTGCCCCTCGCGCCGCCACGCAACGCCAGTCGCGCGGCCGTCCTTGACGATCACCCGCTCCACATTCGCGCCCGTGATCACGCGAAGGTTGGGCCGCTTGCGCGCAGGTGTCAGATAAGCGCGCGCCGCGCTCCATCGCCGCCCGGCCGACGCGGTGACATCGGCGGGCACCACGCCCTCGCGCTGCGATCCGCTGGGATCGTCATTATAGGGAACGCCCGCCGCGACCGCAGCATCGCGAAACGCCTTGGCCAGCGGATTGTTGATGCCGGGCCGCGTGACCAGCACTGGCCCGCCCTGGCCATGATAGCCTTCTTCGCCGCCCGGCTGAAAATCCTCCAGCTTCTTGAAATAGGGGAGCACATCGCCATAGCTCCACCCTTCATTCCCCAGCTGACGCCAGCCGTCATAGTCCGCCGCCGCGCCCCGGTCATAAACCATGCCGTTGATGGAGGAGGAACCGCCCAGCACCTTGCCGCGCGGCGTATACATCTGCCGCCCGCCTGCATTGGCCTGCGGCACGCTGACATGCATCCACTGGAACATGCCGCGATACATGATAGGCAACAGTCCGCCCGGCGCGTGGATGAAGACGCTGTTGTCCCTGCCGCCCGCCTCTAGCAGCAGCACGCGATTACGCGGATCTTCAGACAGGCGCCCAGCGAGCACGCATCCTGCCGATCCGCCGCCAGCGATGATGAAGTCGTAACTGTCGGCCATGATCTCTCCCGCGCGAATTCCAACGTCCATTATCTTCTACGATGCTAAGGCGCCGGGACTCGGCAGAAGTACCGGAGCAGGCTGGATCGCGGATGACGTGTTGCGCGCTGAATTGGTCAATATGATACGCAGGTCAAGCCGGATTTACCCCGCGCGCCGCCATTGACCGGCAGAAGCTGCCTGTTATTGTCTACGCAAACAAGCGCGACACGTAGCGGAACCTGCGATATTCGCGTTGCCAAACAGAGGCGGCACGCCTGCCGGTTCGCCCTTATCGAGGAGAAGAGGATGTCCACGCAAACCCTGACCGCTGATCGTTTCGATCCGTTCAAAGTCTATGATCCCGAAACGCTGGTCGCGTCCGACCCCGTCGAAATCGACGCGCCTGCGATGGTCGTTTGGAAAATCCTGACCGACATGCCCCGCTATGGCGAATGGAACCCCTTCTGCGTCTGGGCGGAATCGACGCTGGAAATGGGTGCGCCGGTCTATATGCGGCTCAACAACTACGCCAATCCCGGTTCGCTCGCGCCTAACTGCGAATATGTCTGCGCCTTCGAACCCGGCCGTCTTCTGTCCTGGGAGCTGCCCGACAATGAAGCATGGCCCTATCCCGCTCGCCGCGATCAGATCATCGAGGAACTTGGGCCCGAAAAGTGCCGCTATCAATCGACTGACGCCTTTACCGGCCCCAACGGCATCCACGTCATGCGCTTCTGCGGACCCTGGGTGACGCGCGCCTTCAACGACACGGCCAAGGCTTTGAAAGCCCGTGCCGAAGCCATGCACCGGGGCGAGATCAGCTGATCGCCGCCACCGGCAAGTGAGGATAACATTACGCCAGATCGCGGTATTCGAAGCCGTCGCCCGCACCGGCAGCGTGGCGGGCGCGGCTGACGAGATCGGGCTCAGCCCCTCGGCCGCGAGCATGTCGCTCAAGGACTTGGAAACCCATCTGGGCGTGCAACTGTTCGCCCGGTCGGGCCGTCGCATGCTGCTGACCGACCGGGGCCGCCCGATCCTGGAAATGGCGCGCGGCATATTGGTGCAGGTCGCGGACCTTGAATCCCTTTCCCTGCCTGAAGAAGTGCGCGGGCGGCTGCGCATAGGGGCGGCGGTTCCCGTCGGCGACTATGTGCTGCCCGGCCTGTGCGCCGCTTTCATGCGCCTGCACCCCGGCGTCCGGGTGGAAATGCGCATCATGCCGTCCCATGAGGTGATGGAGGGCGTACGCAACATGGCGCTGGACGTCGGCTTCGTCGGGGCCCCGGTCAACAGCAGCTATCTGGAGGCCGAGCCATGGCTGCGCGATCGGCTGGTTGTGTGCGCCGCGCCGGACCATCCCCTCGCCGGACGTGAGGCGGTGCCGCTCGCGGACCTCGGCGACCAGCCATGGGCGCTGGAAAAGACCCTGTCGAGCGAGCGCATCTCCTTCACGGTCGAAACGCTCAAATCCATGAACTCGCTCAACATCGTGTTCGAAGGCGAGAGCGTGGAGGCGATCAAGCGCATCGTGCGCGACGGAGCCGTGCTCGCCTGCCTGTCCAGCCTGACCGTCGCGGATGAACTGGCGCGCGGCGAGCTGGTCGAACTGGCCGTGCCGGAACTGCACTTCACCCGCATCGTAAGCCTGGTCAGCCGCCGCGACACCCAGCAGCCCCAGGCCTGCCGCGCCTTTCACGAATTCGCCCGGCAATGGGGCAAGCAAATTGGCGGATCAGGAAAATAGCTTCTTGCGCTGCCTATCCATCAGTTTTTCTGATGTCATACGTCGGAAATACGAAATGGTAGCATCGCCTCCAAAGGCCTAATCAGGTCATGCATCCCCGGTAGGTGTGTTCAAGGAGAGTGATGTGAAAGCCATGATCTGCAGCGCATTCGCGCCGGTCGAAGAGTTGCACCATGGCGATTTCCCCGAGCCTCAAGCAGGGCCGGGGGAAGTGGTGATCGACGTGGCAGCCGCCGGGGTGAATTATCCCGACGTGCTGATCGTGCAGGGCAAATATCAGACAAAGCCAGCCCTGCCGTTCGTTCCCGGCAGTGAAGCAGCGGGGCGCATCGCCGCCGTTGGACCTGACGTAAAGGGATTCACTGTCGGGGACCGCGTCATCGCCTTCACCGGCAGCGGCGCTTTTGCCGAGCAAGTGCGCGTGCCCGCGACGCAGGTCTGGCCGGTGCCCGACGGCGTCGATCTGGAGGTCGCGGCGGGCATCTCCATTACTTATGGCACCTCCTATCATGCGCTGAAGGACCGCGCGCAGTTGAAGCCCGGCGAAACGCTGCTCGTGTTGGGCGCGGGCGGTGGCGTTGGCCTTACTGCCGTGGAACTTGGCAAGCATATGGGCGCGCGCGTGATCGCTGCTGCGTCCAGCGCGGAAAAGCTCGCGCTCGCCAAGGCTCAGGGGGCAGACGAACTGATCGATTATGCGCAGGAGGATCTGCGCGAACGCATCAAGCAGCTGACCGAAGGAAAGGGCGTCGATGTCGTCTATGATCCTGTCGGCGGCCCCATGAACCTGACGGCGGTGAAAAGCCTCGCTTGGGGCGGCCGTCTGCTCGTCATCGGTTTTGCCGGTGGCGACATCCCCTCCATCCCCGCCAACCTTTTGCTGCTCAAAAGCGCGTCAGCGGTCGGCGTCCTCTGGGGCAACAGCGTCCGCGCCGATCCGGTCGCGCAGGGCGAAAACATGCGCCAGCTGCTCGCCTGGCTGGCGGACGGCTCGCTCAAACCCGTCATCGACACGCGCTTCGCCCTGCCTGACGCAGTGGCCGCGCTCCAGCATCTCGAAAAGCGCAAGGTGAAGGGCAAGGTGCTCCTGACCCTCCAGCCTGCGTCCTGAACAGGAAATCCTTCATGTCCGAAACAGTCAGCTTCCACATCCATGGCGCGATCGCCGAAGCGGTGATCGATAATCCGCCGGTCAACGCCACCTCCGCCAGCGTGCGGCAGGGGCTTTCCGAAGCCATTCGCCAGCTGGAATCCGATCCCGCCCTCCAGGCGCTTGTCATCCGTTGCGAAGGCAAGACCTTCATCGCTGGCGCGGATATCAAGGAATTCGGCAAGCCCATGGCTGATCCCGGCCTGCCGCTGGTCATGGAAATGATGGACCATTCGACCAAGCCGATCATCGCCGCCGTCCATGGCACGGTGCTGGGAGGCGGCCTCGAAGTCGCTCTCGCCTGCCACTATCGCATCGCCGCGCCGGGCACGAAATTCGGCTTTCCTGAAGTGAAGCTCGGCCTCATGCCCGGTGGCGGCGGCACCCAGCGCACGCCACGTCTCGCTGGCCTCGCCACCGCAATCAAGCTGGTGACGGAAGGCAATCAGATCGGCACGGACGAGGCGCTGAAGTCCAACCTTATCGACGCCGTCGCGACGGGCGGCGACCTTGCGACCGAAGCACGCAACTTCGCGGAAAAGCTGGTGGCGGAAGGGAAGGGGCCGCGCAGCTCCTCCACCCTGCCCATGCCCGCCGATGATCCGACGCTGTTCGAAGAAGCGCGCAAAACCGTCGCCAAGAAGATGCGCGGCCAAACCGCGCCCCTGCGCGCGTTGGAAGCCATGCGCCTCGGCTATGAACTGCCCTTCGACGAGGCGGTGAAAAAGGAACTCGCGATCTTTCGCGAATGCATGAACGGGTCGCAGTCAAAGGCGCTGCGCCACCTGTTCGCCGCCGAACGCGAAGTCGCGCGCATCCCCGGCCTCGCGCCCGACACCCTGACCCGCAACATCGAGCGCGTCGGCGTCATCGGCCTTGGCGTCATGGGACGCGGCATCGTCATGGCGGTCGTCAGCGTCGGAATCCCCGTCATCGCCGTGGGCCTCGATCAGGCCAATATCGATGCCGCGATGAAGGCCATCACCAAGATGTGGTCGTCCTCCGTCGCGAAGGGCAGCATGTCGCAGGAGACGATGGACAAGCGCCTCGCGCTCATCACCACTAGCGACGATCCCCGCGACCTGTCGCCGACGCAATTGGTGATCGAGGCAGTGACCGAGGATCTGGACATCAAAAAGGCCGTCTTCGCCAAGCTCGGCGAGGTTACGCCCGCTGGAACCATCCTCGCCTCCAACACCAGCTTCCTCAACATCGACACGCTGGCGGCGGCATCCGGACGCCCCGAAGACGTGTGCGGCATGCACTTCTTCAATCCCGCCCATGTCATGCGCCTGCTGGAAAATGTCCGCGCCGCAAAGACCGATCCTGAAGTCGTCGCGACGATCATGGCGCTGGGCAAACGCATCGGCAAGCTGCCGGTCCTGTCGGGCGTCTGCGATGGCTTCATCGTCAACCGCATGCTCTCCAAGCGCTCCCGCGAGGGCTTCTTCTTAGTGGAGGAGGGCGCAAAGCCCGCCGCGATCGACAAGGTGCTGCTGTCCTACGGCTTCCCCATGGGGCCGTTCGCGCTTGGCGACCTCGCAGGGCTTGACGTGCAGGCCGCCGCCCGCAAGGCCCGCGCCGCCAGCGCGACGGAACGCGAATTGCGCGCCGACTTCCCCGAGCAGATGGTCGCCGCGGGACGGCTGGGGCAAAAGACCGGCTCCGGCTGGTACAGCTATGACGAGAACCGCAAGGCGAGCCCCAATCCCCAGACCGACGAAATGATCGCCGCCCATGCTGAGCGCCACGGACTCACCCTGCGCGAAATCGGCGAGGATGAAATCCGCGAACGCCTGCTCTACGCGATGGTGAATGAAGGCGCGAAGCTGCTCAGCGAAGGCATCGTGCCGCGCCCGCATGAGATCGACGTGGCGCTGGTGAACGGCCTCGGCTGGCCCAGCTACACCGGCGGCCCCATGCATTGGGCCGATCAGATCGGCCTCGATAAGGTGCTTGCCACCATCGAGAAATTCCGCGCCGAACAGGGCGACGCCTATTGGACGCCCGCGCCGCTTCTTGAGCAATATGCACGTGAGGGCAGGGGCTTCTACGCATGAGCTACGAACCCAATGCGAAGACCGCCGACCTGCTCGCCCGCCTGCGCGCTTTCATGGACGCGCACATCTATCCCAATGAGAAGCGTTACTATGAGGAGGTCGCTACCGGCGACCGCTGGGCGCATGTCACGCTCATCGATGACCTCAAGCCGCTGGCGAAGGACGCGGGTCTCTGGAACCTGTTCCTCCCCGAAAGCACCCATGGCGCGGGGCTCACTAACCTCGAATATGCGCCGCTCTGCGAGGAAATGGGCCGCGTTCACTGGTGCCCCGCCGTCTTCAACTGCGCCGCGCCCGACACCGGCAACATGGAAACGCTCGAACGCTTCGGCACGGACGAGCATAAGGAACGCTGGCTGAAACCCATGCTGGCGGGCGAAATGCGCTCCGCCTTCGCCATGACGGAGCCGCAGGTGGCTTCGTCCGACGCCACCAATATCGAAAGCTCAATCGTGCGCGACGGCGATGACTATGTCATCAACGGCCGCAAATGGTGGATTTCGGGCATGGGCGAGGCGGACTGCGCGCTCATGATCTTCATGGGCAAGACCGATCCGACTGCGCCCAAGCACAAGCAGCAGTCGATGATCCTGGTCCCCCGCGACACACCCGGCATCACCGTGCTGCGGCCCATGACCGTGCTCGGCTATGACGACGCGCCGCACGGCCACATGGAAATCCTGTTCGAAAATGTCCGCGTGCCTGCCTCCAACATGCTGCTGGGCGAGGGCCGCGGCTTCGAAATCGCACAAGCCCGCCTTGGCCCCGGCCGTATCCATCACTGCATGCGCATGATCGGCATGGCCGAACGCGCGCTCGAAGCCATGTGCCGCCGGGTGAAGAGCCGCGTCGCCTTTGGCAAGCCGCTCGCCGAACAGGGGGTCATCATCGAACGCATCGCCAACAGCCGCATCATGATCGATCAGGCGCGGCTGCTCACCCTCCATGCCGCGCACCGCATGGACACGGTCGGCAACAAGGTGGCGAAGGCGGACATCGCGATGATCAAGGTCGCAGCGCCCAACATGGCCTGCCAGGTTATTGACTGGGCGATGCAGGCGCATGGCGCGGCGGGCATCAGCCAGGATTTCTTCCTTGCCAGCTACTATGCCCACGCCCGCAAGATCCGCTTCGCCGATGGCCCCGACGAGGTGCACCGTCACCAGCTCGGCCGCCTCGAACTCGCCAAATATGACTGACGTCCGCACGCTCGACACCAACCGCCTCGGCCCATGGCTTCAGGCCCATGTGCCGGGCGCGGACGGGGAAATCAGCGCAGAGAAATTCGCGGGCGGCCAGTCCAACCCCACCTATTTGCTGTCGGTGGACGGGCGGCCCCGCTTCGTCCTGCGCCGCAAGCCCGATGGCGTGCTGCTCCCCTCCGCCCACGCGATCGAGCGCGAATATCGCGTCACCGATGCGCTGAAGGACAGCGCCGTCCCCGTCGCCCGCCCCCTCGCCCTGTGTGAGGACGCGGGCATAGTCGGCACGCCCTTCTTCATCATGGCCTATGCGCAGGGCCGCAATTTCTGGGACGCGCGCCTCCCCGATCTTGCGCCCGCCGACCGCGCTCCCATCTATGACGAAATGAACCGCGTCCTTGCCGCGCTGCATGCGATTGACCCGGCACAGGTCGGCCTCGCCGACTATGGCAGGCCCGGCAATTATTTCGCCCGTCAGGTCGCCCGCTGGACCAAACAATATCGCGCCACGCAAACCCAGCGGCTCGACGCGATGGAGCAGCTGATTGACTGGCTCCCCACCCACGATCCCGGCCTCGAAGCCAGCCGCATCGTCCATGGCGACTATCGCAACGACAATATGATCTTCGCGCCCACAGAGCCCCGCATCATCGCGGTCCTCGACTGGGAACTCTCCACGCTCGGCCATCCCCTCGCTGACCTCGCCCAGCATCTCATGGCCTGGCGCGTGCCCAAGGAAGGCTATCGCGGCCTGTCCGACGCAGACTTGCCCACGCTCGGCATCCCGTCCGAAGCGGATTATCTGCAAGGCTATGCACAGCTTAGCGGCGCAGGCCCCATCGACCCCAGCCATTGGCGCTACGCCCTTGCCTTCGCCATGTTCCGCAACGCCGCCATCCGCCAGGGCGTCTATCACCGCGCGATCAGCGGCAATGCATCAAGCGAAGCCGCCGCCATCCACGGCGCGCGTGCCGGAGAAATAGCAGGCCTCGCCTGGCGCATCGCCCGCGGGGAAGAGGATGCCCATTTATGACAGAAAAACTTATCAACGCAGGCGACTACCGGCTCCGCGCTGTGGAGCAGGGGGAGGGGCCGCTCGTCCTCATGATCCACGGATTTCCCGGCCTCGCCTGGTCATGGCGGCACCAGATGGAGCCGCTCGCAGCGGCAGGCTTCCGCGCCGTCGCCATCGACAGCCTCGGCTATGGCGGCAGCGACCGTCCCACCGATCCCGCCGCCTATGATGCCGACCGGATGCAGGCCTACCTCATCGCCCTGCTCGATCATTATGAAGCGGACAAGGCGGTCATTGTCGGCCAGGATTTCGGCGCGCAATATGCCTGGAACCTCGCCATTCGCGCGCCGGATCGCGTGGCGGGCCTCATCGCCACCATCCCCTATGATTATGACATGGCCGGACGCGCCATGCTCGGCAGCGCGCCGCGCCTTTCCCCCGACGAGCCCGCGCGACCGGAAGCATCCTCCCCCGACCGGCTCCCCAGCGAACGCTTCGCCGTCATGGCCGCCGAGCATTTCGTCCACTTCCACTATTTCATGGAGGTCGGCCCCGCCGAGCGCGAACTGGCCGACCGCGCGCCTGAATTCCTCGCCCGCCTCTTCTACGCCCTTTCCTCAAAGGGCGACCTGTGGAGTTGGAAAACGGTCTCATCAGTCGGCAGCGGCTATCTAGACGTCCTGCCCCCCGCCCCTCCGCTCCCCTGGCCCTGGCTTTCCCAAGCAGAGTTCGACCGCTTCGTCAGCGAATATGTCGATGCCGACCCGATGCTGCGTTTCATCGGCGGCCTCAACAGCTATCGCACCGCCGACGTGAACTGGCGCATCGGCAAAAAGTGGGCCGACCATGATGTCGAAACGCCCACCCTGTTCCTCTATGGCGAAAAGGACCCGTCCTTCGGCTTCTTCACCGATTGGGAAGCGCGGTTACGCAAGCGCGTCCCCGGCCTGCGCGACATCATCGCCATCCCCGAAGCAGGCCATTTCGTGCAGCAGGAACAACCCGCCGCCTTCAACAAGGCGTTGCTGGACTTCGCTCGATCGGTGACGCAATGACCGCCCGCTGGCCCATCGGCGGTCATCTGGGCCTTAGCTCGCCCGACCAGCCGATGCTCGCGCATCTCGCCCGGTCCACCAGCCCGCTCGACCAGATCGACGTGCTTGTCGATCATGGCTTTCGCGGCGTGCAGGACCTGTTCCTGATGCTGCGGCCAGAGGCTGAGCAAGTCGCGATGGCCGATCGGATGGCGAGCCGCGGTCTTGTCCTCTCCAGCTTCAGCGACCTTAAATATTGGAACCAGCCGGTCTGGAGCGCCGAGGATGAAGCAGGCCTCGAACATCTGCGCAGCAGCGTGGAACTGAGTGTCGAGATTGCCGCCCGCTTCAACGGCGGCAGCGTCGTTTGCGTGGCTGGCCTGGACGATCAGCGCCCGCGTGACGTGCAACTCCGTGCGATGACGGAAAATCTGAAGCGCTACGCCGAACAGGCCGCCCGCAGCGGATTGACCCTATTCGTCGAACCCATCGCCGCCAGCCGCATCCCCGGCCTTCTGCTCGATCAGCTGGAGGACGCCGTGGAGATGGTCCGCGCCGTCGCCATGCCGTCGGTCCGCCTGCTGTTCGACACCGGCCATATCGCAATGATGGGCCATGATGTGCCCTCATCCTTCGCCGCCTGCGCGCAGCAGACCGGCCTTGTCCAGTTCGCCGACATACCTAATCGCGTCGATCCCGGCCTGGGCGAACTGGATTGGCCCGCCATCCTGAAGGCGATAGAGGATCATGGCTATCGCGGCATGATCGAACTTGAGTTCGAACCGGCCAACCCGACCGCGACCGGTGAAACGCAAATGCTCGACCGCCTGAAAGCGTTTGGCATCTTCTGACCGGCAGCCAGCGCCAATGTCCTGATCTGCTCCTTATGACGCATTTTGCTCCGTCGCGACAATAGGCCCCCGATCACCGCTTTGGTAAAAGGCGGCAACACATGATCAGAAGAGTCTGGCCCGATGAGAGTGGTTGCCAATCTTGCCCAATGTCAGGGGCACGCCCGATGCGAAGACCTGTGCCCGGAGGTGTTTTCAACTGACGCGATCGAGGGAAAGGTCGTCATAGAACAGCCCGAATTCCCCCCGGAGCTTGAGGAAAAGGTGCGGCTCGCCGTGCGCAATTGCCCGGAAGGGGCTCTCCGCATCGCGAAGGGAGCCGCGGCATGACCGTCACCTATTATCCCGCCGCGCCTACCCATGTGCCTGAAGACCTGATCCTGGATTTCGACTTTTTCGACATGCCTGCGGACGTGTCCGATCCGGTGCAGATCTGGCACGGCCTTATCCAAAAAGGTGCGCCGCCCATTTTCTACACGCCGCGCAATGGCGGCCATTGGGTGTTCCTGCGCTACGCCGACATTGCCGAAGCCTATCGCAATCACGAGATTTTCTCGACGCACAAGGCGCAGATTCCCCCGCTCGAACCCTATCCGGTTCTTCAGCCCAACGGCGTCGATCCGCCACAGCATGACGTGTTCCGCAAATTGCTCGCGCCCATGTTCACGCCGCTTGCCGTTCGCCGGATGACCGACGGATTGCAAAGCCGCGCCGAACGCCTGATCTCCGGTTTCGCCGGGAACGGCGGGTGCGACTTCGTGCACGACTATGCCGCGAAGTTCCCGACCGGCACGTTCCTCGAACTCTTCGGCCTGCCTGAAGAGCGCCTGCCCGAATTCCTGCGCATCTCCGACACCTTCTTCCGCAGCACCGACCCGGAGGTACGCGCCGCAAACCTGCTCGAAATCTATGACGTGCTGGAGGAATTGTTCCGCGAGAAGGAGCGCAATCCCGGCACCGACATAGCCTCCACCGTGGTGCAATCGCGCGCCGCGGATGGCAATCCCTTCCCCTGGACCGACATCATCAATTGCGGCTTCCTGCTCTTCGTCGCGGGGCTGGATACTGTCACGAACACCATGACCTATGTCTGGCGCTACCTCGCGACATCGGCCGACGCGCGGCAGAAGTTCCGCGACCGGCTGGACGATCCGTCCGCATTCCTCCTCGCCATCGAGGAATTGATGCGCATCAACGCGGTCTCCAACATCTATCGCCGCGTCACCCATGATTGCGAGTTCAAGGGCGTGCATTTCCGCCGCAATGATCGCGTGGTCCTGCCCAACACAGTGGCGAACCGCGACCCGCGCACGTTCAGCGACCCACAGACGATCGACCTCGATCGCAAGGTCAACAATCACGTCACCTTCGGCCTCGGCCCGCACCGTTGCATCGGGTCGCACCTCGCCAAGCGGGAGATCATGATCTCGCTACAGGAATGGCTGCGGCAAATCCCCGAATTCGAACTGGACCCCGATCAGGACGCGGAGTCCGTCTTCGGCGGCCCGGTCATGGGCTTCACCTCGCTCAAACTGCGCTGGTGACGAGGAGTGCGGAGGGTTTCGCGAGAAGCCTTCCGCGCCCTCACTCCATCAAAGCCGCCGACCGCTGTCGATATTCGCGCGGCGACAAACCCGTTGCCCGGCGAAAAGCCCGGGCAAAGCTGTTGCCGTGCGAAAATCCCGCTTGCTCCGCCACCTGCTTCATCGGCACATCGCCGCGCGCCAGCAGCAGCTTCGACTGCTCGATGCGGTAGGTTTCGATATAGTCTGAAATGGTCTTGCCGGTAAGCGCCAGGAACTGCCGATGCAGATGTCGCGTGCTGATCCCGCACAGGGCAGCCAGTTCAGATACGCCGGGCATAGGCGCGCCTGCCTCTATCCGCTCGCGAATACGGCGAAATTGCCAAGGGGCCAGGCGGCTGGCCGTCGCCGCGCCCGCGGCCTGATGGAACACGCGGCCCAGCTCCACCCGCACCAGCTGGAACAGCGCCTCCATGGCCTCGCTCGACCGATCGAGCGGATTGATCAATTCACGATGGGCCAGCCGCATCAAACTGCGCAGCGCGTCGTTCCGAATATTTAGCAGCCCTTGCAGAAATGGCAGCGAAGGCGCGCCTGTGCCAATGATCGCCGCCCCATGCTGCTCGTCGAAAAGGCATCGGATCACGCGGATTTGCCTGCCCTCCGATCGCCCGCCGATCGCCACGCCCGGATGGCGGACGAACAACGCGCCCATGAAGCAGCGCCGTTCCGGGTCGATATCCGGGAAATAGGCCGATGCGTCGGCCGCCATCGGGGGCAGCGACATTTCCAGCATCAGCTGCTGCTGCGTCTGCTCGAAACTCACCATGTCGGGCCAATGCCATTCCACCAGCTCGAACCGCCCGCCCGACACAGTGCAGGATGCGATGACCGTGGCGGTGAAATCGATATCGTCCATGTTCGCCGCCATCCCTATCGCATCAACGCCCGCCAGGCACCCGGCGGCCGCCCCGTCTCGCGCCGGAATGCCGCCGTAAAGGATGGAGCCCCAGCATAGCCCAACGCCCGCGCAATCTCTTCGATCGACCCCTGATCCTCGGTCAGCATCGCCTTGGCCCGGTCGATACGCCGCCGCCGGATCGCCGCGCCTGGGCTGATCCCCGTGCTATGATGGAAACAGCGGATGAAATGATCCCGGCTGATCCCACACCGCTCCGCCATGGCGTCGATCGAGGGTGCATCACCAGGCGCGTCAATCATCGCCAGCGCAATGCGCAGCGCCCGCGCGGACAGTCCACCCCGCCGCCGCCCCGCGCGCTCCGCCGCCTGGGTCAGGAACCGCCGCAGGTCCAGCAGGATCAACCGCACCAAAGCCTCACCGACATCGGCGCTGTCCTCGCCCGGATTCTCCACCTCCGCCGCCAGCCGCAGCATAGCTTCCTCGATCGGCGGCGAATGCATGTCGAAACAGGCGCTGAGCGTCGCGTCGTCGAAACTGATCCCCGTCAGCGCCAGGGCGATCCGCTCATCCTCAAAGCGGATGCGGATGGTGTCGAACGCGCCTTGCGCCACATGAAATTCCATCGGCACGCCAGCCGGGCGCAGGGCCAGCGCGCCCATGCGCGCGAAGGGACGGCGCGGATCACCCGCCTTCCGCCCCTCCGACCCGGTCAGCAGTCGTGACAGCCCAAGCATCAGGACTGACTGCGCCTCGACCATCTGCACCGTCTCTTCCCGCACTTCGGGGTAGGCGCAAATTTCGACCACCGCGCCATCCAGCCGGACCGACCGCCGCACGATGTCGGCGCTCTCCCGCGCCAGCCGGATCGAAATCGCATCCATGGGCGCCGCTTATCACATCGCGCGATATATTACGAGATCATGTGACAATCATGCGCACTCACTCCGGCGAAGCTTGAGCGCGCCCTCGGCCGCCGCATAGCATTACGGCCAAGGAGAGTGCCCCCATGAATCGCCCGACCGGACCCATCACGCCTGCCACAGACCCGATCGCTCAGGAAGAAGCGCGCTGGCAGCAGGAAACGCGCGGCCCCGCCATGGGCGACCGCCCCGAGCGCCGCGACCCTTTTGTGACGCAGGCGCTCAAATGGCCGATCAAACCGCTCTACACGCCCGCAGATCTCGACGCGGTCGGCTTCGATTACAGCGCAGATCTCGGTTTCCCCGGCGAATACCCCTACACTCGTTCGACCCGCCCCAACGGCCACCGCACCGATTTCTGGACGATGACCCAGGTCACCGGCTTCGGCAAGGGCGAGGATTGGGCGAAGCGCGCCCGCTACATGCTGGACCAGGGCCTCTCCGGCCTGATCCTCGAATATGACCTTGCGACCACCAATGGCTATGACAGCGACGATCCCATCGTGGAGGGCGAAGTCGGCCGGGCAGGGATGGCGCTCGATAGCCTGGAAGATCTGGAAAAGGCCTTCGACCTTCCCTTCGACAAGCTCAAATATCTGATGAGCGTCTGCAACGCGCCGCAGCCTGTCAACCTCGCCATGATCATCGCCGCGCTGGAAAAGAAGGGCGTGGACCCCAAGGAGTTCGTCCTCCACATCGTGAACGGCATCCTGATCGAATATACCTGCGTCGGCCGCTACATATATCCGCCCGAACATGGATTGCGCATCGCGACGGATTGCATCGAATATATCATCCGCAACCATCCCAATTGGGCGCCGATCTCGATCATCTCCGCCCAGCTTCAGCCTGCCAAGGCGAACCCGGTGCAGGAGATCGCCTATTCGCTCGCCATCGCCTGCGCCTATATCGACGCGGTGCTGGAACGCGGGCTCGATATCGACACCGTCGCGCCCTACATCAATCACTTCGTCGTCAATGTGGACATGGATTTCTTCGAGGGCGTCTGCAAGCTGCGCGCCTTCCGCAAATGCTGGGCGCGGCTGATGAAGGAGCGTTACGGCGCATCCAAGCCCGAAGCGCTCAAGATTCGCATGATGACGTCGCCCACCACCATCGCGCTCACCCTTCAGCAGCCGCTGAACAACATCGCCCGCCTCGGCATCATGGCGACCGCCTGCGCGCTCGGCGGGGCAGGGGAGGCAATGACGACGCCGCTCTATGACGAAGCCCACGCCCTGCCGGCCGAAAACGCCATCCGCGTCGGCGCTGCGATCCAGCATATCGTCGCCCATGAAACCGGCGTCGCCGAGACGATCGATCCACTGGCGGGCTCCTATTATGTCGAAACCCTGACCAAGCAGATGGAAGACGCCGCCTTCGCGGAGATGGACAAGATCTTCGCCATGGGCGGCGCGCTGAAAGCCATAGAGACGGGCTATATCCAGCGCGCGCTCGGCCGCGAACAATATGAGCGCAACAAGGATATTGAGGAGGGCCGCCGCAAATGGGTCGGCGTAAACCACCTCACCCGCGAGGATGAGGCGCGCGAGATCGAAATCTTCCGCCTCGACGAAGCGATGGAGGAGGAGCAGATCCGCAAGGTTCGCGATCTGCGCGCCCGCCGCGACCAGCCCGCGGTCGATGCCGCGCTGGAAAAGGTACGCGAAGCCGCCCGCACCGGCGCGAACATGGTCCCGCCCTGCCTGGAGGCGGTGAAGCTCTACGCCACGCATGGCGAAATCTGCAACGCGATGCGCGACGTCTTCGGCGTGCACAGCGCCGACAGCCAGTTGATGGGAATCTGACCAGCATGACCACATTCAAGCGCCCCTTGCGCGTCCTGCTCGCCAAGCTCGGCATGGACACGCACACCGTCGGCGTCACCGTCATCGGCCACGCCCTGCGCGAAGCGGGGATGGAGGTGATCTTCACCGGCCTTAAGCAAACCCCCGAAATGGTCTGCGCCGCCGCGGTACAGGAGGATGTGGACGTCGTCGGCATCTCCACCCTGTCCGCCGGTCACACCCGCAGCCTGCCCAAGCTCGCCCGCCTGCTCCGCGAAGCGGGCGCGGGTGACAAGCTGCTCGTCGCGGGCGGCGTTATCCCCGAAGAGGACAAGCCGATCCTCGAACAGGCGGGCGTCGATCGCATCTTCACCATGGGTTCGGACACGCGCGACATCGTCGCCTATCTCGAAAACTGGTGGGCGCAGCGGCTGGCGGAGGATGCCGCCTGATGATGCAGCGCGCGGCGGATGTCGCGAACCGCCTCCTTGCTGGGGAAGTAGCTGCCGGAGCGCGCGCCATCCGCTGGCTGGATGATCGCGACCCGCGCGGGCCGGAGCTGCTTGCTGCCGTCTATCCGCAAACAGGCCGAGCGCAGGTGGTGGGCGTCACCGGGCCGCCCGGCGCTGGCAAGTCCACCCTCACCGATACGCTCGTCACTGAATGGCGCAAGCGTGGCCAGCGCGTCGCCGTTATCGCCGTCGATCCCTCCAGCCCCTTTACCGGGGGCGCGATTCTGGGCGACCGCGTCCGCATGAGCCGCCACGCGCTTGATCGGGGCGTCTTCATCCGCTCGCTCGGCACGCGCGGGCAGGCGGGCGGCCTGTCCCGCTCCACGCATGACGCCTGCCTCGTCTTCGACGCTATGGGCTATGACATCATCCTCGTGGAAACCGTGGGCGTGGGCCAGGATGAGATCGACGTCGTTAACCTCGCTCACACGACCGTCATCGTCGCCGTGCCGGGCCTTGGTGACGAGATTCAGGCGGTGAAGGCGGGCCTCATGGAGGCTGGCGACATCTTCGTCGTCAATAAAGCCGACCGGGACGGCTATGACGCGACCCACCGGCAGATGGAATTGATGCTGCACCTGCGCGCGCAAACCGTCACGGACCAGCGCTGGGACGTGCCCCTGCTGCGCGCCGTCGCCGCGAAAGGGGAGGGCGCTGACGCCATCGTCGACGCCATCGCCGCTCACCGCGCCTGGTTGGACGACCATGGCGACTTCATAAGCCGCAGCCGCCTGCGCGCCCGCGAACAAGTTCTTTCGCTGGTGCGCGACGCTCTTGCCGACCGCGCCGTCAGCATAAGCGGCGACGCCATCATGCACCGCGTCGAAACGCGGCAGCTTGATCCCTACGCGGCGGCAGAGCAGATTGTCGCCACCCTATCTGGAAAGAGTGCAGCAGCATGACCAAATCCATCTGCGCCCTGGCGCACAAACCCGGCAGCACCCGTGAAGATTTCCAGCTTTATTATGAGGATCATCATGTTCCTCTGGCGATCGGCTACTTCCCCTTTTCGGCCTACGCGCGCAACCATGTCATCGGGACGCAGGCCTTCGGCTGGGACACCATCAGCGAATTCTGGTCCGACGATATAGAAGCCGCCGCGGCGCTGATGGCGGGGCCAGTGGGCGAAATCATGACCGCCGACGAAGAACGTTTCATGGACCGATCCGTGATCGCCCCCGCTGGCGTGGAGGAAGTAATCCTGTCCTCCGGACCGCGCGCTGCGACTGACGGCCTGCGCACAGCCGTGCTGGTTCAGGACAGTGCCGAACATGTCGACTTGCGCTCCGCAGTCACTGATTGGGCGCGCAGCCTCGCCAAGGACATAGCAGGCGTATCCATCGACTTCACAACCAATTGGACCGAAAGGGCTTTCCCTGCGAAGGCAGTGCTGTGGCTGCCCGGATCGCAGGACCCCAGCATTCCGCAGGGTCTTCTCGTCCAGAAGCTGCTCGTCCGCCACGCGGAAACCCCAGCATCACGCCTGCTGGGCGCGCCTTCCTGAGCATCCACTCACTGTTGGGATTATGCAACAGCGTAGACATAAACGTTATATGTTACGCAGATTGCAACTAGCGGGTTGATGTAAGCGATAATTGCGACTAACGGAACCGCATCGGACATGTTTCTTCATGTTCGGGCTCAACAGGCGCTTTTTCCGGTGTAAAGCGCGCCGACAACGATAAATGCCGCACTGTTGACGAAGAACAACTGTGTTTGGGAGGATATATGAAATCCATATTGCTTGCGGGCGTCACCGCAATTCTCGTTCCTTTTTCCGTATCCGCAAACGCGCAGGAACAGTCTTCCGCCGCGCAAGAGCCTTCGACGAGCCTGGGCGACATTGTCGTGACCGCGCGCCGTTCCGCTGAAACGCTGCAGGACGTTCCCGTAGCTGTGACCGCGCTCAGCGGCGACTTCATCGAACGGCAGAATATCTCCGATCCGACGGACGTGCCGAACTTCGCGCCGAACATCACGATCGAACAGCAGCCGTCCAGCCTTTCGGCCGCGACCATCTACATTCGCGGCATCGGCAACAACGAGCCTTCCGCCGTGTCGGAACAGGGCGTTGGCGTCTATCTCGACGGCGTCTACCTCGCTCGCGCGGCTGGTGCCGTGTTCGACCTTATCGACCTTGAGCGCATCGAAGTTCTGCGCGGTCCGCAGGGCACGCTGTTCGGCCGCAACACCATCGGCGGCGCGCTGCAGCTGATCACCAAGAAGCCCGCCAATGACATGGCCGTCACGGCCAAGGCTGGCTACGGCCGCTTCAACGAATGGTACGCGCGCGCGCGCCTCGACACCGGCTATATCCTCGGTGACGTGCTGAAGGCGTCTATCGCCTACCAGCATCGTGAAGGTGACGGCTACGTGGACAATATCCTGACGCCCGCCCGGCAGGACCCCGGCTCGCTCAACGCGGACTCGCTCGCCATCGGCCTGCAGGCGGACCTCGGCGATGTCACGGTCAACTACAGCTTCGACTATGACAACCGGAAGGGCACGCCTGCCTTCTTCCAGATCGTCGCGGCGACGCCACAGGCGCAGGATTATTATTCGCAGTCGCCCAGCTTCGGCGGCGCGCCGTTCCTCGTCAGCCCGGATCGTCAGGGCACGGTCCAGCAGGCGGGCTTCACCGACCGCAATGGCGATTTCCGTTACGGCAGCAAGACCCGCGTTCATGGTCATGCACTGACCATCAACTATGACGCCATTCCGGAACTGACACTGAAGTCGATCACCGGATACCGCAAGTTCTTCCAGGACACGATCCTGAACCTGTCGGGTAACGGCGTACTGCGTGGCCCGGTCGTAGACTTCACCTCGCCTACGCTGGTTTCCATCCAGGATGTCGTTCCCTACACCGGGAACAATGCACCGCAGAAGCAGTGGCAGTTCAGCCAGGAATTCCAGGCGCTCGGTAAAGTCGGCGACTTCAACTACCTGCTCGGCATGTATTATTTCTACGAAAAATCGTCGGAATATAACCAGCAGGCATTGACGATTTTGGCGCCGCCTGCTGCCCTTGATTTCTACGGCTTCCCCGTCGGCACGGGTGCCGCAGTAGCGGCGGCCAACCCGGGCCTCGCAACGGTCGGCATCAATGCGACGCCCGTTCAGGCCTTCGGCGGCACGTCGCAATCCATGGCGCTCTTCGGTCAGGTGAGCTGGAAGCCTGCCTCGCTTGACGAGAAGCTCGAAGTGACCCTCGGTGGCCGCCATACCGCTGACGACAAGACCATCTATCTCGCGGGCGATGTTTTCCCCGTGCAGCGTGGCCGCCGCAGCTTCGACAATTTCTCCTGGCTGGCGTCGGTGTCCTATGAGGTCATGGATGACGTGATGCTCTATGGCCGCGTATCCACCGGCTATCGTTCAGGCGGCATCAACCCGCGCGGCGGCACCATCAACGGCTTCGATCCGGAAAAGGCCACCTCTTACGAGGCTGGCATCAAGTCGCAGTGGTTCGACAACCGCCTGCGCCTGAACCTGGCTGGTTACATGACGGACTATGATGATCTTCAGGTCCAGCAGTTCGCCGCGGGCAGCGGCGGCGCCACCTCGTTGATCGTCAACGCGGGTAAGGTGCGCCTGTCGGGCTTCGAAGCGGAATTGACCGCAGCGCCGTTCCAGGGTTTCCAGATCGACGGTTCGGTCGGTTATGTGAAGCATAACTACAAGACCTTCCTCTTCCGCGACCCGGGCACCAACACGGTTCTTGACGTCGCTGACGAGGCACGGCCGCTCTACACGCCAAAGTGGAACGTCCATGTCGGCGCTGAATATTCGCACCCGATCGGCGGCGGCGACACGCTCGTCCGTCTGCGTGGCGACTATTCTTACCGTTCGAAGATCTACTTCAACGCGCTCGACAACACCGCGCCGTTCAACGAACAGATCGTCTCGCCCAGCCAGACCAACGTCAAGGCACGCCTGTCTGTGGAAGGCATCGACCTTGGCAGCGGCAAGCTCGACGTAGGCGTCTGGGGCGACAATCTGCTGAACCAGCAGCGTCTGGTCTACGGCATCGACTTCGGTGCCCTGGGTTTTGCCGGTGCGACGTTCAACAAGCCGATCTCCTACGGCATCGACGCCAAGATCGCCTTCTGATCACCCCCAACATTCCCCTCCCGCAGGCGGGAGGGGTTAGGGGTGGGCGCGAGCGAAGCGAGCTTCGACGCAAGCCTTTGAAGAACAAGTCCGAGGTGGCGCTAACCCACCCCCTGACCCCCTCCCGCCTGCGGGAGGGGGAATGGCATCTACCGTAGCCGACGTCTAATTCACCGTCGATCCCCCATCCACCGCAATGCACTGTCCGCTGATCCACTCGCCATCGTGGCTCACAAGCAACGCCACCATCGCCGCGATGTCCTCCACTTCGCCTAGACGCGGAGACCGGCCCCTTGCCAGCACCTCCTGCTGGAAATCGGTCGGCATCGTCTGGCGAAGCTCTGGCGTGATGATCAGGCCCGGCATGATCGCATTGGCCCGGATGCCTTGCTGGCCCCAGCCGCTTGCTACATGACGCACCAGCGCGTTGATCCCTGCCTTTGCCATAGCATAGCAGGGACGCACCGGCTCCGCCGCGATGGCCGCTGCTGACGAGGTGTAGATCATCGCGCCGCCCCCGCGCTCAAGAAGCTTTGGCACGGCATGGCGCGTGATGCGCAGCATGCCCTTCAAATTGACATCCAGCGTGCGCTCCATCACCTCTTCAGTCACGGTGAGCGCGTCGCTGTCCGACATCAGCACGCGCAGGTCAGCGAAATTGGCATGGACCGCGTCGATGCCGCCAAAGCTGCTCGCCGCGCCGTCGATCAACGCCGCGACCGACGCGTCATCCGTGGCATCGAATGCATAGCCGACAGCCCGACTGCCCATCGCGTTGATCTCCTCGACGAGGCTGTCGATCTTTGCCTTTTCACCCGCCGGCGCGGCCACGGCGACGGTCGCGCCCTCCGCCGCCAGCCGCAAGGCCGTGCCCCGGCCAATGCCGGTGGAGGCGCCCGCCACCACGACGGCCTTGCCTTCCAGGCGACGGCAACCCCGCGCATAATTCGCGTTCATCCATACTCTCCTATTTCATTTCTTATTCGCAACTATTTAGAAGGTTCAGCGGCAGCCACCCCCTGCCAGCCAAGCCCCAAAGCCTTTTCAACACTGATAAAGCTGCTGGTCAACGCCGCCGCCGCCTGGACCCGCGCCTGCGAAGCGTTCAAAAGCGAACGGCGGCTTTCCAGATAATTGATGCGTGAAATCGTCCCCGCCTCGCTCCGCTGCCGCGCAAGTTCAGCCGCCGCCTTCCCCTGTTGCTCCGCCCGCGCTAGATCCGCCAGGCTCTCGCGCTGCCGCTGGAACCGCGCCAGCGATCCCTCCGCATCCTGCAACGCTCCCAGCACGGCCGCCCGGTAATCCGCCGCCGCCTCGTCCCGCTGCGCCTCCGCCGCATTGATCCGCGCCCGCGCTTTGCCAAAGTCGAGGAAAGACCAGCTGATCCGCGGCACCGCCGCCACCGTGAACTTGTCCAGGTCGACCAAATCTTCCGGCGATGACCCGCCGAGGCCGATCAGCCCGAGGAAACTGATGTGCGGAAAGCGCGCCGCGTCCGCCACGCCGATCCGCGCCGTCTGGGCCGCCAGCTTGCGTTCCGCCGCCCTGATGTCGGGGCGACGCTGCAACAGCGCAGCCGGATCACCCACCGCGACTTGCGCAGGCGGCAAAGGCAGGGGCATCGGCGCATCCAGCAGGCTGTCGAGTGAACCCGGAGCGCCGCCGGTCAGCACCGCCAGCTTGTCTTTCAGCGCATCGATTTCCGCCCGCATCGGCGCCAATCTCGCCCGCGCTCCGTCCCTGTCGGATTCCCGTTGCACCAAGTCGCCGCGCGCGATCGTCCCGCGCTCGAACCGCTGCCGGGTGAGGGCGATTTCCTCATCCTGCAAGGCCAGAGCCTCCGTGCCCAGCGCAAGCCGCTGCTGCCGATCCCGCAGATCGACATAGCTTTGCGCCACTTCCGCCGACAGGCTGACGCGAGCGTCTTCCAGGCTTGCCTCGCTCGCCGCAACATCAGCCCGGCTAGCCTCGACCGCGCGGCGGGAGCCGCCGAAGAGATCCAGCTCCCAGCTCGCGTCGAAACCCAGATTGTAAAGGTCTAATGTGGTGGCGCCCCCGTCCTCGGACTGCCCCGGCAAACGCGCCTTTGCATAAATGGCTGATCCGTTGATCGTCGGCAATTCATCCGCCCGCCTTTGCCGGAGCGTGGCGCGCGCCTGCCGGATACGGGCGGCAGCAGCGTCCAGACGCGGATTGCCGCTCAGCGCGCGGTCGATCAACTGGTTGAGAACCGGATCGCCCAGGCTCGTCCACCATGGGCTGGCACCGTCAACGGCTGTGCTGTCCGCACTGCCTCTGACGAAGTTTGGCGGCGGGGGAGGGGCTGCCTCTTGTGGCCCCCGATAGTCGGGGCCAGCGGTACAGGCCGTGGCCAGCAGGAGGATGAAGGCAATGGCGGATCGGTTACGCATCGGCGATCTCAATGGGCGGCCACGGGTGCGGCATGCTGTGGCAATGGGCGAAGGAAGAAGACGAGCGGCGCGGTGCAGAGGATGGCGATGATCAGCATCCAGAACAGGTCGATATAGGTCATGGTCAGCGCCTGCGTATAAATGCCTTGCTCGATCATGCGGTAGGCTGCCTCATGCCCGCCAAGCGCCTGCGCCTGCATGTCCACATAATTTTGCAGGCCAAGCCCGTTGGCGGCGAGGTTTTCCTCCATCCGGCGGCTGTGGAGCCACAAGCGCTGATCCTGCATGACCGCGATACCCGCCAGCGCGAAGGAACCGCCCAGGTTGCGCGCTGCGTTGTACAGGCCTGACGCGTCGGCGGCCAGCGACGTGGGCACCGACCGGATGGCAGCCTGATTCAGGAACATCATGACGCAAATGGTGCCGACCCCGCGCATCAGCTGGGAATCGACGAAGTCGGCGCCAGTCGACGCCGATGTCAGCGACGTTTCGATATAGGTGCTGAGGATCAGCAGGGCCAGTCCAACCAGCACCGACAGATGGATCGGCACGGTCCGGATCGCCCATGGCATGAACGGCATCATCAGCACCATCGGTATCCCGGAAAGCAGGACGATCTGCCCCGATTGCAGCGCGTTATAATGCGCGATCGCCGTCAGGAACTGCGGGATGACATAGGATGTGCCGTAGATCACCATGCCGATCATCATCGCCATGATGAACACCGCGCCGAACTGCCGGTCGAGCAGCAGCCGCAGCCGGATCACTGGCCGCTCCGAACGCATCTGCCCCGCCAGCAGCATGGCAAAGCCCGCGACCGCCGTGATGGTGAGCCAGATGATCGTCGAGGATTCGAACCACTGTTCCCGCTCGCCTTCCTCCAGCACGACGGTAAGGCCGCCGAGCCCCAGGATCAGGCCGAACACGCCCAGCCAGTCCGCCTCGCCGATCAGGTCCAGCCGCGCCCGCTCATGCGGCAGCGCGACGAACAGCAAAAGCAGCAGCGCAACGCCGACCGGAAGATTGAGGAAGAAGGCATAGTGCCAGCTCCAATTCTCGGTCAGCCAGCCGCCCAGCACCGGCCCCATGATAGGCCCCAGGATGGCGGTCGCGCCAAAGAGCGAGTTGCCGACAGGTTGCTGGTGGCGGGGCAGCCGCGTCGCGATGATGGTCATCGCTGTCGGGATCAGCGCGCCGCCCGTGATGCCCTGGCCGATCCGCCCGCCGATCATCACCGGCAATGTCTGCGCCATGCCGCAGATCATCGAAAAGAGGACAAAGCCGATCGTCGCGATGATGAGGAAATTGCGCAGCCCCAGCAATCTTTGCAGCCAGCCTGCCAGGGGGATGATGACGATTTCGGCAACGATGAAAGACGTAGCGATCCACGTGCCCTCCGTACCGCTTGCGCCGATTTCGCCCTGGATGATCGGCAAGGCCGAATTGACGATGGAGATGTCGAGCATCGCCATCATCGCGCCCAGCGTGCCTGCCGCAACCGCGAGCCAGTCCGCCGCGCTCGCGCGCTGCGCTGTCTCAGGCTGGGCTGCGTTCACTTGGCGGCTTCCCGCCGGACCTGCTGGTTGTTCTTCAGCCGCTCCAGCTCTTCGCGAGCCGAGCGCGTGTCCACAGATACGCCGACGGACATGCCGGGCAGCAACAGCTTCTTGATCGACGGATCAGCATCGATCGCGATCCGCACCGGCACCCGCTGAACGATCTTGGTGAAGTTGCCGGTCGCGTTCTGCGGCGGCAGCAGCGAGAATTGCGCGCCGGTGCCGGGCGCAAGGCTTGCGACATGGCCATGCAGCGTCATGCCCGGCAGAGCGTCGACCTCGATCTCCGCTGGCTGCCCCTGCCGCATCAGGCCGAGCTGCGTTTCCTTGAAATTCGCTTCCAGATACAGCTGTTTGACCGGCACGACTGACATGAGGCGCAGGCCCGGCTGTACGAACTGCCCTACCCGCGCGGAAAGGTCGCCCACCCGCCCGGCGATGCTCGCGCGGATCACCATGTCGCGGACATTGCGCTGCGCCGCCTCAAGCTGGGCGCGCGCGCTTTGGCCCTGCGCCTTCGCCTGGGCGATCTGCGCTTGCAGGCTGGCGATGCGCCGTTCCGCGCCCTCCGTGGTCGCGCGCTGTGCCGCGACATCCTGCGCCGCCTGCGCTGCCTGTGTGCGAAGCGTCGCCAGCTTTTCCCGCGGTTCCGCTCCACTCGCGGCGAGCGGGGTGTAGCGCGCCACCTCGGCTGCGGCAAAGCGCGCCTTGGTCTGCGCCGCCGCCAGCATGGCGCGGGCTTGCGCGATGGCGGCTTCCTGTTCTCCGATCAGCGCTTGCGCATTCTCGGCATTGGCCGCTGCCAGATTGATCTGCGCCTGTCCCTGTGCCGCCTGAGCCGGATAATCCGGCGCTTCGATCCGCAGCAGCGGTTGACCAGGTTTCACATCCTGATTCTCATGCACCAGCACTTCGCTGATATAGCCGGACACGCGGGCGGACACGGTCACGCTGTCGGCCTGCAGATAGGCGTCTTCGGTGCTCTGCTGATATTTGCCATATGTCTGGTGGCGTATGAACCAGATCGCCCCGATGATCAGCACGATCACGGCGGCCGTGCCCAGGATCAGGCCCAGCTTGCGCCGCTTCGGGCTGCTCGCGCTGTCATGAACGTCTTCGTCGGGAAGGGTTCCTGCCTCGGCCCTGTCGGTCAACGGCCCCTTAGCTTCGGTCATATCATTCCTACCGTCTCGGCTTTACGGCGACGGCTTAGGGTTTGCCGCAGGCGGAAGGCAAGTATTTTTCCGATCCCGGATCGGAAATGTTGTCAGGTCAGCAGGAGGATAACGCTCAACCCTATAAGCGCCGATGTACCACTAGCCAGGCACAGCAATCGAAAGGGACATAACAAGAATATGGTGCTGTCAGGTTCCATCCTCTTCCCCATATATTAACGTCGGGGTTACCAGAATTATAAACGATCTCCGCGATAACTCCAAATCCCTTTGCGCAGATCCGTCTGCTACGAAAAACAGCGGTTGGGCTCTTTTTCCGCTTCCCCTATGCGCAGGATAGCCGCTATTCGACATCGTGGAACGATAACAATCCGGCCTCGCGACCGGAATGGAGAGAAATATGTCGCAGTCATTGCTCGACCGGATTGCGCTGCACGATCTGGTGATGCGCTACTGTCGCGGATGTGATCGCCGCGACTTCGCTCTCGTGCGAACCCTCTATCATGATGATGCGATCGACGACCATGGAGCGATGTTTCAAGGCGGGCCCGATGCGTTCGTCGCCTGGCTGCCTGAAGTGACCGCGCATTGGAGCCTGACCCGCCACAGCATCACCAATAGCCTGTTCGTGATCGATGGCGATCATGCCGAAGGCGAACATTATGTAGAGGCCTGGCATCGTACCCATGGTCCTGACGCCAAGCTCTTCATCGCCCTCGGCCGCTATCTCGACCGCTATGAAAGGCGGGATGGCGAATGGAAATTCACGTATCGCAGCCTCGTCTTCGATCATGGTTCGATCGTGCCGGTTGATGAAGGAGCATTTGAACGGATGAGCAAGGATGCACCCAATGGCCGCGCGGATCGGGATGATCCGTCCTTCCGCTATCCCCTGCTGGCGGGGTTGAGCGCATGAGGGCCGCGCTTTGGGACGGACAGTCGCTCTTCGTCAGTGACACCGTGACACTTCGCCCCGTCGGGCCGGGCGAGGTCCGTGTCCGCGTTCTGCGGTCCGGCATCTGCCACAGCGACATAGCGATGCTGACGCCGCACCTGCCCAACCTCCCGGTCGTGCTGGGGCATGAGGCCGCAGGTGAGATCGCGGAACTCGGCCCAGGCGTAGAGGGCTGGTCGGTGGGCGACCATGTCTGCGTGGGGACGCAAACACCGTGCGGAGAATGCCGGGAGTGCCAGCGCGGGGAGCCGCATAATTGCGACATCAATTGGGGCATGGCGCCCGGCTTTCCCTTCACCCTTGATGGAAAGCCGGTCGCCTCTTTCGCCAATGTCTCCTCCTTCGCCAGCGAAATCGTGGTGAAGGCGTCGCAACTGTTCGCCATTGACGATCTGCCTCTGGATCAAGGTGCGCTGATCGGGTGCGCCGTCTCGACGGGCGTCTGCGCCTCGCGCGTTCTCGGCCGAGTGCGCGCCAGGGACACCGTCGCCGTTTTTGGCGTAGGCGGCATCGGCGTCAACGCCATCCAGGGCGCGGCGCGGAATGGCGCGAATGTGATCGCCGTCGATGCCAATCCTGCAAAGGAAGCGACGGCGCGGCAATTTGGCGCCACCGCCTTTGTGCTGGCAGACCCCGCACAGGACAGCGATGCCGCGGCGGCTGCCTTGGCTCGCGACCATGGCCCCATCGATGTGGTGGTGGAATGCAGCGGCGCGTTGGGCGCCATCAACACCGCCTTGCGCTGCACGAAGCGCGGCGGCCGCGTCGTGCTGATCGGCATGTCCCGTCCCGGCGCAGAAGCGGCGCTCCCGCTCGGCAGCTTCGTCATGGGTGGTGAGGTGATTGCGACCATGAACGGCGGCGCGCTGCCGCAGCGCGATTATCCCGAACTCATCGCGCAAGCGCGGGACGGCCGGTTGAACATCGCCGACCAGATCAGCGGCATCTGGCCGCTCGACCAAATCAATGAGGCGATCGCCGCGCTGAAGGCGGGCGAAGTCACCCGCGCCGTCATCGACCACGAACTGTGATGAAGAGCATGATCTTTCACGCAAGCGTCCGCTACTCTACGTCACCCCGGGCCTGACCCGGGGTCCCGCTGCCTGGGCAGCGTCAGATTACGGGGCGAGACCCGGATCACATCCGGGCCTGGGCTCACTCCAACTCGACCATGCTCTACGCATTCATGGTCTGCAACAACTCGACCCGGTGGCCCTGCGGATCGATGATATAGGCAGCACGCAAGCCATGTTCGGGTATGTCGGTGGCAGCGACCTCGATCGATCCACCGGCAGCAGTCGCCTTTTCCAGCGTCGCATCCAGATCATCTACGACGAAGCCCGTCGTCGCCTCTCCTGTGGCAGGGGGCGTCCGGTTGGGATAGCTGACCAGGATGAAGTTGGGCGCGGGCGGCTGAGCGCCAGCGGTCTTGAGGATGACTTCGTTCATCAACTCTTCGCCTTCGCCAAGGTTGAGATAACCCACCACCTCAAGGCCAAAGAGTTCTGTGTAGAAACGTTCGGCAGCGGCAAGATCCCCGACGATGATCTTGGTGAAACTGAAGGCTAGTGCGGTCATCCTCAACCCCTTTCGCGTTACGCATTTATGTGAGACAATCTCTGTCTTAGCGCCTGAAAATGGCGTAAGCCAGATCAACTGATACGCATGTTGGAGAGAATGATGGCCGAAGAGGCAGCAGGTGACATTCGGTTGTCGGCAGTTTGGCGGAATTTCTGCGATCAACTGGCGCAGGCTGGGGAAGTTCTGGATCGTTCCACTGCGCCGGGAACGGCGATCGATCAGGCGGAAGGACTGCGTTACCTTTCCCGATTGACCCGCACTGCGCTCAACATGCTGGTCGATTCCAGCGATCCGGATTTCCCCCGCATCTTCCTGTTGACCGACGACGCGATCAAGATCGGCGCCGACAATCCGGACAATCTCTATCAGCAGATCGTCGTTCGGGGTGATCGCGAATATCGCATCACCGGCAAGCGGAACAGCGTTCCCTATTTTTCGATCGGGTCGAAGGCGAATCGCTACGCTATCGACGGCACCATGGCCTCGACCGGCGAGATCGAGCTTGCCGACATGCAGTTCGGGCCGGACGGCAGCTTCGAAATCATCGTCAGCAAGACGCAAAAGCCGGGCAACTGGCTTCCGATGGCGGATGACACGACCTTGCTCATCATTCGCCAGACCTTCAATGACAAGCGGACGGAAGTCGCAGCGGATGTGCGCATCGAACGGATCAGCGAAGGGCCCGCCGTTCCCGCGATCCTGGCGCCGGAAACGATCGAAGCGCAGTTGAACGGTGCTGCCGCCTGGGTGCGCGGCACGGCCAACACCTTCGCCGACTGGTCGCAATGGTTCATGGAACAGCCCAACCGCTTTTATGAGGGCAAGGAACAGTCGGTCTATCAGCGTGCCGGTGGCGATCCGAAAATCTGGTATGGGCACATCTATTATGATCTCGCCCCTGACGAGGCGCTGGTCATCACCGCAAAGCCGCCCCAATGCCGCTTCTGGAACTTCCAGATCGACAATTGGTGGATGGAATCCATGGACCATGTGAACCGCAAGGTGTGGGTCAATGGCGCGCAGGCCAAATATGAAGAAGATGGCAGCGTCATCCTGGTCTGCGCCGACAAGGATCCGGGCTATGGCAACTGGATCGACCTGTCCGGCCATCGCAAGGGCACCGGCCTCTGGCGCTGGATAGAGGCTGACGAGCATCCGGTGCCGCAATGCAAGGTGGTAAAGCTCTGAGCGCGCCTGCCGATCTCACTGCGCGTATCGCCGTCCTTGAAGATCGGGAAGCGATACGCGGCTTGATCGCCAGCTATGGCCCATTGGCCGACGCTGGCGACTGCGCGGGCGCTGCTGCCCTTTGGACGGAGGATGGCGTCTATGAAGTCGGCGGGTTCGGCAGTTACACGGGCCGCGCCGCGATCCAGGCCTTGCTGGAAGGGGAAAGCCACCAGAGCTTGATCCATGGCGGCGCAGCCCATGTCCTTAGCCCGCCGGTCATCGATCTTGACGGTGACAAGGCGACCGCCCGGACCTATTCGGTCGTCTTCCGCAAGTCCGGCGATAGCTGGGAGGCCCATCGCGCCTCCGCCAATAGCTGGCATCTCATACGCATGGGCAAGGAATGGAAGGTGGCGCGTCGCGTAAATCGCTTGCTTGACGGATCAGCCGACGCCCGCGCGCTGATCGGCGGCCAGTAGCGGCCGGGGCCAAGAGCCGCCGCGGACTGCTCAGACTGTGATCGTCTTACGGACGCATCCGCCCCTTTCCGTCACCCCGGACTTGATCCGGGGTCCCGCTACATCGTCAGCGTCAGATAAGAAACGGGCGCCGGATCAAGTCCGGCATGGCGATCACTCGAATATGATCATCCTTGGCCGAAGGGCGGCTCCAGCTTCGCGGCGCCGCCCTTCGCCTCATATGGTTCACGCAGTCTGGCGCGCGGCGGCGAACTGCTTCCTGGCAAAAGCGCATGCGTCGGCCATCGCTTCCTGCGCGCCCGGCAGGAAACCCAGCCATGAAACGAAACCGTGCACCATGCCCGGATAGCGCTTCACTTCGACTTCCACCCCGGCCTTTTCCAGCACCGGGCCATAGGCTTCCACCGCGTCTCGAATGGGATCGCACTCGGCGGCGGCGATAAAGGCGGGCGCGAGGCCCTTGTGGCTCTCGGCCTTCATCGGACTGGCGCGAAAATCATCATAATCGCTTTCGTCCTTGATGTGCAGTTCCCAGAAATAATGGGCATCTTCCAGGCGAAGCACGGGGCCGTTCGCGAATTCGAGGGCTGAACCTTCTTCCGGGATCGGATGGATGCCGGGGCCATACCAGTTGATCTGCGCGGCGATGCGCGGCGCGCCGGCGTCGCGTGCCAGGAGGGCGCAGGCGCTTGCCAGCACGCCGCCCGCGCTGTCTCCCGCAACGGCGATCAGGGCAGGGTCGCCGCCCAGTTCGGCCGCATTCGCCGCCGCCCACTGGGTCGCGGCCCAGCAATCCTCGAACGCCGCCGGAAACTTGTGCTCGGGCGCCAGGCGATAGTCCACGGACACCACGATCGTCTCCGCGCCCGCCGCCAGTCCGCGCGCGATCATGTCCTGCGTGTCGAGATCGCCGACGACGAACCCGCCGCCATGGAAATAGGCAGTGACCGGGAAAGGCCCTTTGCCCTCTGGCGTATAGATGCGCACCGGTATTTCACCGTTCGGTCCCGGGATCGTGCGATCGGAAACCGACGCCAACGACACCTGCGGCGGCGGCAACTGGATCGAACTCGACCGCACCGATTCCCGCAATACGGGTACTGGAATGTTCCGTATCGGGGGCCATTCCGGCTGATTGGCGAACATGGCCTCAAGCTGCGGATCGAGCGGCATCTCTATTCTCCTCGTTTCAATTCTGCAGTTTCTTCATTAATTCACACAATCGCGTCGCCGGATTTATCGTCACCCTCTTGGTTCTCTTGGCATAGCTAGTCCGCGTTCGGCGATGATGTTGCGCTGGATTTGGTCTGTGCCTGCGTAGATGGTGTCGGATCGTGCCATGAGGTACATGGTTGTGAGGCTGTCGAACCGTTCTTCGTTGATGCCTGTTTCGCCATGTTGTCCCATGACCTCCATGGCGAGTTCGCCCAGGGATTTGTGCCATTGGGACCAGTAGAGTTTGTAGGTATAGGCGGCGCCGGTGAGGTCGGGGTTGTTTTCGCCGCCTGAGAGCATGCGCAGGGCGTTGTAGCGCATGATCTTGAGGCCTGCATGGGCCTTGGCGATCTTCTGGCGGGTGAGCGGGTCTTGTGCCGAGCCATTGGCCTTGGCGATGGCGATGATGTCGTCGAGTTCGTTCCTGAACTGCATCTGCTGGGCGAGGGTGGATACGCCGCGTTCAAAGCCCAGGAGCGCCATGGCGACCTTCCAGCCTTCGCCTTCCTCTCCGATGCGGTCGATCGCGAGCGCCTCTGCGCCGTCGAAGAACACTTCGGCAAATTCGGCTTCGCCGGTCATCTGGCGGATCGGGCGGGCATCGACCCCGGGCTGGTCCATGGGGACCATGAGGAACGAGAGGCCCTTGTTGCCGACGCTGCCCGGTTCCGTGCGGGCGACCACGAAGCACCAGTCGGCGATCGTGCCCATCGAGGTCCAGATCTTCTGGCCGTCGATGATGTACTTGTCACCCTCGAGCCGGGCTCTCGTCTTCACATTGGCAAGGTCGGAGCCGGCGCCGGGTTCGGAATAGCCCTGGCACCAGATCGCCTTGCCGGTGGCGATGTCGGGGAGGAACCGGGCCTTCTGCTCCTCGCTGCCCATGGCGATCAGCGTCGGCCCGAGCAGCTCGACCCCTAGGTGCCCGGCGCGGGGCGGACCCTTGGCCCGGGCATATTCCTCGGCGAAGATGATCTGCTGCGCGATCGAGGCACCCCGCCCGCCCCATTGCTCGGGCCAGCCAATGACGCTCCAGCGCGCCTCGCCCAGCGCTGCTTCCCAGGCGCGGCGCTCCTCGACATTGTCGACCTGGTTGGTCTGGCCGCGAATGGCCTTGAACGGGCCGGAGAGCTGCTCATTGAGCCAGCTGGCGGCCTCCTCGCGGAAGGCCTTGAGTTCAGGGGCGAAGGCAAGCTGCATGGATCAGGCGACCTCGAACAGACCGGCCGCGCCCATGCCGCCAGCGACGCACATGGAGACGACCACATATTTGACGCCGCGGCGCTTGCCTTCGATGAGGGCATGGCCAACGAGGCGCGAGCCGGTCATGGCGAAGGGATGGCCGATGGCGATGCCCCCGCCATTGACGTTGAGCTTTTCCGGATCGATGCCCAGCGTGCGCTGGCAGTAGATCGCCTGGTTGGCAAAGGCTTCGTTGAGTTCCCACAGGCCAATGTCGTCGATCTTGAGGCCGGTGCGCTCAAGCAGCTTGGGGATGGCGAACACAGGACCGATGCCCATCTCGTCCGCACCGCAGCCTGCGACCTGAAAACCGCGGTAGATGCCGAGGATAGGGAGGTTTTCCTTCTGCGCGGTGGCAAGGTCCATGACGACCTGCGCCGAGGCGCCGTCGGAGAGCTGGCTGGCATTGCCGGCCGTCACATGCTTGCCTTCCTTGATGACCGTGCCGTTCTTGAACACGGGCTTCAGTTCAGAAAGCTTTTCATAGGTGGTGCCAGCGCGGATGCCCTCGTCTTTTGTGAGGGTCAGTTCTTCCTTGCCGGTCTCATTGCCTTCCTTGTCGAACAGGGCCTTGGTGACCGTGATCGGCACGATCTCGTCATCGAACTTGCCCGCTTCCTGGGCGGCGGCGGCGCGCTGCTGCGACTGGGCGGCAAAGCGGTCCTGGTCTTCGCGGCTGATGCCATAACGTTCCGCGACGATCTCGGCGGTCTCGATCATCACCATATAGGCGTTGGGATCGCGCGCCTTGATGAACTCGGAGCGGTTGCGGAAGGCGGGATAATGTTTGTCGATGGTGAGCGAGACATTCTCGACCCCGCCCGAGACGGCGCAGTCGATCTCGTTGGCGATGATGCCGCGCGCGGCAAAGGCAAGCGCGTTGAGGCCGGACGAGCATTTGCGGTCCATCGAGAAGCCGCTGGTGGTGTCGGGGAGGACCGATCCGTGGACGGTGAGGCGCCCGACATTGTAGCTCTGGGTGTTCCACTGGTTGGCGACGCCGAGATAGACATCGTCGACGCGGGCGGGATCGATGCCTGCGCGGGCGATGGCGGCGTCGACCACATGAGAGGACATGAACGGCGCTTCGGTGTCGTTGAACGCGCCGCGATAGGCTTTGCCGACGCCCGTGCGGGCGGTCGAGATGATGGCTGCTTCACGCATCGAATGGTCCTTTACTTAAAAGCCGTGCATGTTGGTGGGGCCCCAGAAGGCGCGCATTTCGACGACCTCGTTCGCCTCGTTGAAGCGGAAGGTGTCGATGACGTCGATGCGCTTGTGGCCGCCGTCATAATTGAGGTTCACCGAGAAGGGGAAAACGGCATAGTCGCCCGCGACCCGGACCGGGCCTTCGAGCTTCAGCTTCGCGCCGGTCTTCATCGATTCAGCGTAAAAGGCGCGGATCGCTTCGCGGCCCTTGTGGATGGGCGAGCCGATCGGGTCTTCAACGGTCGCATCCGCTGCATAGAGGGCCGCGACCTGGTCGGCGCTGCCTGCTTCGAACGCTGCGACATAGGCGTTGACGGCGGCTTCCATTTTGATGGGATCGGGCATGGTCTTGGCTCCAACGGGACTGGTGGCGAGCAGGCTCAATGTGAGGGCGAAGAGGGCGCGGGCCAAGCGCTATTCCGGAAAATAGCGGTTGATGGTGTCGACCACGCAGGCGGGCTTGTCTTTTCCTTCGATCTCGACGGTGACGCGGATCACCGCCTGAATGGCGCCGCCCTTCACTTCTTGCGCCGAGACGATCTCGCCTGTGCCGCGAATGCGCGAGCCGACCAGGACGGGGGTGAGGAAGCGGGTCTTGTCCATGCCGACATTGACCCCTGCGGAAAAGCGCCGGACCTCGACGATCTGCGGCATGAACAGGTTGACGAGGGAGAGGGTCAAATAACCATGCGCGATGGTCGCGCCGAACGGGCCGTCTTTCGCGCGGACCGGATCGACATGGATCCACTGATGGTCGCCGGTGCAGTCGGCAAAGGCGTCGATGCGCGACTGTTCGATGGTGAGCCAGTCGGAGGTGTCGAGGCGGGTGCCCTCCTTGCCGAGGAGATCGCGCGGATTTTCAAAGATGGTTGCCATCTGCCTTACGCCCGCTGGCTCGAGACCGCGACGATTTCGCCGGTCATGTAGGAGGAGAGATCAGAGGCGAGGAACATCATGACATTGGCGATTTCCCAGACCTCGGCGGGACGCTTGAAGGCTTCCTTCTCGACCAGCTTGTCCAAGGCTTCCTGCGTCGTCACCTTGGCGAGGAAGGGGTGCATGGCAAGGGAGGGCGAGACCGCGTTGATGCGCACGCCATGTTCGGCCGCCTCGATCGCGGCGCAGCGGGTGAAGGCCATGACCCCTGCCTTGGCGGCGGCATAATGGGCCTGGCCCTTTTGCGCGCGCCAGCCAAGGACCGAGGCATTGTTGACCATGACACCCGACTTGGCGGCGTACATGGAGGGGAGGAATGCGCGGGTCATGCGGAAGAGCGAGGTCAGCGTCACGTCGAACACGCGGGCCCACTGCTCGTCGGTCATGTCGACGATATCGGCCTCGCCGCCAAGGCCTGCATTGTTGATGAGGACATCGACCTTGCCGAGCGCGGCCAGGGAGGCGTCGCGCAGGGCCTGCACGGCCTCTTCGCTGGTGACGTCGCACACGAACACAGCGGGCCGTTCGCAGCCGACTTCCTCGGCGATACGATCGGCGGCCTCATTGAGGCGGCGTTCATGGAAGTCGCTGATGAGGAGCTTTGCGCCCTCTTCGGCGGCGCGCTTGGCGGCGGCAAAGCCGATGCCGGTGCCCGCTGCCGCGGTCACGACCACGGTCTTGCCCTTGAGCATCCCCAAAGGCGTCGGATAGGGCGGCACGGGCGAGGTCGGGGTCATGCGGGGTCCTTCATGGTTGCTGCGGTCTTTGCCGTCAGATGATCGTCTGTGACAAGTATGATCTTGCCGCGCACATGGCCCTCGCGCACGCGCGCCATGGCAGCGGCGGCCTCGTTTGAAGAGAGGGTTTCAAGCGGCGGGGGCGTCATGCGCCCTTGCGCGGTGGCGGCGACGAGCGCGGCGAGATGCTCGGGCGCGCTTTCGTAACTGGCCGAGGCGCGGAGGGCGGCTATGCCCTTGGCGGCGAAGCGCTCCGCATCGGGCAATGTTTCATCAGGGAGCATGGTTTCGATCGCGACATAGCGGCCGCCCGGACGGATGAGCGCGGCAGGATCGGCGATGCTGCCCTGGCCGACGGTGTCGAGGAGGAGGTCGACCCCTTCGGGCGCCCATTGAGCGACCTTGTGCGCCACATTTTCATGGCGGTAATCGATCGGGCAGTGGACACCGAGGCTGGCGAGCAGGTCCTGGTTGGCGGGGCCTGCGGTCGCGGCGATCTGGGCGCCAAGCTCCCGCGCGATCTGGATCGCCCAGAGGCCGGTGCCGCCCGATCCGCCATTGACGAGCACGCGCTCGCCGGGCGCCAGCTTGCCCTGGACAAGCAGGGCTTCGCGCGCGGAGATGCCGGGCACCGGGATGGTGGCCGCTTGAGTAAAGGAGAGATTGCCGGGCAGGGGCACGGCCTGTGCGGCCAGGCAGATGGCATAGTCGCCCCAGGTCCCGCCGCGCCCCAGCGGCAGGCTGGAGAGGAAGGCGACGCGCTCGCCCGCTTGCAGCGCGCTCACCCCTTCGCCGAGCGCCACGACCGTGCCGGTGCCGTCAAAGCCGGGCACCAGCGGCAGGAAGCTGTCGGGCAGGAAGGGGAGGAAGCCCGCGCAGGCTTTCCAGTCGGCGGGGTTGACCCCCACCGCCGCGATCCGGATCAGCGCTTCGCCCGGGCCGGGCACGGGGACGGGCAGGTCGCGGGCGCGGATCGCCTGCGGCCCTGTAAAGCCGTCCATCGCCATGGCCTGCATGGTGGAGGGGAGGGCGGGCGCGCCCGTCATGCGGCGATCTTGTCTCCATCGATCAGCAGGGCAGCGAGCGCTTCGCGATGCTGTTCGGGGGTGCCGAGCCAGCTCGCGCAAGCTCTAGCGCGCTTGAAATAGAGATGGGCGTGATGTTCCCAGGTAAAGCCGATGCCGCCATGGAGCTGGATGGCATCGCCCGTGACCGAGCAATAGGCGTCCGACACATAGGCGCGTGCGGCATGGGCGGCTTCGGCCAGCTCTTCGCCGTTCTCGTCGATCGCGGCGGCGGCATAATAAGCGGCCGAGCGTGAGGCTTCGACCAGCAGCATCATGTCGGCGAGCATATGCTTGTAGGCCTGGAAGGAGCCGATGAGGCGGCCGAACTGGACGCGTTGCTTGGCATAGTCGACCGTGGCGTCGAGGCTGTATTGCATGCCGCCGGTCTGTTCAGCCGCGAGCAGGCCAGCGCCGATGGTCAGCGTGCGGTCGATCGCCGCCTTGGCGCTGCCAGGCGCGCCCAGGATCATGTCCGGGGTGACGTCGCAGTCGAAGGTCAGGGTCGCAAAGCGGCGGGTGCGGTCGAGCGCGGGCAGCGCCTCGATGGCAAGGCCCGGCGTGTTCGCTTCGAGCACGACCAGGCTGTCGTCGGCGGTGGCGACGATGATGAGCTCTGCGACATGGCCGAAGGTCACGAACTTGGCCTGGCCGGTCAAGCGGCCGTTCGACAGGGTGGGACGGCTTGCGGTGCCAGCGAAACAGGCGCGCGTGCCCGAGGCGAGACGGGGGAGCAGCGCCGCCTTCTGTTCCTCGCTGCCTGCGGCGAGCACGGCCTGTACCGCGAGCACGGCGGTTTCGAAGAAGGGAACAGGCGCAAGGACGCGGCCGGTTTCTTCCAGGACCAGCGCCATTTCGACCGCGCCCAGGCCAAGCCCGCCTTGGCCTTCCGGAATCATGAGCCCGGCAAAGCCCATTTCGCCAAGGCTCGACCACAGGCTTTCATCAAAGCCTGTGGTGCCTTCGACGGCGGCGCGGATGACGTCCGGGTTGGCGGCGTCGGTCAGGAAGTCGCGCGCGGCTTCCTGGATCGCGCGCTGATCGTCGCTGAGCGCGAAATCCATCAGGCGGCTCCGTAGACGGGCTTGGCGGGCTCGCGCGTTTCGATGAGCTTGCGCACGATCGCGTCCATCTCGCTGGCTTCGAGGCGCGCGCCCTTGTCGAAGGCCGGGCTGTCGGTCCAGCCTTGCGAGAGGAAGACCTGCCCGCCCTTCAGCTCGAACACCTGGCCGGTGACGCCCTTCGACTGTTCCGAGACGAGATAGGCGACGAGCGGGGCCATGTTTTCCGGCGCAAACAGGTCGAACTCGCCTTCTTTCGCCTCCATGTCGAACGCGCCGGTATTGGTCATGCGGGTGCGGGCGTTGGGCGCGAGCGCGTTGGCGGTGATGCCGAGGCGGCCAAGCTCTGCGGCCTGCACCAGGGTGAGCGTCGCGATGCCGCCCTTGGCGGTCGAATAGGCCGACTGGCCGACCGAGCCCTGCAGGCCTGCGCCCGAGGTCGTGTTGATGATGCGCGCATCGACCGGATTGCCCGCCTTGCTCTGCGCGCGCCAATATTCAGCGGCGTGGCGCGAAGTGCAGAAATGGCCGCGCAGATGGACGCGGATCACCGCGTCCCATTCTTCAGGGGAGCAGGTGAAGAACATGCGGTCGCGCACGAAGCCGGCATTGTTGACCACGGCATGCAAGCCGCCGAAGCTGTCGAGCGCCTGTTCGACCATGCGCTTGCCGGATTCCCATTCAGCGACGTCGTCGGTGTTGGCGACGGCCTCACCCCCCATCGCCTTGATCTCGTCCACCACCTGTTCGGCCGCGCCCTTGGTCGCGCCTTCTTCGCCATGGGTGCCAACGCCAAGATCATTGACCACAAGCCTGCAGCCTTGCGCCGCGAGGCCCAGCGCATAGGCCTTGCCCAGACCATTGCCGGCCCCGGTCACGATCGCAACACGTCCTTCGCAGATACCCACGTCTTCTTACTCCTTGGCTATTTCTGTTTGCGCGGCGCGTTCCTCGCGCAGCTGTGCGGTTGCGCCCGAGAGGCGCACGGCGACCGCTTCCGACTGGCTGCGCTGGCTAAGCCGCTCGGGGCTGGCCTGCCGCAGCGGCTGCGCTTCGACGAGGTCGGTCAAGGCTGCGCGGGCGAGTTTTTGATACTCCCCCTCGCCATTGTTGCGCCAGGTGACCTGGTGCGGCTCGAACGTCTTGACCACCTTGGCGGGGTTGCCCGCGACCAGGCTGCGTGGCGGCGTGACCGTATCGGACTTCACAAGGGCGAGCGCCGCGACGAGATTTTCATCCCCGATGACGGCATTGTCGAGGATGACCGCGTTCATGCCGATGAGCGCATTTTCGCCGATCTCGCAGCCATGGATGATCGACCCGTGCGCGATGGTCGCTCCGCGCTTGATCACCGTGTCGCGCAGCTGGTTGGCATGCACCGTCACGCTGTCCTGGATCGAGCTGTCGCCCTCGACGATGATCCTTCCGAAATCGCCGCGCAGGGAAGCGCCGGGCGCGATGAAGCAGCCCGGCCCGACGATTACGTCGCCGATCAGCGAGGCGAGCGGATGGATGTAGCTCGATGGATCGACGACAGGCGTGATCCCCTGATAGGCGTAGGCGGGCATGGGCGCGCCTCTTACAATCGCTCGATGATGGTGACGTTGGCCTGGCCGCCGCCTTCGCACATGGTCTGGAGGCCATAGCGGCCGCCGGTGCGTTCCAGCGCATTCAAAAGCGTCGTCATGAGCCGCGCGCCGGTCGCGCCGATCGGGTGGCCGAGCGCGATCGCGCCGCCCTGCACATTGACCTTCTCATGGGGGATGTCGAGTTCCTTCATCCAGGCCATGGTGACGCTGGCGAAGGCCTCGTTGCATTCGAAAAGGTCGATGTCATTGAGGCTCATGCCCGCCTTCTTGAGCGCATATTGAGTGGCGGGGATGGGGCCGGTCAGCATCCAGACCGGATTGGCGGCGCGGACCGAGAGGTGGTGGATGCGGGCGCGGGGCTTGAGGCCATGCTCCTTGACCGCCTTTTCACTGGCGATGAGGAGGGCTGCTGCGCCATCGCAATTCTGGCTGGCGACGCCTGCGGTGATGACACCGCCTTCATTGACCGGCTTCAAGGACGCGAGGCCCTCGAGCGAGGTGGTGGGACGGATGGTTTCATCACGGCCAAGGCCCTCGAGCGGAGCCACTTCGGAATCGAACCAGCCATTGTCCCAGGCGGCCTGCGCGCGCTGGTGGGAGGCGAGGGCGAATTCTTCCATCGCCTGACGGCTGATGCCCCATTTGTCGGCGATCATTTCGGCCGAGCGGATCTGGTTCACCTCTTCGGTGCCATAGCGCTCGACCCAGCCCTTGGAGCCGAAAAAGGGGCTGTCGAAGCCATATTGCGCGCCTGCGATCATGGCGGCCATGATCGGGATCTGGTTCATCGCCTGGCTACCGCCTGCGACCACCAGGTCCTGGGTGCCGCTCATGACGCCTTGCGCGGCGAAGTGGACGGCCTGTTGGCTGGAGCCGCACTGGCGATCGACGGTGACGCCGGGGATTTCTTCCGGCAGGCCAGCGACCAGCCATGCGGTGCGGCCGATATCGCCCGCCTGGCCGCCGATCGTTTCGGTGCAGCCCCACACCACGTCATCGACCCCTGACGGGTCGATGCCGGTGCGGGTCACCAGTTCCTTGATCGGGTGCGCGCCCAGATCGGCCGGATGGACATGGGCAAGGCTGCCCTTCTTGCGGCCGATGGGGGTGCGAACGGCGTCGATGATATAGGCTTCAGGCATTGGTCTTTTCCCGGGCGAAGGTCTGGTCCGGCCCCATGGGCTGGGTGAAGATGCGCGTGGCGATGCGCGCGCGGTGGTGGGTGGGCGTGCCCCATGTCTGGGTGAGCGCAACCGTGCGCTTCAAGAACAGGTGGACGTCCACCTCCCAGCTGTAGCCCATGGCGCCATGCACCTGGATCGATGCGCGGGCGGCCTTGTCGGCGGCTTCCAATGCAACGAGCTTGGCATGGCTGACGCGGGCGCGGGCCTGGGTGTCGCGCGCGCCGATCTCGGCGGCCGCCGCGGCGACTACGGGCTTGGCGAACTCGATTGCGACCTGGGCGGAGGCGAGATGATGCTTGACCGCCTGGTAGCTGCCGATGGGCTTGCCGAACTGCTGGCGTTCCTTGGCATAGTCGACGGCGAGGTCGACCGCGCGCTGTGCAAGGCCAAGGCCAAAGGCCGCGTTGAAGAGCGCGGCGCGGTCGAAGGCGAGGTCCCAGTCGGCCCCATTTTGGTTATTTGGCCCAAGCGGCGTTGCCTTATCCTTGCTCCATTCGACCGAGAACAAACGGCGGAAGGGATCGATGCTGGGTTGGGCGGTCAGCGTCACCTGGTCGGGGGTGGCGAGGAAAGCCTCGCCATCGGCATGCAGGATGATGCCGCCTGCGCTGTCCGCGTTCGCCACATAGGGATTGGCGGGATGCGCGATGGCGATCGTCGCGCTGGGATCGGCCAGCAGCGGATGATCGGGCGCAAGGGCGGCGAGCATCGGCGCGGCGACGCCTGCGCTTTCAATGAGCGGTTCGGGAAGGGCGACATAGCCCGCCTCTTGTGCGATCAAGGCGAAGTCGGTTTCGGCAAGGCCGATGCCGCCTGCTTCTTCGGGCAGCAGGACGAGGGTGAGGCCGGTCTCGACGATCGAGGCCCAGCGTGTGGGGTCGATTGCTTCGCCTGCCTCCATCATGCGGCGCCAATGGTCGGGCGTGCAGCTGTCGGCGAACAGCGAGCGCGCGGTCTCGGCGAACATCAGCTGTTCTTCGCTTAAAGTGAAGTCCATCTCAATTTCCCCTTAGCGCGGCAGGCCGAGCATGCGCTCGGCAATGATGTTGCGCTGGATCTCGTTGGAGCCTGCATAGATGGGCCCGGCGAGCGCGAAGATATAGTCGTCGATCCAGTCGACGGCATTCGCGTCCGGGGCCTCGTGCGTCAGTTCCGCCTGGGGCCCAAGGATGTTGAGCGCGGTTTGCGTCAGATGAATGTCGAGCTCGGACCAGAAGATCTTGTTGGTCGAGGCTTCCGGCCCGATCTTCGCGCCCGCCATCAGCCGCGAGGCGGTCTGGTAGATGTTGAGCGCATAGGCGTCGGCATTCATGTGCGCGCGCACCACATCGGCCTCGAGGCCAGGATCAGCGCTTTCCTTGTTGGCGGCCCAAAGTTCGGCCAGCTTCTTGGCCGCCACCTGGTAGCGGGCGGGCGAGCGCAGCATGAGGCCGCGTTCAAAGCCTGCGGTCGCCATGCAGATGTGCCAGCCCTGGCCCTCTTCGCCCAAGCGATTGAAGGCGGGGACGCGGACATTTTCCAGGAAGATCTCGGCAAAGCCGACATGGCCGTTGATCTTCTTGATCGCGTTCACTGTCACGCCCGGCGCATTCAAGGGGAAGAAGATGAGGCTCATTCCCTTGTGGCGCTCGGAGCCGGGCTCGCGGAACAGGCCGAACGCCCAGTCGGCGAACACCGCGCGGCTCGACCAGATCTTGTGGCCGTTCAAAATATACTCGTCGCCCTCACGAACCGCCGTGGCGCGCACGCCGGCAAGGTCGGAGCCCGCCATCGGTTCGGACCATGCCTGCGCCCAGATTTCCTCGCCCGACGCCATCTTGGGCAGGAAGCGCTGCTTCTGCTCATGGGTGCCGAACTCGATGAGCGTTGGCCCCAGCAGGAAGATGCCATTCTGGTTGACGCGGCCGGGCGCACCGGCGCGATAATATTCTTCCTCGAAGATCAGCCACTGAATGAGGTCGAGGCCGCGCCCGCCATATTCGCGTGGCCAGGTGACCATGCCCCAGTCGCCGGACTTGAGCGTCTTTTCCCATTGCCGGTGCGCCTCGAAACCCTCGCGCGTCGCGTCGAAATGTTCGAGCGGCTCTTGCGGCACATGGGCGTCGAGCCAGGCGCGCACTTCGGCGCGGAACGCCTGCTGCTCGGGAGTATAAGTCAGGTCCATCAGAATTTCGCCGCGCCCTTGTTTTCCACGAAGGCGTCGCGCGCCTTCTGGCTGTCTTCATGCATGTACATTTCGAGCGTGAAGCCCTGCTCGATCCGGTAATGGGCCGAGGGATCGGTCGGCTCGATGAGGTTCAGCGCCTGCTTGGCGATGACGAGCGCGGCGCGGCTCTTGGACGCGATCACCTCGCAGAAGGCATAGGCCTCCTCTTTCAGCTGCTCGAGCGGCACGACCTTGTGCACCGATCCATGGCGGTAGGCGTCTTCCACCGGAATGCGGCCGCCGGTGAAGAAATTGGCGCGCACCATCTGGACAGGGAGCATGCGGCTCATGAAGGCAGCGCCCCCCATCGCGCCGCGATCGATCTCGGGCAGCGAGAAATAGGCGCCTTCGGCCGCGATCAGCGCGTCGCAGGCGCCCGCGATATTGACGCCGCCGCCGATGACGAAGCCATGGAGCGCGCCGACCACGGGGATCGCGCATTCGCGGATCGCCTTGAAGGTGAGATAATTATCCTTGTTGAGCTTTGCGATGCGCTCGGGATGCGCCTGCATCTCCTTGATGTCGACGCCGCCGCAGAAACCGCGGCCCTCGGCGCGGATCAGGATGACCTTCACATCCTCGTTCGCCGCTGCTTCGTACACCATGGCGGGGATCGACTCCCAGCCCTTGGTGTCGAAGGCGTTGACCGGGGGATGGTCGAACAGGATTTCGGCGATGGCGCCGTTGATGCTGAGCGTGATCGGCATGGGTCTTGTCCTTCTTTCTCAGGCGGCGCTGGCGGTTTGCCGGCCCATCGCGGCGAGCGCTGCAAGGCGCTCATGCGCTTCGGCGACGATGCGATCGACCAGCTCCTGGCAGGTCGGGATCTCGCCGATCCGCCCGCCGACCACGCCGGTCGCCATCACGCCATGTTCGATGTCGCCTTCGACCACCGCCTTCTGGATCAGCATCGGCATAGTTGCGGCCATCATCGCCTGTTTCAAGGGCATCGCGCCATGGGCGGTCATGCCGCGCGCCGACTTGATGAAGTCGATCCAGCTTGCGCCGGTCTGCTTCTTCATCGCCATGCCCGCCTCGATCGCGCGCAGCCACATGCCCAAAGAGCCGGACTTCTCGATCCGGTCCATGAGGCGGGTGCGGACCATCCGCTGGGGGATGCCGTCCAGCTTGGTGGTGACGACGATCCGGTCGGTCGAGGCTTTCAAGTATTCCGCCTTGGCGCTGTCGGGCACCGGGCTTTCCTTGGTGAGCAGGAAGCGCGTGCCCATGGCGATGCCGACCGCGCCATAGGCCAGCGCTGCGGCAAGGCCGCGTCCATCGGCAAAGCCGCCGCTGGCGATCACCGGCACCTTGACCGCGTCGAGCACCTGGGGGAGCAGGACGGTGGTGGGGACGGAGCCGGTGTGCCCGCCGCCTTCGCCGCCCTGGACATTGACCATGTCGACGCCGAGTTCCACCATCTTCTGCGCATGCTTGACCGCGCCGACGGTGGGGACGCAGAGAATCCCTGCATCCTTGAAGCGGCCGATCATCTTGGCATTGGGACCACGGCCGAAGCTGACCGCGCGGACCTGATCCTTGTTGGCGAGGATCAGCTCGACAATCTGGTCAGCGCCGGGCTGAAAGCTGTGGAAATTGACGCCGAAGGGCTTGTCGGTGCCGTTGCGGACGGCGAGGATCTTCTCGCGCGCTTCGTCCGGGGTCATGACGGCGGCGCCCAGGAAGCCGAAGGCGCCCGCATTGCTGGAGCCAATGACCAGCGAAGGCTCGGCAACCCAGCCCATCGCGGTCTGGATGATCGGCCAGCGGCAGCCAAGCCGCTCGGTCATGATCGTGTGCAGCGGGTCGCCCATCATTCGCTCGCCTGTTTCTTATTGGCCTCAGCCATCTTCTTGGCGTCGAGCCCCGCAATCGAGCTGCCTTGGACGAGGTCATTCTGGGCATGGGCGAAATGGTGCATATGATATTGCGCCTCCATCGCGTTCCTCTTGCCCATCAGCTCTTCGACATGGTTGATCGCCTGCTTGGTCAGCCAGTTGCCAAGCCGGGGCTGGGCGACCAGCTTGGCCGCCATGGCCGCGACGGTCTCGCGCAGCGCTTCGCGCGACACGATCTTGTTCACCATGCCGAACTGCTCGGCCCTCTGCGCGCTCATCCGCTCGCCCAGCAGCAGGAATTCCTTGGCGACGCGCGGGGGGAGTTCATAGGCATGGGCGAAATATTCGACACCCGGGATGCCCATGCGGTTGACCGGGTCCTGGAAGAAGGCGTCGTCGGTGGCGACGATCAGATCGCACACCCAGGCGAGCATGAGGCCGCCCGCGACACAGGCCCCCTGCACCATGGCGATGGTGGGCTTTGGCGCGTCGCGCCAGCGCCGGCACATGCCGACATATTGCTCCTTCTCGCGGGTATAGAGCAGTTCGGCCGCAGGCTTGTTGACATGGCCCGGCACCAGCAGCCGGTTCTCGAAATGCTGGTGCACGTCGCGGCCCGGCGTGCCGATGTCGTGGCCTGCCGAAAAATGCTTGCCGTTGCCGCCCAGCACGATCGCGCGCACATCGTCATCGTTCACGGCGCGCACGAACGCGTCGTCAAGCGCATAGGTCATCTGGCCGTTCTGGGCGTTGTTGAAGCCCGGGCGGTTCATCATGATCCATGCGACATGATCGATCACCTCATAGGTGACCGGCTCATCGGTTTCGTAAACAATGTCGACCTGCTGCGGTTCGACCAGGCGGTCGGTCTCGTTCATCTCAGGCTGCCCTTCTGTCTCCGGCCGGATTGTCCTTGAACACGGTGGCCCGGACATTGTTGGGGTCGATCTTGGCGATCAGCTCCAGCTGCTCGGCCGTCGGCGCAGGCGTCACCGGGATTTCGCCCTCGACCTTCGCCAGCGGGAAGCCCGTATTGTCCTGCACTTCCTCGAAGGTGACGCCCGGATGCAGCGAGATCACGCGGATCTGGTGATCGGGGCCGCCGAAATCCATCACGCACAAATTGGTGATGATGCGGCGCAGGTCCAGGCCCTGGGGCGGAGCGCCATTGCGGTAGCGCGCCGGGTTGTAGCCCGCCATGCAGACGAAATCGACTTCGCCTTCCACGAACGCACGCTTGTTGTGGTTCGCAAAGAAGAAGCTGTTGGGGTGGCTGATCGAGTTGCCCGGGAAACCGCGCGCGCCGAGCATCGCGGCCTTGGGCTTCTTGTGGTCGCCGATCACCGAGATGTTCGCCTGACCGAAGCGGTCGATCTGCACCGGGCCGACCAGCGCATGGCGGCGGCCGCTCCACAGCGCGGAGAAGACGCGGTCATAATTGGCGATGCCTTCGAACTCGGGCTCGGTGGCGCGCTTGCCCGGGCCGACGGGCTCGCTCGTATACCAGGCCTCGCCATCGGTGGTCTGGATCGCGGGCGCGAAGGAGAGCTTGGCAAGGCCAGCGCCGATGCGGGGGAGGGGGCCGATGCCGGTCGCCATCACCTCGCCATCATCGCGCCAGACTTGCGCGCAGGCGACGATGACGAGTTCAGCGAGCGAATAGCTATTCTGGGTCATGTTCGGTCTCGCTCTTAGTAAATGGGGACGGGAAGCTGCTTGACGGCTTCTTCGCCGCCGATCGCTGCCTGATAGTCCGCTTCGGACACGTCGATATATTTCGCCTTGTAGTCGGCCCAGGCTTCGGGCGAGGCGGCGCTTTCGACATAGGTCTTGATGTGCTTCAAATCGAGCTGATAGTCGGGATCAGCGCTGGTGGGGTGCGCGCCGAGCGGCGCTTCAGCGACGCCGGTGATCATCGCCCGCTCGACAAGGTTGTAGCGGCTGTTCTTCTTCATATCGAGCTCTGCGGTCGGCACGATCTTCTCGACCGTCACATAGCTCTTGCCTGCAGCGCGCACGAGCAGTTCATCGAAGATCGGATCGACCGAGAGGGTGAGGATGTTGCCGCGCTCGTCGGAACGGTGGGCGTGGATCAGCGCGATGTCGGGGACGAGCGCTGGCATGGCGACGAATTCCTCGCCATCGGCATAGGGGCTCTTCACGAATTTGAAGTCGAAGCCCGACTGGTTGATGATGTCGGTGCCGATGCCGACGCGGGTCGGCAGGAAGGGCAGCTTCATGGCGCCTGCGCGCAGGCCCCAATGATACATGCCCTCGTCCAGTTCCAGCACCTCGAAGGCACCGGCCTGGCGGGCGTTGCGGAAATGGGGCTCGAGCGGATAATGGTCGAGGCTGGCAAAAGCGAAGACGAGCTTACGGATCTTGCCGGTGGCGGCGAGCAGGCCGATGTCCATGCCGCCATAGCCCGCCATGAGGGTCAGGTCCTTCAGGTTCGACCGGGCGATGGCGCGGATCAGCGCCATGGGCTTGCGGCGCGTTGCCCACCCGCCGATGCCGATGGTCATCCCGTCGGAAATCTGGTCGACGATGTCGTCCACCGTCATGCGCTTGTCGAGCATAGTCTCAGTCATCCTTTTACGTCAGTCTCGTCCGGTCCCGTGCGCAGTCCTGCCAGTCAGTCCTGTTCATGGGCCCATTTATGGCCCCAGTCGCTTACCGCGAGGCTGGTGGTGGGGACCCATGTGTCGGGGTCTATTACCAGGCCGTTCCAGCCATATTCGATGTCGAAACCGCCTGGTGTCTGCATGTAGAAAGAGGTCATCTTGTCGTTGACATGACGGCCAAGGCTCGCCGACAGGGGAACTTTGCCCTTGCTCTTCAAGACCCGGTCATAGGCGCGGCCGACATCTTCGAGGGAGCCGACCTCCAGCATCATGTGCACAGCGCCATTGGGGCTTTCGGGCAATTGCCCCAGCGCCAGGCTGTGGTGGCGCGGGTTGCAGTGCATGAAGGCAAAGCCCACGCCCGGATCATCCTCGCCCCCGCCCTGGAGGTAGAAGCGGCCAAGGTCGGTGTCGCCAAAGCCCATGACGTCCCTGTAGAAGTCGTGGGTTTCCTCGAAATTGGGGGCGGTGAGCACGACATGGCCCATCCCCATGTCGCCGTCCGCCCCACCCGGGCTGCCGGTCACGAAGCGGCTGACGCCCGCGGGCGAGGTGAAGGGGGCATAGTCGACGAAGCGGCCGTAGAAGAGCTCCATCGGGTTGCCCGCAGGGTCCGACGAGCGGGCAAGCTCATAGACCTGGCGCGCGCGCGCTTCCATGACGCCCGCGCGCGTCACCGGGCGGCCTGCCGCCTCGAGGCGGGCCAGCGCCGATTCGAACGCCTCGCGATTCGCGCATTCCCAGCCCGGCGCCACGAAACGGTCGGCCGCGCCCTTTTCCACCCACAGGCGGTAGGGCCGGTCGTCCATGCGGAAGAGCGCCACATCCTCGCTGGGCGAAGGCGCTGCCATCAGCCCTGCGATATTGCAGGCAAAATCCTGCCAGCGCCCAAGGTCCTGCGCCTCGATCACCACATAGCCCAGGGATATCACTGCCATTTTAAGCACCTCGCCCTATCTTTCCGTACCAAGGGGTCTTCCCGTCTTTTACGGGCCTTTCCCATGTTTCCGGCCATCATCTCTGCCCAAGCGTTGCAAAATGGCCTTCCCCATATGCACAGGGCCCATACGCATGAGGCAGGCGCTGCCGCCCTTGTTCTGCGCCTGGGCCTGGGGAGGCGCGTTAAGCGCGCTCAACGAGCTTATGGCAATTCGTTCCCGATCCGCCTATAAGCAACGGCCCAAATGCGCAAGCCCTGTTTGCCTTGACAGTTTGCGTAACGGGTATTTATATAAACTACGCATATAGCAAATCTGAAGCAGAGTCGCCTACAATGGAGAAGATGATGACTGGGGCAGTAGCAAGCCGACCCATTGACGAGGCGAATGCAGGAATAGCTTCGCCCGAAAGCCTGATCGCCAAAGCCAAGGCGATGATCCCGGTGCTGCGGGAACGCGCCCGGGCCTGCACCATCGCCCATGACGTGCCGCCCGAGACCGTCGCCGAGATGAAGGCGGCAGGCTTCTTCCGCGTGCTCCAGCCCAAGCGCTATGGCGGCTATGAGATGCACCCCAATGTCTTCTTCGAGATTCAGAAGGCGCTCGCTGAAGGTTGCATGTCGACAGGCTGGATCTACGGCGTCCTTGGCTGCCACCCCTATGAACTCGCCCTCTTCCATGACGAGGCGCAGAAGGAAGTGTGGGGCGAGGACCCCGACATGCTCGTCTCCTCCACCTATCAGCCGGTCGGCAAGGTGGAAAAGGCCGATGGCGGCTTCTACCTCTCGGGCCGCTGGGGCTTTTCGTCGGGCTCCTCCCACTGCGGTTGGGTGCTGCTTGGCGCGATCAATTTCGACACCAATGGCGGCCCGCCCGACATGCGCACCTTCCTGCTGCCGCGCTCGGACTATCAGGTGATCGAAGGCACCTGGGACACGTTCGGCCTCCAGGGCACCGGCAGCTTCGACATCGTGGTCGAGCGCGTCTTCGTGCCCGAACACCGCACCCACAAGGCGAGCGACGGCTTTGCCGGCACCAATCCGGGCCAGGAAACCAACGCAGCCCCGCTCTACCGCATCCCCTGGGCGCAGCTCTTCATCCGCTCGGTCTCCAGCGCTGCCTTCGGCGGCATCCGCGCCGCGACCTCAGCCGCCATGGAGATCATGGGCAGCCGCGTCTCGACCAACACCGGCAAGGCGTCCAAGGCCGACCCCAATCTCCACGCCGCCATCGCCCGCGCGATCGCCGAGACCAACGAGATGGAGCTCACCCACCGCACGACCTTCAACGAGTTGATGGGTTATGCCGAGCGTAACGAGCCCGTCCCAATGGAAAAGCGCGCGCTCTTTGCCTACCAGTCCGCCAGCGTCGTGCGCCGCATGGCCGAGCTTGCCGATGGCATGGTCAAGCTGCTGGGCGGCCGGGCGATCTACATGTCGAGCCCGATCCTCCAGCCCTGGCTCGACCTCCACGCCGCGCGCGCCCATGTCGCCAACGACCCGGCCAACCGCACCAGCGACGTCATCGGCACGATGAATGGTGAACCGCCCGCCTTCACCTTTATCTGATCGCGCATATGGCATCTGGCACAGGCAAAAAGAGGATTGCCCATGGGCAGTGAATTGATCCGCAAGACCTATAGCGTTGCGGGCGGATATGAGATTTCGATCGCGGAAATCGCAGGGGCTGCGGCCGATGCCCCGACCGTCATCTTCATCCATGGCAGTGGTCCCGGCGCATCGGGCGCGTCCAACTTCCGCAACAATGCGCAAGTCTTCGCTGACGCTGGCTATCGCGTCATCCTGCCTGACCTCATCGGTTATGGCACCTCGTCGAAGCCCGAAGCCGACTATCCGCTCGAACTGTTTACGCAGACCCTGCTCGATGCCCTTGCCCAGCATGGGATCACAGGCGGCCACCTCATCGGCAATTCGCTGGGCGGCGGCATCGCCCTCCAGATCGCGCTCGACCATCCTCAATTTGCCGTCGGCAAGCTCATCCTGATGGCGCCCGGCTGCGTGGCGGAACAGGCGAGCTATTTCACCATGCCCGGCATCGCCAAGATGCGCTCGGGCTTTGGCAGCCCGGAATTCAACGTCGAGGAACAGCGCCGCCTCATCGGCAACCTCATGCACCCTTCTTCGGCCCATCATGTGACCGATGCACTGGTCGAGGAGCGCTTCGCCGTCGCGCGCACCCAGCCCAAGGATGTGCTCGCCCGGGTGAAGACCCCCAACCTTGGCCCGCGCCTTGGCGAGGTTGCGCAGCCGATCTTCGTGCTCTGGGGCCTCAATGACGAATTCTGCCCCGAAAGCCATGCGCGGCTCTTCCTCGACGCTTGTCCCGACGTGCGCTGCCTCACCTTCTCGCAGACTGGCCATTGGGTGCAGGTCGAGCGGGCTCAGGAGTTCAACCGCTATTCGCTGGACTTCCTGAATGGCTGACCCCGCGCCTGCGCCATCCGTGCCGGTTCCCGAGCCCGTGGACGTCACCATGGGCCTCAAGGGCGCGATGCGCCGCCTGCCCTCGGGCGTGGCGATCGTCACCGCGCTGGGCGAGGGCAAGGCGCCGGTCGGCATGGCCGCGACCTCGATCACCTCGCTCACCATGGACCCGCCAGCGGTGCTCGTCTGCGTCAACCAGACAGCCGGCATCCACGCCCATCTCTCGCCCGGCTGCCCGGTCAGCATCAACCTCCTCTCGCGTCATCAGCGAGAGGTGTCGGCAGCGTTCGGGGGCGCGGTCGCGCGCGAGGCGCGCTTTGGCGTGGGGCAATGGACCGCCGATCCCCATGGCCTGCCGATCCTCGAAGAGGCGCAGGCCAACCTCTCCTGCACGATCGAGAGCATGACCCCCTTTGGCACGCACAGCATCGTCATCGCACGGGTCAAGGCGGTGCGCCTGAGCGACGCGGTCGATCCCCTCATCTTCCAGGACGGAGCCTATCTGTGAGCGACCTTAATAACCAGCTTGCAGAGGAGCTCTACCAGGCCCTGCGCAACAAGCGCACCGTGCCGCCGCTGATGGCGCGTCACCCTGAGCTCACCATCGATGACGCCTATGCCATCTCGCTTGGCGCGCTCGAACGCCGCAAGGCCGATGGCGAGAAGGTCATCGGCAAGAAGATCGGCGTTACGTCGAAGGCGGTGCAGGACATGCTGGGCGTGCACCAGCCCGACTTCGGGTTCCTCACTGACCGCATGTATATCGAGGGCGACATCGATGTCGCGGCAAACGGCCTCATCGCCCCGCGCGCCGAGGCCGAGATCGGCTTCATCCTGAAAGACAGCCTCAAGGGGCCGGGCGTGACGGCGGACGATGTGATCGCCGCGACGGACAGCATCGTCCCCTGTTTCGAGATCGTCGACAGCCGCATCCAGGACTGGAAGATCGGCATCGTCGACACCGTCGCCGACAATGCGTCCTGCGGCGTCTATGTGCTGGGCGAGGCGCGTGTGAACCCGCGCGACCACGACCTTCCCAATCTCCACGTCACCGTCACCAAGAATGGCGCGCCGCTCAGCGAAGGCTATGGCCATGCGGTGCAGGGCTCGCCCGCGCAAGCGGTCGCCTGGCTTGCCAATACGCTGGGTGCCTATGGCGTTACCTTGGAGGCTGGCGATGTGATATTGTCGGGCAGCCTGGTGCCACTCGAACCGGCAGCGCCAGGCGATGTGTTCGAGATGCAGCTCCACGGGGTCGGCAGCTGCACCGCGCGCTTTATCTGAATATCGAAGTGGGCATCGCCCGGTCGCGATGCCGTGAGGAGTGAAGAATGACGGGCAAGGTCAAGGCGGCGATCATCGGGTCGGGCAATATCGGCACCGACCTCATGATCAAGATGATCAAATATCCCCAGAATATGGAACTGGTGGCCGTGGTCGGCATCGACGAGAAGTCCGAAGGGCTCGCCATGGCGCGCGAGCGCGGCGTCGCCACCACCCATGAGGGCCTTGAAGGCCTCATGAAGATGGACGTTTACCCTGAGATCGGCATCGTGTTCGACGCGACCTCCGCCTACGCCCACAAGGTGCATGACGAAGCGCTGCGCAAGGACGGCAAGCAGGTGGTCGATTTGACCCCCGCCGCGATCGGCCCCTACACCATCCCCACCGTCAACGGCGAAGCCAATCTCGACGCGGGCAATGTCAACATGGTGACCTGCGGCGGACAGGCAACGATCCCGATGGTCGCTGCCGTCTCTGAGGTCGCGACCGTCCATTATGCCGAGATCGTGGCATCGGTCTCCTCGCGCTCGGCGGGGCCTGGCACCCGCGCCAATATCGACGAGTTCACCCGCACCACCGCTGGCGCCATCGAAAAGGTCGGCGGCGCGGCGCAGGGCAAGGCGATCATCATCTTGAACCCGGCTGAACCGCCGATGATCATGCGCGACACGGTGTTCACCCTGTCCGAAGGCGCTGATGAAGAGACCATCCGCGCCTCGGTCGAAGCCATGGTGAAGAAGGTCCAGGCCTATGTGCCGGGCTATCGCTTGAAGCAGGAAGTGCAGTTCGAGCGCTTTGGCGACAATAACAAGCTCACCATCCCCGGCCGCGGCGAGTTCACCGGCATCAAGACCATGATCCTGCTCGAGGTCGAAGGGGCGGGCGATTATCTGCCGAGCTATTCGGGCAATCTCGACATCATGACGGCCGCCGCCAAGGCGACCGGCGAGCTGCTCGCGCAGCGCATCGCAGAAGGAAAGAAGGTGGCAGCATGAGCGCCCAGTCCAACAAGCCGTTCAACGTCGAGGCGGGCGACAAGCTCTACATCCAGGACGTGACGCTGCGCGATGGCATGCACGCCATCCGCCACATGTATGGCATCGACCATGTGAAATCGATCGCCAAGGCATTGGATGACGCAGGCGTCGACGCGATCGAGGTCGCCCATGGCGACGGCCTCAATGGCGCCAGCTTCAACTATGGCTTTGGCGCGCATACCGATTGGGAATGGCTCGAGGCGGTTGCCTCGGTGCTGACCCGGTCGGTTCTCACCACGCTCATCCTGCCGGGCGTCGGCACGGTCGAGGAACTGCGCCGCGCCTATGATATCGGCGTGCGCTCGGTCCGGGTCGCGACCCATTGCACCGAAGCCGATGTCTCGAAACAGCATATCGGCATCGCCCGCGACCTTGGCATGGACGTCTCAGGGTTCCTGATGATGAGCCACATGATCGATGCGGAGAAGCTCGCCGAGCAGGCGCTGCTGATGGAAAGCTATGGCGCGCAGTGCGTCTATGTAACCGACAGCGGCGGCGCGCTCGACATGGATGGGGTGAAGGCCCGCCTCGAAGCCTATGACCGGGTCTTGAAACCCGAGACCCAGCGCGGCATCCACGCCCATCACAACCTCTCGCTTGGCGTCGCCAACTCGATCGTCGCGGCGCAATGCGGCGCGGTGCGCATCGACGCCTCGCTCACCGGCATGGGCGCGGGCGCTGGCAATGCGCCCTTGGAAGTGTTCATCGCCGCTGCCGACCGCAAGGGCTGGAACCATGGCTGCGATGTCAACGCGCTCATGGACGCGGCCGAGGATCTCGTTCGTCCGCTGCAGGACCGCCCGGTCCGGGTCGACCGCGAAACCCTGGCGCTTGGCTATGCCGGGGTCTATTCTTCCTTCCTGCGCCATGCCGAGAAGGCCGCCGAAACCTACGGCCTAGACACCCGCACCATCCTGGTGGAACTTGGCCGCCGCAAGATGGTCGGTGGGCAAGAAGACATGATCGTCGATGTCGCATTGGACATGCTGAAAGAACGCGCAACAGCGGCCTGACATGCCGCCGGGCGCGTCCATTCGCGCCCGGCATCGCTCGCACGCAAAGCCAAAAGAGGAGAGGATATGGCCGACAAGCGCCTGTCGCTCGACCATATCACCGTCACCGACACCACCCCCTGGCAACTGGCGCAGATCGCCGCAGAGGTAGGGTGTGAAGGCATCTGCCCGTTCCTCCATTCCATGGAGGTGCTGCCCGCCATGCCCAGCTATGACCTGGTGCGCGATCCCCAGGCGCTGCGCAAGACCCGCGACGCGCTCGCCGCCACCGGGGTCAAGGTCGACCTCATCTACCCCTTCACCATGGCAGGGCGTACCAACCCCCAGGACTTCGTTCCCGCGCTCGAAACCGGCGCAGCATTGGGCGCGCCCCTTGCCAATGTCCTGTGCTACGACCGCGATCCTGTCCGCCGCACCGAAAGGCTCGTTGAACTCGCCGAACTCGCCGCCTCGTTCGGCATCGCCCTGTCACTCGAATTTTATCCCCCCTCCCAGGTCCGGACCCTCAGCGCCGCCCTCGAGGAAATAGCCCGCGCCGGCCGCCCCGACATCAAGGTCACAGCCGACCTCCTCCACATCATGCGTGGCGGCGAAGCAGACACCAGCATGGCGCTCCTCCGTCACCCCGCCATCGCCATCGCCCAAATCTCCGACGGACCCGCAACCATCGATCCAGACAGCATCGAACATGAAGCCGGCATCCAGCGCCTCCTCCCCGGACAAGGCAGCTTCAACATCACAGCGTTCGCACAAACCCTAAACCCCAACACTCCACTCAGCGTCGAAATACCACAGCAAAAACAAATAGACGCAGGAACAACACCACAACAACGCGCAAAGAACGCGGTGGATTGCGTGAAGGAAGTAGTGAGAAGAACGCGCTGAAAACGAAAATAGGAAAATAGGAAATAGGAGAGAAGAATGCGTGAATTGATTGACCCGAGCTTGTTGGCGGGGCTGGACTTCATGCCCTCGTTCGAACTCACGGCGGAGAGCCTGCCTGCGATCCGGGCGGGGATGGAGCAGATGAGCGCGGCGGTGCCCGAGCCGGAAGGTAGCGGGGTTGAGTGGCGGGAAGAGCGGATCGCTGCGCTTGGCGGCCATGAACTGGCGGTGAGGATTTATCGTCCGTCCGATGCGGAAGGCGTGCTGCCTGCCGTGGTGCATATTCATGGCGGCGGTTATGTGATGGGATCTGTGGCGACCAACCACCTGTCCAACATCGAGCTCGCGCGTTCCGCCTCCGCCCTCATTGTTTCGGTCGATTACCGGCTTGCGCCGGAGACGGTGGCGCCGGGTGCGGTGGAGGATTGCTATGTTGCATTACAATGGCTGCATGACAACGCGGAGCAGTTGGGCATAGACCGCACGAGGATCGCCGTGCGCGGGGAGAGCGCGGGCGGCGGGTTGGCCGCGGCGCTGGCGCTGCTGGCGCGCGACCGGGGCGGCCCGGTGATCGCGCATCAGAACCTGATCTACCCCATGCTGGACGACCGCACCTGCATCACGCGGCTGCCTGCGCATCTGGGCGCGTTCGTATGGACGCCGCAGGCCAACGCCTTTGGCTGGCGGAGCCTGCTGGGGCAGGAACCCGGATCGGCCGACATATCCCCCTATGCAGCGCCTGCACGGGCGGAGGATCTGGCGGGATTGCCACCCGCCTTCATCTGCGTGGGTGCGCTCGACCTCTTCCTGGTCGAGGACATGGACTATGCCCGGCGGCTGATCGAAGCGGGCGTCGCGGCCGAACTGCATGTCTATCCGGGCGCCTACCACGGTTTCGACGTGCTGCCAGATGCGCCGCCCGTTCTGCAGATGAAACGCGACGCCGTCGCCGCCCTGCGCAAGGCGCTCCATCCTGCTGAAATATAGCAGGAGGAGCGGCGAAAAAATGAGCAAATAGCGGCGGTAACAGCATTGAGTCTGGTGCTGTGCGTAAGTGCGCGCTATCAAACCAGCTACATTTTTGAAGGCGGGGCAAGAATGCAGATCAGAAGCGGGCGGAAAACAACGCCGCCATCGCTGGATACGCTCGACACGAATATCATAGAGATACTTCGGACCAACGGCCGCGCGACCAACCAGGAAATTGCGGAGCGGCTTTCCGTCACCGCCGCCACTGTTTCAGCCCGGCTGCAGAAGATGGAAGATGCCCGCGCCATGCGGGTGGTGGCCGTCACGGATTTTGCAGCCCATGGCTATAATGTGATCATCGCCCTGGGGGTCAAGGTCCAGGGCCGCAGCGTTCAGGATGTCGGTCAGGAACTCGCCGCCATTCCCGAAGTGCTGAGCGTCAATATCATGAGCGGCGAACATGATGTGGAGTTGCTCGTCGCGCTGCGTGACTTTGGCGAGGTCCAGCAGATGCTGTTCGATCGCATTGCCAGCGTCGATGGGGTCATTCACATAAGGTCGGGGGTGGCGGTGGACATCGTGAAATATGAATTCAACGTGGTGCCGCTGTGACGGGGAAGGCTGATTGGGCGCGCCTGGACAAGCTGGACCAGGGCATTGTCGAAAAGCTAGCCCGTGACGCGCGTATTTCGAACCGGGCGATCGCCGCGGAACTGGGCGTCACCGAAGGCACGATCCGCACGCGCGTCAAGCGGTTGCAGAATGAGGGGTTGATCCAGTTCACGGTCGTCACCGATTTCCGCATGGCAGGATCGCCCAATCTTTGCATGATGGGCATCGACGCCGACCCGTCGCAAGTGTCCGAACTGGCGCGCAGCCTGTCGGACCTTGAGGAAATCACATGCGTCATAGTGCTGCTGGGCCGTTACAGCCTGCTGGCGATGGGCCTGTTCACCAACATCGAGCAGTTGAACGATCTGGTGACGGAGCGCATACGGCCGATGCCGGGGGTGCAGCGCGTCGAAACGTCGGTGTCCGTCCATAACCTCAAATATGAGGCCGGTATCGCCAAGATCACGCGGGACGTCGTCGCAGGCTAGAAAAAACGAGCCGGTCAGCCATGGTCTGACCCTTTCGCGAAAAACAGGGGGCCAAGCCCCAAGGAGAGTATCATGTCGATCAATATGGAAGAACTAGCCGCGCGTGTCACGGCACTGGAAGATGTCAGCGCAATCCGCCAGCTGAAGGCGCGCTATCTGCGCGCCTGCGACCTAAAGCTGGTCGATGAACTGCGCGAGACGTTCCTGCCGCAGGGCATCAGGCTGGATTACCAGAATTTCCCGCTGTTCACCGATCGTGACGAATTCATCGCCATATTCCAGAAGATGGCGATGGGGGGCGGTGTCTATGACATCCACCATGCGACGAACGCGGACATAGAATTGATCAGCTCCGATGAGGCGCGGGGGCGCTGGTCGCTCAATTTCCGCACGATCATCCTTGCGACCCGTTCGGTCACACGGCTCGCGGTGGAATATCAGGACGTCTATCGCAAGCAGGACGGCCGCTGGTGGATTGCAGAGTCGGTCAGCCGCATCACGTCGATCCTGACCGAAGAGATCGGGGAGGACGGCACGCCGCGCTATGTGGCGTTGGGTGAACTGCCCGGCGCTTCCTGACGCCCTGAAGGGGGAGACCCCTGATTCCAGTTGCCCTCGATCCTGCCGGGGTTTATCCACGCGTATAGAGCCGCCGACGCGGAAAAGAACGCAGTTATGCGTAACAGTCGGCGGGATAAGCGATGGAGAGGCAGGAATTGATGGGCCGTTTGCAGGGCAAGGTTGCAATCATCACAGGCGGCGCTCGCGGCATGGGTGCCGCGACAAGCCGCCTGTTCGCCGAGGAAGGCGCGAAGGTCGCGATTACCGACGTGCTGGAGGAAGATGGCGCGCAACTGGCCGCCGAGCTGGGGGACGCCGCACGCTTCTACCGCCATGATGTGACGAGCGAGGAAGGCTGGGCCGATCTGGTCCGGACGGTCGAAGCGGACCTTGGCCCCGTCGACATATTGGTCAATAATGCGGGCATCCTGCTGTTCCGCACATTGCTGGACACGACGCTGGCCGATTATGAGCGTGTGTTGAAGGTCAACCTGACTGGTGAGTTTCTAGGGATCAAGGCTGTCGCGCCGGGCATGATCGCGCGGGGCAAGGGCGCGATCGTCAATATCTCGTCGGTCGACGGCATGAAGGGCGCCAACGGCCTTGCCGCCTATTCGTCGAGCAAATGGGGCGTTCGCGGGCTGACGCGGGTCGCTGCGCTGGAACTTGGCCATCGAGGCATACGCGTCAATTCGGTGCATCCGGGCGGCGTGGACACGGTGATGACGAATCACGACGGTTCCACGCGCGAGAAGGTCAATGAGCGCTTTGGCAATGTGCCGCTTCAGCGCGTTGGTGCGCCGGAAGAGGTCGCGCGCGCGACCTTGTTCCTGGCGAGCGACGAGGCTTCCTATCTCGCCGGGGCGGAGATCGCCGTCGATGGCGGCATGCTGACCGGCCAATATTATGTGCAGTTCCCTGGCGCGCCGGGGGTCGATTGAACAGCGAACGGTGAACAAGATAGCGACATAAGGAGAGATGCCATGATCCGTATCGACTTACCCGAGCAGGACGCCGCCGATCCCTATGGCTATGCATCGCGTAATCATGCGCGCGAGATCATGGCGGCGGCAGGCGGCTTTTCGAAGGCGGTCTATCAGCACAGCCTGTTGTCGCTGCGCGAGTTCGAGGGTGCACGGTCGCGCACGGCGCAGATCAATGGTTGCGTGATCTGTCAGCAGTTTCGGGCGGCGCGGGATGCGCAGTCGATGTTTGCCGCGTCCGGGCAACGGCCCGCGCATACGGTCGCCGACAATGGGCCAGCGCCGGATGAGGAGTTTTACGCGGCGGTCGAGAATTGGCGGACATCACCTCTGTTCAGCCCGCGCGAGCGGACGGCGATCGAATTTGCCGAGCGTTTTGCGCAGGAGCCCAAGTCCATCGCCCAGGATGAGGATTTCTGGGCACGGGCGCATGCGCTGTTTTCCGACGAGGAGATCGTGGACCTGGCGCATAGTGTTGCGGCCTGGGTTGGACTGGGTCGGGTGGCACATGTGCTGGGGTTCGACAGCGTGTGTCTGCCTTTTGCCGAGGTGGCGTGAGTTTAGCGCCTACCCATTTTTAATGAACGGAGTGTTTTAAGTACGTGCTCCCTCTCCCCTTTAGGGGAGAGGGCTGGGGAGAGGGGGAGTGCGGGGATCGGCGCGATGTCCCCCTCTCCCGGCTTCGCGTCGCTCGCCACCTCGGCCAGAGTCACGTGCCTCTGGCCGACCCCTAAAGGGGAGAGGGGAAAAATCTGAGTTCCTGATGCTGTCAGCCGAGATTGCCGGGCTCAGCGTGGAGGATCATCGGGTCGCCGGTATGCGCAGCCCAGATCGCGTCTCGGCGCACGATACGCCATCCTTCGGCACGCCGTTCCCACTGGTCGACATATTCGCCATTGGAATCAAAGATCGGGCCAGCCGGGTCGTCCACCCGCTGGTGCCGGGCCTGCACATAGGAACGGCTCGTCGCGCGATCGCCTTCGACGTCCACCAGGATGCTGCCGATCAGATGCTGGGTGCCGCCGCAGCGGTCAAGGAAACGGCGCATGTTGGTGGTGAGCGCCGCCATACCATGCTGATCGCCGCCCGTGCCATAATCGAAGCTGAGATCATCGGCGAAGACATCGCTCAAGCGATCCCATTGCTTGTTGTCGAGGATGCGGGCGAAGCGGGACAAGCCGCGCATGATCTCCCGTTCGTCCAGCAGCGCCTGCGGGGTGATGGCCTTGGCCATGTCCGCGCCCTTTTCATCGACCACCATCATGCGGGTTGCCGCACGATCCAGAAAATTTTCCTCATCCTGGGCGATTTGCCGGGCGATGTCCTCTTGCGCGGCGGCGGCGGTGAAGCGGTCATAGGCGGCGCGGTCGGCAAGCCATATTTCTGTGATGACGTCGAAGTCGATGGGGGCGGCGTCCGGAAACAGGAACGCGCCCTCCAGTTCGACATAGTTGCGGCGATAATCGACTATGCCCGGCAGGAGGCGCCGGATCAGGGGCGCGTGCTGCCTTTCATAATAGTCGATGAACGCTTCGCGGGAGAGATCCGGCCTGCGCCTGAGCAGTGCGATGCATTTGAACATCGGCCACCTCCCTTAAGGATCAGGGCGCCATCCACTGGCCGCCGTTGACGTCGAGCGAAGCGCCGCTGACGACGCGCGAATAGTCCGAGATCATCATCAGGACGGCGCGCGCGCAGTCATCTTCCGGCGGGATGATGCCGATCGGGATGTTCTTGGTAACGCCAGCGACCACATCCTCGCGCTTGAACCCGGCGTCGACCTGCGACGTGATGAAACCTTCGACCGGCTCGCCATGGATCCAGCCCATGCGGCAGGTGTTGACGCGGATGCCGTGGCGGCCAAGATCGCTGGCCATATATTTGCCCAGGGTGTTGAGCGCGCCCTTTGCCACTGCATAGGGCATCTCCATGCCGCCTTCGTGGCCATAGGGATTGACCGACGCCATGGTGGACACGTTCACGACTGCGCCGCCATCGCGCAGATAGGGGATGCAGGCGCGGGTAAGGCGGAGGGCGCCGACGCAGTTGACGTCGAACGCCTTCGTGAAGTCGCCAATGTCGGCATTGTCGACGAAGCACCAGTCGCCATGATAATAAGCGCTGTTGACGAGGCCATGGACGCGGCCGCCAAATTCCGCGGAGGCGCGTTCTGCCAGCGCCTTGCACTGACCCTCATCGCTGACGTCGCAGGCGACGGCGACCGCCTTGCCGCCCTTTGCCGTGATGTCGGCGCATACTTCATCGAGAAAGGCCTGGTTGCGGGCGGCGAGGACGACGCTTGCGCCTTCGGAGGCGGCGATGCGGGCCAGCGCCTGGCCCATACCGGGGCCCACGCCGCTGACGATCACGACTTTGTCCTTCAGCAACATCCTCTTTCCTTTCTCATTGCTTGCGCGGCCGATCCGCGAAATCCGGTCGGCAGCTTTGCGGCGCAGGATAAGAGAAAAAAACATTTGTTCAATGCGCTTTTTGCGGGAAGCGCCCGCTTCTATTCGGGATATGCGTAGCGGCAGGCGGAATCGCGCACGAAAGAGATTGCCGCTGCTGTTGACTGTATTTTCCGCCGAATGGATAAGGTGAGGAGCACCGGGCGCTAGCAAGCAAAGCCGCCGCGGATGAATAAAGCGAGATGGAAGGAGAGGGCG
>NZ_BSRC01000003.1:0-68398 GCF_054771735.1 Sphingobium sp. TomMM35A
ATGAAGGGCATTATCCTCGCCGGTGGCAGCGGCACCCGCCTTTATCCGATGACGCTGTCGATATCGAAGCAGCTCATGCCGGTCTATGACAAGCCGATGATCTATTATCCGCTGAGCACGCTGATGCTGGCGGGTATTCGCGAAGTGCTGATCATCTCCACGCCGCGCGACCTGCCCGCCTTTCAGGCGCTGCTGGGCGATGGATCGCAATGGGGCATGCGCTTCGAATTCGCCGAGCAGCCGAGCCCTGATGGCTTGGCGCAGGCCTATATCATTGGCGCGGATTTCGTGGCGGGCCAGCAGTCGGCGCTGATCCTGGGGGACAATATCTATCATGGCCACGGTCTGCCGGAACTGCTTGCTAGCGCCTCGTCGCGTAAGCAGGGGGCAAGCGTCTTTGCCTATCATGTCCACGACCCCGAACGGTATGGCGTGGTGAGCTTTGATGAATCCAAAAGGGCCATCAGCATTGAGGAGAAGCCGACGCTTCCCAAATCCAACTGCGCCGTCACCGGTCTGTATTTCTATGACGAGCAGGTGGTGGACATCGCCGCCAATTTGGAGCCGTCACCACGCGGCGAATTGGAGATCACCGACGTCAACCGCGTCTATCTCGAGCGTGGGCAGCTGAATGTAGAGATCATGGGCCGCGGGTTTGCTTGGCTTGATACGGGCACGCCTGACAGCCTGCTTGATGCGGCGGAATTCGTCCGCGTTCTGGAGAAGCGGCAAGGGTTTAAGATCGCCAGCCCGGAGGAAATCTCATTCCGGCAAGGCTTTATCGGTGCGGCTCAGCTGGAGCAGGCGATCGCCAAGCTCGGCAAGTCAGATTACGGCCGCTATTTGCAGGGGATATTGACCGAGGCCTGAAGAGCTACCAGCGGTGTGAAATAATTTAGAAGGCGTAGATCAGAGTTGCGGCTCTTGACCAAGACGCTTGCCGCTGCAACCTTCTGAGCATGACGCCGATAGAACGCGCAGCTCGCGCCCTGTGCAAACTCGATGGCCACGCCGATGATGATGAGCGCCAGGGAAAGTCCTTGTGGCGCAGCTATCTGCCACAGGCGCAGGCCGTGCTGGAAGCGATCCATGAGCCGAGCCTGCGCATGACGGAGGCGGGAGCCGCAGTTATCCGATATGTCGGTCCAGAGGAATCGCAGTCAGGCTATCAGGGCGATGCGGCGAATGTTTGGCGCTTCATGATCGACGCGATGCGTGAGGATATTTCGCCGAAGCTCTGACTGGATCAACGAATTAAATCGCAGCGGTAACCCTCAGAGCGCCAATATGGCCGCTATTTTCGATCCCAAGAGCTTGGCGATTAGAAGGCCGAACCCTGCCGCTCGGAGATGGTCTATGCTCATCTCAGCGCGCTTCATGACGTAAAGAGTCGCCCTTCCTACGGCGAAACAGGCGATTAGGCTGTTACAGACGGATCGGCTCGGGCCTTAGCTGGGATCTGCCAGTCCAGAAAATTCGCGCTGGTCGTAATATCGGATCTTCTCCACGAGCAACGGAGGCTGCCCCTGGAGCATCAGCAGTTGGTCGGTGGGCCGCATCCGCATGATTTCGTCAGCGCTCATAAGGTTGCGGGCGCTGATCTGCGTGTTGACCGAGCGGGTGAGCTTGCCGCCGTCGATCATGCTGGCCCTGGAATAACCCGCCGTCTGATATTCGAGGGTTTCCTGGCCCAGCGTCTTGGACAGCAGTTCGGCCGTGGCGAGGTCGTTCACCCCGAACGCCTGAAACACCCCGGCGTTTGACAGGAAGGTGCCCGCCCGCTCGCCATAGAGGGCACGCAACTGGTGCATGTCCTGCAAGATCGGCCAGAGCTGCACTCCATATCCGGCCATCAAGCCCATGGCGCGCTCGACAGGCTCCAGCCTGCCCAAGGCGGCAAACTCATCAAGCAGGAACAGGACGGGCCACGCCGGTTTGGCGGGCGAGCGGGCCATGTCGGTGAGCGCCTGGCCGACCAGCAGGCGTAGCCAGCGAGAATAGGCGTCGAGCCGGTCAGGAGGGAGGCACAGAAACACCGTGGAAACCCCTTCCTTCAACTCTGCGAAGGTGAAGTCCGATGCCGCTGTGCTGGCGACGATCCGGGGGCTGTCGAGAAAATGGGTGTGCCGCTGGGCCGAGGACAACACCCCTGCGGCCTCGCGATCGGACTTGCCGAGTTGGCGGTTGGCGGCACGGGCGATCAGGCCACCCGCGCCGCGGCTGTCCTGCATGAGGGTGAGCAGATCGGCGAACGCCTTAGGGGCGAGCGTCAGATAGTCCCGCACGGTCGCCAGGGTGCGATGCTCGCGCTCTTCATGGACCACGGCATAGAGGATCAACCCGGCGATCAGCGCCTTGGCTTCCTCATTCCAATGGGCATCGCCGCCTTGTCCCGCTGGATCATGCACCAGGGCGTCGGCCAGCGTCATCGCATCTTCGGCCAGGTCGAGGCTGGCGGGGTCGAGTCGGTCGAGCGGATTGTATCGGGCAGGGGGTTGCCCGGAAACTTCGAACGGGTCGAGACACCAGACCGTGCCCTTGGTGGCGCGCGCCCTGGCGGTAACGCGGGCATTCTCCCCCTTGGGATCAATGCAGATCACCGAGCGGTCGAGGGTGAGCAGATTGGGAATGATGGTGCCCACGCCCTTGCCGCTGCGTGTCGGGGCCATGGTCAGCAGATGGGCCGGACCATCATAGCGCAGCAGCTTGCCGGATTTCGCCGATCGCCCGATGAGCAGATCACCGCCGTTGGTTTCAAGGCCGCGCACATCGGCCCGCGATCCGAAGGAAGCGGAGCCGAGCAGATCGTTGCGGCGCATCCCCTGGTTGAACTTCCAGACCGCGACCCCGAAGGCGACCAGCGCGGCCCAGGCGATGGTGCTGGCGATGGATTCCGGGAGCAGCTTGCTGAGCAACCATTGCGTGCCGATCAGAACAATAATGCCGCCGCCGACCGCGAAGCCGCCGCTGATACCCCGTTCACCCCCGACCAGCGGCACCGCCATCATTCCTTCTCCTTCAATCGCTTGAGCAGAGGGCCATCAGCATGGCGCGCTCAGTTCCGCTTCCGTATCGAATGCGCGGTGGCCGCGCCGCTTCCAGAGCGCCAAAATGTTCCCATCCTCCCGCGCTTTGGCGGCCAGATCGAGCAGCGCGCCATAAAGCGTCGCCCGGTCATCATCAGCGAGATCGACAAGTCCCGCTTTCTGAACAAGCCCGCCCAGTTCAATCAGGTGGCGCGTGCGCTCCCTCCGCTGCATCACCCACTCCCGCGTATCAGTGCGGCGCTGGGCGGCTTCAGCCCGGCGAACGGCGCGCTGCGTTCGCACCATTGTCTTGTCGGTTGCCGCAATCTCATGCGCGAGCCTTCTTCCGCCGCTGTTGAAAAAAAGCTTCGCCCCTCGCGCGCCACGCCTCCCTTGTTTCCGCATCGGGCGCTTCTACCGCCGCAATGAGGGCGCCGGCGAGCACATGAACATCAAGCATATCGGCCCCGGTCACCGTCACCAGCTGGCCGAGCTGCTCGACCTTTTTCGCCTTGCTGCTAAGCTGCGAGAATCATTAGGTAATGGCGATCTACCATTTCTCAGCCAAGGTCATCAGCCGTGCCAATGGGTCAAGCGCGGTGGCGTCGGCCGCCTATCGTTCGGCGTCCGAATTGCAGGACGAGCGGCTTGGGCGTGCCCATGATTTCTCGAACAAGGCAGGCGTCGTTCATTCCGAAGTGCTGCTGCCCCAAGGGGCGCCCGAGCGCCTGACGGACCGCGCGACCTTGTGGAATGAAGTCGAGGCAGGGGAGAAGCGCAAGGATGCGCAGCTGGCGCGCGAAGTGGAGTTCGCTATCCCGCGCGAGATGAACCAGGCACAGGGCGTTCAGCTCGCCCGTGATTTCGTCGAAAAGCAGTTCGTCAAACGCGGCATGGTCGCAGACCTCAACGTGCATTGGGACATAGGCAAGGACGGTCAGCCCAAGCCGCACGCTCATGTGATGTTGTCGATGCGCGAAGTGGGGCCCGATGGCTTCGGCAAGAAGGTGCGTGAGTGGAACGGTACGGAGCTGCTGAAGGAGTGGCGGGAGGCATGGGAAGACCATGTGAACGAGCGCCTTGCCGAACTGGATATCGATGCGCGGATTGATCATCGGACGCTGGCGGCGCAGGGGATCGACCTTGAGCCGCAGCACAAGATCGGCCCTGCGGGATCGCGGCGATTGGAGCGTGGCGAGGGCGCCGAACGGGCCGAAGATCATGTCCGGATCGCGCGGGAGAATGGCGAGAAAATCATCGCCAATCCGTCGATCGCCCTGGACGCGATTACGCGGCAACAAGCCACTTTCACGACACGCGATCTCGCCATGTTCGTGCACCGGCACAGCGACGGGAAGGCGCAGTTCGATGAGGCTCTAAGAGCGGTGCGGTCCAGCCCCGAACTGGTGGCATTGGGGATCGACGGGAAGGGAAATGACCGCTTCACGTCCCGCGACATGATTGCGGCTGAGCAGCGGTTGGAAGGGGCCGCCGATCGGCTCGGAGGCCAGGCGCAACATGGCCTCGCCGATCGGCACAGCCACGACGCATTGGCGGCCGCCGAAGCGCGGGGGCTTGTCCTTTCCACGGAGCAGCGCGGAGCGCTGGAGCATATCACCGGCAGGGAGGGGCTGGCGTCTGTCGTCGGCTATGCCGGGACGGGCAAATCGGCGATGCTGGGCGTGGCGCGCGAGGCTTGGGAGGGTGCGGGCTATCAGGTCTACGGCGTGGCACTTTCGGGCATTGCGGCGGAAAATCTGGAGAGCGGTTCGGACATTGCCTCCCGCACGATCGCGAGCATGGAATATCAGTGGGAACAGGGGCGCGATCAGCTGGGTCCGCGTGACGTGCTGGTGATCGATGAGGCGGGAATGATCGGCACGCGCCAGATGGAGCGGGTGCTGTCCCATGCCGCCGACGCCGGGGCCAAGGTGGTGCTGGTCGGCGACCCTGAGCAGTTACAGGCGATCGAGGCGGGTGCGGCCTTCCGCAGCCTGGCCGAGCGCCATGGCTGGGCCGAGATTGGCGAGATACGCCGACAGCGCGATCCATGGCAGCGAGACGCGACCAAGGCGCTGGCGACAGGTCGGACGGGCGAGGCAGTCCATGCCTATGAGCAGGGCGGCATGGTCCATGCGGCGGAGACGCGTGAGCTGGCGCGGGCTGAGCTGATCGACCGCTGGGATGCACAGCGGCGCGTCGATCCCCACCAGAGCCGGATCATCCTCACCCACACAAATGCCGAGGTGCGCGACCTTAATCTCGCCGCGCGTGAGCGGCTGCGCGATGCTGGTGAACTTGGCGCGGATGTGGGCGTAGCGGCCGAGCGGGGCGCGCGCGATTTCGCCAGCGGCGACCGCATCATGTTCCTGAAGAATGAGCGCGGGCTGGGCGTGAAGAATGGCACGCTGGGGCGGATCGAAACCGTGTCGCCGGAGCGCATGGCGGTGCGGCTCGATGACGGGCGCAGGCTAGCCTTTGACTTCAAGGATTACGCCCATGTCGACCATGGCTATGCCGCCACCATCCACAAATCGCAGGGGGTGACGGTCGATCGCACCCATGTGCTGGCGACCCCCGGCATGGACCGCCATTCGGCCTATGTGGCGCTGTCGCGGCACCGCGATGGGGTGCAGCTTCATTATGGCCGTGACGATTTTGCCGACCAGCGCCAGCTTGTGCGCACGCTCGGCCGTGAGCGGACCAAGGATATGGCGTCGGATTATGCCCGCGATGCCGACGGGCTGCGTCGCGCTTTTGCTGGCCTGCGCGGGCTGTCGGGTGAGATCCGCTTGCCCGATGCGCGGCCCGAGCGGCGTGGCATGTTCGACGGCTTGCGGCTGTCGCGTGCTGCCTCACCGACGATGGAGCCACCCGCCGCTGACCGGACGCGGGTGCGGGCGGTGGAGCGTGTGGCGCGGGCCACAGAGGCCATATCCCAGGCGCAGGAGAAGGGCGCGCCCGTTCTGGAGCATCAGAAAGTCGCGCTGGAGCAGGCGCGCACAGCGCTCGATCAGGTCCAGCCCAATGCGTCACGCGACATGAGCGCGGTGATCGAGCGCAATCCTGGCTTGGTCCGCGAGGCAGCATCGGGGCGTAGCGGCCCCATGCTCGCCGCCATGACGCAGGAGGCGCGCTTGCGGGCCGATCCGCATCTGCGCGCCGCACAGTTCGTGAAACGCTGGCAGGGGCTTCAAGCAGAGTATCGCACTGGCGACAGGGCAGGCCGCGAGAAGGCAGGCGAGGCTATGGCCGGCATGGCGAAAAGCCTGGAGCGCGACCCGCAAATGGAGGCGGTGCTGCGCGGGCGGGCGCGGGAGCTGGGGCTCGAAATGGGCATGGACCGTGGGCGTAACCTCGGCCGCCAGCTGACCCAAGGATTGGGGCTGGGCCGGGATCGCGGCCTCGAACGATAGGAGGAAGAATGGACCAGTATCGCGAGGTCGAGCAGGACGACCCGGTCGCGGCGTTTGAGCAGCTGCGCGGCGAGGTGGCGTTGCTGCGCCGGGCGGTGGAAGGGCTGACGGCCGCGCGCGAGTCCATCGACATTCCCGATTATGAGCCGACCCTGGCCCGCACCGAGAAGCTGCTGGGCATACTGGTGACGCAGGTCGATGCTATGCGCAAAAGCCCCGCCATGACGCTGACGCCCGAGACGATCGGGAGCCGACTGAACACCTCCGTCAAGGAAGCGGTGAACGCGGTGCAGGGTCAGGCGCAGGCGTCGAAAGCGGCGCTGGATGGCGCGGTCGGCGATCTGCGCAGGCTGGCAGGCTCGGTGCGTCAGGCGAAAGAGCAGATGCGTTGGCTACTCATTTCCGGTGTCGTTGGACTGGCATTGGGTCTGTTGCTCTATGCTGCGCTGGCGGGGCCGATTGCGCGAATGATGCCTGCAAGCTGGCACTGGCCCGAGCGCATGGCCGCGCGGGTGCTAGGCAAAGACACAATCTGGAACGCAGGACAGCATCTCATGGCCAGTGTCTCGCAACCGAGTTGGGATGCCATCGCCGACGCCGCCAATCTCGTCCGTGACAATCGCGAAACGATCGAGAGGTGCCGCAAAGCCGCCGTCAAGGCGGAGAAGGCCGTGCGCTGCACAATCGAGGTGAAGGGCGAGTAGGTCCCTCTTACTGATCATGCCCAAGAGCATGCGCGGCCGTCGACAGCGACATCACCTCGATGCCATTTCCCAGCGGGAAAGTCTCAGATCCGGGATAAATCAGGATACGGCGGTCGGGACTCAGATCTTCGCAGGCCGAGTGGAAGCCGCGTTCGACCTTGGGCGAGAGGCTGCGCTTGACATCGAACACCCATAGGCGGCCATCGGGGTGCCGAAGGAGCAGGTCGATCTCCGCGCCGACGGATGTGCGGTAAAAATAGGTTTCCGTCCCCTCCGGCGCCGCGGCCACCAGGCTTTCAATTACAAAGCCTTCCCAACTCGCGCCTGCAACGGGGTGGCCAAGGACCGCTTCCCGATCCGTCAGGCCGAGCAAAGTATGAACAAGCCCGCTGTCCCGGACATAGACACGGGGCGACTTCACTAGGCGCTTGGCGCCGTTGCTGTGCCAGGGGGCAAGTCGGCGGACGAGCAATAGATCGACAAGCAGGTCGAGATAATTGGCGACCGTCTGGGATGTGACCCCGAGGCTGCGGGCGAATTCCGAAGCATTGAGCAGGCCGGATTGATGATGAGCCAGCATTGTCCAGAAGCGGCGCAAGGTTTCTGCCGGGATTCGCGGACCTATCGCCGGGATCTCCCGTTCGAGATAGGTTCGTATGAAATCCTGCCGCCAGCGTTGGCTCGATCGGTCCGATCCTGCCAGATAGCTGTCGGGAAACCCGCCTCTGATCCAGAGCCGTTCGATATCTGGCCCCGCTATTTCCAGCGCGTCCAGCGGCCCCATTTCCAGATAGCTGATCCGCCCGGCCAAACTTTCACCCGACTGAGCAAGAAGGTTCATGGATGCCGAGCCCAGGAGCAGGAATTGCCCCGCTCGCAATCCCTTGCGTCGCCCGCGGTCGATAAGGCCGCGCAAAAGCCGGAAAAGCTCGGGCACCCTATGCACCTCATCAAGGATGACGAGCTTGTCCTCATGGGCGGAAAGATAGAGTTCCGGTTCGGTCAATTTTGCCCTGTCAGCCTCTGATTCCAGGTCGAGATAGAGCGATGGCCGGGCTTCGCCGACCTCTTGCGCCAGCGTTGTCTTGCCCACCTGCCTTGGGCCGAGCAGCGCGACGGCAGGGCTATGGGCAAGGCGATCAACCAACTGTGTTTTGATATGACGCTCAATCATTCTTGCAATATTCAATCTTCAATTGAAATTTGGAAGGATAATGCGAAGCTCCATTCGCGGCGCTTTGGGGCTCTTAAAGGCAAGATCGCCATCGATGAACGTTTCGACGAGCCGTTCCTCAATGAGGAGCTTGTTGGGATCTGGCTTGAGGTTCCCAGATGCATTCGTGCTGATCACGAGATGATAGCGGGCATAACGGCGCTCACCAGTCCGCTGTAGCGCACCCAGTTCGACGAGTTCAGCCAGATCGCGGGTGGCGGTTGCCGATGTGGCGTCGGTGATCGTGCGATAATTATGTGCACTCAAGCCGCCAATGAAGCCGTCAGGTCCTTCGGCCAGCATGCGAATAAGCGCCTTTTCCTGTCGCGCATTGATCTTGCCGCGCAGTCGCTCAAGCAGGCGGGTCTTCTCGATCAGGAAACGGATGCTCGCGATGGTGCGGGCCTGCGCTTCCAGAACGATGCTGGCAAACCAATATAACCAGTCATCAATCTGGTTGCTCTGACTGGCTCGTTGCAGCTCGGCATAATAGGCCTTCCTGTGTCGATTGATGGTAGCAGAGAGTGCTGTCAGCGTGGGCGCTTCTAAGCTTTGAGCTAGAGCCTTCTCGGCAATGGCGCGGCCCAGGCGACCGTTACCGTCCTCGAACGGATGGATCGTCTCGAACCAGAGATGCGCAATGCCCGCGCGCGTGATCGCTGGGAGGGGAGCAGAGCCTTGCGGGGAACTATCGTTGAACCAGGCGATAAATTGCACCATCTCCCCTGATACCTGATCTGATGGCGGCGCTTCAAAATGGACGCGCGGTGCGTGGAGCGCACCGGACACGATCTGCATGGCGTCGGCATGGGTGCGATAAGCGCTGATATCGGCCAGATCGCGACGACCGTTCATCAGCATGCTATGCCATTCAAACAGAAGCTGATCGCCTAACGGCTCGGCATATCGTCTATAGAGGTCCACCATAAGCTCTGCTGCCCCGGCTTCCGCGGGGTTTGACCGGCGCTTGGCCGAAGCAAAGCCAAGCTGTCGCGCGATGGAGGACTGGACGCTTGCGCGGTCCAGCACTTCTCCTTCGACAGCAGAGCTATCGACTATTTCTTGGGAAATCAGCTCGATCGCTATGCCTTGGCGCGCCTCGCCGTCGAGATGGTGCAGCGATCCAACGATAACGCCAGCCCCTTTTATGAAACGCTCTTCTGCGGCACGCAGGGACGACTGCTCGAAGCTGAACTGAGGCCAGTCGGACAGTTGCCAATTCCAAAGCATGATCGATGAAACACCTTTCTATCGATCACAATATCGCAGAAAATGATTGATAGAAAGCAACCCTGTCGATCGAAGCCTAATCGTATCGCCTCTCATTAAATCCGCACCCGCTCGACCTCGGCAAGGCTGATCTCATCCCTTCGCCGGTCGTAGATCTGCGTGGTGCGGGTCGAACTGTGATTAGCCATGGCGGCGGCGTTTTCTAGCGTTCCGCCATTCTTCAGATAAGTGGTGATCCCGGTTGCGCGGAAGCTGTGATTGCCGATGCGGGTTGCGATGCCCGCGGCCTTGGCGCGGCGGCGGACCATGGCGTGGGCGTCGGGTTGGGATAGTGGGGTTTCGCTCAGCCGCTTCGTCTCGCGACTGATGGTGCGGAACAGGGGCGCCTTGGCTTCGGTCAGTCCGCAGGTTTCGATATAGGCGAGCAGATATTCCTCCAACTGGTGGTGGCAGGGCATTTCATGCCGCTTGCCGCCCTTTTCATGCAGGCGCAGCCAATGGCGGCGGCCTTGGACGAACACATCCTCCCGCTTCATGGCGAGCGCCGCACCGACACGCGCGAAGCTGTAGACCATGAGGCCGATCAGCGCCCGATCGCGCAGGCCTGCTTGTGTCGAAATGTCGATCGCGTCGAGTAGCGCGCGGGCTTCCTCCGCCTCCAACACGGGGGTGCGTCCGGTGCGCGCGCTATGGGCGGGGCCGCGTACGCTCGACGCTGGATTGAAGGGGATGATCTGGCCGACCACCAGCCAGTCGAACAGGTTACGCACCGCGGCGAGGCGCAGCTTGACCGTGGGCGTAGATAGCGACTGACCCAGTTCTTCGATCCAGCCCGCGACATGAAGCGGCGCAATCTCGCCCAGGTCGCGCACGCCATGGCCGAAGCACCAGTTGAGGAAGTCGCTTGCAGCTCGCGCATAAGCGCGCCGCGTGTTGAGGTTGCGGATGTTCGCCGCGAAAAATTCAAGGAAGCGCATCCGCGTGGCTTGTGAAGCCTCGGCAATGATCACCGGCGCGGAGGAAAGAGAGATGAGGCCGGTCATCAGAGGCGCTTGGCGAACGGTTTCATGGCGCGGAGCCTAACTATCCATCATCCTCTGATAAAGGACATTATCAAAGGATGATGTACATTTATGCGCAAGCTGGTAAATCGCGTCATTGAATCGGGATAATGACATAAAATGCAAAGAGAGGCATAAACAGAAAAGAGGGCAAATTTGGTGGTTAGGGGTTTGGGTAGAAATTATGACCATACAGGTAAATGTCACCGCAAATGGCCGCATGAGCCTTCCAGCTGATGTTAGGAAACGTTTGGGCCTTACAGGCGGCGGGGCGCTGATCGTGGAGGAAACGCCTGATGGCGTCATTCTGCGCACGGTTGCCCAATCCGTCGCCCATGCGCGTGCGCTGGCCCGCAAATATACTGCTGACAAGCCGGAGGCATCGGTCGATAGCTTTCTCGCTAACCGTCGCACGGAAAGCGGCGAATGACGGCGATCGTTCTGGACGCCTCGGCCTTGCTCGCCATGCTGCGCGATGAGCCGGGCGGTGACAAGGTGGCGGGTGCACTCATTGGCTCACGCATGTGCACTGTAAATCTTGCCGAGGTGATTAGCCACTTTGTGCATAATGGCATGCCTCCCCAAGAAGCGGACGCGATGTTGCGGCCCCTGCCCGTCACCTGGGTGGAGGCGGATGCGGAGCTCGCGAAAATCGCAGGCCATCTGCGCGCCGCAGCGTCCGAAGCAGGATTGTCGCTCGGTGATCGCTTCTGTCTGGCCTTGGCTATTCGTGACAGTCTGCCAGCCTGGACGGCAGACCGACAGTGGGCCTCAATTGCCGAGACAATCGGCGCCAAGGTGAAGATCGTTCGTTCTCTTAAACGATCAAGCCAATGATCCAGCAGAGCGCCTTATTCTGCTTCTGCTGGTCCGTTCGTGTGAACTCGCACGAGCAGCACCCTTAAGCATGTAGAGACAAATGTCGACACGCGAAATGTTGGGGCGTATCGTAAATGTCGATACATGGAGGTAGGAATGCGAGTTCAGGTCAAGAAGTGGGGCAACAGCGCTTCCGTTCGTATTCCGGCATCGATCATGGCTGCGACGGCGCTCCACATTGATCAGGAGGTCGATATACGAGAGGAAGAAGGGCGAATTGTAATCGAGCCTGTCCTATCACCAGCCTATGACTTGGACGCCCTTCTGGCTCGAATGACGCCAGATACTTTTCCCGAACCTGTCGAGTTCGGTTCACCTGTCGGAAATGAATTCTGGTAATGGCCGCTTATGTGCCGGATATCGGCGATATCGTTTGGCTGGAATTCGATCCGCAGGCTGGCCATGAACAGGCGGGCCATCGCCCGGCGCTTGTACTGTCGCCGGCGAAATACAACGGTTTGAGAGGAATGATGATCTGCTGTCCGATGACAACGCGGATCAAAGGATATCCCTTTGAAGTTGTTGAGAGCCGCGACCCTCCCAGCGTCGTCCTCGCCGATCAGGTGAAGCGTCTGGACTGGCGTGCTCGTCGAGCGACCAAAAAAGGCAAAGTGTCCAAGGCCACACTGGCTGATACTCAAGCTAAAATCCGTGCCCTCCTCGTCCTATAGAGATATCATTCAAATTTGAATGATTTTCCTCCAGATGTGGACTATATCCAGATCTGGAGGGAGTTATGCCGCACTTATCGCATGACGTAAGCTCGACCGAGCCTGTTCTAGACCTTTCTCGTTTCGAGCCGTCGAACCGGCGCCGCCTTAGCGCCCCTGCCCTGCGCACCTTCCTGGCAATTGCCGATCTCTGGGGCTTGAACGAGGAACAGCGACGGCTGATGCTGGGCTATCCGTCGCGCTCTACCTTCCATAGCTGGTGCAAGCAGGCGCGGGAGCATGGGTCCATTACGCTCGATGTCGATGTGCTGACCCGAATCTCAGCTGTGCTCGGCATTCACCAGGCGCTCACGGTGCTTTTCAGCGAAGAGCGTGACGCCGTTGCCTGGCTCTGTCAGCCGCATGATGCGCGCGTTTTCGGGGGCAGGCCACCGCTCACGCTCGCTACCAATGGGACGCAGGATGGCTTGATGACGGTTCGCCGCTTTCTGGATGCGGCGCGGGGCGGCCTTTATATGCCCCCCACTGCGGCAGAGGCCGACTTCGCACCTTATGAGGATGATGAGATCCTCTTTCAGTGACGGAGATATTCGCCGCAGCGCCGTACCCAAGTTATCGGCTGATCCCATCACGCTTTCCGCCGATCGGGCTGTTCGACACGGTTGCGACGGCAGCGGATGCGCAGGCTGTCATGGAGCTTGCCGGTTGGACCAACGACCGCCTTGTCGCTGATCGACTGCACCGCTTGCCACAAGCCCATTGGGTCTATGGCCGACCCAATAGCAGCGTCGTCATGGCGGCATTTTTACATACTGCGCCCGACGGCTTGCGCTTCAATGGGCCGGAACTGGGCGCATGGTATGCTTCCAAGGAAATCGAAACGGCCGCCGCTGAGGTCGGGCATCACCTCCGCCGCGAAGCCATCGCCCGCAATGTGCCAGGCATGAGCCGAACCTACAGGGCTTATTCGGCCAAGCTGGCGGGTGAGGATTATCGCGACATAAGAGGGCTACAGAGCAATCATTCCGATCTTTACCGTCCCGACAGCTATGCCGCCGCGCAGCTCTTTGGCGAACAGGTCCGATCCGAAGGAAAAGCAGGCATCATCTTTGACAGCGTGCGGCGTCGAGGCGGCACCAACATGGTGGCCTTTATTCCGCCCCAGATCACGAATGTCATGCAGACCGACCATTTCGAGATTAGCGTGGAAGCCCGCGCGCGGGCCATCAACGTCCGCCGCTTGCGCCTGTAGCAAGGACAGGCCCCCTACCCTGTTGCAACGGCCATAAGCCGGTACTCCACCCCGATCCGTCGCCGCGCGCCGCGCCGCTTCCTGACTATCGCCCGGACATGGTGCCGCGCGGAGGACGCGTCCGGAAAGCTGCGCCTTTGCCGCTGTCCCTTGGCGCCGATCCGTCCCCAGCAGGTTTCGACCACATAGTTGCCGAACAGGTCGATGCTCATCCAGATGCTATAGTCGCGCGCGATATTATGGGCCGGGTCCAAGGCGCGCAGGTGGATCAGGCGGGAAGGAAACGCGTGCTCCATCGCCATAGGATAGGCATAAGCGCCCTACCCGTCTTACGACTTGTCTGACTCAGTGCCGGTCCATTGATTCACTGTCCCGATCAGCGGAACCGCAGCAGTTGGATATTGCAGAGCCTCCGAAAAGATGGCAGGGCGCATGGCCTGACGGGCGGGTATAGCTCAATGGTAGAGCACTAGCCTTCCAAGCTTGTGATGCGGGTTCGATCCCCGCTACCCGCTCCAGTCTGAATCCGGGTTTCCAATCCCGACAGCTTTCGCCTTCATCAGCAAGTCGCTGTTTCAACTCCGATCTTGGCTACCAGCGTCATTGCGCCATGTTCGGCTTCCGGAAGTCCGCGATAGGTATCGCTCGCTACCTTGATGATGCAGTGGCCCGTGAGCGTCCCGATATTCACTGGCCCAAGCTTTGCATCGAGCAGGTGAACACCAAGGATCGCGGCAGCCTTCGCCATCTAGCGATCCTCCTCTTCGTCCTCACCAAGATCGACGAACAACTCGTCGAACGTCGAGCGCACCGGTTGATTGAAGTCGATGCCCCGCGTGCCTTCGACCTGATCACGAATGGCGCTTGCTTGAGACCTTGGCACCAAGAGGGGCACCAGATCGAGCGCATCGCAGATTTCGGCGAATAGTGTCAGGCGGTCGCGGCCTTGGCGTCCGCCGATCAGATCACGTTCCAACTCAGAAATGCGTGCGCGATCGCGACCAAGCCGCTGCGCCAAACCCAGTTGACTCATCGAGCGCCGCTCGCGGCAGCAGCGCAACTGCTCTCCCAAGAGAGCAAATATATCCTTCTGCATGCGGAATTCCGCTCGAACTACAAGACTGTGCGGAATATCGCTACATATTATCAGAAACTCAAGCGGAATTCCGCTCACTTACCGCTAAGGGCGGCATTAGGCTCAAGCATGCCTTTTATGGAGGCCTTGACGATGTGCTAAGCTGCCGGATCGGGTTTCTTTGTCGTGATGGCTGGGCACGGCTTCAGCGGACGCTGGAACAGGCGCGCCCTGTTTCCCCTCCTCCCGCAGAGCCTTGGCTACAGAACAGCGCCTGTTGCTTTTGCAGGATGCCATGCATATCCTGCACATATGCGGGCCGGGCCCCTCTGGCGATTGCTTGAACAGCGATCGTGATGTCGGACCGCATCGAGCGCGCTCGATGCTGGTCGATTACTATAGTGCCCGATCACTCAAAGCCGCTCGTTGTCTGGACTGGAACGAGGAGGCTCATGGAATGCCCGAAGATCGCGACCTTATCGTCGTTGCTCCGCTTGGGCGTCTCGCCGATCGCAAAGCGGCAAGCGTCCTCATCGGTCCTGCACCTGAGAAACTCGGCCAATGGGCAAAAGGATTTCCGATGATTGGAACTAAGTTTCGCACCGCCGGCGCGCTCGCCATGAGCCTGGCAGTCGCCGTCATGATCGCAAGCCCCGCCGATGCACGGCGCGGGGGCAGCGCCGGTAGCAGAGGCTCGCGAACTGCGATCGCGCCGCCGGTAACGAAGACCGCGCCTAATCAGGCGGCGCCGGTACAGCGGACCATGACCGATAAGCCTGCTCCCGGGCAGGCGAATGCTGCGGCCGCTCGTCCGGGAGCTACGAACAGCCCGAGCCGGTTCGGCAATATGGCAAAAGGCCTGATCGGCGGCCTCGTCATGGGCGGTCTTATCGGGATGTTGCTCGGCAACGGCTTTGGCGCCTTGGCTGGCAGCGGGATGCTGATGGCTTTGCTCCAGATCGCCCTGATAGGTGGACTCATCTGGTTCGGGATCAAAATATTCCGTCGCCGGTCCCAATTGGCCCCTGCCGGGATGCCCGCTTCTTCCCAATATTCCGCAAATGCTTTCACCGGCGCGCCGCAACAGCCGCTTTCGGCGTCGGCCTTCCCCTTGCGTCCGGTTGAACCCCAGACCCACGAGATTGCGATCACGAGGGAGGATCAGCAGAGCTTCGAACGTCTGCTGACGGATGTGCAGGATGCGTTCGGACGTGAGGATTATACGCAGCTGCGCGCCTACACCACGCCGGAAATCATGTCCTACCTTGCCGAGGAACTGAGCCAGAACGCCACAAAGGGCCAGCGGAACGAGGTGTCCGCAACCGAACTGCTTGATGCCGAAGTCGCAGAGGCCTGGAGCGAAGATGGCTCAGACTATGCGACCATAGCGATGCGCTACCAGAGCATCGACATCATGCGTGACCGGAATAGCGGCGAGGTGATTTCTGGTGATCCGCATCAGCCGAGCGTGACGACCGAGCTTTGGACCTTCGTCAGAGACGCCCGCAATCCCTGGCGTCTGTCGGCGATCCAGGAGGCGTAATTTACAGACCTGACCGTCGCGATGGTCAGGTCAAAATTTGCGTGGTGCGGCGACGCTTAGCTGGTGGCGAAATGCCGCAGGTCATCCAGTGTGCAAGCGTTCCATAGGTCGCAAGCTTTTCCAGAAGTTCGCCTGAAGCGGCTCCTTCGCCAAAGCCGAGCTGACGCCAGTATTCTGCCGCCCCTTCGACAGCAACCAATTCCACGCTGCCTAAGCGCGCGCGCGCAATGAGCTGCCGGCCGACCTTTAGCCCGCGTTTCGCTGGCGCAAAGTAAGCGTGGGCTGGAGGCCGCAGATCAGGCGGCTTCGGCGATCGGTTGCTGATCTGGTCGCCAATTCCACGGCATGAGTTCATCCCAGCGAGCGGCAGGCCAGTTGCCGGCGATCTTGGCGATAACGTCGGCAATATAGGCCTGTGGTTCGAGGCCGTTGAGCTTTGCGGTCTCGATAACGGAGTAGATGGCCGCCGCCCGATCGCCGCCTGCCTTTGATCCGGCGAACAGCCAGTTTTTACGGCCCAAGGCCACGCATCGCATGGCACGCTCCGCAATGTTGTTATCGATCTCCAGACGCCCATCATCGAGGAAGCGCGTGAGCGCCACCCAGCGCTTGCGGCCATAGGCGATCGCTTTCGCCATCTCGGACTTGGGCGAGAGGCGGCGCAGGGCATCGTCAAGTGCTTGCCGCAGATCATCGATCAACGGCTGAGTGCGGTCGTGCCGGCTTCGTCGGCGGATCTCGGGTTGCTGGCCTTGAACCTCTGCCTCGATCTCATAGAGTTGGCCGATGCGTTCTAGCAGGTCGGTGGTGAGCGGCGTCGGCTTGGTGGCGTGGATGTCGAATATCTTCCGCCGGAAATGCGCCCAGCAAGCAACCTCGGTGACGCGGTTCGTGTCGTAGAGCTTGTCATAACCGGCGTAACCATCAGCCTGCAGGTAGCCGGCGAAGTTGGCCAGCTGACGCTGGGGATGCGCACCGGTGCGATCGGTGGTGAACTCATACCAGACGAGCGAGGGGGTCGTAGCGCCCGAGCCACGATCATCGACGGCGTAAGCCCAAAGCCTGCCGGTGGCCGTCTTGCCCCGGCCCGGATCAAGCATGGGAACAGGCGTATCGTCGGTATGGATCTTTGAGGCGGTGAGGCCCACCTCGCGAATGCGACTGACGATCGGGTCGAGCAGCACGGATGCCTGTCCTACCCAGCCCGCCAGTGTCGATCGGTCGATCTCGACCCCCTGCGCAGCCATGATCTCGGCCTGGCGGTAAAGCGGCAGATGATGGTCGAACTTGGAGACGACAACGTGGGCCAGCGTGCCGAAGGTCGCCTTGCCGCGCGCTATCGCCTTTACCGGCACGGGCGCCTGGACGATCTTCTCGCAGGACCGGCAGCTATACTTGGGCCGGATGGTCCGAACGACACGCCATTGCACTGGCACGGCATCGAGCATCTCGTCGCTATCCTGCCCCAGAGGCCGCAGCGCTCCGCCGCAATCTGGACAGGTGCAACTGCCCTGTTCGGGCTCGATCCGCTGTTCCTCCCGCGGCAGATGAGCAGGCAGCGCACGAACAGGCGACGGCCGATCAACCTCTGCCGGATCGGCCCGGCGGGCGGCGGCGACGATGGCCTCGCCTTCGAGCTCTTCGAGCGCAAGCTCAAGCTGTGCGATCTGAGTGTCGAGCTTCTCGGACGACTTGCCGAACTGCATCCGCTTGAGGCGCGCGATCTGCACGCGCAGCGTGTCGATCAGGATGTCTCGGGCAGAAATATCGGCATGGGCGGCCGCCAAAGCAGCTTCGAGCTCGGCGATCCGAGCGTCTTTATCAGCGGTGGAAAGGCCTGCGTCCGACACCGCGACCCTATAGCGGAACAGACGCCGCAATGCCAGAAAAAGCGCCGGAAAATGGGCGTTTTTAGCCCGCGAGTGATGGGGTGAAAGTGCGTTCCGGCCGCCGCCAGTCGATGCCTTCCAGAAGCATGGAAAGCTGGGCCGCCGTCATCACCACCGAACCGGTCTTGGTCGATGGCCAAATGAACCGGCCTCGGTCCATCCGCTTGGAGAAAAGGCACATGCCCTGACCGTCATACCAGAGCAGCTTTACCAGATCACCGCGCTTCCCTCGAAAGGCGAACAGCGCACCGGAATGCGGGCTCTGCTCCAGAACTTGCTGCGTCATCACAGCCAAGCCGTCAAAACCCTTACGCATATCTGTTGCGCCGCAGGCCAGGAATATCCGCGTTGAGGGCGGCAGCGGGATCATTGCGTCAGGACGCCGATCACCCGCGACAGGGCATCGGCATCGACGGTGGCGTCCACGTTCACCCTGATGCCAGACGGCAGCTCGATGCCGATCACTCCCTCGCTGCGTGCTGCGACCGTTGGCCCAGGCAAGGCCAGCTGATCGCTGATCTGCACCTCCGCAAAGGCAGGCTTGATCGACTTGCGCACCCCGGCGAGCTCACCGGACATCGCCTGTCGCCGCCATGTGTAGATCGAGCCGCTGCCGACGTCATGGCGTTCACAGGCCGCGCGCACGCAGCCCTCCGGGCCGAATGCATCCTGCAGCACGGCCAGCTTCTGCTCTACCGTCCACCGCCGCCGGCCTGACACCCGGCTAACGATCTCTATCCGACTACTCATACGACCGCTCGTATGAGTAGTCGCTGCGCTGCTCGCTGAATCTTCAATCTCGTCCGACACCGGCCACCCCGCTTAAAGAGCGGCAATCATCCCGGCTAATGGGCGCTGCGCAAGGCGGTCGCCAGACCCCGCTTACGGCGCAAAATCATGTATGAAGAGCGCTTCGCGGATAGCCAGTGCCTGCTCAGCGACATTGATGCTTTCGTGGAACGCCTCGTAAGCCCGTACTACCAGAGAGAAAGATCAGGTCGGCATTACGGAGAGCTCATCCGATCAGTGTCAAAGCCGTTGCTTCCCGGAACCGCAGCGATCAGGCGTTCTCTCACTCGGGGGTCTGGAGGCGCATGACGCCTTCAACGCTGTCCGACCTAGAGCCTACTGCGCCGATTCTCTTAATCCGCCAAGCCGGAGATTACCGCATACGCCCGCACCGTAATCTAAAACGATATCCTGTGGATATCCTTTCAGTATCCTTGTTATGCAGGAACATCAGTATTTCTAATCGACCTATGGCGGCATATCTTTAAGAGCTAGAGAAATGGGGGAAACATCGATCTCGACCAGGCGCGTTGACCCATTGGTCAGCCCTAAGTCCGAAGGGGCGAGTGGTTGGCACGCCATGTCTATTCCATCAGGCTGGATCTGGACGTTCCTTGTTGCTTGGTTGGGCGGCAGCCAGCTGCTGCTGTGGCGGTTTCTCGATATCGCGCCGGCTTGGGCCTACGCTCTTGGTGGCACGGTCATAGCGGGGCTCTGCATCTTCACGGTCAGGATCATCAGGGACATAGGGCACGCCCGCATCAGCCTGGGTACGCTGCTGACCTGCTTCCTAATCGCGCTCGGTCTGCTCGTGTTGAGCGGCGAAGGCCGTTTCTTCTACGCCAATGCGGACTGGCAGGTGCGCTTTGCCGTTCTGCGGGACATGGCCGTCAATCCGTGGCCGTTCGTATACACGGCGAGGCCAGAGCCGGATCTGCTGCGCGCCCCGATCGGCATGTTCCTGGTGCCCGCGCTGGCCTTCAAGGCCTTTGGCTCCCGCGCTGGCGATATTGTCCTGCTGATGCAGAATGCAGCCTTGGTTGCGTCATTGCTCGCCTTGGGAAGCCAGCTCTTTTCAGGTCGGCGCGCCCAGTTCATCGTGCTCGCTGTCTTTCTCTGCTTTTCCGGCATGGATGCGGTTGGCAACCTGCTGCTGCAAGGAAAACTTGCCGATCACATGGAGCAATGGGCGGGGATTCAATATTCCTCAACCATCACCCTGCTTTTCTGGGTACCGCAGCACGCTGTTTCAGGATGGGTGGGCGCAATCGGTTATATGCTTTGGCGCGATGGGCGTCTGCCGTTGGCGCCCTGGCTGGCGCTGCTGCCGTTGACTGCGCTTTGGTCGCCTTTGGGGCTGATGGGCACTATGCCATTTGTAGCGTTGGCGGGGATGCGGACGTTGATGGCTCGCGCGCTGCATTGGCAGGATGTGGCGATCCCCGCGATTGCGTTTCTCTTATGTCTGCCGACGCTTGTTTATCTAGGTGCAGCAGGAGACGGTGTCGGTGTCCGCTTTTTGTCGATCCCGTTGGGGCGCTGGCAAGTTTTTCAGGCGATCGAAACGCTTCCCTTCCTCATCCCCTTGATACTCGCCGGCAAAGCAGTCCGCTTTGGCAGGGAAAGCCTGTGGCTAGCAGGTGCATGGCTGATGCTCATCCCATTCGTGCAGATCGGGTGGTCTATCGACTTCATGATGCGGGGATCAATCACAGCGCTAGCCATCGTTGCGATCATGGTAGGCGATCTACTGGTGCAGCGACATGCGATGCGGCTCTGGCTTGGTACCGTGCTGGCGATCGGCAGTCTCACAGGCCTGGCGGAGATCCGTCGCGCGCTGGTCAGACCGGCGGCACCGACAGTGCATTGCACTTTCTTCAAGGCTTGGGACCAGAACTTTTCCGCTTTCCCTAAAGGTTCCTATCTGGCCCCAATAACCAAGGTGCCGCCCCTTATCCGCCCTGCGTATCCTGCCCCTGCCCCAGCCAAGGAACCAGCACGATGCTGGGACGGGCCGTGGCCTTTACGTTAAGCTGGACGCTGTCAGGATGACAAAATGGCGTAGAGCGACAAGCCCAGTGGGAAAGAGATGCGGTTTAAAAGGTGCCGCTCTGCGGCAAATACCCGCTGGAGCGCAGCGTTGACGAGCGGCGATGGGCGCGCGTCCAACGGCGTGTTGCGCCGTAACAGCTGATGCGCTGCCCGCTGCGCGACCGCGAGTGGGAAGAGCAGGCTGTTGAAATGGCCCGAAGCCTCGATCTTCAGACCTGCACCTTCAGCAACCTTCTGCAGCCCCTCCAGCGTATAGCGGCGCTTGTGGTGGTGCAGCACGTCATGATCGGACCAGAGCCAAGGCGCGGCGGGAACCGTGAGCAGGATGCGACCCTCTGGGGAAAGCCTCGCGCCCAAGGCCTTTAGCGACGCTTCGTCGGCATCGATATGTTCCAGCACGTCGAGCAGCGCGATCATGTCGTAGCGATTGTCGCCAAAGCCGATGGCGTCAGGCAAAGCGCCTGCTTCTACCCGGCAAAGTCCGCGCGCGGCGGCCAGGGCGCGGGCCTCCGCGTCATATTCCATCGCGTCGAGCTCACCATATTGCGCCAGTAGGCTCAAATTGCCGCCCGTCCCGCAGCCTGCTTCGAGAATCCGGGCACCAGACGGCAGTCGAACATGGGAGCGAACCAGACTGTCGATGATCGCGCGCCGGGCGACGAACCACCAATGATCCTGCTCCTGTGCGCTCATGCTCGCATAGGCTGAGCGGTCCATCTTTCTTCTTCCTTCAGTTGGGGTTGGATCGCGGGCGGCGCTGCAGGCTCGCTTTCCTCGGCCACAACATAGAGCGGCCGATTGCGTACTTCCTGTGCGACACGGCCCAGATATTCGCCGATGATGCCAAGGCTCATCAGGTTAAGGCCGCCCAGCATCAGCACGGCGACCATGATAGAGGCATAGCCCGGCGTATCCACCCCAGTAAGCAGCGTGTGCAGCACCAGGAAGGCGGCATAGGCAAAGGCCATCAAGGCGATGCCACCGCCAATATAGGACCAGATGCGCAAGGGCATGGTGGTGGAGGCAGTGATACCGTCAATCGCAAGTCCCCAGAGCTTGCTGACCCGCCACTTGCTTGTTCCGGCTTCGCGAGGCGCGCGTTCATAATCGACAGTGGCGACGCGGAAACCCACCCAAGAAAAAAGCCCTTTGGTGAAGCGGGCCTGCTCGCCAAGCTGCTTGATGACATCGACGGCCTGTCGGTCGAGCAACCGGAAATCACCAACATTTTCAGGGATGGGATGCTCGGAAAGGCGATTGATCAGGCGATAAAAGCCTTGCGCGCTCCAACGCTTGAACCAGTCGTCGCTCGACCGGTCCGAGCGGCGCGCGTTGACCACCTTTGCGCCTGCCAGCCAATGTCGCGCCATCGCGACGATGACTTCGGGTGGATCCTGCAGATCGACGTCAATCGGGATAACGGCATCCCCCCTCGCCCGATCGATACCGGCGGCGAGTGCAGCTTCCTTACCGAAATTGCGAGACAAGGTGACATGGCGGACGTCGGGGTTCAGTCGTGAAAGAACCGTCAATATGTCGGCGGTCCGGTCCGTGCTGCCATCGTTGACGAACAGGAATTCGGCGCAGGCATCGGGTCCGATGAGCTCGAGAGCTTGGGCTACGGCGGGGCGCGCTACATCCAGGAACAGCGAGATGCTCTCCTGCTCATTGAAGACTGGAACGACGATCGACAGCGAAATGCGCATGATATTGCTTGGCCCCGCCCGAAAACAGCCCCTGCTATCGGCCAGAATGGTTAACGGATGGTGAGGGCCAGTCTCAGGTTAAAGGCAAAATTTACCATGAGCGTGGCATGAGAGGGCATGTCCGGTTTCAGAGTCATCATCGTCCGGCCCGTTGTCGCTCTGACGCTGACAGGCATCGCCTTGTTGCTGCCCAGCTTGCTTTGGGGGCCTGGCGCAACTCATTCCCATCTTTATAACGCCATGTGGATCAGCCATTTCGGCGATCAAATGGCGGCGGGCCACTTCTATGAGCGGTGGCTGCCCGAAAGTTTTGAGGGGCTTGGCAGCCCCACCTTCTATTTCTATCCGCCGCTTGCCTATTGGGTGGCAGGCGGGCTCCACGCGATAGGCCTTAGCATCTTTCAGGCGATAAACGGCGCGGGCTTGCTGATGCTGATCGCATCGGGCCTCGCTATGTATTGCTGGCTTTCGGCACGAGGAACGCATCCGCTGCTGGGTGCCACTCTCTACATGGCTGCCCCCTATCATCTGTGTGACTTCTATGTACGCGGCGCGCTAGCCGAGTTCGCGGCCTTCATCTGGCTGCCGCTGATCGCGCTTGGGATAGAGCGCCTACCGCAGCGGCGCGGCCTTCTCCTTCTGGCGCTGTCATATGCGGGGCTCGTCATCACCCATTTACCGCTGGCCGTGCTGACCGGTATCTTCCTGATCGCGCCGATGATGGTCCGCCGGGGCTGGCAGGAGCCGAGGGCGCTTTTGTCCGGGGCATCGGCGGGACTGATTGCGCTTGGCTTGTCCGCCTTCTTTCTGCTGCCGGCGGCGACGCTGCAGGAACATATCTCGACCGCCATCCTGTGGACCCAAGGTTATCGGGCGACCGATTGGTCGATCTGGAACGCAAGCTTCCAGCTGTTTCCCTGTCTTGCGCTAGCGCTCATCATACTGGCTTGGCCGGCGCGTTCCTTTTGGTCAGTGCTGACGGTCGTTAGTGCACTGGTGGCCGTTCGGCTCATACCATTTCTCTGGGACATCCCCCTGCTCAACAAGGCACAATTTCCTTGGCGGCTAATGTGCATCGTGGAATTTACCGCTATCACCGCACTTCTTTCCTGCCGACTGCCGCTGAGGAATTTTGCCGTTGGAGGGTTGCTGCTCGCTTTTCCCTACAGCGTGACGGCTTTGGCGACCCAGGCGATGCTTAAGCTTCCCGTCGATTATGCCCTAATCGACCGGGTGAGGCCCGATGCACCGGAATATCTGCCCAACGGCTTTGATGTCGGACTGGTGGAACCGCAATATCGCTGGACCGATCTGCAAGCCTTCCGGACCCTGCCGCGCGGCGACACAATACAGGTGAAAGAGACTGGGCGCATGACGCTCCACCATGCTGACTTCCCGATATGGCGCATTACGCAGGATGGCTCGCCTATCCCGCACCGAGGGCCCTTGATCAACTTCGATGCCCAGCCCGGCCTTTATCGGGTCGAGCGCGTGACGATCTGGCAGGAGAAGGTTGGCGCGATGATCAGTTTGCTAGCGGCGCTGCTGTTGATACTGACGCAGTTCCCAGTGCGCGCATCAATATTGCTCGTTAAGCCTGATTATAGGCGTGTTCCACCACCTCCATCCTATGGTATCTAGTAGATATCTAACAAGTATCCAGAAATAGAGCAGGTGACCGCCATAAGCATGTGTCGGGCGGGACGAGCAGTAGTGAGGGACACGTGCGCAGGAATATCCTCAGTGCCGCAATCTGCCCTAAGGTAGCTCGAGATGCGCACAAATTGACGATCTGCTATGATCCTGCTGGTGCAGGTTGCCACGCATAAGGAAGGCAGGGGAAGGCTTAAGCGGCCTACTTTCCTCGTCGTAGGTTGACGATGCCTGTGCGTAGTTGAGGAGGCTGGCGGCATTATGATGCTCATCGGTGCAAAAATGACAGCAGGCCACCTGTGTGCAAGCTATGGTGCGATCCGGTTGTAAAATTTACCGCTCACCTCCTCCTTCCGCTGAAAACGATCAGGCGATATTGGACGAAGGCGGCAAGCTACGACTGCGGGCAGTTTATTCAGGCTGGAGGCTGCCAACCTGATAGCGGCGGAACAAATTCGTGCTTTCGAGTAGAAATTGCCAGAGCGGCATAATGGGCAAGGAACGATCATAATGGGCACCCCGCAAGGCGAACTGTTCAAGCTCGACAGCCCCCTTGTCGGCGAGATCCGCGGCGAACGGTCGCTGATGGCCTTCCCCTTCTTTGCGCTCAGCAAAAATGCCTGGATGAAGCCCCTCGCCTACGCGACATCCACCGTTTCGATCGAGGTACGCCCGAGCGCACGGGGCGTGGCGACCATCTACGATAAGGAAATCGTCCTCTACATCGCCAGCCTCATGGCGTCGAAAATCGACGAAGGTGCCGCGGTCTCCCAGGATTTCACCTTCACCGCCCACGACCTGTTCAGCGTCACAGGATCCAACCACAGCGCTCGTTCCTACTCGCGTCTGGCCGATGCGCTGGAGAGGCTGCAGGGCACGCAGATCAAGACGAATATCGAGGCTGGAGGCGAAGGCGAGGACGGATTTTTCTCCTGGTTGTCCGAAGCACGGCTGCAATATGCGCGTTCGGGCAAGGGCGAAAAGCGGCTGAAGGCGGTCAAGGTTCGGCTGTGCGACTGGCTGTTCCGTGCAATCCTGCGCGACCGGCAAGTGCTTGATTATGCGTCGACTTATTTCCAGCTGGGCCCGATTGAGCGCCGCATCTACGAAGTAGCGCGCTCGACCTGCGTTGATGGCGAGCCGCTGGAAATGGACCTCCAGACGCTGAAACTGCAGATCGGTTTTCAGAACCCGCTTTCCAACTTCCGCATCGCCATGCGCCAGATCGCGGCGGCGAATGCCATCCCCGACTATGACATCAGCCTGATCGAGGACGCACCGGCAGACGACGCCCCCCGCAAGGTGGGACGTAGGCCCGCCAAGGCGCGGGTCATCCTCTCCCGTCGCCCGCAGGGTCCTGAACTGATGATCGAGGATCAGGTCGAAGAGGCCTGAAAGCTCCCTTTCCTACCATCGACTTGCAAAGGCTTTGCTCAGCCCTTCCTGATTCGCACCTGCATGCTTTTGGCGGGCTAATTCCTACTCGAAAGCACGAATTGGACCGGTCTAATTCTACTCGAAAGCACGAATTGAGGGGCAATTCCTACTCGAAAGCACGAATCAAACAGGACGAATTTTCGCTTTCCTACTCGAAAGCACGAACCGTAAAGCCTTCCACCACGCGGATATTACTGCGAATATGTTGCAGCTGGCCATGGGGGCTGAGCTGAGATGACTGAAGGGGTGGCTGTGACCACATAATAGAAAGCCCGGCACGAAGGCCGGGCATCCATTTGGGTAGTGGAGCGACGTCGCCAAACGTCGAACCGGATATAACCGTTCCTCCTCCCTACGCCAGATCGAACGCCGTTTCAAGGATGCGCGCTTCGCGCCACGGTATCTTTTTGTCTGGTGACGGCCTTCCGCATGGAGGGACGAATGGGAACGCTTGGCTTTGGCGAGGCGATGGTGTCCGCGCTTGCGCCGGTAAAAGCGCCGCGTCAGACAGGGCGCGCACGGGTGCGATCCAGTGCGCCGCATCGGACGGGTGCGCCGGTGCTGCGCGACAGTGTGGAAGCGGGAACCTTCGAACATGTCTTCTTCGTCGCCCCTGCCAAGGGTGAGACCGACCGTCTGCTGCGCGCCGCCCGCCGTATCCTGGACGCAGGCCGTCAGCTGAGGAGCGAGGCCCGGTGTAATGGGCGCGAACTGACCCCGGCGGAGCGCCTACTCACAACGCTCACCAGCGCCAGCGTCCGGGTATTCGAGGAAATCCTAACCCTTTCCCGCCTTAACAAGGGCCATGTCTTCCCAAGCTACGATCACCTCGCTCAGGCGACCAGCCTGGGCCGCGCTACGGTAGCCCGGGGCTTACGTATCCTCGAAGGCATCGGCTTCCTTGTGCGCCAGCGCCGTTTCAAGCGCGTCGAAGGCGAGGGCCCCGGACCCCGCTACGAACAGACATCCAACGCCTATCGCGCCTTCCTGCCGAAGATCGTCCAGGCCTATCTGCCGCGCTGGATGCGCCCTGCCCCAATCCCTGATGACGAGCTTCAGCGCCAGGCCGACCGGATTGAGGATCTGGGCCATATGCACGCATGCCCCTCACGCAGCGAGCGGGCCGAAGCGGCACTCAAAGGCCCTCTCGCCAAGGTCCTCGCCCGCCTCGACGCTGCGCTGGAGCGCAAAGAGCGTGAGTCTCAAAAGGACCCTCAACCGCTACTGGATTCATTTATAAGAGAGACCAGCGGAGTTGGCCTAACCGGCCAACAACGTTATTCAACCTGAAACCCCGGCTTCGCCCTCCTCCCACTCGCCAACACAAACACAATCCGGCAAGAACTGAACGCACCGCTACGCGGCGCGAATGCTCCCCAGCGGGAGCAAGCGGCTTGGGCAGTTCTCCAAATTGGAGGTCGTGCCTAAGGCACAGGACTTTCCTGCTCTGTTTTAGGTGATGGATCTCGCACCAGCTGTCTGACTTCGTCAAACAACGGATGATCTGTGGCATAGAGGGTAAGGAGCCAACACCCAACTCCGGCAATAATGGCAATTGCGACCTGAGTGATGGACGTCACAACAGACCAATCCGAAAGAACCATCAACAGAAAAGCTGGTCCGACTGCAACGACAACAAGGATGGGACTTCCCTCGTAAGCCTCTCTCAGTTCGGTCAGTGTCGCTTGCGCCATTTGAGCCATTTTGGGCCGGTACATCAGGTAACCCAAAAACGCTTCGACGATGCGGCTCGCCGTTGCGATCGGGAGACTGAACACTGCACCGATGGAGAAGAGGGAGAGCCCGATGAGCGCGCGCGCCGCTTCGGTCCGGGCCTGCCACCCGGTGCGACCGGTAAGAACGCACAATTCCCAGTTCATCGCAAAGCCAATCGCGATGAACTGGCCTGCCATGAGGAAAGCAAGCGGTAGCGCCGCCCCATCCCATCTGGCGCCATAGAGTAGATGGACGATCGGGCCCGCCAGCACGGCGATGCCGGCCATGATCGGCCACATGACTGCCGTAAGTAGTTTCGTTGCGCGCAAAAATATTTCTTTGAGCGACCCCTGTTCCCGCAGTTCGGCTGCCATCTGCACGTAAATCACGCGGGTCGACAGGCCATAGGCACCTTCCCAGACCATGGCTGCTAGGCCAGATGCCCGGGTATACAGGCCCAGTACGGCCAGCCCCAACATTTGCGCTATGATCAGTTCGGCAAGACGCGCCGCAAGGATGGAAACGCCGCCAGCAAAGACCATCTGCACGGCAAAGACGACGATAGTCCCCCCTCCCCTAAGCGACAGCCGAAGGCTGACGTGGCGCCCCCCCAAGATACTGAATCCCAATGCGCCGAAAGCGGCACCTGTTACCGTGCCAAAGACAGGGCTGAGATAACTCCATCCCGCATGGGCGAAGCCGATCATGGTAGCGGCATTGACGGTGGATTTGCCCAGCTGAAGCAGCGAAGTCGTCCCGAACCGCATGTTGCGGGTGAGCAGCGTCGCCGGGAGAAACTCGAAAATTCCTGCCAGCGGCACGAGCGCAAACCATTGGAGCACAAGAGGGATGGCTGGGTCTGTGAACAGCTGCCGACCCATCGTACCCAGAAGCCAGAGCAGGACGCTGACAGCGATGTTCAGGATAGCGTTGACGGTGAAGCCGGTCGCGATCGTGCCGTTAGAAAGCTCATTGTCGCGGATAAGGTAATTGGCCACGCCAAACAGGGAAAATGTGCTCAATATGGCCGAGATGGCGGCACCAACGCCGAAAACGCCCAGTTCGCGGGGCGTCAGCAGGCGTGACATGATGATGGCGCTGCCGAAGGTGACGGCAAAGATGAGCAGATGCGTCCCATAATTCCAGAGAAGGGATTTGCGGATCGACATTCCGGCTCAGTACCAGCCAGCCAGGATCAGACATCGCACCACCACACTGCCCAGAAGGTCGCGATGTATCACTGGACCTGATAGCGCATAGGCCAGACGGGCTGGGAAGGAACGTTTAGAATTAACGAGCCGATCAAGCCAGGCGCGCTGTCGCGGGGAAAGGCGGGCACCGAAAAGCCTGAGACATTCGGTAGCCTGCGCGTGTATCGAGTAGAAGGCGCGTCTTTGCCGTAGCAGTCGGGAAATCTGCTTCATCTTTTGCGCGGCCCAGCTGGCGTCCAGCCCGACCACGTTTCCCCCATGCTGCCGGTAGAGAATGCGGGGCTGCGGATCATAATGCACGCGTCCCAAAGCGGAGACGATGAGCGCGCACCACCAGTCATGCATCATGATGGCACCGTTCGCAGGCGGGCAATTGTTGATCAGGGCACGTGCGGCGGGATTGAGAAGGATGGTGCAGCCCGTAGCGAAATTTTCGAACAGCAGATGTTCGAACCGGAGATCGCGATGGGGCGATGGCACACCGATAATGCCGAGATCGGCGTCAACGAGTGTCATGTTCGAACAATAGAGGGCAGGTCCCTCTTCATGTGCCAGAGCCGTGACTGCGCGCGCCAGCTTGTCCGGTAGCCAGACGTCATCCTGGTCGCAAAAGGCGTAATAGTCGGCATCCGGGGCGGTCCGCAGCAGTTGAAGAAAGCTGGCGGATACGCCTAGGTTCGGGCCTGAAGAAAATTCAGCTGGCTCGCCCAAGACTTCGGGAAAACGCTGCAAGATGGCGCAAGTATCGTCGGTGGAACCGTCGTCGCGCGCATGTAGATGTACTAAAACGCCTTCTTGCGCGCGCAGGCTTTCCAGCTGCTCCTGTAGATAGGCTGCGCCATTATATGTCGACAGCAGGACGACGACGTGTGGGAGCCGTTCCGACACCGGACCAGTAGAGGCGTCTGATTGATCCTTGGTATTGTCGGCTGTGCCATCAGCCACAATTTTAATGCCCCCAAATATGTTGCCTGTGGAGTTGCTTAAGATGACGGACTCATACTGTCCATTGTGCATAGCGAAATGACATTTGTGGATATCGGATAGCTACTAGATATCCATGCTGTCACACGGGTTTGATACTCGTCCTGTTAGATCAAGGCGGAACCAATATATTCGGGCGGAAATACCGGGTAATTGTCTTTGCTGAAGATTACCAAATACCGTGCTGTTTGCATCAAGTCGAAGCAGGCGGATGCCACGAAGAGCACGGCATCTTTCTTGCCATTAATTTTTAGTTTACCACTTTTTCCTAGTGTCTGGTACTCCGGGGGAAAGCCAGAATGTTTCAGTCGCCAGAGACGGGCGGGAATAATGTCGATGTTTCGATCGTCATGCCCTGCCTCAATGAAATTCTGTCTCTTCCTCACTGCATCTCCAATGCCAGCAATGCCTTGGCCCGGATCGCCCTCGCTTACGGATTTACCGGCGAGATCGTTATAGCAGACAATGGTTCGATCGACGGAAGCCAGGCTCTGGCGGCCAGTCTTGGAGCCCGCGTCGTTCCCGTTATCCGAAAAGGCTATGGCGCGGCACTAATTGGCGGGTGCGAGAACGCGTATGGCCGCTACATCCTGATGGGGGATTGCGACGGCAGCTATGACTTCACCGATGGCGTGGAGATGATCGGCCATCTCGCCGAAGGCAGCGCCCTTTGCATGGGTTCGCGCTTTGACGGGGGAATCGCACCCGGTGCCATGCCTTGGAAGAACCGCTATATCGGCAATCCGGTGCTGACTGGCATTCTAAACCTGTTTTTTCGTTCAGGTATTGGCGATGCGCATTGCGGTCTGAGGGCTATCCGCAAGGATGTCTTTTCCCAACTGGGCCTTGCCAGCGACGGCATGGAATTCGCTAGCGAGATGATCATCAAGGCGTCTCTGCTGGGCTTCGACATTCGTCAGGTTCCAGCGACGCTGTCCCCCGACTTGCGGAATCGGCCACCCCACCTTCGCCCCTGGCGCGATGGATGGCGCCACTTGCGCTATCTTTTCATGCTTAGCCCTACATGGGTTTTCGGTGTTCCCGCGCTGTGCTCCATGATGTTGGCAGCTCTTATCTTGATGGGGGCAACCCTGCACCAGCTGCGCTTTTTGCCCGCTTTGGGGTATTTTGGCGATAGCTGGGTGATCGTCGGCGGGTTTCTGGCAACGCTGGCTCATCTCTCGATGGTTATGGCCTTGGCCACGCATCTTCATGGTGTGAACCAGGGCTATCGTCGATTACGCCCCCTGTTGGAGCGCCATGGATCGAAATTGACGCTGGAAACAGCGCTGCTGACGGGCTCTGCTTTAATTGGCCTGTCTGTGATCGGCTTTGGGTTGACGGGTTGGTATTGGGCCAAGGGTGGGTTCGTTGCGCTAGGATCGGTTCTGCCGGTGATTCTGTCGGCCGTCAGCGGCAGCATTGGCGCGCAGACCATTTTGGGCGGCTTTTTGCTGTCCATCATTGCTGGTCACAAGGCACGGGTTATCGAGACGATCATCGTTCCGTCTCTGACTGAAATTCAGGTCAGCGATTTGGCGGCGTAAGGCCGCATGCAATGCCGTCTGACCATCTGGAAGACCTTAAGGAACAGGCTGCATGCGCATCCTCATCGTCTCCCATTTTTTCCTCGCACATGGAGGAGGTATTGAACGGGTCGCTGCCCATATGGCTCGGCACCTTTCGGTTCAGGGGCATCATGTGGAATGGGCGGCAAGCATGTCAGATGATCTGCCGCTGACCCCGGATTTCACTTCGGTCCCGCTGGGCTGTGTCAATCCCACGGAAGCGCTGACCGGACTGCCCATGCCCATTCCCGGGCCGCAGGCGCTTGCGCGCATCTGGAAAGCCATTGGCCAGGCCGAAATTGTCGTCATCCACGATGCGCTTTATTGCACCTCGATTGCGGCGATGGCGATCGCCAGGATGCGGCGCAAGCCCGTAATCCTCATTCAGCATGTAGCGCAGATCGCCTTCGCGAGTGCGTTGATGCGTGGAGTGATGGCATTAGCCAACCGCATGGTCACGCGTCCAATGCTGCGCATGGCCGACCAGACCATTTTCATCAGCGAAACCGTGCGGTCCTTCTTCGCCTCGCTCCCTATGCGCCAACCGGCATTGCTCCAGTTCAACGGCGTAAACACATGTCTGTTTCGGCCCGGACTAGGGGATTACGACCACTTTGCCATGGTTGATGAGAAGGTCCCTCTGATTGCTTTTGTCGGTCGTTTCGTGGAAAAAAAGGGGCTGGAGATCATAAGGGCGCTAGCTCGCCTGCGTCCGTCTGTGCATTTCGTGCTGGTTGGTGCCGGACCGATAGACCCCCGACAATGGAATTTGCCCAATGTCCATGTGTGCGATCCTTTGCCACCCGCCGACATCGCCGCATTGTTTCGCCAAGCGGACTATTTGCTGTTGCCTAGCGTGGGCGAGGGATATCCGCTGGTAATCCAGGAAGCGATGGCAACCGGATTACCTGTGATCTGCGGCGAAGAGAGTGCCCGGGCTGACCCCGGCGCGAGCCAGTGGCTGCGCGGGATAGAGATCGACCTCCGTGATGTAGATGGGAGCGCTTTGCGTGCTGCCGAAGCGCTCGATCAACCGCCCCTTGATGCGCAGGATCGCGCAGCCATGGCTTGCCATGCGCGGGACCATTATAGCTGGGAAGCATTTGCCACACGCATCAGCGAAGTGGCAAAGTTGCTGATTGCGCCACGAGATAGGCGTCCTTCCGAGTATGGCAGCACCGGATCCCAGACGCCCTGAAGCCGAAGTAGCTAGACGCCAGCGTCGATCGGCCGAAGGCATGGCCCATCCTTGATTGAACCCATTAGTCGTATGAATTGCGGGCTGTCCAACGGGGTGTTGGGCGCAAAGCCTACCTTGCGCATGTCGTTGTGGGTCACGACGGAAACGGTGCCGCGGCGGCAGATTTCCTGAAGCATTGGTGGCGTCATATTCCTGCTGGAAAAGCGTAAGGGCACATTATCCAGATCGGGCGAATTACGGACGTGATCGATGGCGCTCGCCGCCCAGCGCCCGTTGGTACTGGAAGCTATTTCCGTATCGATGAGGACGAAACGAGTGTTCTGCCGTGCAATGAGATGCTCAAGAGACACGTGCGGAGACACAAATTCATGGGCTCTCCACAGCAGAAACGGAAGTGACAGGCATAATGTCAGACAGCTTAGGGCGATGACCATTCCGTCCGCTCTTCCGCCAATGTTCCGCGCCAGCCTCTGGTATCCAAAGCCGCCCAGCAACGCGAAACTGCCAAGAAAGCCATGGAGATAGCGATAGCCCCAGCCATGGCCCTGATAGGGCAGGATGATGGCCACAAACAGGATCAGGCCGAAAATGCCCCAAAATAGCGGTCCGGCCAATGTTCTTTCCCGCCAGCACAGCGGAAAGGCGGCGATGAGTAAAGGCAGGAGGGCAAAATTCTGCCACGCGAAAAATCGCAGCAGGTTGAGCTGCATGAGGGGAATGGTGCTGGCTTCGTGCGTAAAAAGAAGCCCCGTCACCTTGCTGATGATGTTGCCATGCTGCTCATTGCCTAGCTTCGGAGTCTCGGTGAGGTGCGCGACAAAGGGCTGATAGAGCGTCCACCAGCCAAATACGGAGAAATAGGCCGCACCATAGAGAAGAACGATCCGCCACTGCCCCTGACGCAGGCGCCAGAGGAGGAATGGAGCTGCAAAAAGCGGGTGGAAAACCAGCTGGTGCAATCCAGTGGCCAAAAACGCGACTGCTATCGCGACGGCATGACCGGCTTTCCCGCCGCGCAGAAACGCGGCCAGCCATACCAGATTGAGCACCATATGCGCTGTCATCGCATAAGCCGTCATTGCGGTCGCGAGCATCTGCGATGAAAGCCCATATATCAGCAAAACGACCCAGCGTGCGCGCATGTCCGCGCCAAATATCTGTCGCGAGAGGTCGAACAGCGCCATTCCGCCGATCAGGATCAGGCAGGGATTGAAGAATGCAGGGTCGCCGAGCCGCGAAAAAGCGAGCCGCAGCATCGCGTTCACGGGCAGATAATCAGATACCAGAGCAAGGGGGTGGCTGGAGTTGATCAGGAAGTCGGGCACAAGCGCTTGGGCGTAATCGCGCCATTCAGGTGCAAGCGGCGCCACCACCCTGCCTTTGCTGAACACGGCCATGTCGAACATCACCATATGTTCGTCACGCGAAAGCGGGAAATTGCCCATGAGCCGGTAACTCCCCCATCCTAGCAGCAGAACCAGAACCGCTCCCAACGCTAGAAGCAGCCGGGAAGGCATTTTCATTGGCAGGAACAGATGAGGTGAGAAGCGGCCCACGAAAGCCAGCAGGATCGCTAGGCAAAACAGAACCGGCAAATCTTGGCTGCGCGCCAGGTAGAGGGTCAGGGAGCCCCCTTTCGTTAATGTAGCGGACAATGTTTGCACGCCAATCAGAAGGGCAGCCCACAAAGCTTCGCGCGGAATAGGTCGACTTTGAGTCTTGGTGCTTCTGACTTGCGCTCTTTGGTGCATTTTTAAAAAAAATCCTGACCGCCGATGATGCGGCATCCCACGGAATGCAGCGGAACGCATCGCTTTTGATCGAGCATGCTAGATTTTTAGTTAAACATCCTTGGAAATGGGCACTCCCGAGACTGCCAAATAATAATACCAAAAGATACCATATAGCTATCGGATATCTTTTATCGAGGCCGGTTTTCGCGCCGTATAATTCCTTGAACTTTCTGGATTTACCCCTAACCCCAAAGCGGGGTTTAACGGGGGTGGAATATGTATCTGAAGAACTACGCGTCGAAATGGACGCTGCTTGCTGGCGCCAGTGTGATCGCTGCGCTCGCCATGAGTTCTTCCGCCCAGGCTGCCTGCACCACCGCTGTGAGCGGCAGCATCACCTGCACCGGCGATAACCAGCCTTTCACCGTCACCTTTGACGCCCAGACCACCGTTGCCGAAGGGGCGACCGTTACAGGATCGGGTTTGTCGGCAATCCGGTTGAACAGCGCTAATGCTAACTTGCGAATAGACGGCATGATCAGCGCGACCGGCGCGGCCGCCCTCACCGTTCAGAATGGGTTGCCCGTCCTGAACTATGATCCCTATGCCGGCGTTGGGTTTCCCAATGGAAATTATTCTTACCCCTATCTCTACCCCAACGGCCAGGCCACGATCGTGGTGGGAGAGCAGGGCAGGATCAGCGGCGATGTCGGGATCTGGATCGAGCGGTCGAGCAGCAATTACTTGGGCGGTTCCACGGAGAGCAGGGCAGGATCAGCGGCGATGTCGGGATCTGGATCGAGCGGTCGAGCAGCAATTACTTGGGCGGTTCCACCGCCACGCTCGACAATAGCGGCCTGATCACGGCAACATCGGGCGCTGCTATCCGTGGACCCGCGATCAATGGCATCAGCTATCCATCGATCACCAACCGGGCAAGCGGGACGATACACGGCATCGCTGCAGTGGTTGGAAGCATCGCCAATGCGGGCCTCATGGACGGACGCGATCAGGCTGCGATCACCTTTCTTCCCAGTACAAATCCTTATTTCGGAGGGTTGGATAACGCCAGCCTCACCAACAGCGGAACGATCAGTTCCGCTGCTCCCGCGACGATTCTGAGCCAGCAGAATATCCTGTCGCTCAGCAACAGCGGCACCATTGTGAACAGCAATGGGGGCCTGTCCATCGACGCGGCGAACGGACTTTATCTGGTTAATTCCGGGACGATCCAAGGCAATATCGTCGCCCACACGACGACCAGCATCGACAGCAGCCAAGGCACTATTGCTGGCGACGTGCTGTTGGGCAGCGGCGACGACATAATCGTTGCCGCTATTGGCGGTAATGGCGAACTGAGGACCGGCATTACAGGTCTTGTCTATGGCGGCGCGGGCATCAATGCCGTTGCGCTTGTGGTGAACGTCGACGCCAAGCTGACCGGCGCTCCAGTCCTCCCGACCAATTTCTCCCTGCTGCGCATGGCGTTGGATAATCAGGCGCAGTTGACGCTTGATGAGGGCTTCGCCGGAGCGGCCAAAATCTATGCCTATGGCAGCGGCACGCTGCTCAATCAGGGCCGGATCGAGACGCAAGGACGCGCTCTGGAAGCGCTGGGCTTCGGCTATCCCGCATCGCTGAACCTGATCAATGAGGGTACCGTCAGGGCAAGCCTGTCGAGCCCAACGGATGCAGCCGTGTCGATCGACGCAGCCACCCTCGCCAACAAGAGCAGTATCGATGTGACAGGCGGCGTCGGCGTCCTGCTGAAGTTCGGTTACGGCACCGCCCTTGTCAACAGCGGCAGGATCAGCGCCACCGGCGCCCCGGCAGTGCTGTTCGGCGGCGGCTACGCCAGCAGCGGCACGGTGGAAAATAAGGCGGGCGGCGTCATCCAGGGCGACACTATCGCCATCGCCATCCTGCCCGACAGCAGTCCCTATAGCTATAGCGCCACCAGCATCACCAATGCCGGGTCGATCATCGGCCATGTGGACCTTACCGGCAGCAACAGCACGGACCGCTTCCTCATGCAGCAGGGCGGCAGCGTCACGGGCGACGTCCGCCTGGGCGCAGGCAATGACAGCTATTATTTCGAAGGCCAGATGGGCTCTGATGGGTTCCTGACCGGCATTTCAGGTGTGCTCGACGGTGGCGAAGGCAATGATCAATTGCTTGCCCGGCTTACTGGCGACAGCGCGGTCACGCTTGGCAATGCCGTGAATTTCGAAACGGTCGGCCTCGATATCGCTGCAGGCAAGCTCGTCACTGTCACGGGCAGCACTGGCGGCGCGCAGCTTAGCCTCTATGGCAAGGGCAGTGTGGATCTGTCGCTGTCGATCTCCGGCCAGAATGCCAACCTGATCAACGCCTCGGGCTACGGCTTTGCCTTCCCCGGCGACAGCGCCAGCAGCTACGTCCAGACCGGCACGACGATCATCAGCCGGGGCGCGCTTACCGCCGCCTTCGACAGCAGCGTCTATGGCGGCAGCGCCGTGCAGCTCGACCAACTCGATCGCTTCACGAACGAAGGCGTCATCACGCTCACCCAGGCGACCAACCCCTATGGGGCAAGGGCAAGCGCGATCAATGGCGGGCTTGAGGTCGTCAACAAGGGCGAGATCATCCTGGATGGCGGCGCCGCGATTGCCGGCGTGCTGACGGTGGTCAACAGCGGCACGATCCGCGAAGCAACAGGTGGCGCGCCAGCGGTCGGCATCTCCAGCGTCCGCGACCTCATCAACAGCGGCTCCATCAGCACGACCGACATCGCAGTCTACACCTATGACGGGATGCCTGCCTCCATCATCAACAGCGGCACGATCCAAAGCAGCGCGGCGCAGGCGATCCGCAGCGGCTATTCCTCGCCCGCGGTGATCGTCAACCAGGCGGGCGGCACCATCACCGCAGGATCCGGGTTTGAAGCCATTGCCCTCTCCAGGGGCGGTGCGATCAGCAATGTCGGCACCATCAACGGCAATGTCAATCTTGCCTATTCGCCCTACAGCGGTCCCAACTATGCCAGCGGCGCCTATGTGGACCGGGGCGGCACGCTGAACGGCGACTTGTTGTTCGGGGCGGGTGACGATATCCTGGTCACCACCGGCGATACGCTGGGCATAACCGGCACGATCGATGCGGGTGAGGGCATGGACAGCTTCGTTCGCGCTTATGCGGCGAGCCGGACCGTCGATCTTGCCGCTCTCCCGGCCCTTCCCACCAGCTTTGAACGGCAGGGCATCGGCGCTTTGGGCAGCGGCACGGTGGTGACGCTGACGGCCGATGGCGCGTTCCGCCAGTCCCTCATCCTTGTCGGCGACGGCACGATCGTCAATCTGGCCAATATCAGCGCGGATGCGGGCGCGCCTGAAAGGCTGCTGACGCTCGGCACATCGGCTGACCCGCTCAATCTGGCTGGCGCAGGATCGACCTTGCGCTTCATCAATCGCGGGACGATTGGTGACGGCATCAGCGGCTATGCCGCCCGCTTCGAAAATGAAGGCGTGATCGCCAACAGCCTCAACGGCACTACAGCCGTTCTGCTGACCGCCAGCGGGGATGACAGCTTTGCCTTCCGCAACAGCGGCACCATCAGCTCCGCCGACAATGACCCCTATTTCTACTACACGCCCGGCGTCGCCATCTCGGGCGCGACGGGCACCCAGCTGATCGGCGCGGCCTCGATCGCCAATAGCGGCACGATCGACGGCGGCATGTCGCTATCGCTGAATGCAAAGGATTTCAGCTTCAGCAATGATGGCAGCATCAACCGTGCCAATGCGGTTTCGCCGTCCGTCGCGCTTTCGCTGGGCCAAGGTTATTATTATGACGGCACTGACCTCAATGCCGACCGCGCGACCATCGGCAACAGCGGCGCTTTGGGCAACGGCATGGTCGCCAATGTGGCGGCAAAGGCGCTGACCTTCACCAACAGCGGCACGCTTGGTTCCCCCCTCTATGGGATCGCCCTGGACCTCGCCCAATCGCCCCATCAGACCGGCGGCACGACGCAGGGCCTCTACGGCGCGATCGATCAGGAAAGCTTCTCCTTCGCCAATAGCGGAACGATCGACGGGTCGGCCTATCTTGGTTCCAATTCTGCGGCGACGTCGGCGACCAACAGCGGAACGATCAACCGCCTGTCCGTCGAAGGGAGCAGCCTTGGCAACCAGTCGATGGCCATCGCCAATAGCGGGCGAATCGGCACCGACGCTCTGGGCGCTTCTGCCCTGTCGATCAGCAGCATAGCGCTTTCAGCCGAACAACAGCTGACCGGCTTCGATCCGGCGACAGGACCGGTTGATGGCGGGCCGACGACGATGGTGACCCTCACCAACAGCGGCGCTCTGAGCGCCGATGGCGGGGCCAGCTATCGTCCGGCGAGCCCCCCACCCTTCCCCTGGTATCCCCCAATGCCGGAAAGCCTCGATTCCGTCACCGCGCTCAATATCGATGCCACGAGCGGCGGCCTTTCCAGCATCAAGGTCACGAACGAAGCTGACGGCATAATTTCCGCCATCGGCGCGACGCGAAACGCAGCCGATGTGCAAAATCCATTGGTAACCGGGCTTGAGGCGATCGGATCGACAGCCTTCGTGGGGTCAGCGAACCAGATCAGCCTGATCAATGCCGGGACGATCCGCGGACTTGAGGGCGGAATCGTGCCTGATACGCTGGCAAATGGCCTTTCCGGCCAGTTCATGGCGGGCGCGATCCAGACTTTCAACTCCGCCGACACGGTCACCAACTTGGCCAGTGGCGTCATCACAGGATCGGTGGATCTCGGCGCACGCGATGACCAGATGACCAATTATGGCACCATCAACGGTAATGTGTATCTGGGCGATGGCAATGACCGCTTCACCCATGGCCTTGGCGCAACGCTGAACGGGATTGTCGACGGCGGAGCGGGCACCGATGCGCTGATCATCGACATCACCGGCGGCGGCCTGCTGAGCCAAGCCACCTTCGACAAGTTCGTCAGCTTCGAAAGCCAATCGATCACCGGCAACGGCAGGATCAGCACCAATGGTCCGCTCAGCATCGACAGCCTGGTCCTGCGCGACGCGCAGTTGACGCTGGGTGAAGGGCAGACGCTGGAAACGGCGAGTGGGACCAGCATCGTCTTTGCCGAGGGCACCAACAGCCTCACCAATCTCGGCACGATCAAGGGCGCGCTGAGTTTCGCGGGTGGAACGAACAGCTTCGTCAATCTCGGCAGCATCGCCGGGCCGGTCACCCTGGACGGCGGCAGCAACAGCTTCACCATTGGCGCGGGTTCTTCTGTGACAGGTCCGGTCACCGCCAATGGCAGCGACGACCTGCTGATCCTGGCGACGGGCGGCACCGACGCCGCCCCCCAGGAACTGCGCCTCGCTGGCTTTACCGGGTTCGAACGTACCCGGCAGGATAGCGGTACGTTGGCCCTGTCAGGCGACTTCACCACCGGCGCGCTGACGATCGCGGGCGGTCGCTTCATCGGCCGCACCGGGTCGGTGATCACCGCGGGTTCCATCCTGGTGAATCAGGGCGCGACCTTCGGCAGCGCAGGTACGGTCAACGGCGATATCGCGGTCCAGGGCACGCTCTCGCCTGGCGCCTCGCCGGGGACGATGGTCGTCAACGGCAATGTCGCGCTGGCGGGCAGCTCGACGACCCTGTTCGAGATGACGCCGACGGTCAGCGACGCACTGGTCGTCAACGGAAGCTTGAACATCGCGCCGGGCGCCACGCTGCGCATCACTGGTAATCGCCCGCTCACCCCGGGCGTCACCTATGAGCTGATCACCACCACCAGCGGCATCGTGGGTAGCTTCACCACGATCGACAAGGCGTCGAGCGTTGTCGGCTTTGTCCGGCAGGGCAACCGCAGCATCGACCTTCTGGGCCAGTTCGTGCTTGGCAGTGGCGCCAGCAGGCAGATTACGCAGACGGTCGATTATCTGAACGGCCTGCTGATCGCGGGCACCGCCACCAGCGGCATCCTGGCCGCCGCGCCCTCGCTGCTGCTAGCTGACGGCTCGGTCAATCAGGCCGCGGTCGCTCGCCTCAATGGCGAAGCCTATGCCTCCGCCTCGCAGATCGGGATTGAGAACGGCCTCGCCATCGCGACGGCGCTGCGCACTGCCTCGACTAGCATGCAGGGCGAAGAGGCAGGCCTCTTCACCTTCGGTCAGGTGCTGGGTGGCTGGCGCCATCTGCCGGGAGACGCATCGCTTGGCACGTCGCGCGCCAATGTCTCGACCCATGGCGCGCTTGCTGGCATTGGCTTTGGCACGAAGGATGCCTTGATCGGCGCCTATGTGGGTTATATCGATGCACGGCAGCAGATTGCGGGGGTGCAGGCCCGCACCGAAGCGGACGGCATGCTCGCCGGTGTCATCGCTCAAGGCGCGGCAGGCGGGTTCCAGATCGCTGCATCACTGAGCTATGACGGCAGCAAGGCCGACACCGACCGTACCCTCTTTGGTGGCAGCAAGGTCAGCAGCCATTATCGCCTCCGCAGCTGGACCGCAGACCTCTCTCTTGGCCACGCTTTCGCCTTGGATCAGAACTGGACGATAGCGCCCGAGATCGGCATCACCCACATCTCCTCCCGCCGCAGTGGTGCGAACGAGAGCGGCGATGCAGTCTGGGCCCTCGACGTCGAAGCACGTCGGACCAAGGCGACCTTCCTGCGCGGCGCACTGGAACTGCGTGGTTCGGCAGAGGCCCAGATCAGCCCCTGGCTCTCCGCAGGCGTCTTGCATCAGCTAAGCGGCAGGCGGACCTTCTCCACCGCCGCCTATGCTGGCGTAGCTGATGGCCTGACCGTCGCAGGCGCGGGACGCAGCGAAACCCTTGCCGCCGTCGGCGCGGGAGCAAGCCTGAAGGTGTCGCCGACCGCTGCCCTCTTCTTCGGGGTAAACAGCGAATTCGGCGCAGAAAGTAGCGGCCAGAGCGGGATCGTAGGCTTCAGGGCTCGCTTCTAGCCAAAGAAGCGCCCTGTTCTGGCGGATCAGGGACTATTTCCTTTTTAGTAGATATCTTTTGGAACCCATACAGTATCCAGGGTTGAGGCGAGACAGTTGTGCAAACTCTAATTCATGGGTACGGTCATTTAATTCGCTGATGAAGCGTATCCTGCGGCAGGAGAGTGAATATGACTGTTTCGCGCGAAGAAGTGATATGGGCCTATCGCGCGTTACTGGGCAGGGAACCCGAGAATGATGAAGTAATAGAGAATCACACAGCTACGGCTAATTTCTCTACGCTCCGAAATGATTTTATATTGAGCGATGAATTCAGAGCGAGTTCTCCTATTCTCAAGGTCGGTCGGCATCGCGGCGTTGAGACCATCGACGTTGAAACAACATGTCGCCCCGCAGAACTGGAGCAGATGGCGGAGAATATCGCGCGCGAATGGCGCCACTTCGGCGAGACGGAGCCGCATTGGTCTGTGGTGACAGGCGACGAATTCAGGCCGGGCAATATCGAAAAAAATATTGATGCCTTTTATGATTTGGGCCGAAATGATATTTTTCACATTGTTGCTGCACTGAAAAGAAATGGGGCATGGAAGGCCGACGGCATCAGGGCGCTAGACTTCGGTTGCGGCGTCGGTCGTCTGAGCCTAGCGCTTGCACCGCATGTGACGCACGTTACGGGCATAGACATCTCCCCTGCCCATCTTGTTCATGCGAGACAAAGGGCGGAGCAGATGAGCGTCGGTAACGTGTCGTTCAGTCCCATCGGCATCATTCAGGACATCGACGCGCTACCGAAATTCGATCTAATAATCAGTCTGATCGTGCTTCAGCACAATCCGCCGCCTGTGATGGTCGAACTGCTCAGGAAGCTTCTGTCCCGACTAGCTCCCGACGGCACGGCAGTGATCCAGATGCCCACCTACCTCTCGGGCCAGCGCTTCACGGTTGCAGATTATCTGTCCAATGAGCAGCCCAGCATGGAGATGAACGCCGTTCCCCAGCGGGTGATTTACGAGGTAATCGATCAGACTAATTGTAAAGTCCTCGAGGTTCGGGAAGACGAATATATGGGTAGCTTTGATATCGGACTTTCCCATACCTTTGTGATCCAGCGTCGATCGGATAGGTGATCAACTGCATGCTGGCGGATAAGCAAGGTTCGCCGTAGGTTATCTAATAAACCGTAGGCGGTTTAGTTGCTGATAGATTAAGATCGGCGGACAATATTTTTTAGGGAAATCTGGCGGAATGCTAAATAGGACTGTTAGAATATTTGATATTCTTTGAAACAGTAGATAACGTTTATAGTTATTGCAGTTGCCGATGGCATTGCAGAGCGGCATCTTCCTCTGCTTTCAAGGTAAAGACATATCTGCTTGTTGATCCCTATGTTGCAGCGGATGGAATAGATCCGCCATCCTATACTGACAAATGGGAGACAACGACGATTCCAGATGATTCCTTTATGCTGCCAAAGGTGGCGAGGCGTTTTTGGCTACGCTATCCCTCGGAGCGGCTTCCAATCTTTCTTGCAAATGATCCTATCGCCGGGCATGCCGGGAAAATCTAAATATGGGATTTATAAATGACTGACAGGGCGGTGGAGCGACTTGCGGTTCTTGACGGGGTGCTCATTGCTGTCGGTTACTGCCCAGCGGACGAAACACCTGTGCTGGTCATGGCTGGCGCTGAGCTCCCCAATCAAATCTGCACCCGCGAGCCACGGCTTGATGTCGAGCATATTATGGGAACCAGTCATACGGGATACCGAGTTGCCGCCGTTACCGGACATCAACCGGACAATTCGTTGTTCGGGGTACGGTTTGGCCAAGGCGGCCCAATTCTCAGGCGCACACTTCCTAACACCGAAGACGCCCATATTATGCTAAACGAGTTCGCGGCGATAGTCGCGGCGAACCCCGGTGGCAGTATGATCGAATTAGGGTCACGGGCACGGTCAGGGAATGTTTACACCGACCTCTTCCCTTCACTCAGCCGTTACGTCGGAACGGATATCATGGCAGGGCCAAACGTCGACGTCGTAGCTGATGCGCATACGCTTTCCCGCTCCGTTGGAGAGCAGTTCGATTACGCGTTCTCGGTGTCGGTGTTCGAGCATTTGATTATGCCATGGGTTGCCGCTTACGAGTTAAACAAAACCTTGAAACTAGGCGGTTTGATCTACATGCAATCCCATCCCGCCTATCCCCTTCATGACGAGCCTTGGGATTTCTTTCGTTTTTCGGAGAACGCCTGGACCGGATTATTCAACAAGTTCACCGGCTTCGAAGTGATTAAGACAGGCTATTCCACACCCGCAACGGTTGTCCCGCAAAATGCCTCTAACGGCGCGCTTCAGGGTTTAGATATGGCCGTCACCTATCTAAATTCGGCCGTCATTGCGAAGAAGGTCGGCGATCCGGTGGTGGACTGGTCTGCTGACCCGACGATCATTGCAGACCTTAATTATTCACACGGCGAAGTTACGCCTAGAAAAGTTGCACCGTCGACCATCCGCGCCAAATCGCTTCTACGGCGGCTCGGCATTGGGCGATAGCATCCAGCTTGGCAGGACGGCAGCTATTTTTGGGAACGCCCTCTTCTGAAAAGATCATCTGGTAACTAATGGATAGCTACCAGTATAATTTCTTGGTTGCCTTATTCAGCCGTCCTTTCCCCGGTTGCTGGCCTCTGGTCGACCAATGCCGCCAAGGCGTGTTCCAAGACGGCGCCGAGCGGGAGATTCAAGTCGTCGGCAATATCGTAAAGCTTCGAGATCGTTTGTTCGGTCGCCTTGATGTTGATCTGGCGGTTCCGTCCTGTGGTGTGGCGCCGCTGCTGTCGCTTCGGCGGGGTGACCGATGTGCCCTCCCCCTCTCCTTCCTTTTTTTCCCCTCGCGCCTTGCGGCTTGGAAACCCGCTTGTTTCGGAAAGCTTATTAATCGTCTCGGCCGCAACCGGCTTCGAGGAAGCATGGGGTGCAAAATCGTCAAGATCGCTGAAAGGATTGGCCCGGCTCATTATGCGACCTCCGCCTTAATTGCTGTTGCGGTGCGGCTCTCGCGCAGCCGTTCGATGACTTCGACGGCGAATTGTTCGGCATTGGCCATCGCCTTGTGGAGATTAGGCACATCCTTCTCGTCCAGTTTTTCAAGCGTCTGTTTGAAGGAAAACATGGCTCGGAACGCCTCGCGCTCATGAAGCTGGGAGGTGAAAACGGGTACCCCCGCATCGACGAGCCCGCTTTGAATATGCCCCATGGTGCGGGTGCGAATTATCGGACTGGTGCGGGTCAGCAGCACGCCATAGGGCACCGTCCTGCCTGTCATCTTTTCATGCTGCTTGAGGACGCGGATCGCGCGACCAGCCTGTTCGGCATCGAGTTGCGACCCCTGCATGGGGATCACCACCAGATCGGACTGGCTGACTGCGAGCAGCACGATCTTGGCGGCTGTGCCTTCCAGATCGACGATGACGAAAGGCGTCCTTGCGGCGGCTTCTTCGATCCGGTCGAGAATATTATCCTCATCGACATCGGCAACGATCGAGAGATTGTCGGGAAGTTCTGTCCCTTTCGCCCAAGCCTGTATCGGATGGTTTGGATCAGCGTCGATAACCGTCACTTGCGCGCCACGCGCGATTTCCGATGCGAGCAGAAGCGTTGCGGTCGTTTTGCCGACGCCTCCCTTAGGACTGACAAATGCAATTGTGGGCATGAAATCTCCCCCGTCAGCTATCATCTAGCTATCTGGTATCCTCCAGGTCAAGGATATCATCATGATAGCGGGAGGATAGCCATGGAGCTGGCCTGACAGCCATGTTTGCCGCAGAGGACAGCGAAGGCGCTTTTCCTTTGTCGATTTCCTGCAATCCGCTAATCGGAGCGGGCATGAAATCGGCTCAGACAGATTCCTATTCCTCGAGACGTACAGGATTTTGGCTGACCCTCTCTGTCCACTCTGATGCTTTTTGCTCGTCCCCTCGTGCCTATCTCGAAGCCCTATGGTGGCGCCTTCGCCGTAAAAGGCTGCGCTCCCGCAGCCAGTTTGCCCGGTTGCTGGGTAATTCGAGAAGAGCCTATGATTTTTGGCTGTTGCAGGAACATGTCATACCGCCCACAGGAGAAGGCAGTGAAGCCGCACCGCCCATTATAGCTTTGATCGATGGCAGCGCAGGGCAGCGGGGGCTGCAGGAAACGCTAAGCAGTCTGGATGCCGAAGGAATAGCAGCGCTGCGGATCGATGAAGATCATCTGTCCGCAGCGGCCGAAATGGCCCGGCAGATCGATTGGAGTCAGGATCCATGGCTGATGCCGATCGCGGCAGGAGACAGGATCGCACCGGGCACGGCAGCAGCCTACCGCAAGGCGATGTCTGATACGGAAGTCCATCTCATCTATGCCGATGACGATCTGCTGGACAAGGCGGGTCGGCGTGTCACGCCGCACTTCAAGCCGGACTGGAACAGTGAATTATTCCTTCATTTCGACTATTTGTCAGGCGCCTGTATCCTGCGGACCGCAGGGCAAGATATGGCAGCACTGGCTTCAACGGAGGATTGGGGGCGTGAGCTTGTACTTCGCGCGGTGGGGAAGGGTACGCCGCTGCATATCCGCAAAGTGCTGCATCATCGCCGGAGGCGTCCCAGCCCGAAGGCACCTGACCTCGCTCCCGTTCAGGCGCGGGATTTGCCGCCTGTCACCGTCATCGTGCCGACGCGCAATCGTCTAGACCTGCTAGAAACATGCCTCCGGGGCCTAACGGCGACGGATTATCCCGATATTGAGGTGATCGTGGTCGATAATGACAGCGACGATCCCGCGACGCTGGAATTTCTGTCTCAACTCGATCCCAGACGCCATCGCGTTCTGCGGCATGCAGGCCCGTTCAACTATTCTGCGATCAACAATCGCGCCGTCGCAGGGGCGCGAGGCCAGTTATTATGTCTGCTGAACAACGATATTGAGGTAATAGAGCCGGGCTGGCTTGCCACCATGGCTGCTCAGGCCTTGCGCGACGATGTCGGCGCGGTGGGCGCCCGGCTTCTCTATCCCGATGGTCGTATTCAGCATGCTGGGGTCGTGATCGGCATGGGCGGAGCGGCGGGACATGCCCATCGTTTCCTCCACCCGAAGGAGGAGGGCTATTTCCAGCGTCATGCGCTGCCGCAATTTGCCTCGGCTGTCACTGCCGCCTGCCTGGTAGTGAAGCGGGATCGCTTCCTCGCCGTCGGTGGGCTGGACGAGCGCCATTTCTCGGTGGCTTTCAATGATGTGGACTTGTGCCTGCGATTGAACCGAGAGGGCTGGCAGTCGCTTTATGAACCGCGAGCAACGTTGATTCACCATGAATCGGTGTCGCGCGGTTTTGATCGCGATCCCAGAGGAGCTGCTCGCTTTGCGGGAGAATTGGCAGCGCTCCAGCAGCGGTGGGGCACGCAAGAGGCCATCGATCCATTCCATCATCCTGAGCTGAGCCGTGCCAGTGAACGCTTTGTGATAAGGCTGTAGAGAGGCATGCTGTCCCAGCGCACAACCCGTTTCTCTGACCTGCTTGCCCTGCCGCAGGTGACCCTGTGCGCGGCGACATCGGTGAATGTGAAGGCGACGGTGCGGGCGCTGGAGGCAAGCTTGGCGCAAATTGATTTCGCGGCGTGCAAGCTGTTTACGGATGCGACTATTAAGCCTGACAATTCCGCCATTTCGGTTGTGCCAATCCCCCGGCTCACTTCCTCCGCCGCCTATTCGAAATTTCTCCTGTCGCAGATGGTCGATCATGTCGACACATCCCATTGCCTGATAATACAATGGGATGGCCATGTGCTCGATGCGGGGCGATGGCGCCCTGAATTTCTCAATTACGATTATATCGGGGCGAGGTGGCCGCAGTTCGATGACGGCCAGGATGTCGGCAATGGCGGCTTTTCCTTGCGCAGCCGGCGGTTGATGGAGGCATGTCGAGACCCGCAATTCGAGGCAACGCATCCCGAAGACGTCGCCATAGGGCGAACCAACCGCTATTGGCTGGAGGGGGGGGGAATGCGCTTTGCGCCGCCCGAGCTCGCGGACCTGTTCGCAATCGAACGTACCGGCGATCTGCAGACCAGCTTTGGCTACCATGGCGTATGGAACATGCCCCGCGCCATCGGAACTGATGCTTTCTGGCGGGTTTATTGCGAACTTGATGACCGTGGCACGGTAAGCCATGATTTTTCATGCATCCTGAACGATGTAAGGCATGGCCCACGTGGATCATTGCGCATGCTCCGGATGATCGCCGACCATATGAAACATCGCTTTAGCCGGGCAAAAGGTGATAAATGCCCTAATTCCTCCCAATTGTCCTACAGAAAGGCTTGATGGGCAGTGTCCAATCTTTTTCCCGGTATGCCGCTGATTGAGTCTCCGATTTTTCCTCAACTCAAGGCTGATTGGGGACTGAGTCCGGAGGAAGAGCGGATCGCCGATGATCTGCATGAGAAGGGCTTTGCCATCTTCGATTTTCCGGACAGCAATCTGGACGGCCGCATCGACCGCATTCGGCACCATCTGGGACCACGCTATGGTATCGATTTCGATACAGCGGGTAGCGACAAGACGGTCGGTGAGCGGCGTATTCAGGATGCGTGGCAATATGACGAGGATGTCCGCGCCATCGCCGCCAACTCAGCCGTGATTAATCTGCTGAGCAAGCTCTACGGCCGCAATGCCTTTCCATTTCAGACGCTGAATTTCCCGGTTGGTACGCAGCAGGCGGCGCATTCAGATTCCGTCCATTTTTCCAGTTTGCCTGAGCGTTTCATGTGCGGCGTGTGGCTGGCGCTGGAAGATATTGGGCCGGACTCAGGACCACTCTTTTACTATCCGGGTTCCCACCGGTGGCCGATAATGACCAATGTGCTGATCGGCCGCCGAGGTCACGGTAGCGATCTGATCTCTGCTCAGGATCCCTATGCTCTGGCTTGGCGTGCCTTATGCAACGCCCATGGCGCAAGGGAGGAGATCTTCCTAGCACGCAAGGGACAAGCACTTATCTGGTGCGCGAACCTGCTGCATGGCGGCAGCAGCCAGAACAACCCGACGCTGACCCGTTGGTCCCAAGTGACGCATTATTATTTCGATGACTGCATATACTATACGCCTGCGTTTTCGGATGAGGCGTTGGGAAAGCTAGATTTGCGGAACTTAGTGTCGATCAGCGATGGTGAACGCAGATCTAACCAATATTTGGGGGAGGAGGTTAAGGAAAAACCTTCGCTTGGCGTTGCTAACAATCCATCATTTAGAAAGCGGCTGAGAAATCTATTTAGGTAAATATAGTCATATACGAGATATAATTTAAATCAGGAAGCAATTATGAGCTTGGGTGGCAACATAAAAAGGGCAATATTCCGTACAAAACGCAGAAAAATCGAAAAGCGTCGGCGGCAATTCGAGCGAATTCAATCCATTATCGCTACTGATGAAAATCTCACGAATGGTTTGTTTGATGCCAAATGGTATGAAAAAAACAATCCAGATATTAGTGCTGATAACCAGAGCGCATTACAGCATTATTTGAATCATGGATATAAGGAAGGCCGCGACCCAGGGCCGAACTTTGACACGCGATTTTACACAACGAAGTACCCGGATGTTGGCGTATCTGGACTCAATCCACTTTTGCACTATGTCCTGCATGGACGTGCCGAGGGGCGCCAGTGCAAGAGGACCGGCCCTTATAATGCGGGGCAGCCCAGAGGCTTGCGTCACGTCATCGTCAAGGAACTGAACCTTGTTCCAGGCGATGATGCGGCGATCCTTGTCACCCATGCGCCGGCAGGCCGACTGAAGCCCCATGTGTTGCCTTATATCAAGCAACTTTCTGGCACCGGCTTATCTGTTCTGCTTGTCGTCGTTGCCGATCAGCCGCTGGAATTGTTCGACAAGGAAGTGAATGCCGCTTCTGGCATCATCGTGCGCGATAATGCCGGATATGATTTCGGCGCTTGGGCGCATGCCTTCCAACTTTTTCCCACGCTGTTTGGGGCAGGCCTGCTTGTGATGACGAATGACAGCGTCATTCCCACGGCCGATGCCGACATTTTCGGAGACATGATGACCCGCGTGCGCGCATGCCCCGCCGACATCGTGGCGCTGACGGCCAGCCACGAATATGGCTGGCATGTTCAAAGCTATTTCCTAGGTTTAAAACCCAAGGCGCTGAGCTCCTGGGGGTTCCAGCATTTTATCCGTGACCTTCGCAGGATCGATGACAAGGATGAGGTCATCCGCACCTATGAAGTGCCTTTCGCCTCCCAAATGCAGACCGCAGGCCTCACTGTTCAGGCATTATATGCGGGGTCCTTTTCAGCAAATCCCACCTTCTTCAGTTGGCGCGAACTTATCGAGCAGGGATTTCCGTTCATTAAGCTCCTGATGCTGCGTGACAAATTTGCGGAAGTCACCGATCAGCTCGACGTGCTCAAGGAAGTGCGCAAGCAATGGCCGCACGTCCTGAAGAAGGCAGGCTTCGACATAGAGCTCGTACGCGCGACGCTCCGGGCCGCCGAAATATCCTCGGTGCCCCCGGGACCTAATACCGATCTTCTCGTCAATGCGCGGCAGTTCGACGCCATAACCGGCGACCATCCGCTTCGTATCGCCTTCTTTGGGCCGTGGAATTATGAAAATGGCCTAGGCACGGCCAGCCGCGAGATGCTAAGTGCGATCCGACACACCGATGCGCGTGTAAACGCCTATCCGGTCGTCAAACCTTTTCATATCCATCGGCGGATATGCCCCCCTGTCGAAACGATCGATTTCAACGGCCGTCCCGACATTGCGATCGTCCATCTGAACCCAGATTCCTGGAACGTCCTGACCGACGAACAGCGCGCCATCATCAGGTCGGCGAAGCAGCGCATCGGATATTGGGTCTGGGAAACCGATACATTGCCGGCGGCTTGGCAGCAGGAGTTGCATTCGGTTGACCGGATTTGGGCGCCAAGCACCTATTGCGCAGATATCTTCTCCGCCGAAGTGGGCGTGCCGGTCGATGTTGTCCCCCATCCCGTGCGGGTGCCAGCGCGGATTGCATCCGATAGGGAAACCACGCTGCGCCGGTTCGGGATCGATCCGAGCCTGAAGGTGATTCTCTATATCTTCGATGGCGCGAGCTATCTTGTCCGCAAAAATCCCGATGGCCTCATCCGTGCCTTTGCGGCATCCGGCCTGGCGGAACAGAGCTGGACGCTGGTTCTCAAGACGAAGCATCTCCATGATCGACCTGAAGCGGGTGAGGCCCTGACCAAGCTTGCGGAGACAACGCCTGGTGTCCGCATTCTTGAAGTTTCCCTTTATTCCGACGAGGTCACCAGCCTGATGGCGGCGGCGGATATTTATGCCTCCCCTCATTGTTCCGAAGGGTTTGGTCTGACGGTTGCGGAGGCCATGGCAGTCGGTAAGCCTGTTGTTGCGACCGATTATGCAGGAACCAAGGATTTTATAGACGAGAAGTGCGGCTACCCCGTCCCGGCAAAAATTTGGATGCTCGATCAGAATTACGGCCATTATCTTGCCGGCCATAGCTGGGCGAAGGTAGACGAGGACGCCTTTGCTGCCGCGCTTGTGGAAGCGGCACAAGCCATCATGTCCGGTGATCATTCCATTGGTCATGCGGCAAAGGCGAATGTTGAGCGTCTCTTGTCCTACGAAGCCGTGGCAGAGGCCATCAAGGTGAGCATTTCCGGAGCGATCGAAAATTCAGCCGTTCCGCAAGGCATTACTCCGCAGTCGAGAAAAATAGCCGATCTTCCCCCTCCCCCCCCAATCGATCCTAATTTTTCATCTACGAAGAAATTCAGCGATTTTTCTCGGTCGGAGGGCCTTGTCCCCGTTCCGCTGGAAGACGATCTGTCTTGGGATGGAACCGCGATCCCGGAAGGTGATCCGAACGACTGGATCCTGTTTGCACCCCGTAATGCCCGAGTTTCTCCAGATGCGCGACATTTCGTCCTGAGTTCCTCGACGAACAGGCCAGATGTGTCGCTTTTTTACGCTGACGATGTTGCAGCGGGTGAAAACATGCTCAATCGGCTCAATCTCAAGCCCGATTTCAATCAAGCGCTGCTTGTCGCGCAAGATTATATTGGTGCGCCGATCGCGGTGCGGCGCAAGATGCTGACAAATGTCGGCGGGTTGGACCCAGCAAGGGGTACGGCTGTACTCTACGATCTGATATTGCGCGTTTCCGAAGCGGGGGGCACCATTTCACGGATCACGGAAGTCCTGATCGGCTATGAAGGTAAGCGCCCAGTTGCCGACATCGTGGCGCGCCGCGCTGCACTTACAGCATGTAAAGGGTTTAGCGATATCGTGCTTGTCGAAGGAGACGCACCCGGATTGCTGCTCCAGCGGCGGCGGTTTGTGGGTGAAGACTATCCTGCCGTGACAATCGTCATCCCCACACGGCGAACGCTTCGGCCGAAGTCAGTAGAATCTTATATCGAAGCTTTGCTGGCTAGCATTACACAGGCGGCATGGCCGATGGACCGGCTCACCGTAATCGTGGGGGACGATGTCGTAGGAGAGCCTGATTGGGCCAAGCAGTCATGGCCGTTCAAGCTAAGGCGGATCGAAACGCCGCGGGATCCCGGCGAACCGTTTAATTATTCCCGCAAGATGAACCGATTGTGGCGCGAAGCGACGGACGAGCAGATCATATTCCTAAATGATGATGCGGTCCCGACCACACCTGACTGGCTGTCCGCGCTTCTGAGTTTCGCGGTCGATGAAAGCGTCGGAGGCGTTGGCGCTCGCCTTTATTTTGATGACGGTAGTATCCAGCATGTCGGGATGTTCCCATCATTTCGCACAATCGTCCATGCTTGGCTTGGTTGGCCCGCCGAGGCGAAGACATATAATGATTGGGCTTTTGCGCAACGGGAATGGTCAGTTGTCACCGGCGCCGTTTTTGCAACCCGACTGTCGATTCTCAAGCAGATGAACGGTTTCGACGAACGCTTTAGCCTGGAATTCAACGACGTCGATCTGTGTCTGCGTATCCGCAACCTAGGGTACCGCATCGTCTATAATCCAGACGCGCAGTTCACCCACACCGAGAAGGCTTCACGTGGAGAAACCATCCCACCAGGCGCTGAAGTTGCGCTGTTCCTATCGCGCTGGGGGCAGTGGTTGGACAACGATCCCTCTTCCCACCCCAGCTTCTCAAGGGCGCGACTTGACCTTGTCGCTATGCCGACTGCGGGGGCTTGGTATTTGTGAGAAGGCATGACCTGCCCTCAGGATGGGCCGAGAATCGGGATTGCATTTCAAATTGATCACCTCTTCGTAGCAAAGTGACGAGTAAGTAAAGAGCGTTACATGGAAAACAATAACCTTGGGTTTCCTCCGAAAATAATCTGGATGTTGTGGCTTCAGGGTTGGGAGAATGCACCGCGAATAGCGCAAGCTTCCCGGATGAGCTGGCAGCGCCTCAATCCCAGCTGGACAGTGCAATGTCTCGACCTCCGCAGTCTCAAGCATTTCCTGCCGTCGAGCATAGTCGATGCGATCTTGTCTAAGCCGAAGGAAGCGGAGGCCATGAGTGATCAGATTCGACTGGAGCTATTGCATCGTTATGGGGGAGTATGGGCTGACGCGACCACAGTTTGCGCTAGGGGCCTCGACAGCTGGCTCTCCCAAATAATGCCGTTAGGGTTCTTCGCTTTCGCCCGCCCTGGCCCTGACCGGATGCTCTCGACTTGGTTCATCGCTGCAGAAAAGGGAACGTACATTATTGAGCGATGGCGTGAAGCGTCTTGGGCATATTGGTCTGAGAGGTCGGCGCGTGATGGCTACTTTTGGGTGCATACGCTGTTCGGTAATCTTTATGAAAGCGACCCGTCATTCCGCGAGCTTTGGGATCGGACACACCAAGTATCTGCCGTCCACCGCTTCCATTTTGGCCCGAATAGCCCGGATCTTCTTGCTACCGCTCCTGATAATATTGGCAGTGACTTGGCTAACCCGCCGGTTCCGGTGTTCAAACTCACCCATAAGCTCGACATGGTCCCCGATGCGAAGTCCTTATATTCGTGCATTTGCGAATTTGCTGAAGCGCTCCCCCCTTCTCCAAGTGTGTCAAAGCGTCAGCGTGTTCTGGTCAGCTGGTACGGGTCATTCCGGGGGCATGGGACGATTGGGGATCTGCGGTCGCTTGAGGCAGTTGTTTCCCATCTAGTTGGCAGAGGTCACGAGGTATTTCATGCAACTGCTGACCCAATCGACATATGCGGAGCAGTGCGAGTGGACTGGCAGGAGTTCGCGCCTGAGGCTTGTGATGCCGTTATATTCGTGTGTGGCCCCATCCTCTTGCACCATCCTGAAACAACGCCGTTCTTCGGAAGATTTTCAGAGTCCGAATTGATCGGGATCGGTGTCAGTCTGCTTCGTCCAGAGTATCCAAACTATTTCAACCCGTTCAAAAAGGTCTTCGCGCGACAGGGCGGCGAAAAGGCTTACGGCGATGTGGCAGCATCAGCCCCAAAGCCGATACGAACCCGCAGCTTAACCTGTTTCGGAGATGAGAAAGTCATAGGCCTCGCGTTGCGGGGCGAGCAGCATGAATATGGTGTCGATCTTTGTATGTGGCAGGAAGCCCGCCAGAAGTTTGAAGCGCTGACTGATGTTCTGGGTCAGCATAGGCCTCTGCGGGTTGTAGAAATCGAGAACCACTTAGTCCGTTCCGGGGTAACACCTGATGAAATTGAAGAGCAATATACCAATTGTGATCTAATTCTGACCACGCGCTTCCATGGAGCCGTTATGGCGCTGCGGCAGCGTGTGCCGTTCGTCGCACTTGATCATATTCAAGGCGGGGCAAAGGTCTATCCATTGCTTAACGGGCTGGGCTGGAACGATGTCTATAAAGCTGAGGACGTTGACGCTATTGATGTTATCAGGCGCGGCCTGTGGCTCCTCGAGTCTCCACAAAAATTGAGCCTTGTTAAAGCCATGGGGCGGCACGTCCGGGAAGCTAATCGAACCTTGGCACACTTAGATCATTGGCTCGACCGAGCGTAAAACGGCGTTACTATATGACAGCCATCACTCCTCGACATTTCCACCGATCAGTTCCGGCACGATGATGCAAGAGAGGGGCGCCCTTCAGCGTCCCTCTTGCAGCTTTCTTTTGCTTCGTATGCTGGACGGTAACCCGCGGAGCCAATCCTATTCCTTCAGCCCTTCGGTTTGTAACCATTCCGAAAATTCTTTTTGGAATGGGTTCGGAAAGGCGTCCTGCAAATCTTGACGATGGCGGTAGAGTAGCCGGTGCGACCGTTCGATAGGTGCGCCGTCTTCGAAATGACCAAAGGCCCAGTAGCGCTCGGGAATACCCAACGATGTGGCTTTTGAAATCTGCTGGCGATACCAGCGCCATAATTCATAAACAACAATTTGATCCCGAGCGTAGCGGCGTGTCATCGTGTCGCCCAATGGGCCTAATTTAGTAAAGTGCCAGAAACGCAGCAGTGCACCATTGGAGCAGACATTGCCGTCTTCGTTGATCGTGATGCGACGCTGATTCACATTCCAACTGGCGGTATTGTACCCCGGATCTTTCAAAATATGTACTCTATCGAAGAACACTGGCACATGGTCGCACCAACGCTGATCGACGAAAAGGCCGTTGGCTGGATCATCGTGGCAATAAACCTCTAGCCGGTCGCTCCACCATTTTGCGAACCGTACGCCTTCACCAGTTGTCCTGATTGCAACAAAGCCCAAATTGAAAATACCTGCCCACAAGGGGCAGATTTCGTTGTCGACGATCGCCATTGGGTCCGTTTCCGGCTCTAGCAGATGCGGCGTCAGCACAATGTCGTGCGCTTCAAGCAGCTCCAGCAGAGGCGTCAGCGGATTGAAAAGGCATGTATCGGGATCAAGGTAGATGACCGCGTCATAACCAAGCTGCGTCGCCTTGTAGAGATAGGGGCCCTTCACCGCAGTACAGATTTCGACGATATCATGCTTGAACAGCCAACCTTCAACACCCTCTATGCCTAGCTGGTCCTGCCACACGACTTCGTCGAATGGCTCGTCCTCCACATTGAAGGCGAAGCCCTTGGGTAGCTTATCGGTCATCAGTGCGACCAAATGCCAGTCAGGATGGAAACGCCGCACGCTTTGGAACAATACACGAGCACGATTAAGATAGCTGAAACTAAAACTCGTGAAGCATAGTGTTTTCATGGCTGATGCTCCAAGCACGTAACAGTCAGTTTACTATATGCTATATCAAAATGTCTCACATCTCTATGGGCGCGGGAAAGTTTCAGTATGTCGCCACTCTTGAATAGCTCTAGCAATTGTTTTTCATCATCTAACACGAGCCCGTTTCCTGTTTTTTCGGCGAGGTCACATACGTTACCCGCAGCCTTGTTAGTGAGGATCGCTGCGCCACCGGCCAATGCCTCATAGGCGATCAAGCAGAAGGTTTCGGGCCACAGCGACCAGATGAGCGCAACATCCAACTCCTCCAACTCAACCGCTTCGCGCATGCGGTCCGGCCGCGCTTCGTCGGCCTGTACGTCCCGCCAGGATATCGGCAATCCATTGCCACGGCCGCTGCCAATATGATGGAATTCGTAACGGCTATCTTGAGCAAGCGCGACCACCAGCTCTCTAAAGACTGGCCAGCCTTTATGATCGGCAGGATGGCCAAGATAGCCGATTTTGAGTGGCGTGTCCTTGCCCCCAACTTGTGCGGGCAGAATGGATCGCCTTTCCTGCAACGCGCAATGCTCGATCACCCTACTGGAATTGGGCTGCAAAGCTTCAGCCTTTTTCCAGATATCCAGCGCAGACTGTGAAGGCGCGATCAGGTTGATTGTAAATCTATCAAACAGTTTTGCGCATTCATCTCGATGAGAAAAATCTGCACGGGCGTATTCGCACAACTGCCAAGCCATGGTACCAATTCTAGGAATTCCGCTATATTCTACGTCATTACGCATTAACTTGTAGTTATTGTAAAGTGGTGCGAAATCATGAATCCAGAAATGACCAGACTGTGCGCCAGATGCTTCAAGGATTCCGATCACCTGTTCTACATTGTGCCCGAGTAGATTATGTACAGCAAAAGTTGGCTCGCTTTTGAAACGAGAGGCGCGCATGGCTTTGACCACGTCGCTGGATCGATAAGCGCCGATGGGTACGCCGTCTATCGTTGCGGCAACCAGAACATCCTCACCTGAGGTATCCATGAAAGCCAGAGGATAGACCGGGTGGAAGTTGAGCTGGAGGATATTCTGTTCCTGCAGCAATTTCAGTTCTCGACGCAGCAGCAACTGCACACCGCCGACATGGGTTTGGAAATCATCGTGTGAAAAAGACAGGATTACGCTCGCCCGATTCGCCATAGCCTTTGCTATGGCGGCGCATAGCGTGTCTGGCGTTTTGGTTTGTATGGGCTGGCGGCTAGCCTTGGCGATAGCAATTTGCTCGGCGACGGGTTGGAGCCTCGAGAGGATGTCATAGCGGAAGCCAAGCTCATGCTTGGACGTCCGACCTTCGGCTTTCCCACTCACTAGAAAATGGTAGAAAGGATTTACACCCGCGTCGCCTATGTCAGGATAAGTTTCCAAGTAATAGCGCGTTGAAAAGTTGAGCGAGGGATCGCGCCCTTCCATCCATCCTGAAATGGCATAATGCCAGACCGGATCGACTCCGGCATCCCTTATATCCGGATAGGAGGATAAGTAGAAATTGATGTCGAATGCTGATGCGATGACATCGTAGACATGTGGATCGACGCCATCACGGCACGGTTGCACGGCCTTGATCTTGTCGCCGGAATGCGCGCGGCCAAGATTCCTGCCAATAGACAGATAATGCCGGGCGGGATCTATGTTCGATATTTTTACATCGGCGTATTCATTAACATACCATTGTTCGTCAAAGATACCAGATTGTAAAAATGCTTCAACTTCCTCGTCACTCACCATTACCATCGCTTCCATATATTTATTATCCCGTTACCAAGAACGCCCTTCACGAAGCCCGTGGCGAACATAGTGGAGCAGCGGGTCATCACCTGATTCAGCCACGTCGGGGTTTTTCTCTAAATAGGATTCAGGATCGAACAGGTCTGACGCCTTGAGCAGATCCCTGCTGTATCGCCGGCGTGCGCTCGACAGCAGGAGGGCGCGAAGTCTCGGCTTTTTTTGCAAAAGAGTGGTTGCGTCCTGAAGCCATTCGGCCTGGCGCCTAACGATTTCGACTTGATGGCTGGCCTGTTCGGCTGCCTGAAGGCGTTGAGAAAGGGCGACTATCTCTGAGCGGTAGGCGTTCACACGGGATGCGATTTCCTCCAGTTCACGTACCCGTTCTTGCGCGCTCATGTGCAACGTGGCAAGTTGCGCCAGCTCGCTGTTCGCGCGTGTAGAGCGATATTGAATCTGGCGCAACTCGGCACTTTTATTCTCTAAATCGAGTAGCAGCCTTTCATTCTGGCGGGTCAATTGTCCATTGGCGGTTTCGGCGTCACTCGCGCGGCGCTGGGCGTTCGCCAGCGCGCCGACATCCGCTCTAACGCGCTCGTCAATTGCTGCAAACTGGGCGATTAGCTCTTCAACCTGCCTCGTTAGGCGCGTTTGTTCAGCGTCTGCCTTTTGGCGCAATTTTTCTTCGATTTCGGCCTTCGCCCAAGCTTGACTGGCCTCTTCTTGGCGTTGGCGCACGGCGCTGCTCAGCTTCGCAATCTCGGCTTCCATGCGATGATTGGCTTGCCTTAAACTATTGAACTCCTCGACGAATGTTGCGCGTGAATGGGCGGCATCGGTTGCTTCGCCTCGTAGCCTTCCAATTTCGTCGTGCGCTTGAGTTAAATCGGCACGTGACTGCGCCTCCTCGCGTTTCAGCCGCTCGATCTCGGCTAGTGCTTCTTCCAGCACTGTTCGCCCCTGCAATGTTTCGCCTTGCAATCGTTCGATCTCGCTGTGCATGCCCGCTAGGGTGGCGCGAGCCTGCGTGGCATCACTCTGTAACCGATCGACCTCCTCGCGCGCTTGGGTTAGATCCGTCCGCGCGTTTGCCCCCGCGCCAAAGCCGCCGTGCGAATGAACTCCCGTCGCGATAAGTCGGGCAAAGGAAGGGGAGGCAGCGTCAAATTCAGAGCGGATTAAGTCCAATCGAGCGAAGTCGTCAACGGACTGGACACCCCCCTCGCACCAGCGGTGTAAGATTGCGTAGACCTCACGCACCCAAGCTGGCGCTGCGTGGTTCAGCATGGTTGCGGTCGTTTCTCGCTCGTGTCGGGCATCCTCGATCAGGAAGGTTGATATCGCTGCTTCCACTCCGACCGAGCGGCCAGGGAAGTGCAGCCCGGTCTCTTGTTCGAAACCATCGATCACTCTACCCCAGTCCGCCAGCATTTGTTCGAATGTAAAAAAATAGCGGGGCAGGTCGCGCGTCGCCGCCTCTGCCTCCAGCACATGTCGGAGCCACAGCAGAAGTCCAAACCCCTGCTCCGATCCATCTCGGGTCGCAAGCGAATTGCTTACTTCGTAGGGGTTGCGCAGCGGAAAAGCGATGACCGGGCGCACGCCCAATCCTTTGATCGCCTTTAACCAAAGGAGAGCCAAGCGACAGATGCGTGGATCCTTCAGCACGAACAGTGGTGAATTGCCGTACTCGTCCTTTAGCACCTTTTGCGCTTCTGCTAGGAAAGCCGGACTGACTGCGGATTTTTCCCATCCTTTATTTAGCGGCGTCCAATCATCCCATTTGCTTCCCGCCGTTGCCAGAAGTCGCTCGTTTAGTGAAGTAACGGAGTTAGACTCCCAGTGACCAAGGTCATTTCCTTTGTCCGCAGGCATCAGGTTTTTGGGTAAATCGCACCCCAGTAAGCTCGCGACTCTGGCGAACGCGCTTGTCCCTGACCGGTGCATTCCTAGCACGATGACGGCCGTGCGCACCGATGCGCTCATGTCGGTGGAGGGCTGCTTTTGTCCGCTCAAGGTGTCGCTCTCTAATGAAATGAAAAATGAAGGGCGGCTGATCTAACGATTATAGCGAAAAACTAATCGCTGTTATTGAGGTGGACGGAACAGATCATGGGGGAGACGAACAACGCGCTGACGCCCTTGATATCATGCTCCCGTAAGACCTTCTTCTGCCTGGGGAGGGCGTTAGAATCTTCGACCAGCGCGCGCAAGGGGCGGCTGCGACATAGGTCAACTTGAGCCAGATTATAGCCGCTTGTGTCTTTCGTACGACATGTAGCGAAAACTTGTGCCGCTTCTCGTCCAAGGCTACAGCTCGTCTCGTATAAAGGGGCGGTGAAACCCCGATTATGATTTCGTATGATTCATTGGATTCTAAGCATCGTGACGACAATTCGTTCTGACGAAGATTTGAAGGCCGTCTTGAAAGGCAAGAAATTTGTCGAAGGTGATTGCGGATGGCTATTCCTAACCAGTGACGGTAATGACCAACTTTCTCAGCAGTTTGGTTTCCAGAAATGGAATGATGAGGAAGAAGCACGTGCCAATAAGGTTGTAGCAGATCGTATAAAAATTATTCCGTCATATAAGAAGTTTCTCGTGCCGGAGAAAAGCATCCTGTACCGAGAATATTTACCAATGCTTCTAAAAAATTTAGAAGACTATAAGGGTAGGCCTTGCCTACAGCTACAGGGTGCTGTTTATCTTATTGACTGCCTAGAGAAAGCCAAACCGATGGGGAGTCTTTATCCCCGTGGCGACACTCATCCTAATTGGATGGGATCGTACTTTCTCTATGCGGAAATTTGTCGGCAACTGAACATTGTGCCCCTGCACCTTAAACAGTTCGTGCAGACGCTGGCCGGCTTTGACGGCGACCTTGTCGCCCATATGACGGATGAAGAGCGGCAGGATTACTTGGATCGTGTCCATCATTTCGCGTTTACTCTGGACAGCGTTGTTCAGTTGCAGGTTATCGTACCGCGTGCTGTCTGCATCGGCGATGATGGGTATGATAAGTTTTCGAGGCAGAGCTTCGTGTATGAGCATGAAAATAAGGAACTACCCAAGGCGGTGGTCTTTCGAGATTCCACCTGCCAGTTTATGGTTCCTTGGCTAGCCGAGCATTTTTCACGATCCGTCTTCATCTGGCATCGGGGCGACGTCATTGCGGAGGTTATCGAACGTGAAAAACCTGATATTGTCTTTCAGATCATGGCCGAGCGTTTTGTCTGGCGCTATCCCGCCCGTGCCAGCCTGAGCTAACCAATTCGTCTAAAGAATCGAAATGATAGCCGCCGAAGCCCTACACCTTAAGATGGCACATCAGTTTTAGCAGTAAATTGTAATTAGATTGGTCACAAGAGCAATAGATTCCACAAAATCAATGCCTCTTTCCGCTATGCACCCCTGCTTTTCTTGATCAATTCTACTGACAAAATTAAGTGTTTAGCTATCAATCCACAGGCGATGAAGCGGGTTGTCAATCTGTCCTATCCGTTACAACTTTGCCAATGTTTCCAGCGCCGCGGCCTCACCGCGACTGTCGTAGAAGCCGATCGACCCTTTAGCGAAATAGTGACTCACAACGCTCAGGCGTGCTCGGTCTAAGTCTAGTCGCGGACTGCCACCATGAATCAGATTTTCGTGCCACACCAAGATCTGCCCGGCCTTAGGGCGGTAGATCAACCGTTGATACCCTTCTTGCTCGATTAGATCGTGGATAGCGGCGTCGAACTTATAGTAATGTGAGTAATCGTCGTTTTCGATCTTTTTTAAGTTCAAATCGCGCGCTCGAATGCTGCCCGACCGATGGCTGCCGGGGTAGACGAACAACTCGCCCGAGTTTTCTTCCACATCCTGAAGCGCTACCCATACGCCGCACATGAAGCCCGAAGGATAGGGGGTAAGGTGAATGGAATCCTGATGCGCCCCTTGTTCGCTACCATTAACATAGGTAAGTGTTTGGCAAGCGCAGGCAGTGTCCTTGAAATAATTTTCCAGGAAATTAATGACCGGGGGGTACAGCCACACAGCACGAGCGGACGAGAGTTTTTGGTGCGCACCATGTATGCGGTCGCTTGATCCGACGCGATAAGTTAGCTCACCTGTTTCGATTGCCTCATTAAGTTCGGTTTTGAAGCTTTGAACCAATTCGACGGGCAGCTGTTCATGCAGCACGCAAAAGCCCCACTTCAAGAGGTGGCGTTGCGCATGATCGGCGTCCGGAGCAGGTTCCAGGCTCATCGGAATGTTATCACCGTCGACTTCGTTGAACCATGCGCGCGCCGTGCCGCTGTCGAAGGGAAACAGGCTGCTGTCGATGATGCGGCCAACCAGCAGAGGTGTGCCGTGATCGCGCAGATCCTGTGCGACCTGATGGGCTAGCGGTGTGTCGTTACGCAGGTTGAGCAATGGAAAAGAGAAATCGATATGTGATCCATTTGGCTGGACCAATGTGGCTGTAACGCTTTGCAGCCCGTTCGGTGCGAGATGCGAAACCAGATGAAATTCAATCTGGCGACTTTGTTCCTCCTGCGGCCACAGCGCCTCGTCCGCAGGCAGGCGATGTTCTTCACCGCCAAGATGGAGAAACAAAATGCTCTCATCGGAAACAGCGCCCGGAATGACGCCATGGAAGGACAGCAGTCCAAAACCATCCCTTGACACGTTGGCTCGGTTTCTTACTTGCAACGGGATCGTGGCTCTCGTTTCAGATGAAAATTCGGTAGCCATAAATTCAACCTCAAATTCTTGGACGAGCGTGGCGTAAACGGTCGGAGAAGCTGTACGCAAGTGAAAACTGGACGCTTGAACGTTTTACGATAGCCTTTGCTGGCGTTAGCATTCACCAACTTCAATGGATTTTCTTTGCACATTGTAAGGTCAGGGTTAGAGACGATCATATAGATCGATCGCCTTTTCAACATCATCTATTATGATTGCTTGACCTTTATTGATGATAATAGCTTTGTTGCAAAAGGATCGAATAAAATCCGGACTGTGTGAGGCTATCAACATCGATCGATCTTGGCGCTTTTCGAACATCTCTGCCTGACACTTGCGTTGGAAGCTCTGATCGCCAACCAAAATAATTTCATCGATGAGATAACAGTCAAACTCGATGGCTAGTGATAATGCGAAGGCTAGGCGCGCGCGCATGCCTGAAGAATAAGTTTTGACAGGCATGTTCAATTGCTTGCCGAGCTCGGTGAAATCCTCAACGAACCGTCGGATGTCCGCATATTCGCGCTGATAGATGCGCGCAATAAACCGGGCATTGTCCAAGCCTGTCAAGCTGCCCTGAAATCCTCCGGCAAATCCCAGCGGCCAAGATACCGACATGTTACGGATGATCTTGCCCGAGGTCGGCATTTCGACCCCCCCGATCAATTTGATCAGCGTGCTTTTCCCGGCACCGTTGCGGCCAAGAAGGCCGATCCGGTCACCACGGTCAATGACTAGGTTGACTCCGTTTAAAACCTGCTTGTGCCTGCTGCCATGGGAGTAGGATTTGGTAATGTCGCTGCAAATAATCATTCGACGGTTAGCTTGCGGCGCACACGGCGGCAGAGGATGAGTCCAATTAAGGTCGCGATTGCCGAGCAGAGGATGGGATTCCAGATATTATAGTAGGCTGTCACCTGATCCCCCCAGATCCCCTTCCGCATCATTTCCATGCCATTTACAAATGGAGAGAACAGCAAAAATTCCCGGGCACCAGGGGTCGTCCAGGACACCATGTAGAACAGACCGGAAAAAGGGATCATGATATAGGTCGTAACAGGAATGAATTTTTCCATCGCCTCGGACACTTCCGAAAGCGGGGCGATGATGAGGCACACGGAGAAGCAAAAAAAGGCATAAAGCAACCAGCCCGCGATCAGGAGACCCAGGTCGGCGGGGATGGGGAATTCGCCGAAACCGATTAGAACGGTCGCCATGAAGAGATAAGCCATCATGCCGCCGAGTAATTCGATGATGAACCGGGACAAGATGAAATCGACAATTTTGATCTGCCGGTGATAAAGCAGGCTCTGGTTGACTGTGAAGACGGCAACGCTGCGCGTTACGCCATGTCGGAACAACGTGATGGGGATATAGCCTGTGGCGACGAATGCGATTACGCCAACACCATGTTCGGTAGGGCCGTGCGTGAAATGCCAGACTAGCCCTACCAACCCGGCGAATAGCAGGGGCTCCACCATGATCCAGAGGAAGCCGATATTTTCCCGTCCGAAGCGAGTTATCAGCTCGCGGATCATCAAGGCATGAATGACGCGAACCTGCACGGCCCAGCTATTGCGCAGTAGATGTAAGCTGCTTTTCGCCATGATCAATCTTCCGGAGCATGCTCAAGTACGCCGATCATGAACATCCAGGCGATGAAATAGAGGCACACGGATGCAGCGAACACCACGAGGATGTTAATAAAGCGCTTGGGGAGCAAGGGTGTGTCAGGTGTGTTCGGATCGACCACACGTTCCAAATAAAATTGCTGGCGCAGCGCTTCGGCGCGTGCCTGGACCAAGGCAGCATTGGCCGCGGTCAGGCTTTCGGTCGCAAATTTCTCCTCCACCAGCAGATCTTCATAGCCGCCCATCTTCGATGCAATGCCGCTGCCAGTGCCAACTACCCGGCTGTTTTGTGACGCGATCTGCACGGAAATCGCTCCGATGCGATTACGCAGCGCTGGAATGGAGGGGTTGTTGGGAGTGAGGCGCTGCATTAGGTCTAGCTGCGCTTGGAGCGCGGCCCGTTCCGCAATCATCGTGTTGGCGATTTCTAGCACGCCGCCAGCCTGTTTAGTCGGATCGATCAGCGCCTGGGCGTTGCGATACTGTGCCAGCGCTATCCGGGCATTCCTAGCTCGCTGGGTTGCGAGTTCGACCTGCTTCTGAGCCTCGGCAATGCCCTTGCTTTGCGCGCGGGTGTTGAGCCGGTTGACCAGCCCTTCGCTCAGATCGAGTAACTGTCGGTTGATGACATAGGCGTCTTGCGGGGTGAATGCCTCGACCTTAATGATCGCAGTGCCCGCTTCGGTGTCCATGCGCGCATCAACACGTTTGCCATAATATTTGAACAGGCTTTCAAAGCTGTTGTCGGCAAATGGCTGGGGGAAGCGACTTAAGAAATCCGCCTCTGGATTCGAAAATTTGTCGCGAACGTGGACCGTCTTCTCCAGCGCCTTGAGCGCGTCGCGGGAGCGGACATAAGTGAGCACCTCGTTCGTCTGTTCCTGTCCACCCGACAAGCCGGTTGTCTGCACCAAGTTGGCTAGCGTCGACATCTGCGAGCGCTTCTGGTCCGGACTCTTGATGACGAAGCGGGACTCCGAGACGTAAACGTCAGATGCGATCAAGCCGTAATAAAGCGCCGCCAGAAGGGTGGGCAGCACAACCATCAGCAGGAACCATCGCCGCTTCTTAAGCCAATGGACTACGGCGGAATGCTGAACGGGGGCTTCGGCCTCAATCGGGAACGAGGGATTGACGTTCATAAAATATCTTTGCAGCGTCTCGAGGGAACTAAATCAGCCTTGCGCTAGGCCAACATGGGGCGGCGCGCAAGGTCAAGCGCGTTTCGCTGACGCAATCGCGAGAGGAACTATTGTCCATTGCCGAATCCCGATGCTAAGGCGTGCGCCCATCGAGCCCGCAAGCCTTCGAGTTCATTAGCGATGCAAGTCAAGAATAGCGTTTATCTAGCCCTGCTCGCCGGACTTGCGGGATGCGCTACGCTGCCGTCCAGCGGCCCTACAGGGGGGCAGATTGAGAAATCCGCTGCCGCTCCCAAGGATGGAACGGCCCCGATCGAGGTGGTTCCGATCCACACGGTCGCGGATGTGCCGGGGGCAAGTGCGGTGGCAACCGCCTTGCTGCCCGATTTGACGCCGCCGCCGACTGACATGATCGGCCCAGGCGATGTGTTGGACATTAATATATATGAAGCGGGGGTCACCCTCTTCTCGGGCGCCGGAGGTGGCGGTGGGGGGATGAGCCAGATTGTCGCCAATCCCGGCGTGCAAGTGCAGAAGCTGCCGCCGACGCGGGTCGATGACCTGGGTGACATCACCATTCCCTATGCCGGCACGCTTCATGTGGCGGGGATCACGACTGGTGAGATCGAGGCGATGATCCGCAATTCGCTAGCACGGCTGTCACAGAACCCGCAAGTGATCGTCACGCTGAACCAGGCCATCACTAATTCGATCATCGTTGGTGGTGAGGTAGCCAAGCCGGGCCGGCTCGTGCTGCAGACTAACCGGGAAACCCTTTCCGATGCCATCGCGCTTGCCGGCGGCTACCGCGGCAATGCAAAGGATCTGCTGCTGCGGATCGTGCGGGGCGAGCAGAGCGTTGACGTGCGCATCAACGACCTTGTCGATAATCCCAGGCTCGACGTGCGGGCCTATCCCGGCGACCGGCTGATGTTGATCAACAATCCCCGAACCTATTCCGTGCTGGGCGCTCCGGGACGGGTAGAGGAGGTTCCTTTCAGCCGTTCAACGGTATCGCTGGCGGAGGCGGTTGCTAATGCGGGCGGCGTTAATCCTGGTGTCGGCAATCCGGCGGCGATCTTCGTGTTCCGCTATGTCCGTGATGAGCAGGGCAATGAGGTGCCGAAGGTCTATCACCTCAACATGATGAAAACCGGTTCCTATTTCCTCGCCCAGCGTTTCGCAATGCGGGACAAGGACGTGCTTTACTTTGGCAATGCGGCGGCAAACCAGCCCAGCAAACTCATTCAGTTGATTAGCCAGCTGTTTTCTCCGATCTTAACGGTCACTGCAGCGGTGCAGACGGTGAAAAACAGCAACTAAGGCTTTTGAGGGGCGACCCCACAATGGTCGCCCGCTTCTCTGTTTGAAAGTGGGATGATGGAGATCAAATCCTTCGATATCGTCGGCCTTAAGCTGCTCACCCCACGCCATATTGGGGATGAGCGGGGCTATTTCGCGGAAACCTTTCGAGCCGATTTGTTCTCCGCGCATTGCGGCAATTGGACCTTCGTCCAGGACAATGAATCCCGCAGCGTCCGCCAGGGCACCATCCGCGGCCTGCATTTCCAGACCGAACCGCACACGCAGGGCAAGCTCGTCCGCTGCACCGCCGGCGCCCTGTTTGATGTCGCCGTCGATATCCGCCAAGGTTCTCCCACCTACGGCCAGTGGGTGGCGGAGACGCTCACCCCGGACAATGGCAAGCAGCTTTGGATCCCGCCGGGTTTTGCCCATGGCTTCTGCTCGATCGAGCCTGACACGGTCATCTGCTACAAGGTGACCAGTTATTACAGTGCCGAATGTGACAAGGGGCTGCGCTGGGATGATCCGGCGATCGGCATCGATTGGCCCAATGTGGCTGATCCCAATACACTGTCGCCGAAGGATCTGCAGCAGCCGCTGCTCGCCGACTTACCGGACTATTTTACTTGGGGGTAATGATCGTATGCGCGTGATCGTTACGGGAGGCGCCGGTTTCATCGGCTCAGCCCTCGTCCGCTATCTGGTGCTGGAAAAGGGCTATGAAGTCCTGACCATAGACGCTCTGACCTATGCCGGGTGCGAGGCTTCGCTGAAGGCCGTGGAAGGCAAGGCTAATCACCGCTTCCTCAAGGCCGACATCTGCGATCGCGCGGCGATGGACGAGGCGATCAATGGCTTCCAGCCCGACCGCATCATGCACCTGGCGGCGGAAAGCCACGTCGATCGCTCGATCACCGGCGCGGCCGACTTCATCCAGACCAATGTCGTAGGCACCTTCACCCTGCTGGAGGCGGCACGCGGTTATTGGAACGGGCTTGCCAAAGAAGCCAAGAACGCTTTCCGCTTCCTCCACGTCTCGACCGACGAGGTCTATGGCTCGCTGGGTGATGAGGGGCTGTTCGAGGAAAGCACGCCGTACGACCCCAGTTCGCCCTACTCGGCGTCCAAGGCGGCGTCCGACCATCTCGCCAAGGCTTGGCAGCGCACTTATGGGTTGCCGGTGGTGGTGTCGAACTGTTCGAACAATTACGGTCCCTATCACTTCCCCGAAAAGCTGATCCCGCTCACCATCCTAAACGCGCTCGCGGGCCGCGCGCTGCCGGTTTATGGCAAGGGCGAGAATGTGCGCGACTGGCTTTATGTCGACGACCATGCCCGCGCACTCGACCTCATCATCGAGAAGGGCGTGCCCGGCGAGACCTATAATGTTGGGGGCCGTAACGAACGACGCAACATCGACGTTGTACGCCGGATCTGCGCGGTGCTGGATGAGTTGATGCCCGCCGCCGCGCCGCGCGAAGGGCTGATCGAGTTCGTCACGGATCGGCCTGGCCATGATGCTCGCTACGCTATCGATGCGACCAGGCTGGAGACCGAGCTGGGCTGGCGCGCGCAGGAGAATTTCGACAGCGGCATCGAGAAGACGGTGCGCTGGTATCTTGAAAATGAGTGGTGGTGGCGGCCGCTCCGCGATCGTTATGACGGCCAGAGGCTGGGGCTGAACGCCGCGCCTGCGCCTGCCGGAGTGGCTGCGTGAGGATTGCCGTCACCGGCAAGACAGGGCAGGTCGTCACCAGCTTGATCGAGCGTGGCGGGGCCGCTGGACATGAAGTGGTCGCGCTAGGTCGGCCCGAGCTGGACTTAGCTGATCCGGCTTCGGTGCTGCGCGCGTTGGAGGGTGCGGCGCCTGACGTTATCGTCTCGGCCGCCGCTTATACCGCCGTCGACAAGGCGGAGAGTGAAAGCGAGTTCGCCCATGCGGTAAACGGTGCGGGCGTCGGCGCAGTGGCAGAGGCGGCAAAGGCGCTGGGCGTGCCGCTGGTCCATGTTTCGACCGATTATGTTTTCGAGGGCACGCTGGACCGGCCCTATCTGGAGACCGACCCCACCGGGCCGACGGGCGTCTATGGCGCGTCGAAGCTGGCGGGTGAGCAGGCGGTGCTGGCTGCCCATGGCGACAACAGCGCGGTACTGCGCGTGGCATGGGTTTATAGCCCCTTCGGCGCGAATTTCGTGAAGACGATGCTGCGTCTCGCGGGCGACCGAGATGAGGTGTCCGTCGTTGCCGACCAGCTCGGCAATCCGACTAGCGCGCTCGACATCGCTGATGGCATCCTTCATGTCGCTACCAATATGGTAGCCAATAGCTATCCGGAATTGCGCGGCGTCTTCCACATGACGGCTAAAGGTGAAGCCAGCTGGGCCGACTTTGCGGAGGCGATCTTCGCCGCTTCCGCCGTGCACAGCGGACCTAGGGCGCAGGTGAAGCGGATAACCACCGCCGACTATCCGACCCCTGCCAAGCGGCCAGCCAATTCACGGCTCGACTGCGGCCTGATCGCGAAAGTCCATGGCGTGGCTCTGCCGGATTGGCACCAATCACTGGACCGCGTGATTGCCCGCCTGCATTCCGCAGCAGCCTGAACTGACACCTAAAGGAAGCGACGACAC